>NZ_JBWKSD010000003.1:0-795635 GCF_059419605.1 Pseudoduganella sp. GW821-FHT05F09
AGGACCGTGAAACGATTTTGCGCCGATGATAGTGCTGCAACCAGTGTGAAAGTAGGTTATCGTCAGGCTAGTTATATTAAAAAGCCCACCAAGTGATCTTGGTGGGCTTTTTTGCGTCTGCAGAGGCCAAAAAGAACTCCGCCGTAGCGGAGTTCTACGGCTTAGTAGCGGTAGGCCAGCTTCACCACGGCGTAATCGACGCCGCTGTTCGGCTTCTTGATGCCGCCGTTCGAGAAGTGCTGGATCTTGGCGGCCACTTCCCAGTTATTGTTGAACACATAGCCCACGCCGATGTGGTCGCCGAACTGGAAGGCCGTGGCCAGCTTGTCGTCGTTGTTGTTGTACAGCTTGGACAACACATGCACGCCGATGCCGCCTTCGACATAGAAGCCCTTCTTGTTGTCGGCGCCGTAGCGGAACACCGGCGTCAGGCCGATATCGACCAGGTTCTGGGTTGCGCCCGGAACATTATTGGCCTTGGTGCCGTGCCAGGCGCCGAAGCTGGCGTCCCAGTAGCCGCTCAGGCTGCTGCCGTTGGATTGGAACCACTGCTTGTTCCAGTCCGAAGTGGCGCCGATACGCGCCATCTGGATTTTGGAGGCGCTGGCGTATTCGACGTAGGATGTGTCGACCAGTTTGTCGCCGGCAAACGCTGCTTGCGTCGCCAGAAGTGCGGCGGTGGCCGCGAGGAGTTTTTTGATTTGCATGGCTACTTTCAGAGTCAATGCTATATGTCGAGTTATATAGCAGTCCTTCATTTTACCGAGATTCACAAAATCGTTCTGGAGGCGCTAATATTGTTAGTACATGCTCAATATTGTTCACTCAGGAGTCAGTACATTGTCAACCCAAATTTCATTTCTTGGTATCGGCTTGATGGGAGAGCCCATGGTGCGCTGCCTGCTGCGCGCCGGCTTCGCCGTCACGGTCTGGAACCGCACGGCCAGCAAGGCTGAGCCGCTGGCTGAATTCGGCGCCATGCCGGTGGCCGATCTGGACGATGCCGTCAGCTCGGCGGACATCGTGATTTCCATGCTGGAGGCCGGGCCGGTGGTGGGCCTGGTGATCGATGCCGCGCTGCCGGCGCTGCGGGCGGGGACACTGTGGATAGACATGAGTTCCACGCGCCAGTCCGAGGCGCAGGCCTTTCATGCGAGGCTGACGGCGGGCGGCTGCCGCTTCGTGGACGCGCCGGTGTCGGGCGGGGTGGGCGGTGCGCAGGCGGGTACGCTGGCCATTATGGCGGGCGGCGATGCGGAGGATTATGCGCGCGCCGAGCCGGTGCTGGCCGCCATGGGGCGCGCCACGCTGGTGGGGCCGGCGGGCAGCGGGCAGGTGGCGAAACTGTGCAACCAGCTGATCGTGGGCGGTACGCTGAATATCATAGCGGAGGCGCTGCTGCTGGCGCAGGCTGCGGGCGCGGACCCGGCTGCCGTGCGGACCGCGATACGGGGCGGTTTTGCCGAGAGCAAGATACTGGAAGTACATGGCCAGCGCATGCTGGAGCGTAATTTCATGCCGGGCGGGCAGGTGCGCACCCAGCTCAAGGACCAGAACAACATCCTGGCGGCGGCGGCTGCTGCGGGCGTGCAGTTGCCGGTGACGGAACTGGTGACGCGGCGGTATGAGGCGATTGCCGAGGTGTTCCCGCAGGCGGATCATTCGGCGGCGCTGCTGGGGCTGGAGCAGCTCAATACCGGACACCGCGTGGGGACGGGGGCGGATCAGCTGCCGTGATCCGCCTGTTTCTCAGCGCGCCAGCGGCAGCGCTGTTTCCGCCAGCCGCACCCAGAAGCTGGCGCCTATGGGCAGCAGGTTGTCGTTGAAGTCGTAGCTGCCGTTGTGCAGCACGCAGGGACCCAGGCCGTGGCCGCCGTCGCGGTGGTCGCCGTCGCCGTTGCCCAGGAAGATGTAGCAGCCCGGCTTTTCCTGCAGGAAGAAGGCGAAGTCCTCCGCGCCCATGGTCGGCTCGACCTGGCTGTCCACCTTGTCCGCGCCGGCCACGGCCTTCATCACCTCCACCGCGAACTGCGTTTCCTTCGCGTGGTTCACCAGCGGCGGGTAGTTGCGCTTGAAGGCGAAATCCACCTCGGCGTCAAAGCCCGCCGCGATGTTCTCGGCCAGCACGCGCATGCGCTGCTCCACCAGGTCCAGCACGCCGGTGGTGAAGGTGCGCACCGTGCCCACCATCTTGGCGTCGTCGGGGATGACATTGGTGGCGCTGCCCGCATGGATCTGCGTAATGGACAGCACAGCCGTGTCGAGCGGGCTCTTGTTGCGCGTGACGATGGTCTGCCAGGCCTGGGCAATCTGCACCGCCACCATGATGGGGTCGATGCCCTTGTGCGGCTGCGCCGCGTGCGCGCCCTTGCCGCGTATCGTCAGGTGGAATTCATTGCTGGACGCCATCATCGGGCCTTCGCACACGCCGAAAGCGCCGGCCGGCATGCCGGGCCAGTTGTGCATGCCGTACACCGCCTCCATGGGGAAGCGCTCGAACAGGCCGTCCTCTATCATGCGGCGCGCGCCGGCGCCGCCTTCTTCGGCCGGCTGGAAGATCAGGTACACGGTGCCGTCGAAGTCGCGCTGCTGCGCCAGGTGGTGCGCTGCGCCCAGCAGCATGGCGGTGTGGCCGTCGTGGCCGCAGGCGTGCATCTTGCCAGGGTGCTGGGAGGCATGCGCGAAGGTGTTGATTTCCTGCATGGGCAGGGCGTCCATGTCGGCCCGCAGGCCGATGGCGCGCTCCGAGCTGCCGTTCTTGATGATGCCGACCACGCCGGTCAGGCCCAGTCCGCGCACCACGGGGATGCCCCATTCGGCCAGCTTGGCTGCGACCACGTCGGAAGTGCGTACTTCCTCATAGCAAAGTTCCGGGTGCGCGTGCAGATCGCGCCGGATCTGCTGCAGTTCGGATTGGAACGCAATAATCGGTTCTACAAGTTTCATTCTGGGCTCTCCAGTATTGTGCTCTTGCTGCACGTCTTGATAAGACGTTATGCCACATAGCGGTATAGCCATTGTAGCCTTAGCCGCTGCCGGATGGGGGCGCCCGGAATCGTTTACGATAGCGCTTTCGAATTTGTTTTTCCGGACCCGCCAGCCTACGCCATGACTACCACCACCAGCCACGTCCGTGCCGCCTGCCCGCACGATTGCCCCGACACCTGCGCCCTCATCGTCACCGTGGAGGACGGCGTCGCCACCGAAGTGAAGGGCGACCCGGACCACCCGCCCACCGGCGGCGTGCTGTGCACGAAAGTGGCGCGCTACGCCGAGCGCACCTACCACGCGGACCGCCTGCTGCATCCGCTGCGCCGCGTGGGCAAGAAGGGCGAGGGCAAGTTCGAGCGCATCAGCTGGGACGAGGCGCTGGACGCCATCGCCGCCCGGCTCAAGCCCATCGTTGCCCGCGCGCCGGAAGCGCTGCTGCCGTACAGCTACGCCGGCACCATGGGGCTGCTGCAGGGCGAGGCCATGTCCGGCCGTTTCTTCCACAAGCTGGGCGCCTCGCTGCTGGACCGCACCATCTGCGCCACGGCCGGCGCCACCGGCTACAAATACACGGTGGGCGGCTCCATCGGCACCGACCTGGAACACGTCCAGGACGCCAAGCTGATCATTATCTGGGGCGGCAATCCCATCGCCTCCAACCTGCATTTCTGGACCCGTGCGCAAACGGCCAAGCGCAACGGCGCCAGGCTGATCGCCATCGACCCCTACCGCTCGCTGACGGCCGAGAAGTGCCACCAGCACATCGCCCTGCTGCCGGGCACCGACGCGGCGCTGGCGCTGGGCATGATGCATGTGCTGATCGCCGAGGACCTGCTGGACCATGACTACATTGCGCAATACACGCTGGGCTTCGAGCAGCTGAAGGCGCGCGCGGCGGAATGGACGCCGGAGCGCACCGCAGAAACCTGCGGCATCACGGCGCAGGAAGTGGTGGAGCTGGCGCGCCTGTACGGCGGCATGGCGAAAAACGGCGAGCCGGTCGCCATCCGCACCAATTACGGCGTGCAGCGCGTGCGCGGCGGCGGCATGGCGGTGCGCAATATCGCCTGCCTGCCGGCGCTGGTGGGCGCCTGGCGCCATGCGGCCGGCGGCGTGCAGCTGTCGTCCAGCGGCTCCTTCCCGTCCAACAAGGCGCTGCTGCAGGGCACGGACATGCTGCGCCGGCACGCCCGCATGCCGCGCACCATCAATATGTCCACCATAGGCGACGACTTGCTGCGCCCCGCGTCGCCGGAGTTCGGCCCGCAGATCGAGGCTGTCATCGTGTACAACTCCAACCCGGTGGCGGTGGCGCCCGACTCGCCGAAAGTGGCGGCCGGCTTTGCGCGCGAAGACCTGTTCACCGTGGTGCTGGAGCACTTCCAGACCGACACCGCCGACTACGCCGACATCGTGCTGCCCGCCACCACGCAGCTGGAGCACGTGGACGTGCACACCTCCTACGGCCATTTGTACATGATGGCCAACAACGCCGCCGTCGCCCCCATGGGCGAGGCCAAGCCGAACACGGAGATCTTCCGCCTGCTGGCCGCGCGCATGGGGCTGGACGATGCCTGCTTCCGCGAGAGCGACGAGGAACTGGCGGCGCAGAGCTTCGACGCGAAGGACAGCCGCGCCATCCACTTCGACTGGGACTCGCTCAAGCGCAAGGGCTGGCAGCGCCTGAACATGCCGTCCGCGCCGTTCGCGCAGGGCGGCTTCCCCACGCCGTCCGGCAAATGCGAGTTCTATTCCGCGCAGATGCTGGCCGACGGCCTGGACCCGCTGCCGGCCTATATCGCACCCTACGAGTCGCGCGCCAGCAATCCGGAGCTTGCCGCGCGCTACCCGCTGGCGATGATTTCTCCGCCGCAGCGCAACTTCCTGAACTCCACCTTTGTCAATGTGACCAGCTTGCGCGCCACCGAGGGCGAGCCGCACTTGGACATGCACCCGGACGACGCGGCCGCGCGCGGCGTGGCGCACGGCGAAATGGTGCGCATATACAACGATCGTGGCTCATTCGTATGTAAATTACGGGTCACCGACAAGGCCCGCGCAGGCCTCGTGGTGGGCCTGTCCGTATGGTGGAAGAAGCTCGCCGGCGACGGCAAGAACGCCAACGAAGTGACCAGCCAGCGCCTGACCGATATGGGCCGCGCGCCGACTTTTTACGATACACTGGTCCAAGTGGAGAAAGCCGCTTGAGAGTGAACAATGCGCAAATTTGCCCGACAGCTAATGCGCGCCAGATTCTGGCTGGCGGCGGGGGCGTGCGCATTGATGCTGGCCGGCTGCGCCCAGTTTAAGTACTACTTCCAGGCGGCCCAGGGCCAGTACGCGCTCTGGTCCGAAGCGCGGCCGATCGAAGACTGGCTGGGCGACCCCACCACCGACCCCAAACTCAAGGCGCGCCTGGAAAAGGCGCTGCTGATACGCCGCTTCGCCGTCAAGGAGCTAGGCCTGCCGGACAACGCCAGCTACCGCAACTACGCCGCCCTGAACCGCCCCTACGTGCTGTGGAACGTGGTGGCCACGCCCTCGCTGTCGCTGCGCCCCATCCAGTGGTGCTTCCCGGTGGCGGGCTGCGTCAGCTACCGCGGCTACTACAGCAAGGAGGACGCGGAAGCCTATGCCGACGAGCTGCGCAAGGAAGGCAACGACGTGCAGCTGGGCGGCGTGCCGGCCTATTCCACGCTAGGCTGGTTCAGCGACCCGCTGCTGTCTTCCTTCATCAACTATTCGGACGCCGAACTGGCGCGCATGGTGTTCCACGAGCTGGCGCACCAGGTGGCCTATGTGCAGGGCGATTCGCGCTTCAACGAGGCCTTCGCCACGGCGGTGGAGGAGGCCGGCGTGCAGCGCTGGCTGGACATGTACGGCAACCCGGCCATGCGCGAGGCCTATGACCGCTACAGCGCGCGCCGGCGCGACTTCCTGGACCTGCTGGTGCGGCACCGTGCGCTGCTGGCGTCGAACTATGCGCGCAAGGTCAGCGACAAGAAGAAGCACGAGGAGAAGCTGCGCATCTTTGCCGCGCTGAAAGAGGAATACCGGCTGATGAAGATCAACAGCTGGGGCGGCTACACGGGCTATGATCGCTTCTTCGCCGAGCCGCTCAACAATGCCCATCTTGCATCTGTTGCAACCTATAATGATTTTTTACCGGGCTTCCGCGCCTTGCTGGTGCAGGAAAAAACCTTCCCGCGCTTTTATGCTGCGGTGCAAGGCATGTCCACCCTGAGCCTGTCCGAGCGGCAGGCTCGCCTGCTGCATCTGGGGCAGCCGCCGCCACCCCAGCCCGATACGGTCGCTACGCAATCGATAGCTTCGCCGGAACGGTGAAATTTGCTGCGCCGCAGCAGATTTGGCCGTTGCGGCCATTGATAGAGCAGGGGTTCGAAATCTGCAAAAGCGCTTGCATACTGGCGTTGCGCCCGATAGCATCTTACTCAGTTTGTGTACGAGCGTACTATTTTTGTTTGCCACCCAAAAAAACATATTAAGAGACGAGGCACAGGATGGAGAAAATTTGGCTGCAGTCGTACCCCCCCGGCGTGCCGGCGGAGATTGATCCGAACCAATACCGCTCGCTGGTGCATTTGCTGGAGGAGTCTTTCCAGAAGTATGCGGACCGCAACGCTTACGTGTGCATGGATAAATTCCTCACGTATGCCGAGCTGGATAGCTACTCGAAGCGCCTGGCGGCCTGGCTGCAAAGCCGCAGCCTGAAAAAGGGCGCGCGCGTGGCGGTGATGATGCCCAATGTGCTGCAGTACCCGATCGCCATCGCGGCCATCCTGCGCGCCGGCTACACCGTGGTCAACGTCAATCCGCTGTACACGCCGCGCGAGCTGGAGCACCAGCTGAACGACTCCGGCGCCGAAGCCATCCTCATCCTCGAAAACTTCGCCACCACCCTGGAGCAGGTGCTGCCGCGCACCAAGGTCAAGCATATCGTGGTGGCCAGCATGGGCGAAATGCTGGGCGGCCTGAAGGGCGTGATCGTCAACTTCGTGGTGCGCAACGTGAAGAAAATGGTGCCGGCCTTCTCGCTGCCGAACGCGGTGCGCTTCAAGGACGCGCTGTCGCAGGGGGCGGGCATGAAGTTCGTGCCGGTGGACCTGCAGGCCTCCGACGTGGCCTTCCTGCAGTACACGGGCGGCACCACGGGCGTATCCAAGGGCGCCACGCTGACCCACCGCAATATCGTGGCCAATCTGCTGCAGAACGAAGCCTGGGCCCAGCCGCGCCTGAAGACGCTGCCGGCCAGCGAGCCGCTCACCATCGTCTGCGCGCTGCCGCTGTACCACATCTTCGCGCTGACGGCGTGCGCCATGTGGGGCATGCGCATGGGCGCGATGAACATCCTGATACCGAACCCGCGCGACATCGGCGGCTTCATCAAGGAGCTGGGCAAGTACAAGTTCAACATGCTGCCGGCCGTGAACACGCTGTACAACGCGCTGGTGAACCATCCCGACTTCGCCAAGCTGGACTTCTCGGGCGTGGTGATCTGCAACGGCGGCGGCATGGCGGTGCAGCAGGCCGTCAACGACAAGTGGCTGAAGGTGACCGGCGTGCCCATCATCGAAGGCTACGGCCTGTCCGAGACCTCGCCCACGGCCACCTGCAACCGCGCCGACGGCACCGAGTTCACCGCCACCATCGGCCTGCCGGTGCCGTCGACCGACATCGCCATCCTGGACGATGACGGCAAGGAAGTGGCCCTGGGCCAGCCGGGCGAGATCGCCATCCGCGGCCCGCAGGTGATGGTGGGCTACTGGAACCGCCCGGACGAAACCGCCAAGGTCATGACGCCGGACGGCTACTTCAAGTCCGGCGACGTGGGCGTGATGGACGCGCGCGGCTACGTGAAGATTGTGGACCGCAAGAAGGACATGGTGCTGGTGTCCGGCTTTAACGTCTACCCGAACGAAGTGGAAGGCGTGATCGCCGCCCACCCCGGCGTGCTGGAATGCGCTTGCATCGGCGTGCCGGACGAGCATTCGGGCGAGGCGGTGAAGGTGTTCGTGGTGCGCAAGGATCCGAACCTGAGCGTGGACACGCTGATGGCCTACTGCAAAGAGAACCTGACCGGTTACAAGAAGCCGAAATACATCGAGTTCCGCGACGAGCTGCCGAAGACCAACGTCGGCAAAATCCTGCGCCGCGTGCTGCGCGACGAAGTCGTGGGCCAGAAGAAGGCTGCATAACACCGCTGGCCCGCAGGCACAACCGCCTGCTGGCCAGGCGGTTTTTTTATCGAATAATGATTGAACGAGGCTACAGATGGACAAGATTTGGTTGAATTCCTACCCCGAAGGCGTACCTGCGGAAATCGATAACACGCAATACAGCTCGGTGACGCATTTGCTGGAGGAGTCTTTCCGTCAGTACGCCGACCGCAACGCCTACGTGTGCATGGACAAGTTCCTGACCTACCGCGAAGTGGACCAGATGTCGCGCCAGCTGGGCGCCTGGCTGCAAAGCAAGGGCCTGCAAAAAGGCGCGCGCGTGGCCATCATGCTGCCCAATGTGCTGCAATATCCGGTGGCCATGGCCGGCATCCTGCGCGCCGGCTACACGGTGGTCAACGTCAACCCGCTGTACACGCCGCGCGAACTGCAGCACCAGCTGAATGACTCCGGCGCCGAAGCCATCATCGTGCTGGAGAACTTCGCCACCACGGTGGAGCAGGTGCTGGCGAACACCAAGGTCAAGCACGTGATCGTGGGCAGCATGGGCGACCTGCTGGGGGGCCTGAAAGGCGCCATCGTCAACTTCGTGGTGCGCAAGGTGAAGAAGATGGTGCCGGCTTACTCGCTGCCGAGCGCGGTCAGCTTCAAGAAAGTGCTGGCCGAAGGCTCGCGCATGACGCTGCAGCCGGTGCAGCTGGGCCATGAAGACATCGCCTTCCTGCAGTACACCGGCGGCACCACCGGCGTTTCCAAGGGCGCCGTGCTGCTGCACCGTAACGTGATCTCCAACGTGCTGCAGAACGAAGCCTGGCTGGGCCTGGACACCAGCGGCAAGCAGGTGGTGTTCGTGTGCGCGCTGCCGCTGTACCACATCTACTCGCTCACCATCAGCGCCTTCATGGGCATGCGTTTTGGCGGCCTGAACATCCTGGTGCCGAACCCGCGCGACATACCCGGCTTCGTCAAGGAGCTGGCCAAGTACCCGGTGGTGGTGTTCCCGGCCGTGAACACGCTGTACAACGCGCTGCTCAACAACCCCGACTTCGCCAAGCTGGACTTCTCCAGCTACAAGGTGTGCAACGGCGGCGGCATGGCCGTGCAGCAGGCCGTGGCGGACCGCTGGCTCAAGCTCACCGGCACGCCGATCATCGAAGGCTACGGCCTGTCCGAGACCTCGCCGGTGGCCACCGCCAACCGGGTCGACATCAAGGAATTCACCGGCACCATAGGCCTGCCGATTCCGTCGACCGAAATCAAGATCCTGGACGACGACGGCGTGGAAGTGGCGCTGGGCCAGCCGGGCGAAATCGCCATCCGCGGCCCGCAGGTGATGGCGGGCTACTGGCAGCGTCCGGAAGAAACCGCCAAGACCATGACGCCGGACGGCTTCTTCAAGACCGGCGACGTCGGCATCATGGACGAGCGCGGCTACACCCGCATCGTGGACCGCAAGAAGGACATGATCCTGGTGTCCGGCTTCAACGTCTATCCGAACGAGGTGGAAGGCGTGGTGGCGGCGCATCCGGGCGTGCTGGAAGTGGCGTGCATCGGCGTGCCGGACAAAAATTCCGGCGAAGCGGTCAAGCTGTTCGTGGTGCGCAAAGACCCCAACCTGACCGCCGAAGACATCCAGGAATTCTGCAAGCACGAGCTGACCGCCTACAAGAAACCGAAATACATCGAGTTCCGCGACGAGCTGCCGAAGACCAACGTCGGCAAAATCCTCCGCCGCCAGCTGCGAGACGAGAAGCAAGCCGCCTAAAATAGTTGCATCACCCCAAAAAGGGGTCAGGGTTAATTAAAAGTGCAACTTTTAATTAACCCTGACCCCTTTTTCCTTTGCGGAAACGGTGAAGGAGGCGAGGGGGGCGATGGGGCTGGCGGGGTTGCGGACGTCGGCCAGGCCCTGGAACAGCACGCTGCTGCGCTCGGGGCGGATGTCGAACAGCATGTAGCCGCGCTTGTCGCTGCGGCCGTACTTGAGCTGCGGATTCATGTCCACGTATTGCTGGGTGCGCGCCTGCGGCCGCGAGCTGGAGGTGATGGAGGTGCCGCAGAACTCGCTGGCCAGCACCGGGTTGCCGGGGCCGGCCGGGCGGCGCGCGTCGCGCGTGAGCTCGGCGGCGTAGAAGGTGTGCACGTCGCCGGACAGCACCAGCGGGTTGGCCGCGCCGCTCGCTTCGAGCGCGTCGTACAGGCGCTGCCGCGCGGCTGGGTAGCCGTCCCAGCCGTCGGTCCAGTAGCGGCCGTCGCCGTCTTTTTCCAGCGCCACCTGGCTGCTGCCCGCCATCAGCGTCTGCTGCGCCAGGATGTTCCAGCGCGCCCTGGATTCCTTCAGTCCTTGTTCCAGCCAGCGCTGCTGGCCTGCGCCCAGCATCTCGCGCGCCGGATCGCGCAGTTCGGCGCACTCGCGCCAGTAGACGGAACTGGAGCCGCCGCGCCCCACGGTGCAGGCTTGCGGCGCGCGGTACTGGCGGTTGTCGAGCACGTGGAAACGCGCCAGCCGGCCCCAGTCGTAGCGCTGGTGCATGCGCAGCGAGCCGTAGCCGCCGTTTTGCAGATCCAGCCGGATGGGCTGGTGCTCGTAGTAGGCCTGGTAGGCGGCGGCGCGGCGCGCGCCGAAGGCGGGGGACAGGCGTTCGTCGCGCTCGCCCGCGTAGTCGTTGGCCACTTCGTGGTCGTCCCAGGTGAGTATCCACGGCGCGGCGTGGTGGGCCGCCTGCAGGTCGGGATCGCTCTTGTATTGGGCGTAGCGCGCGCGGTACTGCTCCAGCGTGTGGCTTTCGTCCACCCGCTTTGCGCTCGGGGGATGCTGGCGCTGGTAGGGACCCCATTCGTAGATGTAATCGCCGAGGAAGGCCACCAGCTCGGGCGCGGCGGCGGCGATGTGGCGGTGCGCCGCGTAGCTGCCGAATTCCCAGTGCTGGCACGAGGCCACGGCCAGCTTGAGCGCGGCGGGCATGCTGTCCGGCGCGGGCGCGGTGCGGGTGCGGCCCACGGGGCTGACGGCGTCGCCCAGCATGAAGCGGTACCAGTACCAGCGGTCCGGTTCCAGGCCCGCAGCGTCCACGTGCACGCTGTGCGCCAGTTCGGGCGCGGCCAGCGCCGTGCCCTTGGCGGCGATGCTGCGGAAGGCTTCGTCGCGCGCCACTTCCCAGCGCACGCTGAAGGCCAGCGGCGGCATGGCGGCGGCGTTGAACGGGTCGTACAGGATGCGGGTCCACAGCACCACGGCGGTGGGCAGCGGCGAGCCGGAGGCCACGCCGAGCGAGAAGGGATAGCCGGTCTGCTGCGGGCCGCGTTCTGGCGCGCTGCGGGCCAGCGTGGCGCCGGCCGCCGTCATGGCCGCCAGCGCCGACAGCCGGGCACCGCCCAGCAGGAGGATGCGGCGCCCCGGCTGCATGCGGCTTAGAGCAGGGATTCCAGCGGCGGCACCTGGCGCGGCTTGCGGTCCGGGCCGGTGGCGACGTAGGTCAGCGTCGCTTCGGTCACCTTGACGGTGCAGGCCTGCAGGCGGTTGCGCTCGGCGTACACTTCCACGTTGACGGTGATGGAGGTGTTGCCGACCTTGATGATATCGGCGTAGAAGGACAGCAGATCGCCGACGAAGACCGGATTTTTGAATACGAAGGAGTTCACCGCCACGGTGGCCACGCGGCCGTTGGCGCGCCGGGTGGCCGGCAGCGAGCCGGCAATGTCGACCTGGGCCATGATCCAGCCGCCGAACACGTCGCCGTAGACGTTGGCGTCGGATGGGGCGGGCATCACGCGCAGTTCGGGCATTTTCCCCGGCGGCAGGCCGCGCCGCTCGGGGGCTTGCGCAGTCTGCTGCGGCTCCGAGGCGGAGGGGACTGTGGTGTTTTCAGGCGTGGTCATCGTGAAGTCTCGCTAAGGGCTACAATTGGGATTGATTGTAAACCACGGAAGCCACGTTCCACCATGCGCCGCTCAGCTACCTCTCCTCCTCCGCCAGACGCCGCCGGCAAGCCGCCGCGCAGCGATATGGCCACCCTGAAAACCCTGATCCCCTACCTGTGGGTGTACAAATGGCGCGTGCTGCTGGCGCTGCTTTGCCTGATCGGCGCCAAGCTGGCCAACGTGGGCGTGCCGGTGGTGCTGAAAAAGCTGGTGGACGACATGACCATCACGCCGTCCCACCCGCAGGCGCTGCTGGTGCTGCCGCTGGGCGCGCTGGTGGCTTACGGCCTGCTGCGCCTGTCTACCACCGTGTTCACCGAGCTGCGCGAATTCCTGTTCGCGCGCGTTACGCAGCGCGCCGTGCGCACTATTGCGCTCAAGGTGTTCCGCCATTTGCATTCGCTCTCGCTGCGCTTCCATCTGAACCGCCAGACCGGCGGCATGACGCGCGACATCGAGCGCGGCACGCGCGGCGTCGGTTCGCTGATTTCGTACACGCTGTTCAACATCCTGCCCACGCTGGTGGAGATCACGCTGGTGCTGGGCTACCTGGTCACGCATTACGACATCTGGTTCAGCGCCATCACCTTTGTGGCGCTGATTTCCTACATCACGTTCACCATCACGGTCACCGACTGGCGCACGCATTTCCGCCGCACCATGAACGACCTCGATTCCAAGGCCAACACCAAGGCCATCGATTCGCTCATCAACTATGAAACCGTGAAGTACTTCGGCAACGAGGACTATGAGGCCAAGCGCTACGACGAAGGCCTGCAGCGCTACGAGTCGGCGGCGGTGAAGTCGCAGACCTCGCTGTCCCTGCTGAACACGGGCCAGTCGCTGATTATCGCCACCGCCGTCACGCTGATTTTGTGGCGCGCCACGCAGGGCGTTATCGACGGCAAGATGACCCTGGGCGACCTGGTGCTGGTGAACGCCTTCATGATCCAGCTGTATATCCCGCTTAACTTCCTGGGTGTGATCTACCGCGAAATCAAGCAAAGCCTGGCGGACATGGAACGCCTGTTCTCGCTGCTGGACCAGAACCGCGAAGTGGCGGACGCGCCGGACGCGAAAGCGCTGCACACGCAGGGCGCGCAGGTGCGCTTCTCGCATGTGGACTTCAGCTACGAGGCCAAGCGCCAGATCCTGTTCGACGTCGACTTCACCATCGCGGCCGGCACCACTACGGCGGTGGTGGGACACAGCGGCTCGGGCAAGTCAACCTTGTCGCGCCTGCTGTACCGCTTCTATGAGGTGAACCAGGGCGGCATCACGATCGACGGCCAGGATTTGCGCGCGCTGACGCAGGATTCGCTGCGCCACGCCATCGGCATCGTGCCGCAGGATACGGTGCTGTTCAACGACACCATCGAGTACAACATCGCCTACGGCAAGCCCGGTTCCAGCAAGGAGGACATCGTGGCGGCGGCCAAGGCGGCGTCCATCCACGACTTTATTTCCAGCCTGCCGGACGGCTACGCCACCATGGTCGGCGAACGCGGCCTGAAGCTGTCGGGCGGCGAAAAGCAGCGTGTGGCGATTGCCCGCACGCTGCTGAAAAATCCCGCCATTCTGATTTTCGACGAAGCCACGTCCGCGCTGGACTCGAAGGCCGAGCAGGCCATCCAGGCGCAGCTCAAGGAAATCGCGAAGAACCGCACCACCATGGTCATCGCGCACCGCTTGTCGACGGTGGTCGATGCGGAACAGATTATCGTGCTCGATCATGGCCGCGTGGTGGAACGCGGCACGCACCAGTCGCTGCTGGCCGCCGACGGGCTGTACGCCCAGATGTGGCAGCGGCAGCAGGCGCGCGTGGAAGAGGAACAGGCTACGCCGGCCGGCGAGGAGCTGGTCGGCTAAGCCTTTCGTGCCTGGTGCTTAGCGGGTGGTGGTGCGCGTGCCCACCACTTCCACCGTCACGCGGCGGTTCATGCTGCGGCCTTGCGCCGTCTTGTTGTCCGCCACGGGCTGGGCTTCGCCTTTGCCCTCGGTGTAGATGCGCGCTGCGTCCACACCCTTGCCCATGATGTAAGCCTTCACCGCGTCGGCGCGGCGCAGCGACAGCTTCTGGTTGTATGCGTCCGTGCCCACCGCATCGGCGTGGCCGACCGTGATCATCACTTCCGTGTTCATCCCCTGCAGCTTGGCCAGCAAGGCGTCGAGCGCCGCCATGCCTTCCGGTTTCACGCGCGCGCTGTCGAAGTCGAATAGCGTTTCGGCGGCGAAGGTCACCTTCTCGGAAACCGGCACGGGAGCCGGCGGCGGCGGTGCTGGCGGTGGCGGTGGTGGTGCCGCGATCACCTCCGGCGCCGGGGCGGGCGTCTGCACCGGCGCGTAGACCACAGGCTTGGCTGCCGGACGCCCCAGCTTGTAGACCAGGCCCAGCGAATACAGGTCCACGTCGCCGCGGTTGCCCACCGCGTCGTTGACGCGGTAGCGTTCCACTTCGCCGCGCAGGGCCAGCGCTTCGCTGAATTTGTATTCCAGACCCAGGCCGGCCTTGGCATTGAGCTTGCTCTGGCTCGGATTCGGATTGGTGACCGCGAACAGGCGGTTGCCGTTGAAGTGGGTGCTGGCCTTGGCGTAGTTCATGCCGGCGCGGCCGAGCAGCGAGAAGCGCTCGGACAGCGGCAGTTGGCCAACCAGGTCCAGGCTGCCGCCCCGGAAACCGGCTTCGCCATTGAGCACGCCGTTCGGCGTGGTGGTGGCGTGGAAGCCGGACTTGCCGAGGTCGAACCAGGTGGCTTCGACGGCGAAGTAGCGGTTCAGCTGCTTGCCCAGGGTGAGCTTGTAGCCCAGGTCGCGCTGGTCGGTGGTGAAGGCGGTCACTTGCGCGCCGTTGGCCGTCAGGCTGTTCACCAGCCGGTTCTTGTCTATGGTGGTTCGCGACTGGCCGATGCCGGCGCCGAGGTACCAGGCGCTGTTGGCCCAGTCGGGATTGACGAAAGGTTCTTCTGCCGCCATGGCGCTCTGGCCGATCAACAGGGCGCCGCCGGCGGCGCCCAGGGCTGCAAGGTATTTTGCTATGTTCATGACGTGCTTTCGGGGAGTATGGATGCGGGCCATTATTTGGCGATCTGGTTGTTGCGCAGCGTGACGGCGGCGGCGGTGAGCACGCGGCCGTTCAGCAGCGTGGTGTTGTCGCCGAGCGTAATGGCGGCTGCCTGGCCGAGGATAGAACCCTTGAAGACGCTGTTGGCGCCCAGCGTGGTCGGGCCCACAGGCACCCAGTTCACGTTGGCCGCCGTTGCGCCGCCGGTCAGCGCCACGATGGAATTGGCAGTGCTGTTCAGCGTGGACGCGGTGCGGAAGATGTACAGGCCGGGGCCGTTCATCGTGAAGGTGCCGGTGATGCTGATGGCGCCTGCGTAGCAGTACACGCCGGGCGTCAGTACCAGGCCGCCGAGATCGACGCCGGCGGCGGAATTGACGGTGCAGGTGCGGCTGTTTGCATCGGTGACCGCGACTTGCAGGTCGGCCAGGGCGCCGGCCAGGATGGCGCCGGATTTATAGTTGGTGAAGCCGGCCACCTGCACTGGATCGGTGGTCTGCGACGGCGCACCGACATCGCCGGTGACGAGGGTGGTGCCGCCGGAATTGTTGGTGATCGAGGTACCGGCCAGGACGCCGAAGCTGGCGGCTGTGCCGAGGTTGACGCTGGTCCCTGGCGGAACCACTACGGGCGGCGTCACGACCGGAGGCACAACTACCGGTGGAACCACTACCGGCGGAACCACCACGGGAGGCGTTACCACGGGCGGAACGACCACCGGCGGTACTACAACGGGCGGCACTACCACGGGTGGCACTACCACGGGCGGCACTACTACGGGTGGAATCACTACTGGCGGCACGACGGGCGGCGCCGTCACGGTCAGCACGGCGTTGCCGGCTTTTGCTCCGAAGGTGGCGGTCACACTGGCGCTGCCGGCCGCCACGGCGGTGGCGAGGCCGCCGGTGGCGCCGACGGTGGCCACTGCGGGCGCCGCCGAGGTCCAGGCGGCAGTGGCCGTTACGTCCTGCGAGGAGCCGTCGGCGTAGGTGGCGGTGGCGGTCAACTGCTGTTTGGCGCCGACCAGCAGCGCTGCGGCGGCCGGCGTCACGGAGACGTTGGCCAGTGCGGCGGCGGGCAGGCCGAGAATGGGATCGCGGCCCTGGCTTCCACCGCCGCAAGCGGCGAGGAGGGTGGTGGCGATGAGGCCTGCCGTGCAAAGCAGGCGGCTGGTGGCGCGGTGTAGAGTGATCATGGGACTTTCCTGGGTGATGCAGCCGAATTCGGCCGAGTGCGCCCACTATCCCGTCTGGCCCTCCATTGCTGTGTACGCTACCGAACACCCGAGGCTTGAAACTGAAAATATAAGGTTCAGTAACAACAATAAATAAAAAAGGCTGCCCGAAGGCAGCCTTTTGTGCATCCGCGCCGGCGATTACGGCAGCGGCGAATCCGACAGGTCCTTGTCCAGCGGGGCAACCAGCTCGCCCTCCCACTTGGCCACCACGGCGGCGGCTACGCCGTTGCCGATCACGTTGGTGGCGGAGCGGGCCATGTCCAGGAAGTGGTCGATGCCCAGCAGCAGCAGCAGGCCTGCTTCCGGAATGTTGAACTGGCCCAGCGTGGCGGCAATCACCACCAGAGACGCGCGCGGCACGCCGGCGATGCCCTTGGAGGTCAGCATCAGCACGGCCATCATGGCCAGCTGGGTGCCGAGCGGCATTTCAATGCCGTAGGCCTGCGCGATGAACACGGTGGCGAAGGTGCAGTACATCATCGAGCCATCCAGGTTGAAGGAATAGCCGATCGGCAGCACGAAGGAGGCGATGCGGTTGCGCACGCCGAAACGCTCCAGGCCTTCCAGCGTTTTCGGATAGGCCGCCTCGCTCGATGCGGTGGAGAAGGCCAGCAGCGCCGGGCCTTTCAGTTCGCCCATCAGGGCAAAGATGCGGCGGCCCAGGAAGACAAAGCCGGCCAGGATCAGCAGGCCCCACAGCACGCCTATGCTCAGGTAGAACTCGGCCATGAACACGCCGTATGTGCCCAGCACGCCCACACCGCTTTTGGCGATGGTGCCTGCCACGGCCGCGAACACGGCCACCGGCGCAAAGCTCATCACGTAGCCGGTTACTTTCAGCATGATGTGGGCAATGCCGTCCACCGCGTCGATCAGCGGTTCGGCCTTCACGCCCACCGCTGCGGCGGCGGTGCCGAAGAACAGCGAGAAGATCACGATCTGCAGGATTTCATTCTTGGCCATGCCGTCCACGATGGAGGCCGGCACCAGGTGGGTGATGAATTCTTTCAGCGACAGGCCGGAAGCGGCGATGCCGGACGGTGTGGTCACCGCAGGCAGGTGGCCCACCAGCGCGTCGCCCGGACGGAACAGGTTGACCATGATGAGGCCGAGCAGCAGCGACATGACGGAGGCGATGAAGAACCAGCCCAGGGTCTTGAGGCCGATGCGGCCCACTTCCTTGGCGTCGCCCATGCGCGCAATACCGACCACCAGCGTGGCAAATACCAGCGGAGCGATAATCATCTTGATCAAACGCAGGAAGATGGTAGTCAGATAGGACATATACTCGGCAAAGGCGCCTGGATTGGCCAGGCTGACATTGGCGAAATACCCCACGACGATGCCCAGCACCAGGCTAACCATGATGTAGGTTGTCAAATTATTGCGTGTTTTCATAGGCGGGGTTTCCTGTGGTAGTGTCTCTAAACTGCGCGCCATTGGGTAAATGGCCGGTAGAATGTTGTTGGTCTGATTAATAACTGTGCAAGTGTCGCAGTATCCTTGCGCGCCAGATGCGTGTCAAGGCAACTGTGTCACGTGGAGTACATCGCGCGCAATACTGCCTGCGGGGGCGAATTTTAAACGCAAAAAATGATAGCCATAAAAAATCTCAACAAATGGTATGGCCAGTTCCAGGTGCTCACCGACTGCAGCACCGACGTGGCCAAGGGCGACGTCATGGTGATTTGCGGCCCGTCCGGCTCGGGAAAGTCCACCTTGATCAAGACCGTCAACGGCCTGGAGCCGTTCCAGCAGGGCGAAATCATCGTCGACGGCACCTCGGTCGGCGCCAAGGGCACGGACCTGCCGGCGCTGCGCGCGCGCATCGGCATGGTGTTCCAGAATTTCGAGCTGTTCCCGCACCTGTCGGTGCGCGAGAACCTCACGCTGGGGCAGATCAAGGTGCTGGGCCGCAGCAAGGACGAGGCCAATGAGCGCGGCCTGAAATACCTGGACCGCGTGGGCCTGCTGGCGCAGCAGGACAAATTCCCCAGCCAGCTGTCCGGCGGCCAGCAGCAGCGCGTGGCGATTGCGCGCGCGCTGTCCATGGACCCGATCGCCATGCTGTTCGACGAGCCGACGTCGGCGCTGGACCCGGAAATGATCAACGAGGTGCTGGACGTGATGGTGGGCCTGGCGCAGGAAGGCATGACCATGATGGTGGTCACGCACGAAATGGGCTTTGCGAAGAAGGTGGCCAACCGCGTGGTGTTCATGGACCAGGGTCGCATCCTGGAGGACTGTTCGAAAGACGACTTCTTCGGCGCACCGCGTTCCGAGCGGGCGAAGGACTTTTTGGCGCGCATCATCCACTAGTAGGCGCGCTTCACGTTGTTGACTCTCACCGGAGGCATCATGACGTTGAAATCACTGCTGGCTGCCCTGCTGTGCGCAGCCGTTTCCGTTTCCGCCACGGCCCAGGAACTCACCGGCACCCTGGCCAAGATCAAGCGCACCGGCGCCATCACGCTGGGCGTGCGCGACGCGTCGGTGCCGTTCTCCTACCTGGACGACAAGCAGCAATACCTGGGCTACTCGGTCGACCTGTGCATGAAAATCGTCACCGCCGCGCAGAAGCAGCTGGGCATGACGGCGGTGAAGGTGACCATGAATCCGGTCACGCCCGCCAACCGCATTCCGCTCATGGCCAACGGCACCATCGACCTTGAATGCGGCTCCGCCACCAACAACGCCGAGCGCCAGAAGCAGGTGGCGTTCGCGCCCACCATGTTCGTGGTGGCCAACAAGCTGCTGGTCAAGAAGGGCTCCGGCATCCGCAGCCTGGCCGACATGAAGGGCAAGACCCTGGTGGCCACCGCCGGCACCACCACGCTCAAGCAGATGACCATCCTGAACAACGAGATGAACCTGGGCATGACCATCATGATAGGCAAGGACCATCCGGAGTCCTTCCTGATGCTGGAGACCGGCCGCGCCGCCGCGCAGGCCAACGACGACATCCTGCTGGCCGCGCAGGTGGCCGCGTCCAAGAGCCCCGGCGACTACGAGATCACCAAGGAGGCGCTGTCGGTCGAGCCCTACGGCATCATGCTGCGCCGCGACGACCCCGCCTTCAAGCAGTTGGTGGACGCCACGCTCACGCGCTTCTACCAGAGCGAGGATTTCAAGAAGGTGTACGACAAGTGGTTCATGTCGCCCATTCCGCCCAAAGGCATCAACCTGAATTTCCCCGTATCGCTGCAGTTGCAGGCCGTGCTGGCCAAGCCCACGGATTCGCCCGATCCCGCCGCCTATGTGGCCAATGCGGCAGCGGTGCCGGCCGCGCAGCAAGCCGCAGCCAAAAAGAAGAAGTAAGCCGCCGGCATGAACTACCACTGGAACTGGCGCATCTTCTGGGAGGACTCGCCGGACGGCGTCCACACCTACTGGGAAACGCTGGTGGACGGCTTGCAGTGGACGCTGGCCGCGTCGCTGTGCGGCTGGATCATGGCGCTGGCGCTGGGCGTATTGATCGGCACCGCGCGCACCTTGCCGCCCACGCGCAGCGGCGCGCTGCTGCGCCGTCTCGGCTCCGCCTACATAGAGCTGTTCCGCAACGTGCCGCTGCTGGTGCAGATGTTCCTGTGGTATTTCGTCATGCCCGAGCTGGTGCCGGCCGATACCGGCGCATGGCTCAAGGCGCTGCCGAACGCGCCCTTCGTCACGGCCGTCATTTCGCTCGGCTTCTACACTTCGGCGCGGGTGGCGGTGCAGGTCACGGCCGGCATCGAAGCCTTGTCCGGCGGGCAGGGCACGGCGGCGCTGGCGCTGGGCCTGTCGCGCTGGCAGGCTTACCGCTACGTGCTGCTGCCGCTGGCCTTCCGCATCATCCTGCCGCCGCTCACCAGCGAGTTCCTCAACATCATCAAGAACAGCTCCATCGCGCTCACGATCGGCCTGATTGAGCTTACCGCCAGCGCGCGCGCCATCCAGGAATTCTCCTTCCAGGTGTTCGAGGCGTTTTCCGCCGCCACGCTGATCTACGTCACCGTGAACATCATCGTGGTGGGGCTGATGCACCTGGTCGAACGCAAGCTGGCGCTGCCCGGCACCTTGCAGTCCGGCGGGGGGCGCTGACATGTTCGTCGGCTTCGACTTCGACGTCATCGGCCGCTCCTGGGCCTACCTGTTCCAGGTCGGCATGCTGTTCACGCTGGAGCTCACCGTCTTCGCCATGCTGGGCGGCGTGGTGCTGGGCACCTTGCTGGCGCTGGGGCGCTTGTCCTCCATCCGCGCCCTGTCCCTGCTGGCCGCGGGCTATGTGAACCTGATGCGCGCGGTGCCGCTGGTGCTGGTGATCTTCTGGTTCTATTTCCTGGTGCCCTATATCGGCGCCTGGATTATCGGCTCGCCCGAGCCGGTGAAGGTGGGCGCCTTCTGGTCCGCGCTGATCACCTTCATCCTGTTCCAGGCGGCCTACTACTGCGAGATCATGCGCGGTGGCATACAGTCGGTGGCGCGCGGGCAGATGCTGGCGGCGCAGGCGCTGGGCATGGGCTACTGGCAGGTGATGGGCCACGTGATACTGCCGCAGGCCTTCCGCAATATGCTGCCGGTGCTGCTCACCCAAACCATCGTGCTGTTCCAGGACGTGTCGCTGGTCTACGTGCTGTCGGTGGCGGACTTCGTCGGCGCGGCCAGCAAGGTGGCGCAGCGCGACGGGCGGCTGGTGGAGATGTATTTGTTCGTGGCGGTGGTGTACTTCGTGGCCTGCAGCTCCCTGTCCTGGCTGGTGCGCCGCTTGCAGCGCAAGGTGGCCATCATCCGGTAATATGCGCGCACTTGAATTTTTAGGGAGCCGCCATGCCATCGATGAAAACCCTTTCCGCCGCGCTGCTCGCGCTTGGCCTGCTCGCCAGCGCGCACGCCGCCGACAAGATCGCCGCCGACCTGGTGCTGACCCAGGCCACGCTGATCGACGTTGCCGCCGGCAAGGCCGTCAAAGGCAAGTCGGTGGTGCTCAAGGGCGACACCATCCTGGCCGTGGTGGACGACAAGGCGCTGAAAAACTACGCGCCGAAAAAGACCATCAGCCTGCCCGGAAAGTATTTGATGCCGGGCCTGTGGGACACCCATATGCACTTTGGCGGCGGCCCTGAGCTGATCGAAGAAAACCGGCAGCTCATGCCGCTGTACCTGGCGCACGGCATCACCGCCGTGCGCGACTGCGCGGGCGACCTGGCCGATACGGTGCTGGACTGGCGCGCGCAGGTCGCCTCCGGCAAGATGAGCGGCCCCACCATCTTCACGTCCGGCCAGAAGCTGGAAGGCTACAAGCCGCTGTGGAAGGGCACCATCGAAGTCGGCACGCCGGCCGAGGTGAGCGCGGCGCTGGACAAGCTGCAGGGCCAGAAAGTGGACTTCGTGAAGATCACGGAAAACACGCTTGCGCCGGCCATGTACCTGGAAACGCTGAAGCAGGCCAAGGAACGCGGCATGCGCACCTCCGGCCACATCCCGGTGCAGCTCACGCTGGGGACCATGTTCGACGCCGGCCTGGGCACGGTGGAGCACCAGTCCTATCTGCTGCGCGCCGCCACCCCGCGCGAAGCCGAGCTGACCGCGCAGGTTGCGGACGGCAAGCTGACGGGCCGCGAAGCCGTGAAACTGAGCCTGGAAAGCTATGACGAAGCCACCGCGCGCGCCGCCTTCAAGCGCATGGCCGCCGCAGGCACCGCCGTGGTGCCCACGCTGTACGGCTCCTACGTCACCGCCTATCTGGACAAGAACGACCACAGCAAGGACGCCTACCTGCAATACATCGGCAAAGGCCTGCGCGCCACCTACGACTGGCGCGTGCAGCGCGCCGCCAAGGACGGTCCGGAAGCCATCGCCCTGCGCCACGCCATCTTCGAGAAATCCGCCTCGCTGCTGCCGATACTGGCGCAGGAAGGCGTCAGCATCGTCGCCGGCACGGACGCGGGCTTCTTGAACTCCTTCGACTACCCCGGCCAGGCGCTGCACGACGAGATCGGCCTGTACGTGCAATACGGCCTCACGCCGGCGCAAGCGCTGCAAAGCGCGGTCATCGCCGGCCCGCGCTTCCTGGGCAAGCTGGACCGCTACGGCAGCGTCGCCGAAGGCAAAGCCGCCGACCTGCTGGTGCTGGACGCCGACCCGCTGCAGGACATCGCCGCCACCCGCCAGATCCGCATGGTAGTCAGCCGAGGCGCCCCCTACGACCGCGCCGTGCTCGACAAGATGTTGGCAGATGTGAAAGCCTGGGTGGCTGCGAACGAGGCGAAGTGATTACTCGTAATGCGACCACATTCGCAGGACGCGGACCGTCTTTTGGTCCGCGACGATTTCGTAGACAAGCCGGTGATGGATATTGATGCGCCGGGAGTAGGCGCCCGCAAGATCGCCGACCAGCTTTTCGTAGCGCGGTGGCGTGGCAAGAGGATCCGACGCCAGGATGTTGAGCAGGGCCTGCGCTTTTTCTTTCAAGCCTGCGGCGGCGAGCTTCTGCGCATCTTTCTGCGCCTGCTTGGTGTAGACCAGGCGCCAGCTCACCAGCTCAATTCCTCGCTGCTGTTTTCCAGCGGCTCAGCCATTCCGGCGCGAATGGACTGGCGCATGCCCGGAATGGAAAGCAGGAATAGCGTCTCCTGGACTGCGGCCCAGTCTTCGGCCGAAACGAGCACTGCGTTGCCATTCGGCCCGGTGATGGTTACTGGAGTGTGGCTGCTTGCCGTTTCGTCAATCAGGCGGTCAAGGCGGGTGCTGGCGTCTTGGGCGGAAATCGTATCCATGATTAGTCTCCACGTGGGATTTCACGGTACGCCACCGGCGATGGCTTGTCAAACGGCCTGCGCAACTATGCGCTATGCCGGGCGCAGAGGGTAAAATGGCGGCATTCCTCACTGAGAGCAGCCGCCATGTCCAACATCGCAACCCCAGACAGCATCACCATCATCCGCCCAGACGACTGGCATTTGCACTTGCGCGACGGCGCCACCATGGCCAGCGTGCTGCCGCACAGCGCGCGCCAGTTCGGCCGCGCCATCGTCATGCCGAACCTGAAGCCGCCGGTCACCACCGTGGCCGCCGCCGAAGCCTACCGCAGCCGCATCCTGGCCGCGCTGCCGGCTGGCGTTCAGTTCGAGCCGCTGATGACGCTGTACCTCACCAATAACACCGAGCCGGACGAAATCCGCCGCGCCGTCGACAGCGGCTTCGTGCACGCCGTGAAGCTGTACCCGGCCGGCGCCACCACCAACTCCGACGCCGGCGTGACCGACCTGAAAAACTGCTACAAGACGCTGGAAGTGATGCAGGAACTGGATCTGCCTTTCCTGGTGCACGGCGAAGTGACCGACCCGGAGGTGGACGTGTTCGACCGCGAAGCCGTCTTCATCGAGCGCGTAATGCGCCCGCTGCGCAAGGACTTCCCCGAGCTGAAAGTGGTGTTCGAGCACATCACCACGCGCCAGGCCGCTGAATACGTGGCCGAAGCCGAAGGCCCGATCGCCGCCACCATCACCGCGCACCACCTGCTGTACAACCGCAACGAGATCTTCAAGGGCGGCATCCGCCCGCACTACTACTGCCTGCCTATCCTGAAGCGCGAAGAGCACCGCCTGGCGCTGATGACCGCCGCCACCAGCGGCGACGAGCGCTTCTTCCTGGGCACCGACTCCGCGCCGCACCCGCAGGGCCTCAAGGAGCACGCCTGCGGCTGCGCCGGCTGCTACACCGCGCTGCACGCCATGGAACTGTACGCCGAAGCCTTCGCACGCGCCGGCGCACTGGACAAGCTGGAAGCTTTCGCCAGCCTGAACGGCCCGGCCTTCTACAACCTGGAGCCGAACGCCGGCACCATCACCCTGCGCCGCGAACAATGGACGCTGCCTGCCACGCTGCCGCTGGGCGACCTGGAAGTGGTGCCGCTGAACGCGGGCGAAACCATCAACTGGAAGATGGCCTAAGGCCTGTAGCCAGCGTGTTTTCAGCAATCGACTGGGCGCGCCCCTGGCTGCATTCGGTGCGCGCCGCCGCTGCGGCGGCGGGCGTCGATATGGACTTCGAATCGGGCTTCGAATCGGACTCCGGCGCGGCCAGCATCATCCCCTTCTTCAGCGCGCAAGCAAGCGCGCGAAAATTGTGCAATCATCAAGGGCTGCCGCTGGCCTTCGTGCCGCAGAGCGCGCTGCCGGAAGGCGTGGCCTACGAGGAGTTCATCGGCGCCACGGGCGGCGTGCCCACGCGCGAAAACCTGCACGACTTCTTCAACGCGCTGGTGTGGCTCAGCTTCCCGCTCATCAAGCGCCAGCTGAACGCCCTGCAGGCCGCACAGATCGCGCAGGACGGCGTCGGCAAATCGCGCGGTCCCGCCCGCGACGCCGCCACGCTGTTCGACGAGAACGCCGCGTTGCTGGTGGTGCGCGACTGCGCGCAGGGCAGGGCGCTGGTGCAGGCGCTGCGCGGCCACGAATGGCGCGCAGCCTTTGTCGAGCTGCGCGAGCTGTTCGGCAAGGACGCGCAGGTCTGGCTGTTCGGCCATGCGCTGATGGAAAAGCTGGTGGCCCCGTACAAGGCCATCACCGCCCACACGCGCATCGTGATGGCGGACGACGGCTACTTCGCGCTGGACCGCGCCGGCCAGCAAGCCTGGCTGGACGCGCAAGTGGCGCAAGCGCTGGCGCAGGAAGGGCTGAGCAAGGCCGGATTCACGCCGCTGCCGGTGCTCGGCGTGCCAGGCTGGTGGCCGCAGCAGGACGAGGAATTTTATAGCGACGCGGCGGTCTTCCGCCCGAAACGAAAACTGTAACGCCGCCCGTGCGGCAGAAAGCGAAACACGATGGACAAGGTAATCCGCTGGGGCATTCTGGGCACGGGCAAAATCGCCAAGGCAATGGCCGAAGGCCTGCGCGACACCGACGGCGCCGAACTGGTAGCGGTAGCATCGCGCACGGTTGATAGCGCGCAGCAGTTCGGCGCCGCATACGGCGTGCCGCGCTGCCACGGCAGCTACCAGGCGCTGGCCGACGACCCGGACGTGGACGTCATCTACATCGCCACGCCGCACCCCATGCACTACGAGAACGCCATCATGTGCCTGAATGCGGGCAAGGCGCTGCTGGTGGAAAAATCGTTCACCATCACGCGCTGGCAGGCCGAGGAAATCGTCACCCTGGCGCGCGCCAAGAAACTGTTCATGATGGAAGCCATGTGGAGCCGCTTCATGCCCGCCATCGTGGAAGCCAAGCGCATCGTCGACAGCGGCGAGATCGGCAAGCCCGCCTGCGTCACGGCGGATTTCGGCTTTGCCGCCGACGCCGGCCCCGAACACCGCCTGTTCAACCCCGAGCTGGGCGGCGGCTCCCTGCTCGACCTGGGCATCTACCCGCTGTCGCTGTCGGCCTTCTTCCTTGGCCCGGTGGCGTCGGTGCAGGCGGTGGGCGAGCTGGGCGCCACCGGCGTGGACGTGCAGGCCTCGTTCACGCTGCAGCATGAAAGCGGCGCGGTTTCGTCCTGCCTCTCCAGCCTGTGCGCCGCCTCGCCGTGCGAACTGACTATCTCAGGCGACAAGGGCTATGTGCGCCTGAACTCTCGCTTCCACTACACCAACTCCATCACCGTGGGGCTGCTGGACGGCAGCAAGACCGAACTGCACATTCCGCGCAGCGGCAACGGCTACCCGCATGAAGCGGCCGAGGTGGTGCGCTGCCTGCGCGCCGGCCTGCTGGAAAGCCCGGTCATGCCGCTGGACGAAAGCGTGGCGCTGATGGGCATACTCGACACCATGCGCGCGCAGATCGGCGTGCGCTACAGCGCCGACGGGCAGCGCTAGTCACAACAACAACAAGCACAAAACCATCAGGGGACCAGCCATGTTCACATCCGACCGCGCGCCGTCGCTCAAATCCGTGCTGCTCGCCAGCGGCGTCGTACTGACGCTGGCCATGGGCGTGCGCCACGGCTTCGGTTTCTGGATGCAGCCCCTCTCGGAGGCCAACGGCTGGACCCGCGAGACCTACTCGCTGGCGCTGGCCTTGCAGAATCTGATGTGGGGCGCCTTCGGTCCCTTCGCCGGCATGGCGGCGGACCGCTTCGGCACCATGCGCGTGGTGCTGGTGGGCGCGGTCAGCTATATGGCGGGCCTGGTGTGGATGGCGCTCGTTACGCAGCCCACGCTGTTCATCGTCGGCTCCGGGGTCTTCATCGGCCTGGGCCTGGCCTGCACGGCGTTTGGCGCGGTCAGCGGCATCATCGGCCGCGTGGCGCCGGTGGAGCGGCGCTCATGGGCGTTTGGCGTGTCCGGCGCGGCCAGCTCCTTCGGCCAGTTCCTCATGATGCCGCTGGAGCAGTATCTGATTTCCTCGGTGGGCTGGCAGAGCGCCTTCTACCTGCTGGCGGCGGCGGTGATTATCGCCATGGTGCCGATGGCGTTCTTCCTGCGCGAGCCGCCGGTGGTCCACGCTGGCGGCGCGCAGCAGAGCATAGGCGAGGCCTTCGGCGAGGCGCTGCGCAACCGCTCCTTCCTGTTCCTGGTGGCGGGCTATTTCGTGTGCGGCTTCCAGGTGGTGTTCATCGCGGTGCACCTGCCGGCCTACCTGAAGGACAAGGGCGTGACCGATCCCCGGATCGCCGTGATGGCGCTGGCGCTGATCGGCCTGTTCAATATTTTCGGCTCCTTCTACGCGGGCAAGTGGGGCGGCATGGTGCCCAAGCGCTACCTGCTGTCCGGGATCTACTTCATCCGCTCCATCGTGATCACGCTGTTCCTGCTGGCGCCGCTGTCGTCCATGTCGGTGTATCTGTTCGCGGCGGCGATGGGCTTTATCTGGCTGTCCACGGTGCCGCTCACGAACGGCATCATCGCGGGCATTTTCGGCGTCAAGCACATGTCCATGCTGGCGGGCGTGGTGTTCTTCTCGCACCAGATCGGCAGCTTCCTTGGCGTGTGGCTGGGCGGCTATCTGTTTGCCCTGCAGGGCAATTACAACGTGGTGTGGGGCATTGCGATCGCGCTGGGCGTGATGGCGGGACTGGCGAACCTGCCGGTGGACGAGCGCGCACTGGCGCGCGGCGCGCTAAAGCCCGCATAGCCGTATGAAAACCTGGCTGATACGGGCGGCGATAGCGGGCGCGCTTGCGCTCGTGCTGGGACTTGTATTCCTGGCTTATTTGCGGCCGGACTTCTTGCTGGACTTGGGGGCGCGGTTCGTGATGTGCTTCTGAGTAGAAGCCTTGGCGGATTTGGCTTTGCCGGATTTTTCCGTTTTGGCGGCCTTGCCCGATTTCCCAGCCTTCCCAGCCTTGCCTGCTTTAGCCGACGCCACGTAAGGCGCCTTGGTGACAAAACTGCCGTCGGTGGAGGTGTACTGCTTTGCGCTCAGCGCGGAGGGCAGCGCGCTTTCCTCCAGGCCGGCCAGCAGGTTCTTCGGATCGGTGCGGGCGCCATTGTAGAACGCTTCCAGGTGCAGGTGCGGGCCGGTTGAGTGCCCGGTCTTGCCGGACTGGCCGATGGATTGCCCGGCCACCACTTCGTCGCCCACTTTCACGTCGCGCGTGTTCAGGTGCGCGTACAGCGATTTGAAGCCGTTCAGGTGTTCGATCACCACCACTTCGCCGTATTTCTTGTCGCCTTCGTAGCGGTTGGTGGAGGCCACCACCACGCCGCTATCGGTTGCCTTCACGGGCGTGCCGACCGGGGTGGAGATGTCCACGCCGCCATGGGCGCGGCGGCCGCGCAGCGCGCCGAAGAAGCTGCTCACGCGCGCTTTCGCGCTTTCCAGGGGCCAGAGCCACTTCGACTTGGCCGACTTGTCCGCCGCTGCCGGCGCCGGAGTTGGCGCCGTCACCGGCACTGGCACGGCGGCAGGAGCCGCTGCGCCGGCAGGGGCGGCCGACGGCGTGGCCGCCGCCGTTGCCATGGCCGCCGTTGCCGCGCCTGCGGCCTGCTGCTCTGCGTGTGCGGACTGGGCCAGCTGCAGGCAGGCTGCGGCGACGGCCAGGGACAGGAGGGAAGTGGAAATTTTGCGCATAAGGTGGGCGAGTTTCGCACAGCCTGTTCCGGCTTGCAACTTTTTACAAGTTTTACACTTTCAGGAATTCTTCCCGTCCGCCCAGCCAGCGCTCCAGGTGGGTTTCCACGATTTCCGCGCTGCCCGGGTCGTGCAGCAGGGCGTGGGCGGTGTCGCGCGCCTGGTCCACCAGCCAGCCGTCGGTCTCCAGGTCGGCGAAGCGCAGCATGGCCTGGCCGCTCTGGCGCGAGCCCAGGAATTCCCCGGGGCCGCGTATTTCCAGGTCGCGCCGCGCGATCTCGAAGCCGTCCGTGGTTTCGCGCATGGTCATCAGGCGCTGCTTGGCGATCTGGCCCAGCGGGCTCTGATACAGCAGCAGGCAGACGCTGGCCGCCGAGCCCCGGCCCACGCGCCCGCGCAGCTGGTGCAGCTGCGACAGGCCGAAGCGCTCGGCGTGCTCGATCACCATCAGCGAGGCGTTCGGCACGTCCACGCCCACCTCGATCACGGTGGTGGCCACCAGCACCTGCATCTCGTTGGCGCTGAAGGCGTCCATGATGGCCTGCTTCTCGGCGGGCTTGAGGCGGCCGTGCACCAGGCCCACGTTCAGGTCCGGCAGCGCTTCGGCCAGCAATTGGTGGGTCTCGGTGGCGGTCTGCAGCTGCAGCGCTTCGGACTCCTCGATCAGCGGGCAGACCCAGTACACCTGCCGCCCCTCCTGCGCCGCCGCGTGCACGCGGGCCACCACCTCGTCGCGCCGGTTCTGGTCGATGGCGCGCGTGACGATGGGCGTGCGGCCCGGCGGCAGTTCGTCGATGACGGACACTTCCAGGTCGGCGTAATATGTCATCGCCAGCGTGCGCGGAATCGGCGTGGCGGACATCATCAGCTGGTGCGGAATGGCGCCCGCGTTGCCCTTGTTGCGCAAGGTGAGGCGCTGGCCCACGCCGAAGCGGTGCTGCTCGTCCACGATCACCAGGCCCAGGTTCTCGAACTGCACCGTGTCCTGTATCAGCGCGTGGGTGCCGATCACCAGCCGCGCCTCGCCGGATTCCACCAGTTCGGTGGCCAGCGTCTTTTCCTTTTTCTTCAGGCTGCCCGTCAGCCACACCACTTTCACGCCCAGCGGCTCCATCCACGCGGCGATCTTGCGGAAGTGCTGGTCGGCCAGGATCTCGGTGGGCGCCATCAGCGCGGCCTGGTAGCCGCTGTCGATGGCTTGCGCGGCCGCCAGCGCCGCCACCACGGTCTTGCCCGCGCCCACGTCGCCCTGCAGCAGGCGCTGCATGGGGTACTGCTGGCGCAGGTCGGCGCGGATCTCGTCCAGCACGCGCTGCTGCGCATTGGTCAGCTTGAACGGCAGGGCGGCCTGGAAGGCTTTCGACAGCTGGCCCACCTTCTTCAGCGCGGCGGCGCCCTTGGAGCGGCGCGCCTGCTGCGCGCGTTTCAGCGACAGCTGCTGCGCCAGCAGTTCGTCGAACTTCACCCGCGTCCAGGCCGGGTGCGAGCGGTCCATCAGCGCGTGCTCGTCCACTTCCGGCGTGGGGTAGTGCAGCAGGCGCACGGCCGGCTCGAAGTCGCTCAGGTGCATGCGCCGCACCAGCTCCGCAGGCAGGGTGTCGGTCCAGTCCACGCGTTTCATGGCGTCGGTGATGGCGCGCCGCAGGATGTACTGCGGCAGGCCTTCGCCGGACGGGTAGACCGGCGTGAGCGAGGCCGGCAGCGGCGCGCCCTCGTTGATGACTTTGTAAACCGGGTGCACCATCTCCGCGCCGAAGAAGCCGTGCTTCACTTCGCCGCGCGCGCGCACCCGCGTGCCCTCGGCCAGCTGCTTGACCTGGCTGCCGTAGAAATTCATGAAGCGCAGCTGGATGTCGCCCGTTTCGTCGGCGATATGCACCAGCAGCTGGCGGCGCGGCTTGAAGCCGATTTCGTTCTTCGTGACCACGCCCTCCACCTGCCAGGTCTGCCCGCCGCGCAGGCAGGCGTCCGCAATGGTGAAGACCTGGGTTTCGTCCTCGTAGCGCATGGGCAGGTGCAGCACCAGGTCCATATCGGTGCGCAGGCCCAGCTTGGCGAGCTTGGCTTCGGCGTTGGCGGCGGTGAGCTTGCCGCCCTTGGCGGGCGATTTCTTGACAGGTTTTTGCGTCGGTACGGGCATATTTCAGATGCTTTGCGGGCTACTAGCGTAAAATAGAGGGTTGCCCAACAGTTTCAGAAGTGCGTCATGTATTCTCTATCAGATTTCGATTTTAACTTGCCACAGGAGCGCATAGCGCAATTTCCGCTGCCGGACCGCAGCGCATCGCGCCTGCTGCACGTGGATGGACAAGGCGCAGCCCTCGCGCTGCACGACCGCCAGTTCACCGATATCCTGGACCAGCTCCAGGCCGGCGACCTGCTGGTGATGAACGACACCCGCGTGCTGAAAGCCCGTTTCTTCGGCGTCAAGGACAGCGGCGGCAAGGTCGAGGCCCTGGTTGAGCGCGTGCTGGACACCCGCACCGTGCTGGCCCAGGTGCGCGCCTCCAAGTCGCCCGGCCCCGGCGTGAAGATACGCCTGGCCGACGCTTTCGACGTCACCGTGGGCGAGCGCGCCGGCGAGTTCTACACCCTGCACTTTGAAGACGACGTGTTCGAGCTGATCGAAGCGCACGGCCGCCTGCCGTTGCCGCCCTACATCGAGCACGCCGCCGACGAATTCGACGAAACCCGCTACCAGACCGTGTTCAACAAGGTGCCGGGCGCCGTCGCCGCGCCCACGGCCGGCCTGCACTTCGACGAAGCGCTGCTGCAAAAGCTCAAGGACAAGGGCGTGAACTTCGCCTACGTCACGCTGCACGTGGGCGCCGGCACCTTCCAGCCGGTGCGCACCGAGAACCTGGCCGAGCACAAGATGCATACCGAGTGGTACACCATGCCGCAGGCCACGGTGGACGCGGCGCGCGCCGCCCGCGCCGCCGGCCGCGACGTGGTTGCCGTTGGCACCACCAGCCTGCGCGCGCTGGAATCGGCCTCGCAGGGCGGCGCGCTGGAAGCGGGCAGCGGCGACACCAACCTGTTCATCACGCCCGGCTACCAGTTCAAGACGGTGACCCGCCTGATCACCAATTTCCACCTGCCGAAATCGACCCTGCTGATGCTGGTGTCGGCTTTCGCCGGCTTTGACGAGATCCGCCTGGCCTACGCCCACGCGATCGCCAACGAATACCGCTTCTTCAGCTACGGCGATGCGATGCTGCTGACCACGCAAGCCCGAGCACACTAAGGATTACTATGCTGGAATTTAAACTCATCAAGACCGACACCACCGGCTTGACCAAGGCCCGCCGCGGCACCGTGAAACTGAACCATGGCGAGGTGCAGACCCCGATCTTCATGCCGGTCGGCACCTACGGCTCGGTGAAAGCCATGTCGCCGCTGGAGCTGAAGGAAATCGGCGCCCAGATCATCCTGGGCAACACCTTCCACCTGTGGCTGCGCCCGGGCAACGACGTGATGTCCAAGTTCGGCGGCCTGCACGGCTTCATGGGCTGGGACAAGCCCATCCTGACCGACTCGGGCGGCTTCCAGGTGTTCTCGCTGGGCGATATGCGCAAGATCACGGAAGAGGGCGTGCACTTCAATTCGCCCATCAACGGCGACAAGCTGTTCCTGTCGCCGGAAATCTCGATGCAGATCCAGCGCGTGCTGAACTCGGACATCGTGATGCAGTTCGACGAATGCACGCCCTATGAAATCGACGGCCGTCCGGCCACGGTCGACGAGGCGGCCAAGTCCATGCGCATGTCGCTGCGCTGGGCGCAGCGCTCCATGGACGAGTTCAAGCGCGGCGAGAACCCGAACGCGCTGTTCGGCATCGTCCAGGGCGGCATGTTCGAGAACCTGCGCGACGAGTCGCTGGCCAAGCTGGAAGAGATCGACTTCCCCGGCCTGGCCATCGGCGGCCTGTCGGTGGGCGAGCCCAAGGAAGACATGATGCGCGTGCTGGCCCATGTCGGCCCGCGCCTGCCGGCCAACAAGCCGCACTACCTGATGGGCGTGGGCACGCCGGAAGACCTGGTGGCCGGCGTATCGAACGGCATCGACATGTTCGACTGCGTGATGCCGACCCGGAATGCGCGCAACGGCTGGATCTTCACCCGCTTCGGCGACGTCAAGATCAAGAACGCGCGTTATAAGGAAGACACGCAGCCGCTGGACGAAACCTGCTCCTGCTACGCCTGCCGCAACTTCTCGCGCGCCTATCTGCACCACCTGCACCGCTCGCAGGAGATCCTGGGCGCGCGCCTGAACACCATCCACAACCTGCATTACTACCTCGACATCATGCGCCAGATGCGCGAGGCGCTGGACGAGGACCGCTTCCCGGCCTGGGTGGCGCAATTCCACGCCGACCGGGCGCGCGGCGTGTGACGTGGCGAAACGTGGCAAAAGCGCCGCAATCTTGCAAAAACATTTATAGGCCCAACCTAGCCCAAACGTCTAGCCAGGACCGGCCAGTGCTAGAATACAGCGCTATTTTTTCAAACTAATATATTACTGGAGTCCCTGTGTTCATTTCCAATGCCTACGCTCAAGCCCCTACCGACATGCTCGGCCTGGGTGGCAATCTCACCAGCTTCCTGCCGCTGGTCCTGATGTTCGTGGTCATGTACTTCCTGATGATCCGTCCTCAGCAAAAACGCGCCAAGGAACAGAAGGCGATGATGGACGCGCTGGCCAAGGGCGACGAAGTCGTCACCGCCGGCGGCATCCTGGGCAAGGTTTCCAAAGTGACCGACGTCTACGTGACCCTGGAAGTGGCCGCCGGCACCGAGATCGTGGTGCAGAAGCCATCGGTCACCACGCTGCTGCCTAAGGGCACGCTGAAAGCGCTGTAAACCACACCGGGCCGCCTATCCAGCATACGCGGCCCGTTTCAGTCTCTCTGGAACGCAGAATATATGAATCGCTATCCTGTCTGGAAGTACATCGTCATCGCCATTACCGTGCTGCTGGGCGCACTGTATACGGCGCCCAATTATTTCGGCGAATCGCCGGCGCTGCAGGTCACCAGCGGCAAGTCTACCGTCAAGGTCGGCAGCGACCTGGGCGAGCGCGTGGACAGCCTGCTCAAGCAGGAGAAACTGGCCCATGAAGCCGTGACCCTGGACGCCGCCGGCACCCATACCTCGGTGCGCGTGCGCTTTGCCGACACCGACACCCAATTCAAGGCCAAGCTGGCGCTGGAACGCGCGCTGAACCCGGATGCGGAAGACCCGGCCTACATCGTCACCAACAACCTCACGGCCAACACGCCGCGCTGGATGCAGAGCATCCGCGCGCTGCCCATGTACCTGGGCCTGGACTTGCGCGGCGGCGTGCACTTCCTGATGCAGGTGGACGTGCAGGCCGCGCTGGACAAGCGCGTCCAGGGCATCCAGACCGCCGTGCGCAGCCAGCTGCGCGACAAGAGCGTGCGCCACGCCGGCATCGAGCGCAAGGGCAACACCGTCGAGGTGAAGTTCCGCGACGCCGCCACCCGCGCGGCCGCCAAAACCGTGATCGCCGAGCAGCAGTCCGACCTGACGATGGCCGAGAGCGCCGACGGCGCCGACCTGCTGCTGACCTTGAGCCTGAAGCCGGCCGCGCTGAAGGAAGCCATGGACAACGGCGTGCGCCAGAACATCGCCACGCTGTCCAAGCGCGTCAATGAACTGGGCGTGTCCGAGCCGGTGATCCAGCAGCAGGGCCCGGACCGCATCGTGGTCCAGCTGCCCGGCGTGCAGGACGTGGCGCGCGCCAAGGCCATTATCGGCCGCACCGCCACCCTGGAAGTGCGCATGGTGGACGAAACCGTCACCCCCGGCACCGAGCTGCAGGCGGCCGTGCCGTTCAACTCCGAGCTGTTCACGGTCGGCAAAGGCGTGCCGGTGGTGCTGCTGAAGGACATCGTGCTGACCGGCGACTACATCTCGCGCGCCACCGCCAGCTTCGATTCGAACCAGCAGCCTGCCGTGTCGATCGACCTGAACGGCGACGGCGGCCGCAAGATGCGCGAAGCCACCCGCGAACGCGTGGGCAAGAAAATGGCCATCGTGCTGTACGAACAGAAGGGCAAGCCGGAAGTGCTGTCGGTGGCCACCATCCAGAGCGAACTGGGTAGCAGCTTCAACATCACCGGCATGGGCAACGCCGAGAACTCGGCCGAGCTGGCGCTGCTGCTGCGCTCCGGCGCGCTGTACGCCCCGATGACCGTGATCGAGGAACGCACCGTCGGTCCCGCGCTGGGCGCCGAGAACATCAAGAAGGGCCAGCTGTCCATGGTGTACGGCTTTGCCGCCATCGCCGTGTTCATGATCATCTACTACATGATGTTCGGCTTCTTCAGCGTGCTGGCGCTGGGCGTCAACCTGCTGCTGCTGATCGCGCTGCTGTCGACCATGCAGGCCACCCTGACCCTGCCGGGCATCGCCGCTATCGCGCTGGCGCTGGGCATGGCGATTGACGCCAACGTGCTGATCAACGAGCGCATCCGCGAGGAACTGCGCGCCGGCAATTCGCCGCAGGCGGCCATCGCGGCCGGCTTCGACCGCGCCTTCGCCACCATCCTGGACTCCAACGTCACCACGCTGATCGTCGGCCTGGCGCTGCTGGTGTTCGGTTCGGGCGCCGTGCGCGGCTTCGCCGTGGTGCACTGCCTGGGCATTCTGACCTCGATGTTCTCCGCCGTCTTCGTGTCGCGCGGCGTCGTTAACCTGTGGTACGGCCGCAAGAAAAAGCTGCAGTCCATCGCCATCGGCACGGTCTGGGTTCCAGGCCAGTCGAAATAACCGTACAGAAGGTAGAACAACATGGAATTTTTCCGCATTAGAAAAGACATCCCGTTCATGCGCCACGCGTTGATCTTCAACGTGGTGTCGGCGCTGACCTTCGTGGCGGCTGTCTTCTTCCTGCTGCACAAGGGCCTGAACCTGTCGATCGAGTTCAAGGGCGGCACCGTGATGGAGGTGAAATACCCGCACGCGGCCAACCTGGAAGGCGTGCGCGCCACCGTGCAGAGCCTAGGCTACGAGCATCCTGAAGTGACCAGCTTCGGCACCGCGCGCGACGTGATGCTGAAACTGCCCATCGCCCACGCGGCGGCGGGCAAGGACTCGGCCAACGCCTCGCAGAAAGTGTTCGAGGCGCTGTGCAAGACCGACGGCGGCAGCATCAAGCGCATGGAGCTGGTCTCGCCCAAGGGCGAGCAGATTGCCAAGAACGCCTGCGTGGACGCGGCCGGCGCCGAGACGGTACAGCTGAACAAGGTGGAATTCGTCGGCCCGCAGGTGGGCGACGAGCTGGCCCAGAACGGCCTGAACGCGCTGGTGATGGTGATTATCGGCGTGATGATCTACCTGGCCGTGCGCTTCGAGTGGAAGTACGCGGTGGCGGCGATTATCGCGAACTTGCACGACGTGGTCATCATCCTGGGCTTCTTCGCCTACTTCGGCTGGGAATTCTCGCTGACGGTGCTGGCGGCGGTGCTGGCGGTGCTGGGCTACTCGGTCAACGAATCGGTGGTTATTTTCGACCGTATCCGCGAAAACTTCCGCAAGCAGCGCAAGGCTTCGGTGCATGAAGTGATCGACAACGCCATCACCTCCACCATCTCGCGCACCATCATCACCCACGGCTGCACGCAGATGATGGTGCTGTCCATGCTGCTGTTCGGCGGCCCGACGCTGCACTACTTCGCGGTGGCGCTGACCATCGGTATCTGCTTCGGCATTTACTCGTCCGTGTTCGTGGCTGCGGCCGTGGCCATGTGGCTGGGCGTGAAGCGCGAAGACCTGATCAAGCCGGTCAAAGAGAAAGACGAAACCGACGGCGCCGTGGTGTAAGCCACCGGCCCCCGAGAATGCCGCCACGCGCAAGCCTGGCGGCATTTTTTATACACGAGGAAGCACATGAGCCGTACCGGACGATTATTCCAGCTGATGGACGCCATGCGCGGCAGCCGCCGCCCCGTCACGGCGGCCGCGCTGGCCGAGCAGCTGGGCGTGTCCGAGCGCACCATCTACCGCGACATGCAGACCCTGGCCGAGCTGGGCGCGCCGCTGGAAGGCGAGGCCGGCGTGGGCTATCTGCTGCGGGCCGGCTTCTTCCTGCCGCCGCTGATGTTTGGCGCCGACGAGCTGGAAGCGCTGGTGCTGGGCGCGCGCTGGGTCAAGCGCCAGGGCGACGCCGAACTGGCAAAGGCGGCCGCCAGCGCGCTGGCCAAGATCGCCACCGCCACCCCGAAAGACTTGCGCGACGATATGGCCGAGACCAGCTTGTGGGTGCCGATCGGCTTCAACGACCACGACGATCCGCACATCCCGCCGGCGCGCCGTGCCATACGGCGCCAGCACAAGCTGCGCATCTGCTACAGCGACGAGCAGGGCCGCGCCTCCGAGCGCGTGGTGTGGCCGTTCGCGCTGGCCTATTTCGAGGGCAAGCGCCTGCTGGCCGCCTTCTGCGAAATGCGCGGCGCGCTGCGCCATTTCCGCATGGACCGCATCCAGTCCGCCGAGACCATAGCCGAGCGCTACCCCACGGCGCGGCACGCGCTGCTCAAGACCTGGCGCGCGGAAAACGGCATCAGCGAGGAGAGCTAGGCGCTAGCTGTTCACGACGTATTCACTACGTTAAGCAGCGCACAGAGGCGGACGGCGCGCGGGAATATAGTGGAACTGTCTCTTTCAGGACATCCCTAGTTTTGGACTTGGCCCGCCCTCACCGGCGGGCATTTTTTTTGGCAAACTTATCAAAGGCTACTGACAGAAACTGTCGCAGCCGTCTCCTAAGATAGCTTCATCGCACATCACTTACGGAGACAGCAATGCGCATCTACCACCACCCGATCTCGTCCAACGCCCGCCGTGTCGCCATGCTGGTTGCCCACCTGAACGCGGAGGTGGAATTCGTCGAAGTGAACCTGATGAGCGCGGAAGACCGCCGCCGCCTGGGCGAACTCAATCCCAACAGCAAGATCCCGGTACTGGAGGACGACGGCTTCCTGCTGTGGGAATCCTGCGCCATCATGCAATACCTGGCCGACAAGACGCCGGGCCAGACCGTCTACCCGCAGGACCTGCGCGCGCGCGCCGACATCAACCGCTGGATGTTCTGGGCTTGCCAGCATTTCTCGCCAGCCATCGGTGTGCTGACCTGGGAGCGGGTGTGGAAGGGCATCGTCACCGGCCAGGGGCCGGAGGCGCGCGAGGAAGAGCGCGGCGAAAGCGACCTGGCCGACTTTGCCACGGTGCTGGACAAGCACCTGGCCGGCCGCCAGTGGATGGTGGGCGACAGCCTGACGCTGGCCGACCTGGCGCTGGCCGCGCCGCTCATGTACACGGAGCGGGCCGCGCTGCCGCTGAACGGCTACGTCAACATCCAGGCCTGGTACGGCCGCATGCAGCAGCTGCCGGCGTGGCGGCAAACCGCGGAGGCCTGACGCCATGTGCCTGCTGTGCGAAACGGCGCGCAAATCGCGCCAGCGGCTGGCGGCCAGAGCGCCGGCCGCGCCCCGTACTCCTCCTGCCCCGCCTGCGCCGCCGCTGGCCAGGAAGGCAATTCCTGCCGGCTGAGATTTTCGCAAGGATGTTTTTGTTATAAGATGTGCTGCACGCTACTTTCTTTATAGCAAACCCATCACTTGCGAGTCTCGAATGAACCAAATCAGCTACCTCGACCGCGCAGTCAATGCGCTGCGCACTATAGGCGTCAACCTGGGCAACCGCGAGGACGCGCCGGTCGTACCGCTGCTGGAAAAAGTCGCCAAATATGATGCCGTGAAAATCACGGCCATCGCCACCACGCTGCAGTACTCGTCCACCTTCAATGCCGCCGTGCGCGAGCAGATCTCGGGCATGGACATTTCCACCCGTTACGCCGACATCACCACCGGCTTCAACTCCATCCGCGAGGACGCCGAGAAAATGGCCGGCTGGATGGCGGACGGCAAGCTGGACTTCCAGGAACGCATCCAGATGGGCTGGATGAAAATGCGGCGCGGCTCGATTCCGGACCGCTTCAACGACATCCGCGCCACTTATCTGGATGTGGCCAAGTCGGCCAATGAACAGATCCAGCGCGAGAGCGCCATCCTGGAAGCCTACCGCGATTTCCGCATGGCGCTGAAGTCGTCCGAAGTGGAAGCGCAGCAGGTGCTGGAAGTGGCCACCAAGGCGCTGGAAGAGCGCAAGCAGGCGCTGGACGTGGCCAACAAGGCCACCGAGAACGTGGCGGACGCCGTCGAGCGCGCCCGCCTGGAACTGGTGCGCGACGAAGCGCTGCGCGCGGTGCAGGACGAGGACAAGTCCTACCAAATCGTGAAGGACATCGCCGACGACCTGAAGACCTCCTACAACACGGCCGAACTGGTGTTCGCCCGCCTGCAGCAGACCCACACCATCAAGGAGCGCATCTACCAGCGCGCCGTGACCTTCTTCGCCACCAATGAAGTGGTGTTCACCGGCCTGGCCGCATCGTTCACCTCCATGGCCGGCCTGGCCGAAACCACCGCCACCATGGACGCCATGACCGACGGCATCAACCAGGGCCTGGAGACGCTGGCCAAGGCCGGCGGCCAGCAGCTCGAAGCGGGCCTGCGCGCCGGCTACGGCTCCACGCTGAAAGCCAGCTCAGTGGGTGCGCTGGCCACCGCCATCGTGGAATTCCAGGGCAGCAGCCTGAAGCTGATCCAGGAGCTGCGCGAAGAATCGACCCGCACCTCGAAGGAAATCGAAGCGGCCACCGAGGACAGCAAGCAGCGCTTCATCGCCCTGCTCAACAAGGGCGCCGCGTAAGGGTGGCGATCGTGGCGGGAGCACTGTCCGAGCAGCTCGGCGCGATGGCCTTCATCGACGAGCTGCGCCACAAGCAGATGGTGGTGGACGAGCACCTCGACCTGCCCCGGCGGCGCGAGGAAGTGGGCGCGCGCATCCGCGAGTACTACGCGGCCAACGGCCTCGCCGTGGACGACGAGCTGATCGCCCAAGGCGTGCGCGCTTACTTCGCGCAGCGCCTGGAATTCGAACCCGGTCCCGGCGACGCAGGCGAGCGCGAAAAGGCGCTGCAATACATCGCCGCCCGGCGCGCCGGCCAGGGCCGTCCGTCGGGCTGGCGCCGCTGGTTGTCGGGGCTCGTGAAATAACATGCTCGCTTCCGAATTCACTGCAGCCATCTGCGAAAACACCCGCATCTATCAGGGCAAGCTGGAAAGCTGCGACGCGCGCGCCGCCGAAGCGGGCCGCGACGAACTGGCGCTGGAGCAGAAGATAGCCGGCCTGCTGCGCCAGGTGGCCGGGTTGAACCTGGCCGAGAACGAAAGCATCGCCGCCGAAGCGGAGCGCGAGCTGGCCTTCCGCGCCGACGAGGAACAAGCCCTGCGCGCCGAGCTGCAAACGGTGGGCAGCGACATCGCCAACCACGTGGCGGCCATCCGCCAGCGCGGCGCGGAGATCCGCGAGGCCGCGCTGCGCCCCGGCGCGCAGATGGATGCCGCGCAGATCCTGCAGGCCGCGCGCGATGCCTATCAGCGCGCCGAATCGGCGCACCAGGCGCTGCTGGCCATGAACGCCGAGCTGGAAGCCGAGATTGGCGCCAAGCTGGCGCGCTACCGCAGCGACGAACTGTACGCCTACCTGAAGGCCGCAGGCTACGGCACGCCGTCCTACCGCAGCGAGGACGGCGACCCCGCGAAGGACGAGTGGATCGCGGGCCTGTGCAATTTCGCGAACAACCGCCGCAACGAGAACATCCTGCTCGCCATGCAGGAAGCGCTGCCGCAGCGCGCCGAGCGCAGCGCGCAGGCTCTGGCCGAGGCGCGCGCGGAGCTGGACCGCCTGTCCTTCGCGCCGCCGCCGCCCACCATCGCCGAACGCATAGCGCAAGCCGTGGCGCCGCTGGAGGCGGCCGTCGCGCAAGCGGACGAACGCCTGCGCCGCGTGCGCGCCAGCCTGGCCGACTACGCCGCGCGGCGCGACCCGCGCTACCTGCGCGCGCAGGAACTGCAGGCCGCCAGCCTGAAGTCGCTGCCGATCGCTGAGCTGATCGCGCAGGCGCGCGCCACGCCCAGTCCGGAAGACGACAAGCTGGTGCTGGAAGTGGTCAACCTGCAGGACAAGCTGGCCGGCAGCCGGCGCGATTACGAACGCGCGCTGGCCGCGCGCCAGCACGCCGAGGCGGACGCGCAGCGCGCCGAAGCGCTGGAGGCGGACCTGCGGCGCGGCGGCTTTATCGACACCAGGGAGATCGATTTCCGCGACGGCCTGGACCTGCCTTCGCTGGTTGGCCGCTACATGAACGGCGAGCTGTCGCTGGGCGGCTTCACGCTGGAGCTGCAGCAGTTCGCGCGCGAGCTGCGGCCGAAATTCCGCTACGGCGAAGCCGCCTGGGGCAGCGGCGCCAGCCGCAGCTGAGCGCAGGGCCGGCGCGGGGCTAGCCGTATCCGAGCGCGCCTTAGAGCGCGCCCTGCAGCTGGCGCTCGAGAGCGGCCACGCCGGCCGCCACGTCCACGTCCGCGCCCAGGTCCTTCATGGTCGAACCCAGCGCGTGCAGCGTGCGGAACAGATGGTGGGCGCGGCACTGCTCGCCCATCTGGCCGATGCGCACGATGTTCAGGCCGAAGGAGCCGGAAATCTCCACCCGGTACTTCAGCGAAATCTGCTCGCAGATCTCGGCGCGGTTGATCCCGTCCGGCACCACGATGCCCACCACCGAATTCAGGCGCGACTCAGGCTGGCCGTACAGCTGCAGGCCCATCGCCTCCACGCCGCGCTGCAAGCCCAGCGAGCAGCGCAGGTGGCGCGCGAAGCGCTGCTCCAGCGTCTCCTGGCAGATCAGGTGCAGCGCCTCGTGCAGCGCCAGGATGCCGGACACCGGCGCCGTGTAGTGGTAGGACGCGTTGTGCCAGAACTGCTCCGCCAGCTTGGCGTCCAGGCACCAGTGCGGAGGCTGCACCGGGCGCGCGTTGATGCGCTCCCAGGCGCGCTCCGAAAACGCGATCAGCGACACGCCGGGGATCGACGACAGGCCCTTCTGGCCGCCGGTCACCACCGCGTCTATCTGCCAGTTGTCCATCTCGCACGGCATGGTGCTCAGCGTGCAGACCGCGTCCACGATCACGTAGCAGCCGTACTCGCGCGCCAGCCGCGTAATCTGCGGCAGGTGGATGTTGAACACGGTGGACGAGGTTTCGCCCTGGGCGATGGTGAGCACCTCGGGGCGGAAGTGCTCCAGGTGCGCGCGCACGGCCGCCACCTGGGCCGCCTCGCCGTCCGGCACGTCCAGGCACTCCACCTGGCCGCCCACGCGGGTGGCCATCTCGGCGAAGCGGCGGCCGAAGTAGCCGTTGCACACGCTCAGCACGCGGGTGCCGGGGAACACCAGGTTGCACACGCTCATCTCCATCGCCGCCGAGCCGGGACCGGCCACGCCCAGTATCCAGCGCGACTCGGTCTGGAACACATAGCGCGCCATTTCCTTCATCTGGTGGATGATCTTCGCCATCGTGCCGCCGAGGTGGTTGATGACAATGGAATTGGCCTGCGCCACGCTGTGCGGAATCGGCACCGGACCGGCGCCCATCATCAGCAATGGTTCGGAAGGGAGGAGGGAGTTGATGCTGTCTACGGTGGGCGGCGAGAACATGGGAAGCTTGAGTTGTAGTTAATGTTGCTACAACTATAGCGCAAACAGCGCTAAACTGCCCTGAACCTACAGCATCAGCACCGCGAACAGGGATTGCACGTCGCCGGCCGATTCACGCAGGATCGCATCCAGCGTGCCCTCGCCCACGGCGAAATCGAGGGTGCGGGCGGCGGCCGGCGTGGTGGCACCCGGGCGCTGGTGCATGGGGGAGGGCACCGGAGCCAGATCGTTGGCCAGTAGCAAGGTATCGCCCAGGTTTTCCGGCGGCAGGGCGCGCAGGCCGTCCCACATCGCCTCCACGGACGCCATTACGGCCTCGGGCACCACCAGCTTGCGCAGCACGCCGCGCCCGATCTCCACCTCGCCATGCTCGACCCAGTCCTCCGGCTCGCCCTGCATGATGCCGGGGTAGGCGTCGGCCTGCGCCAGCATGTAAAAAGCGCCAACCTCGTGGATAATGCCGGTAAACAGCGCCGTATCGGGATCAACATGGGTCACGCGGCGCGCAATCACCTGGGCCAGGGCGGCCACGTGGGCGGTATGCTCCCACAGCTGGGCCGACATGGCCTGCAGGGCCGGATCGACGATTTTGCTGCCGAGCTGGCGCACGATGAGCGCAGCCACCAGCGACTGCAAAGTCCGCACGCCCAGCCGCTGGACGGCCGAGCGCACGCTGGAAATTTCCGTCCCTGAGCGGTTATAAGCGACCGAATTGGCGATCGCCACGGTGCGGGCCGCCAGCAGCGGGTCGGCCTGTATCAGTTTGGCCGCCGCCTCGACGTGGCAGTTGGGATCGCTGAGCGCCTCCTGCAGCCGGATCGAAGCATTCACATTGGTCGGGAACGCAAGGTCCCCCCGGCTCGCTTGAGCAGCGATATGCTTGAAGGCGTCCAGTCTGTCCATCAGGAAATTATACGCAAATTATTGCCGTGTGGAATTTATTTGCGACACACTTACTCAACAGCAAAAAGGGGTCAGGGTTAATTAATCTGGCAATGTTTCCTGAATAATTAACCCTGACCCCTTTATTTTAGACTGCTTTGTTTCAGTCGGCTTCGCTGAAGATGGCGTCGCAGCCTTCGCTGGTGCCTTCGCTGTCTTGCAGTTCGTCCACCAGGCCGAGATCGAACAGCTCCTCGATGGCGTTCATGAAGCTGTTGTGCTTGGTGGCGCCGATCAGGCGGTAGATTTCGCCGTCTTCATTGCGCACGCCGATCAGCAGCTTTTCCTTGCGCACTTCGTCGGGCGTGTCCACGTTGAGCAACAGGTTGCCGATGATGTGCTTGTCGAATTTCGCAGGCTTTTTGCCTTCGAGCAGGGAGGTTTTCAATGTCGTTCCTTGGTTGTTGGGGGGGATGGGCGCGTTGTGCGGGGCCGGAGTCTGGGCCTGATCTCAGGCGTCGCCGGCCGATATCACTTGTTTGAGGCCGGACAGGACTTTTTCAAGGGCGGCGAAATCGTCGTCGCTGTAGCCGGCGAACACGTCGCCGCCTCGGGCGATGACCTTGGGGAACACCTCGCGGAACACCTGCTCCCCTTGCGGCGTGAGGCGGATGAACCACGAGCGCTTGTCGTCCAGGCTGCGCTGGCGTTCCACCAGGCCTTTCTGTTCCAGGCGCTCGATCACGCCCGTCATGGTGCCTTTGGTGATCAGCGTCTTGTCGCCGAGTTCCTTGTAGGACATGCCTTCGGTGTTGCCCAGCGTGGCGATGATATCGAATTGCGCATGGGTCAGCCCGCACTCGCGCACGTGCTCGCCAGACAGGCGTTCAAAGCCCTGCATGCACTCGGCCAGCAGCCGTATGCTTTTCAAATATCGTTCACCCATAGGCCATGATTATAGCGCCTGCTGCGCGGCGGCAATCGCGGTACACTACGCGGCTAGCCAATATTACCAAACAGACATGCCGTCCCTGCCTAACCACCTCCGGGGCATCGCCGCCCTGCTGCTCGTCACCCTGGTCTGGGGCACGACCTTCCCCGCCATGAAGGACATGACCGACTACCTGTCCACCAACTGGATCGTGGTGTCGCGCTTCGCCATGGCCAGCCTGATCCTGTCGCCCTTCCTGCTGCGCGCCAAATGGGCGGACTGCCGCTACGGCCTGGTCAGCGGCCTGGTGCTGTTCTTCTGCTATCTGTTCCAGGTGGAGGGCCTGGCGCTGACCACGTCCAACCGCAACGCCTTCGTGTGCGGCCTGAACGTGCTGGTGCCGCCGCTGCTGGGCGTGTTCCTGGGCAAGCTGCCGGAGCGCCGCATCGTGGCCGCCCTGGCGCTGGCGCTGGTGGGCTTGTTCGCGCTGTGCTGGGACGGCGCCTTCGTCTGGGGCAAGGGCGACACGCTGGCGCTGCTGGCCGCGCTGTGCTTCGGCTGCTACATCAAGCTGATGGAGGTGTTCACCCGCAAGACCGAGCGCTTGATGAGCCTGACCGCCGCGCAAATCCTCACCGTGGCCGTGTGCGCGGCGCTGTGGATCGCGCTGCGCGAAGTGCCGCGCGGCCCGGTGGCGGCGCCGCAGGACATGGGCGACTATTGGGAATACATCTGGCAGGGCCTGAAGCTGTACCGCTGGAACCTGATCTACCTGGGCGTGGTGGCCACGGCGCTGATTATTTCGCTGCAAACCTGGGGCCAGAGCCACAGCTCGGCCAACGAGGCGGCCGTGATCTACGCCTTCGAACCGGGCTGCGCGGCCATTTTCGGCTATCTGTGGCTGGGCGAAACGCTGGCGTGGACCGGCTTGCTCGGCGCGATATTGTTGATCTCCGGTATGATAGTGAGCCAATGGAGCGTTGCCCGGCCACCGACCGCGCTGGCGCCCGAGTAATCAACCACCCAGCTTAGATCCGCCGATGCCGTTTTCCAATTTGTCCCGCCTGTCCCGGGAGCAGCCGCTGCGCATGCTGCTGGTCCTTGCCGGCGAGGCGGACACGCTCACCTGGGCCGGCCTGGTCCAGCCGCTGCGCCTGGCCGCGCGCAGCGTGGGCGCCCGGTTCGAGCTCGATATCCGCAGCCCGCAGCAGGTGGCCGAGGCGCCGCCGGGCGGCTGGCACCTGGCGCTGCTGGTGGCCGACGAGCAGCAGGCCGAGTGCCCGCCGGCGCAGCTGCGCCTGGTCGCCGAGCGCCTGCGCAGCGCGCCGTACTGGGGCGGCGTGGGCGCGGGCGTGCTGTGGCTGGCCGAGGCGGGCATGATGGGCGGCGTGCGCATTGCGCTGCCGTGGGCCTTGTATGCGGACACCGAGGGCATCACCGAGCGCGCCATCCTGACGCCGCACCTGTTCGAAATCGACGGGCCGCACCTGAGCTGCTGCGGCGGCTCGGCCAGCGCCGACTTCGCGCTCACGCTGATCGACGCGCTGTACGGCGCCAATGTGCAGGCCGAGGTGAAGGAGGCGCTGTGCATAGACCGCGTGCGCAGCCACGAGGAGCGCCAGCGGGTGGCCTTGCAGGCGCGCTTCGGCGCCTTGCAGCCCAAGCTGTCGGAGGCGGTGACCTTGATGGAGGCCAATATCGAGGAGCCGCTGTCCACCGACGACATCGCCAACCTGGTGGGCTTGTCGCGCCGGCAGCTGGAGCGGCTGTTCAAGCAGTATCTGGGCAGTTTGCCGTCGCGCTATTACCTGGAGCTGCGGTTGCAGCGCGCGCGCCAGCTGCTGCTGGAAACCAATTCGTCCATCGTGCAGGTGGGGCTGATGTGCGGCTTTTCGTCCGGCTCGCATTTTTCCACCGCCTTTGGCACCCTGTTCGGCAATACCCCGCGCGAAGAACGGCAGCGCAAGCTCAACGGCTGAGCTGGCGGCTTAGGCGGAGCCGTAACCCGCCGATGCCGCCACCGGCAGCGCCACTATGCCATGCGCCGCGCTGGCCGTGCCCGGGGTGGGCTCCGGCGCCACCAGCGGCAGGGTCAGCTCGAAGCGCGTGCCCTTGCCTTCCTCGCTGTGCAGCGCGATGGCGCCGCCCAGCACGCCCGACACCAGCGTCTGCACGATGTACAGCCCCAGCCCCGAGCCGCCCTGGCCCATGCGGGTGGTGAAGAAGGGGTCGTACACCTTGTTGCGGTGCGCGGCCGGGATGCCGGCGCCGTCGTCCATATAGCTGAGCTGCACGCGCTCGCCGGCCGGCGTGGCCGCAATCCGCACGGTGCCGCCCGGATGGCCGGCGAAGCCGTGCACCAGCGTGTTCTCCAGCAGGTTGGACAGCACTTGCGCCAGCGGCCCGGGGTAACTGTCCAGCTCGATATCGGCGGCGATCTCGACCACGATGCGGTGCGGCGTTCCCTTCCAGGCGTTGTGGTGGGTGGTCACCACTTCGCGCACGATATGCGCCAGGCCGAAGCGGCGCCGCCGCACGCTGGCCTGGTCCACCGCGATTTCCTTGAAGTTGTCGATCAGCGCCGAGGCCCGGTAGGCGTTGCGCTCGATAATGCCGCAGGCCTGCAGGCACTGCTGCACAAACTGGTCGGCCTGCGAGCGGCGCAGCCCCCCGCTGGCCAGGGCGCCGCCGAACTCGCGCACCAGGTCGTGCAGCGAGGTGGCGGCGGTCAGGGTGCTGCCCAGCGGCGTGTTCAGCTCGTGCGCCATGCCGGCCACCAGCCGCCCCAGCGAGGCCACTTTTTCGGTCTGCACCAGCTGCTCGGCGGCCAGGCGCAGCTCGTCGTTGGCGCGGCTCAGCTGCATGGTGCGCTGCTCCACGCGCAGTTCCAGCGCCGCGTTCAGCAATTGAATCTCGTCCTCGCGCGCGCGCCGCATCGACACTTCCTGCTGCAGCTCGGCCGTGCGGCGCTTGACCATCACGCGCAGCTGCACGATGAACACCACCGCCACCAGCACCGCCACCAGCAGCGCGCCCAGCGGGCGGTAGTCGATCTCGTGCGCGTACTGCACCGTGGCCCATTTCTGGCGGATGGCGTCGCGCTCGGTGCGCGAAATGGCGTCGAGCGCCAGGTCCAGGATAGGCAGCAGCTCCGGCCAGTCGGTCCGCACGCCGTAGCCGATGTGGTACTGGTAATCGGTCTCGCCCGCCACGCGGATGTCGCTGGCGCCTTGTTCCACCAGCTGGTGGGTGCCGGTGATCAGGGGGCCGACAAAGGCGTCGATTTTTCCGCTGCGCAGCAGGTCTGCGGCTTGCTGGAAATTGTCGGTCTGCACGGTATGGATGCCGGGCCAGTCATGCCGCAGCAAGCCCGCCACGCTGGTGCGGGCCGAGACGCCCACCTGCTTGCCGGACAGCCCGCCCAGTCCGCCCGGCGGCGGCGTGCCGACCCGGTTGAAGATCACGATGGGCGTGCTCATGAAGGGCTGCGTCACGTTCAGGTAGGCGCGCCGCTCGGGCGACTGGGTGATGGCCGAGACGATGTCCACTTCCTTGTTCTGCAGCTTGGCCAGCTGCTCGGCCACGCTCTTGCTGGGCACCAGCTCGAAGCGCACGCCCAGCATTTCCTCTATGCGGCGCAGGAAATCGAGCGAGATGCCGCGCTGCTGGCCGTCCTCGCCGCGCCATTCGATGGGCGCGCGGCCGCCGTCCATGGCCACGCGCAGCAGCGGGTGGGCGGCCAGCCAGTCGCGCTGGGCCGGCGTGAGCGGCAGCTCGCGCTGCACGTGCACGCCGTCGGCCGCGGCCAGCCAGCGCGAGCGTATCAATTCGTGCTCGGCCGGGGTGATGGCGGCCAGTCCCTTGTTGACGATGGAGAGCAGCTCGGGCGCGTCGTTGCGCAGGGCGAAGCGCACCGTGGCCGCTTCCGAGTAGTAGTACAGCAGGCTGATCTTGAGCTGGCCGGCGCTGCCCATGGCGCGCTGGACCACGGGCAGGTCGTCGAACAGGCCGTCGGCCTCGCCCTTGAGCACGCGCGCCATGCCTTCCTGCACGTCCGCCACTTCCACCAGCTTGCAGTCCGGGCAGCGTTCGCGCAGCACCGGCACCCGCACGGTGTTCCTCACCACGGCGATGCGCTGCCCGGCGAAGGCCGACAGGCTGCGCGCGGCGGCGTGCTCGGGCCGGGTGGCCAGCGCGATGGGCAGTTCCAGGTAGGGCGCGGAGAAATTCAGGCGGGTCTTGCGTTCGGGCCGCTCGCGCGCGCACAGCACGCCGTCCACTTCGTGCGCCATGCCTTTGCGCAGCGCTTCGTCCCAGGTGGAGCCGGCGAACTGGAATTTCAGGCCGGTGTTGCGCGCCACCAGCTGCGCGTATTCGATGGAGGCGCCGGCAAAGGAGCTTGCGCTGCCGTCTTCGCGGCGGAAGTTGAGTGGGGCGTTGTACTGGTCCAGCGCCAGCGTCAGTTGCGGATGGGCTTGCATCCAGGCCTGTTCGGCGGGCGTTAGCGCTACCGGTTGCGCCTGCGCAGGCGCGGTGTGTAGCGTACTGGCAACTGCCAGCAGCCACAGGCCGCATAGCCAGCCGGCAAAACGTGTTCGACCTATTCGCATTGGAGTAACCTTGGGCAGACGCCGTCAGGACAGCATAGCCGAGTATGCGGGACGGAAACAAGCGCCGCCGCAGAATCGTATCCGGGAGTGCACAATGCGGTATCTGTTATTGCTTTCATGCATGCCCAGCCTGGCCTGCGCGCAGCAAGCCGTCACCCTGTTCGGCGTGGCGGACACCTATGTGGCGCAGGTGCGGGCCGACGGCCTGCCCGCCGTCAGCCGCGCCGACGCCAGCGGCCTGCTGGCCAGCCGCGTTGGCCTGCGCGGGCGGGAAGACCTGGGCGGCGGACTGGCCGCCAATTTTCTGCTGGAGGCCGGCCTGAACAGCGACGACGGCAGCCAGGCCGACGGCAACCGCCTGTTCAACCGGCAGGCCTGGGCCGGGCTGTCCGGGCCGTGGGGCGAGCTGCGCCTGGGACGGCAGAACACGCCGCAGTTTTACATGAACGGCAAGTTTGACGCTTTCACCAGCGGCACCTACGCGTCCGGCTGGAACAATCTGTTCGGCGCGCCGCCCCGTGCGGACAATGCGGTCGGCCTGTTTTCGCCCAGCATGGGCGGCGTGCGGCTGCAAGCGCTGCTGGCGCGCGGCGCCACCGGCGGGGCCGCGCCGCTGGACGAAGCGGCGGCCAACCGCAATCTGCACCTGGCCGCCGAGTACGAGAGGCAAGGCCTGTACCTGGGCGCCAACTGGCAGACGGTGCGCACGGCGGCCTCGGGCACGGTGGCGCGCCGCGCCAGCGCGGGCGGCTCCTATGCGCTGGCAGGCGCCGGGGCCAGCCGGGGCTGGACGCTGTACGCCTCTGCTGGCCGGGAAAGCCGCGCCGACGGCGCGCAGGACACGCGCCTGTTGCAATTGTCTGCCCAGTACCGCTTCAGCCCCCAGGCCGCGCTCGGCTTCGGCTGGGCCGGCCTGCGCGATAAAGTTGACTCAAGGAAAGTCGCCGGCCACGGCGACGCCCGGCAACTGGGCTTGCTATACCGCTACTGGCTGTCGCCCCGCACCACCCTCTATGGCGCGCTGGCGCAGCTGCGCCAGGACGAGGGCCGCAGCAGCTTCGCGCTGCTGGGCGCCGCCGTGGTGGCGCCGGCGGCGCAAGTGCGCTCGCCGCTGCCGGGCGGGGACATCCGGGGCGCGCAAGCGGGCATCCTGCATACCTTCTGAATTATGAAAATCCTTGTCGCATCCGCAAAAGAGTTTTAGCATCCCGCTTTTTATAATGTCGTACCACCCGTAGCCGCCTGGTTGCGGCCGTACCTCTATACATTGATAGGGAATGCCATGAACGCAAAGCTTGATTCGACTGTAACCACTCGCCCTGTCACCCGGCAGACTTTTGACGAAGTACTGGTTCCAACCTACGCGCCAGCCGCGATGGTGCCGGTGCGCGCATCGGGCCTGGACCTGTGGGACCAGAACGGCAAGCATTACCTGGACTTCACCTCCGGCATCGCCGTGACGGCGCTGGGCCATTGCAACCCTGTCATCGTCGAAGCGCTGACCCAGCAGGCCAACACCCTGTGGCACCTGGGTAACGGCTACACCAACGAGCCGGTGCTGCGCCTGGGCCTGGCCCTGACCGAAGCCACCTTCGCCGACCGCGCCTTCTTCTGCAACTCCGGCGCCGAAGCCAATGAAGCGGCCCTGAAGCTGGCCCGCAAGCACGCGCACGCCAAGTTCGGCGCGCACAAGTCGCGCATCATCTCCTGCTTCAGCTCCTTCCACGGCCGCACGCTGTTCACCGTGTCGGTCGGCGGCCAGTCCAAGTACACCGAAGGCTTCGAGCCGCTGCCGCCGGCCATCGACCACATTGAATACAACGACATCGCCGCGGCGCGCGCCGCCATCGGCGACGACGTCTGCGCCGTGATCGTGGAACCGATCCAGGGCGAAGGCGGCGTGCTGCCGGGCGACAAAGCCTTCCTGCAAGAGCTGCGCGACCTGTGCGACAAGACCGGCGCCGTGCTGATCTTCGATGAAGTACAGTCGGGCATGGGCCGCACCGGCCACCTGTTCGCCTACCAGGGCTACGGCATCACCCCGGACATTCTGACCTCGGCCAAGGCGCTGGGCAACGGCTACCCGGTGGCGGCCATGCTGACCACCAACGAGCTGGCCGCCTCGCTGGGCGTCGGCTCGCACGGCACCACCTACGGCGGCAACCCGCTGGCCGCCACCGTGGCGCTGGCCGTGGTCAACGTGATCAACCAGCCGGCCTTCCTGGCGCGCGTGCGCGAAGCGTCGGCCAAGATGGTGGCGCTGCTCGAAGGCCTGGCCAAGGATTATCCGACCATCCTGTCGACGGTGCGCGGCAGCGGGCTGCTGCTGGGCGTGGTGGTGGCCGATGAATGGAAGGGCCGTTCCAAGGACATCCAGAAGGCAGCCGAGGCGCAAGGCCTGATGGTGCTGATCGCCGGCACCGACGTGGTGCGCTTCGCACCGGCGCTGGTCGTCACCGACGAGCAGATCGCCGAAGCCGGCCGCCTGCTGCGCGCGGCGCTGGACAGCCTGGCTGCGTAATACCTTAGGGACGGACCGTCCGGTCCGTCCCTGCAGCATCCGTAAGTATAAAAACAAAGGAGTTCACATGTATGTTGTCCGTCCGGTAGAACTTGCGGATATCGCAGCGCTGGAAAAGCTGGCTGCGGTAAGCATGCCGGGTGTCCATACCTTGCCCAAGACGCGCGACAAGATCGCGCAGGCGGTCGAGGCTTCGATAGCATCCTTCAGCGCCCACGTAGACATCCCCAGCGAGGAGTCCTACCTGTTCGTGCTGGAGTCCCTGGCGGACCACGGCATCGTCGGCACCGCCGCCATTTTTGCGTCGGCCGGTTCCAACGGCACCTACTTCTCCTTCCGGAACGACGTGATCCAGCAGGTCTCGCGCGACCTGAACATCAGCCACAGCGTGCACGCCCTGACGCTGTGCTCCGAGCTGACCGCGTATTCGCAGCTGTCCAGTTTCTACGTCAACGAAGCGGTGCAGAACCGCCCCGAAGCGGCGCTGCTGTCGCGCGCGCGCCTGCTGTTCGCCGCCATGGCGCCGCAGCGCTTTGCGGACCGCTTCTTCGTGCCCCTGGCCGGCGCCACCGGCGCCAACGGCGAGTCGCCTTTCTGGGACGCCGTGGGCCGCAAATTCTTCCAGATGGATTTCCTCGACGCCGAACGCACCATAGGCGGCGCCCGCAACCGCACCCTCATCGTCGAGCTGATGCCGCACTACCCGGTCTACGTGCCGCTGCTGCCGGGCGACGCGCAGGCCGTCATGGGCCAGATCCACCCGTCCGGCGAGCTGGCTTTCAGCCTGCTGACGGCCGAAGGCTTCGAGGCCGACGACTACATCGACATCTTCGACGGCGGCCCTATCCTGCAGGCGCACAAGCACGCGCTGCGCACCTGCACCTCGTCGCTGCAGCGCACCGTGGCCACGCCGCGCCCCTCGCGCTCCGGCGAGCCGGTGGTGGCTTACGCGGTGGCCGCCAACGCGGGCCAGGAGTTCCGCGCCGTGGTGGTGGCCGTGCCTGCGATTGAAAGCAGCGCCACCATAGCCCTGCCGGTGGAAGTGCAGGAAGTGCTGCAGGTTGCCGAAGGCGGCAACGTGATTTGTGTACGCATCTGAAAAGAGACCTTTATGCTAGTAGTACGCGCCATACAAGCCACCGACCTGGACGCCCTGTATGACATGGCCAGCCAGGTCGGCTCCGGCATGACCACGCTCAAGCCGGACATGAAGATGCTGGGCGACCGCGTGGAAATCGCCGTCGCCTCCTTCGCCGAAACCATCCCGCCCGAAAAGCGCGACTACATGTTCGTGATGGAGGACACCGACAGCGGCCGCCTGGCCGGCGTGTGCGCCATCAAGGGCTCGGTGGGCCTGGACGAGCCGTTCTACAACTACCGCATCGGCACCCTGGTGCATTCCAGCCGCGAGCTGAAAGTGTTCACGCGCATGGAAACGCTGTACCTGTCGAACGACCTGACCGGCAGCACCGAACTGTGCTCGCTGTTCCTGAACCCGGACTACCGCCACGGCAACAACGGCAAGTTCCTGTCCAAATGCCGCTTCCTGTTCATCGCCCAGTTCCCGCACCTGTTCACTGAAAAGCTGATCGCGGAAATGCGCGGCTACCAGGAGTCCAGCGGGCGCTCGCCGTTCTACGAAGGCCTGGGCCGCCACTTCTTCAAGATGGAGTTCGACCATGTCGACGCGCTCACCGCGCAGGGCAAGAAGTCCTTCATCGCCGAACTGATGCCGCGCCAGCCGCTGTACGTGGCCTATCTGCCGCAGGACGCGCAGGACGTGGTGGGCAAGGTGCACACGTCCACCGTGCCGGCGCGCCGCCTGCTGGAGCAGGAGGGCATGCACTTCGAAGGCTATGTCGACATCTTCGACGCGGGGCCGGTGCTGCAAGGCCGCGTGTCCGAACTGCGCGCGGTGCGCGACAGCGCCCTGGCTGTGGTCGACGTCGACACCGACATGACGCATGCCTGCGCGCCGCAGATGGAGCCGGTGCTGGTGTCGAACACCAACCTGAAGGATTTCCGCATGGTCCTGTCCGAAGCCGCTGCGGTGAACGGCAAGATCGACCTGTCCGCCGACGACCAGAAGCTGCTGCGCGTGCACGCCGGCGACGTCGTGCGCACCCTGACTCTCAACGTGAGGAAGAACACCCATGTCTGAACAAGCTCTGAGCAACTACATCAACGGCCAGTGGTCGGCCGGCCATGGCGCCGAACTGGTGACCATAGATCCGTCCAACGGCAAGCAGACCTGGGCCAGCCGCGAAGCCACGGCGGAAGACGTGGCCGCCGCCGCCAGCGCGGCGCGCGCCGCCTTTGAAGGCTGGGCGCTCGCGCCGCTGGAGCAGCGCGTGGCCGTCGTCACCCGTTTCCGCGACCTGCTGAAGGAAAACGCCGAAGCGCTGGCGCTGCTGATCGCCGAGGAAGTGGGCAAGCCGCTGTGGGAAGCGCGCACCGAAGTGACCACCATGGCCAACAAGGTGGACATCTCGCTGCAGGCCTACGGCGCCCGCACCGGCGAAACGCGCAGCAAGGTGGCGGACGGCGAAGCCGTGCTGCGCCACCGTCCGCACGGCGTGTTCGGCGTGTTCGGTCCTTACAACTTCCCCGGCCACCTGCCCAACGGCCATATCGTGCCGGCCCTCATCGCGGGCAATACCGTGGTGTTCAAGCCCAGCGAATACGCGCCGCGCACCGCCGTGAAAACCGTACAGCTGTGGGAGCTGGCGGGCCTGCCCGCCGGTGTGCTCAACCTGGTCAACGGCGGCCGCGACACCGGCATCGCCCTGGGCCAGAACAAGGATATCGACGGCGTGCTGTTCACCGGCAGCAGCCAGACCGGCGCCGCGCTGCACCGCCAGTTCGCGGGCCAGACCGGCAAGCTGCTGGCGCTGGAAATGGGCGGCAACAATCCGCTGGTGGTGTGGGACATCAAGGACGTGGACGCCGCCGTCTTCATGGCCGTGTCGTCCGCCTTCATCTCGGCCGGCCAGCGCTGCACCTGCGCGCGCCGCCTGGTGGTGCAGACCGGCCCGGCGGGCGACGCCTTCGTGGCGCGCCTGGTGGACGTCGCGTCCAAGCTGGTGGTGGGCGCGTCGAACGCCGAGCCGCAGCCCTTCATGGGGCCGGTCGTTTCGGCGCCCATCGCCGCGCGCCTGGTGCAGGCCCAGCACGACATGGTGGCCAAGGGCGGCAAGCTGCTGCTGGAAATGAAGCAGCTGCAGGAAGGCACGGGCTTTGTTTCGGCCGGCATCGTGGACACCACCAGCGCCAAGGGCATCCCGGACGAGGAGTGGTTCGGCCCGCTGCTGCAGATTATCCGCGTGGACGATTTCGACAGCGCCATCAAGGTGGCCAACGCCACCGAATACGGCCTGGCCGCCGCGCTGGTCTCGAACGACGAGGCGCTGTGGAACAAGTTCCAGGTGCTGGCGCGCGCCGGCATCGTCAACTGGAACCGCCCCACCACGGGCGCGGCCAGCAGCGCGCCGTTCGGCGGCGTGGGCAAGTCCGGCAACCATCGTCCCAGCGCCTACTATGCGGCGGACTACTGCGCCTATCCGGTCGCATCGATCGAGAACAGCGTGCTTGAAATGCCGGCCAAGCTGTCTCCAGGCATGAACTTCTAAGGAATTGACAACATGCGGCAAGCACGCGAATTCAACTTCGACGGCCTGGTAGGCCCATCCCACAACTACGCCGGCCTCTCCTTCGGCAACGTGGCTTCGTTCAACAACGTCAAGAGCGCGTCGAACCCGAAGCAGGCCGCCTTGCAGGGCCTGGCGAAGATGCGTGCGCTGGCGCAGCGCGGCTTTGCGCAGGCGCTGCTGCCGCCGCAGGACCGTCCCAATTTCCGCCTGCTGCGCAGCCTGGGCTTCACCGGCAGCGACGCCGACGTGCTGGCCAAGGCCTACAAGGAAGCGCCGGTGATCCTGGCCTGCGCCTACTCGGCCTCGCCGATGTGGACCGCCAACGCCGCCACCGTCAGCCCGTCTGCGGACACCGGCGACGGCCGCGTGCATTTCACGCCGGCGAACCTGAACAACAAGCTGCACCGCGCGTTCGAGCACGCGCAGTCGGCGCGCAGCCTGCGCGCCATCTTCAACAACCCGCGCTACTTCGCCGTGCACGACGCGCTGCCAGGCACGCCGGCCTTCGGCGACGAAGGTGCGGCCAACCACACCCGCCTGTGCTCCGCGCACGGCGCCGAGGCGGTCGAGATGTTCGTCTACGGCCGCGTGGAGTTCGACGCCGCCGCGCCCGCGCCCAAGCGCTTCCCGGCGCGCCAGACGCTGGAAGCTTCGCAAGCCGTGGCCCGCCTGCACGGCCTGGCCGCGGAGCGCACCGTCTACATCCAGCAGAACCCCGACGTGATCGACCAGGGCGTGTTCCATAACGACGTGATCGCGGTCGGCAACGGCAACGTGCTGTTCTACCACGAGCAGGCCTTCGCCGACGAAGCGGCCACGCTGGCGTCGCTGCGCGCGGCCATGGCGGATGCGGGCGCCGAGCTGCAGGCGGTGCGCGTGGACACCGGCGCCGTGGCCGTGGCGGACGCGGTGCACAGCTATCTGTTCAACTCCCAGCTGCTGTCCAAGCACGACGGCAAGATGGCGCTGGTGATTCCGCAGGAATGCCAGGAAAACGCCGCCGTTGCGCGCTACCTGGAAAGCCTGGTGGCCAGCGGCGGCCCGGTGAATGAACTGATCCACTTCGACCTGCGCCAGTCCATGCGCAACGGCGGCGGCCCCGCGTGCCTGCGCCTGCGCGTGGCGCTGACGGACGAGGAGTCGTCGGCCATGCACCAGGGTGTGATCATGACCGAGGCGCTGTACCATACGCTGGTGGCGTGGGTGGAGAAACACTACCGCGACCAGCTGGAGCCGAAAGACCTGGCCGACCCTGCGCTGGCGCTGGAAGTGCACGCCGCGCTGGAGGAACTGAGCCGCATCCTCGGCCTGCCAGGGCTGTATGATCTGTAAGTTGTAGAAAACCGGATTCATCCCCATATGGTGCCGGGGCCAACCCCCGCCACCGAACAAAGCGTCGCCCCGCCGTCCAGCCACAAGCCCCACGGTGAGACGGATACTTACAACGTATTGGAGAAGCAACGATGACACAAATGCCACAAGACCTGCGCAAACAGACGCTGGACCTGATCAACGCGAACAAATCGGCCGACAGCGGGCAAGTCTCCGCCCTGATCGGCGCCTGGCTCGCGGCCATAGACGAAGAGGACCTGGCCGGCGTTGCGCCGGACAGCCTGGTGCCGGTGCTATGGGAAGGGTTCACGCAGGCGGCCAAGCGCGGTTCGGCAGGTGTGCAGATCGCCAAATTACGCTACGCCGATGGCCGTGGCGGCAAGGCGACCGCGTTGCTGATACTGAACGACGACATGCCCTACCTGGTGGACTCCATCGTCATGGCCCTGCGCAAGCAGCGCCTGATCGCCAACGGCGTGCTGAACGCCGTGCTGCCTGTGGCGCGCGGCGCCGACGGCGTGGCGATGGCGGTGGGCGCAGGTGCTGAAACTGCGGGCGGCAAGCTCGAATCCTACGTGCTGGTGCTGCTGGCCGACGACCTCGCCGAAGGCGACCTGGCGGCCCTGGTGGCGCGCCTGGAAATGGTGGCGCGCGACGCCGCCGTGGTGCGCCGCGACCTGGACGCCATGAAAGAGCGCTTCACCAGCGTGGGCGCGGCCGCTGCCGCCAACGGCGGCGAGCAGGGCCAGGAAGTGGCCGCCTTCCTGGACTGGGCGCGCACTGAAGGCTTCGAGCCATTCGGCTACGCCTACTACCAGGTGAAGCCGGGCGTGCGCGAACTGGAACGCGACATCCCCAGCCGCATCGGCGTGCTGCAGGACACCTCGCACCCGGTCTACGGCACCTGCCTGGCCAGCATCCCCGGCGACTTCGACACCCTGTCCAAGCGCCCGCACACCCTGTCCATCGTCAAGGCCGACGTGGAAGGCACGCTGCACCGCGACCAGCAGCTGGACTTCATCGGCGTGCGCAACACCGACGCCAACGGCGCCATCCTGGGCGAGCACTGCTTCGTGGGCCTGTTCACCCGCGCCGCCACCATTACCCCGCTGACCCGCATGCCGTTCGCGCGCGGCCGCATTGCGCAAGTGCTGCAGATCGCAGGCGTGCGCAAGGAAGGCTTCCGCGCCGAGAAATTCGTCGAGATCCTGGAATCGCTGCCGCGCACCGAAGCGCTGGAAGCGGAACCGCAATGGCTGGCCGATGTATGTGGCGCTGTTGTGTCGCTGTACAAGCAGCCGCGCACCAAGGTGTTCGCCCGCCGCGACGTGTACGCGCGCCACCTGAACGTGCTGGTCTACCTGCCGCGCGAGCGCTACAGCGCCTCGGTGGCGCATGCGCTGGCCAAGGCCCTGCAGCAAAGCTCGGGCGCTTCGCACGTCAGCTCGCAAACCCTGGTGGCTGACGGCCCGCTGGCCCGCGTCTACCTGATCGCGCACGCCGCGCGCTACCCGCTGGACCTCGAGTCGGACATCCAGCGTCCGCTGCTGTCCATCCTGGACGGCTGGCACAACAGCTTCTCCGCGCTGGCCGACGCCGTGTTCGAAGAAAGCACCCGCGCCAGCCTGCGCAAGCTGTGCGCCACGCTGCCGGTGGACTACGTGAACGCCACCGCGCCCGCCGTGGCCTTCCATGACCTGGGCGCCATGCTGCGCCAGGGCGAAGCGGGCCGCGTTGCCGCGCGCGTGGAACTGGCTTCGGCCGACAGCGCCGCCACCACCATCCGCCTGTACTCGGTGGAGCGCGTGCCGTCGCTGTCCAACATCCTGCCGGCGCTGCACAACGCCGGCGTGGCGATTGACCGTGAGCAGACCTACGCCATCCACGCCGCCGACGGCAAGCGCCACTTCGTCACCAGCCTGCTGGTGGACGCGGACAGCGCCGCCAAGCTGGCGCAGCCCGGCGTGGCCGAAGTGGTGCAGGACCTGGTCACGTCGCTGTTCAACAACGAAGCCGAAGACGGCCGCCTGAACGGCCTGGTCATCGAAGGCGGCTTGAGCACCCGCCAGGTGCAGCTGGTGCGCGCCTACGCGAGCTACTGGCGCCAGGCGGGCAGCCGCTTCTCCGTGCGCTATGTGGCCGAAACGCTGCGCAAGCAGCCCTTGCTGGTGAAAGAGCTGGTGGACGCCTTCGAGCAGCGCTTCAATCCCGCGCTGCCTGAAAGCGAACGCGCGGCGGTGCTGGACAAGCTGGCCGCCCTCAAGGCGCGCCTGCCGTCCGTGAACCACGCGGACACCGAAGAAATCATGGCCGCCATGGTGGACCTGGTGGCCGCCACGCTGCGCACCAACTACTACCAGAATAATCAGCAGGGCGACAAGATCATCTTCAAGTTCGACACCAGCAACCTGGCGCTGGTGCCGGAGCCGCGTCCGTTCCGCGAGATCTTCGTGTTCTCGCGCCGCTTTGAAGGCGTGCACCTGCGCGGCGGCCCTGTGGCGCGCGGCGGTTTGCGCTGGTCGGACCGCATGGAAGACTACCGCACCGAGGTGCTGGGACTGGTGAAAGCGCAGATGGTGAAGAACGCCGTCATCGTGCCGGCCGGCGCCAAGGGCGGCTTCGTCTGCAAGATGATGCCGAAGGACGCCGTGCGCGAGACCATCGCCGCCGAAGGCGAAGCAGTCTACCGCCTGTTCATCTCCAGCCTGCTGGAAGTGACCGACAACCGCGTGCTGGGCAACATCGTCTCGCCTGCCGACACCATCTGCTACGACGGTAACGACCCCTACCTGGTGGTGGCGGCCGACAAGGGCACCGCGACCTTCTCCGACATCGCCAACGGCATCGCCGTGCAGCGCGGCTTCTGGCTGGGCGACGCCTTCGCCTCGGGCGGTTCGAACGGCTACGACCACAAGAAGATGGGCATCACCGCCAAGGGCGCGTTCGAAGCCGTGAAGCGCCACTTCTACGAGATGGACCACAACATGGAGACCACGCCGTTCACCCTGGTGGGCGTGGGCGACATGTCGGGCGACGTGTTCGGCAACGGCGTGCTGCTGTCGAACCAGATCAAGCTGCTGGCCGCGTTCGACCACCGCCACATCTTCCTGGACCCGAATCCGGATACCGCCGTCTCCTTCGCCGAACGCCAGCGCATGTTCGCGCTGCCGCGCTCCTCGTGGGAAGACTACAACAAGGACCTGATCTCGCAGGGCGGCGGCGTCTTCCCGCGCAGCGCCCGTTCCATCGAGCTGTCGCCGCAGATCCGCGCCGCGCTGGACATCGAGGAAACCGCACTGTCGCCTGAAGAGCTGATGCACCGCATCCTGCTGGCGCCGGTGGACCTGTTCTACAACGGCGGCATCGGCACCTACATCAAGTCGTCCACCGAGTCGCATGCGCAAGTGAAGGACCGCGCCAACGACAACATCCGCGTCAACGGCAATGAGCTGCGCTGCAAGATCGTGGCCGAAGGCGGCAACCTGGGCGCGACCCAGGCCGGCCGTATCGAGTTCGCGCTGTCCGGCGGCCGCATCTTCACCGATGCGATCGACAACTCGGCCGGCGTGGACTGCTCGGACCACGAAGTGAACGCGAAGATGTGGCTGGACGTGGAAATGAACGCCGGCCAGCTGTCCGAAACGGACCGCAACCGCATCCTGAACGAAATGACCGGCGACATCGAACGCCTGGTCCTGCGCGACAACACGCTGCAAACCCACCTGCTGGTGCGCGAGCAGCAGGCCCAGTCCGACGCGGCGGTGCAGGACGGCTATGCCGCGCTGATCGCCAGCCTGGAGGAAGAGGGTGCGCTGTCGCGCGAGCTGGAGCAGCTGCCGAGCGTGGCCGAACTGGCGCGCCGCAAGCTTGACGGCCGTGGCCTGACCACGCCGGAGCTGGCGGTGGTGATTGCCAACGTGAAGAACCGCTACAAGCGCATGCTGTCCGCGCTGCCGCTGACGGAGGAAAGCTGGGCCGAGGCGGTGCTGAAGCCTTACTTCCCGGACCTGCTGGTGGCTACCCGTCCTGCGCTGGCGCACCCGCTGGCCAACGCCATCCTGGCCACCGTGCTGGCCAACGAATCGGTGAACCGCTGCGGTCCGCTGATGCTGCGCGAACTGGCCGCTGAACACAGCGCCGGCGAGGCGGACGTGATCCTGGCCTGGGGCCAGGCATGGTCCGCGCTGAACCTGGCGCCGGTGTTCGAAGCGCTGGATGCGGACGCGCTGCGCGTGCCGCGCGCGGTGTCGATCAAGGTCGATGGCCGCACCCGCAGCCTGCAGCGCGCCGTGATCCAGGGCGTGCTGTCGGTGCCGGGCGAGCAGCTGCGCGCCGCCGGCGGCGTGGACGAACTGACCCGCTTGTTCGCCCAGCCGGACATGCTGAAGAAACTGGTGCCGGCCGATGGCCAGTCCGAAGCCGACACCACGCCGGGCCTGCGCCCAGCGTTCGTCCACGCATGGAAAGCGGTGGATGCGGTTGAGGCCGTGGCAGCCTTCGTGTTCGCGGCGCTGTCGGTCAAGCGTCCGGGCGGCATGGACCTGCCAGCCTTCCTGCAAGTGGGCATGGCCCTGCGCAGCCAGGCCGGCATCGACACGCTGGAACGCGGCCTGAAGCTGCCTGCGCAAACCCGCTCGCAAGAGCAGCTGCGCAGCTACGCCCAGCACGCGCTGCGCCGCACCCAGCAGCGCCTGCTGACGCAAGTGCTGGCCCGCGCCACCAACGGCCACGACGCCACCGAAGCGGTGGAAGTCGTGACCAACACGCTGGGCCTGTCCGGCTACGCCACCTCGGCGGACCTGGAGCAGGCGATGCTGGACGTGTGGGCGCTGTCCGAAGCGGCCAACGCCGTTCCGCTGGCTGCGTAAGCGCATGGCGATGTTGCCAGAAGCAGTGCGGGCGCTGGCCGAGGCGGACTTCAGCGCCGTCGCGGCCCGCTTCGCGGCGGCCGGTTTTACGGTGGCGCAGCCGGCCGACGGCATCCTGACGGTGAAGCGCGCGGAAGCTGATGCCGCCCGCCCGACCGTGCTGGTCTCAGTCGGCGTGCACGGCGACGAGACCGGTCCGATCGAAGTGGTGGCGTATTTGCTGGACGCTCTTTCACGCGACGTGGAGACCAGCGCCTCCGCGCTGGCGGTGGACCTGATGCTCTGCGTCGGCAACATCGGCGCCATCCGCGCCGGCAAGCGCTTCATCGACGCGGACCTGAACCGCATGTTCCGCGCCGAGCGGGGCACGCTGGAAGGCACGGCGGAAGCTGCGCGCGCCGACGCGATGGTGGCCGCCACCAGCGCCTTCTTCAAGGACGCAGGCCCGGTGCGCTGGCACCTGGACCTGCACACCGCCATCCGCCCGTCGGTTTACCCGACCTTCGCCATCGTCCCCGAAATCATCGAGGACGGCGCGCGCGAAAAGCTGATAGCCTGGCTGGGGCAGGCGGCGATAGGCGCCGTCATCATGAATCCTGCATCGGTGGGAACCTATAGCTACTACTCGGCCGAGCACCACGCGGCGGCCGGTACCACCGTAGAGCTGGGCCGCATAGGCACGCTGGGCGAGAACAATCTGGAGCAGTTCACCGAGGCCTCCCAGGCGCTGGACGATCTGCTGCGCGGCGCGGCGCCGAAGCACGCGAAGCAGGCGCCCCACGTGTACGCCACCGCGCGCCAGATCATCAAGCTGAGCGACCAGTTCCGGATGGCGTTCGGCAAGGACACCTGGAATTTCACGCCGCTCAAGCAGGGCGACGAAATCGCACGCGACGGCGACACCGTCTACACCGTGCAGCACCCGGAAGAGATGGTGGTTTTCCCCAATCCCGATGTCCGCATCGGCCTGCGCGCAGGCCTGATGGTGGTGCGGCTCTCTTAACGCGGCTTGGTCCAGCTCAGTTCAACATAATCACACGGTCGCCCGGTCCGGCCTCGCAGCCTGCGGCGGCCGGCGTCCAGCCCTTGTGCACCACGATCTGCCGCGCGTTGTGGCAGATCTCCGTGCGTTCGCTGTCCGGGTAGCGCTGCTGCACAAAGGCCTCCAGTGTGGACGGCAGGCTCACTTTCAGCTTCATTTCATAGCGGTCTTGCGGCGGATGGTCGTCTAGGTGCACATGCGGCACGAAGTAGGAGGCCAGCATGAGGAAGGGCGAGTTCACATCCACACCCTGCGGCGCATAGCCCGCTTCGCGCAGCCACGCCTGCGCGCGCGTGCGCACGCCGTCGCCGGTGGCGAGGTTGCCCCACGCCGCAGCCAGCAGTTCGGCCACCCATTGATTGCAGTTCTGGTATTGCAGGCCGAAGGCGTAGGCGTTCGCGCTGTAGGTGCCGGCCAGCAGGCCAAGCGCTATCTGCCCGTCCAGCGACGCCAGGCGCGCCGCATTGGCCGCTTCCGCAGGCAGGCGCACCACGGAGATGTAGCCCAGCCTGGGATCGTCCGTGCCCATGACGAAGCCGGCCACGCCCTGGTCGAAGATGCGTGGACGGTTTTCGTCGCACGAGTAGTAGAGCTGGCGCGTGGTCCAGGCGCCGCTGTCGCCGCGCCAGCCGATCGAGGCGTGCGAGTAGCGGATGTCGAAGCGGGACAGGTCAAGCCCGGAACGGCTGACCAGCGCGGCGCTGCCGCCCGGCTGGCCCAGTTCTTCGCGCACCACGGCGGCAAAGCGCAGCAGGCGGTCCTGCTCGCCGGCGGTAAGGGCGTTGGCGCGGTCGCAGAAGGTGCCCGCCGTGGCGGCCACCGGCAGCGCGCAACCCAGCGCACATAAGCTCAGCAGACATGCGCTCAGCGCGCGTGCCGCCAGGCGGGAAAAGCTCACAGATTGACGGGGCGCGCTGCCAGTTCGCCGTGCCAGTCGTCTTCCAGCACCAGGAAGAAGGCTTTCTGCGTGTCCGCATGCGCGAACTCGAAACCGTAGGAGCGCGGCTGTGTCAGCACCACGCCGCCCAGCTCCAGGCCTTCCTTGGCGGCGATGGCCGCAGGCAGGTCCAGCACCAGCTGCTGTCCGCTGGCGTCGTGCTGCATGGTCAGGCGGGTGGTGTTGGCCTTGCCCGGCGCCGCTGCCATCTGGATGATGTGGTAAGGGCCGCCGGCGGTCTTCTTGTCGCCGCTGGAGCTGTTGCTCGAACCGTTCAGCGACGTGGAGATGCTGCCGCTCGATGCGGAGCCTGCGCTCGATGCGGACGAAGCGAAGCTGTCGGCCTGCGCGTTCATGGCCAGGGTGGCGGCTGCCGACATCGCGGCCGCCTTGAATATCGTTGCTAACTTCATTGTCAGTCCTTTAATTACGCTGCTGCGAGCGAAAACCAGATAATACACGTATGATTTCCCGGTCACTACTATCCAAGGAAAAGCCATGTCCCTATCCATGTACCAGGTGTCGGTTCCGGTGTTTGTGCGCGGCCTCAACGTGCTGTCCTCGCTGCTGAAGAAGGGCGAGGAGCATGCCGACGCCAGCGGCATGGTGCCGGACATGCTGCTGGGCGCGCGCCTGGCCGAAGACATGCTGCCGCTGTCGGCGCAGGTGCAGCGCGCCAGCGACGCGTCCAAGCTGTGCGTGGCGCGCCTGTGCGGCGTGGATGCGCCCAAGTTCGAAGACAACGAGGCCAGCTTCCAGCAGCTGCAGGAGCGCATCGCCAAGACCATCGCGTATCTGGAAAGCCTGCCGCAGGCGCAGTTCGACGGCGCGGATGGGCGCGAAGTGACGCTGGCCTTCGGCGCCTTCAGCCAGTCCTTCACCGGCCAGAGCTACCTGCTCAGCTTCGCGCTGCCTAACTTCTACTTCCACATCACCACCGCCTACGGCATTCTGCGTGCGCAGGGCGTGAAGATCGGCAAGCTGGATTACCTCGGGCCTTTCTGATTCAGCTGCCCGCCGCCACCGGCCACACCATCTCCAGCTCCATGCCGATGGAGCGCGCCAGGCCGTCCAGGTCCGGGAACAGCGTGGCGTTGGTGATGTTCATGCGGTACAGGGCTTTCATGGCCTCGTCGCGCATGGACTGCGGCAGCACGATCTGCTTGAGCAGGGCGCCGCTGTCGCCGTAGGCGGGCAGGATCTCGTCCAGCGGCTTGTCCAGCATGCCGGGCACCACCAGCGTGCCGGACTGCGCCACCAGGCGCCGGTCCATCTCGGTTGGCTCGCCTATCCAGATGATGGCGTGGCTGTTGGGCAGATAGAAGCGCGTGAAGTTGCCGCTCTCGCGCGGGTCGATATGGTCGCGGTCCATGCCGGGATCGGTGTGCGGCGCGGCGGTCCACAGGCGCGGCGTGTTGAGCGCGTACACGGCGGCGTCGCCGGTGGCGCGCTCGAGGGCGAAGAAGGCCGCCACGAAGGGCGACTTGGTGAAGTCCAGCAAACGGGTGGGCGCGCCGTGGTGCTGCATCAGCGCCAGGCAGCGCAGCGCGTTGTCCAGCACCGACGGGTCGGTGAGGTAGTTGTGCGCCTTGCGGCGGAAGATGCGGATGGCGCGTTCCTCGCGCGCGCGCCAGCTGGCGCGGTCGGGGATGTAGGCGCTCAGGTAGCGCGACAATGACGTCATCAGCGGCCAGCGCACCTCCTGCTGGCCACGGAACGCCCAGCCGTCCAGCTCCGCGCTGAGGGCCATGAACTCGTTCCAGTTGCTGACGCTGATCTGTTCCATTTGCTCTCCTTTGCCGGTTACAGCAGTACTTCCGTAGGGCGGGTTAGACGCGCAGCGGCGTAACCCGCCGCACGCGGCGCCAGCCCATGCACGCCGTCGCCCGCGTTCAGCCGGAACACGCTCACCAGCCGCGCCAGTTCCGCCGCCCGGTCCTGCAGCGCCTGCGCCGCCGCCGCTGCCTGCTCCACCAGCGCCGCGTTCTGCTGCGTGGTTTCATCCATCTGCACCACCGCCTGGTTCACCTGCGCCAGGCCGCTGCTTTGCTCGGCGCTGGCCGACGCAATCTCGCTGATCGAATCGGCCACCTGCGCCACGCTGCTGACCACATTATGCATGGTCGCGCCGGCCTGCTGCGCCAGTTTGCCGCCGCTCGTCACGCTGGCGGTGGAGGCGTCGATCAGGTGCTTGATGTCCTTCGCCGCCGCCGCCGAGCGCTGCGCCAGCGTGCGCACTTCGGACGCCACCACCGCAAAGCCGCGTCCCTGCTCGCCCGCGCGCGCCGCTTCCACGGCGGCGTTGAGCGCCAGGATATTGGTCTGGAACGCAATGCCGTCGATTACCCCGATGATATCGCCAATCTGGCGCGAGGATGCGCTGATGGCGTCCATCGTCGCCACCACCTGCTCCACCACCGAGCTGCTGCCCGTGGCAATGCCGGACGCGCCGTGCGCGCGCTCGCGCGCCAGCCGCGCATGCTCCGCGTTCTGGCTCACCGTGGCCGACAGCTCTTCCATGGCGGACGCGGTCTCCTCCAGCGCGCTGGCCTGCTGCTCGGTGCGGCCGGACAGGTCCAGGTTGCCCTGCGCGATCTCGCTGGCCGCGCCGGCGATGGCGTCCGTGCCGCTGCGTACTTCGCTGACGATGTTGCGCAAGCTGCCGTTCATTTCCTTGAGCGCCTGCAGCAGCTGGCCCACTTCGTCCTGCGAGCGCACTTGAATGTCGCTGCTCAGGTCTCCGCTGGCCACGGTGCGCGCCACCCGCACCGCCTCGTGCAGCGGGCCGGTGATGGAGCGCGTGATCCACAGCCCGAAGCCGACCGCCAGCACGCACGCCGCGCCGGCCAGCAGCAGGATGTGCAGGCGCTTGCGCTGGTACAGCTCCGCCGCTTCGCGCCCGCTCTTTTCCATCAGCTTGCCGCCGCCGGCCAGGAAGCCCTTCATGCGCGCGGTGTAGGCCAGCTGGTCTTCACGCAGTGTGGTCATGAGCAGCGTGGACGCGTCTATGGTGCCGCCGCTGCCCGCCAGTTTCATGAACTCGGCCTGGCCCGCCTGGTACTTGGCGCGCAGCGCCTGCATGTCCTTGTAGGCCTTGCGCCCCGCGTCGCTGGACAGCATGCCTTCCAGCTTGTTGAGCCCATCGGCAATGGCTTTCTCGCCCGCCGCGATGGAGGCCGTTTCCGTCTTCAGCATGTCCGGGTTATCGGCCAGCAGCATATTGCGCATGGAGATGGCGTTTTCGTTCACCTGCATCAGCAGGCTGGTGGTCAGCACCACTTGCGGATAGCGGTCGTCGACGATTTCGCTGGTGGCCTGGTGCAGGCTGGCCAGGCTTTGCACCGCCACCAGGACTATGCCGCCCAGCAGCACGATGACCGCGCCGAAGCCCGCCGCCAGTCGGGTGCCGATTTTGAGGTTTGCAAACATGTGTAGCTCCATGGAGAACGCCGCGCGGTCCGTGGCTAGGCCCGGACGGCGCGGCGTGGTAGTGCGGACAGGGATCAGGACAAGGTCAGAACGAGTGGTGCACGCCCACCGTGGTCACCAGCTGGTTCTTGCCGTCAGCCGCGCCGGTGTTGTTCTGCAGCGCGAAGCGCGCCGTACCGCTGGCCTTCTGGTAAGCCGCCTGCACGTAGAACTCGCTGCGCTTGGACAGCGCGTAGGCGTTGCCGATGCTGAACTGGTTGTACTTGGCGCCGCCCAGCTTGGAGTTGGTGAAGCCGATGTTCAGCGTGTTGAGCGGGTTGTAGTTCCAGGCCGCGCCCAGGTCCGCGTTCTTCTGCTTGAAGCTGGACGCAGGCAGGTCCACCGTGTTCTGCGTGTACAGCGCGTTCAGTCGCCAGTCGCCAACCTTGTAGCCGCCGCCGGCCGCCCAGGTGGTCAGGCTGCTGAACACCGTGCCCGCGTTGCCCAGGTTGAGCGTGGACAGGAAGGCGCCCGCATAGCCCGCCGCGCGGTCGTTCTGTTTGCTGTAGGCCAGCGCCAGGCGCAGCGGACCGTTCACGTAGCTGGCGCCGGCGCTGGTGTTGCGGCCCTTGCTGCTGTCGCCCGGCTGCTCGCCCAGGCCCACCATGGCGCTTACGGTCAGGCCGTTCATCGACGGCGAGGTGTAGCGCACGGCGTTGGTGAACTGGTAGGTGTTGGCCAGCGTGTCCAGGTTACCGGGGTGGAAGAGGTAGAAGTTCGTCAGCTGGAAGCCGTTGCTCAATTTGCCCGCGTAGTCGAACACGATGTCCGGCATATTGCCCAGGGTGACGCTGCCGAAATTGCCGGACAGGCCGACCATGGAGGTGCGGTTGAAGATCTTGCTGGCGTTGATGCTGGCGCCGGTGTCGGTGGCGAAGCCGCCTTCCAGCTGGAACACGGCTTTCAGGCCGCCGCCCAGGTCTTCCACGCCGCGGAAGCCGAAGCGGTCCGGCTGCATGGTGCCCTGGTCCACGCGCACGGTGGACTGGCCATTCAGGTTGCTCACGTAAGCCACGCCTGCATCCAGACTGCCGTAGATGGTGACATTGCTTTGCGCCTGGGCTGCACCGCCGGCCATGGCGGCGACGGCTGCTGCTGCTACGTAGATGTGCTTCTTCAAGATGTGCTTCTTCATCGGAACTCCCCTTTTGTTATGGGCGGCACGAGCCGCGTTTCATGGATAAAACGTCGTTTCAAACTTGAATTGGGCGCAAAAAAAACCGGCCGGTTGCCGGTAGGGCGCGGGGCTGCGGCGTTAGAGGTCGAGCACCAGGCGCTTCCCCTTGCAGCCGGACACGCAGACCATCATGGTCTTGCCCGACTCGCGTTCGGCCTTGGTCAGCACGCCGTCGCGGTGCTCCGGCACGCCGTCCAGCACCGCCGTTTCGCACGAGCCGCACACGCCTTCGCGGCAGCTGTGGTCCACGTCTATGCCGGCTTCCAGCAGCGCGTCGAGCAGCGATTTCCCGGCCGGGACCATCACCATCTTCTGCGACTTGGCCAGCTGGCATTCGTACTCGCTGCCCTGCATGGCCACCACCGGCTCGGCCGGGGCAAAGCGTTCGATGTGCACATTGGGCAGCTTCAGCTCCGCGCAGATGCTCTCGAAAGCATTGAGCATCGGCGTGGGCCCGCAGCAGTAGAAGTGCGCCGCTGCGGACTTGCTGGCCAGGTAGCCGCGCAGGTCCGGCGGTCCGCCCGCTTCCTGGTCGAAGTGGGTTTGCGCGCGGCCTTCGGCCACCAGCTGGTCGACAAAGGCAGCCTCCTTGCGGCTGCGCGCGCAGTACAGCAGCTCCACCGACCTGCCCATGCGGCGCAGCTCGTTGAGCATGCTGTAGATGGGCGTGATGCCGATGCCGCCGGCGATCAGCACCGTGTGCGCGGCCGTCTCGTCGAGCGGGAAGTTGTTGCGCGGCGCGCCTATCTGTATCGTGGAGCCCACCCGCAACTGCTCGTGCACATAGCGCGAGCCGCCGCGCGAGTTCCGGTCATGCAGCACGCCGATCACGTAGCGGCGCCGCTCCAGCGGGGAGTTCGACAGCGAGTAGCTGCGCACCACGCCGTTGGGCAGATGCAGGTCGATGTGCGAACCGGCCGCGAAGGCGGGCAGCTCCGCGCCTTCCGGCGACACCAGCTCCACGCTGACGATGCCCTGCGCTTCAAAGCGCATGGCCTGCACGCGCACGGTGATCTGTTGACTGTTACTCATGGCGATTGCTCCCGATACTCTGATGTCTTAGGCAGTCTTCTCTTCGGCGGCGGCGATCTGCGCCTTGGCCAGGCCGCGCAGATGGCGGCGCAGGCGCACGATGCCCATGTCGTGCTGGTACAGCATCTCGCGCTGGTTGGCGTCCGGCTCCATGGCCTCCAGGATCTCGCGGTCCTGCTCCAGCACGTGCCAGTGGCGCGCTTCCAGGCGGTTCTTGTACAGGAAGCGCCAGGTGTCGCGCTGCCAGCCTTCCACCTTGCGCACGCGCCAGAAGAACACGGCGGTGGCGCCTTCTTCCATCGGCGCATAGCCGCCGATGATGATGAAGTTGCCGCCCGGGCCGCCGGTCTTCGGATACGGGATTTCAAGGCGCATCCACTGGATGCCGGTTTCGGCGTATTCGGTCCAGTCGAAGTTCACGCCGCGCTGGCCTTCCTTCTCGAAGACGAAGCCGGTGTCGGTGTCGCGCACGCGGAAGGCGGCGGTCGACTCGCCTTCGGCCATGGAGTGCGACTGCTTGTGCAGGAAGGTGCCGTGCATCGGATCGAGCACGTTGTCCAGCACGTAGCGGTAGTCGCCGTTCCACTCGGCGTAGCACAGGAAGTTGGAGTACTCGGGCGCGGTCAGCTCGGGCGGCAGCTCGAGCGGCGGCGGCTGGTCCACGTCCTTGCTGGCGTTGTAGAGGAAGATGGCGCCGGCCGCTTCCTGCACATGGAAGGAGCGGGTGGCTTTTGCGCCTTCCAGCTTGCAGCCCGGGCTGCCGGGCACGCTGGTCACCACGCCGTCAAAGCGCACCTGCACGCCGTGGTAGCCGCAGGCGATGCGGTCGCCCAGCGCGATGCCTTTGGACAGCGGCGCGCCACGGTGCGGGCAGTGGTCTTCCAGCGCGTGCAGCTTGCCGCTCGCTTCGCGCCACAGCACGAATTTGCGGCCCAGGCGGCGCAGCGAGACGGGGCGCTCGGCCACAAAGCCGGACGGGCAGATTGGATACCACAGGTCTTTCAGGCCGGCTGCGAGGACGGCGTCTACTGGGTCGTTGGCTACGGTTCTCATGGCTTGTCCTTCCTGTTCAGCATTCAGCGGCCAGGCGCGCAACTTCGGCCTGGTATCCTTCTTCGGTCCACGCGCCGCCGCCGGGGAAGCCGGGGCCGGTGCGGTTCAGGTGCGCCACCAGCGCGGCGAGGTCGGCGATGCCGGACGCGAAAGCGCGCTCGATGGAATCGCCCAGCAGGTCCTCGTAGCCGGTGGGTTCACGGCGGCGGGTCTGGTGCACGGTGAGATAACGTTCTTGCATGATGAGTCTCCGTTCAGGACTTTGGTTTGTCGGTCAGGAATTTGCCTTCGGGGGCCTTGGCATTGCGCTGGCGGCGCGTGTTGCCATCCAGGCCGCCTTCGATGGCCCACTCGGCGAACACCGTGGGGCCGGGTTCGAATTCGCGCGGTTCCCAGTGCTCGTCCAGCTGGTCTTCGTCGGCGTAGTACTCGATCAAGCCGCCGGCCGGATTCTTGAAGTACCAGAAATAGGCCGATGAAATCGGATGGCGGCCCGGTCCCAGCTGCGTGTCCCAGCCCTGGCGCGACATATGCATGCCGCCGCCGAACACTTCGTGGATGTCGCGCACGGTGAATGCCACATGGTTCAGGCCAGCTTTCGGGTCCGGCGTCTGCAGCAGGAAGATGTCGTGGTGGCCGCCCACGTCGGCGCAGCGCAGGAAGGCGCCGCGGCCGGGGTAGCTGTCCGACTGCACAAAGCCGAAGTGCTTGCGGTAGAAGGCTTCGCAGGCCGCCACGTCCTTGACGAAGAACACCACGTGGCCCACTTCGATAGGCGTGGCGCGTTCGTAGGCCGGGCTGCGCTGGTTCACGCGCGGGCGGTGCGACCAGGTGTTCATCTCGGCGCACTCCACGTCCACGTCCTGCTTGCGGCTCACCTGGAAGCGCACGGCCAGGCCGTTCGGGTCGGTGCAGCCGATGCGGCCGGCGGCAGCGTCTTCGTATGCGCCGGGCAGGCCGCGCACGATGGCGCCGAAGCGGTCCATCACTTCAGCCGAGGACACGCCCCACACCACTTCGCGCAGCGTCGGGCCGGCTTCGATGGCGGGCGGCAGCGCCGGGTCGTCCGAACGGCGCACCAGCACGCGGCAGCCGTTCAGCGTTTCGAATGCCAGCAGGCCTTCGTTTTCTTCCACCAGCTTCAGGCCCCAGTCGGAGAAGAAGGTTTTGCAGGCGGGCAGGTCGTCCGCGCCGTAGGTGATTTCATCAATGCCAAGGACATCCATTATTTCGCTCCCTGCGCCCACGGCAGCGGCATGTCGTTCATGCCCCAGTAGACGCTTTTCTGTTCCATGTATTGCAGAATGCCGAGACGGCCCTTTTCGCGTCCCAGGCCGCTGTCGCGCCAGCCGCCGAACGGGGTCGAAATCGAAAACTGCTTATAGGTGTTGATCCACACGTTTCCGGCCTGCACCGCGCGGGCGTAGCGCCAGGCCTTCTTGTAGTCCTGGGTCCAGATGCCGGCCGCCAGCGCGTACACGCTGTCGTTGGCCTGCCTGATCAGGTCTTCCTCGTCGGTGAAGGGCATGGCCACCAGCACCGGGCCGAAGATCTCTTCCTGGCAGATGCGCCAGTCGTTCTGCACGCCTTCGATAATGGTCGGCAGGTAGTAGTTGCCCTTGTCGAAAGCCGCGCCTTGCGGACGCATGCCGCCCACGCGGATGCGGCCGCCCTCGGCCACGCCCAGCGCCACATAGGACTCGATGCTGTCGCGGTGGCGCGCGGTGATCAGCGGGCCGAGCTGGGTGTTCTCGTCGGCCGGGTCGCCCACGCGCAGCGCGGCGGCGCCTGCGGCCAGGCGCTCCATGAAGCTGTCGTAAATGCTGTGCGCCACGAACAGGCGCGAACCGGCGATGCACGATTCGCCCGAGCTGCTGAAGATCCCGTACAGCACGCCGGCCACCGCGTGGTCCAGGTCCGCGTCCTCGAACACGATGGTGGGCGACTTGCCGCCCAGTTCCAGCGACACCGGCATCATCTTGTCGGCCGCGATATGGGCGATGTGCTTGCCGGTGCTGGTGCCGCCGGTGAAGGACACGCGCTTGACCAGCGGATGCAGGGTGATGGCGTCGCCGATCACCGAGCCTTTGCCCGGCAACACGCTGATCAGGCCAGCCGGCACGCCGGCCTCGATGCAGATGCGCGCCAGTTCCAGCGCGGCCAGCGGCGTCACTTCTGCGGGCTTGACCACCACGGCGTTGCCGGCCGCCAGCGCGGGCGCCATCTTCTGCGCTTCGCTGGCGATGGGCGAGTTCCACGGCGTGATGGCGGCCACCACGCCCATGGGCTCGTACACGCTCATGGTGAGGTTGTCGCCGCGCGCCGGGGTGATGGTTTCCTCCAGCGTTTCGCAGGCTGCGGCGAAGAACTGGAAGGTGGCGGCGGCGCTGGCCACCAGGTTGCGCGTTTCGGTGATCGGCTTGCCGTTGTCCAGGCGCTGCATCTGCGCCAGTTCCTCGCCGCGTTCGCGTATCAGCTGCGCCACCTTGTTCAGCACGGCGGCGCGCTCGTGCGGCTTGCGCTGCGCCCAGCCGCTGGTGCGGAAGGCATGGTCGGCGCGCTCGATGGCTTCGTTCACGTCGGCCACGCTGGCCGCGTTCAGGTAGGCCACCGGTTCGCCGGTGGCCGGATACAGCGTGGCGTACTTGTCGCCGCCGCCGAGGCGCCATTCGCCTGCGACGCAGATTTGTTGAGTGATGTTCGGGTTCATCTGTCTTCCCTTAGATCGAGAGGGCGTGCGCGCGGTTGTTCAATGCGCGCACCACGCTGAATACCGTCAGCGCGGAAGTCTTGGGATTGGCCGCCAGCGGCTTGCCGCGCATGGTCAGCTCGAAGCCGCCGAAGGCGCCGCTCGCTTCCACGTGGTGCACGTTCTCCGTCACGCCGGGGTCGGCCAGCAGGCGCACCTGCGTGTGGTCCAGGCCCAGGCCCGCCAGCGACAGCGTGGCCGCCACGTTGGCGTTCTTCGGGTACAGGCGCGCCGCTTCGCGCGCCGTGCCTTCGAAGATCACGGTGGCCTGCGTCAGCGTGTCCAGGTCCACCACCTTTTCGGCCGGGGTGTCCTTCCACGCGCCGGGCGGCTTGCGGCCGGTGTACACCACCGAATCGAGGCCGCCGATGCGCGCCGCCGACAGCGCGTCGATCGCGCCGATGGCGCCGGACAGCAGCTGCACCTGGGTCTTGCCGCGCTGCGCCGCCTGCTCCAGCTTTTCAGCCAGGCCGTATTCGGACAGCGCGCCCACCGACACCACCATGCATGGAATGCCGCTCTCCAGCGCAGGGATGATGTGCTCCTCGATGGCGAGGTGGCCCGCGCATTCGATCAGCAGGTCGGGACGGCTGCCCTTCAGGCCCACGTCCACCCGGGTGTGCGGGCACAGCTCGCGCACCGTGGCGCCGGCGTGTTCCAGGCCGGACTGCGGCACGATCACCAGGTCGAACACCACCTCGGGATCCGTCTTGAGCAGCTCCATCACGCCGACGCCGATGGCGCCGCAACCTATCATCGATACATGCAGCATGGCGGTTCCTTAAGCGGTGGCTTCGGCAGGCGTTTCGGTTTTCACCGGAGGACCGGCGAAGGCGGTCTTGAAGCTGCCGATCGACAGCATGTCGATCTCCAGCAGGAAGGGGCCTGGTTCGGCCAGCGCGGTGCGCAGCGCCGCCCCTGCATCGGCCAGGTTGCTCACGCGGGCGTGGCGCAGCTGCAGCGAGTGCGACAGCTCGGCGTAGTCCGGCGTGTGCAGGTCCACGTAATGGCGGCGGCCGCCGTACTGCACGTCCTGGATATTCTTGATCACGCCGTAGCCCTTGTCGTTCATCAGCACGATGACCATGTCCGCCTTTTCCTGCACGGCAGTCGCCAGCTCGCCCAGGTTCAGGATGAAGCCGCCGTCGCCGGCCAGCGTGAAGGTCTTCTTGCCCGAGTTGGTGACGGTCGCGCCGATGGCTGCGCCTATGCCCATGGCCAGGCCCTGGCCGATGCCGCCGCCCAGCGCGTGCACGCCTGCCAGCGGATCGAAGATGCGCAGGTAGCGGTTGCCCCAGGTGGAGTTGGACACCGTCACGTCGCGCACCCAGTTGAAGCGGCGGCCGGCGGCTTGCTGCAGCTGGTCCACCAGCGCGCTGTAAGGGCCAAGGCCGTCAACCAGGCCCGCCACGGCGGTGTCGCGGGCTTTTTGCAGGTCGCCGATGAAGCCCGGGTCCACCTGCATTTTGCCTTCCAGGCGGTCGGCCAGCGCTTCCAGCGCCAGCTCGGCGTCGCCGCAGACGAAGTAGTCGCTCTTGTAGCAGCGGCCTTCGGCGGCGGGATCGGCGTCGATGCGGTACAGCGCGCGCGGCAGCTTCAGTTCGTACTTCAGCGTTTCATTGCCGCGCAGGCGCGAGCCCACCACCAGCATGGCGTCGCAGGTCTGGTAGAAGTTCTCGACCGGCTTGTGCAGGTTGAAGGCGCCCAGAGAACGCGGGTCGTCTTCCGCCACCACGCCACGGCCCTGGGTGGTGGTGACCACGCCGAAGCCCATGTCCAGCAGGCGCTGCACTTGTTTCGATGCGCCGCGGCTGCCGCCGCCCAGCCACAGCATGGGGCGCTTGGCTTTTTTCAGCTGCGCGGCCAGTTCGTCCAGCGCGTGCACGGACGGTTCGTTGCGCTGGATGGGCAGCGGCTGGAAGTCCGACGGCATGTCGATCAGCGCGGCCTGGATGTCGATAGGGATCTCCACGCTGACGGGACCCATGGGTGGCGTCAGCGCGATCTGGACCGCCTGCTTGACGGTGCTCAGCGCGGTGTCCGTGCTGCGGATGCGGAAGGCGGCCTTGGACACGGCCTTCAGCATGGTCAGCTGGTCCGGCGCCTCGTGGATATAGGACAGGCTCTGGTCCAGGTAAGGCGTTTCAATCTGGCCGGTCAGGTGCAGCAGCGGCGTGCCTGCGGTGAGCGCTTCCACCATGGCGCCGGCGGCGTTGCCCGCCGCCGTGCCGGTCGAGGTCAGGCATACGCCCAGGCCGCCGGTGCTGCGTGCATACGAGTCGGCCATGTTGGCGCCGCCCGCTTCGCCGCGCGCCGGGATGAAGCGGATCTGTCCGCGTTCGCCGAAGGCGTCCAGGATGGGCATGTTGTGGATGGAGATCACGCCGAAGGCAGCTTTGACGCCGCACTGTTCGAGGAAAGCGGCGATGGCGCCGCCGACGGTGATTTGTTTGGTATTAGACATGGCGTGAAAGTCCTCCAGAGACGTCGATATGGCTGCCGGTAGTGTAGGAAGAGAGCGGAGAGGCCAGGAATATGATGGCGCGCGCTGCTTCTTCGGGGAGGCCGAGACGGCCGATTTGAATTTGTTTTTTCTGTGCCAGGCGGCGCGTCCACGCGGCCCAGTCCAGGTGCTGGTCTTCCTCGGGACGGGCGTCGAAGCGTCGCTTCCACTGGCCCGATTCCACCAGGCCGATCAGGATGCCGTTCACGCGCACGCCGTCCGGCGCGAATTCCGTGGCCAGCGAACGCACCAGGTTGTGCACACCGGCGCGCGCGGCGGAGGTGGCCACCATGTGCGGCTCCGGCTGCACCGCCAGCAGCGAGTTCACGCAGACCACCGCCGCTTCGGCCGAGGTTTTCAGCTGCGGCAGGAAGGCGCGGGTGGGGTGGATGATGGAGAAGAATTTCAGGCGCAGTTCTTCCATCCACGCTTCGTCCGCCGTGTCGGCGAAGGTCGATACGCGGCCCTGGCCGGCGTTGTTGACCAGGATGGACGCGGCGCCCAGTTCCTGCTCCACGCGGGCGGCGAAGGCGGCCACCTGTTCCGGCGCCAGCACGTCGCAGCTTTGTGCCAGCAGGCGCGCGGCGGGGAAGCGCTCGCGCAGCTTCGTCGCGGCGGTGTCGAGGCGGGCGGCGTCGCGGCCGCACAGGGCCACGGCGGCGCCGGCTTCGAGCAGCAGTTCCACGGTGGCGTAGCCGATGCCGGACGAACCGCCCGTCACCACCGCCACCCGGCCTGCAAGATTGGTCATGCTCATTGTGTGCTCCGTAAAATCAGCGCTGCGTGAGTTAGATCAACGCTGCCAGAGGTTGACGATTTGCGCGGTTTCGGTCGGCGCGTGGTCCAGCAGGCGCGAAAGCTCGCCTGCGCTGCCGCGCACCTGGGCCACGATGCGCTCCAGCTGTTCAGCGCCGATGTGCTGGTCGGGGATGGTGGCGCCCAGCGCGGCGACCACCTTGCCGCTGTGGTCGCGCACCGGCGCGGCCATGGTGGAAATGCCGCGCTCGAAGAAGCCTTGCTCCCATACGTAGCCGCGCTCGCGGTCCTGCTGCAGCAGGTTGAACAGGTCCAGCACGGTGTGCGGGGTGCTGTCCGAATACACCTTCAGGTGCTCTTCCGGATACAGCTCGCGCAGCTGCGGCAGGGTCAGGTCCTGCAGCAGCACGCGGCCCAGCACGGTGGCGTGGGCCGGCAGGCGGGTGCCGACGTTGACGGTGCTGACGAAAGGCGCCGGGGTGCTGGACTTGGCCACGTAGACGATGTTGCGCGCGTCGCGCACCACCAGCGTGGTGGAGTAGCCGATTTCGTCGCGCAGGCGCTCCAGCAGCGGGCGGCCGATTTCGGTCAGCTCCAGCGAGGCCAGGTATTCAAAGCCCATGCGCAGCACGGCCATGCCGAGGCGGTAGTCGCGGCCGCCCTCGGCGCGTTCGACAAAGCCCATGCGCTCCAGTGTGGTCAGCAGGCGGAACACGGTGGAACGCGGCACGTCCAGGCGCTTGGCCAGTTCCGGCGCGGACAGGGTCTTCTCGTTGCGGCTGAATTCGCACAGCAGGCGCAGGCCGCGTTCCAGGCCGGGCACCGTGTATTTGTCGGCGCTGTCGTCTTCCGCTTGTTCAGGCTTGGTGTTCATTTTTTGTCCCGTTATGTTGTAGTGGTCAGTTCAGGATGGCGGCCATGGCAGCGGATGGCTGCTCCACGTAGCAGGCGTGGCCGGCCTGGTCTATCAGTGCGAAGGGCAGGCCGTGGCGTTCGGCCACCAGGCGGCAGTCGTCCGGCGTGGTGACGTTGTCGGCGCTGCCGCAGTAGACCGAAGCCACTGCGCAGACGGCGCCGGACAGCGCGTAGTTCTCGATGGCGTCGCCGCACAGCAGATGCACCGCCTGCGTGTAGCCGGGCAGGTTCAGCTGCGCCATATTCCAGCGCACCCAGTCGCGCTGCGCGGTGCTGGCGTTGCCGGACAGGAGGCGGGCGGAGCGCTGCGTGGCCATGCCGTGCACGCCCAGTTCGCCCACGGTGGACAGGCGTTCGCGCGCCACTTGCGCACCGTGCTCCAGCCGCGCCGCCTGGCCGTAGCCGCGCGCAGGGCTGAGCAGCACCAGCTTGTCCAGCGTGGCGGGATGGGCCGCCGCGTAGGCGGACGCCATCATGGCGCCCAGCGAATGCCCCACCAGCGTGATGCGGCCGCTGTCGTGCGCGCCCAGCACGCCCAGGGCCTGCAGCATCTGGCGCAGGCGGGCCGCGTAGGCGTCCGCGCCGGGGCGGGCGGAAGGCAGCGGCGTGGAAGCGCCGTAGCCGGGCGCGTTCCAGGCGATGATGCGCGCGCCCGGCGCGGCGGCGGCCAGCTCCAGCGCGCAAGGCAGCCAGGAGGCGGCGCCCGAGCCTATGCCGTGCAGCAGCACGACCGCTGGCGCAGGCGGCACGCCCGGCGCCGGGGCGATCTCGCGGTAGCTCGCCACGCCGCCTTCGACGGCCACGGTGCGCTCCGCGAAATGGCGCTCCAGCAGGGACAGGGCGTGCTGCAAGCCGTCCGCTTCCGGGGCCTTGGCGCTGATGCCGGCGAAGTTCATCTCAGCCTCGCTTGATGCTGGCCAGCGGGTGCTCTGGCGGATAGGTTGGCGTGACGGGCTTTTGCGCGCCCAGCATCACGCACATCAGCGCGTCTTCCTCGCCGATGTTGATCTCTTCGCGGTACACGCCGGGCGGAATCGACACCACGTCGCGGTCGGTCAGGATGGTCTCGAAACGCTCGCCGTCCTTTTCCAGCACCAGCTTCAGCTTGCCGCGCAGGACGAAGAACACTTCTTCCACGTCCACGTGCAGGTGCGGCGGGCCTTCGTGGCCGGCCGGGATGATCATGGTGGAGAAGGTGAAGTGCTCGGACGGGATCACGCTGCTGTCGTTGGCCACGCCGGTGCCGCCGGTGCCGATGTAGCGCATCTGCGCGCGGCGGTATTTCGGGTCGTAGTCGGCCTGGAATTTCAGCGCGTTCCAGTCGTACTTGCGGGTGGAGAAGCGCGCCACGCGCGTGTTCATCCATTCCTCGAAGGAGGCGCCTTGCGGCTGGTCCCAGCTGCGCTGGATCTGCTTTTGTTCGGATGCGTCGCTCATAATTACTCCTGATTTAGTTCATAACGAAGCCGCCATTGACGGCAAGGACTTGTCCGGTGACGAAGCGGGACAGGCCGGACAGCGCAAACAGCACCGCGCCCGTCACGTCTTCCGGCAGCTGCAGGCGCTGCAGGGCGCGGCCGTCCTGGTAGGTCTGGTAGCGCTGGGCCGGCACGTATTCGGTGGCTTCGACTTTGGTCAGCCCCGGCGCCACCGCGTTGACGGTGATGTTGTGGGCGCCTTCCTCGCGCGCCAGCGACCGGGTCATGCCGATGATGGCGCCCTTGCTGGCCACGTAGGCCATCAGGTTGGGCGCGCCCCACAGCGGCGTGTCCGAGGCCAGGTTGACGATGGCGCCGCTGCCGGAGGCGCGCAGCGCGGGCAGGCAGGCGTTGCTCATCAGCCAGGTGCCGCGCACGTTCACGTCCATCACCTTGTCCCACATGGCGATGTCGATCTGCTCGGACGACTTGCCGCCGGAGTTGGTGATGGCGGCGTTGTTGACCAGGCCATCGAGCCCGCCCAGTTGGGCCACGGCCGCGGCGGCGCAGGCTTCGATCGAGGCCGGGTCCGCCATGTCGAGCGGCAGGCCGTGCACCTGCAGGCCGCGTTCGCGCAGCGCCGCCACCGAGGCGGCCAGCGTGTCGTGCAGGATGTCGGCCAGGGCCACGCTGGCGCCGGCTTCGGCGATGGCGGTGGCGAAGGCCAGGCCCAGGCCGCGCGCCGCGCCGGTGACGAGCACCTTGCGGCCGGCCAGGAGTTGGGTAGTAGTCATCTGTCGCTCCTTGTTGCTTGCTGGTTCATTTGGTGCTGGTGGCGGCTTTGGGCAGGTAGTGCAGCACGCGCCGCTCCGCCCACACCACCGCGCCGTAGGTGACGATGCCGGTCAGCGTCAGCGCGCAGATGGCGACGAACACGGCGGCCGTGTTGCCCTGGCCTTCGCCGTCCACCAGCAGGAAGCCCAGGCCCTGGTTGCCGCCCACCAGTTCGCCCACCGTCACGCCGATGACGGCCAGCGTGGAGGCGATGCGCAGGCCGGAGAACAGGGCCGGCATGGCGGAGCGGAACTCCACCAGGCAGAAGATCTGCCAGCGCGAGGCGTTCAGCGTGCGCACCAGGTTCACCATGTCCGGGTCCACCGTGCGGATGGCCGACAGCACGTTGATCATCACCGGGAAGAACACGATCAGCACCGCGACGATGATCTTGGGGTAGATGGTGTAGCCCAGCCACATGACGAACAGCGGCGCGAAGGCGACCTTGGGCGCGATCTGCAGCGCCAGGATGTAGGGCGACAGCATGGCTTCGGCGCGCGGCGACAGGCCCAGCGCCACGCCGACCGCGAGGCCGAGCAGGGAGCCGAGCGCGAAGCCGATCACCACTTCCATGGCGGTGATGCCGAAGTGGCCCAGCAGGTCGCTGTTCTTCCACATGAAGAGCGACTCCTGCAGCACGCGCGAGAAGCGCGGCAGGATGAATTCAGGCATGCCCAGTGCGCCCGGGCCCCATTCCCAGGCCGCCAGGAAGATGGCCAGCACCAGCAGGCTGCCCAGCACGGTGCGCGTTTTTTCGCTCAGCAGCGGGGCGGCTTTGGCGGGCGTGCTCATGGCTGGCGTGATAGAGGTTGCGGTGTCCATTTAGCGCGCCGTCCCGATGAACTGGTTGGTGAACAGGTCGTTGACGGGGGCCGCCTTGGAGACGATGCCTTCGCTGACGTAGAACTTCTGCACCGACTCCATGCGCGCCGCGTCGATCTGGCCCAGCGGCTTCTGGTTGGCGTACACGTATTTGCGGTACATATTGAAGATCTGCTCGATGCTGGCTTCCTTGCCCTTGTAGGAAGGGACGGCTTCCACGTAGGCGGCGGTGGCGGCCTTCGGATCCTTCATGATGTCTTCCATGCCGCGCAGCGTGGCGCGCACCAGGCGCTTGAGCAGCTCCGGCTTGTTCTTGATGGTGTCGTCGGAAGCCAGGATGGCCTGGGCCATGGATTTGAAGCCATTGGTTTCGATGATGTCCACCTTGGCGCCGGCGTCGGTGGCGCTGACGATCCAGTCCGGCACGCCGGCCAGCGCCTGCGCTTTGCCGGCCGCGAACACCTGCCACACGCCCGACGGGCCGGCGGCCTGGATGGCGGCGTCGCTCTTGCCCAGGTCCACGTGCTTCATATTGCCCAGCAGCGCGTAGTAGGTGGTGTCGGTGTAGGACATGACGGTGATGGTCTTGCCTTTCAGGTCGGCCAGCGACTTGATGCCGCCGCCCTGGTGCACGCCCACCATGGTCAGCGAGCCCGCGCCCAGCACCGCGATGGCTTTCACCGGCACGCCGTTGGCGCGCACGATGATGGGCGTGTCGCCGATGGCGCCGCCGATCACCGCGTTGCCCGCGCCGATCTGCTTGGCCACGTCCACGCCGCCCTTGGCCGCGACGAAGGTCACCTTCAGGTTTTCTTCCGCGTAGTAGCCCTTTTGCTGCGCGATCATCCACGGCGCGAAGGCCGGCGTGTTCGGCGGCGCCGGCAGCAGGTAGGTGACTTCTTCAGGCGCCGCCATGGCTGGTGCGGCGGCGAAGGCCATGGCTACGGCGCAGGCGGCCGAGGCGAGGATTTTATGCATGCTCATATACGCTCCTGATTTCGTGAAAAGTTAGTGCAGTTCGGCTTCCTGGTCCTTGCCCACTTTCAGCAGCTCCATCAGGCGTCCCGCCAGGGGGCCGATTTCGGGCAGCTTGCGGCGCGCCAGCGGATCGTTGCGGTGCGGCAGATCGACGATGATTTCCTCGATCACGGTGCCGGGGCGTTCGCTCATCACCAGCAGGCGGTCCGACAGGGCAATCGCTTCAATCAGGTCGTGGGTGATGAACAGCGCGGTGCGCTGTTTCTCGTACAGCATCTGCGCCAGGTCCTGCTGGAGGATCATCTTGGTCTGCGCATCCAGCGCGGAGAAGGGCTCGTCGAGCAGCAGCACGTGCGGGTCCACCGCCAGGGTGCGGGCCAGCGCGGCGCGCTGGCGCATGCCGCCGGACAGCTGGTAGGGGTAGTGGCTTTCAAAGCCTTTCAGGTGGCACTTGGCCAGCAGCGCGTTGGCCACCTGGTCGCGCTCCTTGGCGGACACGCCGTCGATCTCCAGGCCCAGCGCCACGTTGGCGCGGATGGTGCGCCAGGGCATCAGCAAATCCTTCTGCAGCATGAAGGCCACCTTCTTCACCGGCTTGGTCACCAGCTCGCCGCTCACGTAGACCTCGCCCGAGGTGGGCAGGTACAGGCCGGCGCCCATGTTCAGCAGCGTGCTTTTGCCGCAGCCGGACGGGCCGATGATGGAGACGACTTCCCCGCTGCGGATAGAAATGTTGACGTTGGTAACCGCAGAACGCGGCTGTGAGGTTTGCCGGTCGATGAAACTCTTGCCGACGTTGCGGAATTCGATTTCGATCATCATTTCTCTCACAATTCATGTGTTCCACATATAAAACAGCGCTTCGTATGTGGGTTGTAATGTGATTGAAATATAGCAGACATTTTTCACAAATCCAGCGTTTTGTCTCAAATAAAAATCATCGTTTCATAGGTAAAACAATGAGTAAAAGTTGGGCAGGCGCGGCTGGACGCAAAAAAGGGGACGCTTCCCTATGGAAGGTCCCCTTTTCAGGCTGCGCCGCCGCGCGGACGCACGGCGGCGGCTTGTTGTTTTTGTGACTTAGGTTGTGGAAGTCACGTGCGCGGCGCGGCGCGCGCGCGGCTGCATGGAGCGGTCGGGCGCCGGGGCAGCAGCGGGTGCTGCAACCGGAGCCGCAATCGGAGTCGCCTGCGGGGCGGAGGAAACCTGTGGCAGATCATCGCCGCCGTCGGCCGCGCGGTGCTGGCCCGGCAGCCAGCCGGCAATGGCGGCGCTGCCGGCCATGCACAGCGCGATGACGGAGATCGCCGCAACGATGCCCAGCGCCGAGTAGCTGCTGCTGACGGTTGGAATTTTTTTGATGATCGCCATGATGATCTCCCTTTGTTTTTTGCTGAGACTCAAGATTAGCTATCCCCCACGCCCCAAGCTATACATGGCCCTGTATCAAAAGTAAGCAACTGTAACCGGGGCCTTGAAGTGGCGTTACACTGGCTGTTTTTGCTCCCTTTTTCTCCCTTTTTCTCCCATTGGAGGCCGCCATGAGCCAGTTGTTCACCCCCTACGCACTCGGCCCGCTGAAGCTGGCCAACCGCATCGCCATCGCCCCCATGTGCCAGTACTCGGCCGACGACGGCCTGGCCACGGACTGGCACATGATCCACCTGGGCCAGCTGGCCCTGTCCGGCGCGGGCCTGCTGATGACGGAGGCCACCGCCGTCTCGCCCGAGGGCCGCATCTCGGCCTGGGACCTGGGCCTGTGGTCGGACGCGCACCAGGCCGCGCTGGCGCCGGTGGTGCAGGCCATCCGCAAATATTCATCCATGCCGCTGGCGGTGCAGCTGGGGCACGCGGGGCGCAAGGCGTCCAGCCAGCGGCCGTGGGAGGGCGGCGCCAGCGTGCCGCCGTCGCAGGGCGGCTGGCAGACCGTGGCGCCGTCCGCCGTGCCGCATGCGGCCGGCGAGCACCCGCCGCTGGCGCTGGACGCGGCCGGCCTGCGGAAAGTGAAGGACGACTTCGTGGCCGCCGCGCGCCGCGTGCATGCGCTGGGCATCGAAGGCATCGAGCTGCACGGCGCGCACGGCTACCTGCTGCACCAGTTCCTGTCGCCGCTGTCCAACCAGCGCACGGACGAATACGGCGGCTCGCTGGAGAACCGCATGCGCTTCCCGCTGGAGGTGCTGCGCGCGGTGCGGGCGGCGGTGCCGGAGTCGGTCTGCGTGGGCATGCGCATTTCGGCCTCGGACTGGGTGCAGGGCGGCTGGGACATCGAGCAAAGCGTGGCCTTTGCGCGCGAGCTGCAGCAGGCCGGCGCGCACTTCATCCACGTGTCGAGCGGCGGCGTGTCGCCGCTGCAGCAGATTCCGCTGGGGCCGGGCTACCAGATCCATTTCGCGCGCCGCATCAAGCACGCCACCGGCCTGCCCACCATAGGCGTGGGCCTGGTGACGGAACCCGAGCACGCCGAATCCATCGTGGCGCAGGAGGATGCGGACGTGGTGGCCCTGGCGCGCGCCATGCTGTACGACCCGCGCTGGCCGTGGCACGCGGCGGCCAGGCTGGGCGCGCAGGTGCAGGCGCCGCCGCAGTACTGGCGCTCGCAGCCGCGCGAGCTGAAGGATTTGTTCGGCTCCACCCGCCTCGGCCAGCGCTGACGGCGGCGCGGGCCGAAAGCGTCCCAGCCCAACAACATTGTTGCCATTCTTGTACAAAATTCATCGTGGCGGGCGCCGCGTAAAGCCCTATAATCGCTTGTTTTTTACCGTACCCATCATCACCAAGGAATGCCTGTGAATCAAACGCTGGTCCAGAAACTGACCCGTACCAAACCGGTAGGTCTGCATGCCGAACAGGGCGACTCGCTACCCGGAGGCCTGAGCCGGTCCATGGGCTTGTTCTCGCTGACCATGATAGGTGTGGGCGCCACTATTGGCACCGGCATTTTCTTCACCATGGTGGAGGCGGTGCCCAAGGCCGGTCCTTCGGTGGTGCTGTCGTTTCTGCTGGCGGCGCTGACCGCAGGCCTGACGGCGCTGTGCTACGCCGAACTGTCCTTCCGCATTCCCGCTTCCGGTTCCGCCTACTCCTTCGCCTATAGCACGGTGGGCGAGTTCCTGGCCTTCATCGTGGCCTTCTGCCTGCTGCTGGAATACGGCCTCGCGGCCAGCGCCACGGCGATAGGATGGTCGGACTACCTGAACAACTTCCTTGTCAACGCCATCGGCTGGCAGATCCCCGAGACCCTGCGCACGCCGATGATACTGGCCACGCCCACAGGCTGGGCATGGAACGCCGGCCACTTCAACCTGCCGCCCATGGTGCTGGTGGCCATGTGCTGCGTGCTGCTGGTGCGCGGCACCAAGGAGTCGGCCACCACCAACGCCATCATGGTGATGGTCAAGCTGGCCATCCTGATCTTCTTCGTGGCCATCGCCTTCAGCGGCTTCGACGCCAAGAACTTCACGCCCTTCATCAAGGCCACGCCGGGCGAGTGGCTGCCGGGCGCCACCGGCATCGCCGCCGCCGCCGGCACGGTGTTCTTCTCCTTTATCGGCCTCGACACCATCGCCACCGCCGGCGAGGAAGTGCGCAACCCCAAGCGCAACGTCCCCATCGGCATCCTGGCCGCGCTGGTGATCGTCACCGTGTTCTATCTGCTGGTGGCCATGGCCGCCATGGGCGCGCAGCCCGCGCACAAATTCGAAGGCCAGGCGGCCGGCCTGGCGGTGATCCTGCAGGACGTGACGGGCAAGGCCTGGCCCGCGCTGGTGCTGTCGGCCGGCGCCGTGATCTCGGTGTTCTCGGTCACGCTGGTGACCATCTACGGCCAGACCCGCATCCTGTACGCCATCTCCAAGGACGGCCTGGTGCCGAAGACCTTCCAGACCGTGAACGCGACTACCCATTCCCCGGTCAGCAACACGCTGATCGTGAGCGCGGTGGTGGGCGTGGTGGCCGGCCTGGTGGACTCCACCTTCCTGTGGGACATGGTCTCCATGGGCACGCTGACCGCCTTCATCATCGTCTCGGTGGCCGTGCCTGTGCTGCGCCGCAAAGACCGCGCGGCCGGCATCCCGACCAAGGGCGGCTTCCGCGTGCCTTTCGGCGCCTACCTGGTGCCTGCGCTGAGCATCGCCGCCTGCGCCTACCTGATGATCAACCTGTCGCACGCCACCAAGGTGATTTTCACCGTCTGGATGGTGGTGGCGGTGGTGACTTACTTCGGTTACAGCATCCACAACTCGCGTCTCAAAAAAGGATAAGCCCATGCAGGTCCAAGCGAAGGTAAAAGTCGCTGCGCAAGCAGTTTTCCTGGCCACGGCTGCGCTGTCCGCCGCACTTGCCCAGGCCGAGGGGCCGGCCCTGCGCGACTACCGCGCCCTGGCCTTGTCCGGCGCCGGCGACCGCGTGGTGGCGCTGGAAGCTAATGACCCGGGCGGCCTGCCCAAGCGTCCGCATTCCACCGTGGTGGTGCGCGACGCGGCCAGCGGCAAGGTGCTGAACGAGTACGACCCTTGCGCCACCTGCTCCTACGACCGCCCGAGCTGGGCGCCGGACGGCCGCAGCCTGGCCTTCATCGCATCCGACAGCAAGGCCGGCACCGCCATGCTGTTCGTGGCGCAGCAGGGCAAAGCCAAACAGCTGCTGACCATCAAGGGCGTGGCCAACACCGCGCGCTGGTCGCCGGACGGCCAGCGCCTGGCGCTGCTGGCCACGCTGAACGCGCGCAAGCAGGTGGGTGCGGTGGAAGCGGGCGCGCCGCAAGTGGGCGAGATCGGCGAAGTGGACGATGCGCAGCGCATCGGCACCGTGCCCGCCGCCGGCGGCGCATTGAAGCTGCTGTCGCCGGCCGACAGCTACATCTACGAATACGACTGGACGCCGGACGGGCAGGGTTTTGTGGCCACCGGCGCCAAGGGCAACGGCGACAACAACTGGTGGGTGGCCAAGCTGCTGCATATCGACGCGGCCGGGAACGAGCGCGTGATCGCCGCGCCGAACACGCAGCTCAACCTGCCGCACGTGTCGGAGGACGGCAAGACCGTGGCCTATATCGGCGGCCTGATGAGCGACTTCGGCTCCATCGGCGGCGACGTGTACACCGTGCCGCTGGCGGGCGGCGAGCCGGTCAACATCACGCCCGGCTACGCGGGCAGCTTCAACGGCCTGGCGTGGCGCGGCAAGCGCCTGCTGGCCACCGCGCTGATCGGCGCGGACCACGCGGCGCTGGAACTGAGCACCAGCGGCGGCAAGCACGCGGTGCTGTGGTCGGCCCCGGCCAGCACCTCGGGCGCGGACGGACGCATGTCCTTCAGCGCGGACGGTACGATGGCGGCGGCGGCGGTGGAAGACTTCCGCACCGCGCCGCACATCGTTGCCGGCCGGCTGCCGCAGCTGAAAGCCGTCACGCAGGACAACGCGGCCTTCACGCCGCAGGTGTCGGTGCAGAGCATAGGTTGGAGCAGCGACGCCTTCCGCGTGCAGGGCTGGCTGCTGGGACCGGAGAAGACCGAGCCGGGCAAGAAGTATCCCATGGTGGTGCAGGTGCACGGCGGACCTGCCGCCGCCGCGTCGCCGCGCTATGTGGCCGGCGGCGAGCAGGCCAATCCGCTGATCCGCGAGCTGACCGCCAAGGGTTACTACGTCTTCCTGCCGAATCCGCGCGGCAGCTACGGCCAGGGCCAGGAATTCACGCGCGCCAACCGGCGCGACTTCGGCGGCGGCGACCTGCGCGACATCCTGGCCGGCGTGGACGCGGTGGTCAAGGCCGCGCCGGTGGACGGCGAGCGGCTAGGCATGGTGGGCCATTCCTACGGCGGCTTCATGACCATGTGGACCGTCACGCACAGCCAGCGCTTCAAGGCGGCCGTGGCCGGCGCCGGCATCGCCAACTGGATCAGCTACTACGGCCAGAACGGCATCGACCAGTGGATGGTGCCGTTCTTCGGCGCCACCGCCTATGACGATCCGGCCATCTACCGCGCCGCCTCGCCGATCGAATCGATCAAGGCGGCCAAGACGCCGACCATGATGTATGTGGGCGAGCGCGACGTGGAGACGCCGGCGGTGCAGTCGCAGGAATTCTGGCACGGCCTGCGCGCCATGGGCGTGCCGACCTCGCTGACGATATACGAAGGCGAGGGCCACGCGATCCGCAAGCCGGACAACCAGCGGGACATCCGCCGCCGCACCATAGGCTGGTTCGACCGCTACCTGAAATGACAAAAACCGGCCTCGGCCGGTTTTTTCTTGGTGAAGCCTGGTGCGGCTTAGTGCGCCTTGGCCAGCGTTTCCAGCTCTTCCAGCGAGCGGTCCAGCGCAGGCTGCAGGCAGATGCGGGCGGCCACGACGGCGGCGCCGACGACGGTGGTGAACAGTGCGATCAGTTCCATCATCAACCCCGCGAAGCCATGAAGTGCAGCTCGTTCATCAGGTTGGGCATATTCGCCTGCGGGCGGCTAGCCAGCTCGAACAGGGTCGGCTGCGGCGTGCTGCGCTGCACCGGGGCGGCGGCAGGCTTCTGCGCCAGCAGGGCGGCGACCAGGCCGCGTGCTGCGCGGCCAACGTTGGTGAAATAGCTATTTTGCGGGAAGCTGTCGAAAGTCAGATTGCTGGCGGTGCTCATAATGTGCTCCAATGTGTGCGATGTTGCAGTGCAGTATAAGTGCCGCACGCCCATAAATAAACTTTTCATTTGTGATGTGGCCTATAAATAATCGCTATATCTCTCCGCAAGAGAGAGGCGCAGGGGTGTGGCTCTGCTGTATTATTGATAGCTCAAAAGCAATTAAAAACAGGGGATAGGGAATGTCTTTGCGTATCAAATTGATGCTGGCGCTGCTGCTGACCGGACTGGCAGCGGTGGCGGTAGTGGGTGGCTTGACTTATGCCAGCGTCAACAAGAAATTCGACACCATACGGAGCAAGCAGGCCGCCGAACACTTCCACAAGTACATGACGGCCTACCTGACCGAGTACGGCGACTGGAAAACCGCGATTTCCACCGAGTCGTTCGACCGCTTCCTGCAGCGCACCGAGCGCCACGGCGATGCAGCGCCGGACGGCGAACGCCCGAGCGACCTGCTGGAGCGTATGCCGCCTGGCATCGACCTGCAATCGCGCGGGAAGCCCGCGCCCGACGCCGGCTTCCCGCCGCCCGGCCCGCGCGCAGATGCGCTGCCAGCCGAAAACGGCGCCCGCCCGCCGCGCCCCGACGACCGCCGCGCTCCTCCCGACGGCCGCCGCCCTGAATCCGATGAACGCCGTGGCCCGCCCGATGGCCGCCGCCCCGAATTCGACGAACGCCGTGGCCCGCCCGATGGCCGCCGCCCCGAATCCGATGAGCGCAGTGGCCCGCCAGACGGCCGCCGCTCCGAATACGATGACCGGCGTGCGCCGCCCGACGGCCGCCGCCCCGACTCCGACGAGCGCCGTGGCCAGCCCGCGCCCCGCCGTCCCGAGTCCGACGACCGCCGCGCTGCGCCGGACACCCGCGCGCAGCCGGCTGCCGAGCGTTCATCGCAGGCGGACGACCTGGCCGCGCCCCGCATCTGGCGCGCCGCCGCCCGCCAGTCGCCGCCCGCCCACGGCCCGCAGCAGCCCGATGCCGCGCGCGACGGCCAGCCGGACGCCCAGCGCGACGGCCCGCGCGGCGAAGGCGGCGACCGCCCTGACGGCCCGCGCCCGCGCGGTCCCGACGGCGATCCCGAACGCGGCCGTGGCGGCCCCGACCGCCAGCGCGACGCCCACCCTTACCGCTTCGTGCTGACCGACGCCGACTACAAAGTGCTGCTGGGCGCCGGCCAATACGGCCGCGACACCATCCTGCCCGAAGGCGCCCGCGCCCAAGCCCGCCCGATCGAAGTGAACGGCAAAGTGGCCGCTTACGTCTCCACCGAAGGCGTGGTCACGCCCACCCGCCAGGAACTCGAATTCCTGGACGCGATGCGCTCCTCGCTGGCGGCGGGCGCCGCCGGCGCCGCCGTGCTGGCGCTGGGCCTCGGCCTGGCGCTGAGCCGGGGCCTGAGCAGCCGCCTGAGCCACCTCACCAACGCGGTGCGCGCCATGCACGGCGGCTCCCTGCGCCAGCAAGTGCCGGTGCAGGGCAAGGACGAAGTGGCCACGCTGGCCAGCGCCTTCAACGAAATGAGCGAACAGCTGGCGCGCAGCCACGAAGAACTGCAAGCGTCGCACCAGACCATACTGGAGCAGGCCGACCAGCTGCGGGAACTGAGCATCCGCGACGCGCTGACCAACCTGTACAACCGCCGCCACTTCGACGAGCAGGCCAACAGCCTGTACAACCAGGCCGTGCGCCACAAGCGGCCGCTAAGCCTGGTGATCGGCGACATCGACTTCTTCAAGAAGATCAACGACAACTACTCGCACGCCACCGGCGACGCGGTGCTGCGCCAGGTGGGCGCCATCCTGCGCCAGCACGTGCGGCTGAGCGACCTGGTGGCGCGCTACGGCGGCGAGGAGTTTGTGCTGGCGCTGCCGGAAACCGACCTGCCGCAAGCGGCCGCGCTGTGCGACAAGCTGCGCCAGATCATCGAGCAGCACCCGTGGCACGAAGTGGAGCCCGGCCTGAAAGTCACCATGAGCATGGGCGTGTTCGCCGACTACGCGGTGGGCACCGCCGAAGCCATGCTGCAAAAGGCGGACGCGCTGCTGTACCAGGCCAAGGAATCCGGCCGCAACCGCGTCTGCCACGCCTAGGCCGGTTCGGCCTCGATCTCGGCCAGGCCGTAATGGGCGCGCGCCGCGTTGCAGGCCGGCGTGCCCGCCTCGAACTCGCGGCAGGTGCTGGAGCGCAGGGGATAAATGGAACAGCCGACCTGTTGGCCGACTTCGCCTTCCAGCGCCGAGCAGCGCGAAGGCCGGTGCTCGGTGCCGCGCATCGCCACCAGGTGCGGCGAGATCGGGATCACCATGCGCTGCGGCACGGTGCCGCCCGGATGGGCATCCGTTTCACCCCAATAGAACGACACGCGGAATTTGGCGCAGCATGCGCCACAGCTCTGACAGAATGAGGACATCTTCCATAGCAAGGTAACAATACTGGCTGTTATGATAATAAGGACGCCGCACGCGATCAAGCGTGCGCCGCACCTGGAGACGCCATGCAGCAGTCCCTTCCTCCGCAGCCGCAGCCCGCGCTCGGCGCCGCAGACACCGCCGCGCTGATTCCATTCCCCGCACTGGTGGACGCGCTGCGCCTGGCCGTGGCTCAGGCCGCGCAGGGCATCATAGCCTGTCCGGCGCGGCAAGTGGTGCCGCTGGCCGGCGGCGGCGTGATCCTGTCCATGGTCGCCACCGCGCCCGACATCGCCGTCCACAAGCTGATCACCGTCGTGCCGGGCAACAGCGCGCGCGGCCTGCCCACCATTGCGGGCCAGGTCAGCGTGCTGGACGCCGCCACCGGCGCCATCGTCCTCACGCTGGACGGCGCCACCGTCACCGGGCGCCGCACGGCCGCGCTGTCCATGCTCGGCATCGCCACGCTGCTGGGCCGCGCGCCGCGCCACGTGCTGCTGGTCGGCACCGGCACGCAGGCGCTGAACCACGCGCAGGCGCTGTCCGTCGTCTACCCGCACGCCGCCATCAGCATAGGCGGCCGCACCGGCGCCTCCGCCGGGCGCTTCATCGCCGAGCACCTGCATGCGGCGCACCGGCCGGCGGCGGCCGACGTTGCCGAGCTGGCGGACGACATCGATGTGGTCATCACCGGCACCACCAGCAAGCAGCCGGTCTACCTGCACCCGGCGCGCGCCGGCCGGCTGATCATCGCCGTCGGCGCCTTCAAGCCCGACGTCGCCGAAATCGCCCCCGCCACCGTGCTGGCCAGCCGCGTCTACGTCGACGACCCCGAAGGCGCCCGCCACGAAGCCGGCGACCTGCTGCAAGCCGGCGCCGACTGGTCCCAGGTGCAAGGCATCGCCCAGGCGCTGGACGCATCCCCGATGGCCGACAAGGAAGCGGTGATCTTCAAGACAGTCGGCTGCGCCGCCTGGGACCTCGCCGCCGCCCGCGTCGCGCTAAGCACGGCCGGGGCCAAACGATAAACCGAGTGCCTTGACAACCTTCATGATGGTCGTGAATTCCGGGTTGCCTTCAGCGGATAGAGCCTTGTAGAGGCTCTCGCGGGCCAGCCCCGTGTCCCTGGCAAGCTGGGTCATGCTGCGCGCGCGGGCGATAGTGCCCAGCGCCAGGCGTATCAGGCTGCCATCGCCGGGATCTTCCTCGACGCAGATGGCGAAGTAAGCCGCAATATCCTCGTCGGTCTGCAGATCCTCCGCCGGCTCCCAGCGGGAAAATTTCTCAGCCATCATCCGCTCTTTAGAGTTTGAATATGAATAACCGTATTCCATGGGATACGGTTATTCAAGGTCAGCAGGGACTCAAGGTTGGACTTTGTGGTCCTCGGCCTGGGCCTGCTCCATGGCGGCGGGTTCGAGTTCTTCGGCTGAGCGGTTCAGGTGGATGAAGATGCCCCAGGAGGCCAGCAGCACGCCGACGCTGGCGATCAGCGCGGCGACGTAGAGCAGGTCGCCGGCGTCGTCGTGGACGGCGCGGAACGTGGCGACCAGGCCTTCGATGGCCAGCGCCACCACCACCACCACGAAGAAGCGCGACAGGAAGCGCCGCACGCGGGTCGGCGCGCTGATGTCGGCGTCGCGCACCACTTCTTCTTCGATGATGGTTTCGGCGATTTGCAGCGCCACCACGGCGGCGGCCAGGATGCCGATCGCTTCGATCACTTCCTGCGCCGCCGTGAGCCCGAAGTCGCCGCCCGCCGCGTGCCAGCCCATGCGGGCTGCAATCGCAACCAGGAACAGCGCCCCGGCGCCGAACAGCAGCGCGATCATGGCGTGCAGGCCGCTGCAGACTAGCATCAGCTGTTTCATGGGATGGCTTCCGTTCAGTTTGGGCTTAGCTGATTGTAGGCCCGTCTTCCCGCGCGCTATGTGCGCTACACATCACATGGCGCTGATGGAGACGTTGCGGACGATCGCCTCGCTGTGAACGATGATCTTGTCCGCATCCGCCTGCAGCAGCCGGATGCGCCGCTGCACCACCGGCCAGCCGGACCAGGCGACGGCGGTCTGCGCGCCGGTTTCCGCTGCCGGCTGCGGCGCGGGTTGTGTGGGTTGCGCCGGCAGCGGCGACATCGGCTGACCGTGCTGCGCCAGCGCGCGCGACAGGGTATGGAACACTTGCGCGTGGCTGTGCGCCAGCATGGCGTTGACCGCGTCCGCCGGAATGTCCTTCACGTGCCGCCGCAGGATGGCGCGCAGGGCCGCCACATGCGCCACCAGCAGGTAGTTCTGCACGATGAACAGGTTGATGTCCTCGGCCGCGCGCTGCTTGCTGGCCGGTTCGTCCAGCATGCGCACCAGCGCCGCGCTCAGGCCCGCCAGGCTGTCCATCAGCCGCTTGCGCTCGATGCGGTAAGGGAAGTCGTTGCGGCTTTTCCCTTGCAGCAGGTCGAACGAGGCCTGCATGTAGCGCAGGTTCACGTCCAGCACCTGCCGTATCAGGCGCGGCAAGGTCTGGTACTCCCAGTTGGCCAGCACGAAGCTGAACACGGTGGCCACCGCCGCGCCGATGAAGGTGTCCACCAGGCGCTCGGTGATCAGGCTGGTGTTACCCGGCGCGATCAGGTGCATCTGCAGCAGTATCATGATGGACACCGCAATCGCCGCATAGCGGTAGCGCACATAGATGAAGGTGGGCGTGGCCACCGTGGCCAGGATCAGGATGCCGATGATGACGGCCTGCGCCTCCACAAACTTCAGTATCAGCGCCGTGATGACGCAGCCGATGATGGTGCCGACGATGCGGTCGCTGCGCCGCTGCTTGGTCATGCTGAAGCTGGGCTTGAGGATGATGACGATGGTGAGCACGATCCAGTAGCTGTGCGCCGCATACGGCAGCACATGGCCCACCGCCAGCCCGGCGGCGATCGCCATCGCCACCCGCAGCGAAAAGCGGAAGATGGGCGAGTCCATGCGGAAGTGCGACAGCATCAGCTGCAGTTCGTACTTCTGCTGCGACAGGAAGGGCTGCATGTCGGCGTCCACCCAGAACGGCGTGCCTTCGTACTCCTTCTGGCTGGCCACGTGCAGCTCGCCTATCATGCGGATGATGGCGCGGATCTTGTTGCGCTGCGCGCGCAGCACGGCCAGCGCTTCTCCGGCGGGCTTGCCCGCGTTGGCGTCCGCCTGCAGCTGGGCGATGGCCGCTTCCAGCGCCTCCATCTCCGGCGCGTAGCTGATGGCGGCGTGCGACGGCAGCTTGCGCGTGACCGCATAGCCCACCGATTCAATATCGCGCGCGGCCTTGTAGGCCAGGTCGTGCAGGGTTGCCAGCACCGGCGCGTCGGCCAGGTGGGTGCGCAGCAGGGCGTAGTCGGTGTGCGTGGACAGGATCTGCTCGTACAGGTCCAGCATGCAGACGTGGATCTGCACCACGATGGCGTCCTTGCGGTTCTGGTGGCTGCGCAGTATCAGGTCGCGCGAGGCTTGCTGGCGGTCCGCCAGCAAGGCCTGGTGCCGCACCAGTTTGTTGAACTGTTCGGTGAGGTTGTAGCGCGTGTCGTAGAAGTCGGCCTTGATGTCGATATAGGCCGCCAGCTCGAACAGCGCCTCGGCCAGCACCTGCTGCTTGATGCGGTGGCGCAGCAGCCAGGCCAGCGCCATGGCGTAGCCCAGATAGGCCACGCTGCCGAGCAGGAACAGGCCGGCGTGGCGGAAGGACTCGCGCGCCGTCATCTGGTGTTCCATGGACATGGTCATGATGAACAGCGTGGCGAGCTGCAGGGGCATGGACTTCTTCCCGTACACCACCATCATGCTGGCGAAGAAGCTCACCAGCACCAGCATGGTCATCAGCAGCCACGGCACCGGGCCGCACAGGCTGATGAGCAGGGTCACGGCGGTACACAGCAGCACCGACGCCAGCATCTCGTTGAACTTGTGCTTCAACGGACTGGGCATGTCCATCAGCGCCGTGCACAGCGCGCCTATGCACACCGTCATGGCGACGGCCATGCCGGCGAACTGCTGCGCGATGATGGTGACGCCGACCAGGCCTGCCGCGAAGCGCAGGCCCAGGTGGAAGTAATGGCTGTAGAAGAAGGTCCGCAGGTTGAGTGCGTAGTGCATCGATCTCTTACAGGATCGACAGCACAGGGTAGCGGCGCCATTCCGGTTCGGCGTGCCGTTTACCGTGATGGAAGATGAAGTGCAGCACCGCGTCCTGGTCGGACAGCAGCGCCGGGTTGGCCTGCTTCCACGCTTCGAACTTGGCTTTCAGCTCGGGTTCGGTCTCCAGCATTTCCAGCGCCAGGTCTTCGAATACGTAGTCCGAGAAGGCTTCCTTCTTTTCCAGCACGCTGTTGAAGAAGCCCCAGCGGAAGAAGCTGTCGTGGCCTTGCGGCTCCAGCGTCTCGACCGCGTAGCGGGCGTTGTCCTGGTCCAGGGAGACGATGTAGTCGCCCACGCTGAGCTGGAAGCTGCCGCTGCGCGCTTCCACTTCCACGCCGTCGTGGAACATATGGCCTTCGTAGGCGGTGGGGCGCGATTGCACGGAGGCGATGTGGTAGTACTGCGCTGCCACCGTTTCGGCTTTTTCAACGCGCGTCATCTGCACGCCGTTCCACTGCAGGCGCTCGATGGCTTCGCGCCACTGCTGCGGCACCACGTAGGCTTTCGGCGCGCGCACGGTGACGCTGGCGGGGAAGCTGTTGTAGTAGGCGATGTCCTTTTCCCACGGCTGGCTGCGGTCGTAGGACAAACGGGTGTAGTTGCCGATCACGCTAGGATGGCGCTTGGCGGCGTAGCCCTTGAAGCGGAAGGTGGCAGGCTTGTCCTCGTCCATCTGCCACATCACCGGCCAGGCGGCCTGCTTGCGGCCTGCGGCCTTGGCTTCGGCGCGCAGGCGCTTGATCTCGGCGCCGTGCTGCACGGTGAAGGCCAGCGTGGTTTCCACCAGCGCGCGCATGGAGTCGTAGCGGTCCGCGAAGGGCTTGAGCATATGCGTCTCGGGCATGAAGCCGATCACGTGGTGCAGCGCCGCGAAGCCGGTGGAGAAGCGCGGCACTTCCAGGAATTCGGCGATGCCGTCGTCCGGCGTGTCCTGCACCGGATTCACGTAGGGACAGGTCGGCCAGCCGCGCTGCTCCATCTCCGCGTAGATGGCGGGCAGCATGGTGTTGCGCAGGAAGGGGCCGAGGCCGTAACCCAGCTTGTCGGCCTGGGTGTGGATCAGCGTCATGGTGTACGGATAGTCGGCGCCGTTGGAGGTGTGGGTGTCCACCATCACGTCCGGCTGCCACGATGCGATCAGCTGGTTGAACAGCCTGGCGTTCAGGGTGTCGCACTTGACGAAGTCGCGGTTCAGGTCCAGGTGGCGGCTGTTGCCGCGGAAGCCGAACTGCTCGGGGCCGTCCTGGTTCACGCGCGAGGTGTTGGCGCGGTTCAGGCAGCCGTCCACGTTGTACACGGGGATGAACAGGAACACGGTTTCGCCCAGCGCGGCCAGCCTGGCCGGCTCGTAGCAGAAGTCGCGCACCAGGGCCATGCAGGCGTCCACGCCTTCCGGCTCGCCGGGGTGGATGCCGTTGTTGTTGAAGAAGACGGTGCGGCCGGCGGCCTTGATCTCGTCGCGGCCGAACACGCCGTCGGCGCTCACCACGCCGCGGTGCACCGGAATGCCGCCGTCCGACACGCCTATCTGTTCAAAGCGCAGCACCTGCGGGAAGCGGCGCGCCAGCTCCTCGTAGAAGGCGATGCAGTCGGTCCAAAGGGTGGTCTGGTTACGGTTGCCCTTTTCGTAGGGCGTGAGCATTTCTGGGTGCATGGCGTCTGGATCTCAGCGGTATGGTGGTGAAAGCGCGCCGGGTAGGCGCTGAATCAGAGCCGAATTGTAGCATTGGGGGAGGCGGCTCCCCCGCGCCGGCGGCTTACTGCGGGCCGTTCTTTTCCACCCAGGCGGCGTAGGCGGTGATGAATTTGCGCAGCACTTCGCGGGTCTGCTCGTTGTTCACCTTGCCGTCCTCGCCCAGCATCTTGGTGGCGCCGCCGATATAGGCTTCCGGCGCGGGCATGGTGGCCACGTTGAGCGCCACCAGCGACTGGCGGATGGCGTGGTTGGCGCCGAAGCCGCCCACGCCGCCCGGCGACACCGTCACCACGCCGCCGGCCTTGCCGCCCCAGATGCTCTTGCCCGCCGGGCGCGAGCCCACGTCGAGCGCGTTCTTGACGGCGGCCGGCATGGAGCGGTTGTATTCGGGCGAGACGATCAGCACGCCGTCCACCTTGGCCAGCGTGTCGCGGAAGGCGGTCCAGGCGGCGGGCGCCTGGCCTTCGTCGTCCAGGTCCTGGTTGTACAGCGCCAGGCCGCCGATGTCGACGAACTCGAATGCCAGCGAGGCGGGCGCCAGGGCGATCAGCTCGTGGGCGAACTTGCGGTTGATGGAATCCTTGCGCAGGCTGCCGATCAGGACGGCGATTTTTTTGGCGGACATGTGGTTCTCCTGTTGTTGGTGTATGAGCAAGCCTAACTTTAGCGCAAGTCGCCGCCCAGCGCTGCGCCCAGGTCTTCGTAGAGGAACCGGGTCAGCGCTTTGATGCGCGCGGTGTCTTTCAGGTCGCGGTGGGTCAGCAGCCACAGGCCGGTGTCGAAGCGCGGGTCCGGCCCGGCCACGCGCTGCAGGCGGCGCTCGGCGTCGGCCAGGTGGCACAGCAGCGGCGCCATGCCCATGCCGTCGCGCGCCGCGTCCACCATGGCCAGCAGGCTGTCCACGCGCATGCGGATGCGCTCGGGCGGCACCGCCTGCGCCAGCCAGCGGGACTGCTCTAGGTGGGCCAGCGTGTCATCCAGGCCGATCCAGTCGTGGGCGGCCCAGTGGTCCGGGCCTGTGCCGCCGACGCCACGCTTCGCGGCAGCCTTCAGGTAGCCGTGCGAGGCGTAAATGGCGCTGGACAGTGCGCCGAGGCGGCGGCCCACCAGGGTGTCCGGCGGCGTGTTGGACGGGCGCAGCGCCACGTCGGCCTCGCGCCGGTTCAGGTTCAGGAAGGCGTTGTTCAGCACCAGTTGCAGGCGCACGCCGGGATGGCGCTGGCGGAAGCGCGCCAGGCTGGGCATGAGCAGGCTGCGCGCCAGCGTGTCGGTGGTGGTGATGCGGATTTCGCCTTCCAGCTGCTGGTCATGGCCGGCGACGGCGCTGCGGGCCGAGGCGATCTGCTCCTCCACGCCGGCCAGGCGTGCCTGCAGCGTCTCGCCGGCCGGCGTGATCGCATAGCCGGACTGGAAGCGCTCGAACAAGCGCACGGCCAGGTCGCGCTCCAGGCTGTCCAGGCGGCGCAGCACGGTCGAGTGGTTCACGCCCAGCTCGCGCGCTGCGGCGGACACGCTGCCGCCCCGGCACATGGCGATAAAGCAGCGCAGGTCGTCCCAATCCATGTTGTGCATTTTTGCAGAACCATTTGGCAGTTTTTGCTAATTTTAATGCGTTTTTGCAGAACCTATACTGGCTCCGTCACTACACAAGGAGCCGCACCATGATCACGCTGTACACCGCCGATACCCCGAATGGCCAGAAAATCACCATCGCCCTGCAAGAGCTGGAACTGGCGCATGAACTGCGCCTGCTGGACCTGAACGCCGGCCAGCAGCACCAGCCGGAATTCGCCGCCATGAGCCCCAACCACAAGATCCCGTTGCTGGTCGATGACGGCCAGTCCATCTTCGAATCCGGCGCCATCCTGATACACCTGGCCGACAAGGCCGGGCGCCTGCTGCCCAAGGACGGCGCGGCGCGCAGCGAGGTGCTGCAATGGCTGTTCATGCAAGTGGGCAGCGTGGGGCCGATGCTGGGCCAGCTTTGGTGGTTCCGCCACGGCGCTTGCACCGCACCGCCCAACGGGCAGGCGCTGGAGCGCTACGGCCGCGAAGTGCGCCGCCTGTACGGCGTGTACGAGCAGCGGCTGGCCTCGCGTGCCTGGCTGGCGGGCGGCAGCTACAGCATCGCCGACATCGCCACCTGGCCGTGGCTGGCCTCGCACCACGAACTGGGACTGGACATGGCCGAGTACCCGGCGGTGTCCGCATGGCTGGAGCGCATCGCGCAGCGTCCCGCCACGCGGCGCGGCATGGCGCAGGCCAAGGGGCAGTGACATGGCCTGGATGATACTGCTGGCCGCCGCGCTGGTGGACATCGCGATGGCGGTGGCCTTGAAGTACGCCGAAGGCTGGACCCGCTTCTGGCCCAGCGTGGCGGGCCTGGTGTTCGCCAACGGCGCCATCGCCCTGCTGGCGATATCGCTCAGGCAGCTCCCGGTAGGCACGGCCTTCGCCGTCTTCACCGGCCTGGGCGCGGCGGGCGCAGCGCTGATCGGCATCGCCGCCTTCGGCGAGAGCGCCAGCCCGTTGCGCCTGCTGCTGATCGCCGCCATCATCGCTTGCATCGCCGGCCTGAAGCTGGCCCCGGCCTGATGCGTGCGGACGAAAAAAAGCCACGCGGGCAGTCGGGCGCGCGTGGCTTTCAAGGGGCGGGTGGCCGCCCCGGGTCAGACGCCTGTGCTTACTCGGCGCCCATTTCTTTCAGCAGGTTGTCGGCCTTGTCCACGTGCTTCATGTTCCACAGCATGTAGCGCAGGTCGACCTGGATGTCGCGCGTGTTGGCGTTGTTGAAGTCCCAGTCCGAAATGATGGAGTCCAGCGTGCCGTCGAAGGCCAGGCCGATGAACTCGCCCTTGGCGTTCAGCGCGGCCGAACCGGAGTTGCCGCCGGTGATGTCCAGCGTGGCCAGGTAGTTGACCGGCACCGATTTCAGCGCAGGATCGACAAATTTGCCGAAGTCCTTGTTCTTGATCGCGTCCAGCTGGGCTTTCGGCGCGTTGAACTCGCCTTCGCCGGTGGCTTTGGCGGCCACGCCTTTGACGGTGGTGAACGCGGTCCAGGCGGTGCCGTCGGCCGTGCCCCATGGGCGGCCGGCGATCTTGCCGAAGGTTACGCGCAGGGTGCTGTTGGCGTCCGGGTAGACGGCCTGGCCCTTGGTCTTCATGTAGGCGATCTTGGCCTTCATGTAGCTCGAGTAGGCTTGCTGCAGGCTGCCCGCCAGCTCTTCTTCTTCCGCTTCTTCCTTCATCGCCACGTCATACATGGCGACGGCGGCTTTGATGAAGCTGTCGTTCGAGGCCTGGAAGTCGGCCGGCTTCTTGCCCAGCCATGCCTTGCGCTCGGCTGCGTCGCCCAGCTTGCTGCCGGCGTACAGCTTGTCGATGGCGGCTTTCAGCGCGGCGGCGTCCATGCCGTCCACGATGCCGATGGCGGCGTCCCAGTTGGCGTTGCGTTCGGCTTTCGGCATGGCGGCGTACTTGGCCAGGTGGTGCAGCACCAGCGCCTTGTCCACTTTCTCGTCGTAGCTGCGCACCAGTGCCGAGACCGACGCTTCGAAGCGCTTCAGGTCGCGTTCCTGGAAGCCGGCCTTGCGGTCGGCGTTCGGCTTTTGCGATTCCTGGGCCAGGCGGTACAGCGAGCGGGCCGTGCTCAGCAGGCGAGGCTGCGAGTAGCTCAGTTCGAATTCGCGCTTGACGTTGGCGTCGCGCTTGGTGATCAGCTCTTCCACCTGGGCGATGCCGGCCGCGTACTCGGCCTTGCGCTTGGCGTCGCTGTTGACCCAGGCTTTCAGCTCTTCGTGTTCCTTGGTCTTGCGGGCCAGGAAGTCGCTGCCGGCGTAGGAGTCCAGCATGCCCTGGCGGTTCTTGTAGTAGTTGTTGATGCCGGCGACCTGGCCCGCGTATTTCAGCGCGCTGTCCTTGTTGTCCTTGGTCTCGGCGGCGATGATGGCCAGGTTGTCGCCCGACGCTTTGACGAACTGCGGATAGTTCCAGCCGAAGGTGAAGTCCACTTCCGACGGCAGGCGGTGGCGGTTGGTGCGGCCCGGATAGCCGGCCACCATGATGAAGTCGCCTTCTTTCACGCCTTCCTTGGCCAGCTTCAGCACGTGCTTGGGCACGTAAGGCACGTTGTCCTTGCTGAAGTCGGCGGCCTTGCCGTCCTTGCTCACGTAGGCGCGGTAGAAGCCGTAGTCGCCGGTGTGGCGCGGCCACATCCAGTTGTCGGTGTCGCCGCCGAACTTGCCCACGCCGGCCGGCGGCGCGTGCACCAGGCGCACGTCGCGGATTTCCAGTTGCTTGATCTTGTAGTATTCCAGGCTGCCGTAGTAGGCGGCGACGGTGCAGCGGTGGCCCTCGTCTTTTTCGCACTCGGCCACCATGGCCTTCTGGTTCTTCTCGATCGCGTCGCTGCGCTTCTTGCCGCTCAGCTTGGCCACTTCCGGGGTGATGATCTTGGAGGTGACGTCCACCACTTCCTTGGTCACGAAGATGCGCGTGCCCGGCACGGCCGGCACTTCATCGGCGAAGGACTTGGCCAGGAAACCGTTGGCCAGCAGGTCGTTCTGCGGCGTGGAGTTGTGCGCCACGCTGTTGTAGACGCAGTGGTGGTTGGTGGCGACCAGGCCTTGCGGCGACACGAAGGAGGCCGAGCAGCCGCCCAGGCTGACGATGGCGCCCATCGGGAACTCGGTCAGCTGGGTCAGTTTGGACGGGTCCAGCTTCAGGCCGGCGGCTTTCAGTTGCTTGGCTACTTGTGGCAGCTGTTGCGGCATCCACATGCCTTCGTCGGCGTGGGCTGCGGTGCTCAGGATGGCGAGCGCGATCAGGGTTTTATTCATTGAATAGGACACTCAAGGGGCGGAAAAATGCCGAGTATCCTGATGGAGTGCTATTCCGTCAACGATATTCTTGGTTGCTGTGCACAAAAAGCCAACACAAACGTTGGCTTTTTGTGCATGCCGGCCGAAGCTAGCGCAGGCGGCCCCGGAATATCAGGTTGACAATGCCGAGCAGGATGACCGCGCCCAGGAAGGAAACCAGCAGCGACAGGGCGCTGAAGTCGTCGGCGTTGATGGTGCCGGCGCCGAACATCGGCGACAGCAGCCAGCCGCCCAGCAGCGCGCCCACGATCCCCACCACCATATTGAGGAAGATGCCCTGCTGCGCGTCGGTCTTCATGACCATGCTGGCAAGCCAGCCGATAATGCCGCCGATTACGATCCAGATTATAAAGTTCATGTTGCTCCCCTTCACGGTTGACTGACAGGACAGCCCGGCCGGGTCTGGCCCTTGGGGCTATTCTCGGTGGGAAGGGGCGGCAGGTCCGTGCGCCAGCGTACACAGGCGGCTTTGACTTGGCGCTTACATTTGATTACTCAGGAAACATTTTTCCAACAGCCGGCTGCGTTTCCGGCGCGTTATCACCGTATCGGCGCGATTGTGCGCCTGTCCTACGGAGAATAAAAATGGAAAACACCTCGACCACCACCCGCATCCACCCGCTGATGGCTGTTGCCGCCGCCTCGGTCACCATCGCCAGCCTGGTCGGCGCCGCCGCCTTCGCCGGCTTGCTGCCTGGTACAAAAACCAGCGTGGAGACCGTGCCCGTGACTGCGGCGGTGCAAGCAGGTTCGCCGGCCGAGTTGAGCGCCGCCGCGCCGGGCGCGCTGGCTGCGCAGCCCGCTGCGGCGCCGGTTCCCGCCCCCGCGCCCAAGGAAGTGGTGCACCACAAGACCGTGGTGCATCACGAGTACGCCAAGCCTGCGGCGCAGGAGCAGGCCAGCCAGCAGGTAGCCCAGCAGCCGGCCCCGGCCCCGGCACCGGCGCCGCAGAACAGCGCGCTCGGCATCGGCATAGGCGCGGTGGTGGGCGGCCTGGTGGGTAACCAGGTGGGCGGCGGCAAAGGCCGCACGCTGGCCACGGTGGCGGGCGCCATCGGCGGCGGCTACATCGGCAACGAGGTGGCCAAGCGCAACCAGGCCGGCACGCCGCCTGAGCAGAAATAATGCGAGAATGCTGGGCTTAGCCACTGCGCCCAGCCCAGCATGACCGATACCGCCGCATCTCCCCGCCATCCCCACGCTGCGCCGCTGGCCGGGCGCGACGCGCAGCGCATCCTGCGCCACGCTGCAGCCGCCGACGCGGCGCGCTTCCTGCACCCCGTCCAGCAAGCCCTGCTGCACCAGCGCGGCTGGCTGAAGATGCTGGCGCCGCGCAGCTGCGGCGGCGCCGAGCTGGCCTTGCCGGATGCGGTGCGGCTGGAAGAAGCGGTGGCCGCCGTCGACGGCAGCATGGGCTGGGTGCTCACGCTGTGCGCCGGCGCGGGCTGGTTCGCCGGCTTCCTGCCGCCGCGGACGGCGCGCGCCATCATCGGCACGCGGCGCGTATGCGTGGGCGGCAGCGGCGCGCCCACCGGGCATGCCGAGCTGGAAGGCGAGGGCTACCGCATCACCGGCCGCTGGGACTACGCCAGCGGCGCGCCCATGGCCACCCATTTCACGCTGAACGCCGTGCTGCGCGAACACGGCCAGCCCCTGCTCGACGAGCATGGCGCGCCGCGCATCCGCGCCTTCATCATCCCGGCGGCGCAGGTGCAGATGGAGCCGTCGTGGGGCAGTGTGGGCATGCGCGCCAGCGCCTCGCACAGCTACCGCGTCGAGGGCCAGTGGCTGCACCGCGATCACGGCTTCGCCATCCGCCCGGACGCGGCCACCTCGCGCGGGCCGCTGTACCGTTTCCCCTTCTATTCGCTGGCCTTTGTCACGCTGGCCGCCAACGTGGCCGGCATGGCTGCGCACTTCATGCAGCTGGCCCGGCCCGCCATCGGCCGCCGCAAGCATTCCCTGTCCGGCCTGCCGTTGCTGGAGGCGCCCGGCGTGGCCGAACTGCTGCACAGCAAGGAGCAGGCTTACGGCGCCGCGCGCGCGCACTTCTACCGGCTGCTGGACGAGGCCTGGGCGCAGGTGGCGGCGGGCGCGCAGCTGGATGCGGACGGCGCCGGCGCGCTGCAGGCGGCGTCCCTGGCGCTGGTGGCCGTGTCGCGCCAGGCGGTGGACGAGCTGTATCCCTACTGCGGCCTGTACGCGGCCCACGAAGCGAGCGAAATCAACCGCGTCTGGCGCGACTTCCACACGGCCAGCCAGCATTCGCTGCTGCTGCCGTGAAGCCGCTCACGCGCCCTGCGGGTCGGTGGCGCAGGTGAAGTGCGCGGCCGGCGTGATGCCGAGGCAGCGCACGAAGGCGGCGAACACGGCCGGATCGAAATGGCCGTCGCGGGTCCAGTCCGCCATGCGGCGCAGCGCGTCCGGCGGGCTCCACGGCGCCTTGTAGGGCCGGTGCGAGGTGATGGCGTCGTAGACGTCGCACACGGCGCCCATGCGCGCCTCCAGGCTGATGGCCGCGCCGGCCCGGCCGGACGGGTAGCCACGGCCGTCGTAGCGCTCGTGGTGGTGCAGGCAGATATCGGTGACCACGTCCGGCAGGCCGCCCGCCGCGCACAGCAGCGCGTGGCCCGCCACCGGGTGCAGCTTGACGGCTTCAAACTCGGCGCGGCTCAGCCGGTCCGGCTTGTTCAGGATCTCGGACGGCACCGCCGCCTTGCCGATGTCGTGCAGCAGGCCGCCCAGGCCGCACTCGCGCACCGCGCCGGCCTCCATGCCCATATGTTTGGCTAGCGCTACCATCAGGGCGCACACTGCCACCGAATGCATATAGGTGTAGTCGTCGCTGCTGCGCAGGCGCACCAGGCTCAGCATGGCGCCGGGATGGTGGGTGATGGAGCCGATGATGTCCTCCACCACGGGCAGGGCGGACGACACCGCCTCGGGCAGCGCGGAGGGCAAGGAATCGGGCAGCTGGGCGGCGGCCTGGCCGGCCGCGTCGAACAAGCGGCTGACCGCCGCGCGCGAGCGCGCCACCAGCGCGGCCGCTTCCGCCGGGCCGTCGCCGGCGGCGATGCCCTTGCTGGTGTCTATCCACATTTCCTTGACTTCGCCGCCCTGGATCCGGGCCAGCATGGCCGCGTCGCGTATCAGGAAGGCGCGCTGCCAGAACGGATGGGCGTACCAGCTGCCGCACAGCTGGTGGACGTACATGCCGATGCGGGCCTGTTCGCGCGTGATTTTCTTGAGCATGTCCGGCTTCTTTCAATCGCGTCAGATCAGTATCAAGGCGATCACAAACAAGCCCCAAAGACAAGCTCTGATAACAGTCATCGAATTGATCAATTGCGAAACCGGCCAGCAATGCCGGCCGGGTTATTTAATGTGATTTGTAAAATACAAGATACAAATTGTTAAGTCTTTTGGCGTGGAATGCTATAATTTTTGCCTGGTTCAGTTGGCGCTGAATTGTACGAAAGACCAATATACTTCCTTTTTGGAAATACTCATAGGTCTATGCCGGACATTCTTCAGGTCAATTCAGGACAGGTCAACAGAGAGATGAATCAGTCAGTATCCAGCCCATCCACGCCTTTTCCCCCGCCCGCGCCCTACAGCCACGGCGTGCGCTGCTACCCCGCCCACCTGGTCGTATTCCTGCTCGGCGAGCTGGAGCGGCGCGGCGTGCCGGCACGGCTGGCGCTGGAAGGCAGCGGCATAGGCACAGAGGAGATCCGGGTCGCCTCCACCCGTTTTTCCGTGCTCCAGATGCAGGCCGTGCTGCGCAACGCCATCGCTTACGCACCGAGCATTTCGCTGCAAGTGGGCACTTGCTTCAACGCTTCCGCCTGCGGTATTTTCGGCTTTGCCCTGTTGAGCAGCCCCAGCCGCGTCGCGCTGCTGCAAACCGTCCTCAAATACAACCGCCTTATCGATCCGCTGACCACCATGCGCTATGCCGGCAGCGGCGGCTGGGCCAAATGGGAGTTTGAACCGAATCTGGCTTGCGCCCCGACCGATCCTTTATACCAGTTTATTATCGAGCTGAAAATGTCGTGTTTCAAATCCATGACGCGGGATTTATATGGCGATGGTTTTGAATTTAATAGTATCCGCTTGCGCTTTCCCGCCCCGCCGCATGCCGGTGAATATATGGCATTTTTTAACTGCGATATATTATTTGAGCAGGAAAGAAATGAAATCGTTTTCAGCGAAATACAGACGGTAAAACAGCGACCGGAAGCGGATGCGATTACCCACGCCATGCTGCTGGACTTGTGCGAGCAGTCCCTGCAGAAGATGACGCGCAACGCCACCGCCGCCGGGGCGGTGCAGATGATATTGCTGGGCTGCGCGGGGGCGTTTCCGAATATAGACGAGATTGCGCAGGAACTGGCCGTCAACGCGCGCACGCTGCGCCGGCGGCTGGAGGCGGAAGGCACGACCTACAGTGAAATCCTGTCGCGCCACCGCATGCAGCTGGCGCTCAGTTATTTAAAGACCAGCGGCCTGAGTAATAATGAGATCGCGGCGCGCCTGGGTTATAGCGACGCCACCAATTTCAGGCGCGCATTCGTTTCCTGGGCCGGCGCGCCGCCCAGCCATTACCGGCCGTCCAAAAACGACTAGCCCCCGCGGCCTTGCGGCGGCGGGGGCGTGCACGAGGGCTCGCGGCGAGGCTTATTGGGCCTTGATCGCTTCCACCTGGATGGCCAGCTTCACTTCCGGCGAGAAGTTCGGCAGGCCGTAGTTCAGGCCGAAATCGCTGCGCTTGAATTCGGCGGTGGCGTCGGCGCCGCACACTTCACGCTTCAGGCGCGGGTGCATGATGCACTTGAATTTGCTCACGTTCAGCGTGACCGGCTTGGTCACGCCCAGCAGGGTCAGATTGCCTTCCACCGCCACCAGCTTGTCGCCGTCGAACTTGAGCGAGGTGCTCTTGTAGGTCACCTGCGGGAACTGCTCGACGTTGAACATTTCCGGCTTGCGCGCGTGCGTGTTCATCGCTTCCAGGCCGAAGTCGATGGACTTGGCGTCGATCACGATGTCCAGGCTGCCCTTCTTGCCGGCGCGGTCCAGCTCCACGGTGCCGGTAGTCTTGCCGAACTTGCCGCGCCAGACGGACAGGCCCATGTGGTCAGCCTCGAAGCTCGGGTAGGTGTGGTTCGGGTCGATGTTGAAGGTGTCGGCCATGGCCGAGGTGGCGCTGGCGGCAATCAGGGCTGCGATCAAAACTTTGAATTTCATTGTGTCTCCGTCTGGATGGATGGGGGCTGCTGCTAATTACGGTGCTGCCACTACATGGAACTTGATCGTAACATCATCGGCCACCATGCCGGTGTCCTTCCACTCGCCTTCGCCGATATTGAAGGCCAGGCGCTTGATCGGCAGGGAGCCGTCGAAGACCTGGTTCTTGCCGTCGGCCTTCACGGTCAGCGGGAAGCTCACGTCGGCCGACTTGCCCTTGATGGTCAGCTTGCCGGTGACGGTCAGCTTGCCGGCGCCGGCGCTCTTGATGGCGGTGGAGGTGAAGGTGGCTTTCGGGAACTGGGCCGAGTTGAACCATTCCTTCTTGGCCACTTCCTTGTTCATGTCGGCGTCGCCCAGGTCCATGCTGGCGGTGTCGATCTCCACCGTGGCCTTGGAGGCTTCCGGCGTGGCCGCGCTGTAGTCGATGGCGATGCTGTGCTTCTTGAATTTGGACTCGATCGGCACGTTCATCTGCTTGAAGGTGGCCGACACGGTGGACTTGGCGGCGTCGGTCTTGAGGACGGCGGCGCTGGCGGCCAGCGACAGGCCCAGCAGGGAAACGAGTACGGCGCGTTGCGTGGTGTTCATGGTGACTCCTGGGTAGGTGGAAGGGTTATTTGCGCAGGGACGGCAGCATGCGCTTGAGCACGTCGTCGCGGTCGATGAAATGGTGCTTGAGGGCGGCGCCGGCATGGGCCAGCACGGCGGCGGCCATGGCCATGTTCAGCCAGTAATGGATGGGCTTGAACAGCTCCTTCAGCTCGGGCGTGCCTTCGAACAGGGCCGGGATCTGCCACAGGCCGAGGTAGACCACCGGCACGTTGGCGGCCGTGGTGTACAGGTAGCCGGAGACGGGCACGGCGAACATGAAGAAGTACAGCGCGTAGTGCATATAGTCGGCCGCCAGGACCTGCCATTGCGGCATGCCGGCCGGGTGCGGCGGCGGCACATTGGCCTTGCGCCACAGGATGCGCACGGCCGCGAGCAGCAGCACGGTCACGCCCATCCACTTGTGCCAGGAGTAGTACTTGAGTTTGGTCGGCGAGAAGCCTTTGATATCCACCATCGTCAGCCCCAGGAAGAAGGCGGCGATGATCAGGATGGCAACCAGCCAGTGCAGCAGCATTGCGGTTTTGGAGTAGCGTTGCATCGGTGTCTTTCAGAAATTAGTACGTGTTAGGACTAATATACCAAAGAAAACTGAATCGCGCTTAAGACTACCTTAGATTGGGGGATGTTGCGGAAGGGGCGGGTCAGGCGCGCAGCGCCGTAACCCGCCATTGCGGCGTTTAGATGGCTTTGGCCAGCTTGTCGGCGATGCCGATGTAGTTGGACGGCGTCATGGCCAGCAGCAGGTCCTTGGCGTCCTGCGGAATCGCCAGGCCGGTGATGAAGTCGCGCAGCGCCTCTTTCGAGATGCCTTTGCCGCGCGTCAGCTCCTTCAGCTGCTCATACGGGTTCTCGATGGCGTAGCGGCGCATCACGGTCTGCACCGGCTCGGCCAGCACTTCCCAGCTCGCGTCCAGGTCGGCCGCCAGGCGGGCCGGGTTCACTTCCAGCTTGTTCAGGCCGCGCAGGCAGCTGTCGTAGGCCAGCAGGGTGTAGCCGAAGCCCACGCCGATGTTGCGCAGCACGGTCGAGTCGGTCAGGTCGCGCTGCATGCGCGACACCGGCAGCTTCTCGGACAGGTGCTTGAGCACGGCGTTCGCCAGGCCCAGGTTGCCTTCCGAGTTTTCGAAGTCGATCGGGTTGACCTTGTGCGGCATGGTGGAGGAACCGATTTCGCCGGCCTTCAGCTTCTGCTTGAAGTAGCCCAGCGAGACGTAGGTCCAGATGTCGCGGTTCAGGTCCAGCAGGATGGTGTTCACGCGCGCGAAGGCGTCGAACAGCTCGGCCATGTAGTCGTGCGGTTCGATCTGGATGGTGTAGGGATTGAACACCAGGCCCAGGCGCTGCTCGATCACGTTCTGCGAGAACGTGGCCCAGTCGAACGACGGGTAGGCCGACAGGTGGGCGTTGTAGTTGCCCACGGCGCCGTTCATCTTGCCCAGCATTTCAACCTGCTCGATGCGCTTGACGGCGCGCTGCAGGCGGGCCACCACGTTGGCGAATTCCTTGCCCAGCGTGGTCGGCGACGCGGTCTGGCCGTGGGTGCGCGACAGCATGGGCAGCTCGGCGTTGACGTGGGCGATCTCGGTCAGCCTGGCGATCACGGCCTTCAGCGACGGCAGCATCACGCTGTCGCGGGCGTCCTTCAGCATCATGCCGTGCGAGGTGTTGTTGATGTCTTCCGAGGTGCAGGCGAAGTGGATGAACTCGGAAGCGGCCACCAGTTCCGGCACGTCCTTCACTTGCTCCTTGAGCCAGTACTCGACGGCTTTCACGTCGTGGTTGGTGACCGCTTCGATTTCCTTGATGCGGGCGGCGTCGGCTTCCGTGAAGTCCGACACCAGCTTGTCCAGCAGCGCGGTGGCGGCGGCGGAGAACGGCTTGATCTCGGCGAAACCGGCTTGCGACAGCGCTTGCAGCCAGTTGATCTCGACCTTCACGCGGTTGTGCATGAAGCCGGACTCGGACAGGATGGGGCGCAGCTTGTCGGTCTTGGAGGCGTAGCGGCCATCGAGCGGGGACAGGGCCGACAAAGTGGAATAGGGCGTAGTAGTCATGGAGGCGGGAAGCAAGGTTAAGGAAGACGGTGCAGTCTGCCATTTTACCACTGGCGCGCCGCGCCCCGCCGCCGGCGCCCGCCCGCAGGAGGCAATGCTATACTGGGCCCACCTTCTTCCTTGTTGGCCCCTATGAAACTTATTGGTTCCCTTGCCAGTCCGTATGTGCGCAAAGTGCGCGTTGTGTTTGCAGAAAAAAAGCTGGATTACCAATTCGAGCTGGAAAACGTGTGGGTGGCCGAAACCCGCATCAATGAGGTCAATCCGCTCGGCAAAGTGCCTTGCCTGATCATGGAAGACGGCCAGGCCATGATCGATTCGCGCGTGATGGTGGAATACCTCGACACGCTGACGCCGGTCTGCAAGCTGTTGCCGCCCAACGGCCGCGACCGCGCCGACATCAAGTGCTGGGAAGCGCTGGCCGACGGCGTGACCGACGCCGGCGTGCTGATGCGCCTGGAGCGCGCCCAGCGCCCGCCCGAGCAGCAAAGCGAGGAATGGATCGCGCGCCAGCTGAAAAAAGTGGAACTGGGCCTGGCCGAGATGGCGCGCAAGCTGGACGAGTCGCCGTATTGCGCCGGCATCCACTATTCGCTGGCCGACGTGGCCGTGGGCTGCTGCCTGGGCTGGCTGGCCTTCCGCTTCCCCGAGATCGACTGGCGCGGCGCCCATCCCAACCTGGCGCGCCTGTACGACAAGCTGTCCGAACGGCCGTCGTTCCGCGACACCGCGCCGCAGTAACGGCAACCCGTCGCCCCCATGCCGCCCACCAAGCCGGACGCGCCCAGCGCCCAGCAGCGCCGCCTGCAGATGGCCGACATCGCGCGCCTGGCCGGCGTGTCCACGTCCACCGTGTCGCGCGCGCTGGCGGGCAGCAAGCTGGTCAACGACGAGACGCGCCAGCGCGTCATGGAGCTGGCGCGCTCGCTCAACTACTCCATCAACATCGGCGCGCAGAACCTGCGCCTGAAGCAGAACCGCACCGTGGGCGTGGTGGTGCCGTACGACCCGGACACCCGCCAGCAGCTCACCGATCCGTTCTTCCTGGCCATGCTGGGCAGCCTGGCCGACGCGCTCACCGAGCAGGGGCTGGACATGCTGCTGACGCGGGTCGACGCCGGCACGCTGGACGCCGCCGCGCAGCCCTTCGACAGCGGCCGCGTGATCGGCGTGATCCTGATCGGCCAGTGGCGCCACCATGACCAGCTGAACCAGCTGGCCGCGCGCCGCGTGCCCATCGTGGTGTGGGGCGCGCAGCTGCCGCAGCAGTTATATTGCACCGTCGGCGGCGACAACGTGGCCGGCGGCGCGCTGGCCGCCGGCCACTTGCTGGCGCGGGGCCGCAAGCGCATCGCCTTCCTGGGCGACACCAATTTGCCGGAGGTGGCGCAGCGCTACCAGGGCTATTGCCAGGCGCTGGCCGCGCACGGACTGCAGGCCGATCCGCAGCTGATGGTGCCGGTGTCCTTCCTGCCGGGCGGCGGCGAGGAGGGCGTGCGCGAACTGCAGCGCCGGGGCGCGCAGTTCGACGGCCTGTTCGCCTGCAGCGACTTGCTGGCCATGGCGGCCATCAACACCTTGCGCGCGCTGGGACGCGGCGTGCCGGACGACGTGGCCGTGGTGGGCTACGACGATATCGAGCTGGCTTCCTATTTCCATCCCCCCTTGAGCACGGTGCGCCAGCCCATCGCCGCCGCCGGACGCGCGCTGGTCGGCGCGCTGCTGGCCCTGGCCGACGGCCATGATGCCGCCTCGCAGCAGCTTCCCACTGAACTGGTGCAGCGCGCCAGCGCCTGACTCTCCGCCTACACTGCAACCGTTTGCAATGCGTAAGACAAAGGCATTGCAACGTCTGTGCAAAATTTATTGCAATCGATTGCAATAAATTTGGAACTGGTGAATAATGAGGCAACTGCACACCGCAGACTTGCCGCCAACGATGCGGCGCCACCGAGAAAAACCAGGAGACATGATGCAAAACCATCCAGCAAAACTGGGTTGCATGGCTGCGGCCGTCGCAGCCGCCCTGATGCACCTGGGCGCCGCCGCCCAGTCCGCCGCCACCGAAGCCGCCGCCACCGAAGCCGCCGCCAACGCCACCCCTGCCGCCGCCCCGGCTGCCGCAGCGGACGGCCTGAACATGGAGCGCGTGGTGGTCACCGGCACCGCGCGCGGCAGCTCCAAGATGAAGTCCAGCGTCTCCGTCAGCACCATGGACCCCGACACCATCGCCCTGGCCGCGCCCACCAGCGCCGCCGAGGTGCTGCGCTCGGTGCCCGGCCTGCGTTCGGAATCGTCCGGCGGCGAGGGCAACGCCAACATCACCGTGCGCGGCGTGCCGATTTCGGCCGGCGGCTCGCGCTACGTGCAGATGCAGGAAGATGGCCTGCCCATCCTGCAGTCGGGCGACTTCAACTTCATCACGCCGGACAGCTACGTGAAGATCGACGGCACGCTGGACCACCTGGAAGTGGTGCGCGGCGGCTCGGCCTCCACCCTGGCCAGCAATTCGCCGGGCGGCATCATCAACTTCATCGGCAAGACCGGCGACACCAAGGGCGGCAGCATCGGCATCGCGCGCGGCCTGGGCTACGACCAGACCCGCTACGATTTCAGCTACGGCGCCCCGCTGAGCGACAAGACCCGCTTCTTCATCGGCGGCCACTACCGCACCGGCGAAGGCATCCGCCGCACCGGCATGAGCACGGAAGAGGGCGGCCAGATCCGCGGCAACCTGACGCATGAATTCGAGCGCGGCTACATCCGCCTGTCCTTCAAGCACCTGGACGACAAGTCGCCCACCGCGCTGCCGGTGCCGGTGCAGGTGAACAACGGGCGCATCGCGCAGATTCCGGGCATCGACCCGCGCAGCGTCAGCTTCTACTCGCCGTACTGGGTGCGCGACGTGTCGCTGGACAAGGGCAACGGCCAGGTATCGAGCAACGTCAACGACGGCCTGGCCGTCAAGAGCGACAGCTTCGGCGTCGCCCTGTCGCTGGACCTGGGCAAGGGCGTGACGCTGAGCGAGAACTTCCGCAAGAGCGACAACAGCGGCCGCTTCATCGGCGTGTTCCCCTCGAATAATGGGGTGATGGGCAGCTACACCATCGCCAGCGGTCCGCAGAAGGGCCAGGCCTACAACGGCCGCGCCTTCAACGCCGTGGTGTTCAATACGTCCATCGACGACGCGGGCAATACGCTGAACGACGTCAAGCTGTCCAAATCGCTGGCCGTCGGCGGCGCCAAGCTGACCGGCACGGCCGGCTTGTACAACTCCCTGCAGAAGCTGGGACTGACCTGGAACTTCAACGAGTACCTGATGCAGGCCAAGGGCGACAGCCCGGCGCTGCTGCAAACGGCCAGCACCGGTGCCAACGCGACCCCCGGCCTGATCGGCCCCGCCTTCGGCGCCTGCTGCTCGCGCGCCGTGGACATGGAATACAAGCTCACCTCGCCCTACGCCAACCTGGGCTGGGAAAGCGGCCCGCTGAACATCGACGCCAGCGTGCGCAAGGATAACCAGCGCGCCACCGGCAGCGCGAACATCGCCAGCGGCGCCGCCGGCGGCCCGCTGCGCTACCAGGCCGCCACGCAGCAACTGGTGAACTACAAGGCCGACCACACCTCGTACTCGGTGGGCGGCAACTACCAGCTGCAGCGCAGCCTGGCGCTGTTCGCCCGCGTCAGCGACGGCGTGTCCTTCAATGCGGACCGCATCCTGTTCGGCAGCCCCTTGGACGGCAGCGCGCCGGTCAGCCTGAACACGGTGAAGCAGGTGGAAGGCGGCGTGAAATGGCGCCAGGGCGGCGCCAGCGCCTTCCTCACGCTGTTCCAGGCCAAGACCAATGAAAGCAATTTCGAGGCGACCACGCAGCTCAGCACCGCCAACCGCTACGAAGCCAAGGGCGCCGAACTGGAAGCCGCATGGAGCATGGGCGGTTTGCGCGTCACTGGCGGCCTGACCTACACCGACGCCGAGATCACCGGCACCGCGCCCGGCCAGGAAGCGGTGGTCGGCCACACCCCGCGCCGCCAGGCCAAGGTGGTGTACCAGCTGGCGCCAAGCTATGAAATCGGCGACGTCACCGTCGGCGCCAGCATCATCGGCACCGGCCGCTCCTGGGCGGACGACGCCAGCACCATAGCCATGCCGGCCTACCGCGTGGTGCATGCGTTCGTGAAGTACCAGCTCAATCCGCAGACCGTGCTGTCGCTGACCGCCAACAACCTGTTCAACAAGCTGGGCTACACCGAGGTGGAAGGCGACGGCCACGCCGCGCGCGCCATCACCGGCCGCGCCGTCAAGGCCAGCCTGAGCTACAGCTTCTGATTCACCCGCAACCCACTGGAAGAAGATGACCAAGATGTCCCTGCCTTTGCAATCCCTGTTGGCCGCCATGCCGGCGCTGCCCGAAGCGCGGCGTGCCGAATTCGCGCGCCGCTATGGCGAACAGGAAGCCGTGCTGCACCAGCGCCTGTCCGGCCTGTACGGGCAGCAGCCCGGTTTCGCGCAGTGGTACGCGGGACTGTTGGCGCAGACAGGGCAACTGGCGGCGGCGCGCCCCGCGCAGCTGCAGGCGCAGGACGAGCAGCGGCTGGCGCATCCGGACTGGTTCCAGGACCAGTCCATGCTGGGTTACTGCGCCTACGCCGACCGGTTCGGCGGCAGCCTGGCCGGCGTGGCGCAGCGCATTCCGCACCTGCGGGAGCTGGGCGTGCGCTATCTGCACCTGCTGCCTTTCCTGCGTCCGCGCGCCGGCGAAAACGACGGCGGCTTCGCCGTCGCCAGCTTCGACGACGTCGATCCCCGGCTGGGCGGCAACGCCGACCTGGATGCGTTGACGGCGCAGCTGCGCGCCGCCGGCATCAGCCTGTGCTCGGACTTCATCCTCAATCACGTGGCGGACGACCACCCGTGGGCCAAGGGCGCGCGCCGGGGCGACAGCGCGCTGCGCGAATACTTCCACGTGTTCCCGGACCGCAGCATGCCGGACCGCTACGAGCGCACGCTGGGCCAGGTCTTCCCGCAAGTGGCGCCGGGCAATTTCAGCCGCGTGGACGACATGGGCGGCTGGGTCTGGACCACCTTCTACCCCTACCAGTGGGACCTGAACTACGCCAATCCGGCGGTGTTCGCGGAAATGGCGGGCGCCCTGCTGCGCCTGGCCAACCGGGGCATCGAAGTGTTCCGGCTCGACTCCACGGCCTTCCTGTGGAAGCGCGAAGGCAGCAATTGCATGAACCAGCCGGAGGCGCACGCGCTGCTGCAGGCCTTGCGCGCCATTGTCGCCATCGCCGCGCCGGGCGTGCTGCTCAAGGCCGAGGCCATCGTGCCGACCCGCGAGCTGCCCGCCTATTTCGGCGGGGAGCAGGCGCCCGAATGCCATATCGCCTACCACAGCAGCCTGATGGCGGCAGGGTGGGGCGCGCTGGCCGAGCAGGACGCGTCGTTGCTGCGCGCGGTGCTGGCGCGCACGCCGGCGTTGCCGCCGCACACCTCGTGGCTGAGCTATGTGCGCTGCCATGACGACATCGGCTGGAACGTGCTGCGCGCCGAAGCGGGCGAGGAGGACGGTGCCGACGCCGGCCCGGAGCGTGCCCGCGCGCGGCTCGCCGCCATCGCCAACTTCTACAGCGGTTCGGCGGGGACGTTTGCCGACGGCGCGCGGCCGAACGGCGCCGCCTTCCAGAGCAGCGACCCGCACGCCGCCCACGGCAGCAACGGCATGGCCGCCTCGCTGCTCGGCCTGGCCGGGCAGGCAGGCCAGGCCGAGCAGCGGCAGCCGGCCCTGCAGCGCGCGCTGCTGCTGCACGGCCTGGCCCTGAGCGCCGGCGCGCTGCCGGTGCTGTACATGGGCGACGAACTGGCCCAGCGCAACGACCATGGCTACCTGGCGCGCCCCGAGCACGCGATGGACAGCCGCTGGCTGCAGCGCCCCGTGTTCGACGAAGGCGCCTTCGCGCAGCGCCATGACGCGGCCACCCCGGCGGGCCACATGTACGGCGGCTTGCGCGCGCTGCTGGCCGTGCGGCGCCGGCTGGACGCGCTGGCGGCGGGGGCGCCGCGCACCGTGCTGGCCTCGGCCCCGGCGGTGCTGGCGCTGGCGCGCGGCGCGCGCTTCGTGGCGCTGTTCAACTTCTCCGGCGCAGTGCAGTCGCACGCCCTGGCGCAGGATGCCTGCTGGCGCGACTGCTTGACAGGCCAGCTGCGCTCGGGTGTAGTGGAACTCGCGCCGTGGGCCATGCTGTGGCTGGAGGCGGCGCCATGAACAACGCACAAGGAGCGGCAATGGAACAAGCACGCGGGACGGCTGCGGCCGTGGTGTTCGGCGAAGCGCTGGTGGACGATTTCGGCGACCTGCAAGTGGTCGGCGGCGCGCCGTTCAACGTGGCGCGCAACCTGGCCGGCTTCGGCACGCCGCCATTGATGGTCACCCGCATCGGCGACGACCCCAACGGCGCCCGCATGCGCGGCGAGTTCGAGCGCTTCGGCATGAGCCAGGCCGCGCTGCAAGTGGGCGAGGGGGAGGCCACCGGCCGCGTGCAGGTTGAGCGCACCGGCGACGGCAGCCACCGTTTCCACATCCTGCCCGGCCAGGCCTACGACCGCGTGCAGCCCGCGCCCATGCTGGCCGCGCTGGCCAACGCAGCGCCGCCCGCCGCCGTCTATTTCGGCACATTGGCCCAGCGCACGCCCGAAGGCCGGGCCGCGCTGCAAGCGCTGCTGCAAGCCTGCAAGGCGCCGCGCTACCTGGACCTGAACCTGCGCGACGGCCAGGCCACCGAAGCCACCGTGTTCGATTCGCTGTGCCACGCCGACACGCTCAAGGTCAACGAAGAAGAACTGGTGCAGCTGTTCGACTGGTACGCCCACATCAGCCCCGGCACCGCCGACATGGACAGCCTGGACGTGCGCCTGGCCTGCGCCGAATTGATCACCAAGTTCTCGCTGGCCGGCATCGTCGTCACGCTGGGGCCGCGCGGCGCGGTGCGCTACGGCGCCGGCGGCGAAGTCACCGCCAGCGGCCCGGCCGATGTGCCGCGCATGGTCGACACCGTGGGCGCCGGCGACGCCTTCTCCGCCGTCTACCTGTACGGCAGCGCCCAAGGCTGGACGCTCGCGCTCACCCTGGCGCGCGCCAACGCCTTCGCCGGCGCCATCTGCGGCATCGCGGGCGCCGTCCCGCAGGACACCGCCTTCTACCAACCCTGGCTCGCGCGCTGGCACAGCGCCGCCTGACACCTTCACCGGAGCACGCCATGGCGCTGCACAAGCCCCGCCTTTCGTTCTGGCAGATCGTCAACATGAACGTTGGATTCTTCGGCATCCAGTTCAGTTTCGGCCTGCAGCAAAGCAGCATGAGCCCCATCTACAGCTACCTCGGCGCCGACGAAGCCAGCCTGCCCTACCTGTGGCTGGCCGGTCCCGTCACCGGCCTGCTGGTGCAGCCGCTGGTGGGAGCGCTGAGCGACCGCACCCTGAGCCGCTGGGGGCGGCGCCGCCCGTACTTCCTGATCGGCGCCATCCTGTGCAGCCTGGGCCTGCTGGCCATGCCCTTCAGTTCCGCGCTGTGGATGGCCGCCAGCCTGCTGTGGATACTGGACGCCGCCAACAACGTCACCATGGAGCCGTACCGCGCCTTCGTCAGCGACCGCCTGGCGCCGCCCCAGCACTCGCTGGGCTTCCTGACCCAGAGCGCGTTCACCGGCCTGGGGCAAACGCTGGCCTATCTGACGCCGTCGCTGCTGGTGTTCCTCGGCATGAGCAGGGACGCCGTCAGCGGCAGCCATATACCGCACGTGGTTATCGCCGCCTTCCTGATCGGCTCCGTGTTCTCGCTGGCCAGCGTGCTGTGGACCCTGAAGACCACGCCCGAACTGCCGCTGGAGGAAGAGGAGATACGCCGCATCCGCGCCGCGCCGGTCGGCTGGCGCGGCACGCTGGCCGAAATCGGCGCGGCCCTGCGCGACATGCCCTCCACCATGCGCCAGCTGGCGCTGGTGCAGCTGTTCCAGTGGTACGCCATGTTCTGCTACTGGCAATACATCGTGCTGGCGCTGGCCGCCACCCTGTTCCACAGCACCGACCCGGCCTCGCCCGGCTTCCGCGAAGCTGGCCTGCTGAACGGCCAGATCGGCGCCTTCTACAACTTCGTCGCCTTCCTGGCCGCTTTCGCGCTGGTGCCGTTCACGCGGCGCTACGGCCCCAAGCGCATGCACAGCGTGTGCCTGGCGCTGGCCGGCGCGGGCATGCTGTGCATCCCGCTGATCCAGAGCCCGGCCTTGCTGCTGCTGCCCATGCTGGGCATCGGCGTGGCCTGGGCCAGCATGATGGGCAATCCCTACGTGATCCTGGCGGGCAGCATCCCGCCCGAGCGCACCGGCGTCTACATGGGCATCTTCAATATGTTCATCGTGATCCCGATGATCATCCAGATCCTCACGCTGCCGCTGTACTACCGCGCCTGGCTGGGCGGCCATCCGGAGAACGTGATCAGGCTGGCGGGCGCGCTGCTGCTGTGCGCTGCGGTGGCGATGCTGCTGGTGAAGGTGAAGGCGGCGCGGGGCCGGGAGGCGGAGGGGGAACTGGCCGCCGCAGCGGGGGCGGCGGCCAAGGGCTAATGCTGGAAGCTTATTCGGCCATCTGGCTTTGCAGATAGTTCTGGATGCCGATCTTGGCGATCAGGTCGATCTGGGTTTCCAGCCACTCGATATGCTCTTCGGTGTCGTCCAGTATCATCAGCAGCAGGTCGCGCGAAACATAATCGCCTACCTTCTCGCTGTGGGCGATGCCTTCCTTCACGGTCTTGTGCGCGCCGACTTCCAGCTTCAGGTCCAGCGCCAGCATTTCCTCGGTGTTCTCGCCTATCATCACCTTGTGCAGGGCTTGCAGGTTGGGCAGGCCTTCCAGCATCAGGATGCGGTCGATCAGTTTGTCGGCGTGCTTCATCTCGCCGATCGATTCTTCGTACTCCTTCTTCGCGATCTTCTCGAAGCCCCAGTGGCGGTACATGCGCGCGTGCAGGAAGTACTGGTTGATGGCGGTCAGTTCATTGGTCAGCTGTGCGTTCAGCAGACGGATTACTTCGGTATCACCCTTCATGGGAAGCCTCTTTTTATCTGGTTGTTGGTGCGGGAAATGCCGCCATTCTGCCACGAACGCCCCGATATCTGTAAGTAAAACATGAAAAAACGATCAGATAATAGTGGTGGTGAAAACGCTGTTGGAAGTGCGAACAATAATCATTTACATTAAATACGCACACGGCGGATAATACCGGCTTCGCCCTATCGAGGACCTAGCCATGATGCTGCACATCCCCGGCGTGCTGACGCCGGACCAAGTACGCCACTTCCGCCAGCGCCTGGCGCAGACCGACTGGGTGGACGGGCGCGAAAGCGTGGGGGAGCAGGGCGCGCAGGTCAAGCGCAACCGCCAGCTGGCCGAAGGCTCGCCGCTGGCCAGGGAGCTAGGCGACATCGTGGCGCGCGCGCTGACGGCCAGCCCGCTGTTCTTCGCGTCCGCGCTGCCGCTGCGCGTGCTGCCGCCGTATTTCAACAGCTACGCCGGCGGCGAGCAATACGGCCTGCACATCGACGGCGCCGTGCGCACCGACGGGCGCACGCTGCAAACGCTGCGCGCCGACGTCTCCACCACGGTCTTCCTCAGCGATCCGGAAGAATACGAAGGCGGCGAACTGGTGGTGATGGACTCCTACGGCGCGCATGAAGTGAAGCTGCCGGCCGGCGACGCCATCGTCTACCCGTCCAGCAGCGTGCACCGCGTGATGCCGGTGACGCGCGGCGAGCGCGTGGCATCCTTCCTGTGGAGCCAGAGCATGGTGCGCGACGACGCCAAACGCGCCATGCTGTTCGAGCTGGACCAGAACATCCAGAAACTGCGCGCCCAGCACGGCGACAGCGAAGCCGTGGTCGGCCTCACCGGCCACTACCACAACCTGCTGCGCATGTGGGCCGAGCTGTAGGTCAGGAAAGCTGGAAGTTGATGGGAACGAGGACGTAGACGGCGACCGGTTTGCCGTCTTCCATATACGGCTTGAACAGGGTGCGCATGGCGGCGCTGCGGCCGGCCTCGTCCAGGTTGCCTGAGCCGGACGATTTCTGGATGGTTGCCTGCTCGGGCAGGCCTTTTTCGCTGATCAGCACGCGCAGCATGACCACGCCCGATTCGCCCAGGCGGCGCGAGATGGTGGGGTAGACCGGCGCCGGCGGACGCACATATTCCACGCCCTGCACCAGGCGCGGCGCAGCAGGCGCCGCCGGCGGTGCGGGCGCGGCCTGCTGCGCCGCCGCGCTGGCCGGCTCGCCGGCCTTGTCGCTGCTGCGCGGCTGGGCCGGCGGCAGCGTGATGGTGTTGTCGACGGTGATATTGAGCAGCGGCAAAGGCGGCGGCGTGATGGCCGGGGCCTGCTGCAGTACGGGAACGGTCTTGGCAGGCGGCGCCGGCGGCGGCGGGGGAGGGGTGACGAACGATACCGTCACGACCTGCGGCAGCACGGCATGCACGGCGTCGCGCAGCATGCCTGTTTGCAGCAGGTAGAACAGCCCTGCGTGAATGGCGACGATCGCCGAAAATTTTCCCAGCTTTGCCAGCCCCGGTGCTTGGGGGGCGTCCATCGTCATCGCATTCATCGCGCTCCTTAAGTGGTCAAGGAGGGCCGCTTCAAAACTGTTTCGTTGATACGGCCCACGTGTTCGAGCAGGATCTCCTCGGCGGTCGAGGCGCATTGGCCGCAGCACGTGGCCAGGCCCAGGTCGGCGCGCAGCTCGTCCATGGAGGTGATGCCCAGTTCTATGGCTTGACGGATTTCGCGGTCTGAGATGTTGTTGCAGATACAAACAATCATTGCGTTACCTTCTGGCTAGATTTGCAGCTGGTTTTCGATGTTGATCCGTCATTTTTAACAGTTTCTTAATGAGAATCATTATCACTACGGTTCCCATTCTGCCGCAGTCCGGCGTACAATGCAAGCAGTTCCTGCAAATCCAACTCATTCGCATTTAGCCTTATAATGGCCGCACAGAAATTCATCACCGACCCGACTGGAAGCCCCATGACGCAAGCGCCCCCCCTGACCCAACTCGACACGCTGGAGACCGGCCGCAGCGCGGTGGTGGTGCATGTGGCGCCGGGCGATCCGGAGCAGGTGGAGGACGGCGCCGACCTGGCGCGGCGCCTGATGGAGCTGGGCTTTGTGCCGGGCGAGCGCATCCGCATGCTGAAGCGCGGCATGCCGGGCGGCGAGCCGCTGGCTATTAAAGTAGGCAACTCCACGTTCGCATTGCGCCGCTTCGAGGCCGCGCTGATCTCTATCCAACCGGAATAAATAATGGGTGCAGTAGACAAACCGGCGCAGGCCGTAGCGCAGGCGCCGATGGTGGCGCTGCTGGGCAATCCCAACTGCGGCAAGACGGCGCTGTTCAACCGCCTGACCGGCGCGCGCCAGAAGGTGGCCAACTACGCCGGCGTGACCATAGAACGCAAGGAAGGCCAGTTCACCTCGCCGGACGGCCACGCCTTCCGTCTGCTGGACCTGCCGGGCGCCTACTCGCTCAAGGCCCACACGCCGGACGAGGCCATCACGCGCGACGTGGTGGCCGGCCTGCGCGCCGGCGAAGCGTCGCCGGACGTGGTGGTGTGCGTGGTGGACGCCACCAATCTGCGCCTGAACCTGCGCCTGGTGCTGGAGATCCAGCGCCTGGGCCTGCCGATGCTGCTGGCGCTGAACATGGTGGACGTAGCCAGGAAACGCGGCATCGAGATCGACGCCGCCAAGCTGTCGCAAGAGCTGGGCATGGCCGTGGTGGAAACCGTGGCGGTGACGGCGGGCGGCGAAAAATCGCTGCTGCGCGCGCTCGACGGCATGTGGCCGCTGGCCGCCACCCAGGCCCGTTCGCTGGCCGCCATCGACGCGGTATCGGTGGAGGAGACCCAGCGCGAGGTGCGCCGCATCCTGTCCGTGGTCAGCAACGACAGCCGCGACAAGGGCAACCTGAGCGAAAAAATCGACGACGTGGTGCTGCACCCGGTGCTCGGCCCCATCATCCTGGCGGTGCTGATGTTCCTGGTGTTCCAGGCCGTGTTCACCTGGGCCGCGCCGGTGATGGAATGGATCAAGGACACGGTGGACGGCGGCGGCGGCCTGCTCAAGGAGCACATGGCCGACGGCGTGCTGCGCAGCCTGCTGGTGGACGGCGTGATCAGCGGCGTGGGCAGCGTGCTGGTGTTCCTGCCGCAGATCCTGATTTTGTTCTTCTTCATATTGATACTGGAAGACTGCGGCTACCTGCCGCGCGCGGCCTTCCTGCTAGACCGCCTGATGGGCGGCGTGGGCCTGTCCGGCCGCGCCTTCATCCCGCTGCTGTCCAGCTTTGCCTGCGCCATTCCGGGCGTGATGGCGGCGCGCACCATCCAGAACCCGCGCGACCGCCTGGTCACCATCATGATCGCGCCGCTGATGACCTGTTCGGCGCGGCTGCCGGTGTATGCGCTGGTGATCGCCGCCTTCATTCCCGAGCGCGAGGTGTGGGGCGTGTTCAGCCTGCAGGGGCTGGTGCTGTTCGTGCTGTACTTTGCCGGCATCGTGTCGGCCATGGCGGTGGCCTGGTTCATGAAGCGCACCATGGGCGGCAAGAGCAAGCAGCCGCTGATGCTGGAACTGCCCAGCTACCACTGGCCGCACCTGCGCAACCTGGCCATCGGCCTGTGGGAGCGCGCCAAGATCTTCCTGACCCGCGTGGGCACCGTGATACTGACCCTGATGGTGCTGCTGTGGGCGCTGAGCAGCTTCCCCGGCGCGCCGGAAGGCGCCACCCATCCGGCCATCTACTACAGCCTGGCGGGCCTGCTGGGGCGCGGGCTGGAGTTCGTCTTCGCGCCGATCGGCTTCAACTGGCAGATCTGCATCGCGCTGGTGCCGGGCATGGCCGCGCGCGAAGTGGCGGTGGGCGCGCTGGGCACGGTGTACGCGCTGTCCCAGACCGGCGACGCGCTGGCCTCGCAGCTCGAGCCCATCCTGTCGCAGACCTGGTCGATGGCCACGGCCCTGTCGCTGCTGGCGTGGTACGTGTTTGCGCCGCAGTGCCTGTCCACCCTGTCCGTGGTGCGCCGCGAGACGGGCAGCGTGCGCTACGCCTTCATCATGGCCGGCTATATGTTTGCGCTGGCCTACGGCGCCTCCTTCATTACCTACCGCGTCGCACTGATGCTGGGAGCCTGATATGTGGCAGCAGATTATCGTGGGCCTGATCGTTGCAGCGGCGCTGCTGCACGCCAGCACCAAATACCTGCCGGCCGGCTGGCGCCGCCGCATCGTCTACGTGCTGGCCCGGCGTGGGCTGGACGAAGACAAGCTGGCCAAATTCTTCAAGGTGCAGGACAGCTGCGGTTCCGGCTGCGGCAGCTGCGGCTCCTGCGGGCCCGACTCCTCCGCCCCCCCATCGCCGCCGCCCGCCCGCCGCGTCATCAAGCTACACGTCCAGCGCTGAGCCAGATTCCCACCCCCAAAAAGGGGTCAGGGTTAATTAATTCGTCCTGGACGAATTAATTAACCCTGACCCCTTTTGGGTTTATTGCAATGGGTGGAAGGACTCGGCTTGGGCGACCGGCCAGTAGAGGCCGAACACGGGCGGGAGCTTGGACAGCAGCGCGGGGTCGAGCAGCTGGCCGGGTTCGAGGTAGGGCAGCAGCGCCGAGGCCAGCTTGACCTGGTTGGGCGAGATGCGCCGCACGATGTGGTGCGGCTTCAGTTGCGCGGGGTGCGTCAGCCCGGCGGCGGCGATCAGCTCGGCCAGCGCTTTCATGGTGTTCTGGTGGAAGTGGGCCACGCGGCTGGTCTTGTCCGGCACCACCAGCGCGCGCTGGCGCAGCTTGTCCTGCGTGGCCACGCCGGTCGGGCAGTGGTCGGTATGGCAGCTCTGCGACTGGATGCAGCCCAGCGCGAACATGAAGCCGCGCGCGGAGTTGCACCAGTCGGCGCCCAGCGCCAACGTGCGCGCGATGTCGAAAGCGGTGATGATCTTGCCGGACGCGCCTATCTTGATGCGCTCGCGCAGCCCCGCGCCCACCAGGGTGTTGTGCACCAGCAGCAGCGCCTCCTGCAGCGGCGTGCCCACGTGGTCGGTGAATTCCACCGGCGCCGCGCCGGTGCCGCCTTCGCTGCCGTCGACCACGATGAAGTCGGGCGTGATGCCGGAGGCCAGCATGGCTTTGACGATGCCGAAAAATTCCCAGGGATGGCCGATGGCCAGCTTGAAGCCGGTCGGCTTGCCGCCGGACAGATTGCGCAGCCTGTCGATAAAGGCCAGCATTTCCAGCGGCGTGGAAAAGGCCGAGTGCCTGGCCGGGGAGATGCAGTCCACGCCCGCCATCACGCCGCGCGTGGCGGCGATTTCCAGGCTGACCTTGGGGCCGGGCAGCACGCCGCCGTGCCCCGGCTTGGCGCCTTGCGAGAGCTTCAGTTCTATCATCTTGACCTGCGCGCTGCAGGCGTTGGCGGTGAAGTTTTTTTCCGAGAAGCTGCCGTCCTCGTTGCGGCAGCCGAAGTAGCCCGAGCCGATTTCCCATACCAGGTCGCCGCCGTTTTCGCGGTGGTAGGGGCTGATGCTGCCTTCGCCCGTGTCGTGCATGAAGCCGCCGATGCGCGCGCCGCCGTTCAGCGCCAGGATGGCGTTGGCCGACAGCGCGCCGAAGCTCATCGCCGAGACGTTGAATACGCTGGCCGAGTAGGGCTGCGCGCGCGGGCAGTCCGGATGGTTGCCGATCTCGATGCGGAAGTCGTGGCCGTTCACCGGCGCCGGCTGGATCGAGTGGTTGATCCATTCGTAGCCGGCCTGGTAGACGTCGAGCTGGGTGCCGAAGGGGCGCTTGTCGGTGTCGAGCTTGGCGCGCTGGTAGACGATGCTGCGCTGGTTGCGCGAGAACGGCGCGGCGGACTGGTCGTCCTCCAGCAGGTATTGGCGGATCTCGGGCCGGATGGCTTCGAACATGAAGCGGAAGTGCGCCAGGATGGGGTAGTTGCGGCGCAGCGCGCGCTTGGTCTGCAGCACGTCGGCGATGCCGACCACGGTGAGCGCGGCGGCGGCGGCCGGGACCCACAGCGGCGCCCCCATGGCCAGCGACAGCGGCAGGGCGGCGGCGGCGCCGGCGAACGCGGAATAGCGCAACATGGTCATGAACGGTCCTGTATCGGTGGCGTGGGCCGATTGTAGGACGGAAGCAAAAAAAACGCCACCGGGGCTCTGGGGAGAGGCCGGTGGCGGGCACACATTGCCTCCCGCGAGGGAGGCCGTAGGGAGGTGCTAAGGGGTGTGGCTTGCCAAGCTTAGAAACGGATGTTGGCGGTCAGGCTGGCCGAGCGCGGCACGCCCGGCGTGTAGCGGTAGCCGGACTTGTTGATCGCCGCGACGTATTCTTCGCCGGTGATGTTGTTCACGTTCAGCTGCAGGTCCACGTTCTTGTTGACGGTGTAGGCCGCCATGGCGTTGGCCACCCAGTAGCCGTCGGCGTAGGCCGGCGTGCCGACCGCGCCGTCGGTGCCGCGCAGCAGCTTGCCGGAGTAGCGCAGGCCGCCGCCCACTTTCAGGCCGAACGGCAGCGTGTACGAGGTCCACGCGGTGAAGGAATCCTTGGGCGTGTAGGTCAGCTGGTTCTGGCCGTTGGCGGTGATGGTCTTGCCGGCCAGGACTTCGGTCTTCATGTGGGCGTAGCCTGCGCTGACCAGCCAGTTCTTGGCCAGCTCGCCGGTCACGCCGATCTCCACGCCTTCCACGCGCTTCTTGCCGGTCTGGTAGTACTGCAGGTCGATCGGGTCCTGCTCAACCTCGTTCTTCACGGTGGTGCGGTAGATGGCGCCGGTCAGGGCCAGTTTCTGTTTCAGCAGGTCCCACTTGCCGCCGATTTCCTGGGTGGTGGTTTCCTGCGGGTCGAACTTCGGATTGGCGGCGCTGCTGGCGCTGGCCGACAGCGAGAAGTTGGAACCGCCCGGCGGCTGCTTGGACGTGGCCACGGTGGCGTACACGCTGCTGTCCGGGGTCGGCTTGTACAGCGCCGACAGTTTGCCGTTCACCAGGGTGTCCGACAGCGCCAGGTTGGTCGGCACCAGCGTGCCTACCGGCAGGGTCGGATTGGCGGCGGCGGTCGACAGTGCCACCGAGTTGTAGGTGGTGCGGTAGTGGTCGGCGCGGATGCCGCCGCTGAACATCCACTGCTCGCCCAGCTTGGCCGTGTCGAACAGGTACAGGCTCTGGGTGTTGGTGCTGCCGTCGGTGTAGGCGCCGTTGCGCACCGGGTTCAGGCCCACCGGTTTGATCGACGAGTCAGGGTTGTACAGCGGGGTGTCGGCCAGGGTGCCCAGGCTGGCGGCCAGGTAGCTGTAGCTGACTTGCTTTTCGTTGGTGAATTCCAGGCCGGCGATGGCGGTGTGCTTCATGCCGGCGGCGTCGAATTCGGCGCTCAGGTTGGTCTGGTTGGTCAGGATTTCGTTGCGCTGGTCCTTGATGGTGCGCGTGGTGCGTTTCAGCAGCCAGGCCGACGGGTCCAGCACGGCGCCGGTGTTGTTGTTGGCGCGCGTGACCAGGTTGGCGGCGGTGCCCATGAAGGCGGTCAGCAGGTAGTCCTGGTCGGTCTTGCCGAAGCGCGAGGTGTTCTGCAGCTTGACGGTGGGCGAGAAGTCGTGGTCCACGCGCACGGTGGCCATGTCGGCTTTCACCTTGTCGTAGTCGCTGCTGGAGCCGTAGAAGCCTTTGGGATTGACCATGGCGGCGGTGTTCAGTTCAGGGCGCGGTGCGGCGGCGCTGCCGGGGCTGGTGTAGCCGGGCAGGCCGATGGTGGGCACGCCGCCGTCGGGCACGTTGTCCTGGTCCACGTGCAGATAGCTCAGCGTCAAACGGGTGGGACTGCCGATGCCGAAGGCGACGGTCGGCGCAATGGCCCAGCGCTTGTTCTTGACCACGTCGCGGCCCGGCTTGCCGCTGTCCTGCGCCAGCGCGTTGAAGCGGAAGGCGATGCCTTTTTCCGCGCTGATCACCTGGTTCACGTCGGCGGTGGCGCGTTTCTGTTCGGCGCTGCCGAAGGTCACCCGGCCCGAGTAGGCGTCCTGCATGTGGGCCTGCTTGGAGCTCAGGTTGATCGAGCCGGTCGGTGCGCCGCGGCCGCTGTCGGTGCCGGCCGGGCCTTTCAGGATGTCGATCTGTTCAACGTTGAACACGTCGCGCGAGATCGAGCCCATGTCGCGCACGCCGTCCACATAGATGCTGCTGGAGGCGTCGAAGCCGCGCATGAAGATGGCGTCGCCGGTGTTGGTGTTGCCGTTCTCGCCCAGGAAGAAGGCGCCCACGCCCGGGGTGTTGGCCAGCGCCTCGGTCAGCGTGGCGGCGCCTTGCTGCTCGATCAGCTCGCGCTTGATGACGGTGATGGTCTGCGGCGTGTTCACCAGCAGTTCGCTGTACTTGGGGGAGGCGGCGCGGTCAGCCTTGAAGTCGTTCTCTTTCGCGCCTTCCACGCGCACTTCCTGCAGCGTGGCGGGCGCCGCTGCCGCTGCGGCGGCAGGCGGGGCGTCGGCCGCGTGGGCGGCGCCGGTGGCGGCCATCGGCAGCAGCATGGCGGCCAGGAGCGTGTTCATGGGAGTGAAAGCTGGGGTTGCGTGCTTGCGGCTTTTGATTGCCATGGTGTGTCTTCTCGGTAAAAGTTTGTAAAGATCGAGCAGGATGATAGCAACGGATGGCGATTATGTAAACGAGAATTGTTATCATTCCCATTTCCATTACTATTCGCACTGGGAAGCGCTTGCCCCGGGAAGATGGCGGAAATGCTAAGCTGGCGGATTGCGGGCCATGCCCGGGCACTGTATGAGGGTAGCGTTATGATCGTGGTCCACCACCTGAACAATTCACGTTCGCAGCGCGTGCTGTGGCTGCTCGAGGAACTGGGACTGGAGTACCAGATCGTGCGCTACCAGCGCGACGCCAAGACCATGCTGGCGCCGCCGGAGCTGAGCGCCATCCACCCGCTGGGCAAGTCGCCCGTCATCACCGACGGCGACGCCACGGTGGCCGAGTCTGGCGCCATCATCGAATACCTGGTGGAGAAGTACGGCAACGGCAGGCTGGTGCCGGCCGCCGGCACCGCCGACAAGCGGCGCTGGACTTATTTCCTGCACTACGCCGAAGGCTCGGCCATGGCGCCGCTGCTGATGAAGCTGGTGTTCGACCGGGTCGAGAGCGGCCCGGCGCCGTTCTTCGTCAAGCCCATCGCCAAGGCCATCGCGGCCAAGGTCAAGGGCAGCTACATCCTGCCGCAGATCGAGCGCCACCTGGACTACCTGGAAGGGGAGCTGGGCAAGACCGAATGGTTCGCCGGCGCCGAGTTCAGCGCGGCCGACGTGCAGATGAGCTTCCCGCTCGAAGCGGCCGCCGCGCGCGGCGGCCTGGCGCGCAGCCGCCCCCGCCTGATGGCCTTCCTGGAACGCATCCACGCCCGTCCGGCCTACCAGCGCGCGCTGGAAAAGGGCGGCCCTTACGAGCTGCTGCGCTGATTAATTTACCAAATGGTTGTCACGTGCTGGTATGCCTGTAGCTGCAAGTCCGCACTAATGAGCGGTGCACCCAGCCATCTTGCGGTGGCAACGATGATGCGGTCGGAAGGATCTTTGTGCATATTCCCGGGAAGCTGAACGGCAGCGACCGCGATGGCAATTTCCCAGCAGGAGAAAGCGGAAACTGTTATCTGCCCGTCGCGAAGTTCGTGCTCGATAGCCCGTCTGGCGGTGTCGGATAATCTGCGGCTATGCTCCTGCCACCAAACCAGCGTGTGCGTATCGAGCAGGATCATATGAACGGCTCGTAGCCATCCGGTTCCAGCGGCGATACGATGTCGTCTGCGGAGTAGAGGACAGCTGTCCCTGCTGGTCCGGTGACCTTGTCCGCGCGCGGCGGTATGTGTGGACGCAACTCAGCAATCATACGGCCTTCGTCGAGAACAAATGCGCTTTCACCGGACGTTGCAATTTTCTGAAGCAATTGCTGTGTGTGCGCTAGAAATTCAGTCTTGGAAATATGGATAGTCATCGCAAACTCCTTACGGTCATTTTAGGCCGGCTGCGGTTTGCTGCAAGCGATAGCCTTCCAAGGATTGAGGTAAACCAAGTCATCATCCCGGTAGGCTAAAATACCGGATCGAAGCACAAGCAGATTTTCCATGGGTAGACTCCTCGCCATCGACGGCTTGAACATTGTGCGCCGCGTGTATGAAGCCAGCCCCGAACCCGATTCGGACCTGAAGGCCGAAATCGCGCTGCGCCATGCGCTGTCCTCGTTCCGCAACCTGATCACCGACCACCAGCCCACGCACGTGCTGCCGGCCTTCGACTTCGGCGGCCCCACCTGGCGCCACCAGCTCTACGCCGGCTACCGCGAGGGCCGCGCGCCCATGCCCGGCGTGCTGCGCGAGGCGCTGCCGGAGTTCTACCAGAGCCTGGCCCGCTTCGGCCTGCGCGTGGTCAGCCTGCCGGATGTGGAGGCGGACGACGTGATCGGCACCGTGGTGCTGCGCTGGCTGGCCGAGGACCGCGGCGCGGCCGTGGTGGCCACCACCGACAAGGACCTGCATTGCCTGGTTGCCCAGGGCGCGCTGGTGTGGGACCATTTCAAGAGCGAGTGGCACGACCATGCCTGGTGCGAGAAGAAATGGGGCGTGCCGCCCGAGCAGCTGCCGGACCTGCTGGCGCTGATGGGCGACGCCACCGACAGCATTCCCGGCGTGTCCAAGGTGGGCCTGAAGACGGCGGCCAAATTGTTGCGCACATACGGCAATCTGGACGCCATCATGGCCGGCGCCGGCATCCTCAAGGACACGCTGGGGGAAACCTTACGAAAAGAGCGCGAGATGCTGTATCTTTCTCGTCAGTTGGTGCAGTTGAAGACGGATGTGCGGGTCGGCGTGAGCTGGAACATGCTGGCCTGGGAATCCGCGTAAAGATAAAACAAGTGGGGTGAGAGATGTTAAAAGCTGTGATAGTCGACACCAGTGCGGTGGCGCGCGGCTTGCTGAATACGGTGCTGCTCGACGGCGGCTACGACGTGGTGGGCCAGGGCCATACCGGCGCCAGCGCCATCGCGCTGATGGTGAAGTACCAGCCGCAGCTGGTCTGCATTGCGCGCGACGTGTTCGACGCCGACGAGGCCTCCGTGGCCGAGCTGCGCAAGGGCTGGCCGAAGTCGCTGATCTTCATGGTGTCGAGCGAGTTCGATGCGGCCACGGTGCAGAAGGCCCACGCCATGGGCGTGAACGGCTTTATCGTCAAGCCCTTCAACGCCGGCACGGTGCTCAACACCATCCGCAACACCGTGATCGCCATGGTGAAGCGCCAGCAGAAAGCGCTGGCGGACCAGAACGGCGCGCCCGAAAACGGCGCCGGCGAGGCCTGATTTACTCGAAGGTCGAGGCGGCGATGATGCCGCCGCCCAGGCACACGTCGCCGTCGTACAGCACGGCCGACTGGCCGGGCGTGACCGCCCACTGCGCGTCCGGGAAGCCCAGCGAGAAGTTGAGCGCGCCGTCGGCCGCCACGTCGCACGGCACGTCGGCCTGGCGGTAGCGGGTCTTGGCCGAGATGCGGCCCGCCTCGGGCGCCACGCCCGCGATCCAGCTGGCCTGGTCCGCCGTCAGCGCGGACGACAGCAGCCACGGATGGTCGTGTCCCTGCACCACCCACAGCGTATTGCTCTCGATGTCCTTGCGCGCCACATACCACGCGTCGCTGGAGCCGTCGGCGTTCTGGTAGGTCTTCACGCCGCCGATGCCGATGCCCTTGCGCTGGCCCAGCGTGTAGAAGGACAGGCCCACGTGCTCGCCCACCACCTTGCCGTCCGGCGTTTTCATCGGACCCGGCTTGTGCTGCAGGTAGCGGCCCAGGAACTCGCGGAACGGGCGCTCGCCGATGAAGCAGATGCCGGTCGAGTCCTTCTTGGCGGCGTTCGGCAGCTGCAGCTTCTCCGCGATTTTGCGCACTTCGGTTTTCGGGATTTCGCCCAGCGGGAACAGCGTCTTCGACAACTGCGCCTGGTTCAGGCGGTGCAGGAAATAGCTCTGGTCCTTGGTGTGGTCGAAGGCCTTCAGCAGCTCGAAGCGGCCGTGCTCCGTGTTCTGGCGCACGCGCGCATAGTGGCCGGTGGCGATCAGGTCCGCGCCCAGGTGCATGGCGTGGTCGAGGAAGGCCTTGAACTTGATCTCGGCGTTGCACAACACGTCCGGATTGGGCGTGCGGCCGGCCTGGTATTCGCGCAGGAACTCGGCGAACACGCGGTCCTTGTATTCGGCGGCGAAGTTGACGGCCTCGATGTCCACGCCGACCACGTCGGCCACGCTGGCCGCGTCTATCCAGTCCTGGCGGGTGGAGCAGTATTCGGAGTCGTCGTCATCCTCCCAGTTCTTCATGAACAGGCCGATCACCTCGTAGCCTTGTTCCTTGAGCATCCACGCCGCGACCGAGGAGTCCACCCCGCCCGACATGCCGATCACGACTTTTTTCTTACTCATTCTTGATTTCCGTCAAACTTCTTATAACTTCGCTTAAACTTCGCCGAACACGGAGTCATGTGTGTGCAATAGCTCCAAAGGCGCGCGTTTGCCCGCCAGGTACTCGTCCACGCAGGTGAGCAGCAAAGGACTGCGGTGGCGCTCCGCGCAGGCGGCAATTTCGTCGCGCGTGAGCCACATGGTGCGCAGGATGCCGTCGTCCAGCGGACGGCCTTCGTGCAGGGCGCCGGCCACGCCGCAAAAGGCGAAGCGCAGGTACTGCACCGCCTCGCCGGTGCGTGCCGAACGGTAGCGCGACATATACATGCCGACCAGTCCGGTCGGCGTGAAATCGTAGGCGGTTTCCTCCAGCACTTCGCGCACCACGGCCTGCTCCAGCGATTCAAACGGATCCAGGTGGCCCGCGGGCTGGTTCAGCCGTATGCCATCGCTGGTCTCCTCCTCGATCAATAGGAATTTGCCATCGCGCTCGATGACGGCGGCAACGGTTACAGAGGGTCTCCAGGTTCGCGGCATGTGTCTCTTCCTTGAAAGAGCCGCCATTTTAGCCTGTTCCAGGCTTTTGGTTGCATCGCAACACGGAGGAATTACGGCTTGCAGTAAGATTCTGTCAAAATGCCGTGGTCTTGCAGACCCTGCCTCAGTCGTCCTGCAACATTGAAATTCTATTGCAACCTGACGAAAGTATCCGAAGTTATGATTCAAGTTGATTGGTATCCTGTCAAGATGGAGTGCACATGAACTCGCTAGATCTGGTTGACGGAGCACACGGTGCAATCCAATTGGAGCAACTGCTGAAGGGTAAGCGCTTGACGCCCGCCCATCGCCGCGTGGTGCAGATACTTGTCAGCCGCGGCGCCGAGGTGGGCTTCATGTCGAGCATGGAGCTGGCCAATCTGGCGCATGTCAGCCAGCCTTCCATGACACGGTTCGCCACGGCATTGGGATTCAAGGGCTTTACGGAGATGCGCAACTATTTCCGCTCCCTTTCAAAGCAGGACAACGGCGCCGCGCTCGCGCCCGAAATGCCGAACAAGTACGCGGATGCCATCGCCGCTGAGGCGGCGAACATCGCCGCCCTGGCGCGCAGCTTTGACAATCAGGACCAGATCCAGGCGATCGGCAAATTGCTGGCGGCATCCACCCCGCTCGCGGTGCTGGGACTGCGCGCATCGGTTGGGCTGGCGCAGCAGTTCGCCTACTATGCCGCGAAAGTGCATCGGGATGTGCGGCCCATTACCAACGGCGGCTCGATGTTGGTCGACCAGCTCGAGCAGGCCCGGCAAGCCGGCGCCAGCTGCTTGCTTGCCTTCGCGTTGCCACTGTATCCGCGCGAGACCATCAATGCGATCAAGCAGGCCAAAGATTTGGGCCTGAAGGTGGTGGTGGTCGCGGACACCACCTTTCAATACCAGAAGACCGGCGCGGATCTGACGTTGACCGGCAGTTTGCATTCAGGATTGGTATTCGACTCTTGCGCCACCGCCGCCGTGCTGATGGCGATCCTGCTGGACGCCATGTGCGACGCCTTGCCTGACTCCGAGGAGCGCCTTGAGCAGTGCGATTACTCGTCCTCGCAACGCAAGGTGTTTGAGCGCAGCTAAGCGCAGGCTGTGTCGTTTCCGCCGCCGCACCCCGCCTCCCATCCCCCTCCGCCTCCGCCTCCGCCGTCCTGGCGTTGCGCATTTCCAACGAATCGCCCCGCATTTTTCGGGGCGATTTTCTTTTCCGCACCGGCAATCCCTCCCCTTGGAGGGGGCGCGCAAAATGGGGTGGGAAAAAGCGCAACCCTTCGTAAGAATAATTTCATACATGTTGACTTGGAATGAAATATTCAATACATTGTGATCAGGCGCCGAGCAAATCCGCAGCAAAAAAATGGCGGGCCGGGCCGGATGGAAATGCGCTGGGCAGGCCGAGCGGCAGGCATCAGAGGTCACGATTCACTAGAGGAGAATGGGGAATGAAGACGAAATTGATTATCGCGGCATTCGCGATTGCACAGACCGCCATGGCCGGCAAGGCCATGGCGCAGTCCGAGGGGCTGCAAATGAAGGTGGGGGACGCGTCGTTCAAGTTGTACGGTGTGTTGGACATCGGCTACGGCAATCTGAGCGGAAAATTGGTTTCGACCAATACGGCGAGCAAGGTGGCCACGCCGGCCTCTCAAAAATTCAGCGGCCTGCTGACCGGCGGCTTGACGGCGTCGCGCCTCGGCGTGGCGGGCGATATGCCGTTCGGCGACGGCTACAAAGGTCTGTTCGTGCTGGAGTTGGGGCCCACCCGGCTCGATCAGACTTTCGTCGATCCGTCGGGCAGTTACCGGAGCTCGGTCACCAACGGCCTCGAGAAGACGCGCAAATCCTACGTCGGCTTGAGTGGCGGCTTCGGTACGGTGATCGCTGGCCGTTTGCAGTCGCCGGCGTATGACTGGGCCTTCAAATATGACGCCTTGAGCGGCGCTCTCGATCCTATCTACCAGTTCGCGCTGGCGGCCGGGGCCGGCATCAATACGGCCGACCGCATCAACGACGCGATCACCTATATCTCCCCGAAGCTCGGCGGCTTCACGTTCAAGACCGCTTACGCATTCGCCAACAGCTCTGCTGGCCAGAGCAATCTGAGCCTGGATGACGCGACCGCCATCAACCACAAGCAAAACGTTTTCATCGTCGCTGCCGACTATGACCAGGGGCCGCTGTCGCTGGGCGCCGTGTACCGGGGCCTGAGCAACAGCGACGGCCTGTGTGCCAATTCATCCAGCGCGGTTGTGGCTTGCGCCACGGCCGGCGCGGCGTCGCTCAAGGACGGCAAGAAGGAGTGGGGCGTGGGCGGCAGCTACGACTTTACGGTGGTGAAGGTGTTGTCCGCCTACCAGAGCGTGCGCCCGAATTCCAGCTCCTTGGCCAACAAGTTCGGCAGTCTGGGGCTCGACGTGCCGGTCGGCGCCAAAGGCCATGCGGTGGCGATCTACGCGTTCGGCAAGGGCCGCCGCGCAGGCGCCACCGGCACCGTGGCGACTGATGCGCACGCGCTGACCGTGGCGTACACCCATACCCTGAACAAATACCTGACCACCTATGTCGGCGTGGTGCGTGACGAGAACGGGGGCAACCTGTTCGGATCGGGCCTGCAGCTGTCCGGCCGCACCGCCTCGGCCAATGTCGCGGCCGCAGCCGGCACCACGCTGACCGCCGCCCCGGGCCAGCGTCAGTCCGGCGTAATCGCCGGCCTGCGGGTGACGTTCTAAGCCGCCCACTCTTTTACCACCCGAAGCAATGGGCAACGCCGGGGGGGGCTTGCCTGAAAAACTTGTTTCTAATTAACGAAAGGCATGTTGATATATATGGATAACATCGAATTACTGGAGTTCTCTGCTCCCAAGTCCGGCTTGCGCTTCCGCGCCAGGCTGATGGTCAATGAAAACCCGGATGTTGTGGAGCAGGTGTTGAAGCAACTGCCATTGAATAGCGTACTGGGCCACGTGGTCATCTCGGGCGAAGCAATCTGGATCCCGACCCGCATTGTGCATGTAGGCAAGAACAACATGGTCAAGCGTTCGCCGGGAGCGGTCTACCTGTACGCGCCTGGCCAGACCATCTGCCTGACCTACGGCGCCATCACCGAAAGCGCCCTAGTCAACAAGTTTGCCCAGGTGCTGGACGAGGATCTGCCGCTGCTGCAACAGCTGGGCCAGGTCGTCTGGGACGAGACCGTGTCGCAGCCGCGTAAGAGTTTGGTTGAAATCACTGTTCGGAGGGTCACGCAATGAGCGAATTTAAGAAATTTAGCGGCGATTGGCGCGAGGCCAAGCAAGAGATCGAGCGTCAGATCGAGCGCGTCTGGCTGAAGGAGCCGGTGGAAATCCAAAAGATACGCTGGGGCGTGATCGACAGCGGCGCCGGCAGCGGTTCGCAGTCGTTCAGCGTGCTGGTGCACCTGGAAGCCTATCTGATGCTGACCGGCGCCGACGTCATGTACCGTTTCCTGAAAGTCGCGCAGTACCAGGATATGGAATTGCCGACGCTGGTGCGCATGACGCGTGAATTCCTGGTTGGCACCTTTAACGCGTTCGAGTTCATGACCGACCTGGGGCTGACCAATATGCACGAGATCGGCCAAGCCTACGCCGACTCGATGGACACGCTGAAGACCAAGGAGGAGTATGTGGAACTGACCGGCGCGATGATGACCTACGTCATCCGCATGCACCGCTGGATCCACTTCATCTTCCCTTGGAACCTGGGCGTCGCGTTCCCGCATCGCACCCCGGACGAGGTGGCGGCGATCGCCGCAATCACCGGCCGCGAGGCGCTCCCGGCCTAAAGCGGCGCGGACATGCTGGGAAGTAAGGCGGCCGCCACGGCGGCCGCGTTAAAAAACCAACAAGGAGGAGATGTGATGAAACAACGATTGTTTGCCCTGGTAGCGCTTGCCGTGTTCGCATTGTCGGCGCATGCCCAGCCCAAAGAGTTGGTGGTTGCCGCCTACGGCGGTGCCTACACCGATGCCCTGCGCAAAAATATCGCCACTTTCGAAGCCGCCAACAATGTCAAGGTGCGCTTCATCCCGGCGTCCGGCGCCGACGGCATCGGCAAGGCCAAGGCGCGCGAGGTGGATGTGATCCATGCCGATCTGGCCTGGGCCTCGCGTGGCGAAGCGCAGGGGCTGTTCGAGAAGCTCGATCCGGCGCTGGTGCCGAACTTGGCCGCTGTGTTCCCGCGCGCCCGCATCTCCGAGTACGGCGTCGCCACCAACTTCGGGCAGTACGGCATTGCCTACAACCCGGCGGCGGTGCCGACGGCGCCGACCTCCTGGAACGACTTGCTGCGGCCGGAATTCAAGGGCCGCGTGACCACGGCCGGCTTCGACGACGCCAACGTGGAACTGATGGTGTTGTTTGCCAAGCTCAACGGCGGTAGCGAAGACCAGATTGATACGGGATTCAAGAAGATGGCGGAGCTGGGCAGCAATGTGACGGTGTTCTACAACCAGCATCCGCAGTTGCTCGAACTGTTTCGCGCCAATGAAGTCGTGATGGCGCGCTGGCTGCGCGGCCGCGTCGATTGGGCACGCCAGAAGGGCGTCGAACTGAAGTTCGTGGTACCCAAGGAGGGCGCCATTGCGCTGGTTTCGACGGTGCACGTGGTCAAGGGGCGGCCCAATACGGAACTGGCGATGAAGTTCGTCAACCATCTGCTGGGCAAGGCTTCGCAACTGCAATATCCCAAAGACCTGGGCTACACGCCGGCGCGCGCCGACCTGGACCCCAAGGACATCCCGGACACGGTCCCCTACAGCGCGGAGATGGTGAATGCGCTGCAAATGGCCGACTGGAAGAAGATCACGCCCAAGCTTGACGCATGGCGGGCGCGCTGGAGCAAGGAAGTGTCCCGCTGAACGTTGGGCGCGGTTCGTTTTATTGAATGCAGGGGGGAAGTGATGGGGATGCAAAGTAGATTGAATGTAGCAAACGTCAGCAAGGACTTCGAAGGCACGAGCGTGCTGAACGACGTCAGCCTGTCGGTGCGGGACGGAGAGTTCCTCTCCATACTGGGGCCGAGCGGTTGCGGGAAGAGCACTTTGCTCAGGATTATCGCTGGCCTGGAACAGCCCAGCCGGGGGGAAATCCAGATCGCCGGCGAGGTCGTCACCCATCAGCCGGTGTGGAAGCGGCAAATCGGCTTTGTCTTCCAGAACTTCGCACTCTGGCCCCACCTCTCGGTGCTGCGCAACGTGTCGATGGGCCTGGAACTGCATGGCGTCGGCAAGCAGGAGCGCATAGCGCGCGCGCTGGAGGCGTTGCGCATGGTGCAGTTGGAAGCGCTGGCTGACCGCATGCCGAGCCAACTGTCGGGCGGGCAGCAACAGCGGGTCGCCGTGGCGCGCGCGATTGTGCTGGAACCTCAAATCCTGCTGCTGGACGAGCCGCTCAGCGCACTGGACAAGAATTTACGCCAGGACATGCAGGTTGAACTGAAAGCCTTGCAGCACAAATTGAAGCTGACCACCATCTTTGTGACGCACGACCAGGAAGAGGCGATGTCGCTGTCCGACCGCATCGTGGTGATGAACAAGGGCGTAATTGAACAGATCGACACCCCCGAGCGCATCTACAACCATCCCGCGTCGTCCTACATCGCCCGCTTCGTCGGCGAGACCACCTTCTTCGACGGCGCACTGGAACGGCACGGCGATCAATTGATGCTGCATACCGGCGCCACCGGGCGTATCCCGGTCGAGGCCAGCGCCGGCTCGCGCGAGGGCGCCCGCGCGGTGGCATTTGTGCGGCCGGAGTGGATTGCGTTGACGCCGCCGAACGAAGCGGTGGCGCAGGGCACCGTCGAGCAAATCATGTTCTTCGGTGCGACCAAGGATTACCTGGTCCGCTTTGGCGACGCGCTGATCCGTGTCACTACCGGCGGCGACGTCAAGACGTTCGGTATCGGCGACACTGCCGGACTGCGCTTTGTTGCCCGCCTGTTGCCTTAAGGGATAGCCGTCATGAGCAAATCACGATCTGTCTTTGGCCACGCCGCGCCCTTGCTGCTGTCGCCGGCGCTGTTGTTTTTCCTGGCGTTCTTCGCCTTGCCGCTGGCCTGGTGCCTGATGCTCAGCTTCACGCCGCAAGCCGTCGATGGTGCGCAGCAAGCCGGCATGACGCTGGCCAACTACGGCCGCTTTCTCGGCGATAGCTTTTATTTGCAGGACCTGCTGTGGCGTACCGTGCGCCTGGCGCTGGTGGCGACCGTCGCAGCTGTGCTTATCGGCTATGTCGGTGCGCTGGTCATCACGCGGGCGCCGCTGAAGTGGCAGTCCACGCTGCTGTTTCTGGTGATGTGTCCGCTGTGGGTCAACCTGGTGGTGCGCACCCTGAGCTTGATGGTGCTGCTGGCGCGCGACGGTCCTGTCAACCAGTTCTTGATCTGGCTGGGCGTGAGCAAGCAACCCGTGCAACTGCTGTTCAATGAGACCGCCGTGCTGGTGGGCATGATCCAGGTGTCGGTCCCATTCGTCGTCATTGCCCTGCATGGCGTGCTGAAGTCGATCCCGCGCGATCTGGAGCATGCCGCGCTGACGGTCGGCGCCAATCCCTTGGGCGCCTTCCTGCGGGTCACGCTGCCACTCAGTGCGCCTGGCGTGATGGCCGGCAGCATCCTGGCATTGGGCTTGAACATGGAGTCGTTCGTGGTCCCGATTCTGCTGGGCGGAGGACGGATCCACTTCATGAGCGTCGAGGCGTATGAGGTCGCGACGGTCGGCAACAATCTGCCGTTTGCCGCCACCATAGGCATGGTGTTGTTGATAGTGACCTTGGCCATCCTGGGGATTTACCAGTACCTCGTGAAGTCGGTGGCGCGGGGCGCAATGGGCGCGCGTGGCGCCTGAGTATACGGAGCAAACTATCATGAAATTTTCACTTGGCAAGGCAGTCTGGGCGGCGAGCGGCCTGCTGTTCTTCGGCTTCCTGCTGCTGCCGCTCGCGATCCTGGTCGCGGTGTCGTTCAATCCGGTCGCCATGGTGTTTCCGCCGCAGGGCTTCACCTTGCGCTGGTACGCCGCCATTCTGGACAAGCCGGACTTCTTGTCCGCCATGTGGTCCAGCACCGTGGTGGCACTGCTCACGGCCGTGCTGTCCACCGGCTTCGGTGCGCTGGCGGCGGTCGGGCTGCAGCACTACCAGGGACGGGGGCGCGGGCTGATTCAGAGCCTGCTGCTGTCGCCTTTGTTCTTCCCGGCCGTGATCATCGCGCTGGCGCTGTTCCAGCTGACCATGATGATGGGCTGGATGTCCAATCTGGCCATCCTGGTCGGCGCCCACATGGTGGTGACCATGCCCTACCCGGTGCGCAACGTGGTGGCGCAATTGGCCGGCTTCGACCGCAGCCTGGAGGAAGCGGCCATGGTGGTGGGGGCCACGCCGCGCCAGGCGCTGCTGCGGGTGACGCTGCCGCTGTTGAAGAACAGCATCGTGCCGTCCTTCGTGTTGACCTTCATCCTGTCCTGGAACAATTACACGGTGTCGGTTTTCCTCGCCGGCAGCGACTGGACCACTTTGCCGCTGCAACTGCGCGCCTACTTGCAGTATGAATACGAGCCGTTCATCGCGGCCATGTCGACCGTGCTTATCGCGGTCTCCGTCCTGCTGCTGTACATCGTGGAACGGTTTTTCGGCAACGCCGGACGAGTACGAAGCTGAGCACGGGAAACCCTGCCCGCATCGCATCCACATAAAACAGCGCCACGCCTACAAAGGAGAATTTCCCATGTCCACATCCCCGAGTCCCACCTACGATCCGACCCGTATCATTCGCGCGCCGCGCGGCGGCGACAAGGTCTGCAAGAGCTGGCTGACCGAAGCGGCTTACCGCATGATCCAGAATAACCTTGATCCGGAGGTCGCCGAGGACCCGCAGAATCTGGTCGTGTATGGCGGCATTGGCCGCGCGGCGCGCAACTGGGACTGCTATGACCAGATTCTCGCTTCATTGAAGGAATTGAACGATGATGAGACCTTGCTGATCCAGTCCGGCAAACCGGTCGGCGTCTTCCAGACCCATGCCGATGCGCCGCGCGTGCTGCTGGCCAATTCCAATCTGGTGCCGGCATGGGCCAACTGGGAACACTTCAATGAACTCGACCGGGCCGGCCTGTTCATGTATGGCCAGATGACCGCCGGCAGCTGGATCTACATCGGCAGCCAGGGCATCGTGCAGGGCACATACGAGACCTTCGTCGAGGCTGGCCGTCAGCATTTCAACAATGACTGGGCTGGCCGCTGGATACTGACAGCCGGCTTGGGCGGCATGGGCGGCGCCCAGCCGCTGGCGGCCACCTTGGCCGGCGCGGTGTCGCTGAACATCGAGTGCCAGCAAAGCAGCATCGATTTCCGCCTGCGCACCCGCTACATCGACAAGCAGGCCAAGGACATCGACGACGCGCTGACGCTGATCCAGCACCACACTGCGCGCAAAGAGGCTGTCTCGATCGCGTTGCTGGGCAATGCGGCGGAATTGCTGCCGGAACTGGTCAGGCGCGCGCAAGCGGGCGGCATCCGGCCCGACCTGGTGACCGACCAGACCTCGGCGCATGACCTGATCCACGGCTATCTCCCGGTCGGCTGGACCGTCGCGCAATGGAAGGCTGCGCAGCAAGCGCCGGAGCAGCACGCGCAACTGACGGCCGCAGCGGCCAAGGCGTGCGCGGTGCACGTGCAGGCCATGCTCGACTTCCACGCGATGGGCATTCCGACTGTCGACTACGGCAACAATATCCGTCAAGTCGCGTTCGACCAGGGGGTGCGCAATGCCTTCGATTTCCCCGGTTTTGTGCCCGCCTACATCCGCCCGTTGTTCTGCGAAGGTAAGGGGCCGTTCCGCTGGGTGGCCTTGTCCGGCGAGCCGGAGGATATTTTCAAGACGGACGCCAAGATCAAGGAACTTTTCCCTGGCAACCAGCACGTGCACAACTGGCTGGATATGGCGCGCGACCGCATCGCGTTCCAGGGGCTGCCGGCGCGCATCTGCTGGCTCGGTCTGGGCGAGCGCCATATTGCTGGCTTGGCGTTTAATGACATGGTCAAGAACGGCGAGTTGAAGGGGCCGGTCGTCATTGGCCGCGACCACCTGGACACTGGCTCGGTGGCCAGCCCCAACCGCGAAACGGAAAGCATGAAGGACGGCACCGACGCAGTGTCCGACTGGCCGTTGCTGAATGCGCTGCTGAACACGGCCGGCGGCGCCACCTGGGTGTCGCTGCACCATGGCGGTGGCGTGGGCATGGGGTATTCGCAGCACTCGGGCGTGGTGATCGTTGCTGATGGCACGGAGGCCGCCGCCAAGCGGCTGGCCCGCGTGCTGGTCAACGACTGCGGCAGCGGCGTGATGCGGCACGCGGATGCCGGCTATGAGGCAGCGGTCGCGTGTGCGCAGCGCAACGGCCTGCGGCTGCCCATGATTTCAAGCCCTGCCTGAGCATCGCCCTCCCCGGGCACCTCAAGCACCCTTACAAGAGCAGTACCAAGCAAACCGGACGCCGACGCGCCCGGGCGGGCCGCTGCGCGCCAAGCAAAGCTGCGCGGCGCGGCCCGCCACACATCAACTGGAGGAACATCATGACGACATTGACTATTCAAGCGGGAAAACTCACCTTGGCCGATCTGCGCAAGATCTGGCAGGGCAACCTCAAACTGCAATTGGCTGCGGCCGATTATGCGTCCGTGCACGCCTCGGCCGCAGCCGTGCGGCGCATCGTGGAAAAGGGCGCGCCGGCTTACGGCATCAATACCGGCTTCGGTTTGCTGGCCAAGACCCATATCCCGAATGAGCAGCTGGAGCAACTACAACGCAATCTGATCTTGTCGCACTCAGTCGGCACAGGCGAGCTGATCGCCGACGATGTGGCGCGCCTGATCATCGCCACCAAAATCAACAGCCTGGCCCGGGGCTATTCCGGCATCCGGGCCGAAGTCATCGACGCCATGCTGGCCCACTACAATGCCGGCATCATGCCGTGCATCCCGTGCAAGGGCTCGGTGGGTGCGTCGGGCGACCTGGCGCCACTGTCGCATATGACCCTGGCGCTGATGGGCGTGGGCAATGTCCGAATGAACGGCCAGATCATGACGGCGCTGCAGGCGCTCGAGATGGCGGGCATCAAGCCGGTGGTCCTTGCGGCGAAGGAAGGCCTGGCGCTGATCAACGGCACGCAGGTGTCCACCGCCCTGACCTTGAACGGCCTGTTCCTGGCCGAGCGCCTGCTGGCGGCGGCGACCGTCGCCGGCGCGCTGTCGGTCGATGCCGCCAAGGGCAGCGACGCGCCGTTCGACCCGCGGGTGCACGCGGTGCGTGGCCAGCCGGGGCAGATCGCCATCGCCAAGATTTACCGGGAACTGCTGGCCGGCAGTGAGATCCGCCGCTCGCACCTGGAGAACGACGATCGCGTGCAAGACCCGTATTGCCTGCGTTGCCAGCCGCAGGTGATGGGTGCTTGCGCCGATCTGATTGCCAACGCGACGCGCACGCTATTGATCGAAGCCAACGCCGTCACAGACAATCCGCTGATCTACTCCGGCGACGGCGACGTCATTTCGGGAGGTAATTTCCACGCCGAGCCGGTGGCTTTTGCTGCCGATACCCTGGCCTTGGCGATAGCCGAAATCGGGGCACTGTCGGAGCGCCGCATCGCTCTACTGATCGACGCCACGATGTCGGGCTTGCCGCCGTTCCTGGTCAAGGAGCCGGGCATCAATTCGGGTTTCATGATTGCCCATGTCACCGCAGCGGCGCTCGCGTCGGAGAACAAGTCCCTGGCGCACCCGGCCAGCGTCGACAGCCTGCCAACCTCGGCCAACCAGGAGGACCATGTCAGCATGGCCACCTTTGCCGGCCGCCGCTTGCATGAAATGGCGCATAACACCGCGACCGTCATCGGCATCGAGTTGCTGGCGGCGGCCCAGGGCGTCGATTTCCACAGCCCGCTAAAGACGTCGGCGCCGCTGATGGACGTGCACCAGCGTGTGCGTCAGCAGGTGGCGATGTATGACAAGGACCGCCTGTTCGCACCGGATATTGAGGCGGCCAAACAGCTGGTGCTGGAGGGCGGTTTGCACAACGGTTGCCAAGCGCTGTTCGCAGGCCTGCGCGGCGCGTGAGGACAGACGATGCATGACGCTGCCGATATGCGCCGCTGGCATGGCCGCGTCGACGGCGAAGGCGATGCCGGCCTGCGCTGGCATCAGATTGTACGGCCATTGGAGCGGAGCAGCGCTGGCGGAGTCGCTCTGATCGGTTTTGCCTGCGACGCCGGCGTGGCCAGGAACCACGGCCGCACCGGTGCCAGGGCTGGGCCGGCGGCGATCCGCGCGATGCTCGGCAACATGCCGGTGCACCGCTGCCGCAACATTGTTGATGCCGGGGATGTGACTTGCCATGCCGGGGAGGCCAGCGACGGCCTGGAACAGGCCCAGCAAACATTGTCAGGACAGATCGCCGCCTTGCTGGCGCGCGGCATGCTGCCGCTGGCCATGGGGGGCGGGCATGAGATTGCTTTCGCCTCCTTTGGCGGCTTGGCGCGCCATCTCGCGCATGGCACGGCGGTGCCCCGTATCGGCATCATCAACCTCGATGCCCATTTCGACCTGCGCATGGCTGAACGGGCCAGTTCCGGCACGCCCTTCCGCCAGATAGCGGAGGAGTGCGGCGCGCGCGGCTGGCCCTTCCATTACTGTTGTCTGGGCGTTAATGAATTCGCCAACACCCAGGCCCTGTTTGATCGCGCGCGTTCCCTTGGCGTGCGCTGGCTGCTGGACGAGGAGATGCTGGCCGTGAAATGGGACGCCGTGCAGGCGGCCGTCGCCGCCTTCCTGTCGGGAGTCGATCACGTTTACTTCACCATCTGCCTCGACGTCTTGCCCGCCGGGGTCGCCCCCGGCGTGAGCGCGCCGGCGCCGCACGGCGTGGAACTTTCCGTAGTGGAACAAATCGTGGACATGGTGGCCGCCAGCGGCAAGTTGCGCGTGGCCGATATCGCCGAGCTCAACCCCGGTGTGGATACGGATGGACGCACTGCGCGGGTCGCGGCGCGCCTGCTCGCCCGGTTGGCCGAGCGGTCCACACCGAAAACGTCGCCTCCTTAGTTGGGCGATTCGATTAAAACCGGTTTGTTGGGCTTGCATTCCTCCATGCGGGATATCACTCCGGCGTTACGAAACCGAAGGTGTCATATGCGCGACAGGCAGTGGTTGTTGCTCGGCTAAAAAGGTTAGCTTTCTGGAAAACCGTGCTATGTTCTAGAAAGAGCAACATTATTTTGCAACTTCTGGAGGCTACATGAGAATAGGCATACCGGCGGAAACGCGGCCTGGGGAAACCCGGGTTGCGGCGACGCCTGAAACAGTAAAGAAACTTGCTGCCAAGCATCAAATCATTGTCCAGGCGGGGGCCGGCTTGACGGCCTCGGTGACGGACGAGGCTTACGCGGCGGCCGGCGCCACCATAGGCACGGCGGCGGACGCCTACGGCGCCGACGTGGTGCTGAAGGTGCGCGCCCCGAACGCGGAGGAGCGCGCGCTGATGAAGGCGGGCACGGTGCTGATCGGCATGCTCAACCCCTTCGACGCCGAGAACATCGCCGCCATGGCGGCCGCCGGGCTGCAGGCCTTTGCGCTGGAAGCGGTGCCGCGCATCACGCGCGCGCAGTCGATGGACGTGCTGTCCTCGCAGGCCAACATCGCCGGCTACAAGGCGGTGCTGGTGGGCGCCAACACCTACCAGCGCTTCATGCCCATGCTGATGACCGCCGCCGGCACCGTGAAAGCGGCCCGCGTGCTGATCATGGGCGTGGGCGTGGCCGGCTTGCAGGCCATCGCCACGGCCAAGCGCCTGGGCGCGGTGATCGAAGCGTCCGACGTGCGGCCACCGGTGAAGGAGCAGGTGGAATCGCTGGGCGCCAAGTTCATCGACGTGCCCTTCCTGACCGATGAAGAAAAAGAGATCGCGCAGGGCGTGGGCGGCTATGCCCGTTCCATGCCGGCGGACTGGATGAAGCGCCAGGCGGAACTGGTGCATGAACGCGCCAAGCTGGCCGACATCATCATCACCACCGCGCTGATCCCGGGCCGCGCGGCGCCGGTGCTGATCTCGGAAGACACCGTGAAAGCCATGAAGCCAGGCTCGGTGATTGTCGACCTGGCCGTGAGCCAGGGCGGCAACTGCCCGCTGTCGGAACTGAACAAGACCGTCATCAAGCACGGCGTGCACATCGTCGGCGAGCCGGACCTGGCCTGCCACGTGGCGGCCGACGCGTCCGCCCTGTATGCGCGCAACGTGCTGGACTTCCTCAAACTGATCATCGACAAGGAAGACAAACTGGTGATCGACCGCGAAGACGAAATCCTGAAGGCCACCCTGGTGTGCGCCGACAGCGTGGTCTTGCGCAAATAAGGAGAATAAAAATGGAAGTTAGCCACACCATCACCAATCTCATTATCTTCGTGCTGGCGATCTACGTCGGCTACCACGTGGTCTGGGGCGTCACGCCCGCGCTGCATACGCCGCTGATGGCGGTGACCAATGCGGTATCGGCCATCATCATCGTCGGCGCCATGCTGGCGGCGGGCCTGACCGAAGGCCTGACCGGCCAGATCGCCGGCACCATTGCGGTCGCGCTGGCCGCCGTCAATGTGTTCGGCGGTTTCCTGGTCACCCAGCGCATGCTGGAGATGTTCAAGAAAAAAGAGCCGAAGGCCAAGCCTGCGGCCGGATCGGACGGAGGCAAAGCATGAGCTTCATCAGCCTGAATCTCGTTACGATGATGTACTTGATCGCCTCGGTGTGCTTCATCCAGGCGCTCAAGGGCTTGTCGTCGCCTGCCAACGCGCGCCGGGGCAATGCCTTCGGCATGACCGGCATGGCCATCGCAGCCGTCACCACGCTGGCGCTGATATTGAAACTGCGGGCCGAAGCGGCCAGCGCCGGCGCGGGCAATGGCCTGGGCCTCGGCCTGGTGGCATTGGGCATCGTGGTGGGCGGCGGCATCGGCGCCTATCTCGCCAAGACGGTCGAGATGACCAAGATGCCGGAACTGGTGGCGGCCATGCACTCGCTGATCGGCCTGGCCGCAGTGTGCATCGCGGTCGCCGCCGTGTCCGAGCCGCACGCCTTCAACATCGCCCAGGCGGGCCAGGCGCTGCCGGTCGGTAACCGCATCGAACTGTTCATCGGCACCTTCGTCGGCGCCATCACCTTCTCCGGTTCGGTGATCGCCTTCGGCAAGCTGGCGGGCAAGTACAAGTTCCGCCTGTTCCAGGGCGCGCCGGTGGTGTTCGCCGGCCAGCACATGCTGAACCTGGCGCTGGCCATCGTCATGGTGGCCCTGGGCCTGGCCTTCGTGTTCGCGGGCGGCGTTGAGCCGGCCTGGACGCCCTTCATCATCATGACCGCCATCGCCTTCGTGCTGGGTGTGCTCATCATCATCCCCATCGGCGGCGCGGACATGCCGGTGGTGGTGTCGATGCTGAACTCCTACTCCGGCTGGGCTGCGGCGGGCATCGGCTTCTCGCTGAATAACTCCATGCTGATCATTGCCGGTTCGCTGGTGGGTTCGAGCGGCGCCATCCTGTCCTACATCATGTGCAAGGCCATGAACCGCTCCTTCTTCAACGTGATCCTGGGCGGCTTCGGCGGCGACGCGGCGGCGGCTTCGTCGGGCGGCGGCGCGCAGCCTGCGCGTCCGGTGAAATCCGGTTCGGCGGACGATGCGGCCTTCATCATGGCCAACGCGGAAACCGTCATCATCGTTCCCGGCTACGGCCTGGCGGTGGCGCGCGCCCAGCACTCGCTCAAAGAGCTGGTGGAGAAGCTGACGCACAAGGGTGTGACGGTGAAGTACGCCATCCACCCGGTGGCGGGCCGCATGCCGGGCCACATGAACGTGCTGCTGGCCGAAGCCGAGGTGCCGTATGACCAGGTGTTCGAGATGGAGGACATCAACGGCGAATTCGGCCAGACCGACGTGGTGCTGGTGCTGGGCGCGAACGACGTGGTGAACCCGGCCGCGAAAGATCCGAAATCGCCGATCGCGGGCATGCCCATCCTGGAGGCCTACAAGGCCAAGAGCATCATCGTCAACAAGCGCTCCATGGCCTCCGGCTATGCGGGGCTGGACAACGACCTGTTCTACCAGGCCAACACCATGATGGTGTTCGGCGATGCCAAGAAGGTGATCGAGGATATGGTGAAGGCGGTCGAGTAAGCCGCAATATCCGGGTATTCCAATCCCCGTAGGGCGGGTTAGCGGCGCAGCCGCGTAACCCGCCTAGCGGCGGCCGAACATCATCAACTCCGCCAGCATGCCGCGCGCGGGGCCGAACAGGTCGATGGCTGCGAGCGATGCGCCCAGCAGCGCTTGCGCCGGCGACTCGTTGGCGAACACGCGCGCCATGGTGTCGGTCAGGTGCACGGTCAGGCTGCGGTCGGCGCTGCGCTGCGCCTGGTACTGGGCCAGCATGGCCGGCGTGGCGCCTTGCGCCAGCAGGCGCGCCAGCACGGCGGCGTCGCGCAGGCCGAGGTTCAAACCCTGGCCCGCCACCGGATGCAAAGTCTGCGCCGCGTTGCCGATGGCGGCCATGCGCAGACTGCCGTCGCTGCCGGCCTTGCCTGCGTTGAGCCCGAGCGGAAACGCCACGCGGCGCGAGGTGGCGGTGAAGCTGCCCACGCGCGTGCCGAAGGCCGCCCCCAGCTGCTCCAGGAAGGCCGCATCGTCCAGCGCAAGCAGCGCCTGCGCGGTGTCCGGGCGCACGCACCACACCAGCGAATATTCCCCATCCTGCGGCAGCAGCGCCAGCGGGCCTTGTTCAGTAAAACGTTCGTAAGCGCGGTGCGCCACCGGCGCGCTGCTGCGCACCTGCGCGATGATGGCGGTCTGCCCGTAGTCGCGCTGCCTGGCCTTGGCCTGCTGTTCGCCGAACAGGCCGCCCTCGGCCTGCACCACGATGGCGGCCGTCAGCGTGCGCGGCCGGCCGTCCTCCTCGATGGCGATGGCGACGTGGCCGGGCTGCTCTTCCACACCCGTCACCAGCGCGGGACGCAGCGCGGCGATGCCGGCGCGTTCGCAGGCCGCGCCCAGCTCCGTCACCAGCGCGCCGTAGCGGCTCACATAGCCCAGCGCCTCCAGCTTGTGCTCCTCGCGGTCTATCATGCTGCGGCCGAACCGGCCCCGGCGCGAGACGTGGATCTGGTGGATGGCGGTGGCGGGCACGGGCCAGCAACCTATGTCCTCCAGGATCTGGCGGCTGCCGTAGGACAGGGCCAGCGAGCGCGGGTCGTTGCCGGCTTGCTGCAGGGTGCGCGCGTCGATCAGTGCAATGCGCTGCGGCGCCACGCCGCGCCTGGCCAGCAGCGCCGCCAGCGCCATGCCGGCCGGCCCCGCGCCGCAGATGGCGATGTCGTAGCCGGGCGCGCCGTTTTCGATATGGCTCATGGCTGCTGCATCAGTTGTTCTATCTCGTCCACGGTCTTGGGCGCGGCGGCGCTCAGGATGGTGTAGCCGTCATTGGTCACCAGCACGTCGTCCTCGATGCGGATGCCGATGTTCCAGTACTGCTCCGGCACGTCCGGGGCAGGGCGCACGTAAATGCCCGGCTCCACCGTCAGCACCATGCCCGCGTGCAGCGGGCGCGATGGCGTGCCGGCGGTGCGCACGTCGCGGTACAGGCCCACGTCGTGCACGTCCATGCCCAGCCAGTGACCGGTGCCGTGCATGTAGAAGCGCGTGTAGTCCTTGCTGGCGATGGCCGCGTCCAGCGTGGCGTAGCCGGACTTGTCCAGCAGGCCCAGGTCCAGCATGCCCTGCACCAGCACCCGCACGGCGGCGTCGTGCACCGACTGGTAGGGCTGGCCTGGGCGGATCGCCTGCAGCGCGGCTTGCTGCGCCGCCAGCACCAGTTCGTACAGCGCGCGTTGCGGCGCGCTGAAGCGGCCGTTCACCGGATAGGTGCGCGTGATGTCCGAGGCGTAGCCGTCAAGCTCGCAGCCGGCGTCGATCAGCACCAGGTCGCCGTCGCGCGTCTGCGCGTTGTTGGCGTTGTAGTGCAGCACGCAGGCATTGGCGCCGCTGGCGACGATGGAGTTGTAGGCGGGCGCCTGGGCGCCGTTGCGGCGGAACTCGTACAGCAGCTCCGCTTCGATTTCGTATTCATGCATGCCGGGCCGCGATGCCCGCATGGCGCGCGCGTGGGCCTGGCCGGAAATGGTGGCTGCGCGCAGCATGGTGGCCTGCTCGCTCTCGTCCTTGATCAGCCGCATTTCGTCTATCAGCGGCAGCAGGTTGTGCTGCGTTTCCGGCGCCGTTACGCCGCTGCGCGACTGGCCGCGCACGGCGTCTACCCAGCGCTTGATCTGCGGCTCCAGCAGCGCGTGCTGCGCCGCGCGGCCTTGCGGCGCGTACAGGGTGGACACATTGGCCAGCAGGCGCGCCATTTCGGCGTCCAGCGCGGCGGCGGGGAAGGCGGCGTCGAAGCCGAAGGCCTCGCGCGCCGCTTCCGGGCCGTGGCGGTAGCCTTCCCAGATTTCGCGCTCGGCGTTTTTCTCGCGGCAGAACAGGATGGCTTGCGCCGCCTCGTCCTGGCGCGGCGCCACCAGCACCAGCACCGCTTCCGGCTCGGTGAAGCCGGTCAGGTAGTAGAAGTGGCTGTCGTGGCGGTAGGGGTAGTCGCTGTCGCTGTTGCGCGGCACTTCGGGCGCGGTGGCCAGCACGGCCACGCTGCCCGGCTCCATCAGCGCCAGCAGGCGCTTGCGGCGCAGGGCGTAGGCGTTCATGGTGCGATGTTCCCTGCCGGCGCCTTGACGCCGTTCAGCTCATTGAGCTGGTCCACCGTGCCCACGTTGACCCAGTCGCCTTCATACAGCTCGCCGCCCACCTGGCCCAGGTCCGCGTACTTGCGTATCAGCTTGCCCAGGCCCGCGTGCTGGCCCGGCGCTATGCCGTCGAACATTTCGGGGCGGTACACGCCGATGTTACCGAAGTTCCACAGCGTGTCGCCCTCGTTGGCCACCGAGTACATATTCAGCGCGAAGTCGCCCTTGGGGTTGTGCCACGGGTTCTTGGTCAGCCACACCCAGGCCACGTCGCGCTTGTCCTTGGGGTAGGGGTTGCCCCACATGTCCTTATCGTGCAGCACGTCCGTGACCTGCTCGAAGTCGAAGTAAGGGCAGTAGATGTCGCCCGAGATGGCCAGGAAGGGCTCCTCGCCCAGCAGGTGGCGCGCCTGCGCGATGCCGCCCGCCGTTTCCAGCGGCGAGTCCGCCGGCTCGGGCGAATAGCGGATCTGCGCGCCGAACTGGCTGCCGTCGCCCAGCGCGTCCTCGATCATGTGGCCCAGGTGGGCGTGGTTGATGACGATGTCGGTAATCCCGCCGCGCACCAGGTTCAGGATGTGCCACACGATCAGCGGCCGGCCGCGCACTTTCAGCAGCGGCTTGGGGCACTCGTCGGTGAGCGGGCGCATGCGTTCGCCGCGTCCGGCGGCGAAGATCATAGCTTTCATGGCGCCGCCCTCAGAAGGTGTAGCCGACTTGGGGCTGCTTGTTTTCCAGCGCGTCCAGCAGGCGCACCAGCGGCTTGAGGTCCTTGTAGCGGCCCGCCGTCTTGCGCACGTATTCCAGCACGGTGGGCAGGTCGCCCAGGTACATCGGCTTGCCGTCGCGGTAGTTCAGGCGGCAGAAGATGCCGAGGATTTTCAGGTGGCGCTGCAGCGCCATGTATTCGAAGTCCTTGTAGAAGGAATCGATGTCCTTGTTCACCGGCAGGCCTTCGGCCTTGGCGTGCTGCCAGTAGCGGATGGCCCAGTCCAGCACCAGCTCCTCGTCCCACGAAATGTAGGCGTCGCGCAGCAGCGAGGCCACGTCGTAGGTGATGGGGCCGTACACCGCGTCCTGGAAATCGAGGATGCCGGGATTTTTCTCGTCCATCCACATCAGGTTGCGCGAGTGGAAATCGCGGTGCATATAGACCTGCTGCTGCGCCAGGCAGTTGGCGATGATGGCGTCGAACACCTTCTGCAGCTCGGCCGCCTGGGCTGCGCTCAGCACCGCGCCCAGGTGTTTACCGATGTACCATTCCGGGAACAGGTTCAGCTCGCGCAGCATGAAGGCGCGGTCGAACTCCGGCAGCACGCCGGGCTGGCTGGCCTTCTGGATCTGCACCAGCGCTTCCAGCGCCTCGGCGTACATGGTGGAGGCGTTGTCCGGGTCCAGCACCTGCAGATAGGTGCTCACGCCCAGGTCCTGCAGCAGCAGGAAGCCGCGCTCGACGTCCTGCGCCACGATGGCGGGCACGGACACGCCGGCGGCGGCGAACAGCGCGTCAACCTTGACGAAGGCCGGCACGTTCTCGCGTTCGGGCGGCGCGTCCATCACGATCAGGGTGGCGCCGTGGGCTTGCTGGTGCGCCGGCAGCACGTCGACGCGGAAATAGCGGCGGAAGCTGGCGTCGGCCGAAGCGGGGCGGGCGGACGCCGGCTCGACCAGGTTGAGGGAAGTGAGCCAATCTTTCAACAGGATCAGGCGGGCGTCGGCGCCGTCGTGGGCGCCGTTGGGTGGTGAATTAGACAATAAAGACATGAAACAGCCTGTGGAATCCGGTTGGTGTGAACAATTCCCATATAATAAGGGATTAAAGTTAAAAAATCGCCTGTCAATGGTGTTTCGCCCCTTCATTTCATGAGCCGGTTCTCAGTCCCTCCTAGCCCTCACAGCTGGGCGTTCGCGCTCACGGCCCTCGTTACCGCCACAGCGGTGCCCGGCTACGCCCAGACCGCCCCCAAACGCACGCACGTGGCCGATCCGGACGCGCCGACCATCATCCGTGCCGAGGAATTCGATGGCCGCCCGGACCGGGAACTGAACCTGGCGCGCGACGTCGAGATCGTGCGCGACAAGACCCGCGTGACGGCCGACACGGCCTGCTTCCGCCAGGTCGAGGACGAGGTCGAGGCGCACGGCGGCGTGAAGATCTGGCGCTACGGCGACTACTACACCGGCGACGAGCTGAAACTGAACATGGAGTCGGGCAAGGGCTATATGCTCAACCCGACCTACAAGCTGGAGCTGAACGCGGCCCAGGGCAAGGCGCAGCGCATCAACTTCCTCAGCGAGGACGAGGCGCTGGTCATCGACGGCACCTACAGCACCTGCCAGGGACCGAATCCGGACTGGTACCTGAAATCGAGCACGCTGAACCTGGACTCCGGGCGCGACGTGGGCGTGGCCGGCAAGACCATCGTCTACTTCAAGAACGTGCCCATCATCGGCACCCCGGCCATGTCGTTCTCGCTGTCGGGCGCGCGCCGCTCCGGCTGGCTGCCGCCGATACCGGGCTTCGGTTCCAAGGGCCGCGCCGAACTGACGGTGCCGTACTACTTCAACATCGCGCCCAACCGCGACCTGACGCTGTTCCCGCGCCTGATCGCCCAGCGTGGCATCCAGCTCGGCGCGCACGCGCGCTACATCGGCGAAACCGACGCCGGCAGCTACGCCGGCGACACCTTCATCGAGTATCTGCCGAACGACAAGCTGGCCAACGCCGACCGCTGGATGATCACGTCCAGCCACACCCAGGCCATCGCCAAGGACTGGACCTATGGCTGGAACGTGCGCGCCGCGTCGGACAACAACTACCCGAGCGACTTCTCCAAGACCGTGTCCGGCTCGGCCGAGCGCCAGCTGCTGCGCGAGCTGCGCACCGACTACCGCGGCGAGTACTGGAGTTTGTCGGCGCGGGTGCAGAAATACCAGGTGCTGCAGGATCCGGCCGCCGTGCCCGGCTCCGACCTGTTCGTGTCGCGCCCCTACGACCGCCTGCCGGCGATTAACTTCCAGGCGGCGCGCTACGACGTGGCCGGCTTCGACTGGCAGCTGAACAGCGAACTGACCAGCTTCTGGCACCCGACCCTGACGCGCGGCAACCGCCTGGTGGCCATGCCGCAGGTGAGCTACCCCATCATCGGTCCGAGCTACTTCATCACGCCCAAGCTGATGCTCAACGCGGCGGCCTACCAGCTCGACGCGCACGACGGCAGCGACAGCAAATCGCTCACGCGCGCCGTGCCCACCATGTCGCTCGACTCGGGCCTGGTGTTCGAACGGGACACCAAGCTGTTCGGCCGCGACGCCACGCAGACGCTGGAGCCGCGCCTGTTCTACGTGAAGACGCCGTACCGCGACCAGAAGGAGTTCCCCAACTTCGACACGGCGGCGGCCACCTTCAACTTCTCGCAGATCTTCAACGAGAACCGCTTCGTCGGCTCGGACCGGGTGGGCGACGCCAACCAGATCACGGCGGCCGTGGTGTCACGCTTCCTGGAGGCCAGCGGCGCCGAGCGCCTGCGCCTGGCCTTCGGCCAGCGCTTCTACTTCAGCGACCAGCGCGTGCAGCTGGACGCCAGCACCCCCACGCGCGACGCCAAGTCGGACATCCTGCTGGCGGCCACCGGCGTGATCTCGGAAAGCTGGGTGCTCGACAGCGCGCTGCAGTACAATCCGGCCGACAGCCGCGTGGTCAGTTCCAACCACGCGGTGCGCTGGAGCCCGGCGCCCAAGAAGGTGCTGAACCTGGGCTACCGCTACCTGCGCGACAGCGTCAGCAACAAGTCCGTGTTCAAGAACGTCGACCTGTCGAGCCAGTGGCCGCTGTCGTCGCGCTGGTTCGGCGTCGGCCGCATCAGCTACTCCTTGCTGGACAAGAAAATCCTGGAAGGCCTGCTGGGCCTGGAATACAAGGGCGACTGCTGGGTGTTCCGCATGGGCGCGCAGCGCTTCGTGACCACCGCCAAGGAAGCGTCCACCCCCATCTTCTTCCAGCTTGAGCTGGACGGTTTGTCCAAGTTCGGCGTCGGCAATCCGCTGGAGGCGCTGCGCAACAGCATCCCCGGCTACCAGCGCCTGAACGAGAATGTCCGCCGCTAACCCGGCGTTATCCATCACCACTGACTCATGAGCGTCACATCTATGCGTAATGCCCGTATGCACCAACTCAAGATCGCAGCCCTGCTGCTGTGCGCCATCACCGCCGGCGGCCAAGCCCTGGCGCAGGACGCCAAACCGAAAGGCTTCACGCCGCCGGTCCCGGTCGGCCAGACCAGCAACACGCCGATCGACTCGATCGCCGTGGTCGTCAACGAAGACGTCATCACCCGCCGCGAACTGGCCGAGCGCGTGAAGACCGTGGTGCAGCGCATGAAGGCGCAGAACGTGCAGCTGCCCGGCGACGCCGACCTGCAGCGCCAGATCCTGGAGCGCATGATCGTCGAACGCGCCCAGCTGCAGCTGGCCAAGGAGATGGGCGTGCGCGTGGACGACAACCAGCTGGACCGCGCCATCGCCCGCATCGCCGAGCAGCAGAAGCTGACCGTGCAGGACATGCGCAACCAGATGGAAAAAGAAGGCATCACCTTCGCCGCCTTCCGCGAAGAGATCCGCGAAGAGATCATCATGCAGCGCCTGCGCGAGCACGAAGTGGACAACAAGGTGCAGATCTCGGACGCCGAAGTGGACGCCCAGCTGGCCGCCGAAGCGGCCATGGCGGCCGAGCAGTTCGAAATGAACATCTCGCAGATCATGATACGCATCCCCGAAAACGCCTCGCCGGAAGTGATCGCGCAGAAGAAAGCGCGCGCCGACGAAGTGATGCGCCAGCTGCGCACCGGCGCCGACTTCGCCAAGATGGCCGCCACCTACTCGGACGCCGGCGACGCGCTCAAGGGCGGCGAAGTGGGCTGGCGCAGCGCCGACCGCCTGCCGCCGCTGTTCGCCGAAGCGCTGGAAAAGCTCAAGCCGGGCCAGGTCACGCCGGTGATGAAAAGCGTGGGCGCCTTCCACATCCTGAAGCTGAGCGAGAAGCGCAGCATGGCCGAAGCGCAGGCCGCGGCGGCCGTCACGCAGACGCGCGCGCGCCACATCCTGATCAAGGTCACGCCGACCACCAGCGCGGCCGACGCCAAGCGCAAGCTGGAAGACCTGAAGGAACGCCTGGACAACAAGGCCGCCAAGTTCGAAGACCTGGCGCGCCTGCAGTCGAACGACACCTCGGCCGCCAAGGGCGGCGACCTGGGCTGGCTGATGCCGGGCGACACGCTGCCGGAATTCGAAGCGGCCATGAACGCCCTGAAGATAGGCGAAGTGAGCACGCCGGTGGAAACCAGCTTCGGCTACCACCTGATCGAAGTGCTGGAGCGCAAGACCGACGACCTGTCGAAAGAGAAGCAGCGCACCGCCGCCCGCAACGCCATCCGCGAACGCAAGACCGAGGAAGCGGCGGAAGACTGGCAGCGCCAGGTGCGCGACCGCGCCTACGTCGAGTACCGCGGCGACGACCTGAAATAAGAAAGGGGCAGACTCGATGAGCGCCATTCTGCAATCCTGGCGCCCGCGGGTGCGCCCATCCGGAACCCGGCCCGCCATCGCCGTCACGGTGGGCGAGCCGGCCGGCATCGGCCCGGAAATCTCCATCCGCGCCGCCTGGGCCATGCGCCATGAAGTCAATTGCGTGCTGCTGGGCGACGCCGCCTTCCTGGCCATGACGGCCAGCTACATCGACCCCGCCATCCGCCTGTCCGCCCTGTCGCTGCAGGCGGTGCGCAACGGCGGCCTGCCGCACTTCGGCTCCGGCGCCATCAGCGTGATCGACGTGCCGCTGGCGGCCCACGTGGCGCCCGGCACGCTGGACAAGGAAAACGGCCGCGCCGTGCTGGCCACGCTGGACGCCGCCATCGAAGGCATCGCCGCTGGCTGGTTCGAGGCGGTGGCCACCGCGCCGCTGCAAAAGAGCACCATCAACGACGCCGGCGTGCCCTTCTCCGGCCACACCGAATACTTCGCCGACAAGACCGGGACCGCGCAAGTGGTGATGCTGCTGGCCGGGCAGCCGCTGCAGGCGCTGCCGCCCGCCGGCGAAGCCGCGCCTCCGGCTCCGCCGCCGCTGCGCGTGGCCCTGGCCACCACCCATTTGCCGCTGAAGGACGTGGCCGGCGCGCTCACGGTGGACGGCCTGGGCGCCACGCTGGACATCGTCGCGCACGACCTGAAGACCAAATTCGGCATCGCCGCGCCGCGCATCCTGGTGGCCGGCCTGAACCCGCACGCGGGCGAGAACGGCTACCTGGGGCGCGAAGACATCGACGTCGTGGCCCCGGCCATTGCGGCGGCGCAGGCGCGCGGCATCGCCGCCACCGGCCCCTATCCGGCCGACACCCTGTTCCAGCCCAAATACCTGCAGCACGCCGACTGCGTGCTGGCCATGTACCACGACCAGGGCCTGCCCGTGCTCAAGTACGCCACCTTCGGGCGCGGCGTCAACATCACGCTCGGCCTGCCGCTGATACGCACCTCGGTCGACCACGGCACCGCGCTCGACCTGGCCGCGCAAGGCCTGGGCCGCGCCGACTGCGGCAGCATGGAGGAAGCCATCGCCACCGCGCGCCGCATGGCGGACGCGGTGCAAGCCGGCTTGCCCAACAGCGGCGCCCGCGCCTAACCACTGAAAAGAAGAACATGAAACATATCGCACGCAAACGCTTCGGCCAAAACTTCCTGCACGACGACAACGTCCTGTCCAGCATCACCGAATCGATCAACCCGCGCGCCGGCGACGCCATGGTGGAAATCGGCCCCGGCCTGGCCGCCATGACCGACCAGCTGCTGCGCTCGCTGCCGCATATGCACGTGGTCGAGCTGGACCGCGACCTGGTGGCGCGGCTGGAAAAGAAATACCCGCGCGACAAGCTGACCATCCACTCCGGCGACGCGCTCAAGTTCGACTTCGGCAGCATCCCCGTGCCGGAAGGGCAGAAGCTGCGCGTGGTCGGCAACCTGCCGTACAACATCTCCAGCCCGCTGCTGTTCCACCTGGCCGACTTTGCGCCGCAGGTGCAGGACCAGCATTTCATGCTGCAAAAGGAAGTGGTGGAGCGCATGGTGGCCGAGCCGGGCAGCAAGGTGTACGGCCGCCTGTCGGTGATGCTGCAATGGCGCTACCAGATGGACCTGCTGTTCGTGGTGCCGCCGGAAGCGTTCGACCCGCCGCCCAAGGTTGAATCGGCCATCGTGCGCATGATCCCGGTGGCCAATCCGCTGGCGTGCGACCGCGAGACGCTGGAAGCGGTGGTGCAGAAAGCCTTCTCCCAGCGCCGCAAGGTGATCCGCAACTGCCTGTCCGGCATGTTCACCGAAGAGCAGATCAAGCAAGCCGGCATCGACCCCACCACGCGCCCCGAGACGGTCGCGCTCGAGCAATACGTCGCCCTCGCCAACCTCCTCAAGCCCGTCTAAGCCCCAGGTTTCCCCACCCCAAAAAGGGGGGGCAAAAAAAAAGCCCGCTCAGGGAGCGGGCTAAATCCAATTCTTTGGGAAGAAATGGAGGAGACAGGTGCATTATGCTGCGCCGCAGAATATATCGCCAATTTATTTTGGCGATACCAGTTATTCTCCTCCTGAATGAATCCTTACTTCGGTACGCAGGTCAGCACGATGTTGGCGCGCGGGGCCGTGCCCATCACGTCGGTGCCGTTGGCGACCGTGCAGCGGATGTTGGCGGTGGCCGCCGGTTCAATGCTGAGCACCGTCACGCCGTAGGCCTGGCCGGTCGGGATGGCGGCCGGGAAGGTGAAGTTGAGGCTGTCCTTGGTCAGCACCACGGTGCCGCCCGTACTGCCGTTGGTCAGCGTCACCACGGTGTCGTTCAGGATGCTGCCGGCCGTAATGGTGCCGCCTATGGTGTAGGTCTTCTGGGTGCAGATCACGCTGGCCGCAATGGTGGCCGTGCGGCCGGCCGAGCCGGCGCCGTTGACCACGCTGCAGTCCATATTGGCGGGCGGGGTCAGCACCTTGATGTCGTACTCGGTGCCGTAGGAGATGCTGTTGTTGAACTTGAACGTGGTGGCGCCCACCGGTATCGGCAGGGTGTCGCCGCCGTTTTGCAGCACCATGCCGCTGTTGGCGACCGGTTGCGGCACGCCTTGGCTGGTGACGAACACGCCGGCCACGTCGAACGACGCTTTGCCGCCGCAGGCGCTCAGGGCCAGCAGCAGGGCCGCCGCAGCGGTGGTGCGTACAGGAAATGCTTTCATTTTATGCTCCAGGCTTATTTGCAGGTGACGACGACGTCGTGTTTGGCGCCGATCGGCATGATGCCGTTGCCGTTGGCGACGGTGCAAGTCTGGCCGGTTGGCTGCTTGAGCACGCTTACGCCGTAGGGTGCGCCGTTCGCTACCTGGGCAACGAAGGTGAAATCGGTGGTGCCGGGCAGCGGGGCCAGGGTGGCGTCGCCGTTGGCCAGTATCATGCCGCTGCCGGTCAGGCCGCTGATCGAGCCGCCCAGCGGATACGGGTCGGTGCTGCAGCTGATCACCGTGGTGCTGTAGGTGTAGTAGTTGATCTTGTTCTTGTTGCTGCTCGGGGTGCAGACCTGGCCCACCGGGCTTTTGTCGACCTTCACTTCAAACGGCGTGTCCGGGGCCAGCAGGTCGGGGAAGGCGAAGTTGCTCGGGGTGCCGTCAATGACCAGCTGCTTGCCGCCATTGCTCAGGATCAGGCCTGCACGGTTCAGGCCGATGATGCTGCCGCTGACTGGCAGGCTGCCGCTGTCGCTGCCGCCGCAAGCGGCCAGTGCACTGGCCAACACCAAGGCTGCGCCGCAACGCGAGGTCAAACTATTCATAAAACTCTCCAGATACTAAATAAGTACTAAGGTAAGGAAGGCCGGGCCTTGCGGCGGCGGATGCGATAGGCGCATGCGGCGCCTATTTTAGTGCATCCGCCAGCGGCAACTTGTAACAGCTTGTGACTTTGGCATGGCGAAACCGGCTATTGTACTTGTGTCGCGCTGCACACGGAGCGCTTGCCGCTGATCCGGCAGCGGTTTTTTATCGCGCCGTGCCGGTCGTGCACGGTGACGGTCCACTCGCCGGGGCCGCCGCGCTCCATGGCCATGAAGCCGAAACCGCCTATCCAGCTGCTGAATTGCTCGGCCACGGCGCCCGGCGCAGGGCTGACGCCGGCCGGCAGCCGGGCCGGCAGCGGCGCCATGTCCTCGGCGGTGCCGGAGAAGCCGGCCACGAACTGGCTGGGGTGCGCACTGGAGAAGCTGAGCTGCTGCCACAGGTGCACATGGCCCGACAGCAGCACCTGCACGCGCTCGGGCAGCAGCAGGGGATTGAGCGAGCCGAAGCTTTGCTGCAGGCCGGCGTCGCCCAGGTGCCAGTCGAGCTGGCCGTCGGGCTTGAGCTCGGCGCCCACGCCCAGGATGGGGTGGTGGGTCACGGCCAGGTTCCACGGCGCCTGCCGCGACAGTGCGTCCAGGCGGCGGTAGGTGGCGCGGTACTGTTCGTAGCCGGCGTCGCCCGGCTTCAGGCCCTTCCAGGTGGTGGCGGCGGTGTCGGCCACCAGCAGCTGGGCGCCGCCGCCCAGGGGCACGGCGTAGGGATCGCTGTAGTTGCCGGGGGCGTCGCCGGCGTTGTCGCGCGCCGGGTCGATGCAGTCGCGGCCGCTTTGCAGGGGGCGCGGGTCCAGCAGGCGCCACCAGCCCTGGCCGGCGCGCTCGCAGCTTTCGTGGTTGCCGCGCGCCACCACCCAGGGTGCGGCGGCCAGCAGCGCCGCGCCGGGACGGAAGAAGTCCTCGCGCCAGGTGTCCCAGCCGTAGCCGTGCGGGCTGCCGGCGCAGCCGGCCTGGCCGGCCGGGCAGGGCGATTCGCGGTAGTGGTAGTCGCCCACGTGCACCACCAGGTCGGGCTGCCACGCGGCGGCTGCGGCGGCCACGGCGGCGAAGGGATAGGCTTGTGGGTCGTTGCAGTCCTGGTATTCATTGCCGCTCTTCTTCAGGCGGCAGCCGGTGTCGCCGATGACGACGATGCGGCGCGGTTCGGCGCGCGGCAGCGGCAGGGGCACGGCGTAGCCCGGACCGGGCGCTCCGGCGCTGGTGATGGCGGCGCTGGCGGCGCCGGGCGGCAGCGCCGCTTCGCACACGCGCAGCGGGAAGGCCGAGGGCTGCGCGCCTTCCTTGACGGCGTTGGCGCGCAGCGGCAGCGTGGCGGGCGCGGCGCGCAGCGCCATGGGGCGGCTGGCGCCGTCCACCACGATGGCGGGGCAGGCGGGCGCGTCCAGCACCACGCGCGCCACGGCGCCGCCATCGCCCATCAGCACATAGGCGGCAAAGCCGTCCGGCAAGGGCTGCGGGGCCTTGTCTGGACTCTGGACCAGGGGGCCGGCGCAGGCGGCCAGCAAGGCCAATGGCGCCAATAAGAAGGGGGCGGACAGTTTGGACAAGGGGCGCTCCGTGTGGACAATCCATTAATTTAACATGCTCCCCCAGCCGCCGCAGCCGTGCGACAATATCGGCATGACAGCCCGCCCGCCCCTGAAAGCCATTCTGTTCGATCTGGACGATACCTTGTGGCCGATCGCGCCCGTGATCGCCCAGGCCGAGGTGACGCTGCACGCCTGGCTGGCCGAGCACGCGCCGCGCGTGGCGCAGCAATTCACCATCGAGGAGCTGCGCGCGCGCCGCATGGCGCTGCTGGCGGAACGCCCCGAACTGCACGTGGACCTGGCCAGCCTGCGCCGCGCCGGCCTGCAGGCCGCGTTTGCCGAGCTGGGCGAGGACGAGCGCCACCTGGACGGCGCTATGCGCCACTTTTCGGCCGCGCGCAACGCCGTCAAGCTGTACGACGACGTGCTGCCCGGCCTGCTCAAGCTGAAGCAGCGCCTGGTGCTTGGCACCATCACCAACGGCAACGCGGACCTTGAAGTTGTCGGCATGGCCCACCATTTCAAGGTGTCGCTGGCGGCCGCGCATTTCGGCCGCGCCAAGCCGGACCCGGACATTTTCCTGGCCGCCTGCGCGGCGCTGAATGTGGCCCCGGCCGAGGCGGTCTACGTGGGCGACGATTTGAAACTGGACGTGGACGGGGCGCAGCGCGCCGGCCTGCGCGCGGTGTGGATGAACCGCAGCGGCAGCGACGCCCACCTGGCCGCCGGCATTGCGCCGGACGCCATCTGCGCCACCTTTGACGAACTTCTGGACTGGCTGGAAAACCAGCTTGCATATTGATGCCCTGCCTGCGCGCGTCTGCGTGCATAATAAGACCATGCAACTCGATATCCGTGCCCAAACCCTGCTCAAAGCGCTCGTGGAGCGCTACATCGCCGACGGCCAGCCGGTAGGCTCGCGCGCGCTGTCGAAAATTTCAGGGCTGGACCTGTCCCCGGCCACCATCCGCAACATCATGGCGGACCTGGAGGAACTGGGCTATGTGTCCAGTCCGCACACCTCGGCCGGGCGCATCCCCACGCCGCGCGGCTACCGCATCTTCGTCGACACGCTGCTGACGGTGCAGCACATCGACGAGAGCTCGGTGGAGGCGCGCATGCGCCTGCCCAGCCAGCAGCCGCAAAAGCTGATCGCCAACGCGGCGCAGATGCTGTCCTCGCTGTCCCAGTTTGCCGGGGTGGTGATGGCGCCGCGCCACGAGTCGGTGTTCCAGCAGATCGAATTCCTGCGCCTGTCGGAAAAGCGCATCTTGCTGGTCATCGTCAGCCCGGCGGGCGACGTGCAGAACCGCATGCTGCTGACCGACGTGGACTACACGCCGGCCCAGCTGGTGCAGTCGGCCAACTACATCAACCAGCACTACAGCGGCCTGGCGCTGGAGGACGTGCGCGGACGCATGCAGGGCGAGCTGCGCCAGTTGCAGAACGACATGGGCCGCCTGATGCAGGCGGCGGTGGAGGCCGGCAGCGAGGCCATGGCCGGCAGCACCGACGATATGGTGATTTCCGGCGAGCGCAACCTGCTGTCGGTGAGCGACCTGTCCTCGAACATGACGTCGCTGCGCCAGATGTTCGACATGTTCGAGCAGAAGACCGGGCTGATGCAGCTGCTGGACGTGTCCAGCAAGGCCTCCGGCGTGCAGATTTACATCGGCGGCGAGTCCAACCTGGTGCCGATGGATGAAATGAGCGTGGTGACGGCGCCGTATGAAGCCAACGGCAAGATCGTCGGCACGCTGGGCGTGATCGGGCCGACGCGCATGGCGTATGAGCGGGTGATACCGATCGTGGATATTACCGCCAAGCTGCTCTCGAATGCCTTGAGCAACCATTGATTGGCGGGTTGCCTTGGCTTATTGCTTGTGCGGGCACTCGGTCTTGACGCAGTTGCCGTAGATGGCCAGCGCGTGTTCGGCGATCTTGAAACCGCGCGCTTCGGCGATGCTTTGCTGGCGGTGCTCGATTTCCTCGTCGAAGAATTCTTCCACGCGGCCGCAGTCCAGGCACACCAGATGGTCGTGGTGCGAGCCGGCGTTCAGTTCGAAGATGGCCTTGCCGGTCTCGAAATGGTTGCGGTTCAGCAGGCCGGCCTGCTCAAATTGGGTCAGCACACGGTAAACCGTTGCCAGGCCAACATCCATATTGTCCGCCAGCAGGATCTTGTAAACATCCTCCGCAGTCAGGTGGCGCACCGGGCTATTCTGGAAAATGTCGAGGATCTTCAGGCGCGGTAAAGTCGCTTTCAGGCCGCTTGCCTTCAGGTCGGTTGGGTTGTTGCTCATGTTTCTTACTCGTGTGTGGGACAATGTGCTTTATCATATAGTGTTTTGGCACTTCCGCTCAATCGATTTGAGGTCATTTATGCGCATCACCCAGGCTATACCGCAGTCCATGTTGCACAGTATGAAACGCCGCACGCCCCGCGTGGCGGGCGCGATTTGCCTCGCGCTGGCCGTTACCGGCTGCGCATCGCTCAGCACGCTGGGCGAGAAGAAGGCGGATCTGAAAGTCGAAGACAATGCGGTCGTGGCCGGCAAAGGCGCCCAGGTCCGCAGCATTTCGCAGCTGCAGAAGTTCATGTGGTTCTTCTCGCCTTACCGTCCGGACATTCAGCAGGGCAACTTCATTTCCCAGGAAATGCTGCAGCAGCTCAAGCAGGGCCAGACCCGCGACCAGGTGCGCTTCATCCTCGGCACGCCTTTGCTGCAAGACATCTTCCACGCGGACCGCTGGGATTACCCCTTCCGCCTGGCGCGCGGCAATGGCGAGACCATAGACAGCACCGTGGTGGTGTATTTCAAGGATGGCAAAGTGGACCGCTTCGAAGGCGGCAACCTGCCCACCGAACAGGAATACATCGCGCTGATCGCCGGTCCCGCCAAGAACGCCAAGCAGGCGCTGAAGGACCAGAACAAGGGCGTGTCGCCAAGCTCGGCGCCGCTGCCGGCCGGCACCGACTCCGGCGCCGCCGCGCCCGTGCCTGTGACGCCGAAAATCGAATCGAAATAAGGACCGAAGTTAGGGTTATTTAGGGCTATTGATGACTGAACTGAATATTGCAATCGTGGGCGCGAGCGGCCGCATGGGCCGCATGCTGATCGAGGCCGTGCAGGCCACGCCGGAAGTGCGCCTGTCCGGCGCGCTGGACCGGGCCGACTCGCCCAGCCTGGGCCAGGACGCCGCCGCCTTCTCCGGCAAGCCGGCCGGCGTGACCATCGAATCCGACCTGGCCAAGGGCCTGGCCGGCGCGGACGTGCTGATCGACTTCACCCGTCCGGAAGGCACGCTGGAGCACCTGGCCTACTGCGCCGAGCACGGCGTCAAGATGGTGATCGGCACCACCGGTTTCGACGAGGCAGGCAAGGCCGCCATCGCGGCGGCGGCCAAGAAAACCGCCATCGTGTTCGCGCCCAACATGAGCGTGGGCGTGAACGTCACGCTCAAGCTGCTGCAGCTGGCCGCCAAGAACCTGAACACGGGCTACGACATCGAAATTATCGAAGCGCACCACCGCCACAAGGTGGACGCGCCGTCCGGCACCGCGCTGAAGATGGGTGAAGTGGTGGCCGAGGCCCTGGGCCGCGACCTGAAGGACTGCGCCGTGTACGCGCGCGAAGGCGTGACCGGTCCGCGCGACCCGTCCTCGATCGGTTTTGCCACCATCCGCGGCGGCGACATCATCGGCGACCACACCGTGCTGTTTGCGGCGGACGGCGAGCGCATCGAGATCAGCCACAAGTCCAGCAGCCGCGTGTCCTACGCCAACGGTTCGGTGCGCGCCGCGCGCTTCCTGGCCGACAAGTCGGTGGGCTTGTTCGACATGAATGACGTGCTGTCGCTGAACTGACGATGGACGACCTGGAGAACCACTTCAGCTTGGCGCGCTATTGGGCGCAGGGCGACGCGCTGAGCCACGCGGTGGCTTACGTGCTGCTGGCGATGTCGCTGGTGAGCTGGTACTTCATCCTGTCCAAGGCCTTTGCCTCGTGGCGGGTGCGGCGCAGCGCGGACGCGGTGGAGGCGTTCTGGAACGCGCCCACCATGGGCGACGGCGTGGCCTTGCTGGATGCGGCCGACCCGGAACGCGTCTACCTGCCGCTGGCGCAGCAGGGCGCGGCGCAAGTGGACGTGGTCAACAAGCGCACGCTGGCCGGCGATATGAACCATGCCGAACAGGTGACGCGCGTGCTGCGCGGCGCCATCCACCGCTCCACCATCAAGCTGGAAAGCGGCCTCACGCTGCTGGCCTCGATCGGTTCCACGGCGCCCTTCGTGGGCCTGCTGGGCACGGTATGGGGCATCTACCACGCGCTGTCGGCGGTCTCCAGCCACGGCACCGTGCAGATCGACAAGATCGCCGGCCCGGTGGGCGAAGCGCTGATCATGACCGGCATCGGCCTCATGGTGGCGATCCCGGCGGTGCTGGCCTACAATGGATTCAACCGCGTGAACCGGCTGACCTTGTCCGAACTGGACGCCTTCGCGCACGACCTGCACGCCTACCTGACCAGCGGCGAGCGCGCCCGCGGCTGAGCTGAGCGAGGAACCCGCATGGCCTTCGGCGCATTCAACCACCACCGTCAAAAAGAAGCGATGTCCGACATCAACGTCACGCCCATGGTGGACGTGATGCTGGTGCTGCTGGTGATCTTCATCCTGGGCGCGCCGGCCTTCACCAGCGCGGTCAAGCTGGACTTGCCCAAGGCGCAGGCGGCGCAGCCGCAGCAGCCGGCCGCCACGGTGACGGTGGCCATCGACGGCGCGGGCAAGATGTACTGGAACAATGAAGCGGTCACGCAGGCCGTGCTCGAGCAGCGCCTGGCCGAAGCGGCGCGGCTGGAGGTGCAGCCCGAGCTGCAGCTGCGCGCAGACAAGGACACCCGCTACGAAATCGTGGCGCAAGTGATGGCGGCCGCGCAGACGCGCGGCCTGAGCAAGATGGGTTTCGTTACCGACCCGAAGGAAAACAAATAATGGCTACCGCAGAACTGAACGGCGCAGCGATCAAGGATTTCGACAGCTTCCACGCCGAATGCAAGGCCGCCTTCGGCTTTCCCGAAACCTACGGCAATACCATCGACGCCTGGATAGACTGCCTGAGCTATGTGCGCGACGAGGACGGCATGACCAAATTCCACCTCAAGCCGAACGAAGTGCTGGACATCGTCATCAAGGATTCGGCCGCCATGAAAGCGGCGGTGCCCGAGCTGCTGGAGGAAATCACCTTCTGCGTGGGCGGCATCAACGAGCGCTACGAGGATTACGGCGAGAAGCCGGCGCTCAAGCTGACCTTGCGCTGATGGCGGCGCCTGGCGGGTTACGGCCTGCGGCCTAACCCGCCGGGGGCCGCCGCTAGCCTTGTTCGCCAGGCGCCAGCGTCAATACTTCATAGCCGGTCTCGGTGACCGCCACCATGTGCTCCCACTGCGCGGACAGCGAACGGTCCGCCGTCACCACGGTCCAGCCGTCCGGCATTTCGCGCGACTGCGGTTTGCCTGCGTTGATCATCGGCTCGATGGTGAACAGCATGCCGGGCTGCAGCACCATGCCGGTGCCGGGCTTGCCGTAGTGCCGCACTTCCATCGACTCGTGGTACACCAGGCCGATGCCGTGGCCGCAATAGTCGCGCACCACGCTGAAGCCGGCCGCTTCGGCCACCGTCTGGATGGCGTGGCCCACGTCGCCCAGGGTGGCGCCCGGCTTCACCGCGCGTATGCCCGCCCACATGGACTGGTAGGTCACGTCCACCAGGCGCTCGGCCTGTTTGGACGGCTGGCCCACATAGTACATGCGGCTGGTGTCGCCGTGCCAGCCGTCCTTGATCACCGCCACGTCGATGTTGATGATGTCGCCGTCGCGCAGCACGCGCTTGGGCGAGGGGATGCCGTGGCAGATGACTTCGTTGACCGAGGTGCAGACGGTGGCCGGGAAGCCGCCGTAGCCCACATTGGCCGGTATCACCTGCTGCACCTTGACGATGTAGTCGTTGCAGATCTTGTCCAGGTATTCGGTGGTGACGCCGGCCTTCACGTGCGGGCCTATCATGGTCAGCACGTCGGCGGCCAGCTGGGCGGCCACGCGCGCCTGGGCGATCTGGTCGGGGCTCTTGATGAGGATTTCGTCGCGCTTCTTACGCATGGTGCCTCCGCTGCGCAATCGGCGTGGTGGGGGCGGTAGCAATGGCATCGGCCAGCGTCGGGCCGTCCTGCGCGGCGCGCAGCAGCATCTGGCAGATGTCGCTGTAGCGCAGGTCGGGGTTGGTTTCGGCCAGCATGCCGATGCGCAGCCAGTGCTCGGCCTGCGCGTTGATGGAGCGGCTCAGCGCGCCGCTCGCCACACGCAGGTTTTCATGCATCTGGTCTGAAATTTTTACGATACCCATGAGGCACACTTTCATATATGGTTTGCATATGAAACGTATATTATCATGGATGGCGGCAAGCTGCCTAGCGCACGTCCTCAAGCTTGAACAAGGGGTTGTAGATCAGGCCCAGCACATTGCCGAAGGGATCGTTCAGCTCGGCCACCTTGATGCCTTCGCCCACGTCCTGGATGGCCGAGTGCTCGGTGGCGCCCAGCGCCAGGATGCGCGCCACGTCGGCCTCGATATCGTCCACGCCCCAGTACACGCGGCTGCCCGCCGTGCCGGGCACGCCGTCCGGCACCAGGCCCAGCTCGAAGCCGCCGATGGCGTAGCCGGCGTAGAAGGGCTGGTCGAAATACGGGGCCACGCCGAATACGCTGGTGTACCAGGTTTTGCCCTGTTCCATGTCCGGCACCGGATACATGGCGGTGCGTAATCCTTTGATCATCTTGTTCTCCTTGAAAGATTGTCGATAGCCGCATCTTGCCATGCCCGCAGCAGCCGCGATTGGAAAAATGGAATCAGCGCAGGAAGCTTTCCGGCGCGCCGCCGGAAAATTCCTGGAAGTCGTGGATCAGATGGGACTGGTCGAAATAGCCGCAGTCCAGGGCCAGCCCGGCCCAGTCCGGCGCTGCGGTGCGGGCTTGCCCTCCCGCCAGCGCGCCGGTGGCGCGGCGGAAGCGGCAGATGCGGGCGTACATTTTCGGCGTCAGGCCCACCCTGGCGCGGAACTGCGCCGCCAGGTGCTGGCGCGACACGCCCAGGCTGTCTGCCAGCGCCTCGATGCGCAGGGCGCCGCCGCTGCCGTCGATGGCGTGCAGCGCCGCCGCGACCAGCGCGCCGGCCGCAGAGGCTGGCGCACCGCCGCGTTCGGCCAGGCGCGCCATCAGGTGGCGTTCTATCAGCCCTATGCGGCGCGCCTCGTCCAGCTCGCCGCCCCACAGGCTGTCGGCCACGCGGTCGGCGTCGCTGCGGCCCCACAGCAGGTCCAGTTCGGTGCGCCGGTCGGCCAGCTGGTGCAGGGGCAGGGCGGGCTGCAGGAACAGGCCGGCCGCGCCGGGCTTGAAGCGCACCGCCACCGTGCGCACGGTCCGCTCGGACGCCACGTGGATGGCGCGCGTCATCATGCCGACGGCGAAGGCCGGCGCGCCGGTGTCCTGCCACAGGATGTCGATGCAGTTGTCCGGCAGAACGCGGTGCGAGACCGGGCGGCCGTCCCGCGCCGGTCCGCCGGACGCGCTGGCCCACAGGCACGCGACATACGGGCGCAAGGCTGGGTGTGGCGGAAATTCCTTATAGTGCATGCTGTTATAATGACCGGTTCATATCCACCAATATTTCATACTGGCCGCACACATCATGCAAGATAAATATAGTCCCGCCGACGTTGAAAAAGCCGCCCAATCCCACTGGAAGGCGATCGACGCCTACAAAGCGGTAGAAAACGACCCACGTTTCCCTAAAGGCAAGTACTACGCTTGCTCGATGCTGCCTTACCCTTCGGGCAAGCTGCACATGGGCCACGTGCGCAACTATACAATCAACGACGTGATGTACCGCTACCTGCGCATGAACGGCTACAACGTGCTCATGCCGATGGGCTGGGACGCGTTCGGCATGCCAGCGGAAAACGCGGCCATGGCCAACAACGTGCCGCCGGCGCAGTGGACCTATTCCAATATCGCCCATATGCGCGAGCAGATGGAGTCCATGGGCCTGGCCATCGACTGGTCGCGCGAAATGACCGCGTGCAAGCCCGAGTACTACAAGTGGAACCAGTGGATGTTCCTGAAGATGCTGGAAAAAGGCATCATCTACAAAAAGACCGGCACCGTGAACTGGGACCCGATCGACCAGACCGTGCTGGCCAACGAGCAGGTGGTGGACGGCCGCGGCTGGCGTTCGGGCGCGCTGATCGAAAAGCGCGAAATCCCGATGTACTACGCCCGCATCACCGACTACGCCGACGAGCTGCTGGAATACGTGGACACCAAGCTGCCGGGCTGGCCCGAGCGCGTGCGCACCATGCAGACCAACTGGATCGGCAAATCGACCGGCGTGCGCTTCGCCTTCCCGCACGAGATCAAGGACGCCGACGGCAAGCTGATCCAGGACGGCAAGATGTTCGTCTTCACCACCCGTCCGGACACCATCATGGGCGTGACCTTCTGCGCCGTGGCGGCCGAGCACCCGCTGGCCACGCACGCCGCGCAGAACAATCCTGAACTGCAGGCCTTCATCGCCGAGTGCAAGATGGGCTCCGTGATCGAAGCCGACATGGCCACGATGGAGAAGAAGGGCATGCCGACCGGCCTGTTCGTCACCCATCCGCTGACCGGCGCGCAAGTGGAAGTCTGGATCGGCAACTACGTGCTGATCACCTACGGCGACGGCGCCGTGATGGGCGTGCCTGCGCACGACGAGCGCGACTTCGCCTTCGCCAACAAATACAATCTGCCGATCAAGCAGGTCATCACCACCGCCGCCAAGCCGGAGTTCTCCAGCACCGAGTGGCAGGAATGGTATGGCGACAAGGAAGTGTCCATCGTCACCAACTCCGGCAAGTACGACGGCCTGAACTACGCCGCCGCTGTCGATGCGGTTGCCGCCGACATGGAAGCCAAGGGCCTGGGCGAGAAGAAGATCACCTTCCGCCTGCGCGACTGGGGCATTTCGCGCCAGCGCTACTGGGGCACGCCGATCCCGATGATCCATTGCGCCGACTGCGGCTCCGTGCCGGTGCCGGAAAAAGACCTGCCGGTGGTGCTGCCGGAAGACTGCGTGCCGGACGGCACCGGCAACCCGCTGAACAAGTACGAAGCCTTCCTGAAGTGCGACTGCCCGCAGTGCGGCAAGCCTGCGCGCCGCGAAACCGACACCATGGACACCTTCGTCGATTCGTCGTGGTACTACATGCGCTATACCTCGCCGGGCGCGAACGCCATGGTGGACGAGCGCAACGACTACTGGATGCCGATGGACCAGTACATCGGCGGCATCGAGCACGCCGTGATGCACTTGCTGTACGCGCGCTTCTGGACCAAGATCATGCGCGACTTCGGCCTGGTGAAGTTCGACGAGCCTTTCGTCAACCTGCTGACCCAGGGCATGGTGCTGAACGAGACCTACTACCGCGAAGACGCGGCAGGCAAGAAGACCTGGTACAACCCGGCCGACATCAACCTGACCACCGACGACAAGGGCCGCCCGCAAAGCGCGCTGCTGCAGGCGGACGGCCAGCCGGTGCAGATCGGCGGCACCGAGAAGATGTCCAAGTCGAAGAACAACGGCATCGACCCGGCCGCGCAGATCGAGCAGTACGGCGCCGACACGGCCCGCCTGTTCACCATGTTCGCCTCGCCTCCCGAGCAGACGCTGGAATGGTCCGGCTCCGGCGTGGAAGGCGCGAACCGCTTCCTGCGCCGCGTGTGGGCTTACGGCTACGCGCAGAAGGCCCGCATCGAAGCGGCCGGTTCCATCGGCGCCGTGGGGTCGGCAGTTGCAGGAGACGCGCAGAAAACCCTGCGCCGCGAACTGCACAAGATCCTGCAGCAGGCCGACTACGACCTGAAGCGCATCCAGTACAACACCGTGGTGTCGGCCTGCATGAAGATGCTCAACACCATGGAGTCGGCCAAGCTGGACGACAGCGCGGAATCCAATGCGGTGATCTCCGAAGGCTACGCCATCTTCCTGCGCCTGCTGAACCCTGTCGCGCCGCACATCACCCACGTGCTGTGGGAAGAGCTGGGCTACGGCAAGGCGCTGGGCGACCTGCTGAACGCGCCGTGGCCGCAAGTCGATGCCGCCGCGCTGGAGCAGTCCGAGATCGAGATGATGATACAGGTGAACGGCAAGCTGCGCGGTTCGGTGAAAGTGGCCAAGGGCGCCGACAAGGCCGCCATCGAAGCCGCCGCGCTGGCCGAGGAAAGCGTGCAGAAGTTCATCGAAGGCACGCCGAAGAAGGTCATCGTGGTGCCGGGCAAACTCGTCAACATCGTGGTGTAAGCATGAAGACCACCACCCATGTTCTGAAACGCGGCGCCGGCGCGCTGCTGGTGGCGGCGGCGCTGGCCGGTTCTCTGTCGGCCTGCGGCTTCCATCTGCGCGGCTCGGGCGGGCACTACACGCTGCCTTTCCCCGCCATGTATGTGGGCCTGCCGGAGTCGTCGCCGCTGGCGATTGACCTCAAGCGCAATATCCGCGTCAATGGCAACACGGTGGTGGTGTCCGACCCGGCCCAGGCCGACGGCGTGATCGAGGTGCTGACCGATCCGGAAAAAACCCGCACCAAGACCATTCTGTCCCTGAACAGCAATGGCCGGGTGCGCGAGTACCTGCTGGCCTACACCATCGTGTTCCGCGTGCGGGACAAGCTCGGCAACGAGCTGCTGGCGCCCACCAGCATCAGCCTGAATCGTCCCATCACCTTCGACGAAACCCAGCTGCTGGCCAAGGAGCAGGAAGAGGCGCTGCTGTACAAGGACATGCAGACCGACCTGGTGCAGCAGATGATGCGCCGCATGGCGGCCATCAAGCCGGTGGCGGCGCTGTCGCTGGCGCCCGCAACCCCGGTCGCGGCGCCCAAGGAATAATATGCAATTGAGGCTGGAAGCGCTGGACGGGCATTTGAGCAAGCCGCTGGCGCAGCTCTACGTCATCACCAGCGACGAGCACCTGCTGGCGCTGGAAGCGGCGGACAAAATCCGCCGCAGCGCGCGCGCGCAGGGCTATTCCGAGCGCGACGTGCTCACCGTGGAGCGCAGCTTCAAGTGGGGCGAGCTGCTGGCGGCGAACCAGGCCTTGTCCCTGTTCGGCGACAAGAAGCTGATCGAGCTGCGCATCCCGACCGGCAAGCCGGGCAAGGACGGCGGCGCGGCGCTGCAGAATTACGTGAAGGATTTAAGCCCGGACAACCTGACGCTGATCACCCTGCCCAAGCTGGACTGGCAGACGCAGAAGGCGGCCTGGGTGGCCAGCCTGCAGCAGGCCGCCGTGTACATCGACATTCCGAATGTCGAGCGCGCGCAGCTGCCGGGCTGGATAGGATCGCGCCTGGCCGCGCAAGGCCAGAGCGCGGACCGCCAGAGCATAGACTTCATCGCCGACCGCGTTGAAGGCAATCTGCTGGCGGCGCATCAGGAGATACAGAAACTGGGCCTGCTGCACGAGGCGGGCAAACTGGCATACGAACAAGTGCATGACGCGGTGCTGAACGTGGCGCGCTATGACGTGTTCAAACTGAGTGAAGCGATGCTGTCCGGCGATCCCGCGCGGCTGGTGCGGATGCTCGAAGGCTTGAAAGGCGAAGGCGAAGCGCTGCCGCTGGTGCTGTGGGCGGTGTCGGAAGAAATCCGCACGCTGCTCAAGCTCAAAGCCGGGATGGCGCAGGGACGGCCGCTGGGCGCGCTGCTCAAGGAGTACCGCATCTGGGGGCCGAAGGAGCGCATGATGGAACCGGCGTTGCGGCGCGTGTCGCTGCCGCTGCTGGAAGCTGCGCTGCAGGAAGCGGCGCAGATAGACAAGATGATCAAGGGCCTGCGCGCCAAGGCATACGCGGGCGACGCATGGGATGCGATGCTGCAGCTGGCGCTGAAGGTGGCGCGCGGCTGAGCGCTTCACACAGAATGAGTACGGGACTGAAATGGACATCACGCAGTACATGGAACAAGTGGGCCGCCAGGCGCGCCTTGCATCGCGCGCCATGGCCCGCGCCGACAGCGCGCAGCGCAACCGCGCGCTGCTGCTGATCGCCGACGCGATCGAACGCGACGCGGCCGCCCTGCGCGCCGCCAACCAGCTGGACCTGGACGCGGCGGCCGCCGCCGGCCTGGCGCCGGCCCTGCTGGACCGCCTGACGCTGTCCGACAAGGCCATCGCCACCATGGTCGAAGGCCTGCGCCAGATCGTGGCGCTGCCGGACCCCATAGGCGAAATCAGCGGCCTGAAATTCCGCCCGAGCGGCATCCAGGTGGGCCAGATGCGCGTGCCGCTGGGCGTCATCGGCATCATCTACGAAGCCCGCCCCAACGTCACGGTGGACGCGGCCGGCCTGTGCATCAAGAGCGGCAACGCCACCATTTTGCGCGGCGGCTCCGAAGCCATCCACTGCAACCGCGCGCTGGCCAGGCTGGTGATGGAAGGCCTGCAAGGCGCAGGCCTGCCTGCGGACGGCGTGCAGGTGGTGGACACCACCGACCGCGCCGCCGTCGGCGCCCTGATCACCATGCCGCAATACGTGGACGTCATCGTGCCGCGCGGCGGCAAGGGCCTGATCGCGCGCCTGATGAAGGAAGCCACGGTGCCGATGATTAAGCACCTGGACGGCATCTGCCACGTCTACATCGACGCCAAGGCCGACATGAAGAAGGCGCTGGACGTGGCCTTCAACGCCAAGTGCCAGCGCTACAGCCCGTGCAACACCATGGAAACGCTGCTGGTGGCGCGCGCCATTGCGCCGCAGGTGCTGCCGGAGCTGGCCAAGCTGTATGCGGCCGAGAAGGTGGAGCTGCGCTGCGATCCGGAGTCCTACAAGATCCTGGAAGGCTACCCGCAGCTGGTGCACGCCACCGAGGAAGACTGGGCCACCGAATACCTGGCGCCTATCCTGGCGGTGCGCGTGGTGGAAGGCATCGATGAAGCGATGGACCATATCAGCACCTGGTCGTCCAAGCACACCGAGTCCATCATCACCGAAGACTACAGCGACGCCATGCGCTTCCTGCGCGAAGTCGATTCCGCTTCCGTGATGGTGAACGCGTCCACCCGTTTCGCGGACGGCTTCGAATACGGCCTGGGCGCGGAGATCGGCATCTCGAACGACAAGCTGCACGCGCGCGGCCCGGTGGGCCTGGAAGGCTTAACATCGCTAAAATATATCGTACTTGGTAGCGGACAGATTCGTCGGTGAGGAGGTAACGTATGCTAACTAGGCTTAGAGTAAAAGGCTTTAAAAGCCTGGACGACATTGAGGTGCGATTCGGGCCCTTTACATGCATTGCTGGAGTAAATGGGGTTGGGAAATCAAATTTATTCGATGCTATTCTTTTCCTTAAGCATTTGGCGGATCTTCCAATTATTGAGGCTGCGACAAGTATTCGAAATAGTGGAAAACAACGCGCAAACATAGCGTCGCTATTTACAAAAACCGCAACACATCATGCGCAGGTTATGGAGTTTGAAGTTGATCTGTTGGTTGCGGATAAAGTTGTGGATGATTTTGGTCGATCTGCAAAGCCGAAGGTGACATACCTACGCTATAATTTGGCGCTTAAATATGTTTCAGCTTCATCTGTGACTGCTGAGAGCATTGAGTTGATATCTGAATCTCTGAATTTTATTCAGAAAGGTATGGCTGCGCGTGAGCTTGGTTTTGGAATTTCTAAAGATTTTTTGGCTTCAGCTTACCAAGGCGGTAGTAAGATTGATTTCATCTATATGGATGAGAAAGAGTCTGGTATCGTCAAGATTCGTCAAGAGGGCGGAAGTGGGCCGCCAATTAGTATACCTATAGCAAAGACCGGACGTACTATACTGAGCAACATCAATACTATTGATAGGCCCACGGCATTGGCTGCGCGTCGTGAAATGCAGTCGTGGATGAATCTGCAGCTTGAGTCCAGTTCTCTTCGAAAACCAGATGATTTCTTATCCGTTAGTAGCGTATCCGCCACTGGCGAGCATTTGCCGGCTGCATTGGATAGGCTGAAGAAAAACGAAACAGTTGCCAATAGATTGGCGCGCTTGTTGCCTGACGTTGCCGACGTATTTGTTGATGTGGATGAACGGCGCCAACTTAAAACTCTTTACTTGGAAACCACTAGCGGAATTAGACATGAAGCCCGTTCTCTGTCAGACGGTACACTAAGATTTTTGGCTTTGGCAATTATTGGTGTGGACCCAACGGCTGGAGGTGTTATTTGCCTCGAGGAACCGGAAAACGGCATACATCCTGCCCGTATCCCGGCCATAGTGGAGTTGCTGAGCCAGATGGCCGTTGATCCAGATTATTCAGTTGATGAAATTAATCCACTTCGGCAAATTATAATAAATACTCACTCACCAATGGTGATCGAGCGCCTTAGGCTGGAGGATATTGTTGTTTCTCAGGCCTATAAGCGTGACGGGGCATCATTGTCGACGTTTAGTCCAGTTGGTGAGACCTGGCGATCTGCTAGCTCATCTGGGAAGGTATCTGACAATGCTCGACCAGTTGGGTTTGGTGCTTTGTTGGCGTACTTGGCGCAGGATGAGGCGTTAGAGAAGGGTGTTTCAGGAAAGTTGAATGTTCGGCAGGTTTTCAAACATCAACTTGACCTTATTTCAAAATAATAGCGAATGAAAATATTTCGCTATACCTTGCTCGCCGATGGTAGTTCGGATGCGGTGCTAATGGCAGTCATTGATTGGCTGATTTCACAACATAGACCTGATTTGATTGTTCAGGGCCAACTTGCTGAGAATTTGGGTGACGTCGGAAGGCGTCTTTATGATAGGGTTCCTCGTGCATTGCAACAGTATCCGTGTGACGTATTTTTTATTCATCGCGACTCTGAAGGCGAAGCATATGAGACGCGATTAGGAGAAATAACCGAGGCAGTTGCCCAGCTGCATGATAATTTCGTTCCTATAATTCCTATGAGGATGACTGAGGCTTGGTTGTTGTCGGATGAGGCTGCGATTAGATCTGCGGCTGGGAATCGTTCAGGAAAAATTCCGCTAGAAATTCCTTCGAAAAAGGTTTGGGAGCGCTTGCAAGATCCAAAGGAAAATTTGATGAGTTTACTGCGGATGGCTTCAGGTAAAAATGGTAGAGCACTTGATAAGTTCAGGCCATTGCAATGTAGGCATTTGGTGGCGCAGCGAACGGGAGATTTTTCCGAGCTGAGGGGCTTGGATGCATTTGATAAATTTGAACACGATTTAATACAAGCAATTAGAGGATTTTGAAAATGCTCTGGGTAAAAGCGTTCCACATCCTGTTCGTCGTGTCCTGGTTCTCCGGGCTGTTCTACCTGCCGCGCATTTTCGTGAACCTGGCGCTGGAGAAGGAGGGCGTGAGCCGCGAGCGCCTGCTGCTGATGGCGCGCAAGCTGTACCGCTTCATGATGATGCTGTCGGTGCCGGCGGTGCTGCTGGGCGCGTGGCTGCTGTGGCTGCAGTACGGCGGCGCAGGCGGCTTCAAGATGCCGGGCTGGATGCACGCCAAGCTCACGCTGGTGATCCTGGCGATAGGCTATTCGCACGCCTGCGGCGCCATCCTGAAGAAGTTCGAGCGCGGCGCGAACACGCGCAGCCATACGTGGTACCGCTGGTTTAATGAAGTGCCGGTGCTGATGCTGCTGGCGATTATCATCCTCGTAGTCGTGAAACCTTTCTGAGAAAGCGAGCAGCGCATGAGCAAGACCTGCGAATACTACTTTGCCCCGCATTCGCCGTGGAGCTACCTGGGCCACGAGCGTTTCGTGGCGCTGGCCAAGGCGCAAGGCGCGCAGATCGACATCCGTCCCTTCGATCTGGGCAAGGTGTTTGGCGTGTCCGGCGGGCTGCCGCTGGCCAAGCGCGCGCCGCAGCGCCAGGCTTACCGCCTGGTGGAGCTGGCGCGCTGGTCGAAATTCCTCGGCGTGCCGCTGACCCTGCAGCCGAAGTTCTTCCCTGTGTCGCCGGATGCGGCGGCCCGGCTGATCATCGCCGCGCGCCTGACGCACGGCGTGGACACTGCGCTGCAGCTGTCCGGCGCCATCATGCGCGGCTTGTGGGCGGAGGAGCGCAACATCGGCGACGAAGAGACGCTGGTGCAGATCGCAAACAGCTGCGGCCTTGACGGCCGCGCGCTGACCAAATCGTCGGAGACGGCCAGCGTGCAGGCCGAATACGACAAGAACACCGAAGCCGCCACGGCCGCCAATATATTCGGCTCGCCGTGGTATGTGCTCGATGGCGAAAGTTTCTGGGGCCAGGACCGTCTCGATTTCCTCGAACGGGCGCTGGCCTGCTGATTTACTGATGTACGCGCTGCGCGCAGGCGCAGCGTTTTTTTAACGGATAAAAGGTACCCCTATGGCTTCCTATTTTTGCCCATGCCCTCGCGGCATGGAAGCGGCGCTGGCCGAAGAACTGACTGAAATCACGCAGCTGCCGGGCAGCACGCTGAAGGTGCACAACCAGGTTCCTGGCGGCGTGCACTGCTCCGGTTCGCTGGAGGACTCCTACCGCGTCAACCTGCACTCGCGCATCGCTTCGCGCGTGCTGATGCGCATGGCCGCCGGCGGCTACAAGAACGAGAACGACATCTACGACCTGACCCTGGCGCAGCCGTGGGAAGAATGGTTCGGCGTCGACCACACCATCCGCGTGGACGTGACGGCGGTGAAGTCGCCCTTGAAAAGCCTGGAGTTCACCACGCTGAAGATCAAGGACGCGATCTGCGACCGCTTCCGCGACATGTACGGTTCGCGTCCGTCGGTGAACACCCGCGAGCCGGACATGCGCATTGTCGGCTTCCTGGACGCGCACCAGTACATCGTCTACCTGGACACCTCGGGCGAAGCGCTGTTCAAGCGCGGCTGGCGCGACGAAACGGGCGACGCCCCGTTGCGCGAAAACCTGGCCGCCGGCCTGCTGCGCGTGTCGGGCTGGAAGCCGGGCACGCCGCTGTTCGATCCCATGTGCGGTTCCGGCACCATCCTGTGCGAAGCGGCGCAGATGGTGCAGGGCATTCCGCCCGGCGCGCGCCGCCGTTTCGCCTTCGAGAAGTTCCACGACTTCGAGCAGGCCGCATGGATGGACATGAAGAACGCCATCAAGCCGAATCCGCTGCCGTCCGAGCCGACCATTTTCGGTTCCGACATCTCGGGCGACATGGTGGCCATGACGCGCCACAACCTGAAGTGCGCCGGCATCATGTTCGACATTCCGCTCAAGCAGATCGAGGCGCAGGAAGTGAAAGCGCCGACCGAGCAGCCGGGCATCCTGCTGACCAACCCGCCGTATGGCGAGCGTATCGGCGTGCGCGGCGACAGCACCTTGCCGGAAGATGAGCTGGCGACCTCGTTCTACTCGGCTTTCGGCACCACGCTCAAGCAGCGTTTCGCCGGCTGGACCGCCTTCCTGTTTACGGCGGACCTGGGCCTGCCCAAGCTGCTGCGCCTGAAGGAAGCGCGCAAGACGCCGTTCTTCAACGGCGCGCTGGAATGCCGTCTGTTCCGCTTCGATATGGTGGCGGGATACAACCGCCGCGAAGAAGCCAAGCCGAAAGTTTGATGCGCGGCGGCCGCCGGTCCGCCTTGGCGGGTTACGGCGTGCCGCCTAACCCGCCAGCGCCGCCAGCGAGACTGTTAATGTTCCCCACTCCCCCCGCCAACCTCCCGCCCGACCCCGTCGCCGAGATCCCCCCGCCTGAACCCAGCCACGCCAAACCGCTAAGCGCCTTCGCGCTGGCCATCGTGCTGGCTTCGCTGTCCATGCTGGGGCCGTTCTCGATCGACGCCTACCTGCCGGCCTTCCCCAACATCCAGGCCTCGCTGCACGCCACGCCGCTGGAAGTGCAGCAGACGCTGACGGCCTATATGCTGGCCTTCGCCGGCATGGTGCTGTGGCACGGCGCGCTGGCAGACGCTTTCGGCCGGCGCAACGTGGTGCTGGTGTCGCTGGTGCTGTTCGCCATCGGCACCATGGGCTGCGCCGCCGCGCATTCGGTGCATTACCTGTGGTTCTTCCGCGTGCTGCAAGGCGTGTCGGCCGGGGCCGGGGTGGTAGTGGGCCGCGCCATCATCCGCGACCTGTACGCGGACGCGCACGCCGCGCGCCTGCTGTCCATGGTCACCATGATTTTCTCCATCGCGCCCGCCGTAGCGCCGGTGCTGGGTGGCGTCATCGTCAAGTACCTGGAGTGGCGCGCCATTTTCCTGTTCCTGTTCGTCTACACCGTGGGCCTGTTCGTGGTGTGCTGGCGCCGCCTGCCGGAAACGCTGCCGCCGTCCAAGCGCCAGCCCTTCAATCCGCGCTACCTGGTGCACAGCTACCGCACCATCCTGTCCTCGCCGCTGTTCCACCTGAAGTCCGGCGTGGTGGCTTTCAATTTCGCCGGCCTGTTCGTCTACATCACGGCGGCGCCGGTGATGCTGCCGCGCCACCTCGGCCTCGGACCGGACCAGTTCGGCTGGCTGTTCATCCCGGCCGTGAGCGGCATTTTCCTCGGCGCGCTGGCGGCCAACCGCATCGCCGGCAGGATGAGCTTCGCGCGCCAGATCGGCATCGGCTTCTGCTTCCTCATCACGGCCGCCAGCGTCAACGTGGCTTACCATTTGTTCCTGCCGCCGTCGCTGCCGTGGAGCGTGGCGCCGCTGTTCTTCTACACTTTCGGCATGTCGGTGGTGGCGCCGGCCGCCACGTTGCTGGGCCTGGACCTGTTCCCGCACATCCGCGGCACGGTGGCCTCCTGCCAGTCTTTCGCCACCACGCTGCTGGGCGCGGTGGTGGCCGGCGCCATCGTGCCGGTGCTGTCGGACTCGGTGTTGTGGCTGGCCTACGGGCAGCTGGCCTTTACCGTGACGGCGCTTGCATTCTGGTTGACGGCGCGCCATTACCGGAGCATGCTTCTGACGCAATAAGCAGGTGGTAGTTATCGGCTGGAAAGTGTGATAAGTTTAGGGGGAAATTTTTCTTGCCGATAAGTTATCTTAGTTGTTTATGCTACTATCGCTTTTTTGGTGCCTGTTTTTACGACAGTTGGTTTAAATATTAATGCGGGCGCGCCTTGCCGTTGAGCGCCTCCACTCCTCGACGAAGTTCCTTGGCGGCAATGCTTGATACGATGCATCAATCAGACCATGATATTCGCAATCGCTTGCTGATTGCCCGTCTGCCGGCCATGCCGCAGATACTCATCAAGTTGATAGAGCACTTGCAGGCCGACGACGCCGGCATGCCGGAGCTGGCCGCCCTGATCGCCAAGGATGCCGGCATGACCAGCAAAATCCTGTCGGTCGCCAACAGTTCCGCCTACCACCGCAACAACCGCGCCGTGGGGCTGGAGCAGTCGCTGGTGTCGCTCGGCACCGACATGATCAAGACGCTGGTCATCAGCGAATCCGTGTTCCAGACCTTTAACAGTTTCCCGCATTCCGGCAGCACCGATTTGCGCAGCTTCTGGAAAGGTTCGCTCACCACCGCCGTCATCGCGCGCGACATCGCCAAGCAGCTCGACTACCCGCACGTGGAGGAGGCCTACCTGGCCGGCCTGCTGCACAACGTGGGCCGCCTGGCGCTGCTGGCCACCGCCCCCAAGGAATACGCCTTCAACTTCACCGCGCGCGACGACGAGGACCTGTGCGCGGTGGAGCAGCGCACGCTGCAGATCACGCACTCCGAAGCGGGCGCCTGGCTGATCGAGCGCTGGAACCTGGACTCCTTCCTGGCCGACTCGGTGCTGTATCACCACGAGCCGGTGGCGCGCCTGGAAGCGGCCCATCCGCTGATCCGCATCGTGCGCCTGGCGCACCTGCTGTGCTGCCACGAGGACGAGGACGAGGCCATCGAAGCGGCCGCCGGCCTGTGCGCCATCGACAGCGACGCGCTGCACGTGATCTGCCACGCGGCCGAGCGCCAGGTGGAGAAGTCGGCCGCCTACCTGGGCATCGAGCTGGCCGGCGCGGACGACATCGTCGCGCCCACCGCCTACGCGCCGCCGCCTCCGGTGGACCCGGTGCAGCAGCGCCTGTCCGAGGAGGTGCGCAATATGGTGCTGGTGTCCGAAATGGGCCAGACCTTCGCGCGCCAGACCGGCGAGACCGGCATGCTGGAAGCGATGACGCGCTCGGCGCGCATCCTGTTCGACTTCGACAACACCGTGATCCTGCTGGAGAACCCCACCGGGCACGCGCTGGTGGGCATGGCCGCCGGCGAGCAGCAGCAGCGCCTGGCCGAATTCTCCATTCCGCTGGCCAAGGGCGGCACCGTGGCGGAGGCCGCGCGCGAACGCCGCGTGGCCTATCTGAGCAAGGCGGGGCAGGGCGCGGCGCCGGTCGGCATCTCCGAGGAGCAGCTGTTCCGCATCCTCGGCACCGAAAGCTTCGTGTGCGTGCCGCTGGTGGCCGGGCAGCGCTGCCTGGGCGTGCTGGTGGGCGGCGCGGCCGCCTGGCAGCTGCCTTCCTACCACAAGCGCGAGCGCTTCCTGCAGGCCTTCGGCAACCAGGCCGCCGCCGCGCTGGAGACCCAGCTGTCCGAGCGCGGCCATGCGCGCCGCCAGATCGCCCACGTGGCCGAGGAATACCGCGAGGCCTCGCGCCGCGTGGTGCACGAGGTGAATAACCCGCTGTCCATCATCAAGAACTACCTGTCGGTGCTGGACACCAAGCTGGCGCGGCGCGAGCCCGTGGTGGGCGAGATGTCCATCCTGAACGAGGAGATCGACCGCGTCGGTTCCCTGATCAACGGCCTGGCCGACCTGCAGCCCACCGAGGGCAACCGCGTGACCGACGTGGCGCGCGTGGTGGACGACGTGCTGCGCCTGTTCCGCGCCACCGACTTCGTGCCGGCCTCGGTGCAGATCCTGGTGCGCATGCAGGACGAGCCGGCCGAGATCGACGGCGACGCAGACATCCTCAAGCAGATCCTGGTCAACCTGGTCAAGAACGCGGTCGAGGCCTTGCCCGACGGCGGCCGCATCGAGGTGGCCAACCGCGGCCATGTGAACCGCGAGCGCAAGCTTTACCTGGAGCTGGTGATCGCCGACAATGGCCCCGGCCTGTCGACCGACGTGCTGGCCAATTTGTTTACGCCGGTGCGCAGCAGCAAGGAGGGCAAGCACCACGGGCTGGGCTTGTCCATCGTCCACAGCCTGGTGAAAAAGCTGAACGGCATGATCACCTGCCGCAGCGGCAAGACCGGCACCACTTTTGAAATCCTGCTGCCCGCACGGGGCAGCACCACCCTCACCGCCGGCGTGCAAGCGCGGGCGATGGACTCCGTATAATGAACGCGCAAATCCCGCATCTGGCAACCGACGCAACGAGCGCAAGCGCCCCAGTCTCCACTGCGAGCGAATTCTGTCCCCGGCTGCTGCTGGTGGACGACGAGCCGCGCCTGCTGTCCTCCTTGTACGAGCTGCTGCGCGACCGCGACTACCACCTGGTCACCGCCACCTGCGGCAGCGAGGCCCTGGCCCAGCTGACCAAGGTGAAGTTCGACCTGGTGTTGCTGGACCTGCGCCTGCCCGACATGAGCGGCCACGAGATCATGGACTTCATGAACGGGCGCGGCATCGACAGCGACGTGATCGTGATGAGCGGCGACGTCGGCATCGAGGCCGCCATCGGCGCCTTGAAGCGCGGCGCCTACGACTACCTGCGCAAGCCTTACAGCCGCGAGGAGCTGCTCAAGACGGTGGAGAACGCGCTGGCGCAGCGCCGCCTGGCGGTGGACAACGAACGCATCGCGCAGCGCCTGGAAACCTCGGAGCGCATGTACCGCAGCCTGGTGGACAGCTCGCCGGACATCATCTACACCCTGAACCACGAAGGCCAGTTCACCTTCGTCAACGACCGCGCCTACCAGCTGCTGGGCTTCACGCGCGAAGAGCTGCTGGGCCGGCACTATTCGGTGCTGATACACGACGAGGACCTGGAGCGCGCGCGCTACGTGTTCAATGAACGCCGGGTGGACGAACGGACCTCGCGCCACGTCGAGCTGCGCCTGAAGTGTAAGGGCAACGGCATCGAGCGCACCTTCAGCAACACCCTGCTGACGATGCCGATGAACGCCATCGGCGTGCATCTGCCGGAGCAGTCCGCGCAGGCGCACTACGGCATCTACGGCGTGGCGCGCGACATCACCGACCGCAAGCGCGCCGAGGAAGTGATCTCCTACCAGGCCTACCACGACATCCTGACCGACCTGCCCAACCGCATGCTGTTCAAGGACCGCCTGGGCCTGGCTGTGATCCAGGCCAAGCGCAAGCTCACCGAACTGGCCGTGATGTTCGTGGACCTGGACCGCTTCAAGCTGGTCAACGACACGCTGGGCCACGTCAAGGGCGACGAGCTGCTGCAGCAGGCCGCGCTGCGCCTGAAGGAATGCCTGCGCAAGGGCGACACGCTGGCGCGCCAGGGCGGCGACGAATTCACCATTGTGCTGCCGGAGCTGCGCGACCGCACCGACGCCAAGGTGATCGCGGAAAAGTTCCTGGAAAGCCTGCAGAAGCCTTTCGACCTGGACGGCCACCAGGTGCACATTTCGGCCTCGATCGGCATCGCGGTGTATCCGAGCGACGGCGAGAGCATAGACGAGCTGCTGCGCCATGCGGACATCGCCATGTACCAGGTGAAGGCGCTGGGCAAGAACGGCCACAGCTTCTATCACAACTCCATGCTGGACATGTCGCACCAGAAGATCGCGCTGGAGCAGGCGCTGCGCCGCGCGCTGGAGCAGAACGAACTGGAAATGTACTACCAGCCGCAGATCGACGTGGCCACCGGCCGCATCATCGGCGCCGAGGGGCTGATGCGCTGGAACCATCCGCAGCGCGGCCTGCTGTCGGCCGGCGAGTTCCTGCCCTTCGCCGAGGAAAACGGCCTGATGCTGCCGATCTCGGACTGGATGCTGGGCGCGCTGTGCCGCGACCTGCTGCAATGGAACGCGGCCGGCGGCGAGGCGGTACGCCTGTCGCTCAACCTGTCGCCGCAATACCTGGACCGGGGCGACTTCTTCGAGAAGATGCGCGGCGCGCTCACGCGCTACGGCATTTCGCCGGCGCAGATCGAGGTGGAGATCACCGAGAACATCTGCATCCGCAATCCGCTGTACGCCATCGAGCAGCTGAACAAGCTGTGCCAGCTGGGCGTGTCGGTGGCGATCGACGATTTCGGCACCGGCTATTCGTCGCTGTCCTACCTGCACCGCTTCCCCATCCACACCATCAAGATCGACCAGAGCTTCGTCAAGGAGATCCATGACGAGCAGGGCCACTATCCGGTGATCCTGGCCATCATCTCGATCGCGCGCGGCCTGGGCCTGCACCTGGTGGCGGAAGGCGTGGAGACCGAGATCCAGGCGCGCTACCTGCAAGCCAACGGCTGCAGCACCATGCAGGGCTATCTGTACCACCGTCCGATTTCGCTGACCAGCTTCATCGGCGTGCTGCAGCAGCAGGCGCCGGAGCATCTGCGCGCCGAACTGGCGCCGCCTGTGCTGGCGGCCTTCCAGGCCTGACGCGGCGGCACCGGCCATGCAGAAATTCTCCGCATCCGAAGCGCACGCACCGGCGGCCGGTCCGGGGCCGGAGAACTACACCGCCGAATTCCTGCGCATCAAGGACCTCGCCGAACGCGGCGTGGCCAACGCCCAGCACAGCCTGGGCTTCATGTACTTCAACGGCCAGGGCGTGGCGCAGAGCTACGAGCTGGCCGTGGCCTGGTACCGCCAGGCCGCCACCGCCGGCCTGGAACACGCGCAGTACAACCTGGGCGTGATGTGCCAGAAAGGCCAGGGCGTGAAGCAGGACCTGGCGGAGGCGGCGCGCTGGTACCAGCTGTCGGCCGAGCAGGGCTACGCGGCGGCGCAGTACAATCTGGGCTGGATGTACGCCAAGGGCCAGGGCCTGCAGCAGGACACGCAGCAGGCCATGCACTGGTTCAGCAAGGCCGCCGAGCAGGGCGACGCCGGCGCGCAGAACAACCTGGGCATGATGTACGACACCGGCAAGGGCGTGCCGCAGGACTTCAAGCAGGCCATCGCCTGGTACCGCAAGGCGGCCGAGCAGGGCTATGCGCGCGCCCAGTTCAACCTCGGCCTGCGCTACGACAACGGCCAGGGCGTGGCCAAGGACGTGCATCAGGCCATGTCCTGGTACCGCAAGGCGGCCAAGCAGGGCTATGCGCCGGCCCAGTTCAACCTGGCGCTGCGCTACGACAAGGGCGACGGCGTGCCGCAGGACAGCCAGCAGGCCATCCAGTGGTACCGCTGCGCCGCCGAGCAGGACCACGCCAGCTCCCAGTTCAATCTCGGCCTGATCTACGATGACGGCAGCGGCGGCGTGCCGCGCGACGAGCAGAAGGCGCTGCACTGGTACCGCAAGGCCGCTGCGCTGGGCCACGCGGCCGCGCAGAACAACCTGGGCCTGCGCTATGACCACGGCCAGGGCGTGGAGCAGGACCACGAGCAGGCGCAGCACTGGTACCGCATGGCGGCCGAGCAGGGCTATCCGGCCGCGCAATACCATCTCGGTCTGCTGTACGACAACGGCCACGGCGTGGTGCAGGATGCGCAGGAAGCCGTGTTCTGGTACCGCAAGGCGGCCGACCAGGGCCATCTGCGCGCCCAGTTCGACCTCGGCCTGCGCTATGAAACCGGGCGCGGCGTGCCGCAGGACGGCCGCAAGGCCATCGCCTGGTACCGCAAGGCGGCCGAGCAGGACTACGCCGCCGCCCAATACAGCCTGGGCCAGCTGCTCGACAGCGACGACAGCCCGGCGCCGGACAGCGTGCAGGCCGGCCTGTGGTACCGCAAGGCGGCCGAGCAGGGCCATGCGCTGGCCCAGTTCGCGCTGGCGCTGCGCTACGACACCGGCCACGGCCAGCTGCGCGACTACGGCGAGGCGCTGGCCTGGTACCAGAAAGCCGCCGCCCAGGGCCATGCGCGCGCCCAGTTCAATGTGGGCCTGATGTATTTCAGCGGCCAGGGCGTGGCGGCGGACATGGCGCAAGCCTGGCTGTGGCTGACCATGGCCGAACGCGGCGGCGTGAGCGGCGCCGCGCGCTACCTGCAAAGCGCCGCCAGCCGCATGGACCCGCCCCAGCTGGCGCTGCTGCGCGAACGCGCGGAGTCGCTGCCGACACTTCCCGCCCTGCTGCCCGCCTGAACTAAAGTTGCATCGGCTCAATGCCGTTAACCCGATGGAGAACCGTTTACCCATCGACCATGCAAATCAACTCCAACCTGGCCTCACTGAACGCGCAGCATAGCCTGCAGCGCGCGGCGTCGGCCGTGGGCGGCAGCATGGAGCGGCTCTCCAGCGGGCAGCGGGTGAACTCGGCCAAGGACGACGCGGCCGGCCTGGCCATTACGCAGCGCATGACGGCCACCATCCGGGGCATGCAGCGCGCCGCGCAGAACGCCAATGACGGCATATCAATGTTGCAGGTCGCGCAAGGCGCGGCCGGGCAGGTGAGCGAGAATTTCCAGCGCATCCGCGAGCTGGCGGTGCAGGCGGCCAACGGCACTTACGGCATAGGCGACCGCCAGGCCCTGCAGGGCGAGGTGGATACGCTGATGAAGGCCAATTACCAGATCCTGGACCAGTCCACCTTCAACGGCCACAAGCTCCTGGACGGCAATTTCCGCGAACAGCTGCAGATCGGTGCGCAAGCCGGGCAGGCGCTGTCGCTGGCGCTGCCGGCGGTGCTGCCGGTGGGGCAGACCATGATACGCCCGGCCGAGGTGCCGGTGCTGCAGCTGAACGCGGTGGGCAATGTGACCGGCGGCCTGGCGGCGGGCGACTTGACGCTCAACGGGCAGCCGGTGGGCGCCACCGTGGACGGCGTGGGCGCGGGGCGTTCGCGCATCAGCGCCTATGCGGTGGCCGCCGCCATCAACCTGGCCGCCGTGCCGGGGCTGAACGCCACCGCCGCCACTACGCTGACCGGCACGGTGGGCGGCGGCGGCGCGATAGCGGCGGGCGCCATGGAGATCAACGGCGTGCCGATAGGCGCCATCAGCGGCGCCACGGCCAGCGCCTTCGCCGCCAGCGCGGCGGCGGCCATCAGCGGGGCGGGGGCGGGCGTGAGCGCCTCGGCCAGCGGCGGCACCTTGACGCTGACGGCGGCGGACGGCGCGGACATCAGCTTCACCGGCGCCTCGCTGGGGCTGGGCAATGTGGGCTTGCGGCGCGAAGTCACCATTACCGGCGTGGCGGCGCATGATGCGAAGGGCTTGCTGGTGGCGGGCAAGAGCCCGGCGGCGGCGGGGTTTGGCGCGGGCCTGGTCGCGCCGCAGGATACGGGCCAGACGGTGATCGTGCGGCGGGCGGTCAGTTCGGGCGATCCGCCGGTGGACGTGAGCAGCGCGGCGGCGGCGACGGCGGCGCTGGATTACCTGGACGGCAAGCTGGACGACATCAACGCGCTGCGCGCCAAGCTGGGGGCCACCGAGAACCGGCTCACCGCCAGCCAGCAGGATTTGCAGAGCGGCGCCATCAACCAGGCTGCGGCGCGCTCGCGCATCCTGGACACGGACTACGCCAGCGAGACCATGCAGCTGACGCGCAACCAGATTTTGCAGCAGGCCGGCATGGCCATGATCGCGCAGGCGCACAGCAGCCCGTCGCAGGTGCTGGCGCTGTTGCGCTGAATAGCGGCTCAGTGGCGGGTTAGCGCGGCGCGCGTAACCCGCCATCCGCCGGCGCCCGTTCAAACTGCCGGTCCAGCCAGTCGTAGGCGGCGTCCTGCTCCGCCTGCGGGAAGACATGCCCGCCGGGCAGCAGGCGCGCGTCGAACTTGTCCTGCGCGCCCCAGGCCCGCCACACCTTGGCCATCTTGCCGTAAGCCGCCTGCACCGACGCGGCCGGGAACAGCCTGTCCTCCGCGCCCGCGAAGAACAGCGCAGGCTTGGGCGCGGCCAGGCTGGCCACGTCAGGGAAATCCATCTGCCGCAGCAGGCCGGGGTGCAGCATATTCCAGGCCGAACTGCCGCGCAGCTGGTTATTCCCCGGCACCATCAGGCCCTCGGTGGTGGCCATCCAGTTGGCCGCCACCACCGCCGTCACCGCGTCCGACAGCGCCGCCACCTGCCAGGCGCGGAAAGCGCCCATCGAGAAGCCGACGGCGGCCACCTTGCGCGCGTCCACCTCCGGCAGCGTAGCCAGGAAATCCGCCGCGCGCGTGTCCTCCAGCGCCATGATGCCGGCCAGCGAGCTGCCCAGGTTGAAGGCGTTGGCCGCCAGCGCCTGCTGCGTGTCGCCCGTCAGCGGCCCCCGGTCGCCCCAGCCCAGCGCATCCACCGCCAGCACCACGTAGCCGCGCTTGGCCAGCGCGTCGCCCGGATAGCGGCCGGAGAAGTGCTTGTCGGCCCAGGCTTGCGAGGAGGCCAGGTGCGCCGCGTCCAGCGCGGTATCGCCCCAGGGCTGGATGGCTTTCTCCTTGCCGATGTCGAACTTGCCGCCGTGGTCGTGCAGCATCAGCGCGGCGGGATGGCGGCCGGCGCTCTTGGGCACCAGCAGCAGCGCGCGCACGCGGCTGTCCGCGCTCAGGTTGAACACCACCTGGCGCGCCACATAGCTGCCCCGGTCGGTTTCGGCGATCACCTGCGGCTGGAAAGGCGTGCGGTCGGGCGCCTGCAAAGTGAGTTCCCACAGTTTTGCGCGGCCGGCGCTGCGCCAGGCCGGCAAGTCCTTTACCTGCGGCGACCAGGCCATGGGGAAGGTCAGCCTGGCTTTGAGCGCCTGCTGGAACACGGGCATATTGTCGGCCACGCCGGCATGCTGGTAGTCCTGGGCGGCTGCCGGCAGCGCCAGCGCAGCGGCCAGCAGCGCCGGGACGGTTTTGCGGAAGAATCTGGGCATACTTGTAACATCCTGAAAAATTGCCACGCAACAAATACAAGAATAGTAACCTTGGACTTCTTCCATTGAAAGGATCGCTGCCATGCTGAACCGATTAATCCCTGCGCTGAGCCTGGTTTTGCCTTTGGCGTCGGCTTGGGCGCAGGCCGATCTGCCGGCGCCGGCTGATGCCGAGCCCGTGCCGGAAAAAATCCTGGTGGTGGGCCAGAAACCCGGCCCCGGCCTGTGGAAGGTGAGCAGGGACGGCCATGTGCTGTGGGTGTTCGGCACCTACTCCCCGCTGCCGCAGAAAATGGTCTGGCGTTCGCAGCAGGTGGAAACCATCCTGGCCCAGTCGCAGGAATACCTGGCGCCGCCGGGCGCTTCCGCCTCGATAGGCTTCTTCCAGGGCCTGGCCATGCTGCCCTCGCTGCCCCATCTGATCGGCCTGAAGAAAAACCCGGACGGCGCCACGCTGAAGGACGTGCTGCCGGCCGACGTGTATGCGCGCTGGCTGCCGCTGAAAGCCAAATACCTCGGCGACAACGACGGCATTGAACGCGAACGCCCCATCTTCGCCGCCGACACCCTGTTCACCGCCGGCATGGAGCAGGCCGGGCTGAGCAAGGGCTACGAGGTTCACCGCAAGATCGACAGCATCGTCAAGCAGCACAAGATCAAGGTGACCGGCACCGGCATCAACCTGCCGCTGGACGAGCCGTCCAAGCTGCTCAAGGATTTCAAGAAGTCGCAGCTTGCCGACGCCGCCTGCTTCGCCAAGACGCTGGAGCGCCTGGAAAGCGACATCGACGCCATGCGCGTGCGCGCCAACGCCTGGGCCAAGGGCGACCTGGAGGCGATCCAGAAGCTGAGCTATCCGGACCAGGAAACCGAATGCGGCGACGCCATGCGCAACGCCGAATTCACCAAGGACAGGCCAGGCTTCCAGAACGTGAAGGAACGCATGCTGGCCTCCTGGGTTGGCGCCGCCGAAAAAGCGCTGGCCGCCAACGCCAGCAGCTTCGCCACGCTGCGCCTGTCCGACATCCTCAAGCCGGACGGCTACCTGGCCGCGCTGAAGGCCAAGGGCTACACCGTGGAAAACCCGGATTGATACGCCGTGATTGCCAACGCGGCGGCATCGCCTTAGCATAGCGCCTTTGGCGGCAACGGCGCCGCTTAAGAATATGACAAGGGGACGTGAATGAAACAATACGGCAAGCTGGCCATCATGGTGATGGCGGCGTGGGCATGCGCGGGTGCGCCGGCGCAGGCTCAAGCTCAAGACAGCGCGGCCCCGGCCAGCGTCTGGGCGGGCAAGAAATCGTCCTGGCTGGCGCTGCAAGGCGGCCAGCGCGATGAAGTGTTCCGCTTTGCCGAGCAGTACAAGGAATACCTGGCCGTGGCGCGCAGTCCCTACAGCGCCACCGCCGAAGCGATCCGCCTGGCCAAGGCGGCCGGCTTCACCGAACTGACCCGCCCCGAGCAAGTCAAGCCGGGCGCGCGCCTGTTCCTGCCGGCGCGCGACCGCGCCGTGATCCTGGCCGTGATCGGCCAGCAGCCGCTGGTGGCCGGTTCGCACGTGGTGGGCACCCACCACGACAGCCCGCACATCGCTCTCAAGGCGCGCCCCGTGAACGGCGCCGCGCGCGACGGCCTGGCGCTGTTCAACACGGTGTACTACGGCGGCATCAAGAAGTACCAGTGGGCCAATGTGCCGCTGGCGCTGACCGGCCGCATCGACACCACCGACGGCCGCACCATCCCGGTCTCGATCGGCTTCAACCCGGCGGACCCGGTGTTCGTCATCGGCGACGCCGCGCCGCACGCCGACAAGGACCTGCGCAACCGCAGCTACACCGAAGTATTCAAGGGCGAGGAACTTGACCCCGTGGCCGGCAGCATCCCCGGCGAGAAGGCCTCCGTGGTGGCCGAAGTGCTGCGCGCGCTGAAAGAAAAATACCGCATCACGGAAGAAGACTTCGTCAGCGCCGACCTGCACCTGGTGCCGGCCACGCAGCCGCGCGACGTGGGCCTGGACCGCGGCCTGGTGGGCTCGCACGGCCAGGACGACCGCCTGAGCACCTACTGCGCGCTGCGCGCCCTGCTGGACCTGGACGGCACGCCGGCGCAGACCGCGATCGCCTACCTGTCCAACTTCGAGGAAGTGGGCTCGGTCAACAACACCGGCGCTTCGTCGCAGCTGCTCAACACGGCGTATGCGCGCCTGGTGGGCGGCCAGAAGGGCGCGCAGTACAGCGAGCTCGATCTGCGCACCGCCCTGCGCCACGCGCAGGTGGTGAGCGCCGACACCAACGACGGCATTTCGCCTATCTTCCCGGAGGCGACCGAAGCCACCAACGCGGCCAAGATCGGCTTTGGCGTGACCATCAAGCGCTACGGCGGCGGCTTCGACGCCAACTCGGAATACACGGCCAAGATCCGCGCCATTCTGGACCAGGCCTCGATTCCATGGCAGACCCACACGCCCAAGGTGGACGTGGGCACCGGCGGCACCATAGGCCGCTTCATGTCGCAGCAGGAGATGGAAGTGATCGACATGGGCGTGCCGCTGATTAGCATGCATTCCACCTTCGAGATGGCCAGCAAGGTCGACGTGTGGAACTTCTATCGCTTCATGAAAGCCTTCTACGCGGCGCGCTGAGTATGCGCTTACGCCATATTGAGATCTTCCAGGCCGTGATGCAGCACGGCTCGATCAGCGCGGCCGCCAAGGCCTTGTCGATTTCGCAGCCGGCCGCCACCAAGCTGCTGCAAAGCGTGGAGCGCAGCCTGGGCGTGGCGCTGTTCCAGCGCGTGGGCGGCCGCCTGGTGGCGACCGGCGACGCGCAGCGCCTGTTCGTGGAAACCGACACGCTGAACCACGGCCTGCAGAAGATACAGCGCCTGGCCGCCAATCTGCGCACGCCGGAACTGGCGGCGCTGGACATCGCCGCCACCGCCACCATGGCGCTCAATTTCGCCCCGCTGCTGTGCGGCCATCTGCGCCGGCAATTCCCGGCGCTGCGCCTGCGCCTGAGTTCCACGCAGACCCAGGGCGTGGTCGAGTCGCTGCTGCTGCGCACGGCCCAGGTGGGCCTGACGCTGAACGATCCAGCCCATCCCTCCATCTCGGCCCGCCTGCTGGCCAGCAGCGCGCTGATGGTGATAGCCCCCGCCGGCACCTGGAGCGCGGCCGAATGCGCCCAGCCGCTGCCGATCGCCGCGCTGCCGGAAAATCTGATTGGTTTCGATGAAAGCTCGCCCGTGGGCTCGCAGGTGGCGCGCTGCCTGGCGCTGTGCGGCCACGAGCAGCAATTCCTCACCGTGGTGCACTCGGCCCATATGGCGTCGGCCATGGTGGAGGCGGGCCACGGCTACGCCGTCGTCGATCCGGTGACGGCGGCCGCGCCCAACGCGCGCATCCAGGCGCGGGTGCTGGAGCCCGCGCTGCCTATCGGGATGCATCTGCTCACGCTCAGCAGCGAGCCGTCGCCGTTCGCCGGCGGCGCGGTCGTCAAGCTGTTCGAGGAGGCCGCCCGCGCGCTGCTCGGGCAGCCGGTCCGGCCCTAGTTCCTTCAGCGGCGGCCCGGGCTTGCCCTGGGCCTTACGCGCGGCGGGCCTGCACGGCCGCGCCGCGTCCCTGCTCCGGCCGGGCTTTGCGCGGCGCGCTGTGCACCAGGCTTACCTGCGCCTTGTCGTTCGCGTTTCCTTTCGCGCCGGCCTGCGGCGGCAGCTTGAACACCTCCAGCGCCTTGGCCACGGCCTGCGCCTGCAGGTCCAGCACGCCGGTGGCGTGCGAAGCCTCTTCCACCATCTGCGCGTTCTGGCGGGTGACCTCGTCCAGCTGCATGATGGCGTCTTTCACCTGGCTCACGCCGCTGGTCTGCTCGCGCGTGGAGCCGCTGATTTCCCCCATGATGGCCGCCACCTGGCCGATGGCCGCGATCACCGCGTCCATATCCTGCCCGGCGGTGCTGGCCATGCCCGCGCCGGCGGCGATCTTGCCGGCCGAGGCGTCGATCAGTGCCTTGATATCCTTGGCCGCCGCCGCGCTGCGCTGCGCCAGGTTGCGCACCTCGCTGGCCACCACGGCGAAACCGCGCCCGCTTTCGCCGGCGCGCGCCGCTTCCACCGCCGCGTTGAGCGACAGGATGTTGGTCTGGAAGGCGATGCCGTCGATCAGGCTGATGATGTCGACGATCTGGCGCGACGAAGCGCTGATGTCGTTCATCGCCGTCACCACCTGCGCCACGGCCACGCCGGTGCGCTCGGCCAGCGCGGTTGCCTCGCTGGCCACGCCGCTGGCGGTGGTGACATTGTCGGCGGTCTGGCTCACGGTGCCGGTGATCTGGCCCATGTGGGCCGAAGTCTGCTCCAGGTTGGACGCCTGCGCCTCGGTGCGCGCCGACAGGTCGGCATTGGCGCTGCGCACCTGGGTGGTGGTGCTGCGGGTGAGCGCGAAGTTGCCGCGTATGTCGACCAGGATGGAGGCCAGGTTCAGGTTCAGCTGGCGGATGAAGGCCTGCAGCTGGCCGATTTCATCGTGGCGGTCCACCGCCATGCGGGTGGTCAGGTCGCCGCCGGCCAGGATGCGCGTGGCGTGGATGCTGGCCTGGATGGGCGCCACCACGGCGCCGTGCAGATTGCGCCAGCCGTGTCCCGCCACGGCGATCATCAGGATCGCCAGCAGGTGCTGCATGCTGGCGGGGTAGGGGAACCAGCTGTGGGCCGCCACGGCCAGCGCCAGCACCAGCATGGCGCCGAAGTACAGCGCCAGGCGCTGGGACAGCGTGATGTCGCGCAGTGCGTTGCGGACCTTGCGCCAGCCGCGCGGCGCGGCGGCGCCGCGCACGATGCGCACGCCGTCCGGATTGCCGCCCCGCACGGTGCGGTACAGCTGTTCGGCTTCCTGGATCTGCTCGCGCTTGGGCTTGGTGCACACCGACATGAAGCCGGTGGTCTTGTTTTTCTCGATCACCGGCGTGGCGTTGGCGATGCACCAGAAGTAGCCGCCGTCCTTGCACGCGTACTTGACCAGGCCGCGCCACGGCTGGCCGGACAGCACCGTGCGCCACATGTCGGCGTCCACCTCGGGCGGCATGTCGGGATGGTAGAGCGAATTCTGCGCGCGCCCGGCCAGCTCTTCGCCCGCATAACCGCTGGCGTCGATAAACGTGGAATTGGCGTAAGTCAGGCCACCCTTCAGGTCGGTGGTGGTGACGATGGGCTTGCCGTCTTCAAGGACGGTCTCGCGGGCGTCCGCATGGGGTGTACTGCGCATAGCATTCCTGAACATCGAGTTAATGAAGGTGGCAGGAATACTACCTGATTTAGCTATAAACTTATTTCCAAAATGCATGTTCCGGGGCGGATGGCGCCGACTTTGTCGCGCATAAAATACGGTCCGGCCGCTATTCCGCCCCGGGGACGGCTCAGGGCTTGCGGATCTGCACCCCGGCCAGCTGCGCCACCCCGGCCAGCGTGGTCTGTGCCGCGTTCAGGCCCAGCAGGAAATCCTTGTCCGAATAGTTGGCGTACAGGTCGGTGGGCTGGTGCCAGTGCGGATTCCAGCCCGCGCCGATCTGCTGGCCGCGCTCGTTCTCGCGCAGGGATATCGACGGCGCAAGGTCCATGAAGGGCGTGGAGTCGGTATTGGTCATGTGGAAGCCGACGTCGGCCGGGTAGTGGCTGGCGTACTTGTCGTTGGCGGCGCGGAAGGCCCAGGCCAGCTTGGCCGACGCCTCCGCCTGCTTGGACTGCGCCTGGTACTCGATATTCACGTCCGCCTCGGCGCGCTGCTCCTTGGGCGGCGCGTACAGCGGTTGGCCCTTGGCGTCCAGCACCGGCTTGCCCGCCGCGTCCAGCTTGGGCACCGGCATGCCGTGGTCGAACAGCATCATGTCGTGCTGGATCATGCCCAGCCACTTGGGCTCGGGATAGCGGCCCGAACCCTTGGGCGACTCCAGGCCCTGCAAATGCTGGCGCTGGGCCACGTAGGCCGCCGCGCCGTTCAGGCCGGTCTCCTCGTTATTCCACAGCACGAAGCGGATCGAGCGGCCGGTCTCCACGCCGGGCGCGCTGAAGATGCGCGCCAGCTCCATCACCAGCGCGGTGCCGGAGCCGTCGTCATTGGCCGCCTCGCCGAAGCCGATGCCGTCCATGTGCGCGCTGACGATGTACATCTCCTCCGGATGCGTGCTGCCCACCTTGGTGCAATACACGTTCTCGCGCAGCGAGGTGCCGGGCGGGGTGGGCTCGGCGTTGAGCGCGCGCAGGCGCTCGTCCGGCTGCAGCAGGGGATCGTTGTTCACGCCGGTGGGCGCGCGTTTGCCGAACAGCGTGCTGCCGCCCTGGCCGGGCGGTCCGCCCGCGCCGCCGCCCGCCTGCACGGCCGGCTTGCCGCGCACCGCCGGCTCGGTGAACTGGTACTGCAGGCGCTCGGTGTTGCTGCAGCCGTAGGACTTCAGCTGCGCCTCGATCCAGTCCAGCGCCTGGCGGTTGCGCTCCGTGCCCTGGCGCCGGTCGCCGAAGCGGGTCAGGCTCTTGATGGTGGCCTTGTATTTCTCCAGGTCCAGCTGATTGACCAGCTGCGCCACGGGGTCGGCTGCTGCGGCTTGCTGGGCGGCGGCGTGCGGCGCGGCGAAGGCGCAGGCAAGGGAAAGTACGAGGGCGGCACTACGGAGCGAAATCGGTGTCATTCAAAATCCTTGGCTGAAGATTGCTCGGATGCTCGGTGGCTTAAAAGGCCAGCTTTTTTTGTTGAAATACGATTTGCACATTCGGATCGGCAGGCCGGTCGATGGAGACCAGTTCTGCTGCGAAATAGGCGTAAGCAAGGCAGGGATCGCCGGGAGCCGAAATGTATTTGGTCGCGTATTCAACCACGAGCGTACTGTCAAGTAAATACACGCTGCTGATGCTGGTTGCCAGGCAAGACCCGAGCTGCTGGTAATACAAGGCCAGCACGGCCTTCTTGCTGAAGTCTACGGGAGGCGGCGAAGCGGGGCCTGCGCTGCCCATGTGGGCCTGCCATAGCGCGGCCCACTCCGCATCATTGCGCGCGACGGCCATGGCCGGTGCGGACTCGCGCCGCTGCGACTGGCCGTCATCAATGACTGTGAAAGGGACATCCTTGGCGCCGTCCGGCACCGGTTCGGGCTTGATGAATTTGCTCACCTGGTGGGTAATGTCGAGGCCAAGACTGCGGGTGTTGCGATTGGCGAAAATGGTATCGAAAAGTGGCGCCAGGCCAGCGTCGGGACACCGGCGAAAAACCCCGCCCAAAGAGTCGGCCGCGCTGCACAGGAGTTGCTCGGCTGTCAGGCCGTGCAATCCTGCGGCAAAGCTTGCGTCGCTGCAGGCACCGGCGACAGAGGCGAATACATACTTGCCGTCGATCAGGTAGAGGTCGCTCGCGAAGTTGTTGCAGTGCCCCTGGTTCACCATATCGACAAAGCCCTTGAAGGCTGCGGCATCCATCGCGGTGACGGTCGTCGTTGCTGGTACGCTCAGGCGCTTTCCGTCCGAAGCAACCAGGCTGGCCGTGTAGGCGCCGGGCACGTCCGGCGTGAGGCTGGCCTGGGCCGCGTTGGCCGACGCCAGCGTGGCGCTGCTGCCGGCCGGCTTGCTGCTGAGCGTCCAGAAATAGCTGAGCTTGTCGCCGTTGGCCAGGCGCCAGGATGGCAGGCCGAGGCTGATGGTGGCGCCTGTGGTGACGGTGCTGGCGGCGCCTCCGGCCAGACGGTAGCCGGGATCGGTAGGCGGCGTGGCGGTAATCGTCACCGTGGCTGTGCTGCTGCTGGCCTTGCCGTCGCTGACGACCAGGCCGACGCTGTAGCTGCCGCCGATATCCGGCGTCAGTGTCGGCAGCGCCGTGGTGGCTGAGGCCAGCACCGCATTGCTGCCGGCTGGCTTCGCGTTGAGCGTCCAGTTAAAGGTGAGGGCGTCGCCATTGGCGTCGCTGCTGGCGCTGCCGTCGAGCTTGACGGTAGTGCCGAGCCCGACGGCCTGCGCGGGGCCGGCGTTGGCGATTGGCGCGATATTGGCCGGCGTCGGCATCGGCGCGGCGGCGGACGTGCCGCCGCCGCAACCCGCCAGTGTACATACCAGGGCGATCGCGATACCTATGTTTGCTGCGTACATGGTTTCCCCTTATAACTCAGCGATGACGCCGCGCGGCACCGCGAGAACTGGGGCAGTATAGGTTGGCGTGCTGAGCAAGAATGTGATGATGAGCACAGAACTATTGCGGAATTAGCAATTACGTGCAAAAAGCCGCGTAGAATGCAGCGATTGCTAATTTGGGATTCCACAATGAAAAAAAGCAGCATAGCCGCATTTCTGTTTGCGGTCTTACTTCCATTCCATGCATGCCAGGCGCAAAGCGCGGCTACGCTGCTCACCCCCGAGATTGGCGGAATCAAGCAGGTGGTGGAAATCACGACGGATAACCGGAGCAAGCCGGTGCTGCTGTTCTTGTCCGGCGGTCCAGGAAGTTCAATGATTAATACCGCCGCCGATTTTACGGACATCCTGAAAGACAGATTCACCCTCGTTCAATGGGACCAGCGGGACGCCGGCAAGACCTTGAAACTGAACCCGTCGCCCACCCAGCCCACGTCGGCGCAGATGGAGAGCGACACCTACGAGGTGATCGAGTTCATCCGAAAAGAGCTGAAGCAGGAAAAAATCTATCTGCTGGGCAGCTCCTGGGGCAACGTTCTGGGATTTGACATCGTCCGCAAGCACCCCGGTCTGCTGCATGCGTATTTTGCGGTGAACCCCGTGGTCAGCCAGCTGGCAAGCGAGCAGGAGCTGCTGCAAACTTTGAAGCTGACGTTCGCCGACAACGCCGATGCGAGCAAAGAGCTGGCCAGCGTAAACATCCCGTTCAAGACGGATGAAGACCTGTTCTACTTGAGGAAATGGCTGTTCTACAAGGAAGGCAAAAAATACGTGACCAGCAATGAGTTCAGAAACGGCTTCCTGCAGTGGTCCAAGGTCTGGTCGCCGGTGTGGAACCAGGTGATGGCCGTTGATTTGCCCCGCACCTTGAAGCAGGTCGATTGCCCGGTCTATTTTTTCGTAGGCAAGAACGACATCCAGACGTCCACCAGGATTACAAAAGACTACTACGAGATTTTGCAGGCGCCAAAGAAGGGGCTGTTCGCATTTGAAAATTCGGGCCATCAAATCCATCACGACGAACCGGAAAAATTCCAGCAGGCGATAGTGCAAACTTTGGACAAAGCTGTAAGGTAAAACCGCTGCGGCCAGTCTCTCATCACACCGGACCGCTTGCGGATTTGCCAACTGCGTGCCAAGCCGCGTAGAATGCACGGCATGCGGGTGTAGCTCAATGGTAGAGCAGAAGCTTCCCAAGCCCCGCCGCCTTGTTAAAACCCACTGTTCATGCGGGTTTCAATCGCATGAACATGCGATCACACCAAAACTCCACTTTAATCAACAAGTTATCTGCCATCACATTTTCGACCCCACATCTAGTTGAAAAAGCTTCTGATACGGTGTGATGGTTGTTTGAAAGTATTTATCCTGGTCGACGCGGTGCGGGCTGAGATCACGGCACTGCCAACGTACGGCTACCGCAGGGCAGGCGCGCTGGTCAACCGCACGCGGGCCTTGATGGGCCTGCAGGCGATCAACCATAAGCGCTTTTATCGGGTAATGAAGGAGCACAGCCTGCTGCTGCCGAAAGCACCAAAGCGCCGCGTCAGCAGCCGCGTGCATGACGGCGTCGTCGGCGTGGCCGAGCCAAACCGGCGCTGGTGTTCGGACGGATTCGAGATTGCCTGCGACAACGGCGAGGTCGTGACCGACGTGTTCATGAAGGACTGCTGTGATCGTGAAATCATCGCCTGGCGCGCCTGGGCCGAACGCGGCCTGCCGGGGGAGCCGGTACGCGACATACTGGTCGAAGCGGTCGAAGCGCGGTTCGGCCAGGACAGCATCGGATCAGCAAGGCTGGAGTTCTTGAGCGACAATGGCGGCGCTTACCGCGCCCACGAAACGCATGCCCTGGCGCGCGAAATGGGGATTGAGCCGCTTCACACGCCGGTGTGTAGCCCGCAGTCGAACGGCATCGCTGAAAGCTTCGTGAACACGTTCAAACGGGACTACGTGAGCCTGATGGACCGTGGCAGCGCCGAAGTCGTTCTCGCGCAACTGCCAGACGCTTTTACGCATTTCAATGAGGTTCATCCGCACTCGTCGTTGAAGTTGAAATCGCCTCGCATGTTCAGGAGGGAGCTGGCGCGCCGGGCTCAGGAAAGCGGCGCTAATTAAGCGATAGGATGTGTCCGGTTATACGGGAGCAAGATCAGAAGAAGAAGCCCCACCCAGCGGAAACCATTCCCGAGAGTAAGGCCGTAACGGTTCAATCCGCCACGCTGCGTAACCGAGCTAAGCACACCGAAGCGCCCGCTGCGGCGCAGCCTGATCCGGCCATCCTATGCATCACTGGGCTGCTTGCCCAGCTGACTCCCGCCAACAGGCAACTGGCCGCAAATATCATTCGCGCCATTCTTGAGGAGCAGACGCGAGAAACTTAGCATTTGCAAGCAACCATCCCGGGCTGCATTCGCAGCCCAGTACGCCACCTGTTCTGCTATCATCGTCTGCAATTTTATATTGTGCCTAGCACGAAACGCGGACGATTCTATGATTGAACTTCGATACACAGGTTTGGCATTCGATGAGCAAGAGCTGATCGACCACATCAAGGCATCTGGCAAACACTTTATGGTCCAGGGCCAGACAATCAAAAAGCTTGAAAACCATACCAAGCCCCATTCGCTCGATGTGTGGCTGCGCACCCGCTTCCCGAAAAAAGAGGACACTAAGCTTGCCGATAACTATGTGCTGAATGCCTTGGTTAAGACAAAAAAATTTGTGATCACGGAAGAGAGATGCCCGGACAGCGGGCGCTTGTGCAAGTCGATACGTCTGATATGATTTTTCTGAAAGGCGTTAGCTAGCGTTTCAGACCACGCGGTTAAATCGATTAGAAACGTCTCTAAGGCGTGGAGCGCAGTCGAGATGCATCGACGCGCAGATGAGAAATGAAAACGATTCTAAGCGGTTTAGAATCGTTTTTAAACGTGGTCGAGATTTATTGGCATCATGCCAAGAAATTGTTAGCAGCTTGCTGAGCGAGTAAATTCGCAAAAAGGTGGGGGCGTATTTTATATTCGTTTCGTGGAGAGTACTAATGGCTGATGAGAATCAAATAAGAGATATGGTCGATGCAGTCACCGGAGTGGCGAAAGCCATTCCTGTTTACGAAGATGTAGTTCAGCCTGCAGCCCAAGAGGTTGGAAAGGCTCTACAGACTGTAGCGAAGGCAGTTCATGTTGTACTTGCCCCGGTAAGCGCTCTTGTTTGGGGATACGACCAGGTAAAAGAGTTTGTTTCCACGAAGGTTGCAGAGCGGCTGAAAAACGTACCGCCTGAAAACTTAGTGACACCGAAACCGAACGTCGCTGGCCCAGCACTGGAGGCGCTCCGCTATACAGGACATGAATCATCGCTAAGCGATCTTTATGCGAATCTCTTAGCAGCAGCGATGGATTCAAGTACCGCTCAAGGCGCGCATCCTGCATTTGTAGAAATAATTAAACAGCTAACGCCAGATGAGGCAAAGATCGTTGCTCTCTTTGTGCATGAAATTGCGTTGCCGTTGGTTAACCTTCTGTGGGAGTTTAAACCAAACCAGGAAGGAAATACTGGTGGCAAAGCAGTCCTAGTGCATTACTCGCACATCGGAGAATTAGCTGGGTGTGAATTTCCGCAGATGACCCCTACATACATTGGAAATCTATGCCGTTTAGGATTGGCAGATGTCCCTGCCTTTGGAGAGTACACTACCAAAGGTGTCTATGATGCGCTTGAAAATGACCCTCGAGTGAAGGCTCATACTGTTTCTATCGAGGCGAATCCTGACATTAAGCCGGTCCTGGAGAGAAAAACACTTCAAGTTTCTGAATTAGGTAGACAGTTTGCGCGAATCTGTGTTGATAGAAAAAAATAGCAAGTTGACTATTTTTCGAGAGGTTTGCGGATGCGCATAAAAGGTGGTTTTCGAGCTGCCCCGATTTCAATGTGACTGCGTTTAAGAACGGCGGCCTTGAGCCGCCGTTTCGTTTACTTGATCAGGAACTGATCCTTCTCTTTACCTTCCAACCACTTTGGCGAGCGTCCGCGACCGGTCCAGGTCGCGCCAGTCGCATCGTTGCGGTACTTCGCTGCAACCGGTGCGCGCTCCTTCGTGCTCTTCGCTTTGGTGGTGCCGGTCAGGTCTGCAACGCTCAAGCCATACTGACTCATGATTTCGGCGATCTTCGCCTTTGCGCCAGCGATCTCATTCTTGCGAGCTGCTTCTGCGAGCTGTTGCAGTTCGGCGATCTTGAAGGCGTATTCCTGATAGGTGGACATAGGGCTCCTTAGGTAATTGGATCTTTGTTAATAGTTCAATCTATTTATTGAAGAAAGGCGTTTAGTTTTTCAAAAAATCGCTCGTATGTTCATCAAATTTTCTAACACTAACGATGTACTCGGCTAGTTCTTCTTCAGAGAATTTAGGTGGTGACAGCGGAACTTCAAAGGCCAACAATTTACCATCCTCAGGCTTCTGATTCCGTTTTTTTGCCATCTGGTATTTTATATCGCCTAAAAACATCTTGCAGTCAGCTTCATCAGTTTTTCCTGCAAAATGCTGGTAGACATGTGTTGAATGAATATTTTTTATGTCTTGATAATATAGTTCAGGAATTTTTGAGTTATAAAGAGTGAGAGTTTTTTCGATAATTTTGTTCGCAGAATTTATTCCGTCACAAATATCATAAGATAATGATGTTGTTTGGTCTTCTGGAATTACTCTAACATTAGGGATCGATTGCATCATATTTTGCCGGGAGGCATTGCGTAGCATAAACTTGTCGAGCATGAAATCATAAGGAATCTTTTCGACAAATTGTCCGCCTAGAGCTGCAAGGTATGTTGATCTGAGTGAGTCTTTAAATTTTTCTGCAGCCACGTTTAGACGGATAACAGCGAGACTTGCTGACGGGCTTTTCAATTCCTTGCTTTGGTTCCCCAATACCTTTATTTTTGGTGGCGGGTTTGTTGGTTCAGAAGAATACAAGGCTTTCATAATTTTATCGGTAAATTTATCGACAGCTTTTTGTTGTTGATCTGATGTTAGGCCTTGAGCTTGAATGGCACGGCAGTTCAATGCCACTAAGGCAAAGAGAACTCTTGTTTTGTTTGCATCAGGCAAGCTAGCCAACAGTCTTTTTTCGCTCGTAGTAAAACTCCCATCAATTTCTCCTCCTACTATTTTTCGTAATCCATTAACGCCGATTTTTCCGTTAATGGATATGTCGTTAGCATCAGTTTCGGGATACTTATTGCAATCATCGCCTTTGTTCGCTGATGCAAACGCAGAATTCGCTACAAAAAAAGCAAAAACTGTAAAATAAATTTTTCGTGAGATCATACTTGAAATTTGTGTTATTGATGAAGTTTTGAGTGCCGCTGAGCAGCTCAAGCTATTTGAAAAGTTTATAGAAGTGCCTGATTGAAATAAATAAGAAATTTATTGCACATCGCAACCAAAAGGTAAATCTAGTTTCCTGAAAATTGGCGTGCCAAATTGTCGAACAAGCGATAAAATATACGTCGGTTCAACGGACCAAGCAAAAGCAAGCTCGCCACGTAATCTTGGATGCTCCGATGCACTCAAGAGTTCTTTTGAGAATCGATAAAGTTCCGAGCGAAGTCGTCTCTTCTTATCTCTTCCTAATGAAACCTCACCTGTAGGGGTTAAAATCAATCCAACCAAAGACTGTCTACAGGCACGTGAGGTCGATACTGTCTTGGAGGGATTTATTTTTAATTTTGGGTAGGAAAGCTGATCTGCAATGTCCTGAACCTGCTTAGGGATTTCTAATAGTACGTCCGCCCGGTTGGTAGAAAATGCGAGATCGTCAGCATATCTGCTATACGCTATCTTTTTTCCTCTTAATAATTGTACGATTTTTTTGTCAAAATCATAGAGAATTGAATTGGATAATAATGGGGAACTCGGTGCCCCAATGGACAAGCATAATTTCTTATTTACCCTGTCATACCAACACGCAGCACGTGTTACCAGTTGCGCATCATCCTCTGAGAGTTTGCCGACTTGCATTAAATGTTTTTGCACATCAGTTGAAGAAATAGACGGGAAGAAATCAGAAAAATCTAATTTCAATAGAAAATTCTTCCCAGCATGAACTGCAGCATGATCTCCGATAGATACACCTTGGCGGTACGCGGTTGCACTTTGATGAATAGGGAGAGATGATAGAACATTCTTCATCAGCCATCGCTGTATAATCTTTATTTCCGCTGAAGGCTGAGCTATCGTGCGAAATTTATTTGGCTGTCTCTTTGGTATTTGATATACCTTGTAACGGTAGCGGGCAGTAGATATTAATTGAGTTAATTCGTCGGTGGAAAATGGTAAATCTATCGACATTTTTTTAAGGAGAGTCATCTTTTCTCATCTCCCTTGTGCACTAATTCAAAGACATTTTTTCTGAAAATATCGCTCTGGATTTCTTTCCAAATTATCGCCTTGAATCTTTCGCGTTTGAAATTTTCCCCAGGCCTAGTCGTGGTGTAATCGACGTAAATCTTCCGAAATTTCTTTGGTACGTAATAGGGGTTGTCACCATATCTATGGCAAACGATTAGCTCCGTTTTTTGCAGCAAAAATAGTATTTGCTCCAATCTTGTAATTCTAATGTCAATTCCAAAATGTAGTAAAATTTTCTGCAATTCGTTTATCTGGCAAACAAGAAAAAGATTTACCAAATCGAGAACTAAGAGGATTTCATGCTGGGAGTTTGTTGCAGTGAATGCTGAACTAGGCTTGGTCCGGCCTCGTTTTTTATCCAGTGTTGCGATGATAACCGAAATGTGTTTGGGAAGATCTTCTGGTTTAAGGTCTGGTATCACACAAACGCTATTTTCGTGCTTTTGTGTATTCTCAAGGCTGCGAATTGGTCCCAAACTGATGAAGGAATTTATGGGATGGTGCGTGCTTTTCACAACAACAACTAGTCTCTCACTCAATGAATCAATTTGAGAAAAGGCTCCTAGCTCAGCAATTGCGCCTGGTGCTTCAAGAAAGACTAGAACAGCACTAGTTAAGTAGCCTAAATCTTTCTCGAATAACAATAAATCAGAATAAGTATTAAAATCATTCCAGTCGTTGTAGTTCTCTGGAAGTAATAATAATTCAGCTTGTTCTTGTCTATTTTCTGTCCACCAACGAACAAACGAATCTCTTTGGGATTTTGCTTTATTTTTTTTCTTGGGCGATATTGCACCGCCGAATATCGCAATGAACTCGGGAAAAGAAACGACAGTCGCCTTTTTGGGGTCGACTGTCGCTATGAAGGATTCAATTACTTTTAGCGTCATAGGCAGACTCAGCTACCATTAATTACAGGCACGAAGCAGGCCACGCGCCCAACGAGTGACGAACGGAGCGAAGTTGGGCGCGTGGCCTGCTTCGTGCCGCCGATGTCTATCAATTATTTCCCGTCTGGCGATACGCCCGACGATGGTTCGTTATTAAAATAACAACCACAATACGCGTAACTGAGTTGAATGATTATGAATGTTGCGAGAAGGAAAAGCAAATGCTTAGCGGAAGTATTTTGCGAAATGAACAAGGTGTGAATTGACTTCTGAGTTCAGGCTGGCTGGATTTGGATTTAACAAAATGGAAATGTTCAATCGGCCATCACACTTTGGGGGACCTCGAAAAACCTCCGCGAAGATGGCATGATGTCGTTGAGCTAACACCGACCTTCTTCCGATGATCAAAACCAGCCTGTTTGCCGACCAAGAGCGCGAAGCGAAGCTAAACAAGCTTGGCGACGCGCTGCGATTGCTGGAGCAGCACGTTGACTTCGCGGCGCTGGCTGCCGGAGTCGACCACGCAGCACCGAGACCCAGCCGTGAGCGCGGCGGCCGCCCGCCGTTTCCAACCGAACTGATGGTGCGGGTGCTGCTGATCCAGCAGCTGTTCAACCTGTCCGATGAGCAAATGGAGTTCCAGCTGCTGGATCGGCTGAGCTTCCAGCGCTTTGTTGGCTTGCGCGCCAGCAGCCAGATTCCGGACCGGACCACGATCTGGACCTTCAAGGAACGCCTGATCGAAGCTGGCGCCAGCGAAAGCATCTTCGACGCGGTCAACCGCCAATTGGCCAAGCATGGCTACATCGCGCGCGGCGGCCAGATGATCGACGCCAGCTTCGTGCAGGTACCAAAGCAATCGCTGAGCAAAGAGGAAAAGGACGCCGTGAAAGAGGGCGAAACGCCTGCTCACTGGAAGCCTGCCAAACGGCGCCAGAAAGACACCGACGCACGCTGGACCAAGAAACATAGCAAGTCCTTCTTCGGCTACAAGCTCTCGGCCAGTGCCGACAAGCGGTACAAGTTGATCCGCAAAATCAAGGTCTGCACCGCAAGCGAACACGACACCCTGCACCTTGAGGACGTGCTCGATCCCTGCAATACCAGCCGCGATGTCTATGCCGACAAGGGCTATGTCAACGGCAAGCGCGAGGCCCGGCTGAAGGGCGAAGGCTGGCGCATGCATATCCAGCGCAAAGGCAGCAAGGACAATCCGCTATCGGCGGCGCAAGAGCGGCGCAACCGCCGCATCGCCAAGCCGCGCGCCCGCGTCGAGCATGTCTTTGCCGGCCTGGCGCAACTGGGCGGCAAGGTGCTGCGCTCGATCGGCCTGGCACGCGCCACGCTACATCTGAACTGGAAGGTCGCGGCCTACAATTTGCGCCGCCTTTCCTACCTGAAGGAGGCCAACGTCGAGGCGTTCTAACGCCCGTAGTCCGCCTGGAGTGCGGAGAACAGGCGGTTTCGATGGCGAGATGGCCAACCAATCGGCCCGACGGATCGCGTCTGCGCCCCCATGGGCATTTTCGGCGTCATGCTTGGGGCCGATTTGCCAGTAATTCGAGGTCCCCTTTGGTGACATCGGCCATCACACTTTCGACTACAGCGGCCATGCAGCAACGTTGTCAACAGCGTTGAAATCCGCGTAGAATGCGAGGCATGCGGGTGTAGCTCAATGGTAGAGCAGAAGCTTCCCAAGCTTACGACGAGGGTTCGATCCCCTTCACCCGCTCCACACTCTCCTAGCCATACGGCGTGTACGCAAAGCCGTTGGCGATCAGCCCGGCGTTCAGCGTGTGGCTCTCCGGACTTTCGGAAAACTCCAGCACCATATCCACCACGCTCAATCCGTGTTCCAGCGCATTGATCCAGTAGGCCTTGCCTGCCGCTTCCGGCTGGCGGTCCAGGGCGTTGACGTAGAGCGCGGTCACCAGCGTGTCGAAATTGGTGTTGACGCCGTACAGGTTGATGAACTCCTGCGCGGTGGAGAAGCCGCCGATGATCTGTTTCAGCGTGGTGCCGTTGTCCAGGGCGGTCAGCCAGAAGCCGGCGCCGGCGGCGTCCGGGGCGCGGTTGAAGGCGCTTTGGTACAGCCGGTAGAGCTGGCCCGCGCTGCCGTTGACGTCCAGCGCCAGGCCGCCGTCGGCGAACTGGATGCGCTCGACGTTGGCCAGGGTGTTGGCGCCGCCGCCGGCCGCCGCGCTCACGCTGAATGCGCCGTTCGCGCCGGTGACGGCGTAGGCGGCGCGGTTGCCGGCGAAGACGGCCGTGTCGACGCCGGCGCCGCCGTCGATGGCGTGGCCGTAATCGTTCATGACGATGATGTCTTTGCCGCTGCCAGCGTCAACCGACAGGCGCGCGCCGCCGCCGGTGATGCTGATGCGGTCGTCGCCGGCGCCGGAGGCGATCAGCCAGTTGGTGCCGACGGTGGCGGGCAGCGTCACGGCGATGGAGTCGTCGCCGCCGAAGTTGGCGGCGTTGGCCAGCAGCTGCTGTTCGTTGGCGACCGTGCTGCCGGTGACGGCGATGGCGGCGGCGCTGATCAGGGCCGAGCTGCCGTCGGTGTAGTACTGGGCGTAGGAGCTGAGCGTGCCGCCGAATGCGGTGCTGGCGGTGCCCTGGCCGATGGCGGTGGAGTTGCCGGACACGGTGAAGTCGCCCGTGATGCGGCCGCCTTCTTCAAACATTTCGGTGGTGCGCGTGAGGGTGTCCACCACGCCGGAGAACAGGTTGCCGTCGCTGCTGGTCACGCTGCCGTGCGCTTTCAGCACGGTGTTGCCGATCGTGTTGTCGTAGCCGGCCGTGCCGGCCGTGATCAGCTGCTGCAGCGTGAGCGTGTTGATGGTGCCGCCCTTGTTGCTGAGCAGCAGGCCGTTGCTGGCGGAGGTGCTGTAGCCGAAATTGAGCTGGCCGTCGTACACCAGGCGGTAGTTGCCCGAGATGTGGTCTTCCAGCGAGCCGGCCGAGAAGGTGCCGCTGGCCGCGCCGGGCGTGGTGTTGACCAGGCCGGCGAAGGTCTGGAAGCTGCCGTCCGGGTAGTCGAGGTAGCCGTCCGGCCCCGCCAGCGAGCCGCCGGTGTAGACCGCGTGGGTGGAGCTGAAGTTGTAGCCGGCCTTGATGAGCTTGTCGAACTCGCCCGCCAGCGTCAGCGGCGTATGCGTGGCGCGGTAGGCCTCCAGCGTGTTGAGCGTGGCTTGGCTGAAATTAATGGTAACGGTAGTCATTGCGTATCACTCTGATAAGGATTGCATTCAACGGGACAAGTCCATGTCCAGCCACACAGCATACGCCAAATGCTTGCCCTGCCAAACTGAGCCGCCGCGTATTGCCGCATCGCATGAGATCGCTTGGCCGTCGATTTCCTCGCGGCGCTGGATTTCGCGGAAGGTTTGCGCGTCCTTGGGCGACAGATAGCCCGTCATGCGGCCCGCCACGAACACCGCCACCGGCCTGTCGTCGTAGGGGTTGAGCGGGTCCACCGCCAGCACGGCCTGCAAACGGGTGTCGGCGCCCTGGTCGCCATGCTCGCCGGCCAGCTCGCGCACCGTGGCCTGGTAGCGCGACTCGGCCAGCACTTCGGTCAGCATGCGCCCGCCGTCGGACCAGTGCTTGACCGGCTCGCCCGGCTGCGCGGGCACGTAGGCCGGGCCGGGCGCCTTGGCTGCGGGCGGCGCGGCGGGACGGAAGCCTTTTTTCAGCAGCAGATACATGGCGGCCAGGGACAGTGCCATTATGGCAAGAAGGATTGCGTCGGTCATCGTCGGAGGGGGCTAGTCGGTCAAAGCCGTATTATCGCAGGCCGGGGCGCGCGGGTGGAGGTCACGTATAATGGCGGATCGTCCTTAGAATTTGCCATCCGATTGGCCTTTTACTTACATCTACATGTCTTCCGATACTCCAAACGACAATCCGGGCAGCCCGGCACGCGCCATGCTGTATGACCCGACCGAACACCGCATCCGCAGCTTCGTCACGCGCGCCGGCCGCCTGTCCACCGCGCAAGCGCGCGCGCTGGAGGAGCTGGGTCCGAAATTCCTGATCGAGTACAGCAAAGCGCCGCTGGACTATGCGCAGGTTTTCGGCCGCAAGGCGCCGGTGGTGCTGGAGATCGGCTTCGGCATGGGCGGCACCACGGCGCACATCGCCGGCGTGATGCCGGAGAAGGATTTCATCGGCGTGGAAGTCCATACACCGGGCGTGGGCAGCTTGCTCAAACTGATAGGCGAGCAGCAGCTGGGCAACCTGAAGGCGATCCAGCACGATGCGGTGGAAGTGCTGAACCACATGATCCCCGACGGCTCGCTGCATGGCGTGCATATCTACTTCCCGGACCCATGGCACAAGGCGCGCCACAACAAGCGCCGCCTGATCCAGTCGCCGTTTGTGCAGCATCTGGTGCAAAAACTGGAAGTGGGCGGCTATCTCCACCTGGCCACCGACTGGGAAGACTATGCGGTGCAGATGCTGGAAGTGCTCAGCGCCGAGCCTGGCCTGCAGAACACGGCCGAAGGCTACGCGCCGCAGCCGGCCTATCGTCCGCTGACCAAGTTTGAAAACCGCGGCCTGAAGCTGGGCCACGGCGTATGGGACCTGGTCTTCACCAAGAAGTAAGCCCGTACACTGTCTTCCCGCCCACCACGGTCTGCAAGACCTTGGTGTTGGCGATGTCCTCGGCCGGGACTTCCATGAAGTTCCGGTCCAGCACGATGAGGTCGGCCAGCTTGCCCACCTCCAGCGATCCCGTTTCCTTCTCCTGCCTCAGGGTGTACGCCGCGTTCATGGTGATGGCGCGCAGTACCGCTGCGCGCGGCATGCCGGGCGCGTCGCCCAGGCGGCCTGCGTATTCGGGGCCGGCGTCCTTCGCCGCGGTGCGCGTCACGCCCACTTTCAGCGCAAACCACATGTCCAATGGATCGACCGGCCAGTCGCTGCCGTAGGCGATGCGCGCGCCCGCGTCCAGCAGTAGCGACTGCGGCTCGACGATGGCGTAGCGTTCCTTGCCCATGTATTCCTTCAGCGCGCCCACGGTGTCCGGCGCGGGCTTGGCCCACTGGAAGGACAGCACCGCCGTGGCGTCCAGCTGCTTGAAGCGCGGGAAGTCGGCCGGGTCCACGATCTCGTCGTGGGCCAGGGCGGGGCGGACGTCCTTGCCCTCCGGCGTGGCGCGCAGCGCCTGCAGCGCGTTGAGCGTGTCGCGCACGGCGCCGTCGCCGTCAACGTGGATGTGGGGATCGATGCGGGCCTTGGCCAGCTTGGACAGCGTGGAGCGCAGCAGGGCGGGCGGGAAGTAGCTGTCCGGCCCCTTGCTCGAACCCGGCGCCCAGTGCGGCTGCTGCGGCGTGCCCTGGTTGGTGTAGTAGGGCGCCAGCATGGTGCCGGTGAGCGCGGGCGCGGCGATCACGCCGTCCATGAACAGCTTGGCATGGCGCACCTGCATGGACGGCTCGATGCGCGTGGCGCCCTGGTCGAACTGTTTGGCCAGCTGGCGCAGTTCCCTGAACGCCTTGCCGGATATGGCGTCCTTCGGATCGATCAGTACCGCGAAGTGGGCGCGCGCGGTGAGCTTGCCCTGCTTTTGCAGCTGCGAGAAGGCGGTCAGGGTTTCGGGATCGGTATAGGCGTCGAGGAAGGTGGTGATGCCCTGCTTGCGCATGGCGTCCAGCGCGGCGGTGGAGGCGGCCAGGTTTTCCTTGGGCGTGAGCACGGGCATGAACTTGCTCACCATGTCCTGCGCCGCATCCTCCAGGATGCCGGTGGCCTTGCCGGCGGCGTCGCGCGCGATCTTGCCGCCTTCGGGATCGGGCGTGCGGCGGGTGATGCCGGCCAGTTGCAAGGCTTTGGAATTGAGCAGCGCCGAGTGGCCGAAGGACGAACGCACGACGATGGGGCGGCTGGTTTTCAGGCTGTCCAGCGCGGCGCTGGTCATGTCCACGCCGTCCGGCAGCATGCCTTGCTGGAACCAGTTCACCACCCGCAGCCAGCGCTTGGAGCTGGCGTTCTTTTCCTTGTCCAGGCAGGCCTGGATGCGGGCCTGGAACTGCGGCACCGTCAGCGGCGCGTAATCGAGGCTGCAGTTGAGCAGGCGCGAGCCGCCGGACTGCGGATGCATATGGCCGTCCACCAGGCCGGGCATCAGCATGCGGCCCTGCAGGTCGATCACGCGGGTCTGGCCGCCGGTGTGGGCTTGCGCGCCGTCGTTGTCGCCGACGTAGACGATGCGGCCATCGCGCACGGCCAGCGCCTGCTGCACGCTGTCCTGCGCATCCACCGTGTAGATGTAGCCGTTGCGGTAGACCGTGTCCGCCGGCGCGGCCTGCGCCAACGCCGGCAGCAGCAAACAAATCAGGGCCAATCCGGTCGCATGCATGTGCTCTCCTAGTGTGCTATTTGGCGCGGGCCTCCGTGCGCCCCAGCGCGGGCCAGGACGGCATGAAGGCCAGCAGGTTGCCCGCCAGGACCAGCGCCAGCCCGCACAAGGCCAGTGCGGTCCAGTGGTAGCCCTCGAAGATGGTGGACGCGCTCAGCGCCACGATGGGGAATAATACTGTGGAATAGGCCGCGCGGTCAGGTCCGATGCGGCCGACCAGCATCAGGTAGGCGGTGAAGGCGATGACCGAACCGGGAATGGCGAGGTAAAGCAGCGATGCCGTGTAGCGCGCGCCCGGCTCCCAGGTGAACGGCATGCCCAGCGCCAGTGAGCCCAGGGTGAGGATGGCGGCGCCTATCATCATGGCCCACACATTGGTCAGCCACGGCGCCAGGCCGAGCGCCTGCATGCGGCTGGACAGCAGGTTGCCGGTGGAAAAGCAGAGCGTGCCCAGCAGGGCCAGGCCCAGGCCGGCCAGCATGCCGCCGTCGCGCCAGTGCCCCTGCATCTGCGGCAGGAACAGCAGGGCGATGCCGCACAGGCCCAGCAGCGCGCCGCCCACCACCTGCGGGCGCAGCGCGCGGCCCAGGAACAGGCGGCCGTTGAGCGCGTTCCAGATCGGCGCGGTGGAAAACACCACGGCCACGAGGCCGCTGGGCACCCACTGGCTGGCGTAATAAAAGCACAGGAAATTACAGCAAAACAGCGCCACGCCCTGCGCCGCCAAGTAGCGCCAGGCCGCGCGCGGCGGCCATACCTTCTTACGCATGGCAAACAGCACCAGCAGCAGCACCGCCGCCGCGATCCAGAAGCGGTAAGCGATGGAAACCGGCGCCGGCACCACGCCGAGCTGGAATTTAATGGCGATCCAGGTAGTACCCCAGATCAAGACGGTCAGCAGATACAGAAAAGCGTTCATGGCAAGGCCCGGTTGAATACGAGCTAGCATCATGCCGCCCGCGCGCCCCCGCCGCTTGTCTCCGCTTGCGCAATTCAAGCAAGCAGCCTGAGCCGCATTCGGGGCCAGACCCCAAACGCGGCAAGGTGCCAATTACCGGCGCGTATTAGCGAACTGAGCCGCATTCGGGGTCAGACCCCGAATGCGGCTCAGGCTGCTTGTGGGAATTGTCTGATCTTGCGCAATTTTTGTGAGGGGGCGGGAGCGAACGGCGGGGGCGTGCTAGACTTTTCGGATGGCTACTTTTTCTCACGCGGTGTTCCGGACCATGTCGCATACCGATGCGACCCTGGAGCGCTTCGCCTGGCTGGGCGATGGCCTGGCGGCGGCGATCTGGCAGCGGGAGACGGATGAGGAAGTGACCGCTTACTTGCAGCCGGGACACCATACCTTCTCGTGCTATCTGGGCGGGGGCTACCGCACCGAACGCGGCGGCGCGGGCGTGGCGCCGGGGCAGTATGGGGCGCCGAAGCGGCTCTGCACGCTGCCGGACTGGCATGAGTCGCACTGGCTGGTGCGCGACAAGCTGCGCTTGCTGCACGTGTATTTCATGCCCGAGCATTTTACGCAGCGCGCCGTGATGGAGCTGGACCGTGAGCCGCGCGAACTGACCCTGGCCGACCGCACCTATTTTGAGGACCCGCGCCTGGTGCAGCTGTGCGAGCAGCTGGTGGCCGCGCCGTGGGAGGGCGCCGATGCGCTGCTGCGCGCCAACGAGATCACGCACGCCACCTTGAGCGAGCTGCTGAAGTCGCAGTCGATGATAGACCCTGGCGCGCGCCTGCGCGGCGGACTGGCGCCGGTGGTGCGGCGCAGGCTGGCGGAGTTTATCGATGCCCATCTGGCCGAGGCGATCACGCTGGGCATGCTGGCGCAGGTGGCTTGCATGTCCGAGTTCCACCTGGCGCGCATGTTCAAGCTGTCCTTCGGCATGCCGCCGTCGGCCTGGGTGGCGCAGCGCCGCCTGGACCGGGCGCGCAGCATGCTCAAATCAACCGGCCTGCCTTTGCAGCAGGTGGCCGATGCCTGCGGCTATGCGGATCTGAGCCATTTCAGCCACCGCTTCCGTGCGGCGGTGGGTGCGCCGCCGGGGCGCTACCGGCAAATCGTTGCCGCCTAGGCCCTACAGCATTTCCGCAATCAGCGCGACGATCTCTTCGCCATAGGAGGCGAGCTTTTTCTCGCCCACGCCGCTGATGCCGCGCAGGTCGTCCAGCGACGTCGGCTGCGCCTTGGCGATTTCGCGCAAGGTGGCGTCGACGAAGATCACATAGGCCGGCACGCTGTGCGCGCGCGCCGTCTCCACCCGCCACCAGCGCAGCTTGTCGAAGATGGTCTGCTCTTTGCCGGACAGCTCGGTCTCGGCATAGCCCTTGGCCGCCGCCGCCGTGGAGCGCTTCTGCTTGACCGGCTTCTGGTACTGCCGCAGCTGCACTTTCTGCCCGCCCTTGAGCACGGGCCGCGCGGCGTCGGTCAGCTTGAGGGAGCTGTACTGCTCGTGGTCCACCGTCACCAGCCCGAGCGCGATCACCTGGCGCAGGATGGCGCGCCATTCCTGCTCGCTGCGGTCGGCGCCTATGCCGAACACGGACAGGCTGTCGTGGTGCCAGGTCTTGATGCGTTCCGTTTCCACGCCGCGCAGCACTTCGATCACGTGGCCGGCGGCGAAGCGCTGGTCGACGCGGTAGATGGCCGACAGCAGCTTTTGCACCGGCACCGTGCCGTCGAAGCTCACCGGGGGGATCAAACAGGTGTCGCAGTTGCCGCAGGGCGTGGCCTGCTCGCCGAAGTATTCGAGCAGGCGCACGCGCCGGCAGCTCAGCGTTTCGCACAGGCCGAGCATGGCGTCCAGCTTGGTGCCCAGCACGCGCTTGAAGGTTTCGTCGGCTTCGGATTCGTCTATCATGCGCCGCTGCAGCACCACGTCCTGCAGGCCGTAGGCCATCCAGGCGCTGGCGGGCATGCCGTCGCGGCCGGCGCGGCCGGTCTCCTGGTAGTAGCCTTCGATCGATTTGGGCAGGTCCAGGTGGCATACGAAGCGCACGTCCGGCTTGTCGATGCCCATGCCGAAGGCGATGGTGGCGACCATGACGATGTTGTCTTCGCGCAGGAAGCGGGCCTGGTTGGCGGCGCGCTTGGCGTGTTCCATGCCGGCGTGGTAGGCCATGGCGCGCACGCCGTTCTCGTTCAGCATTTCGGCCGTCTCTTCGACCTTTTTGCGCGACAGGCAGTAGACGATGCCGGAGTCGCCGCCGTGTTCCGCGGTGATGAAGTCCAGCAGCTGCTTGCGGCCGTTGGCCTTTTCCACGATCTGGTAGCGGATGTTGGGGCGGTCGAAGGAGGACACGAACTGCGCCGCGTCTTCCAGCTGCAGGCGCTGCACGATCTCGGCGCGGGTCTGGTGGTCCGCCGTGGCCGTGAGCGCGATGCGCGGCACGTTGGGGAACTGCTCGTGCAGGATGGACAGCTTGATGTATTCGGGCCGGAAGTCGTGGCCCCATTGCGATACGCAGTGCGCTTCGTCGATGGCGAACAGCGCGATATTGGACGCCTGCAGCAGCTCGAAGCAGCGCTGCGTCATCAGCCGCTCGGGCGCCACGTAGACCAGGTCGATCTGGCCGGTGCGCACCAGGCGCTCGATGCGGCTGGCTTCCTCGTAGGTCTGGGTGGAGTTCAGGAAGGCGGCGCGCACGCCCACCTCGGCCAGCGCGTCCACCTGGTCCTGCATCAGCGCGATCAGCGGCGAGATCACCACGCCCACGCCGTCGCGCACTAGCGCCGGGATCTGGTAGCACAGCGACTTGCCGCCGCCGGTGGGCATCAGGACCAGCGCGTCGCCGCCCTTGCTGACATGGTCGACAATTTCCCCCTGCTGGCCGCGGAAGGCTGGGTAGCCGAAGACGGTCTGGAGGAGGTTGAGGGCGCGTTCGCTGGTGTCCTGATTGGTCATTTATTAACTTAGTCGGCCCACACTACCAGGCCGGAATAGGCGGTGGCAATTACCACCAACCCGAATATGATGCGGTACCACGCAAAAATTGTGAAGTCGTGCGAACTGATATAGCGCAACAACCAGCGCACGCAGAGGAAGGCCGACACGAATGCGGCCAGCATGCCGACGCCAAACATCGGCAAGTCGGCCGCCGACAGCAGCGCGCGTTCCTTGTACAGCGAGTATACCGTGGCCGAGAGCAGCAGGGGAATGGCGAGGAAGAAGGAAAATTCCGTGGCCGCCTTGCGCGACAGGCCGAACATCATGCCGCCGATGATGGTGGCGCCGGAGCGGCTGGTGCCGGGGATCAGCGCGAAGGCCTGGGCGCAGCCCACTTTCAGCGCGTCCAGCGCGCTCATGTCGTCCACGGTCTGCACCCGCACGGCGGCCGGATTGGCCTTGGCGCGCTTTTCCACCCACAGGATGATGAAGCCGCCCACGATGAAGGCGCTGGCCACCGGGATGGGCGAGAACAAGTGCGCCTTGATGGCTTTGTTGAACAGCAGGCCGAGCACGGCGGCCGGCAGGAAGCCGATGATCAGGTTGATGATGAAGCGCTGCGCCTTGGCGTCGCTGAACATGCCGCTCAGCACCGAGGCCAGGCGCGCCCGGTATTCCCAGATGACGGCGACGATGGCGCCGGTCTGGATCACGATCTCGAACACTTTCACTTTTTCGCCCACGAAGTTGAGCAGGCTGCCGGCCAGGATCAGGTGGCCGGTGGAGGAAATCGGCAGGAATTCGGTGAAGCCTTCAACCAGGCCCATGATGAAGGCCTGCAACGCGAGTGTGATGTCCATGTTTGTCGTAATAGCAAGTGATGGGAAAGGGCGTCGAAGCTTACCATGAGCGGCCGGGTTCGCCATGCCCTCGTATCGGGTGCGGCCCGCATTGTACCTTGTGCCTGATAAGCCGGGCTTATCACAGGGCGGCACAAGTCGAATTGGCCTGAACGGCGCGGCAATTCCATACTTCCGCTATCGAAATGCAGGAGGTCGCCATGACTACCACGGAAACAATCAAGGAGGTCCCGAAGGGACTCATTACGCTGCTGGCGCTGGTGTGCGGCGTGTCCATCGCCAGCGGCTATTACGCGCAGCCGCTGCTGGGCGACATTGGCCGTTCGCTGGGCGTGTCGGAAGCCTATGCGGGCGCGCTGCCCATGTTTACGCAGATCGGCATCGCCATCGGCGCGCTGCTGTTCCTGCCGCTGGGCGATATCGTCAATGACCGCAAGCTGATACTGGCCATGATCAGCGCGCATGTGGGGGCGCTGGTGCTGGTGGCGCTGGCGCCGTCCGCGCCCTCGCTCACCTGGGCCAGCGCGCTGATGGGCGTCACCACCATCACGCCTTACTTGCTGCCGGCCTACGCGGCCAAGATCGTCGGTCACGAGCAGCGCGGCCACGTCACCGGCCTGCTGGCGCGCGGCATCTTCGCCGGCATCCTGCTGGCGCGCACGGCCAGCGGCTATATCGGGCATTACACGGACTGGCGCACCGTGTACTGGATCGCCGCCGCGCTGATGCTGTTCATGACGGCGCTGCTGGCCTGGCGCCTGCCGCCCACCGTGCCGCGCAGCGACTTGAGCTATCCGCGCCTGCTGGCGTCCATCTGGACCGTGTTCCGCCAGCAGCCGGTGGTGCGCTACGCGGCCGCGCGCCAGGGCCTGGTGTTCGGCGCCTTCAACGCTTTCTGGATTTCGCTGGTGTTCTACCTGGAGACGCCGCGCTTCCACATGGGCAGCGACGTGGCCGGCCTGTTCGGCGTGATCGGCGCGGCCGGCGCCTTTGCCGCGCCCCTCTTCGGCAAGGTGGCGGACAAGCGCGGCCCGGTGTTCGCGGTGCGCCTGGGCACCGGCTCGGCGCTGCTGGCGTGGGTGGTGATGGCGCTGTTCGGCCAGCACCTGGCCGGGCTGGTGGCGGGCGTGCTGCTGCTGGACCTGGGCGTGACCGCTTCCCACGTGTCCAACCAGACCATGATTTACCACCTGGGGCAGGATATACGCGGCCGCGTCAGCACCATCTATATACTCGGCATCTTCATCGGCGCCGCGGTCATGTCCGGCCTTACCGCATGGGTGTGGAGCTTGTGGGCCTGGCACGGCGTGTCCGCGCTGGGCATCGCGGCGACCGGGCTGGCGGTGGCGGTCAGCTTCGCGCAGCAAGATCAAGCTGGGCGCGGCGGGCTTCAGCCGCAACCAGCTCGATGAACTCCAGGATCAGCTGGCGGTCCTCGCCGCTGCGGGAAAACACCTGCACCAGCAGCGGCGGCATGTCCGCCACCGGCAGCACCACCAGCCCGGCCGGCGGGGACGAGAACACATAGGTGGTGCCGACCATGGTGCCCATGCCCTGGCTCACCAGCGACATGCCCATCTGGGCCTGCGAGGTCTGGTACACGAAGTTGGGCATAAAGCCGCGCGCGCGGCAGGCGTCCACCATGCGGTCGTACAGCACCGTATTCACGCCGCGCTCGAACATGATGAGGCGCTCATTGCGCAAGTCGTCCACTGTCACGCTGGCGCGCGCGGCCAGCGGGGCGTCCTCGCGCACCAGCACGGCCCAGCTGGAATCGAAGATGGGCTGGGCCAGCAGGCTGCCGTCTTCCGGCAGCGGCGCCACCTGCACGCCGAAGCCCACGTCGATGCTGTGCTTCTGCAGCGCGTCCGCCTGCAGCACTGAGCTCATCTCGTGGCGCTGCACGCGCATATTGGGGTACAGCGCCTGCAGCCGTATCAGCGCCGGCGGAATGAACACCAGGTTGGTGTATTCCACCAGGCCGATGGACAGGGAACAGCTGCGGTAATGGCCGGCTTCGCGCGTGAGGCGCAGCGCGCGCTCCATCTGCTCGAACATGGTGTCGAGTTCGTCGCGCAGCACCACGCCGGCCGGGGTCAGTTCCACGCCGCGCCGGTCGCGCCGCAGCAGTTCCACGCCCACGGTCTGTTCCAGCTTGGCGATCTGCTGGCTCAGCGCCGGCTGGGTGACGAAGGCCAGTTCCGCCGCGCGGCGGAAATGCAGTTCCTTCGCCACCAGCGAGAAATAGCGCAGCTGCCGAAGTTCGATTCCTCTCATACGTCCTCGCTTACTACGTTCATTTACAACCCATGGTGGTTTCTGTTTTACCATGCATGATATAGATACATCGCCGCCGCCGCGCTATAGTGGCCTGCCGCACCACAAGGAGAGCTTGCATGGAATACGTGAATCTGGGCCGCACCGGCCTGAAAGTATCGCGCCTGGCGCTGGGCTGCATGACCTACGGCGTACCGGACCGGGGCAGCCATGAATGGACGCTGGACGAGGAGCAGAGCCGCCCCGTGATACGCCACGCGCTGGAGGCGGGCATCAATTTCTTCGATACCGCCAACTCCTATTCCGACGGCACCAGCGAGGAAATCGTCGGCCGCGCGCTGCGCGACTTCGCCCGCCGCGACGAAGTGGTCATCGCCACCAAGGTCTACTTCCCGCAGGGTAAAGGCCCGAACCAGCGCGGCCTGTCGCGCAAGGCGCTGATGGCGGAAATCGACAACAGCCTGCGCCGCCTGGGCACCGACTACGTGGACCTGTACCAGATCCACCGCTGGGACTACGGCACGCCCATCGAGGAAACGCTGGAGGCGCTGCACGACATCGTCAAGGCCGGCAAGGCGCGCTACATCGGCGCCTCGTCCATGTACGCCTGGCAGTTCGCCAAGGCGCTGTACACGGCCGACCTCCATGGCTGGACGCGCTTCGCCACCATGCAGAACCAGCTCAACCTGATCAACCGCGAGGAGGAGCGCGAGATGCTGCCGCTGTGCGCGGCCGAGGGCATAGGCGTGATCCCGTGGAGCCCGATGGCGCGCGGCCGCCTCACGCGCGACTGGGCCGAAGCCAGCAAGCGTTCCGACACGGACCTGGTGGCCAAGGAGATGTACACCGCCACCGAAGCGTCGGACCGGCTGGTGGCCGGGCGCGTGAAGCAGGTGGCCGAGGCGCGCGGCATCCCGCGCGCGCAGGTGGCGCTGGCGTGGGTGCTGCAGAAGTCCGTGGTGACCGCGCCGATTATCGGCGCCGCCAAGTTTTCCCACGTGGACGACGCGGTGCAGGCGCTGAAAGTGCGCCTCACCAAGGAGGAGCTGGCGCTGCTGGAATCGGCCTATGTGCCGCATCCGGTGGCGGGCTTCAGCTGAGGCGCGGGGCTGTCTCCGCCTCTGTTCGCCAGCGCACGGTGTGCGTGGCGGCGGGGGCGTAAGGTGGTTGTTCCACTCACCCGAGGAGATAGCCATGACGAAGCACAGCAACGATCCGCGCGAGCAGCAGCAGCGCGAGGCGCAGCAAGCGCAGCAGGAAGCCGCCAAGAACCAGCAGCGCGCCGAGGAAGCCGAAGTGGCCGGCCGCCACAAGAACGACGGCCAGAAGGACCACAAGGGCGCCGACAAAGGCCCGCGCGGCCAGTAACTCCGCTCAGGGCGCGGTAGCGCGCTCCAGGTCGGCCAGCCACAGCATGGCGTGCTCGCGGCTGGCGCCGCACATGTCGGCGGCCGGCTGCAGGCCGGCGCAGAAGGCGGGGCGCCCGGGCTGGCCGAAAATCTTGCAGCGCATATCGTCGGCCAGCTGGATGCAGCGCACGCCGGCCGGCTTGCCGTTGGGCATGCCGGGGATGGGCGAGGTGATGGAGGGGGCGGTGCAGCAGGCCCCGCATCCGGGGCGGCACTGCACCGCGGTTTTTGCTGTTGTCATGACTGCACTGTTGTGCCGCTGTCTACGCGGCGGGCTTTATTCGAGGCCGACAGTATACCCCTGCCGTTCCCGCACGCCTTACTTTCCACCTCCCAATGTTTCCCTGACGTCACACTGATGTCACAAAGGAATGGCAAGATGCCAGCTGTTCATCTCTCTCCCACTATGGATGTTTAGGCCCGCACACTCCCCGGTGCGGGCCGTTTTTTTCTAAAGGAACCGGCTGTGGAGTTCAACGCATCGCGACTGGATCTGCCCCGCTTCCGCCTGTCGACGGCGGCCGACCTGTGCATTGAAACCGTGTCGGTGCAGTCGGACATGAGCAATTTCGGCGTGCTGGAGCTGTTTACCGAGCGGCGCGACCTGATGAGCCTTCCGGTGATCGAGAACGAGCGGCCCATCGGCCTGATCAGCCGCAACATCTTCATGTCGCAGATGTCCAAGCCCTTCTACCACGAGGTGTACGGCAAAAAAAGCTGCATCGCCTTCATGGACAAGGAGCCGCTGATCGTGGACGCGGCCATGAGCATCGAGGCGCTGACCTTCCGCGCCGTGGAGTCGGGCGAGAAGGCGCTGGCGGACGGTTTCATCATCACGCGCGGCGGCGCCCTGGGCGGCGTGGGCTTCGGCCTGCAGCTGATGAATGTGGTGGCCAATATGCAGGCCGAGAAAAACCGCCAGATCATGCACAGCATCGACTACGCCAGCGTGATCCAGCGCGCCATGCTGCGCACCTCGCGCGCGGCGCTGGCCGACACGCTGCCGGACGCGCACCTGGTCTGGCAGCCGCGCGACGTGGTCGGCGGCGACTTCTATTATTTCGTCAAATACGAGGACGGCTGGTTCGCCGCCATTGCCGACTGCACCGGCCACGGCGTGCCGGGCGCCTTCATGACCCTGATCTCCTCGTCGATCTTGACGCAGGCCTTGCAGGCGCTGGGGCCGCGCGATCCGGCCGCGCTGCTGGCGGAGGTGAGCCGGGGCGTGAAATCCATGCTGGGCCAGATGGAAGGGCAGGGCGGCGCCACCGAATCGGACGACGGCATGGACGCCGCCTTCCTGTGGTTCGGCTCCGCCAGCCGCAAGCTCAGTTTCGCCGGCGCCCGCCTGGCGCTGCACCTGCTGCCGCCGGACCAGGACGGGATGGAGGCGGCCGTGCAGACGCTGGACAGCGACCGCATGGGCGTGGGCTATGTGGACACGCCGTTCGGCTTCAGCTGGAGCGCCAGGACGGTGGACGTGGCGCCGGGCAGCCTGCTGTTCATCACCACCGACGGCCTGGTCGACCAGATCGGCGGCCCGCGCGAAATCGCCTACGGCAAGCGCCGCATCCGCGACGTGCTGCTGGCCCAGCGCAGCGCGCCGGCCGCGCAGCTCAGCCAGGCCTTGCTGGACGACTTCCAGTCCTGGCAAGGCGCGCAGCCGCGCCGCGACGACCTCACTTTTTTCTGCTGCCGTCCCTAAGGAAGGAACGATTTTGCTCTACGAAGAATTCAACGAGTTTTGGGACGTGGCGCGCAAGCGCAACATCATTTTTTTCTACGCGGGCTATTTCTCGCAGCACGTGGTGGCCGCCGTCGCCGAAACCATCAAGGCGCGGCTGGACACGGCCGGCGCGGCGGGGCCGACGCGGCGCCGCATCTTCTCGTCCTTTGTCGAAATGTCGCAGAACATCATGCACTACTCGTCGGACACGCTGACCCCGGACCACGCGCAGGCCAGCCAGATGCGGCGCGGCTCGTTCTGCATCGGCATGCGCGAGGACAGCTTCTTCCTGCTGTGCGCCAACCCGGTCTCCACCGAAAGCGTGAACGCCATCCGCGCGCGCCTGGAGCCGCTGCACAGCATGACCATGGAGGAAATCAAATCCGCCTACAAGAAGGCGCTGCGCGACGAAACCCCTGCCGACAGCAAGGGTGCAGGTCTCGGCTTCCTGACCATGGCGCGCGACGCCAGCGCGCCGCTGGAGTTCGAGTTCGTCAAGGAGACGCACGACCCGGACACCACGGTGTTCTGCATCAAGGCCATCATCTGAAAAAGAAACCAACGTCATGGAACCCTACTACATCTCCGCTTCGCCCACTTCGCCCGAGATCGACTTCCGCTTCGACCAGCACACGCTGTCGATCAAGGGCGAGTCCTATCCCGAAAACGCTGCGCTGTTCTACGGCCCGGTGATCGAACAGGTGCGCACCTACCTGGCCGGTTGCGGCCAGGCCGACATCACCGTCAACGTGTCGCTGGCCTACTTCAACAGCTCCAGCACCAAGATGCTGTTCACGCTGTTCGAGGCGCTGAACCAGGCCGCCATGGACGGCAGCGCGGTGCGCCTGAACTGGTACTACGACGAGGACGACGACACCATCCTCGAATTCGGCCAGGAGCTGCAGGACGATTTCGGCGCGCTGGACTTCAGCAACCATCCGGTGGCGCACAACTGACCTTATGGCTGAACCGGACCTGTTCGCCGCCGAGAGCGCGGTGCTGGCCGCCGCGCGCGCGGCGCACGAGGACGACAGCGCCGGCGCGGCCGAGTACCGCCGCGTGCTGGGCGAAATGATGGCGCACTACGAGCGCCTGATGCGCGAAACGCGCCGCCTGATACGGCGCAGCGACCGCGCCGAGCGCGACATGAACCAGCTGAACCGCCAGCTGCACGAGCTGGCGGGCCAGCTGGAATACCGCGCCACGCACGATCCGCTGACCGGGGCGCTGAACCGCGCCGCCCTGATCGAGCACGCCAGCCGCCTGCTGGAGCAGGGCGACCTGGCGCTGATCGTGCTCGACATCGACCACTTCAAGCAGGTCAACGACGACTTCGGCCACCCGGCCGGCGACGCCGTGATCCAGGCCGTGGTGCGCTGCCTGGTGGCCCTGCTGGGCGACCAGGTGGCCATAGGCCGCGTGGGCGGCGAGGAATTTTCCGTGGCCTGGCCCACGCGCCACGGCGCCGAAGCGGCCCTGCTCGGGGAGCGCGTCTGCCACGCCATCGCGCGCGAAGTGTTCGCCGCCCCCATCAACCGCCCGGTCACGGCCAGCGTGGGCATCAGCTGGAACCCCTGCGGCACCTCGTTCGACACCGCCTATCTGCGCGCCGACGAGGCGCTGTACGAGGCCAAGCGCGCCGGCCGCAACTGCGTGCGCCTGGCGCCCTGAAATACGGTATCCTTGCAAGCTGCCGGCGCCGTTTTCCGTCGCCCTTTAACAGCTCGCTTCTACGAGGCCTTCCGTGGCATTAGCGCCCATTAACGACCCCCAGCAGCTGCGCGCCTGGCTGGCCGCCGCCGCCGCCCGCGACGCCAAGGCATTCCGATCCCTGTATGACGCAACTTCGCCGAAACTGTTTGGCTACGCGCTGCGTATATTGCATAAGCGCGAGCTGGCCGAGGAGGTGCTGCAGGAGAGTTTCGTCTCCATATGGAACAGCGCCCGCAGTTACCAAAGCCAGCTGGCCGCGCCCATGACGTGGATGGCGGCCATCGTGCGCAACAAGGCGCTCGACGCGCTGCGCCGCGTGGACGGTACTCTGGAGATCGACGTGGATACTTTTGACAGCGCCATACTGAATGCCCTGCATGACCCCGGCGCGACGCCGATCGAGGCGCTGCAGATCAGCAGCGACGCCAAGGCGCTGGCCTATTGCATGTCCATGCTGGAGGGCTTGCACCGGCAAGTGATCGGCATGGCGTTTTACCACGACCTGTCGCATAGCGAAGTGGCGCAGCAAATGGCCATCCCCATCGGCACCGTGAAGACCTGGATACGGCGCAGCCTGGAACGCCTGAAGACCTGCCTGGCGAAAGGGGAGCGGCCATGAATATCCGTGGCAATCCAGGCCTGCGCGAAAAGCTGGCGGCCGAGTATGTGCTGGGCACGCTGCGGGGCGGCGCGCGGCGCCGCTTTGAAGGCTATATGCACAACGACGCGGCGCTGCGGCGCACCGTGGGCGAATGGCAGGACCGGCTGTTGCCGCTGTCCGAGTTCGCCGGCGAGCAGAAACCGCGCGCGGAAGTGTGGCGCGGCATTGAACGGCGCCTGCACCTGGCTGCGCCGGCGCCCGCGTGGCAGTTCTGGCGCCAGGAGTCGCTTGGCTACTGGCGCGGCCTGAGCATGGCCACGGGCGCGGTGGCGGCGCTGGCCATTGCCGTCGCGCTCACGCTGACGCTGGCGCCGCCGTCCGAACAGGCGGCGGCCATCAACTACGCCGCCACGCTGACGGACGAGAAATCGCAAACCGCCATCCTGCTGACCGGCGACAGCCGCCGCCAGGTGATGGAGGTGCGGGTGGTGAACGGCGTGGCGGTGGCGGACGACAAGACGCTGCAGCTGTGGGCGATACCCAAGCAGGGCAATCCGCGTTCGCTGGGCATCCTGCCGGACAACCGCAGCGCCAGGCTGGCGCTGTCCGAGCGCGCCATCGGCAGCGACGTGCAGCTGCTGGCCATCAGCCTGGAGCCGAAGGGCGGCTCGCCGAATCCCGACGGCCCGACCGGACCGGTCCTGTACAAAGGCAACTGGGTCCGGCTGCTTTAGAAGCGGTGCGTGAGCGTGAGCCGGAAGGTACGCGGTTCGACCGGGTGGATATGCCGGTCCTCCACCCCGCCGGCGGCCTCGCCGCGCAGGCGGGACGCGTAGTAGTACTCGATATCGTTGGCTTGCTTGTCGAGCAGATTGAACACATCCAGCGTCACGGCGGTGCGGGCACTCAGCTTGTAGCCCAGGCGCGCGTAGGCCAGCGTGGTGGATGCCGAGCGCACGCTGTTGTCCGCCGTGAGCGGACGCGGGCCAAAGTAGCGTACTTGAAGGCCGCCGGACCAGCGCTGCAGGTCCGTCACCGTCACGCCGAAAGACGCTGCCCGTTCCAGGGCGCCGCTGATGCGGTTCTCCGTTGCCGGGGCGTCTCGGTAGCGCGCGCGGGAGGTGGCCAGGTCCAGGTCAAACAGCAGCCAGGGACGGGCGATGTAGTGGTTGTTCCATTCAATGCCGCTGCGGCGGCTCGCGCCGCTCGCTTCCGTTTCGCCTGCGTCGCCGACGTACACCAGCTCCGAGGCGCTATCCATTTTCCACAGCGCCAGCGAACTTTGCAGGCCGGGCAGCAGTTCGCTGCGCAAGCCCGCCTCGTAGCCGCGCGTGGCCGCCAGCGGCGTGACCGGCTGCGCAGGCCCGCCGTCCGCCAGCCGGGTTTGCGTGACGCCGCGCGCGTCGTTGCTGTGGAAGCCTTTGCCGAAGTTGAGGAAGTATTCGGTCCGCGCCCACGGTCCGAAGATCAGCGACAGCTTGGGCGAGACGATGCCGCTGCCGGCTTTGCCGCTGTTGCCGGGAATGCTGCTGCCGACCTTGAAGCGGTAGGCGTCGTAGCGCAGGCCGGCCACTGTGCGCAGCGTTGGCAGCCAGTTGGCCACGTTCTCGGCATACAGCGCCGCGCTGCCCTCGTCGAGCCGGTCTTCGCGGATGGTGCCGGTGCGCACGCGCGCGGCGGTGGTGTACAGGCCAAGCGGGGCCACCTTGTCGTAGCGGGCCTGCAGGCCTATCTTGCTGCGCATGGCAATGCCGCCCGCCTCGTGCAGCCAGGTGTTGCTGGCGTCAACGCCTGCCACGTTGCGGCGTTCGCTTTGCTGGAACTGGTCGCCCTGGACCGGGTTGTCCAGCAGGTAGCTGAAGTTGCTGTACAGGTCCAGCGTGGAATGCAGCGCATAGGCGCTCAATTCAAAGCGGCTGTCCGCGTTCCGGCGGTGCAGCGCGTAGGACAGGCTGTAGCGGCTGCTGATACCGCCGTCGCTGGCGTCCAGCGTGCCGAAGCGGCCTGTCAGGCCGGAGTCGAGCGCGCGCTGCGGCACCTGGTCGGTGGCGCGCCAGCGGTTGCGGTAGGCCATGCCGGTGATGCTGTAGCCCTGGTCCGCGCCGCCCGCGCTGTAGCGCAGTACGGCGCTGTATTTGCGCACGCCTTCCGGCACGTCCCAGGGGCCGTCGTTGCGGCTGGCCTCCAGCGCGTACAGCAGATGGCCGCCGGCGTAGCCGCTGCTGTCCGCCGCCACGGCGCGGCGGTAGCCGTTGCCGCCCAGCGTGATGCTGGCCATGCCCGGCAGCGTGTCCGCCAGGCGGATGCGCGCCGCGCCGGCCGACGCGAAGTCGCCCGTGTCGGCGAAGTAGGGGCCTTTCTGGTAGTCGATGCGCTGCACCAGCTCGGGGATCAGGAAGTTCAGGTCGGAGTAGCCCTGGCCATGCGCATGGCTGCGCATATTGACCGGCATGCCGTCCACGAAAGTGGCGAAGTCGGTGCCGTGGTCCAGATTGAAGCCGCGCAGGAAGTACTGGTTGGCTTTGCCGTCGCCGCTGTGCTGCGTGACTATCATGCCGGGCACGAATTCGAGCAGTTCGCCGGTGCGCAGCGCGGGGCGGCTGGCGGTCAGGCTGGAGGTGATGCGGCCCTGGCTGGCCGCGTCGGAAGTGCCCACGGCGTTGTCGTAGTGGCCGATGATGGCGACCACCTGCGGCGCGCTGGCCGGGCCTGGGGCTGCGTCGCCGGGCGCGGCCTGTGCGCCGGTGGAGCCAAGCTGCGCTGCCAGCTGTGCGGCGAGCAAGGCGACCAGCCGTCCTGCCGCGCGGAGCCCGCAATGCCGGGGTGTGTGCATGAGATGCTCCTCGGCCGCCATGTTCAGAGCGCGGCCAGTTTGATGTCGAAAGCGCGTTCGCTGAGCCACATGCAGGCGGTCAGCACGATCAGCGCGGAGCCGCCCATGAATACCACCTGGCGGTAGAACCAGGTGGCGCGCGCCAGGTAGGCCAGCGGCAGGAAGGCGGCCACGATGGCCAGCTGCCCCAGCTCCACTCCGGCGTTGAAGCCCAGCAGCGACAGCAGCAGCGAGCCTTGCGGCAGGCCGAGGTCGGCCAGCACGCTGGCGAAACCGAAGCCGTGTATCAGCCCGAAGGCGAACGCGCCCACCCAGCGCCTGGAACGCACGATGGGCGCAAGGTTGTTCAGCGCGGCGGCGATGACCGAGGCGGCGATGACCGATTCCACCAGGCGCGACGGCAGCGACACCATGCCCAGCGCGGCGAGGCTGAGGGTGATGGAGTGCGCCAGCGTGAAGGCGCTGACGGTTTTCAGCACGTCGATGGCGGCGCCGCGCAAATCGGGCGCGGCGCGCCAGGCATGGTCACGCCACACCAGCACGGCGGGCAGCAGCAGCGACAGCAGGAACAGGATGTGGTCCACGCCTATCCAGATATGCCACACGCCGTGTTTCACGTAGGCGGCAAACTGGGTCAGGCGCGCGGGCCGGGCCAGCTGCATCACCTGCTCTTGCTGGCCGCTGCCGAAGATGGCGCTGGCGCCGTCGGGGGAGGTTGCAGCATCGGCCGCAGCGGCGTGTTCCAGGCGCAGCAGGCCTTTGTGCTGGGGGTCGGTGTCGGCGAACAGGCTGTAGCGGATGCGCAGCGCGGCGGGCGCCGTCGGGCAGTAGGCGCGGAAGCGCAGCACGGTATAGGCGCCGTCGCTGTGGCGGTCGATCAGCTGCTCGCCGGCGGTGATGGTGCATGCGCTCTGCGCTGCCGCCGGCGTTGCGCCGTCCACCGCCAGCGACAGCCGGGACAGCGCGTAGGCTGCGATCTGGCCGTGGTGGCTGCGGATCTCGTCCCAGGTCAGCCGGCCGTCGCCGTCGCTGTCCAGGCCGATGGCGTAGTCCAGGTCGCGCAGCGCGATGTCCCACTGGCCCTCGATATGCTGGCCGCCGGCGCGCAGCACCAGGTAGCTGTCGCTGGGCTTGTGGGCGGCGGCCGGGCCGGCGGCGCAGCACAGCAGCAGGCAGGCCAGCAGCAGGCGCATCATGGCTGCGTCCTCGACGCCAGGCGCGGCGCATCGGGCCGGCCGGCGGGCGCCGGTGCGGGGACTGTCCCGAGCTGCGCGGCGAGCGGCGCGATGGCGGCGTCTTCCAGCGCGGTCTGCGCCATCCATGCCAGCGCGGGGGCGGCTGCGGCGCGGTCTCCGGCCTGCAGCGCCGCCTCAAGCAGGACGCGCAGGTCGGCCGGCTCCTTCTGCACCGCCCAGTTGCGCTGCGCCAGCGCCAGCGCGGCTTTCGCATTGCCGCGCAAATGCAGTTCGTAGCGGGCCTGCTCGCGCTGGTGCACGCTGTCCCCGCGCAGCGCGGCGGCGTCGAAGCGCGCCTGCAGTTCGCGGGTGTCCGCCGCCAACTGGTCCTGGAGTTCGGGGGAGGCGCTCTGTCCTTGCTTTTTTCCCTGTTTGAGCGCCAGCGCATGGCGCAGCAGCAGGCCGTCGATGCGGCGGTGTTCCTTGGTCAGCGCGGCAGCCTCGGCGGAGCGCTGCCGGTCCAGCAGAAAGTCGGCGTAGGCGCCCAGCAGGTAGCTGTCGCGCGGGGCTAGCTTCACCGCCGCCTGGTAGCGCGTTTCCGCAAGCGGGGCGTCGCCGCGCCGCGCCGCCATTTCCGCCAGCTGCGTCAAGGACCAGGCTTGCAGGCCCGGCTCCGCGTTGGTGCTGCGCTGTAAGGTGGTGGCCAGCAGCATGTCGCTTTTGAGCAGGCGGCCGGTCAGGCCCGCAACATTGGTCAGGCAAGTGATGCTGGAGAGCTGGTCCGCCAGCGCGGACAGGCGCGCGCAGCTGGCCGTGGCTGCGCTGTACTGTCCCAGCACGGTCTGCACGGTGGCGCGGGTGAGCCAGGCCTGGGCATTGGACGGCTCGGCGGCCGTCACGCCGTCGAGGTCCGCCATGGCGGCTGGGAACTGGTGGATGTTTTGCAGCAGGGTGGCGCGCAGCAGGCGTATGGCGGCGGGCGGTGCCGCCTCCTTCCACCACGGCGCCAGCGCCGCCTGCGCGTAGCCGAAGTAGCGTGGATCGGACTCGCTGCGGCCGATGCCGATATAGCGCTGCGCCAGCGCGGCGGCCAGTTCGGCGTCGCGCGGCGCGGCCATCAGCTGCATGCGCAGGCGGCGCAGTTCGAGCTGCTGCGGGTCGCTGCGGCGCGGCAGCGTTTCGATGACTTCGGTCCCGGCGCTCGGGAGCCGGGGCGTGGCCTGTGCCGGCGGCGCTTGCAGCGAGAGCGTGGCGGCGAGGGCGGCGCCCAGGAAGTAGGGAATGCTGGTCATGGTCTTGCCATTTCTGTGTAAGCCCCGCGCCGTGCGGGGTTGGGGCACGGCGCGGGGAGGACTGCTGGCTTAATTGGCGACTGGATCGGTGTTGTCGGGCGCGGTAACGGCCACGCTGTCGATCTCCGCCGGCTCCTTGTCTTCCGGGGACGTGGCGGTAATGGCCAGCACCGCCGAATAGAACGCGTCCAGCATGGTGACGGGCGGCGGCGCCGGCGGCGTGGTGACGCTGCCGGAGTCGCCGCCGCCACCGCCGCTGCCGCAGCCGGCCAGTAACAGGGTCAGCGCCAGCGCGCAGGGCGCGATACGGGAAAATGTTTTCATGATGCGCTCCTTACTTCTGCGGCGAGCCGGCCAGCGGCGTTTTCAGGTAGGGGAAACCGGTCGTGACGAAGGTCTCGTCCAGGTAGGCGCCGTCGGTGAAGCGCAATGCGCCGGCCGGCGCGTCGGCCGGCGTGCAGCCCAGGTTGAGCGTGCACAGCTTGCCCATCATGACGCGCAGCGCGATATCGACCACATCGTCGCCGGGGCGGCGGCCGTTGGGGAAGCCCGCGTTGTCGCCGTCAATCACGCCCAGCCGCTTCTGCGCACCGCTGGGGGTGGGCGCGATGGCGGTGTTCAGGCGCAGCATTTCGGAGGCGGTAACCGTGGCCGGCTGGTTCAGGCCTTTCACGCCGGTGAGGAAGGCCGCCACCAGGTCGTTGCGCGGGAAGTTGGTCGGGGCCTTGGCGCCGGCGCTGCCGTACAGGATTTCCACCAGCGCGGGCAGGGTGGGATTGGTGACGTAGTCGGCGAACTGGCTGTCGCCCGAGGGCTTGCTGTGGTTGAAGCGGTCCTTGTCCTTCAGGCCGATCACCACCTCGTTCACCAGCGGCGCGCCCAGGCGGGACACCTGCGTCCACGCTCCGCCTTCCTTGGAGGATCCGGCAGCGCTGCCCGGCGTGGGGTTCAGCAGGCGCCCCTGCCGCATGCTGGCGGTGGTCCAGCCGCCGATGACGGGGTCGCCGCCGGTGGCCGATGCGGTCAGGCAGTCGGCCGCCACTTCCAGTTCGATCGAGGTGACGTTCTTGAGCGCCAGGTCGTCCCTGGCGTTCTTTTCGGCGCTGGCCAGGAACTCGACGGCGGGCGCCTTGATGTTGATCAGGTCGAAAGTCTCGCCCAGGTTGACCACGAAGGGGTCCTTGCGCTGGCCGACGAACATGCGGGCCGGGGTGGCGCAGCCGGGTATATTGACCGCGTACATGTGCTTGGCCGCGTAGGCGGCGTAGTCGGGTATCGACTTGTTGCCGATATTGTCCACCGGCTTGTCGAAGGTGGCGCCGCCGCCGGACGCGTTGGTCACCGATGAGCGGGCGCCGCCGCGGCGGTCGCCGCGCACCACGGCCACGGTATAGGTTTCGCGCACATTCAGGCCGGCCGGGTTGACGTCGTTCACCGCGCCGCCATTGATGACCAGCGGGATGGACATTTTTTTGCCGCCCACGGTCAACTGCGTGTCCTTGTTGGTGCTGCTGAAGCGGAACTGGAAGCTGAGATCCTCTTTGGCGTCGCCGTTGTTGTCGATGTGGATCTCGTACAAGGCGTCGGGATCCATGGCGAAGTAGTTCGGGCCGCCGTAGGCATCCTGCAGCGGCACGTAGTTGGCGATCAGGGTGACGAATTTCTCGCGTCCCGGCTCATAGCTGCGGAACATGTAGAAATCGGTGGCGTCCACTTTGGGCTGCTTGGTGATGAAGGGCGCTTCCCGGTGGCTGGACGCGAACGCTGCAGGCGCTAGTGCAATGGCCATCAGGCTGCCGATCAGGGCGGCCCGCAGCGGGTACTTCTGGTTAGTTGCCATGCTAATTCCCCTTTATGTAGGTGGTCTTCGAGGTGCTGCACAGGCATATACGGAGGGGGGCGCGGATCGGATTCAAAATTTGTGAAATTAATCTGCGACATGCTGCATTTTGTTACTACAATCGAGGTCGGATGATCCGGCAGCGAGGAGGCCGTCCGCATATGCGCCCATCAGAGCAGCTTTCCAAACGCAAGCCAGCCAGCCGTTTCCGTGCCGGCCTGGCGGCGTGCTGCGTGTTTGCGGGGCTGCAAGCTGCGCTGGCGGCGCCTGCGGCGCCGGCAGGCGAAGCCATCCTGCCTTTGCCCCAGGCCGCGCGGCAGGATCCGGCCAAGGTTGCGCTGGGGCGGCGCCTGTTCAGCGATGCGCGCCTGTCCGGCGACAAGCGGCAGTCCTGCGCCGCTTGCCACAATCCCGCCGCCGCCCAGTCGCAGCCCGGCGCGCGGCCCCGCCCCGGCGTGCCCGATGCGCCTACCGTCTTCAATGCCGCTTTCAACTTCCGCCAGTACTGGGATGGTCGCGCCGCCACGCTGGAGCAGCAGGCCGGCAGCGCCATCGAGAACCCCGCCGAAATGGCGGCGCGCTGGGCCGACGTGCTGCGCATCGTGGAGCAGGACGCGGACTACCGGCGCGGCTTCTCCGCCGCCTTCCGCGACGGCGTAACGCGGGCCAATATCGAGCAGGCCATCGCCGCTTATGAGCGCACGCTGACCACGCCCGGTTCGCGCTTCGACCGCTACCTGCGCGGCGACTACGGCGCCATCAGCGCCGCCGAGCGCGAAGGCTACGCGCGCTTCAAGCAGGCCGGCTGCGTGGCCTGCCACCAGGGCGTGAACGTGGGCGGCAATATGTACCAGCAACTGGGCGTGATGGAGGCCTACCCGGACCGGGACGCCACCGGCCGGCGCTTCAAGGTGCCCAGCCTGCGCAACGTGGCGAGCACCGCGCCCTATCTGCACGACGGTTCGGCCGCCACGCTGGAGCAGGCGATCGCCATCATGTTCCGCTACCAGCTGGGCCGCCCCGGTAGCAAGGAGGACCTGGACTTGATCGCCCAGTTCCTGGCCACGCTGTCGGCGCCGCCGGGGGCGCAGCCATGAAGGGCTGGCGGCGCGCGGCGCGCGGCTGGCTGCCGTTTGCCCTGCTGGCCGCGCTGCTGGCCGGCGCGCTGCTCTATCTGTATCAGGATGCCAGGGACTACGACGCGTCCAGCTACGCCGGCAACGTGGCGCTGCTGCGGCAGATCAAGGAGCTCGATGCGACCTGGGAGCTGGACGTGATGAAGTCGCGCATGGGCATGAACCAGAATTACGACGCGCTGGTGGCGACCCAGCGCGCGCTTGAAGAACTGCCGCAGCAGCTGCGCCTGCCGCCGCTGCGCCAGGGGGACGCCGCGGCCGAAGCGCTGGCCGCCACCGTGGCGGCGCTGCAGCGCGAGCTGGCGGGCAAGGCGGCCATGATAGAGCTGTTCAAGTCGCACAACGCGGTGCTGCGCAATTCGCTGGCCTACCTGCCGGCCGCCACCGGCGACATTGTCGAGCTGAGCGCGTCCGGCGCCGGCCATGGCGGCACGCGCCAGGCCGGCGTGGCCGCCAACAAGGTGCTGCTGGCCACGCTGGTGCACAACGAGAACGCCAGCGACGAAACCCTGTTCGACATGGAGCTGGCGCTGGCGGTGCTGTCCGCCGCTACGCGCGGCGTGCCGCCGCCGCTGGCGCAGCGTCTCGAGCTGCTGGGCGTGCACGCGCGCACGGTGCTGCGCGAACAGCGCGCCGTGCGCGACCTGCTGGCGGCCATCGTGGCCGCGCCGGTGGAGCTGCACCTGGACCGCATCGGCGACCTGCTGAGCGCGCGGCAGCAGAGCGACACGGTGCAGATGCAGCGGCACCGCGTGTATCTGCTGCTGCTGTCGGCCGCGCTGGCCGCGCTGCTGCTGTACGCGGCGCTGCGCCTGGTGCGCAGCCACGCCATCATCAAGCGCGTCAACCAGCAGCTGCGGCAGGCCAACGAGGGGCTGGAGGCTGCGGTGCGCGAACGCACCGGCGAACTGCTGCGCGCCAACGGCCAGCTGCAGACCGAGATCGCCGAGCGCAAGCAGCTGGAAGGGCGGCTGGTGCAGTCGGAGAAGCTGGCCTCGGTGGGGCAGCTGGCGGCGGGCGTGGCGCACGAGATCAACAATCCGCTGGCCTTCCTGGCTGCCAACGCGGCCATGCTGGAACGCTACCTGGAACGCATGTTCGACATGCTGGCCGCCTATGAGGAGGCCGAGCTGGCCATGGCCGGTTCGGCCGAAGTGGCGGCGCGCCTGAAGGAAAAGCGCGAGCGGCTGGAACTGGCCTATCTGCGCGAGGACATCCCGGCCATGCTGGACGAATCGCGCGAGGGCATGGGGCGGGTCAGCAAGATCGTGCTGGCGCTCAAGGAGTTCGCCAGCAGCGCCGCGCAGCAGCGCTGGGAGCTGGCGGACCTGCACGGCTGCATCGACGCCGCGCTCCACTCGGTCGCCGCCGAAGTGGACAAGGCCGCTGTCGTGGACAAACAATACGGCGCGCCGCTGACGCTTGAATGCATGCCCGCGCAGCTCAACCAGGTGGTGGTGAATCTGCTGCTCAACGCCGGCCAGGCCATGGGGCCGCAGCGCGGCCGCATCACGCTGCGCACCGGCAGCGCGGACGGCCAGGCCTGGTTCGAAGTGGCGGACGACGGCTGCGGCATGGCGGCCGAGCTGCTGCCGCGCATATTCGATCCCTTCTTTACAACAAAGGACATTGGCCAGGGCACGGGCTTGGGCCTGGCGCTTACCTACGGCATCGTGCAGCAGCACCAGGGGCGCATCGACGTGCAGTCCGAACCGGGCAAGGGCAGCTCCTTCCGCGTGGCCTTGCCGCTGCGGCGCAGCGCCGGAATATAACCGCGATATAGCCACAATATAGCCGCACAGCGTGGCGCTTCTGCACTAGAATCGGAACGTCGTCTTCGCCAGCAGGAGGTGCACCACCTATGCGCTTGCGCAAGCAGCGTTCCCCTCTCAGGCAAGCTATCGGCGTGCGCGCCAGCCTCGCTTTGCTTGTCCTTGGCTGCATTTTGCCCATGGCCGTAGTGGCTGCATTCTTGATAGTCGATTTCTACACCCGCGAACGCGCGCAGCTGCTGGCCAGCACGGTAGGCCAGGCGCGCGCCCTCATGGCCGCAGTCGACAGCGGCTTTGCCCGCACCGAGGCCGCGCTGCTGGCGCTCGGCACGTCGCACCAGCTGCAGCGCGGCGACCTGGCCGGCTTCCACAGCCGCGCGGTCGCGGCGCAGGCCGATATGCAGGCCGACGGCATTGTGCTGATCGGCCTCGATGGCAGCCTGCTGCTGTCCACCCGGCGCCCTTACGGCGAGCCGCTGCCCAAGCTGGCCAGCACGCCGCTGCTCAAGCGCATCCTGGCCACCGGCCGGCCCGGCGTGTCCAACCTGTTCCCGGCCCCGGTGGGCGGAGAGCTGATCTACACCATCGGCGTGCCGATCCGGCGCGGCGGCGCCATCGTCATGACCCTGAACGCCACCGCCTCGCCGGCCCGGCTGGCGGGGCTGTTGGCGGAACGCCCGCTGCCGGCCAGCTGGCGCGTCGGCATCGTCGACGCCAGCGGCAAGATTGCGGCGCGCAGCCACGACATCGCGCGCTTCATCGGCCGCCCCACCACGCCGGCCCTGCTGCGCCAGCTGGCGCTGGCCGACGAGGGCGGCTTCGAGACCACCACCCTGGACGGCATCCCGGTGTACACCGTGTACAGCCGCTCGGCCACCAGCCGCTGGAGCGTGGCGATGGGCATACCGCTGGACGAGCTGACGGCCGGCTTGCGCCGTTCGCTGGCCTGGCTGATTTTGGCCACCGTGGCCGCGCTGGCGGCCGGACTGGGACTGGCCTGGCGCATCGGCGGCGGCATCGCGCGCTCGGTGCAGGCGCTGGCCGGCCCGGCGGCTGCGGTGGCGGCCGGCGTGGTGCCGGAGATACCGCCGCTGGCGCTGCGCGAAGCCAATGAGCTGGGCCTGGCCCTGCAGCAGGCCGCCGCCTCGGTGCGTACCGCGCAGGCGGAGCGGCGCGAGAGCGAGCAGCAGCTGGCGCTGGCGGCCGAGGCGGCGCGCCTGGGCATCTGGGTGCGCGACCTGGTGCAGGGACGGGTCTGGGTGTCGGCGTCCTGGCGCGATCTGTTCGGTTTCGGCCCGTCCGAGCCGGTGTCGGTGGCGGCGCTGCTGCAGCGCGTGCACACCGACGACAGCGCCGCCGTGCGGCGCGTGCTGGCCCTGGCCGACAGCGGCGAGCGCTATGAAATCGAGTACCGGGTAGAGCTGCCGCAGGGCGGCTTGCGCTGGGTGGCCTCGCGCGGCAGCTGCGAGACCGGCAGCGACGGCAAGCCGCAGCTGGTGCGCGGCGTGGCGCTCGACATCACGCAGCGCAAGCTGGCCGAGCTGGAGATGCAGCACAAGCAGCGCGAAGTGACGCACCTGGCGCGCGTGGCCACGCTGGGCGAATTGTCCGGCGCGCTGGCCCATGAGCTGAACCAGCCGCTGACGGCCATCCTGAGCAATGCCCAGGCGGCGCAGCGCTTCCTGCGCCTGCCCACGCCGGACCTGGACGAGGTGGGCGAGATCCTGGCCGACATCGTGGCCGAGGACCAGCGCGCAGGCGAGATTATCCGCCGGCTGCGGCGCCTGTTCGACAAGCGCGAGGCGCCGCTGCAGCCGGCCGCCGTGAACCCGCTGGTGATCGAGGTGCTGCGCCTGCTGCGCAACGACCTGCTCAGCCACGGCGTGGCGCTGTCGACCGTGCTGGGCGCGGAAGGCGCGCAGGTGCGGGCCGACAGCGTGCAACTGCAGCAGGTGCTGATCAATCTGCTGATGAACGCCGTCGACGCCATGGCCATGACGGAGGCCGGCGCCAGGGCCATCGGCGTGCGCACTGCGCTGGACGGCGACGGCTGGTTGCGCATCAGCGTTGCCGACTGCGGCAGCGGCATTCCCACCGCCGCGCTGGAGCAGGTGTTCGCGCCCTTCTACACCACCAAGGACAGCGGCATGGGCCTGGGCCTGTCGATCTGCCGCAGCATTGTGGCGGCGCACGGCGGCCAGCTGTGGGCAGAGAATAATCCGGACGGCGGCGCCAGCTTCCATGTGCGGCTGCCGCTGGCGGCGGCTGAAACGGCGGCGCCATGAGCGGCGCGCCGCGCCGGGTCTTCCTGGTCGACGACCAGCCCGCCATCCTGAAGGCGCTGGCGCGCCTGCTGGCCTCGGCCGGCTTCGACGTGGCGCCGTATGCGTCGGCGCAGGACTTCCTCGCCAGCGGCAGCGCGGGCGCGCCCGGCTGCCTGGTGCTGGACCTGGCCATGCCGGAGATGGACGGCATGGCACTGCAGCAGGCGCTGGCCGGGCAGGGCAGCCTGCTGCCGCTGATCTTCCTGACCGGCCACGGCGACATCGCCAGCGGCGTGCGCGCCATGAAGCACGGCGCCTTCGACTTCCTGACCAAGCCGGTGGACGGCGACAAGCTGGTGGCGGCGGTGCAGGCCGCGCTGGCGCTCAATGCCCAGCGGCGCGCGGCGGACGCCGAACGCGGCGAGCTGCGCGCCCGCTACGACAGCCTGACCCCGCGCGAGCGCGAGGTGATGGCGCTGCTGATCGAGGGCCTGCTCAACAAGCAGGTGGCGGCCGAACTGGGCACGGTGGAAAAGACCGTCAAGGTGCACCGCGCGCGCGTGATGGCGAAGATGCAGGTGCGCTCGCTGACCGCGCTGGTGCGCCTGGCCGACAGGCTGCGCGGCGCGCAGGACTGAAACCGGAAACCGGCCGCGTTGGGCCAAGGTCCACGTTGGTCCAAGGTCCAATATCGCGCCGCCCCCGGACGCGTTATCTTGCTACTCATGGACACCAAAATACATCCCTGGGTAGCCGTCGTGGACGACGAAGCCTCCATCCGCCGGGCGCTGCTGCGGCTGCTGCGCGCGGCGGGCATCCCGGCCTGCGGCTACGACGGCGGCGCCGCGCTGCTGGCGGCGCTGCGCGACGACGGCGCCGGCGACCCTTACTGCGTGGTGCTGGACCTGCACATGCCGGACATGTCCGGCTTCGAAGTCCAGCAGCACCTGGCCGAAGTGGCGCCGCGCACCGGCGTCATCGCCGTCACCGGCCAGCACTCGCCGGAGATCCAGGCGCGCGTGCAGCGCGGCAGCGCGCTGGCCTACATGCTCAAACCGATGAACGACCTGGAACTGCTGGAGGCGATCGCCGCCGCCCGCAGCGGCTGGAAATAAAACTACAACAGCACTGGAGAACACCATGGCAAGCTTGTCCGAATTGCAGCAGGCCGGCATCCTGATCGTCGACGACCGTCCCGCCAACGTGCTGTTGTTGAAGGCCATGCTGGAGTACGCCGGCTACACCCGCGTTGCCTCCACCAATGATCCGTGCGAAGTGGTGGCGCTGCACCGCCTGAACCGCTACGACCTGATCCTGCTGGACCTGAACATGCCCTTCATGAACGGCTTCGAGGTGCTGGCGGGGCTGAAAGAGGTGGAGGCCGGCGAATACCTGCCGGTGATGGCGGTGACGGCCGCCCCCGAACACAAGCAGCGCGCGCTGGACGCCGGCGTGATGGACTTCGTCTGCAAGCCCTTCGACCACGGCGAGATCCTGGCGCGCATCCGCAACCTGCTGGAAGTGCGTCTGCTGTACACCGGCACGCGCGACCATGGCGTCCGCCTGGCCTGCTACGACGCGCTGACCGGCCTGCCCAACCGCGCCATGTTCCAGCGCTCGCTGGAACAAATGCTGGCTGCGGATGCCGGCCGGGCCAGCGCCGTACTGATGCTGGACCTGGATGGGTTTGCGCGCGTCAACGACACCCTGGGCCACGCGGCGGGCGATGCGCTGCTGAGCCAGTTCGCCCAGCGCCTGCGGCAGGCCGCGCCGGCCGGCAGCGTGGTGAGCCGCTTCGGCAACGACGAATTCGCCATGGCCCTGGGCGGCCTGGCCTCCGAGTGCGACGCGCAGCAGGCCGCCGAGCAGGTGCGCCACTGCTGCGCCCAGCCTTTCCAACTGGCGCAGGGCGAAGCGCGGCTGACGGCCAGCATCGGCATCGCGCTGCATCCGGCCGACGCGGCCGACGCCGCCACCCTGATGAAATACGCCAGCACCGCGCTGCACCACGCCAAGCAGGGCGGCGAGGGCAATTGCCGCTTCTTTACCGACGCCATGGACGTGCAGGCGCAGCGCCGCTTCGAGTTCGAGCGCGCGTTGCGGCAGGCGGTGGCCAACGGCGAATTCGAACTGTACTACCAGCCCAAGGTGGACGTGGCCAGCGGCCGCATGGCCGGCGCCGAGGCGCTGCTGCGCTGGAACCGTCCCGGCCACGGCGCGGTGTCGCCGTCGGCCTTCATCCCGCTGCTGGAGGAGACCGGCCTGATCGTGGAAGTGGGGGCCTGGATCATCGACACCGCCTGCCGCCAGATCGCGCTGTGGTCGGATTGCCCCGGGGGGCCGGTGCCGGTGGCCGTCAACGTGGCCAGCCGCCAGTTCTCCGACAACCTGCTGCAGCACACCGTGGCGGAGGCCATCGCGGCGCACGGCATCGCGCCCGGGCTGTTGTCCTTGGAGGTGACCGAGAGCGCGCTGATGGACGACACCGACCGCACCGCCACGACCCTGGCCGCGCTGCGCGCCATGGGGGTCAAGGTGGCCATCGACGATTTCGGCACCGGCTATTCCAGCCTGGCCTATCTGAAGCGCTTCCCGGTGGACGTGCTCAAGATCGACATCGCCTTCATCCGCGAGGTTACGGTGGACCCGGGCGCCGCCGCGCTGGTGGACGCCATCATCGCCATGGCGCACAGCCTGGACCTGGAGGTGGTGGCCGAAGGCGTGGAGACCGAGGCCCAGCTGGCCTACCTGGCGCGCCGCCGCTGCGACCAGATCCAGGGCTACGTCTTCAGCCGGCCGGTGCCGGCCATGCAGTTCCAGCACCTGCTGCTGAACGCCGCCAGCCTGGCCGCGCCGGACGCGGGCGGCGCGCCGGTGCGCACCCTGCTGCTGATCGACGACGAGCCGCACGTGCTGTCGGCCCTGCAGCGGCTGCTGCGCCAGGACGGCTACCGCGTGCTGACGGCCAACGGCGCGGCCCAGGCCTTCGAGCTGCTGGCGCGCCATGAGGTGCAGCTGGTGCTATGCGACCAGCGCATGGAAGAGATGAGCGGCACCGAGCTGCTCGACAAGATCAAGGGCATGTATCCGGACACCTTCCGCATCATCCTGTCCGGCTACACCGACCTGGCCACCATCATGGACTCGATCAACCGGGGTTCGCTGTACCGCTTCTACACCAAGCCCTGGGACAACAATATGCTGCGCGAGAATATCCGCGCCGCCTTCCGCCATTACTGGCAGCTGCACGGGCTGTCGCGCGCGGACGACGCGCTGTGCGCCTGATTTCTCCGCCTCAGGAGAGCGCCATGCCTGCCTGCCGTTCCACCTTGGCCTTAGCCCTGGCCTGCGCCGCGCCGGCGCCGGCGCCGGCGCTGGCCGGCCCGTCCGGCGAACCGATCCAGCCGGTGCCGCTGTCGCTGCGCCAGGACCCGGCCCAGGCCGCGCTGGGGCGCCGCCTGTTCAGCGACACGCGCCTGTCCGTCAACGGCAAGGTGTCCTGCGCCAGCTGCCACGACCTGGCGCGCGGCGGCGCCGACAGCCGCGGCGTGTCGCTCGGCCTGGACGGCAAGCCGGCCGCGCTGAACGCGCCCACGGTGCTCAACGCGGCGCTCAATTTCAAGCAGTTCTGGAACGGCCGCGCCGACACGCTGGAAGCGCAGATCGGCCTGGTGGTGGAGAACCCGGCCGAAATGGGCTCGCGCTGGCCGGACGTGGTGCGCAAGGTACAGCAGGACGCGGACTACCGCAGCGGCTTCGCCGCCGCCTACAAGGACGGCGTCACGCGCGCCAACATCGAGCATGCGCTGGCCTCCTTCGAGCGGACCCTGATCACGCCCAACTCGCGCTTCGACCGCTACCTGCGCGGCGAGCACGGCGCGCTGAGCGCGGCCGAAAAGGCCGGCTACGCGCGCTTCAAGCAGTACGGCTGCGTATCCTGCCACCAGGGCGTGAATGTGGGCGGCAATATGTTCCAGAAGTTCGGCGTGATGGAAGACTACGAGGCGCGGCGCGGCGCCGCTGCCCGCCAGGACAGCGGCCGCTATGCGCTGACCGGCAACGAGGAGGACCGCCACGTGTTCAAGGTGCCCAGCCTGCGCAACGTGGCGCGCACCGCGCCGTATTTCCACGACGGTTCGGCCGCCACCCTGGAACAGGCCATCGACATCATGTTCAAGTACCAGCTGGGAAGGCCCGGCAGTGCCGAGGACAAGGCGCTTATCGCGCAGTTCCTCGCCACGCTGAACGCACAGCCGGCGGGCCAGCCATGAAAACCGCCCTGCCTCTTGCGGCGCTGGGCCTGGTGCTGGCCGGCGCGCTGCTGTTCCTGTACCGGCAGGCGCCGGGCAACGACGCGCCGGCCTATTTCGAGAACGTGGCGCGGCTGCGCCAGATCCGGCAGCTGGACGCGCAATGGGAACTCGATGCGATGAAGTCCAAGCTGGGCATCAACCAAAGCTACGACGCGCTGGCCGACCCGCTGCCGCAGCTGGACGCCTTGCCGCAGCAGCTGCATGCGCGGCCGGGTGCGCGGGACCGGGAAGGCGGCGCAGAGCTGGCCGCCGGTGTGGCGGCGCTGGAGCGCGAACTGGGGCGCAAGGCGGCGCTGATCGAGTCGTTCAAATCGCACAATGCCGTGCTGCGCAACTCCATGGCCTTCCTGCCGGTCGTGGCCGACGATATTGCCGCGCTGGCCGACCGCTACAGCCAGTCGGGCCGGACGGGGACGCTGCGTTTCATGCGCACCGAGGCCGGGGTCCGCAAGGTGCTGCTGCAGGTGCTCATGTTCGAGGACGGCGCCCGCTTCGACCAGGCGGGCTTTGAGCGCGCGCTGGCCAGCCTGATGGCGGGCCAGGACACGCTGCCGGCCGACCTGGCCGGTGGCCTGCGCCTGTTCGTGGTGCACGTGCGCACCGTGCTGCGCGAATGCCAGAAGGTGCAGGACCTGCTGGACCGCATCGCCGCCGCGCCGACCGCCGCGCATATGGACCGCATCAGCACCCTGCTCAACCGTGGGCAGGAGCGCAATGCCTTGCAGATGCAGCAGCACAGGGTCAGTCTGCTGCTGCTGTCGGCCGCGCTGGCGGCCCTGCTGCTGTACGCGGCCTGGCGGCTGATCCGCAGCCACGCCATCATCAACAGCGTCAACGGCCAGCTGCGGCAGGCCAACGAGGGGCTGGAGGCGGCGGTGCACGAGCGCACCGCCGAACTGGAGGGCGCCTACGGCCAGCTGCAAAGCGAGATGGCCGAGCGCAAGCAGCTGGAGGGGCGGCTGGTGCAGTCGGAAAAGCTGGCCTCCATCGGCCAGCTGGCGGCCGGGGTGGCGCACGAGATCAACAACCCGCTCGGCTTCCTGGCCTCCAATGCCGACATGCTGGAGCAGTACCTGGACCGCATATTCGAAATGCTGTCCATCTACCAGGACGCCGAACCGGACATGGCGGCCGTGCCCGGACTGGCGGCGCGCATGCGGGCGCAGCGCGCGCGGCTGGATCTGGATTATCTGCGCGGCGACATCCCCGTCATGATGGCCGAATCGCGCGACGGCATGGGCCGCGTGAGCAAGATCGTGCAGTCGCTGAAGGACTTCTCGCGCACCGACTCGCTGCAGCAGTGGGAATGGGCCGACCTGCACCGCTGCCTCGATTCCACGCTCAACATCATTGCCAGCGAAGTGCGCAAGGTGGCCGACGTGCGCAAGGAGTACGGCCCGCTGCCGGAAGTCGAGTGCATGCCGTCACAGCTCAACCAGGTGTTCATGAATCTGCTGGTGAACGCCAGCCACGCGGTGGGGCCGCAGCGCGGCCTGATCACCATCCGTACCGGGGTGGCGGACCAGCAGGCCTGGATCGAAGTGGCCGACGACGGCTGCGGCATCGCGGGCGACGTGCTGCCGCGCATCTTCGATCCTTTTTTCACCACCAAGGCCATCGGCAAGGGAACCGGGCTGGGTTTGTCGCTGTCCTACGGCATCGTGCAGAACCACCGCGGCCGCATCGACGTCGAGACCACGCCCGGGGCGGGCAGCCGCTTCCGCATCACGCTGCCGCTGCGGCAGCAGGGCCAGGCCCAGGAGCAGACTTACGCCCAGCCCGCCAGCCGCAGCGCCAGCCCGGCCAGCGCGCAGGCGCCGATGACCTGCATGACGCCGGCCTTGTAGCGCAGCAGCGCCACCGCCGCGCCCAGCGCGATCAGCGCGGCCGGCCAGTCCAGGCGGCCGGCAAAGCCCTGCGGCCACAGCACGTGGTAGCCGAAGAACAGCGCCAGGTTGACGATCACGCCCACCACGGCGGCGGTGATGGCCGTCAGCGGCGCGGTGAACTTCAGGTCGCCGTGCGTGGATTCGACCAGCGGGCCGCCGGCCAGGATGAACAGGAAAGACGGCAGGAAGGTGAACCAGGTCACCAGCGCGGCCGCTGCGGCGCCGGCCAGGAACAGCTGGTCCGGCCCGAGTGCCGCTTTGGCGTAGCCGCCGACGAAGGCGACGAAGGCCACCACCATGATGAGCGGGCCGGGCGTGGTTTCGCCCAGCGCCAGGCCGTCCATCATCTGCGCGGCGCTGAGCCAGCCGTAGTGGTCCACCGCGCCCTGGTAGACATAGGGCAGCACCGCGTAGGCGCCGCCGAAGGTGAGCAGGGCGGCCTTGGTGAAGAACCAGCCCATTTGCGTCAGCGTGTGCTGCCAGCCGAAACCGGCCGCCAGCAGCGCCATGGGCACGGCCCACAGCGCCGCGCCGGCGGCGGCGACGGCGGCCAGCCCGCGCCAGCGGAAGCGCGCGTGCGCCGGCGTGGGCGTGTGGTCGTCGATCAGCGCCGGGCCATAGGACTGCTGCGCCGCGCCGTGGCCGCCGCCGGCCTGGAACCGCTGCGGCAGATAGCGGCCGCCCGCGTAGCCGGCCAGCGCCGCCGCCAGCACGATGGCGGGGAAGGGGACGCCGGCGGCGAAAATGGCGGTAAAGGAGGCGGCCGCGATGCCCCACAGCCAGCCGTTTTTCAGCGTCCGCCCGCCGATGCGGTGCGCCGCCTGCAGCACGATGGCGGTGACGGCGGGCTTGATGCCGTAGAACAGGCCCGCCACCAGCGGCAGGTCGCCGAAGGCCAGGTAGATCCAGGACAGGCCGATGAGGATGAGCAGCGACGGCAGCACGAACAGCGCGCCCGCCGCCACGCCGCCCCGGGTGCGGTGCATCAGCCAGCCGATATAGGTGGCCAGCTGCTGCGCTTCCGGGCCGGGCAGCAGCATGCAGTAGTTCAGCGCGTGCAGGAAGCGCCGCTCCGAGATCCAGCGGCGGCGCTCCACCAGCTCCTGGTGCATGATGGCGATCTGCCCGGCCGGGCCGCCGAAGCTGATGAAGCCCAGCTTTAGCCAGAAGCGCAGCGCTTCGCCGAAACTGACCGGGGCCGTCATGGCGTTTTCTGCTGCAGCATCAAGGTCTGGATGCGCGGCGGCGTGGTCGGCGTGAGCAGCACGCTGCCGGCCACCCGGCCATGCTCGCAGCGCCAGGTGAAGTCGCCGGCCAGCGCGCTGCTGGCGCTGAGCGGGGCCGAGGTGTCGCAGCTGCCCACCTTGGCCTTCAGGCTGGCCAGCTCGCGGCCCCAGCTTGCCGCGCTGGCGTCCATCAGGAAGTTCATGGCCAGCAGGCCTGCGGCGGCGTTGACGTCGCCCTGCTGGTAAATGTCGCCCGCGCCGCGGTAGGCGGCGGCCAGGTCCGCGCTGGCCGCCGTTGCGCGGCGCTTGAGGAAGCCACCCTTGCTGAGCGCCACCGCCGCATCCCACACCGGCGCCGACGAGCCCGAATAGCTGCGGTTGGTAAAGGCGAAGATGCCCACGCCCTGTTCCGGCAGCAGCAGCACATGCGAGCCGTAGCCGGGGTAGCCGCCGCCGTGGCTGAGCGTCGTGCCCAGTTCGCAGTCGGTGGCGACAATCATACCCATGCCGTAGGCCGAGGCTTGGCGGCAGCTGTCCGCGCCACTGTGGCCGAAGCGCGTGCGCAGGCGCGGGAAGTTGGAGCCCTGCGCCAGCTCGCGCACCGTGGCGCGCTGCACCGGGCCGGCGTCGGCGCCGTCGCGCGGCGGCCAGGCCGACAGCAGGTAGGCCACCCATTTCGAATAGTCGACCGCGCTGGTCTGCACGCCGCCCATGGCGCCGAACGCGCCGTGCGCCATGGTGGGCTCCAGCGTCCACGCGTTGTCCGCCCAGTGGTAGCCTTGCGCCCGGCGTTCGCGCGGGGCGGCGTCGGCCACGAAGCCGGACGAAGCCATGCCCAGCGGGCGCATCAAGGTGGCGGAAATGGTGTCCGCATACGGCTTGCCGGAGACGTTGCTGATGATGCGGCCCAGCATGGCGTAGCCGAGGTTGGAATACTCCATCGTGATGCCGGGCGCATTGCTGAACGGGACGCCGCCGCGCAGCAGTTTGGTGAATTCGGCTTCCGGCAGCGGCGTCTGGCGGTCGCCCCAGGGATCGTCGGTGACCAGGCCGGCCGTGTGGTTCAGCAGGTCGCGCACGCGGATGCGCGGCGAGTCCTGGGTGGGATACTTCCAGGTCTTCAGTTCAGGGATATAGGTTTCGGCCGGCGCATCGAGCTGCAGTTTGCCGTCGTCGCGCAGCTTGAGCACCGTAAGCGCGGTGAAGGCCTTGGTCATGGAGGCGATGCGGAACAGCGTGTCGGGCGTGACCGGCCGCTTGCTGTCCAGGTCCTGCACGCCCATGCCGCGCACATAGGCCAGCTTGCCGTCGGCGACGATGCCATACACCAGGCCAGGGACGTGCTGGTCCAGCGCATAGTCGGCGAAGATCGCGTCTATCCTGGCGAACAGCGCCGCGTCGCGCTGATCGTCGGCCAGCGCTGGCGCGCACGCCCCCGCTGCTAAGGCCAATACCATGACGGAAAGCTTTAATGAAGGCATACCGGTTCCTCTTAGTGGGCGATTTCAGGATAAACGCATTTTCACGACATGCGAAAGTAGCACGTTTCCGAAACTAGCCCAAATGCCGGCCCGCTATCACAAACTCCACCGTGACTCCCGGCGCCAGCGCGACGAACAGCTGCTGCTCCTGCAGCGCCTTCATATCGGACAGCTGGTACGGCACCGAGTATGCATCCAGCCGCCGCAGCAAGGCCCGCCACTCGGCGGCGCTGCCCAGGCGCAGCGCCACATGGTCTATGCGGGCCTGCGGCCGGGGAGTGGCGATGCGCGGGCCGGATAGCGCGTCGGGCCGCTCGATCAGGTGCAGCACCGGCCGTCCGTTCAGGTACAGCCAGTGGCCGCCGACACCGAAGGCCGGCCGCGCGCCGTCTTCCATGCCGGCGACCTGGACGAAGAAGCGGTGCAGCGGCGCGCAGTCCGGCGCAACGATGGTGACGTGATCGAGCTGCATGGCCGCTTAAAGCAAGCCGCCGCCGTCCACATCGACCACGCTGCCGGTCATGAAGCCGTTCCGCATCAGCATCAGGTAAGCCTGCGCCAGGTCGCTGCCCTGGCCGACGCGGCCCACCGGTATGCTGGCGCCGGCGCGCGCCGCCATGGCCTTGCGGTCCGCCTCGCTCAAGTCGCCCCACATGCCGGTTTCCACCATGCCGGGGCTGACGGCGTTGACGCGCAGCGGCGCCAGTTCCTTGGCCAGCGTTTTGGCCATGATGTCGGTGGCGGCGTTCATGGCCGCCTTCACCAGGCCGCCCGGCACCGCCTTGCGCGACAGCAGGCCGGAAGTCAGCGTGATCGAGCCGGCGCGGTTGATGCTGCCCAGGGCGCGCTGCGCAACGCGCATCTGGCCGAAGAATTTGACGTTGAAGGCGGCGATGGCGTCGGCCACATTCAAGTCCGCCAGTTTGGCCGACGCGATCACGGGGCCGGCCGTGACCACCAGGTGGTCGAAGGGGCCTATGCTGTCGAACAGGCGGGCCACCGAAGCGTCGTCGCTGATGTCGACGCGGGCCGCCGTTATCGGTGCGGGGAAATCGGCGGGCGCCGCGCGGCGGCCGGCGGCGATCACGCGCGCGCCTTCCGCTGCCGCCTGTTCCGCCACGGCGCGGCCTATGCCGGACAAGCCGCCGATCACTACAACTGTCGTATTTTTCATGATTGTTCTCCTGAATTAAGCTGCCGCCGCCAGCGGCAGCGATGGGTAATCCGTATAGCCGCGCTCCGTGCCGCCGAACAGCGTGGCGCCGTCGAACTCGGCCAGCGGCAGGTTTTGCAGCAGGCGGCGCGGATAGTCGGGGTTGGCGACGAAGGGACGGCCGAACGCGACCAGATCGGCATAGCCGTGGGCGAGCACCCACTCGGCGCGCGCCTTGTCGTAGTTGCCGGCCACGATGATGGGGCGGGCAAAGCGCGCGCGCAGCTCCTGCCGGAAGGTCTCGGTGAATTCGGGCGCATCGTCCCAGTCCGCTTCCACCAGGTGCAGGTAGGCGATGCCGCGCTGCTGCAGGAAGCTGGCCGCGTCCAGGATGGTGGGCAGGATGTCCGGGCAGTCCATGCCGCGCGCGGTCAGGAAGGGCGCCAGGCGGATCGCGGTGCGCTGCGCGCCGACTTCGTCCGCAACGGCGTCGACCACCTCTTTCAGGAAGCGCAAGCGGTTCTCGCGGCTGCCGCCGTATTCGTCCTTGCGCACATTGGACGTGGTGCGCAGGAACTGGTCTACCAGGTAGCCGTTGGCGCCGTGGATTTCAACACCGTCGAAGCCGGCCGCGATGGCGTTGCGGGCGCCAATGCGGAAGTCGTTGACGATGGCGGCAATCTCGGCGCGGTCCAGTTCGCGCGGAGTGGGGCAGTCCACCATGGCGCCGATGCCCGTGTCGGCATCAACCTTCCAGATCTGGCCCTGGAACGGCACGGCGGACGGCGCCACCGGCAGCGCGCCGTCGTGGAAGTCGGGATGGGACATGCGGCCCACGTGCCACAGCTGCAAAAAGATGCGGCCGCCGGCCTTGTGGACGGCCTTGGTGACCAGGCGCCAGCCGCTCACCTGTTCCTCGCTATAGATTCCCGGCGTGAAGGAATAGCCCTTGCCCTGCGGCGAAACCTGCGAGGCCTCGGAGACGATCAGGGCTGCCGAGGCGCGCTGCGCGTAGTAGGCGGCGTTCAAGGCATTCGGCACGTCGCCGGGTTGCGAACTGCGGGCGCGCGTCATCGGCGCCATCACGATGCGGTGCGGCAGGGTGATGTCGCCCAGGGCGAGGGGAGCGGAAAGCTGCGTGATTGCTTGCATGGAAGACTCCAGAAAGGTTTTGACTGGATTCATTATGCGGATGAGGCAGTGAATTGATAATTGGTCTAACATTTGAACCATTATCAAAATATTTGGAATAATGATGGACAATCTTGGCGACATCCGCTTGTTCGTCGAAGCGGCCAGCCTGGGCGGGCTGTCCGCCGCCGGGCGCAAGCTGGGCCTGTCGCCGGCCGCCGCCAGCGCCCGTTTGCTGAAACTGGAATCGGCGCTGAACACGCGGCTGTTCGAGCGCACCACGCGCCAGCTGCGCCTGACCGCCGAAGGCGCCCTCTACCTGGAACACTGCCGGCACGCCCTGGGCGCGCTGGACGACGCCCACGCCGCGCTGCAGGCCGGCCGCAGCGCCGTCAGCGGCAAGCTGCGCATTGCCGCCACGTCCGATTTTGGCCGCCATGTGCTGCAGGGATGGCTGGAAGAATTCAACCAGCTGTATCCCCAGATCACGCTGGCCTTGATCCTGGGGGACGCGGTCGCCAACTTGCTGCAGGACGATCTGGACCTGGCCATCCGTTTCGGCGTGCCGCAGAACAGCTCCATGGTGGCGCGGCCGCTGGCGTTCAACCGCCGCGTGCTGTGCGCTGCCCCTTCCTACCTGGCGGCGCACGGCGCGCCCGCCCACCCCTCCGACCTGCACCGCTACGACTGCATCGCGCTGGTCACCGCGCCGGGCATGGCCAATGAGTGGCGCTTCGAGCGCGATGGAGAAGTGGCCTCGTTCCTCGTGCCGTCCTCGGGCGCGCGCGAAACCAACGACGGCGCCGTCGCACGCGAGTGGGCGGTCAACGGCCACGGCATCGCCATGAAATCGGTATGGGACATCGGCGCCGACTTGCAGGCCGGCCGGCTGAAGGTGCTGATGCCCGAATGGCGCACGCCGGACGCGCCGGTGCACGCGCTGTACCAGCGCACCCGCTACATGGCGCCGCGCGTGCGCGCCCTGCTGGATTTCCTGACCGAACGCTTTGCAAAAGCCGGTATCGAACTGGAAGCCATCCTCCGCTAGCGCGGCGTGCCCCGCCCAGCTAATTCAGGCGCCTGGCAGGGCAAGCTTGACTGCCAGATGTCTGACGACTAATATTAATGACTCAAAAGTAAGTAGTTATCAGACCTATGCAAGCCCCGACTGACACCAAACCGCGCTGGGAACGGCGCAAGGACGCGCGGCCCCAGGAATTGCTGGCGGCGGCGCTGGAGCAATTTGTCGAGCGCGGCTTCGCCGCCACCCGCCTGGAGGACGTGGCGCGCCGCGCCGGCGTGTCCAAAGGCACCCTCTATCTGTATTTCGAGAACAAGGAAGAACTGTTCAAGGCCGTGGTGCGCGCCACCATCGGCCAGGCCATAGGCCAGGCCGAGCTGGACCTGGCCGCGTCGGAAGCCCATAGCAGCGTGCTGCTGAGCGAAATGCTGATGCGCTGGTGGGGCCAGGTGGGCGCCACCAAGCTGGCCGGGATCACCAAGCTGATGATGGCCGAGTCGGGCAATTTCCCGGAGCTGGTGCGCTTCTATGAGGACGAGGTGGTGGCGCGCGGCAATGCGCTGATCGTGCGCGTGCTCGAGCGCGGCCTGGCGCGCGGGGAGTTCCGCCCGCACGATCCGCAGGTGCTGATGCCGGTGCTGAGCGCCCCGGTGCTGATGCTGATGATGTGGAACCACGCCTTCCTGCCCTGCGGCGGCGGCGGCAGCATCGACCCGGATAAGTATATGGCCGCCTTCCTCGACTTGGCCCTGCGCGGCCTGCGGCCGGACGGCGCCCCCGGCGTGCCATAAAATTAAGCAGCCCGGGGCGGTTTTTGCACGTTCAGCCCCCCGAATCTGCAGACTGTCGCAATTTCACTCAGTCCGTCGCCGATATCGTTAATATGCCGTCCTGACCAGTTCAACGATAAAATGACGGATTATTTAATCCTTCACCGAGTTTAAAGATGAATATCGAACAAGCCCGCTTCAACATGATCGAACAGCAAATCCGTCCATGGGACGTCCTGGAACTGGACGTGCTGGACCTGCTGAACGTGGTCAAGCGCGAGAACTTCGTTCCCGCCAGCCATAAAAACCTGGCCTTCGTCGATACGGAAATCCCGCTGGGCAACGGCGAATTCATGCTCACGCCCAAGCTGGAAGCGCGCATCCTGCAGGACGTGCAGCTGAAAAAACACGAGAACGTGCTGGAAATCGGCACCGGCAGCGGCTACATGGCCGCCCTGCTGGCGCACAAGGGCCGCCACGTCACCACCGTCGAGATTTCGCCGGAACTGAAGGCGCAGGCCGAGCAGAACCTGGCCGCCGCCGGCATCACCAATGTCACCGTGGAGCTGGGCAACGGCGCGCAGGGCTGGGCCAATGGCGCCCCGTTCGACCTGATCGTGCTGTCGGGTTCGGTGCCGCTGCTGCCGGAAGCCTTCCTGCAGCAAGTGAAAGTGGGCGGCCGCGTGTTCGCCATCATCGGCGAAGCGCCGTCCATGTCGGGCGTGCTGGTGACCCGCACCTCGGACGGCTACGAGCAGAAGAAATTGTTTGAAACCGACGTCAAGCCGCTGCAAAACGCCGCCAAGCCGTCGCAGTTCACGTTCTAAACGGACGGGAGCGCCGCATGCAACATATTACTGCGCTGGAACTGGCCGACTGGCTGGCCGACGAAGCGCGCCCCAGCCCGTTTCTGCTGGATGTGCGCGAGAACTGGGAATACGAGACCTGCCATATCGACGGCTCGACCCTGATGCCGATGAATTCGATTCCGGCCCGCATCGACGACCTCGATGAGGATGCGGCCATCGTCTGCATCTGCCACCACGGGGCGCGCAGCACGCAGGTCGCTGCCTTCCTTGAGCGCAACGGTTTCGGCAAGATCACGAATTTGACGGGCGGCATCCATGCCTGGGCTGTGCAGGTCGACAGCGCCATGCCAAAATACTAATTGTTATGATTCCACGGAGAACGCAATGCAGAAACCCTTAATCGCCTTGCTGATCAGCAGCGCACTGTTGACCATCAATGCACAGGCGGCCGACCTCATCCAAGTGTACCAGCAGGCGCTCGCCAACGACGCCACCTATGCCAGCGCACGCGCTGCACTTGCTGCGGGTCAGGAAAGGACGACGCAAGGGCGTTCCCAGTTGTTGCCGGTTATCGGCCTGGGCGGTTCCAGCACCAAGATCACCGGCGACTTCGAAACCAAGTCGGACGACCCGGTGTTCGGCCCGCAAAGCGGTCCGCGCGACAATTCGCGCAACCAGTGGGCGCTGTCGCTGTCGCAGCCGCTGTTCCGCTGGGACCGCTGGGAATCCTACCAGCAGAGCAAACTGTCGCAGGCCGCCAGCGAGACCGTGTTCGCGCAGGCCCAGCAGGACCTGATCACGCGCGTGGCGCAGGCTTACTTCGACGTGCTGACCGCGCAGGACAATCTGTCGTCCACCCAGGCGCAGAAATCGGCCACCACCGAACAGCTGGCCTCGGCCAAGCGCAACTTCGAGGTCGGCACGCAGACCATCACCGACACGCACGAAGCGCAAGCGGCGTATGACCTGGTGGTGGCGCAGGAGTTTGCCGCCATCAATGACCTGGAAGTCAAGCGCAACGCGCTGCAGCAGATCATCGGCGCCGCGCCTGCCTCGCTGTCCACGCTGCGCACCGGCGTGACCATCGCCGCGCCGCAGCCGGCCGCCATCGAGCCGTGGATTTCGTCGGCCGAGCAGCAGAACTACTCGGTGATGGGCGCGCAGCTGAACCTGGAAATCGCCAAGCGCGACATCAACCGCAACCGCGCCGGCCACCTGCCGACGCTGGACCTGGTGGCCAGCAAGGGCCGCGACAGCGTGACCGCCTCCGGTATCACCAAGACCAACAGCATCGGCGTGCAGTGGAACGTGCCGCTGTTTAACGGCTTCGCCGTGACCAGCAAGGTGCGCGAATCGATCGCGCTGGAAGACAAGGCGCGCAACGATCTGGAAGCGACGCGCCGCGCCGCCGCGCAGAACGCGCGCACCGCCTACCTGGGCATGAACAGCGGCCTGGCGCAGGTACGTGCGCTGGAAGCGGCCGAGGTGTCGAGCAAGTCGGCGCTGGATTCGAACAAGCTGGGCTACCAGGTTGGCGTGCGCATCAACATCGACGTGCTGAACGCGCAGCGCCAGCTGTACTCGACCCAGCGCGACCTGTCCCGCGCCCGCTACGACACCATCATGAACGGCCTGCGCCTGAAAGCGGCGGCCGGCACCCTGAAGGAAGCGGACCTGGTGCCGATCAACGAATTGCTGGTGAAGTAAAAAACCGGGGCCTGGCCCCGGTTTTTTTTTAGCGCAGGCCGCCGCCCTGGGCGTCGAACTGGCGCTCGATCAGTTCGATCTTGTAGCCGTCCGGGTCGGTGACGAAGGCGATGACGGTGCTGCCGCCCTTGACCGGGCCGGGTTCGCGCGTGACGTTGCCGCCGTTGGCCTTGACCGCCGCGCAGGCGGCCACGATGTCGTCCGCCGAGATCGCCAGGTGGCCGTAGGCCGTGCCTTGCTCGTAGCTGTCCACGCCGTAGTTGTAGGTCAGTTCCAGCTCGGCATGGTCCGGGTTGGAGCCGTAGCCGACGAAGGCCAGCGTGTATTTGTATTCGGGATTGTCACTGGTGCGCAGCAGCGTCATGCCCAGCACCTTGGTGTAGAAGTCGATGGAGCGCTGCAGGTCGCCGACCCGCAGCATGGTGTGTAGTATGCGCATAAAAAATCCTTCTTTGCCGGTTGGGTAAAGCAGGAATTTTATGCGCTTTGCTTAAATCCCGCTGGCGTTCAGGATTTGTTGCCGGGGTTGTAGCTGCTGCTGCCCACGCCGCCGCTGCTGCTGCCGATGTCTCCGCTCTGCATTGTGCTGGTGCCCGAACCCATCACGCTGCCGGTCGCGGTGCGGTAGCCGGCGCCCGGCTGGGTGCCGTAGTAGCTGTGGATCTCGCTGCTGAACTCGGCGCTGGCCATGTCCGGCCAGTTGTCCTTGTCGAAGCCGGGGGCGTTTTCCAGGCGCTCCTTGCTCACGTCCAGGATGAAGCGCTTGTTCACGGTGTCCAGCTCCAGCGCCTGGAAGGGCACGGCGAACAGCTTGTTGCCCATGCCCAGGATGCCGCCGAAGGACAGCACCGCATAGGCCACTTGTCCGGTCTGCATGTCGAGCATGAATTCCTTGATGTCGCCCAGGTCCTCGTCCATGCGGTTGTACACGTCCTCGCCCATCAGCGTGTCGGCCCCCATCAGGCGCGGGCCGGGGCCGGCGTCCGTGTCGCGGTAAATGCCATAAGTGTCTCGGTCCAGATAGCTCATTGTCGTCTCCAGTGTGTAAGGCCGGCTGGGCTGCTCCGGCAAATTTGCCCGTTGTGCGCGCTCTTTCAGTTACCCTTCGGCGTTACGCGCCAGATGATGTTGCCGACGTCGTCGGCCACCAGCAGCGCGCCGCTCTTGTCCACTGCCACGCCTACCGGACGGCCTTGCGCTTTGCCGTCCGCAGTCAAAAATCCGCTGAGAAAGTCCTGCGGCGGGCCGGATGGCTTGCCGCTGGCAAACGGCACGAACACCACCTTGTAGCCGCTGTGCGGCTTGCGGTTCCAGGAGCCGTGCTGGCCGATGAAGGCGCCGTCGCGGTAGCTGGCCGGGAACAGTTTGCCGTCGTAGAAGGCCAGACCCAGCGAGGCGGTGTGGCCGCCCAGCGCGTAGTCCGGCGCAATCGCCTTGGCCACCAGTTCCGGCTTGGACGGCTTGACGCGCGCGTCCACGTGCTGGCCGAAGTAGCTGTATGGCCAGCCGTAGAAGGCGCCTTCCTTGACCGAGGTCAGGTAGTCCGGCACCAGGTCGTTGCCCAGCTCGTCGCGTTCGTTCACCACGGTCCACAGCGCCTGCGATTGCGGCTGCCAGGCCATGCCGTTCGGGTTGCGCAGGCCGGTGGCGTACAGCCTGGCCTTGCTGGTGGCCAGCTCCAGCTGCCAGATGGCGGCGCGGCCGTCCTCCTTGTCCATGCCGTTTTCCGCCACGTTGCTGTTCGAGCCCACCGTGGCGTACAGGTATTTGCCGTCCGCGCTGGCGATGATGTTCTTGGTCCAGTGGTGGTTCAGCGGGCCGCCCGGCAGGTCCATCACCTTGACGGGCGCGGCCGTGATTTCGGTCTGGCCTTCCTTGTAGGGGAATTTCACCACGGCGTCGGTATTGGCCACGTACAGGTCCTGGCCCACCAGCGCCACGCCGAAGGGCGAGTTCAGGTTTTTCAGGAACACGGTGCGCGTGGCCGCCGCGCCGTTCGCGTCCAGGCCGCGCAGCAGCGTGATGCGGTTGGCCGAGGGCGTGACCGCGCCCGCCTTTTTCATTTGCGACTTCATGATGGCGCCCTTGATGCCCTTGCCGTCCTCCGGCTTGGGCGGGGCGTTGGTCTCCACCACCAGCACGTCGCCGTTGGGCAGCACGTGCAGCCAGCGCGGATGGTCGAGGCCGCTGGCGTAGGCGCGCACCGTGAAGCCGGACGCGGCGGCGGGCGCGGCGCCGTTCGGCCAGCGCGCCACCGGCGCCACATTGACGGTGGGCACCAGCGAGCGCTCGGGCGCGGGCAGGGCCGGTTGCGGGCCAAAGCCGGGCGGATAGCTTTGCGCGTCGGCCGAGCTGGCCATCACCACCAGGGCGGCGACGGCGAAGGCGATCACCGCGAGTGCGGGGCGGATCGGCGTGGCGTGGGTCTGCGGCGCGGTGCGCGGTGGGACGGGATGGCGCATGAATTCCCTTTCGTGTGTGCGGTATGTTGCGCGGCCTTTGCGCGGCCTTGTCAGTCGCGTTTGCTGCCGGGCTGCGGCTGTGCCTTGCCGGGCGGGTGCGGCTGGACTTTTTCCACGCCGCGCGTGCCGTGCAGGTCGGTGTCCACCAGGCCCTGTTCCAGGTCGCTGGCGGCTTGCCGTATCACGCTGCGGGCCGGCGGCGTGTGCCCTTCCGGCGACTCGTCGCGCTCATGCGGCAGGCGTTTGCCGGCGTCGCTGCCCACCGGCACGGTCGTGTTGACCTGGCGGTCCTTGCCTTCGGTAACCATGTTCGGCCTCACTTGTCAGCATCGAGTGGCCATCTTAGCGCCGTGGCCGCGGCGCAGTCGCGCAATTGAACTTTATTGAAATAGTGCATCTTTGGCATGAACTCAGGTAACATTCCCGCTTGTGCCGCCTCCATAGAGAATCCAGCCGTGAAGCCCGAACTTGCCGACTCCCACGCCGCGCCCGCCAACTGCCTGAACTGCAACGCCGCCGTCAGCGGCAACTACTGCCACAACTGTGGCCAGGAAACGCGCACGCATGCGCCCAGCCTGGCCGAGTTTGCGCATGAATTCATCGGCCATTACGTGGCGCTGGAAGGGAGGCTGTGGGGCACGTTCACGCGTCTGCTGTTCCGCCCGGGCGCGCTGACCAATGAATACCTGGCCGGGCGCCGCAAGCGCTACGTGGAGCCGCTGCGGCTCTACCTGACCTTGAGCATTTTGTTCTTTGCGCTGCTGAAATTTACCAACACGGAAGTGATCAACCTGGGCAACGACGCGCCGCAGTCGATGGAACAGGCCGCCGAGCGCGCGGAGGAGGTGGGCAAGGAGCGCGCCAAGGCGAAGTACGGGCTTAGCAAGGTGAAGAGCGGCTACGGCAACGTGGTGGAACTGGACGACGACCTGCGCGCGCGGATGCCGGGCCTGGCCGAGCGCATCGACCACTTCGACAGCCTGCCCAGGGAGGCCAAGAGCAAGGCGCTGTCGGACGGCTTCTTCCACTACGGTCCATACGCCATGTTCGCGCTGATGCCGCTGTTCGCGCTGTACCTGAAGCTGCTTTATCTCGGCTCAGGCCGGCGCTATGGCGAGCATCTGCTGTTCGCGCTGCACGTGAGCGCCTTCGCCTTTGTGATGTTCGCCGCCATCAAGGTCAACGACTATTCCTTCGTCAACCTGGTGCTGCTGTGCTGGCTGGTTGGCTATCTGCCCTGGGCCATGAAGCGCGTGTACGGCGGCGGCAAGCTGGCCACCGTGGCGCGCTGGTCGGTGCTGATGCTGGCGCACGGCATTTCGCTGTCGCTGGCCATAGCCGGCGCCATGATGGCCGGCGCCGCCAGCGGGCACTGAGGAATTATTCGGCGGCGACGGTGGGCTGCCACAGTTCGACCTTGTTGCCGTCCGGGTCCATGAACCAGCCGAAGCGGCCGTAGTCGAAGGTCTGCGGATCGCCCACCAGTTCGGCGCCGCCGGCCACCACCTGGGCCAGGGCCTGGTCCAGGTTGTCCACCACCAGGTTGAACATGAACTCGCGCTTGGACGGCGCAAAGTAGCCGGTGGTGTCCTTGAAGGGGCTGAACACGGTGCTGCCGCCCGCCGGCATGGCGCCGGGCGCGAAGGAGGCGTAGTCGCCGGACTCGGCAGGGAAGCCCAGGTGGGCCTGGTACCACGCCATCAGCGCCTGCGGATTGCGCGATTTGAAAAAGATGCCGCCCACGCCCAATACTTTTGCCATGCCATTCTCCTGTAGGTTAGCTGCCTGCGCTTGCGCTCCGCCGTCCGCCGATTTATACTGGGTGCATATACAGTATTTGTGCGCGTGCTGATGCATGGCAGAAGGCTGCATTATCGGTTACTCTGACTAGTGTTGCTACCCCCAATCAAGACCGAGAGATCTATGCCCGCCAAGCACGCCTTATTCAACACCATCGCCCTGGTAGTCCGGCAGAACACAGCCGGCATCGAAGCGCCCGTGCGCAGCCTGCTGGCTTTTCTGAAGGAGGGCGGCCACAACGTGGTGCTGGAGGCGGAAACGGCGGGCCACCTGGGCATGGCCGGCCTGCCGGCCATGACGCCGGACCAGATCGGCCAGCACGCCAGCGCCGCCATCGTGATGGGCGGCGACGGCACCATGCTGGGCCTGGCGCGCCAGCTGGCGCCCTACGACGTGCCGCTGATCGGCATCAACCAGGGCCGGCTCGGCTTCATGACCGACATCGCCCTCGAAGCCATGCTGCCGGTACTGGCGCAGATGCTGGCCGGCAGCTACCAGGCCGAACGGCGCACCCTGCTGGAAGGCAGCGTGCGGCGCGACGGCAAGGAAATCCATGTGGGCCTGGCCGTCAACGACGTGGTGGTGTCGCGCGGCGCCGGCGCCGGCATGGCCGAGCTGCGCGTGGACGTGGACGGCCACTTCATGTACAACCAGCGCTCGGACGGCCTGATCATCTCCACGCCCACCGGCTCCACCGCCTACGCGCTGTCGGCCGGCGGCCCGCTGCTGCACCCCACGCTGGGCGGCATCGTACTGGTGCCGATCGCGCCGCACGCGCTGTCGAACCGCCCCATCGTGCTGCCCGACTCCAGCGCCATCCAGATTGAAATCGTGCGCGGGCGCGACATCACCGTCAATTTCGACATGCAGACCTTCGCCAGCCTGCAGGCGCAGGACCGCATCATCATCAAGCGTTCGCCGCACGCCATCACCTTCCTGCATCCGGAAGGCTGGAGCTACTACAACACCCTGCGCGAAAAGCTGCACTGGAACGAATACCCGTCCGGCGACGGGAAACTGGTTTAACCCTCACTCCGCTCACCTCCGCACTCGCCTATGCTTCGTACTCTGTCTATCCGCGACTTCGTCATCGTCGACACCATCGAACTGGAATTTTCCGCAGGCTTCACAGTGTTCACCGGCGAAACCGGCGCCGGCAAATCCATCCTTATCGACGCGCTGACGCTGGCGCTGGGCGGCCGCGGCGACGCCAGCGTGGTGCGCGAAGGCGCGTCCAAGGCCGACATCACGGCCGACTTCGCCGTCACGCCGCAGGCGGCCGAGTGGCTGGCGGCCAACGAGTTCGCGGCCGACGAGGGCGGCGCGCTGCTGCGCCGCGTGATCGACAACGCGGGCCGCTCCAAGGCCTATATCAACGGCGTGGCCGCCACCGCCGCGCAGCTGCGCGAGCTGGGCGACATGCTGGTGGACATCCACGGCCAGCACGCCCACCAGTCGCTGCTGAAGGCGGACGCCCAGCGCGAGCTGCTGGACAACCAGGCCACCATCAAGGACGCCGAGGCGGCAGCGAACCTGAAAGCGGTGGCCGCCGCCCACAAGGCCTGGCGCGCGCTGGCCAGGCAGCTGGAGGAATACGAAAGCAACGCCGCCAACCTGGCTTACGAGCGCGAGCGCCTGGAGTGGCAGGTGGGCGAGCTGGACAAGCTGGCCGCCAAGCCCGGCGAGTGGCAGGACATCTCCAACGAGCACAGCCGCCTGTCGCACGCCGCCAGCCTGCTGGAAGGGGCGCAGGAAACGCTGTCCGCCATTTCCGAATCGGAAGAGCAGCCCATTGTTTCGCAGCTCGGTTCGCTGAGCCAGAAGCTGGGCAAGCTGTCCGCCATCGACGCCGAGCTGCAGCCCACGGTGGACCTGATCGAATCGGCCCGCATCCAGCTGCAGGAGGCGGTGTACGCGCTGAACACCTATCTGGACCGGGTGGAGCTGGACCCGGAGCGCCTGCGCCAGGTGGACGCACGCATGGAAGCGCTGCACTCGGCGGCGCGCAAATTCCGCGTGGCGCCGGACGACCTGCCGGACGAGCACGCCCAGCTGTCGGCCAAGCTGCGCCAGCTGGCCGACGCCAGCGACCTGGACGGCCTGCGCCAGCAGGAGGCCAAGCTGAAAGCGGCCTATATGGACGTGGCGCGCCAGCTGTCCGCCACCCGCGCCGACGCGGCCCGGGGCCTGGCCACGGCCGTCACGCAGGCCATGCAGGAACTGAACATGACGGGCGGCGCTTTCGACATCGCGCTCAACCCTTGCGAGCCGGGCGCGCGCGGCCTGGAGCAGGTGGAATTCCTGGTGGCCGGCCACGCCGGCGTGGCGCCGCGTCCGCTGGCCAAGGTGGCCTCGGGCGGCGAGCTGGCGCGCATCGCGCTGGCCATTTCCGTCATCACTTCCAACGCCACCACCACGCCCACGCTGATTTTCGACGAGGTCGACAGCGGCATCGGCGGCGGCGTGGCCGAAGTGGTGGGGCGGCTGCTCAAGCGCCTGGGCCAGGCGCGCCAGGTGCTGTGCGTGACCCACTTGCCGCAGGTAGCCAGCCAGGCCAGCCAGCACTTCCAGGTGGCCAAGGGCACGCTGGACAACGGCAAGACCGCCTCCCGCATCGACGTGCTCGACAGCAAAGCGCGGGTGGAGGAAGTGGCGCGCATGCTGGGCGGCCTGGAAATCACCGCCACCACCCGCAAGCACGCGCGCGAGCTGCTGGCCTCCTAGCGCGGCTTTGCGCGCGTTTGCCTGCGTTTGCGCTCATTTGCGTTTTCTCAACGCGGGCAGGATTGCGCCGCAGTAGCATGGAAGAGCCGGGCATGCGCTTGGGCGCGCGGCGCATCCATTGCGGAGGTGGCGCATGACTACGCCGGTCAAAATGCAGTTCGCATTCCAGGGCGGCGGCGCGCGCATAGCCGCGCTGCTTGCGGTGGCCGAAGCCATCCAGGATTTCAAGGCCGACCATAAAATCGAAGTGACCCAGGTGGCCGGCACCTCGGCCGGCGCCATCGTCGCCAGCTTTGTCGCGGCGGGCATTTCGGCGCAGTCCATCATGGCCGAACTGCGCGGCGGCAAAGGCGCGCAGCTGATGCGCGGCATGACCATGCCGGGCAAGCTGGCCGCCGCCTACTGCCTGCTGGTGAAAAGTAAATCGCTGCGCGACACGGCCGGCCTGCGCGGCTGGCTGAACGACAAATTCGCCCATAAGAAGCTGGCCAAGGTGGGCGACGTCGAGCGCAGGGGCGTGCGACTGAAAATCACCAAGACCGACCTGGGCAGCCGCGACACGGTGCTGGCCCAGCCCGGCGAAACGCTGGCCGACGCCCTGGTCGATTCCTGCGCGCTGCCCTTCTTTTTCCGGATCTGGGCCGGCAGCACGGCGCCCACGGTGGTGGACGGCGGCATCTCCAACAATCTGCCTGCCAAGCTGCTGACGGTGTCCGATCCGGCCTATGGCGAAATGCTGGCCATCACCTTTGCCGAGGCCGCCACTGACCGGCCGGACGGTTTCCTGAGCTTTTCCGCCAGCCTGCTCGACTCCGCCATGGCCTCCACCATCGCGCTGACCAAGGAGGCCTTCAAGGGCCACCTGATCGAAGTGCAGACCTCGCTGACCACCTTCAGCTTCGAGCAGGCGCTGGCGCCCGAATTCGAGGCGGAGTACGAGCGCATCAAGGAGGACACGGCCCGCCAGCTGCAGGAGCACATCAACCGCATCACGCTGGCCCGGCGGCGCGCGGTCACCAATCCCTGGAAGGAAACCAATCCCACCGCCGTGCGCATGATGCGCGACGTGGGCGAGCTCTACTTCAAGCTGCGCGGCGGCCTGCTGCACTACGACAGCTGCCGCCTCACGGTCTACACCAACGGCGGCCGGCCGGTGGGCGACCAGCACGCCGGCGCGCCCGACCTGGTGCAGTTCCACCTGCAGATCCGCACCGGCGCCGAAGCGCTGCACTGCCTGAGCATAGGGCTGACCGAGCAGTCCGACGAGGCGGCTTTTTCCAGCGAAACGGCGCGCTGCACGGTGACAGGTCCCGGCGGCGAACGGCCCGACTTCCTGCAGCTGGCCATGCAGCGCGCGCCGCGCGAAGCGGGCAACGGCGACCGCGAGCTGTGCCTGTTCTTCACGCCGGCGCTGCCGGCCGGAAGCGGACCGTACAGCATCGACTTCCAGGAGAACGGCACGGACCTGATGATAGAGCTGTTCAAGACGCACGCGGACGCGATCGGCTTCTACCCGCAGCGCGCCGACGGCGTGGTGGGCCGCGTGGAGCTGGTGCTGTTTGCGCACGAGGACTTGCAGCTGCTGCTCACGCCCGAGGACCCCGAGCGGCCGGGCCGCGTCATGACGGAGGCGGAAATCCGCGCGCTCACGCCGATCCCCGTGTTCCCCAATATGCGCGGCTGGGGCATGGCGCTGGACAACGCCAGGTCCGCCTGGAGCGTTGCCGTGCACCACTTGCATTGACAGGCCGCGTGTTCCGGCCTACCTTATCGACATACACGCAGCGGAGTACACGCCATGAAAATCATTCTGAAAGTTTGAGGATTGCCAACTAATCTATAATGGCGTTTCGATTTCGTCATTGCAGATTCATGGCCTTCCTTAAAGAACCCCCCCACACCCACGGCAGCACCGGCGGCAGCGCCGTGGTGCTGGTGAATCTCGGCACGCCGGACGCGCCCACGCGCTCGGCCGTGCGGCGTTATCTGAAGCAGTTCCTGTCCGATCCGCGCGTGGTGGAGATTCCGCGCGCAGTGTGGTGGTTTATCCTCAACCTTATCATCCTGCCATTCCGCTCCGGCAAATCGGCCAAGAAGTACGCGTCGATCTGGACCCGCGAAGGCTCCCCGCTCAAGGTCAACACCCAGCAGCAGGCGCTGCTGCTGCGCGCCGCGCTGGGCGAGCGCGGCCACGGCAACGTCACCGTGGCCATGGCCATGCGCTACGGTTCGCCGTCCCTGCCGGACGTGCTGGCGCGCCTGAAGGCGGACGGCTGCGAGCGCGTGGCCATCCTGCCCGCCTATCCGCAATATTCCGGCACCACCACCGGCTCCATCTACGACGCAGTGTTCGCCCATTACAAGCGGATCCGCAACGTGCCCGAGCTGCGCTTTGTGCGCAACTACCACGACCACGAAGGCTATATCGAGGCGCTGCAGGCGTCCATCCTGGCGCACTGGGACGCGCACGGCCGTCCAGACAAGCTGGTGCTGAGCTTCCACGGCGTGCCCAAGCGCACCCTGCTGCTGGGCGACCCCTACCATTGCGAATGCCTGAAAACGGCGCGCCTGCTGGCCGCCAGGCTGAAGCTGGCGCCGGAGCAGTACGTGGTCACCTTCCAGTCCCGTTTCGGCAAGGCCGAGTGGCTGCAGCCCTACACCGCGCCCACCGTGCAGCAACTGGCGCGCGACGGCGCGCGCCGGGTGGACGTGATCTGCCCCGGTTTCACCAGCGACTGCCTGGAAACCCTGGAAGAAATCGCAATGGAAGTGCGGCATGACTTCATGGCGGCGGGCGGCAAGGAGTTCCACTACATTCCCTGCCTGAACGCCACGCCGGCCTGGATCGCCGCAATGGCCGAGATCGCCGAGCAGCACATGATAGGCTGGCCGACCATGATGGCGCAGCCGCAGCGCGAGGCCCTCAAAAAAGCCGGTGAAAGCGCCCGCGCGGCCGCCCTCAAGCTTGGTGCGGAAAACTGACAGTCGGTGGGCGAGGGCTGTTCAAGTGATAATCAGCACTTGCCGGCGGTGAGTGCCAGCCTGTTACAATACCCGGTCTTCGGGCGGCAAAACTATCGTAATAACTCGGAATAGCAGATCCAGGCGACGGCCAAAAGGATGTAGGCCACGACGGAGGCTGCGATGAGTGGCAACTTCATGATGCGCTCCAGTACGCTGAGCGACGGCGGCGCCGTCTTCATTACATAGTAGCTGTTGCGGTGCAAAAAAATATATCTCTTGTGAGGCAGTTTGTAACGGCGTAGTTACATATAGAACAACGCCGCGCCTATACCCCTTGAAAAGATAGGTTATAGCCCCACTTGCTGCCCGTGCCGTACCGAGTCACGTCTAACATACGATTTGTAGGAGTCTTTCAGATGCAAGATCAGGAAAATCAAGCAGTCCCTAATCCCGAGGCGGAAGCAGCGCCAGCGCAGCCATCGACTCCCGCCGACGCCGGCGCGCCTTCGCTGGAAGAGCAGCTGGCCAGCACCGAAGCCCGCCTGGCCGAGATGCACGACGCCTTCATGCGCGCCAAAGCCGACGGCGAGAACATCCGCCGCCGCGCCCAGGAAGACGTTGCCAAAGCGCACAAATTTGCGGTGGAGAGCTTCGCCGAGGCCATGGTGCCGGTGAAGGACAGCCTGGAAATGGCGCTGAAAGTGGAGTCGCCGTCGCTCGAATCGCTGAAAGAAGGCGTGGAAATGACGCTCAAGCAGCTCAATTCCGCCTTCGAAAAGAACCGCCTGCTGGAAATCATGCCGGTGCAGGGCGAGAAGCTGGACCCGAACAAGCATCAGGCCGTGGCCGTGGTGCCCGCCGAGCAGGAAGCCAATACCGTGGTGTCCGTGCTGCAAAAGGGTTACATGATCGCCGACCGCCTGCTGCGTCCGGCCATCGTGACGGCCGCGCAAGCGAAGTAAACGGTTTCGCGCAAGCACTTGAAATCACACAGCATTTCCCACATATAAGCAGCATCTGAAACTTAGAACACAAGGAAAATAAATCATGGGCAAAATCATCGGTATCGACCTGGGAACCACCAACTCCTGCGTTTCGGTCATGGAAAACGGTCAACCCAAGGTCATTGAAAACGCGGAAGGCGCGCGCACCACTCCTTCGATCATCGCTTATCAGGAAGACGGCGAGATCCTGGTTGGCGCGACTGCGAAGCGCCAGGCGGTCACCAATCCCAAGAACACCCTGTACGCGGTGAAGCGCCTGATCGGCCGCAAGTTCGAAGAAAAAGAAGTGCAGAAGGACATCGCGCTGATGCCTTACCAGATCACCAAAGCCGACAACGGCGATGCGTGGATCGGCGTGCGCGACAAGAAACTGGCTCCGCCGCAGATCTCGGCTGAAGTGCTGCGCAAAATGAAGAAAACGGCGGAAGACTACCTCGGTGAAGAAGTCACCGAAGCCGTGATCACCGTGCCTGCCTACTTCAACGACTCGCAGCGCCAGGCCACCAAGGACGCCGGCCGCATCGCTGGCCTGGACGTCAAGCGCATCATCAACGAACCAACCGCAGCCGCACTGGCCTTCGGCCTGGACAAGACCGACAAGGGCGACCGCAAGATCGCCGTGTACGACTTGGGCGGCGGTACCTTCGACGTATCGATCATTGAAATCGCGGACGTGGACGGCGAGAAGCAGTTCGAAGTGCTGTCGACCAACGGCGACACCTTCCTGGGCGGCGAAGACTTCGACCAGCGCGTGATCGACTACATCATCGACGAGTTCAAGAAGATCAACGGCCTGGACCTGAAAAAAGATCCGATCGCCCTGCAGCGCATCAAGGCTTCGGCCGAGCGCGCGAAGATCGAGCTGTCGTCCTCGCAGCAGACCGAGATCAACGAGCCCTACATCGCCATGGCGAACGGCGCGCCGGTCCACCTGACCCTGAAGATGACCCGCGCCAAGCTGGAATCGCTGGTTGAAGAACTGATCAACGCCACCATCGAGCCATGCCGCACCGCCATCAAGGATGCAGGCGTGAAAGTATCGGACATCGACGACATCATCCTGGTCGGCGGCATGACCCGTATGCCTAAAGTGCAGGAAAAGGTCAAGGAGTTCTTCGGCAAGGATCCACGCAAGGACGTGAACCCGGACGAAGCCGTGGCCGTGGGCGCCGCGATTCAGGGTTCCGTGCTGTCGGGCGACCGCAAGGACCTGCTGCTGCTGGACGTGACCCCGCTGTCGCTGGGTATCGAAACCCTGGGCGGCGTGATGACCAAGATGATCCACAAGAACACCACGATTCCGACCAAGTTCTCGCAAGTGTTCTCGACCGCCGACGACAACCAGCCTGCCGTGACCATCAAGGTCTACCAGGGCGAGCGTGAAATCGCGGCCGGCAACAAGGGCCTGGGCGAATTCAACCTGGAAGGCATCCCGCCGGCATCGCGCGGCACGCCGCAGATCGAAGTGACCTTCGACATCGACGCCAACGGCATCCTGCACGTGGGCGCCAAGGACAAGGCCACCGGCAAGGAAAACAAGATCACCATCAAGGCGAACTCGGGCCTGACCGAGGACGAGATCCAGAAGATGGTGAAGGACGCCGAGCTGAACGCGGAAGAGGACAAAAAGGTCAAGGAACTGGCCGAGTCGCGCAACCAGGCCGACGCGCTGGTGCACTCCACCCGCAAATCGCTGACCGAATACGGCGACAAGCTGGAAGCGGGCGAGAAAGAGAAGATCGAAGCGGCCATCACCGATCTGGAAGGCTCGATCAAGGCCGGCGACAAGGCCGACATCGACGCCAAAGTGGCAGCGCTGTCGACCGCTTCGCAGAAGCTGGGCGAGAAGATGTACGCTGACATGCAGGCCCAGCAAGGCGCTGCCGGCGCCGAAGGCGGCCAGCAGGCAGGCGGCCAGCAGGAAGCCAAGGCGCAGCAGGACGACGTGGTGGACGCTGACTTCAAGGAAGTCAAAGACAGCAAGTAATTAGTCCACCGGCTGCGGCCGCAAGACTGACGCCGAGCCGTGCATCCCTGGAAAGGGGCCGGCTCGGCTTTTTCGCATAATCAGTACCAGTAGATACAGCAAGGTGCCTCCACATGGCAAAGCGTGATTTTTACGAGATTCTCGGCGTCGCGAAGAATGCGTCCGAAGACGAGATCAAGAAGTCCTATCGCAAACTGGCGATGAAATACCATCCGGACCGCAATCCGGACAGCAAGGAATCGGAAGAGAAGTTCAAGGAGGTCAAAGAGGCCTACGAGATGCTCACCAATCCGGAAAAACGCGAAGCGTATGACCGCTACGGCCATGCGGGCGTGGACCCGAACATGGGCGGCGGAGGCGGCGGCGGTTTCGGCGCGGGCGGCTTCGGCGATGCCTTCGGCGACATCTTCGGCGACATCTTCGGCGGCGGCGGCCGCGGCCGCAGCGCCGGTCCGCAGGTCTACCGCGGCGCCGACTTGCGCTACAACCTGGAAATCACGCTGGAGCAGGCCGCGCACGGCTTCGACACCACCATCCGCGTGCCGTCCTGGGACAAGTGCGACACCTGCCACGGTTCCGGCGCCAAGCCGGGCACCGCGCCGGTGACGTGCTCGACCTGCGGCGGCCACGGCCAGGTGCGCATGCAGCAGGGTTTCTTCAGCATCCAGCAGACCTGCCCGAAATGCCACGGCACCGGCAAGATCATCACCGATCCTTGCTCGCCTTGCGGCGGCGCGGGCCGCATCAAGCGCAACAAGACGCTGGAAGTGAAGATCCCGGTCGGCATCGACAACGGCATGCGCATCCGCTCGTCGGGCAACGGCGAACCGGGCACCAACGGCGGACCGCCGGGCGACCTGTATGTGGAAATCCACATCAAGCAGCACGCGGTGTTCCAGCGCGAAGGCGACGACCTGCATTGCGAAATGCCGATCTCGTTCGCGCGCGCGGCGCTGGGCGGCGAAATCGAAGTGCCTACGCTGTCGGGCAAGGTGTCGTTCACCATTCCGGAAGGCACCCAGTCGGGCAAGACCTTCCGCCTGAAGGGCAAGGGCATCAAGGGCGTGCGTTCCGGCTATCCGGGCGACCTGTTCTGCCACGTGGCGGTGGAAACGCCGGTCAAGCTGACCGACAAGCAGAAGGAACTGCTGCGCGAATTCGACCGTGCCACGGTCGAGGGCGGCTCCAAGCACAGCCCGCAAAGCAAGACCTGGCGCGACAAGGTGAAGGACTTCTTCGAATAAGCATCATTGCCCGGCGTAGATGATGCGCCGCAGCAAATCAGGTAAGATAGCAACATCCCGGACCGCCCCTTGCCAACCCGGCAAACGGGCGGTCTTCGCACGTATGAGAGGACATATGAGTGAACTAAGCGTAAGCGACAACGTCAGCGTTTCCCCACTGGCGGACCTGCTGGTCAACAACCGTGCCTGGGCCGATTCCATGGTTCAGCGCGATCCCGAATTCTTCAAGCGCCTGGAGCAGCAAGCTTCGCCGGAGTACCTGTGGATAGGCTGCTCCGACAGCCGCGTACCGGCGAATGAGCTGCTGGGCCTGGCGCCGGGCGACGTCTTCGTCCACCGCAACATCGCCAACGTGGTGGTGCACTCGGACCTGAACTGCCTGTCGGTACTGCAGTTCGCCATCGAAGTGCTGAAGGTCAAGCACGTGATCGTCGTCGGCCACTATGGCTGCAAGGGCGTGCACGCGGCCATGACCGGCACCCGCGTCGGCCTGGTCGACAACTGGCTGCGCCATGTGCAGGACGTGCACCAGAAGCACGAGCGCTACCTGGGCGACGTGCTGCCGCAGGGCCAGCGCGCCGAGCGCATGTGCGAGCTGAACGTGGTGGAGCAGGTGGTCAACGTCTGCCAGACCACCATCGTGCAGGACGCCTGGGACCGCGGCCAGCCACTGACCGTCCATGGCTGGGTCTACGGCCTGAAGGACGGCCACCTGCATGACCTCGAGATGACCGTCAGCGCCGGCCACGAACTGGCCGCCTGCATCAAGAACCGCCTGGAAAAATACGCCGCCATCGCGTAAGCGCCAAGCGCCGATTCGCATCGGCGTGTAGGGCGGGTTAGCGCGCCAGCGCGTAACCCGCCATGCTGACCCGCCCCTGACCCGATAATCTCCGCCCCCCCCTCCGCCCGCCCACGATATACTGTACATAAATACAGTATAAAGGCGAACCATGGAGCTCACCGACAAGCTCGAGATCCTGGCCGACGCGGCGAAATACGACGCGTCCTGCGCCAGCAGCGGCGCGCCCAAGCGCAACTCCATCGGCAAGGACGGCCTGGGCGCCAGCACCGGCATGGGCATATGCCACAGCTACACGCCGGACGGGCGCTGCGTCTCGCTGCTGAAAATCCTGCTCACCAACTTTTGCGTCTACGACTGCCAGTACTGCGTCAACCGGCGCACGTCCAACGTGCCGCGCGCCCGCTTCACGGTGCAGGAAGTGGTCAAGCTCACGGTCGATTTCTACCTGCGCAACTACATCGACGGCCTGTTCCTCAGCAGCGGCATCATCCAGTCGGCCGACTACACCATGGAGCAGCTGGTCGCCATCGCCCGCGAGCTGCGCGAAACGCACCAGTTCCGTGGCTACATCCACCTGAAAACCATACCCGACGCCGATCCCGCCCTGATCGCCGCCGCCGGCCTGTATGCGGACCGGCTCAGCGTGAACATCGAGCTGCCCTCGCAGGCCAGCATCGCGCGCCTGGCGCCGGAGAAGAACGTCCACACTATCAAGCTGGCCATGGGCGCCATCCGTCTGCGGCTGGACGAAAAGGCCGAGGAGCCCAAAGCGCCCGCCTTCGCGCCGGCGGGGCAGAGCACGCAGATGATAGTCGGCGCCGACGCCAGCGACGACAAGCACATCCTCGGCACAGCCGAAACCCTGTACAGCAGCTACAAGCTCAAGCGCGTGTACTACTCCGCCTTCAGCCCGATACCGGACAGCCCCAAAAGCGTGCCGCTGGCGCCGCCGCCCATGCAGCGCGAACACCGGCTGTACCAGGCCGACTTCCTGCTGCGCAGCTATGGCTTCCAGGTCAGCGAACTGCTGCCGGGTGACAGTACGCAACCCGGCAACCTGGCCCTGGACATCGACCCCAAGCTGGCCTGGGCGCTGGCCAACCGCGAGCACTTCCCCATGGACCTGAACCGCGCCGACGCCGGCATGATCGCGCGCGTGCCGGGCATCGGCCTGCGCAACGCGCAACGCATAGTCGAGCTGCGGCGTATGCGGCGCGTGCGCTACGCCGACCTGTCGCGCCTGCGCTGCAGCATGAAGAAGATCGCCCCCTTCATCATCGTGGCGGACTACGCGCCCGCGCGCGACACCATCCCGTCCGAGACGCTGCGCCGCGCCATGGCCGACGCCCCGCAGCAGATGAACCTGTGGCCCGAGCTGCAGGCGGGCTGATGGACGGGCAGGGCGAGCTGGTCTGCGTCGCGGACTTCGACGGCTGGCGCGCGGCGGCGCGGGGACTGATCGTGCGCCGCGTGCCGCCCGGCTCCGTACAATGGATGGCGCCCGGTGGCGGCGGCGATCTCTTTGCCAGTCCGTCGCCTGTGCCTGCGCCACCTGTGCCCGGACCGGGCGCCGCTGCGCTTGCCGCCCTGCGCGTGCCGCGCGAGCTGATGGCGCTATTGCAAACCGCATCCTGCTACCGCGCCGAGGACCGCTGGGCTTTCCTGTACAAGGTACTGTGGCGCTGGCAGCAGGGACAGCAGGAGGTCATGTCGATGGCGGACGAAGACGGCAACCGATTGCAAACCATGGCCCGCGCCGTGCGCCGCGAGGAGCACGACATGCACGCCTATCTGCGCTTCCGCGAACGCCCGGCGGGCGAGGGCGCGCCGCGCTTCGTGGCCTGGTTCGAGCCCGCGCACGACGTGCTGCCGCAGGTGGCGCGGCACTTCGCGGACCGCATGGGCCGCGCCACCTGGCTGATCGCCACGCCGGACGCCACCGTGCTGTGGGACGGCGCCGCGCTGCACACCGCCGGTCCGCTCGCCCGCAGCGCCGCCGATATCGAGGATGCGGGCGAAGCGCTGTGGCTGACCTATTACCGCAGCATCTTCAACCCTGCCCGGCTGAATCCGGACGTCATGCACAGCCACGTGCGTGCGCGCTTCTGGAAGAACATGCTGGAAGCCGCGCTGGTGCCGGAGATGGTGTCGCAAGCGGCGGCCGGTGCGCGCCGCGTGGGCCAGGCCAGCGCCGTTGGCCGCCGCAGCGGCACCACGATACCCATCGCACCCGGGAAAGCCCAGCCCGAGCGCCAGCAGCCGCACACGCTGGACGAATGCCGCCGCTGCGGGCTGTGGGAGCACGCCACGCAAGCGGTGCCGGGCGAGGGCGCGGAGAAGGCGCGCATCATGCTGGTGGGCGAGCAGCCCGGCGACCAGGAAGATCTGCAGGGCCATCCCTTTGTCGGTCCCGCCGGCGCGCTGCTCGACCGCGCGCTGGCGCAGGCCGGCGTGGAGCGCAGCGCGGTCTACATCACCAACGCGGTGAAACACTTCAAATGGGAGCCGCGCGGCAAGCGCCGCCTGCACAAGACGCCCGCGCAGCAAGAGATCCTGGCGTGCCGCTATTGGCTGGAGGGCGAGCTGGAGCAGGTGGCGCCGCACGTGGTCGTCGCGCTTGGCGGCACCGCGCTGAAAGCCGTGCTGGAAGACAGCCACGCCGCGCTGAAAGACTACATGGACGCGCCGGTGCAGCACGCAGGGCGCTGGATCGTCGCCACCTACCACCCGGCCTACGTGCTGCGCGTCCCCGGCGCCGCAGAAAAGGCCCGCGCCCTCGCCGCCATGGTGGAGGCGCTGCGCAAAGCGCATGCGCTGGCGGACGAAAACCGCATATGAATAGCCGATAAGCTTCGTTTTCTTCATGAAGCGGGCGGCATAGACTGGGCGCATATTCAACGCAAGGACCCGCCCCATGTCTGCCGTTCCCAGTCCCGTCCCGACTTTCGATATCAAGGTGTTCGACGCCCCGCTGGGCGCGGAGGTGACGGACTTCGACCTGTCCCAGCCCTTGAGCAACCGCGACTTCCAGCGCCTGCACCGCGCCCACCTGGACCACCACGTGCTGGTGTTCCGCGACCAGCGCATCACGCCGCAGCAGCAGGTGGAATTCAGCCGCCGCTTCGGTCCGCTGCAAATCCACGTGCTGCGCAATTTCCAGCTGGCCGAGGCGCCTGAAGTACTGATCATCTCCAACATCATCGAGAACGGCCAGCCCACCGGCCTGGGCGACGCCGGCCATTTCTGGCATTCCGACCTGTCGTACAAGGACAAGCCCAGCCTGGGCTCCCTGCTGCACGCGCAGGAGCTGCCGGAGGAGGGCGGCGACACGCTGTTCGCCAATATGCACCTGGCCTACGAAACGCTGCCGGTGGCGCTGCGCCGCGCGGTGCAGGGGCTGCGCGCGGAGCACAGCTATCTGGCGCAGTACGAGGAGCTGCGCCGCCGCAATCCCTTCCGCCCGCCGTTGACGCAGGCGCAAATCGACGAAGTGCGGCCGGTGCTGCAGCCGGTGGTGCGCGTGCACCCGGAAACCGGCCGCCGCGCGCTCTTCGTCAGCGAGCATTTCACCACCCGCATCGAAGGACTGCCGGAGGACGAGAGCAAGGCGCTGCTGGCGGAACTGTTTGCGCACAGCGTCAAGCCCGAGCACATCTACCGCCATCAATGGCGCCCCCACGACATGGTGTTCTGGGACAACCGCTCGCTGATGCACCTGGCGGCCGGCTGTCCGCCGCATATGCGCCGCAAGCTGTACCGCACCACCATCGAAGGCGACGTCCCTTTCTGAACCCATTCCGGAGCACGCATGAGCAAACTGAAATTCATCGCCGCAGCCATCGCTGCCGCCACGCTGGGCCTGAGCACGCAGGCGCAGGCCGAAGGACGCATCCGCATCGCCGAGCAGTTCGGCGTCACCTATCTGCTGTTGAACATTGCGCAGGACCAGAAGCTGATCGAAAAGCACGGCAAGCAGCAGGGCATCGACATCGTGGTCGAGCGCACCCAGCTCTCCGGCGGCCCCGCCATCAATGACGCGTTGCTGTCCGGGAATATCGATATCGCCAGCGCGGGTGTCGGCCCGCTGCTGACGATATGGGACCGCACCAACGGCAAGCAGAACGTGAAAGGCGTGGCCTCGCTGGGCAACTTCCCCTACTACCTGGTCAGCAACAATCCCAAGGTGAAGACGATCGCCGACTTCACCGAGAAGGACCGCATCGGCCTGCCGGCGGCGGGCGTGTCGGTGCAGTCGCGCATCCTGCAGATGGCGGTGGCCAAGCAGTGGGGCGACAAGGAGTTCAGCCGCCTGGACAAGCTTACGCAAACGCTGCCGCATCCGGACGCCGCCGCAGCGGTGATCGCGGGCGGCACGGAGATCAACGCGCACTTCGGCAATTCGCCATACCAGGAGCAGGAGCTGGCGCAGAATCCGAACGCGCGCATCGTGCTCAATTCCTATGATGTGCTGGGCGGCCCGAGTTCGTCGACGGTGTTGTACGCCACCGAGAAGTACCGCAACGAAAATCCGAAGACCTACCGCGCCTTCACCGCCGCGCTGGCGGAGGCGGCGCAGTATGCCACCGCGAACCCCGAAGGCGCGGCGGACGCCTATCTGCGCGTGAGCAAGAGCAAGGTGGACCGCGCGCTGCTGCTGAAGATCATCAAGAACCCGCAGGTGCAGTTCAAGGTGGCGCCGCAGAACACCTACGGCCTGGCGCAGTTCCTGCACCGCGTGGGCGTGCTGAAGAACCAGCCCGCCAGCTGGCGCGACTACTTCTTTGACGACCCGGCCATCGGCCAGGGCGGATAGGACAGCCATGAGCCAGCCGCCGCAATTGCATGCCGTGCCGAAGTGGCACACCCAGTCCAGCGCCGGGGCGCAGCTGGCCCAGCAGCCTGCCGTGCAGCCGCTGCTGCGGGCCGAGGGCGTCAGCCTTGAATACCGCAGCCGCGCGCATACGGTGCGCGCCACGCATGACGTGAGCTTCGACGTGTACCGAGGCGACCGCTTCGTGCTGCTGGGGCCATCGGGCTGCGGCAAGTCCTCGCTGCTGAAGGCGGCGGGCGGATTCATCGCGCCCAGCGCGGGCCGCATCAGCATTAACGGGCAGGCGGTGAACGGGCCGGGGCCGGACCGGGTGGCCGTGTTCCAGGAATTCGACCAGCTGCCGCCGTGGAAGACCGTGAAGCAGAACGTCATGTTCCCGCTGCTCGCTTCCAAAAAGCTGAAGCGCAGCGAGGCCGAGGAAAGGGCCATGCACTGGATAGGCAAAGTCGGCCTGGCCGGCTTTGCGGACGCGTATCCGCACACGCTGTCCGGCGGCATGAAGCAGCGGGTGGCCATTGCGCGCGCGCTCGCCATGCAGCCCGAGGTGCTGCTGATGGACGAACCCTTCGCCGCGCTGGACGCGCTCACGCGCCGCAAGATGCAGGAGGAGCTGGGCCGCCTGTGGGAGGAGGCGCGCTTCACGCTGCTGTTCGTCACCCACTCGATAGAGGAAGCGCTGGTGGTGGGCAACCGCATCCTGCTGCTGTCGCCGCATCCGGGCCGCGTGCGCGCGGAACTGAACAGCCACCAGTTCGGCCTGCACAGCACCGGCAGCCCGGAATTCCAGTCCGCCGCCAATCGCATCCACCGCTTGCTGTTTGACGAGGACGCCGCCGCACCTGAAAGCGCCGCCGCTCCCGTCCGCGCCGCTGTCCCGGACGAGATCGCTGTCTCCGCCGCCGCCATTGCAATCGCCGCTGCGGCGGGACTGCCGGTTCCAGTGCCGGTGCCGGGCGGCTACGACGCTGTCGACGCCATCGGCCGGAGGCTGGCGCTATGAGCCTGCTGCTTGAACCGCCGATCCGCCAGGAATTCGAATACGCCGCCACGCCGGCCGCGCCCGCGAGCGTCGCGCGCCCCTTGCCGCTTGCGCAGCGCGCCTGGCAGCAGGACTGGCTGCGCAAGGCGCTGATCCTGCTGGCGCTGGCCGCCGGCTGGGAAGCCATCGCGCGCTGGCAGAACAACGACCTGCTGCTGCCCACCTTCCTGCAAACCGCGCGCGCCTTCGTGGAAGGCATCGCCAGCGGCGAACTGCTGGAACGCGTGCGCATCTCGCTGGCGGTGCTGCTGCAGGGCTATGTGCTGGGCGTGATCGCCGCCTTTGGACTGACGGCGCTGGCCGTCACCACGCGCCTGGGGCGCGACCTGCTGGAAGCGCTGGTCGCCATGTTCAATCCCTTGCCCGCCATCGCGCTGCTGCCGCTCGCCCTGCTGTGGTTCGGACTGGGCAACGCCAGCCTGCTGTTCGTGATCGTGCACGCGGTGCTATGGCCGCTGGCGCTGGGCGCCTATGCCGGTTTCCAGGGCGTGCCCGAAACGCTGCGCATGGCGGGCCGCAACTACGGCCTGCGCGGGCTGCCGCTGGTGGTGCAGATCCTGGTGCCGGCCGCGCTGCCGGCCATCGTCTCCGGCCTGAAGATAGGCTGGGCCTTCGCCTGGCGCACGCTGATCGCGGCCGAGCTGGTGTTCGGCGTCTCGTCCGGCAAAGGCGGGCTGGGCTGGTACATCTTCCAGAACCGCAACGAGCTCTACACCGACAAAGTGTTCGCCGGCCTCGCCGCCGTGATCCTGATCGGCCTGCTGGTGGACAGCCTGGTCTTCCGCACGCTGGAGCGCCTCACCATCCGCCGCTGGGGCATGCAGCGCTGACGCCGCTTATTCCAGAACCCAGCGTCCATTGCGTTTTATCTGCTCATGCATGGCATCGGGCGCCAGGTCGAGTTCTCCGGGCCAAGTTATCACGCCATCGACGACGGTGGCTAGCCTGAACTGGTCCTTGTCCCTGAGCGGCTGGAATACGCCACGAAATGCGGACGGCAAAAATTGGACGGAACCCTCGGTGCCGTCCTTGAACCGTACCCAAAGCGTATAGTTTTCCTGAAGCCTGACTTCGGTAACATCCCAGTGCATTTTCACTCCCAAGGCGCGACGCGGCAGGTGGCCTTCGAGCACCGCAATTTGTGCCAAGTCATGCTTGGGTAAAAAAATGGTTAAGATGGCTGTCTTGCCAATTCATGAAAGCCATCTTTATGCGCCATGCGTATGCTCTCTTGCTTGCCCTCGGATTCACCGCCGCCGCCCACGCCGCCGAAGCTGTACCGGCCGATGCGGCGCTCAAGCACGCCAAGGCGCTGCTGGACAAGGTGCCGCTGGTCGACGGCCATAACGATCTGCCGTGGACCATACGCGCCGACGCGGCCCATCCGATGGACGTGGACGCCTACGACCTGCGCAAGCTCAACGCCGAGCAGACCGACTTGCCGCGCCTGAAGGAAGGCCGCGTGGCGGTGCAGTTCTGGAGTGTCTATGTGCCGGGCGAATTGAAGCAGGGCTGGGCGCGCACCCAGCTGGAGCAGATCGACCTGGCCAAGCGCATGATCGCGCGCTACCCCGAGCGTCTGGTGCTGGCCACCCGCAGCAGCGACATCGCCAAGGCCCGCAAGGCCGGCAAGGTGGCCAGCTTCCTCGGCATGGAGGGCGGCCACGTGCTGGAGAACAGCCTGGGCGCGCTGCGCGCCTATTACGACCTGGGCGCCCGCTACATGACGCTGACCCACAACGTGACCCTGGACTGGGCCGACGCCGCCCTCGACCAGCCGCGCAACGGCGGCCTCACCGCTTTCGGCAAGGAAGTGGTGCGCGAGATGAACCGCCTCGGCATGCTGGTGGATCTGAGCCACACCAGCCCGGACGTGATGCGCCAGGCGCTCGACACCAGCGCGGCCCCCGTCATCTTCTCCCATTCCAGCGCCCGCGCCCTGGTGGACCATCCGCGCAACGTGCCGGACGACGTGCTGGCCCGCATGGCGGCCAACGGCGGCGTGGTGATGGTGACCTTCGTGCCGGCCTTCGTCTCGCCCGCCTACAAGCTGTGGAAAGACGGCCTGGTTGCCCGCACCAAGACCATGGACCACGGCAGCGCGGCCTACAAGGTGGTGGAGGCTGCCTACATCAAGGAAGCCGGCCCCGCACCCAAGGCCACCCTGAAGCAGGTGGCCGACCATATCGACCATGTGGCCAAAGTGGCCGGCGTGGACCATGTGGGCCTGGCCGCCGACTTCGACGGCGGCGCCACCACCGAAGGCCTGCAGGACGTGTCCACCTATCCAGCCCTGTTCGCCGAGCTGATCCAGCGCGGCTGGAAGGACGCCGACCTGGCCAAGCTGGCCGGCGGCAATCTCATCCGCGCCTTCGCCAAGGCTGAACAGGTCGCCGCCCGCCTGCAAAAAGAGCGCGCCCCCTCCCTCGCCGCGCTGCCGCCCGCCTTGCCGTCAAAATAGTGATCGTTCGGGGGTGGTTTGATTCTTGCTAGTAACCCTGCATGGAATCAGAGCACCCCAAGATGGCATCCAAGCGACAAGCAGCGCCCCCGGCGCGCCCCCTCCGTATCGTGGTGGTCCAGGCGGCCGACGCGGCGCTGCGCGCGCAGGCGCTGAACGTGGGCCTGCAGGAAGCGGGCTACGAGATCGTCGCCTCGCTCCCGGCCGACATGCATCTGCCCGAGCAGATCGCCCTGCTGCAACCCGATATGATCATCATCGACGCCGAATCGGACGCGCGCGACGTGCTTGAGCACATCGTCATCGCCACCCGCGACGAGCGCCGCCCCATCGTCATGTTCACCGAGGACGACGCCACCTCCAGCATGGAAGCGGCCATGGCGGCCGGCGTGTCCGCCTATATCGTGGCGGGGCTGCAGGCCGAGCGCATCAAGCCGGTGCTGAACGTGGCGCTGGCGCGCTTCAGGCAGGAGCAGAAGCTGCTCGCCGAACTGGACGACACCCGCCACAAACTGGCCGAGCGCAAGGTCATCGACCGCGCCAAGGGCCTGCTCATGACGCGCCACGGCATGACCGAGGACGCGGCCTACCAGAAGCTGCGCACCATGGCCATGAACAAGAATTTGAAGCTCGCCGAGATCGCCCAGCGCATTCTCGACGTAGAGGATTTGCTAGGCTGATTTGGTGCGCCGCACCAAGACAGTGCATTTTTTAGAGGAAAAAGAGCGATGACGAAGCATGCGGCACCGGAAAAGCAAATGGTCAGGATAGGGTTCAACCCGCTGACCGACTGCGCCTCCGTCGTCATGGCTGCGGTGCTGGGCTTTGATGAAAAATACGGCATCAAGATCGTGCCGAGCAAGGAGTCGTCCTGGGCCGGCGTGCGCGACAAGCTGCTCAGCGGCGAACTGGACGCGGCCCATTCGCTGTACGGCATGGTCTACGGCACCCAGCTCGGCGTGGGCTGGCAGAAGCGCGACATGGCCGTGCTGATGAACCTGAACCGCAACGGCCAGGCCATCACGCTGTCGCGCCGCCTGGCCGAGCAGGGCGCGGTGGACGGCGCCAGCCTGGCCGCGCTGATGAAAAGCGCGCCGCGCACCTATACCTTCGCCCAGACCTTCCCCACCGGCACCCATGCCATGTGGCTGTACTACTGGATGGCGGCGCACGGCATCGACCCCATGCGCCATGCGCGCGTGATCACGGTGCCGCCGGCGCAAATGGTGTCCAACCTCGGCGCCGGCCATATGGACGGCTTTTGCGCCGGCGAGCCCTGGGGCCACCGCGCCGTGATGGACGGCATCGGCATCACCGCCGCCACCAGCCAGCAGATCTGGCCCGAGCACCCGGAAAAAGTGCTGGCCACCTCGGCCGAGTTCGCGCGCGCCCACCCCAACACCTGCCGCGCGGTGATCGCCGCCGTGCTGGAGGCCAGCCGCTGGATAGACGCCACGGCCGCCAACCGCATGGCCATGGCCGAGATTATTTCGGCCGTGCCCTATGTGAACACCAGCAAGGACGTGATCAGCGCCCGCATCCTCGGCCACTACCAGGACGGCCTGGGCAAGAGCTGGGAAGACCCGCACCCGCTGCGCTTCTACCACGAGGGCGCGGTGAATTTCCCCTTCCTGTCGGACGGCATGTGGTTCATGACCCAGCAACGGCGCTGGGGCCTGCTCAAGGCCGATCCCGACTACCTGGCCGTGGCCAGCGCAGTACACCAGATAAAGCTATACCGCGAAGCAGCGGAAATGACGGAGACACCCGTGCCGCAAGGCGTTCTGCGCAGCTCCACGCTGATGGATGGCAAGCAGTGGGACGGCAGCAATCCGGAACGCTATGCGGCGTCCTTCAGCATCAGGCAGTAGCGAGGCTGTAAACCAACACCAAGAGGGTGCAGATGGCAAATTACGGATCGGCCGCACTGGCCATGAAAAACGAGGCGCCCGCGCTGTCCGGGGAAGTATTCGGCGCACTGATCAACCTGTCCGGCCGGCGCCGCTTCACGTCGCAGCGCCTGGTGCTGTACGCGGTGCTGGCCGGGCAGGGGCAGGAAAACGCCGCCGCCACCGCGCGCGAGGCGCTGGCGCTGTTCCGCGGTGCGCACCACGCGCTGGTGAACGGCAGCGACACGGTGCCCGGCATCTTCTGCCCTGAGCTGGAGGAAGTGTATTTCGGCCGCGCCGGAGGTGACCGCCAGATCCAGGACTTCATGGCCCTGGCCGAGCGCACCCTGGAGGCGGCCGAGAGCGCGCCCGGTTCGCCCCGCGCCGCCGCCCAGCTGGCGCAGCTGGTGGAAATGACCACGCCGGTGCTGGCGCTGCTCAACCAGATCACCGGCATCTATGAAGAGCAGTCCAAAAAGCACGCGCTGCTGATGAAGAAGCAGCTGCGCGGCGTGATCACGGAAATCGAGACCATCGCCAAGCAGGCCAAGATGGTGTCCTTCAACGCCCGCATCGTGGCGGCGCGGGCCGGCTTCGCGGGGCGCGAGTTCGCCGTGGTGGCGGGCGTGCTGTCCAACATCACCGGCGAAATCGACGACATGGTGAAAGCGGCGCTGACCGCCGCCAACGCATAGAGCACAGGGATAGGAGAACGGCATGAACAAGCAAGGCAAAGTCACCCTGGTGGGCGCCGGTCCCGGCGACCCGGACCTGCTCACCATCAAGGCCGCCAAGGCCATCGCCGCCGCCGACGTGCTGCTGGTGGACGACCTGGTGAACCCGGACATCCTGGCCTGCGCCTCGCCGCAGGCGCGCGTGATCCAGGTGGGCAAGCGCGGCGGCTGCCAGTCCACGCCACAGGAATTCATCGAGCGCCTGATGATCGCCGAGGCGCGCGCCGGCCACAGCGTGGTGCGCCTGAAGGGCGGCGACCCCTATCTGTTCGGGCGCGGCGGCGAGGAGCGCGCGCAGCTGCTGGCGCACGGCGTCGAGGTGGACGTGGTGCCCGGCATCAGCAGCGGCCTGGCCGCGCCGTCCAGCATCGGCATCCCGCTCACGCACCGCGCCTGGAGCCAGGGCGCGGTGTTCGTCACCGGCCACGGCAAGGACGCCGGGGCCGAGCCGAACTGGCAGGCGCTGGCGCAAAGCCGCCTCACGCTGGTGATCTATATGGGCGTGGCGCGCTGCGCCGCCATCCAGGCCGGGCTGCTGGCGGGCGGCGCCGGCGCGGACACGCCGGTGGCCGTGGTGCAGTCGGCCACGCGCGAGGCGCAGCGCCAGCTCGTCACCACGCTGGGCGAACTGCCGCAGGCGCTGGCCGCCAGCGGCCTGGGCAGCCCCAGCATCATCGTGGTGGGCGACGTGGTGCGCTGCGCCGACGCCTGGCCGGCCGATGCACGCAATGGTGCACCATCGCTGTGCGCTGCTGCACCGCAATATGCCACCGGCACCCTGAATTGATTTCGTTGAAGAAATAATATCGGCCTCTAGCCCGGCAAACCGCCCACTCCCTGTCTGGCACGCCTCTTGCAAAGGATAAGGACAGGATCAATGGCGATCCCCCAAACAAATGCGCTGGTCTAACGACGGACTGGCAGGACAACGGCGTCCGCCCAGCTTGAGTTAGATCAAGGCTGCGCGGACGCTTTTTTGTTTTCTAGACGGGATAAAAAAATGGCCAGCAAAGCTAACAGCATCAAGCTCTTCACGATCTCCACGCCGCCGATGCGCGCCTTCCACCTGACCTGGATGGCCTTCTTCATCTGCTTCTTCGCCTGGTTCGCCTGCGCGCCGCTGATGCCGGTCATTAAAGGCGAATTCGGCCTGACGATGGCGCAGGTAGCCAACATCAATATCGCGGCGGTGGCCATCACCATCATCGTGCGCCTGATCATCGGCCCGCTGTGCGACCATTTCGGCCCGCGCAAGGCCTACACCGGCCTGCTGCTGCTGGGCGCCATCCCCGTGCTGGGCGTGGCCGCGTCGCAGAGCTACGAAAGCTTTTTATTTTTCCGTTTGCTGATCGGCGCGGTGGGCGCCAGCTTCGTCATCACCCAGTACCACACCTCGGTGATGTTCGCCTCCAACGTGGTGGGCACGGCCAACGCGGCCGCCGCGGGCTGGGGCAACGCCGGCGGCGGCGCCGCGCAAGCGCTGATGCCGCTGCTGATGGCCGCCATGGTCATGCTGGGCGTGAACGAAACGCTGGGCTGGCGCGCCGCCCTGGTGGTGCCGGGCGTGCTGATGCTCGTCATGGCCGTGGTCTATTACAAATTCACGCAGGACTGCCCGCAAGGCAATTACAGCGAACTGCGCGCCGCCGGCATCGCGATCGAAGGTGGCAAGAAAGGCGGCTGGGACAGCTTCAAGCTGGCAGCCACCAACTACCGCGTGTGGCTGCTGTTCGTCACCTACGGCGCCTGCTTCGGCGTGGAGATCTTCATCCACAACATCGCCGCCGTCTACTACACCGACCACTTCAAATTGTCGCTGGGCCAGGCCGGCATGGCCGCCGGCAGCTTCGGCCTGCTGGCGCTGTTCGCCCGCGCCCTGGGCGGCTGGATCTCGGACAAAGCCGCGCTGCGCGGCAACCTGAATAGCCGCGTCACGCTGCTGTTCATCATGATGATAGGCGAAGGCCTGGGCCTGCTGTGGTTCTCCCACGCGGAAAGCGTCGCCTTCGCGGTGATCGCCATGCTGGTGTTCGGCCTGTTCACCCACATGGCCTGCGGCGCCACCTACGCGCTGGTTCCCTTCGTCGACAAGCGCGCCCTGGGCGGCGTGGCCGGCATCATCGGCGCGGGCGGCAACGTCGGCGCGGTGGCGGCGGGCTTCCTCATGAAAGGCATGGGCGGCGACGTGCAGCAAACCCTGAGCATCCTCGGCGTGCTGGTCGGCGCATCGGCGCTGTGCGCCATCGCTGCGCGCTTCGGCAGCGCAGCGCAAGAAGAACCGGCCCTGGCCGCAGCTTAAGAATCTAGGAGCAAAGCAATGAACATCATCGTCATCGGCCACGGCATGGTAGGCCACAAATTCCTCGAAAGCCTGGCCACGCACGGCGGCAACGCCAAGTTGAATGTGACCATCCTGTGCGAGGAACCGCGTCCCGCCTACGACCGCGTGCACCTGTCCGAATTCTTCGCCGGGAAAAGCGCGGAAGACCTGTCCCTGGTCAAGCCGGGCTTCTTCGACCGTGACGACATGGTGCTGCGCCTGAACGCCCGCGCCACGGCGATCGACGCGGCCGCCAAGACCGTGACCACCAGCGATGGCGATGTGCTCAGCTACGACAAGCTGGTGATGGCCACCGGCTCCTTCCCCTTCGTGCCGCCGCTGCCGGGCAAGGACCGCAAGGACTGCTTCGTCTACCGCACCATCGAAGACCTGGAAGCCATGCTCGAATGCGGCAAGCGCTCGAAAACCGGTGTGGTGATCGGCGGCGGCCTGCTCGGCCTGGAATGCGCCAAGGCCCTGCGCGACATGAAGCTGGACACCCACGTGGTGGAGTTCTCGCCGCGCCTGATGGCGGTGCAGGTGGACGACGGCGGCGCGCGCGTGCTGCGCTCCAAGATCGAAGCGCTGGGCGTGACCGTGCACACGGCGAAGAACACCACCGCCATCGTGGACGGCGTGGACGGCACCCACCGCATGCAGTTCGCCGACGGCAGCCACCTGGACGCGGACATGATTGTGTTCTCGGCCGGCATCCGCCCGCGCGACATGCTGGCCAAGGAAAGCGGCCTGGAAGTCGGCCCGCGCGGCGGCATCGTCATCGACAACAACTGCATGACCTCGGACCGCGACATCTACGCCATCGGCGAATGCGCGCTGTGGGGCGGCATGGTCTACGGCCTGGTGGCGCCCGGCTACGAAATGGCGCGCGTGGCGGCCAAGCACCTGCTGGGCGAAGCGGCCGAATTCAATGGCGCGGACATGAGCACCAAGCTGAAACTGATGGGCGTGGACGTGGCCTCCATCGGCGACCCGCACGGCAAGGAAGAAGGCAGCCGCGTGTACCAGTTCATGGACGAGCGCAAGCAGATCTACAAGAAGATCGTGGTGTCGAGCTGCGGCCGCTACCTGCTGGGCGGCGTGATGGTGGGCGACGCCAGCGAGTACGGCACCCTGCTGCAAATGATGCTCAACAAGATAGAGCTGCCTGAATCGCCCGAATTCCTCATCCTGCCGCAGTCGGACGGCAAGGCCAAGCCCGGCCTGGGCGTGGACGCGCTGCCGGACAGCGCCCAGATCTGCTCCTGCAACGACGTCTCGAAAGGCGCGATCTGCGCCGCCGTGGCCGACGGCGCCACCAGCATCGGCGCGGTCAAATCCTGCACCAAGGCCGGCACCGCCTGCGGCGGCTGCGTGCCGCTGGTGACGCAGGTGATGAAAGCCGAAATGAAGAAGCAGGGCATGGACGTGAACAACCACGTCTGCGAACACTTCGCCTACTCGCGCCAGGAGCTGTACCACCTGATCCGCGTCGGCCAGATCCGCACCTTCGACGCGCTGCTGGCGCAGCACGGCAAAGGCCTGGGCTGCGACGTCTGCAAGCCGCTGGCCGCCAGCATCCTGGCCTCGTGCTGGAACGACTTCGTGCTGAAGAAGGAGCACGCCAGCCTGCAGGACACGAATGACTACTTCCTCGGCAATATCCAGAAGGACGGCACCTACTCCGTGGTGCCGCGCATGCCGGGCGGCGAAGTCACGGCGGACGGCCTGATCGCGGTCGGCACCGTGGCCAAGAAATACGGCCTGTACACCAAGATCACCGGCGGCCAGCGGGTCGACCTGTTCGGCGCGCGCGTCGAGCAGCTGCCCGTCATCTGGGAAGAACTGATCGCGGCCGGCTTCGAAACCGGCCACGCCTACGGCAAGTCGCTGCGCACCGTGAAGTCCTGCGTCGGCTCCACCTGGTGCCGCTACGGCGTGGACGACAGCGTGGGCCTGGCCATCGAACTGGAAAACCGCTACAAGGGCCTGCGCACGCCGCACAAGATCAAGTTCGGCGTGTCCGGCTGCACCCGCGAATGCGCCGAAGCGCAGGGCAAGGACGTCGGCATCATCGCCACTGAAAAAGGCTGGAACCTCTACGTGTGCGGCAACGGCGGCATGAAGCCGCGCCACGCCGAGCTGATCGCCTCCGACCTGGACAAGGCCACGCTGGTGCAATACATCGACCGCTTCCTGATGTTCTATACCCGCACCGCCGACCGCCTGCAGCGCACCAGCACCTGGCGCGACAACCTGGAAGGCGGCCTCGATTACCTGAAGGACGTGGTCATCAAGGACAAGCTGAACATCGCCGCCGAGCTGGAAGCCGAAATGCAAAGCGTGGTCGACACCTACGAGTGCGAATGGAAAGCCGCCGTCAACGACCCGGAAACGCGCAAGCGCTTCCGCCACTTCGTCAACAGCGAGCAGGCCGACCCGAACGTCATCTTCATGGAAGAGCGCGGCCAGATCCGTCCGGCCACGCTGGAAGAGCGCAAAGCCGTCGTCATCCCGATCAAAGTAGCTTGAGGAGAAGCACCATGCACCGCGATATCCAAAACGACCGCTGGACCGCCGTTTGCGCACTGGACGACATCGTCCCCAACACCGGCGTGTGCGCGCTGCTGCAAGGCGAGCACGTGGCCGTGTTCCATGTGAACGACGGCGAGCAGCGCGTGTTCGCCATCCACAACTACGACCCCAACTCGCAGGCCTCCGTGCTGTCGCGCGGCCTGGTCGGCAGCCTGGGCGAACGCATCGTGGTCGCCTCGCCGATCTACAAGCACCACTTCGACCTGCAAACCGGCGAATGCCTGGAAGCCCCCGAGCACTCGGTGGCCACCTACCCGGCGCGCATCGAAGGCGGCAAAGTCTGGGTGGGCGCGTAATGAAACCCGCACTGGTCGTCATCGGCAACGGCATGGCGGGCATGCGCACCGTCGAAGAGCTGCACAAGCTCGCGCCGGACCTGTACGACATCACCGTGTTCGGCGCCGAACCATACGGCAACTACAACCGCATCCTGCTCTCGCCGGTGCTGGCGGGCGAAAAGACGGTTGAAGACATCATGCTGCACACGCGCGAATGGTACGAGAAGCACCACATCACGCTGCACGCGGGCGACCCGGTGGTGCATATCGACCGCCGCAAGCGCATCGTGCGCGCGCAGTCCGGCAAGGAAGTGCGCTACGACCGCCTGCTGCTGGCGACCGGCTCCAAGCCCTTCATCATCCCCGTGCCCGGCCACCAGCTGCCCGGCGTGATCGCCTTCCGCGACATCCAGGACGTGGAAACGATGGTCGAAGCGGCGCGCAACCACAGGCACGCCGTCGTCATCGGCGGCGGCCTGCTCGGCCTGGAAGCGGCCAACGGCCTGCTGCGCCAGGGCATGCAGGTCACGGTCGTGCACGTGACCGACACCCTGATGAACCAGCAGCTCGACAAACCCGCCGCCCAGCTGCTGCAAAAAGCGCTGGAAAACAAAGGCCTGAACTTCCTGCTCAACGCGCAGACCGCCGAAATAGCCGGTCCGGACCGCGTGACGGCGGTGCGCTTCAAGGACGGCAGCGAAATCCCGGCCGACCTGGTGGTGATGACGGCCGGCGTGCGCCCCAACATCGCGCTGGCGAAAGAAGCCGGCCTGCACTGCGACCGCGCCATCGTGGTGGACGACACCTTGCAAACCTACGACCCGCGCATCTACGCGGTGGGCGAATGCGTGCAGCACCGCAGCGCCACCTTTGGCCTGGTGGCGCCGATATGGGAACAGGCGCGCGTATGCGGCGCCCACCTGGCCGGCGCCGGGCACCGCCGCTACGTACAGCAAAGCTCCCCCACGCGCTTGAAAGTGACGGGCGTGGACCTGTACTCGGTGGGCGACTTCATCGGCGGCGAAGGCAGCGAAGACCTGGTGCTGCGCGACGCCAGGCGCGGCGTCTACAAGCGCCTGGTGCTCAAGGACGGCTGCGTCACCGGCGCCGTGCTGTACGGCGACGTGCAGGACGGCCCCTGGTACTATGACCTGATCCAGAACCGCACCGACATCACCCCGATACGCCAGCACCTGCTGTTCGGCCAAGCCCTGTGCGCGGCGTAAAAATTGAGTGAGAAACATCGTGAACCTGTCTCAAGATAATCTGTCGGTACAAACCACCTGCGCGTATTGCGGCGTGGGCTGCGGCGTGAAGGCCACGCCCAAGGGCGACGGCACGGTGGCCGTGGCCGGCGACAAGGACCATCCGGCCAACCTGGGCAAGCTGTGCGTCAAGGGTTCTGCGCTGGGCGAGACGGTGGGCCTGGAGGGCCGCCTGCTGTACCCGCAAGTACGCGACGCGCGCGGCTCCAAGTCGCTGCGCCGCGTGTCCTGGGACGAGGCCCTGGGACAGGTGGCCGATAAATGGAAGGCCGTCATCGCCGAGCATGGCCCGGACGCGGTGGCGCTGTACGTGTCCGGCCAGCTGCTGACCGAGGACTACTACGCCGCCAACAAGCTGATGAAGGGCTACGTCGGCAGCGCCAATATCGACACCAATTCGCGCCTGTGCATGTCGTCCGCCGTGGCCGGCCACAAGCGCGCCTTCGGCGAGGACCTGGTGCCGGTCTGCTACGAGGATCTGGAACTGGCGGACATGATCGTGCTGGTGGGCTCCAATATGGCGTGGTGCCATCCCATCCTGTTCCAGCGCATTGCGCGCGAGCGCGAGAAGCGCCCCAACCTGAAACTGGTGGTGGTCGATCCGCGCCGCACCGCCACCTGCGAACTGGCCGACCTGCACCTGCCCGTAAAACCTGGCACGGACGTGTGGCTGTTCAACGGCCTGCTGAGCTATCTGTCGCGCATCGGCGCGGTGGACCCGGAATACGTGGCGGCCCACACCAGCGGCCTGGACGCCGCGCTGGCCGCAGCCGAAGTCGATTGCGCCGACCCGGCCGCCGTCGCCAAGGCCTGCAAGATCAGCCTGGCCGCGCTGATGGAGTTCTACGAGTCCTTCGCCGGCACGGCCAAGGTCATCACTGCCTTCTCCATGGGCGTGAACCAGTCGTCGGCCGGCACGGACAAGGCCAACAGCATCATCAACTGCCACCTGATCGGCGGCCGCATCGGCAAGCCGGGCATGGGTCCGTTCTCCATCACCGGCCAGCCCAACGCCATGGGCGGCCGCGAAGTGGGCGGCCTGGCCAATATGCTGGCGGCCCACCTGGACCTGGACAACTGCGCCCACCGCGACGCGGTGCAGACCTTCTGGAACGCGCCGCGCATGGCGGACAAGCCGGGCCTGAAGGCGGTGGACCTGTTCGAGGCGATCGAATCGGGCCGCGTCAAGGCGGTGTGGATCATGGCCACCAATCCTGTGGTCAGCCTGCCGAACGCGGACCAGGTCAAGCGCGCGCTGGCCAAGTGCGAGCTGGTGGTGGCCTCGGACATCATCCTGGACACCGACACCAACGCCTATGCGGACGTGCTGCTGCCCGCCCTGGGCTGGGGCGAGAAGGACGGCACCGTCACCAATTCCGAGCGCCGCATCTCGCGCCAGCGTCCCTTCCTGCCTGCGCCCGGTGAGGCGCGCGGCGACTGGTGGATTATTTCGCAGTTCGCGCAGCGCATGGGCTACAGCGGTTTCGATTTCGCCGGCGTGCACGAGGTGTTCGACGAGCACGCGCAGCTGAGCGCCTGGCGCAACAGCGCGGAAGATCTGCCGCGCGTGTTCAATATCGGCGGCCTGTCGCGCATGGACCGCAGCGCCTTCGACAGCCTGGCGCCCGTTCAATGGCCGGTGCTGCAGCACGTGGGCGTGGACGGCGGCACCGCGCGCCTGTTCGGGGATGGCCGTTATTCCCATCCGGACGGCAAGGCGCGCTTCATCGCCACCGTGCCGCGCCTGCCGGTGCACCAGGTTGACGAGGACTTCCCGCTGTCGCTGAACACCGGCCGCGTGCGCGACCAGTGGCACACGATGACGCGCACCGGCCGCTCGGCCAAGCTGGCGGACCATGTGCCCGAATCGTTCATCGACATGCACCCGCAGGATGCGCTGATCCACGGCGTGCGCGAGGGCGAACTGGCGCGCGTGACCAGCCAGTGGGGTTCGATGGTGGCGCGCGTGCAGCACGGCGGCGGCATCGCGCGCGGCGGCGTGTTCATTCCCATCCACTGGAGCGGCCAGACGTCGTCGGACGCGCGCGTGGGCGGCGTGGTCAATCCGGTGGTGGACCCGGTCTCGGGCGAGCCGGAGTTCAAGCACACGCCGGTGCGCATCGAGCAGTTCCGCGTGAACTGGCATGCCTTTATCCTGAGCCGCAGCGAGCTGGATCTGGACAGCGTGGCGCACTGGACCCGCATCCAGGGCAAGGACTTCGCGCGCTACGAGCTGGCCGGGCGCAACACCATCAGCGATTTCAGCGGCTGGGCGCGCGAGCTGCTGGGCGTGCACGATGCGGACGCGGACTGGCTGGAGTATGCCGACCGCACCGAAGGCATGTACCGCGCCGTGCACGTGGTGGACGACCGCATCGAGCAATGCATTTTCCTGTCGCCGCGCCTGGACCTGCCGGCGCGCAGCTGGCTGGCGGGCTTGTTCGCCGAGCCGCAGCTGGCCGACGCCGACCGCGCCAGCCTGCTGATCGGACGTCCGCTGAAGAAGGGCGTGGATGTGGGGCCGACCGTGTGCTCGTGTTTCGGCGTGGGACGCAACACCATCTGCTCGGCGATACGGGAGCAGGACCTGAAGTCGGTGCCGGAAGTGACGGCCTGCCTGAAAGCGGGCGGCAATTGCGGCTCCTGCGTGCCCGAGCTGAAAAAGCTGCTGGCCGAGACGCGGCTGGAGATCGCGGCGCACGCACCGGCGTGAGGCCGGCGGCTAGGCGCGCCGCTCCCACCATGCGCTGGCGAGAAACAGCGCGCATCCCGCAAACAGCACGGCGGGCAGCGCCTGTATCCCGGCGCTCTGCATCAGCACCCCCGTCACCAGCGGCCCGCCCGCGCTGGCCACGCCCCAGGATGCGTTGACCACCGCGCTGGCCGTGGTCAGCGACGGTCCGCTGAATTTCTCCCCGCAGGCCACCAGCGACAGCATATAGATCGCCCCGGCCGCCGCCCCCAGCGCCACCAGCAAAGACCACCACAGCCACGGCGTGCCTGCGGCAAAAGGCAGCAGCGGCAGCAGCAAACACACCGCCACGCCGCAGCCGATGTGCACGCGCCTGCGCCCGTAGCGGTCCGCCAGCCAGCCCATGGCGAACTGCAGCGCCGTATCGCCCACCAGCACCACCGTGGCCGACAGCAGCGCCAGCTCCGTCACAATGCCCTGGCGGATCGCATACACCGGCAGGAAGCTCAGTATCAGCGTATCGAACAGCGCAAAGAAGGCCGCCCCCATCACGATCATCGGCATCCGGGGCAGCACGCTCTGCCAGGGCGGATGCGGCTCATCGCTGCCGGCGGCGCGCGCCGCGCTGATCAGCCCCAGCCCCGGCAAGGCCAGCAGGAACAAGCCTCCGCAGGCCGCGAAACTCCACGCCACCTTGCCGTTCAGCGCCGCCACCAGCGCCGGCCCGGCCAGCTGGAACAGCGTGAAGCTGGTGGTGTAGATGGCCACCACGCGGCCGCGCGAGTTGTCCGGCGCCAGCCGGTTCACCCACGCCTCGCCCACCGTGAACAGCACGCCCATGGTGGCGCCGAACACGAAGCGCAGCGCGCCCCACAGCCACAGGTTGTCCATGACCTGCATCAAGGCGGTGGACAGCGCGGCCACCCACACCGCGCCTATCATGGTGCCGCGCGGGCCGAACCGCGCCACCCAGCCGGTGACGAAAGGCGCCGAACCGAGGATGCCGAGCGCGCTGGCCGCCGTCACCAGGCCGATGACGTGCGCGCCCGCGCCGCGCTGGTCCAGCGTGAGGGCGGTGAGGGGAATGGTGGCACCGAGGCCGAGTCCGACCACGCCTATGCTGAGAATGAGCGCGAAGAAGTCGCGCCAGGGCAGATGTTTCAATGTATTTTCGCAATGCTGTGTTAGCCGTGATGATAGCAAATCCGGAAATGTGATAAATTGGCTTATCGCTTAAACGGAGGCCTCTGCATAGAGACTGAAGCCATGCGCCAGCCATTAGTCATCGTCCCCGCCTGCACGCGGCATATCGGAGCCCATCCCGACCACGCCGTGCATTCCAAGTACATCGACGCCGTTGTACAGGGGGCGGGCTGCATGCCGCTGATCCTGCCCGCGCTGGGCGCGAAAACCGACTTTGAAACCGTGCTTGCCGCCGCCGGCGGCGTGATGCTGACCGGCTCGGCCTCCAATGTGCAAGCCATACTCTACGGCCAGGAGGTGCTTAACCTGGAACTGCCGCAGGACGCCGCGCGCGACGCCACCACGCTGCCGCTGATACGCGCCGCCATCAAGCGCGGCATACCGCTGCTGGCGATCTGCCGGGGCTTCCAGGAATTGAACGTGGCGCTGGGCGGCACGCTGCACCAGGCGGTGCAGGAAGTGCCCGGCATGATGGACCACCGCGACAGTCCGCTCGATCCGCTGGAAAAGCAGTACGGACCGGCGCACCGCGTACATATCGCGCCGGGCGGCAAGCTGGCGCGCATGCTCGGCGGCGCCGCCGAGATCATGGTCAACTCCCTGCATGGGCAGGGCGTGGACCGTTTGGCGCCAGGGCTGGTGGCGGAAGCCATCGCCGACGACGGGCTGGTGGAAGCCTGCTCCGTCTCCACCGCACCGGGCTTTACGCTGGCGGTGCAATGGCATCCCGAATGGCAGCTGGCCGCCAATCCGGATTCCATGAAAATATTCAAAGCCTTCGGGCAGGCGTGCCGTACTTACCAGGAACGCATTCCTTAGCTGCGCTCTCATTGCAGTCGCATGGCGCACGGTCCGCAATCGGCCGTGCCAGATCAAGACTTTTAGAGAGCTCATTATGGCTATACGCGAAAACTTCACCTACACCGATATGGATTTGTGGCTCAATGAAAAACGGGTCACGGAAATTGAATGCCTGGTGCCCGACCTGACCGGCGTTGCGCGCGGCAAGATCCTGCCGCGCGGGAAATTCACGCAGGAGCGCGGCATGCGCATCCCCGAGGCGGTGCTGGGCATGACCGTCACCGGCAATTACCCCACCGACGACGCGGCCTACGACCGCGCCATCTCATCCACCGACCGCGACATGATCTTGCGCGCCGACCCCACCACCATCACCATGGTGCCGTGGGCCACGGATCCCACCGCGCAAGTGATACACGACTGCTACTTCGCCGACGGCGCGCTGGTGGACTTCGCCCCGCGCACCGTGCTGCGGCGCGTGCTCAAGCTGTACGCGGAGCGCGGCTGGAAGCCGGTGGTGGCGCCCGAGCTGGAGTTCTACCTGACCGCCAAGAACATCGATCCGGACCTGCCGCTGAAGGCGCCCATAGGCCGCAGCGGCCGCGCCGAGACCAGCCGCCAGATCTACAGCATCGACGCGGTGAACGAGTTCGATCCGCTGTTCGAGGACATCTACGACTACTGCGACCTGATGGGCCTGGACGTGGACACGCTGATCCACGAAATCGGCGCCGGCCAGATGGAGATCAACTTCCTGCACGGCGACCCGCTCGGCCTGGCCGACAAGGTGTTCTTCTTCAAGCGCACCTTGCGCGAGGCGGCGCTGAAGCACGATATGTACGCCACCTTCATGGCCAAGCCCATGGCGGGCGAACCGGGATCGGCCATGCATGTGCACCAGAGCGTGGTCGACGAAAAGACCGGCCGCAATATCTTCAGCAACGATGACGGCTCGCCCGCCGCCGTGTTCAAGCACTACATCGGCGGCCTGCAGCGCTACATGCCGTCCGCCATGGCCATCGTGGCGCCGTATGTGAACTCTTACCGCCGCCTGGTGCGGCACACCGCCGCGCCTATCAATATCCAGTGGGGCGTGGACAACCGCACCGTGGGCTTCCGCGTGCCGGAATCGGGCGTGCAGGACAGGCGCGTGGAGAACCGCATCATCGGCGCGGACGCCAATCCCTACCTGGCGCTGGCCGTCACGCTGGCCTGCGGCTATCTCGGCATGACCGAGCAGCTCGAACCCACGCCCGCCACCACGGGCAGCGCCTACGACATGCGCTACGAGCTGCCGCAAGGCCTGCCCGAAGCGCTGGCCGCGCTGCGCCGCGAGGACAAGCTGCGCGCCGTGCTGGGCGACCGCTTTATCGACGTGTACGCGGCCATCAAGGACCTGGAGCACCAGGAATTCATGACCGTGATCAGCCCCTGGGAACGCGAACACCTGCTGCTGCATGTCTGAACGGGAGACCATCATGACGGACACCAAGACCATCCAGCAGCAGGACCACGCCCACTATCTGCATCCCTTCACGGATCACCAGGCGCTGGGCCGGCAGGGCGCGCGCGTGATGGTGCGCGGCGAGGGCATCTACCTGTGGGACTCGGAGGGCAACAAGATCCTGGACGGCATGTCCGGCCTGTGGTGCGTGGCGGTGGGGTACGGCCGCACCAGCATCTCCAAGGCCGTGTACGAGCAGATGGAGACGCTGCCCTTCTATAACAGCTTCTTCAACACCACCAACGTGCCGGCGGTGCGGCTGGCGGCGCGCCTGTCGCAGCTGGCGCCGGAGGGCTTCAACCATGTGTTCTTCACCGGGTCCGGCTCGGAGGCCAACGACACCAATGTGCGCATGGTGCGCCGCTACTGGGACCTGCTGGGCTTCAAGGAGCGCCACGTCATCATCAGCCGCCACAACTCCTACCACGGCAGCACCATGGCGGGCGCCTCGCTGGGCGGCATGAGCGGCATGCACGAGCAGGGCGGCCTGCCCATACCGGGCATCGTCCACATCGGCCAGCCAAATTACTACGACGACGGGGCCGGCCTCACGCCGGACGAATTCGGCCTGCGCGCCGCGTCCTGGCTGGAGGCGAAGATACTGGAGGTGGGGCCGGACAAGGTGGCCGCCTTCATCGGCGAGCCGGTGCAGGGCGCGGGCGGCGTGATTATTCCGCCGGACAGCTACTGGCCCGAAATCCGCCGCATCTGCGACAAGTACGGCATCCTGCTCATTGCGGACGAGGTGATCACCGGCTTCGGGCGGCTGGGGCGCTGGTTCGCGTCCGAGCCCTACAAGCCTGACCTGATCACCTTCGCCAAGGGCGTCACATCCGGCTATGTGCCGCTGGGCGGGGTGCTGGTGGGCAGCCGCGTGGCGGACGTGCTGATAGGGCAGGGCGGCGACTTCAACCACGGCTTCACCTATTCCGGCCACCCGGTGGCTTGCGCGGCGGCGCTGGAAAACCTGCGCATCATCGAGGATGAAGGGCTGGTGGAGCGGGTGGCGAACGACACCGGGCCTTACCTGAAGCAGGTGTTTGGCGCGCTGGCGGACCACCCGCTGGTGGGCACGGCCGAGACCTGCGGCTTCGTGGCGGGGCTCAACCTGGTCAAGCGCAAGGCGGAGAATGTGCATTACCAGGTGCGTTTCGACCCAGCGCTGGGCGTGGGCATGCTGTGCCGCGCGCACATGTTCAACACCGGCATCATCATGCGCGCCGTGGGCGACCGCATGATCATCGCCCCGCCGCTCATCATGACGCACGCGCAGATCGACGAGATGGTGGCCCTGATCCGCCGCGCGCTGGATCTGACCCTTGAGGAAGTGCGCGGGCGCGGCTGGCTGTAATTCGCCAGCATTTAGGTAGTCTTCCTGGATATGCTGCATTTATAATCACGTCTTTTGCCGTGCGGCTTCGCCGTGCGCGTGCATTTTAATAAAGTTTGTTTACTAGCCAATATGACGACAGCCCAACCCGCCGACGCTGGCCAGCCTTTCCTGTTAATCCGCAATCTGGTCAAGGATTTTGACGGCGTGCGCGCCGTGAACGATGTTACGGTGTCGATCAACAAGGGCGAGATTTTCGCCCTGCTGGGCAGTTCGGGCTGCGGCAAGTCGACCCTGCTGCGCATGCTGGCCGGCTTTGAAACCCCGACCTCCGGCGGCATCACCCTGGACGGCAAGGACATCGTCAGCACGCCGCCATACGAGCGCCCGATCAACATGATGTTCCAGTCCTACGCGCTGTTCCCGCACCTTTCGGTCTGGGACAACATCGCCTTCGGCCTGCGCCGCGACGGCCTGCCTGCGCACGAGGTGGCCGCGCGCGTGGACCACATGCTGTCGCTGGTGCAGCTCACCGCTTACGGCAAGCGCAAGCCGCACCAGCTGTCCGGCGGCCAGCAGCAGCGCGTGGCGCTGGCGCGCAGCCTGGCCAAGCGCCCGCAGCTGCTGCTGCTGGACGAGCCGCTGGGCGCGCTGGATAAAAAACTGCGCGAGCATACCCAGGTCGAACTGGTGAACATCATCGAGCAGGTCGGCGTGACCTGCGTGATGGTCACGCACGACCAGGACGAAGCCATGAGCATGGCCACCCGTATCGCCATCATGAGCGAAGGCCGCATCCTGCAGGTGGGCGCGCCGGGCGAAATCTACGAAACCCCGAACTGCCGCTTCGTGGCCGACTTCATCGGCTCGGTCAACCTGTTCGAAGGCCGCGTCACCGAAGACCAGCCGGGCTACGTCGTCATTGAATCGGACGAGACCAAGCACTACGTCAGCCACGGCATCACCGGCACCGACAATATGGAAGTGACGGTGGCCGTGCGCCCCGAGAAGATCGTGCTGCAGCCGAACGCGCCCACCATGTCGCAGCGCGCCAAGGTGGAAGAGCACGGCCACAACTGCGTGCAAGGCGTGATCAAGGCGATCTCCTACTTCGGCAACGAGACCCACTACCTGGTGAAGCTCGACAGCGGCATGCAGATCAAGGTGGCGCGCACCAACTCGGCCCGCCACGCCGAGGCCGGCCTGCAGCGCGACCAGCGCGTGCATGCGTGGTGGGACGGCAGCGACGTTGTCGTGCTGACCCGCTGAGCTGCCGAGGCTACCCATGTCCAAGTTCCTCAAAGACCTGCTGACGCTGCGCTGGCTGAACGGCCGCACCGCCGTCATCTCCGTGCCTTACGCGTGGCTGATTTGCGCCTTCCTGATCCCCTTCCTGATCGTGGCGCGCATCAGCTTCACCGAAGTGGACGCCGGCAATCCCTTCGGCACGCTGGCCACCTATGCCGACGGCATCGTCGACATCAAGATCAAGGTGTCGAACTACCTGTTCATCGCAGCCGACGAGCTGTACGTGCTAACCTATCTCAGTTCGCTCAAGTACGCGGCCATCACCACCGCCTGCTGCCTGCTGATCGGCTACCCCTTCGCCTACTTCATGGCGCGTGCCCGGCCTTCCTTGCGCCCGGTGCTGCTGATGATGGTGATGCTGCCGTTCTGGACCTCCTTCCTGCTGCGCATCTACGCGTGGAAGGGCATCCTGGCCAACCAGGGCATACTGAACCACATCCTCATGTCGCTGGGCTTCATCGCCGAGCCGCTGCACATGATGAACACCTCGTTCTCGCTGGTGATCGGTATGGTGTACGCCTACTTGCCTTTCATGATACTGCCGCTGTACACCAATCTGGCCAAGATGGACTTGCGCTTCCTGGAGGCGGCGGCCGACTTGGGCGCCACGCCGTGGCAGGCCTTCTGGCGCATCACCGTGCCGCTGTCGAAGTCCGGCATCATCGCCGGCTCCATGCTGGTGTTCATACCCGCCGTGGGCGAGTACGTCATCCCCGAGCTGCTGGGCGGCCCGGAAACGCTGATGATAGGCCGCGTCCTGTGGGACGAGTTCTTTACCAATAACGACTGGCCGATGGCGTCCTCCGTCACCGTGGTGGTCATCCTGCTGATCCTGGTGCCCATGGCCATCCTGAACAAATACCAGGCCGAACAAAGCGAAGGAGGCCGCAAATGACGCAACAGCAGAAAGGCACCCTGATCCCGCGCTGGTTCGGCCGCGGCTGGCTTTCGCTCGGCTACCTGTTCCTCTACCTGCCCATCATCGTGCTGGTGGTGTTCTCCTTCAACAGCTCGCGCCAGGACATGGTGTGGAGCGGCTTCTCCACCCAGTGGTACGGCGAATTGATGAACGACGCCGAAATCATTTCCGGCTTCGGACTGTCGCTGCGCATCGCCTTCCTGACGGCCTGCTCGTCGGTGGTGCTGGGCACCTTCGCCGCCTTTGTGCTGAACCGCTACCGCCGCTTCGCCGGCCGCACGCTGTTCTCGGCCATGGCCAGCGCGCCGCTGGTGATGCCGGAGGTGATCATAGGCCTGTCGCTGCTGCTCATGCTGGTGTCGGTGCAGAAGATGTTCGGCTTCCCCGAGCGCGGCCTCGGCACCATCTGGATAGGCCACACACTGCTGGGCATGGCCTACGCCACCGTGGTGGTGCAGTCGCGCCTGCAGGAGATGAGCAAGTCGCTGGAAGAGGCGGCGATGGACCTGGGCTGCCGTCCGCACCAGGTGTTCTTCCTGGTCACCCTGCCCAACATCAAGCAGGCCCTGGCCTCGGCCTGGCTGCTCACGTTCACGCTGTCCCTGGACGACGTGGTGCTGTCGGCCTTCCTGTCCGGCCCCGGCTCGTCCACCATGCCGCTGGTGATCTTCTCGCGCGCCCGCCTGGGACTGGACCCGCGCGTGAACGCCGTCGCGGCGATTACCATCCTGGTAGTCACGGTCGCGGTAATCGCCTCCAGCATCATCATGGCGCGTTCCCAGCGCGCACGCATGAAACAAGTCTCCGGCGCGGCCAAGTCATAAGCGCGTAAAATCGTGAGGCGCCCCTGATGGGCGCCCCACGACAAGGAGCACAGCATGGCAGACGCACTTTGGCACGAGCGCGCACTGGCGCTGAACATTGACGGCCGCGCCTTCATCAACGGCGAGCGCGCCTGGTCCCGCACCGGACAGCAGTTCGACAAACACTCCCCCATAGATGGCCGTAAGCTGGCCGCCGTGGCCCGCTGCGGCGCGCCCGACGTGGACGCCGCCGTGCAGGCAGCGCGCGCCGCGTTCGAGGACGGCCGCTGGTCCGGCATGGCGCCCGCCAAACGCAAGCGCGTGCTGATACGCTTCGCGGACCTGATCCAGCAGAACGCCGCCGAGCTGGCGCTGCTGGAAACGCTGGACATGGGCAAACCCATCAAATACAGCCAGAGCGTGGACGTGGGCGCCGCCGCCAACTGCATCCGCTGGTACGGCGAAGCGGTAGACAAGGTGTACGACGAAATCGCCCCCACCGCCAGCAACAGCCTGGCGCTGATCACGCGCGAACCGGTGGGCGTGGTGGGCGCGGTCATTCCGTGGAACTACCCCATGATCATGGCTGCGTGGAAGATCGCCCCCGCGCTCGCGGCGGGCAACAGCGTGGTGCTCAAGCCGTCGGAGAAGGCGCCGCTGACCTCCTTGCGCCTGGCCGAACTGGCGCTGGCGGCGGGCATTCCGCCCGGCGTGTTCAGCGTGCTGCCGGGCTATGGCAACGAGGCCGGCAGCGCGCTCGCGCTGCACATGGACGTCGACTGCATCGCCTTCACCGGCTCCACGCGGGTCGGCAAGCAGATCATGCAGATGGCGGGGCAGTCCAACCTGAAGCGGGCCTGGACTGAGCTGGGCGGCAAGTCCGCCAACATCGTCTGCGCCGACTGTCCGGACCTGGACGCGGCGGTGGAAGCGGCGGTCGGCTCCATCTATTTCAACCAGGGCGAGAGCTGCAACGCGCCGTCGCGCCTGTTTGTGGAGGAGTCCATCCGGGAGCGCTTCATCGAGAAAGCGCTGGCCATGATGCCGCGCTACCAGCCGGGCGACCCGCTGGACGAAGCCACGGTCATGGGCGCCATCGTGGACGAAGTGCAGATGAAAACGGTGCTGGGCTATATCGAGGCGGGCAGGCAGGGCGGGGCGCGCTTGCTGGCGGGCGGCGGGCGCGAGCGCGCGCAAAGCGGCGGCTACTATGTCGCGCCGACCTTGTTTGACCAGGTCGACAGCAGCATGAAGATTGCGCAGGAGGAGATATTCGGGCCGGTGCTGTCGGTGCTCAGCTTCAGCGACGTGCACGACGCGGTGAAGCAGGCCAACGCCACGCCGTATGGCTTGCAGGCGGCGGTGTGGAGCGCCAATATGAGCAAGGCGCTCCAGGTGGCGCGGGCCTTGAGGGCGGGGACGGTGCACGTCAACCAGTACGACGGCGACGACATCACCGTGCCCTTCGGCGGCTACAAACAGTCCGGCAACGGCCGCGACAAATCGCTGCACGCGTTCGACAAGTACACCGAGCTGAAAACCACCTGGATACAGATAGGGTGACGCTTGGCGGGTTACGCGCAAGCGCTAACCCGCCATTCCCGCGATCAGAAGCAGTGTTCCGGTGCCGGGAACGAGCCGTCTTTAACGGCGGCGACGTAAGCGCTGACCGCCGCATCAATGCTGGTCTGCCCATCCATAAAGTTCTTCACGAAGCGCGCTTTGCGGCCCGGGAACACGCCCAGCAGGTCGTGCATCACCAGCACCTGGCCCGAGCAGTCCGGACCCGCGCCGATGCCGATGGTCGGCATGGTCAGCAGCTCGGTCACTTCCTTGCCCAGCTGCGTGGGAATCGCCTCCAGCACCACCATCGCCGCGCCGGCTGCCTGCAGCTTCAGCGCATCGGCCTTCAGCAGCTCCGCGCTCTCGGTGGTCTTGCCCTGCACCTTGTAGCCGCCCAGCTGGTGCACCGACTGCGGCGTCAGGCCCAGGTGCGCGCAGACGGGAACCGAGCGCTCGGTGAGGAATTTCACGGTCTCGGCCAGCCACGCGCCGCCCTCGATCTTCACCATGTGCGCGCCGGCCTGCATCAGCTTGACCGCGTTGTCGAAGGCCTGTTGCGGGTTGGCGTAGGTGCCGAAGGGCATATCGGCCAGCACCAGCGCCGACTTGTTGCCGCGCGCGACAGCCTTGGTGTGGTAGGCCACTTCGTCCAGCGTCACCGGCAGCGTCGAATCCAGGCCGTTGCACACCATGCCCAGCGAATCGCCGATCAGCAGCACTTCCACGCCGCAGCGGTCCATCAGCGAAGCGAAGCTGGCGTCATAGCAGGTCAGCATGGTGATCTTGTCGCCGGCGGCCTTGCGCGCGTTCAGCGCGGGCATGGTGACCGCTTTCTGCGCCACGGGTTTCGCCGCAGCGGCGGCCGGAGCCGCGGCAGGAGTGGCGCCAGCGGCCGGCACAGGAGTGCTGCCCGCCATTTCGTTACCTTGCAAATAACCAGACATGGGATTCCTCAAATAGTGTGACCAGGATGGCGCCAGTGTAATCCCGGGCGCCAGACCGCGTATTCTACCCGCGAACGAACTTTCTTTTCATCGTGGGAAACCGAAATAGACGGCGGCCACTATTTGCCGACAAACAGGAAAGCCACGGCCGCCATGATGCAGCCGAACGCCGCCAGGTGCCGCCAGCTCACCGGTTCGCCGAGCACGGTCACCATGAAGATGCCGAACACGATCAGCGCTATCGCCTCCTGCGTCACCTTCAGCTGCCCGGCGCTCCAGCCGCTGGCAAAGCCGATTCGGTTGGCCGGCACCGCCAGGCAGTACTCCACGAACGCGATGGCCCAGCTGATCATGATGACCATGAACAGCGGCTTGTTCATCCCGCCCTTCAAGTGCCAGTACCAAGCGACAGTCATGAAAATATTGGAGGCGGCGAGGAGCAGGAGTGTTTGCATGGATTTATAGCCTGGTGATGCCCTGGCCGGCGACGGCGGATTCGAAGCAGGCGGCGCGCAGGCGGCCGGGGATGTTGATGCTGCGGTCGATTTCCAGCAAAGGGATGATGACGAAGGCGCGCTCGCACATGCGCGGGTGCGGCACTTGCAGCGTTGGTGTTTTGATTTCCTGCTGGCCGTAGAGCAGCACGTCCAGGTCCAGGGTGCGCGGAGCGTTGCGGTAGGGACGTTCGCGGCCGTGCGCCAGTTCGATGCCTTGCAGCGCTTGCAGCAGTTCTTCCGCGCCCAGCTCCGTTTCCAGGCAGGCCACGGCGTTGATGTAGTCGTCGCCGCTGGAGTCGATCGGGGCGGTGCGGTACAGCGAGGAGACGGCGCTCACCGTGCAGCCGGGCAGGGCGCGCAGGCGCGCGATGGCGTCCTGCACGTTGGCCTGCGCGTCACCCAGGTTGGCGCCGATGCCGATGTAGGCGGTGGTGCTCATGCTATTCAATACCGCGTTCATTCGCCGCTATTGCCGCCATTGCCGCCGCCGTTGCCCGAGTCCGAGCCTGCGGGGGCGCGGTTGCGGGGAGGGCGCGGAGCGCGCGCGCGTGGCGGACGCGGTTCGCGCGGCGCCGGTGCGCCTTCAGCGCCGCCGCCTGCCGGTCCGGCTTCGGCGTAGCCGCTGCCGGACTGGCCGTAGCCTGCGTCGCCGCTGCCGCCTTCATCGCCGCCGCCTTCGCCCTTGTTGCGGCCGCCTCGGCGCGGTGGACGCTTGCGCTTGGCGCCGCCCGCTGCGCCGCCGCTCTGGCTCAGGCCTGCAACCAGCTGTTCGCGTTCGGTTTCGTCGCCGTCGTAGAAGGCGGTCCACCATTCGCCCAGTTCGGCGTCGATCTCGCCGGAGGCGCAGCGCAGCAGCAGGAAGTCGTAGCCGGCGCGGAAGCGCAGGTGCTCCAGCAGCTTGTAGGGGTTCTTGCCGGTGCGGCGCTCGAAGCGCGGCTGCATCGACCAGATGTCGCGCATGTCGGAGCCGATCTTGCGCTGCAGGGCCAGCTTCTCGGTCTGCGAATCGAGCACTTCGTCCGCAGCCAGGTGCAGCGCGGGAATCGGGAATTCGCCGGCGGCCTTGTAGGCGTTCCACTTCTCCAGCACCTGGTGCCACAGCAGCGACGCGAACAGGAAGCCCGGCGAGACGGTCTTGCCGGCGTGGATGCGGCGGTCGGTCGAATCCAGCGCCAGCGTGACGAACTTCACGCCCAGCGGCTGTTCCAGCACCACGTCCAGCAGCGGCAGCAGGCCGTGGTGCAGGCCTTCCTTGCGCAGCTGCTGCAAGCAGGCCAGCGCGTGGCCGGACATGAGCAGCTTGAGCATCTCGTCGAACACGCGCGCCGGCGGTACGTTGTCGATCAGCGGCGCCATCACGGTGATCGGCTCGCGCGTGCCCGGCTCGATCTGGAAGCCCAGCTTGGCGGCGAAGCGCGTCACGCGCAGCATGCGCACCGGGTCTTCGCGGTAGCGCGCTTCCGGTACGCCGATGATGCGCAGCGTCTTGGCGCGGATGTCCTCGATGCCGCCGTGGTAGTCCCACACTTCCTCGTTGGCCGGGTTGTAGTACATGGCGTTGATGGTGAAGTCGCGCCGTTCGGCGTCCTCCGCCATGGTGCCGAAGGTGTTGTCGCGCAGGACGCGGCCGTGTTCATCCTTGGGCGCGTTCTCGATCGACGGGCCGCGGAAGGTGGTCACCTCCAGCAGGTCCTGGCCGAACATCACGTGCACGATCTGGAAGCGCTTGCCGATGATGAAGGCGCGCCGGAACAGGCGCTTGACCTGCTCGGGCGTGGCGTCGGTGGCGATGTCGAAGTCTTTCGGCTTCACGCCCAGCAGCAGGTCGCGCACGGCGCCGCCGACCACGAAGGCCTGGTAGCCCGCGTCCTGCAGGGTGCTGGTCACGCGCACGGCGTTGGAGGACAGCAGGCGCGGCTCGATGCCGTGCTGCTGGGCGCCCAGGATGACCGGCACGCTGGTGTCGCGTACCGGAGTTTCTTTGACGCCGAGGATTTTGCGGATCAATTTCTTAATCATTGAATATATTTATCGTTGGCCAGCCTTTTTCGGCGGCGTGGCTGGTCAGTGCGGCGTTCGGATTGGTGGCCACCGGGTGGGTGACGACCGACATCAGCGGAATGTCGTTGTGCGAGTCGCTGTAGAAGTGGACCGTCTCGAAGTCTTCCAGGCGCTTGCCCAGTTTCTCGAGCCAGGCCTTGGTGTGCACCACCTTGCCGGCGCCCTGGGTGGGCGTGCCCACCAGTTTGCCGGTGATGCTGCCGTCGGCCGCCACTTCCGGCATGGCCGCGATCAGGTGCTCGATGCCTAGCGCGGCGGCGATGGGCGCGGTGACGAAATGGTTGGTGGCCGTGACGATGGCCACCAGGTCGCCCTGGTCCAGGTGCTTTTGCAGCAGCGCGCGCGCCGACGGGCGGATCGCCGGGGCGATCACTTCGCGCATGAACTGGGCGTGCATCTCGTCGAGCTTGGCGCGCGGGAAGCCGGCCAGGGTGCCGAGCGAGAACTCCAGGTATTCCACCGGGTCCAGCGTGCCGGCCTGGTACTGGGCAAAGAAAGCCTGGTTGCGGGCCGCGAAGGCTTGCGCGTCGACGGCGCCGATGCGGCACAGGAATTGGCCCCATTCGTAATCCGAATCGATGGGCAGCAGGGTGTGGTCGAGGTCAAACAGGGCCAGGTTCATCATTCTTTCGCTTCCGCCTGCAGCCATTCACGCAGCAGCGGCAGGGTAATAGGACGTTGGGTTTCAAGGGAATACTGGTCCAGCGCGTCCAGCATTTCCGACAGCGAGCGCATGTCGCGCCGGTAGTGGGACAGCAAATAGGGTAACACGCCGGGCGACAGCGTCAACCCGCGGGCCGCCGCCGCCGTGGTCAATGCGGCAATCTTTTCATCGTCGGTCAGGCCGTGCAGGCGGTAGATCAGGCCCCAGCCCATGCGCGTGCGCAGGTCCTCGCGCACCGGCAGCACGGCCGGCGCCACCGCGCCGCTGCACACCATGAAGGCGTTGTTGGCGCGGATCTCGTTGAACAGGGCGAAGGCGTCGATCTGCGCCAGCGGCGACAGCTTTTCGCAGTCGTCCAGCAGGTACAGGTCCACTTCCGGCGAGTACACGAATTCCGACTCGATCGAGAACGGCGAGATGTAGCGCGCGCGTTCGCAGGCGCCCAGCGCCTTCAGGATATGGGTTTTCCCCGCGCCGCCGTCGCCCCACAGGTAGGCGAAGTGTTCGCGCGAAGTGCGGCCGGCGAACTCGCGCATCAGCGCGGCCACCTCGGCGTTTTGACCCACTTCGAAGGAATCGAGGGTGAGCACAGGCTCGGCGCCTAAATCCAGCACCAGTTGCTTCATGGCTCGCGCCCCACAGTTTGCAAATTCGTCTTCACACTACGCATTATAAAAGCTGCTGCGCAAGTAGTGGCCGCGAAGATGCTTGAAGGCCACCATCAGGATGGCCGAGGCGGGCAGCGCCAGCAGCACGCCGACAAAGCCGAACAGCTGGCCGAAGGCCAGCAGCGCGAAGATCACCGCCAGCGGATTGAGGCCGATGCGCTCGCCCACCAGGCGCGGCGTGAGGAAAAAGCCCTCGATCACCTGGCCGGCGCCGTAGATCACGGCCACCGCCACCACGCCGCTCCAGTCGGTGAACTGCAGCACGGCGGCGATCAGGGCCAGCACCAGGCCCAGGCCGAAGCCCAGGTAGGGGATGAACACCAGCAGGCCGGTCAGGATGCCGACCGGCAGCGCCACGTCGAAGCCGGCGATGGCCAGGCAGCTCGAGTAGTACACCGCCAGCACCACCATCACCAGCAGCTGGCCGCGCAGGTACTGCGCCAGCAGCGTATCGACTTCCTCGGCCATGGCCACGGTGGCGCCGATATAGCGGCGCGGCACGGCGCCGGCGATGCGGGCCAGCATGGGGTGCCAGTCCAGCAGCAGGTAGAACAGCAGCACCGGCACCAGCACCACGGTGGCGATCCAGCCCAGCACCGCCGTGCCGCCCACGCGCGCCGAGGCCAGCACGGCGGCCCAGATCTCGTCGCCGCTGCTCACCATCTGCTGCGACACCAGCTTTTTGATGCCGGCGCTGTCGAGCTGCACCTTGATGCCCATTTCGCGCAGGCGCGGTCCCAGCAGGTCGTTGGCCTTGGCCAGGAAGGCGGGGATCTGCGCCTGCAGCAGCGGGATCTCGGTCTGCAGCACCGGCACCACGATCAGCACCAGCGACAGGATGGCGCACAGGAACAGCAGCACCACGACGACCACCGCCAGCGGGCGCGGCACGTCGAAGCGACCCAGGCGCAGATGGTCGATGCGGTCCACGCCCGGATTGAGCGCGTAGGCGATGATGGCCGCCGCCAGGAACGGCGTCAGGATGGGGCCCAGCGCCACCAGCAGCACGCCCAATGCCAGCCACAATGCTACCCAGAATGCCGTTTGTTTTTGTTCGACCGAGAGGGGAAATGGCATGTGGGGAAGATGTTTTTCTTAAAAACGGCAGGTTGACGGGGCATTTTGATAAAATAGCGGACTTGCCGGGTTTTGCGTCAGATTGCACGAATTCCGGCCACCGCCTTCTATTTTACCGCCTCCGCTGCGAAATACACCATGAGCCAAACTTCTAATGTTTCCCTGTCCTACCGTGACGCCGGCGTCGATATCGACGCGGGTGACGCTTTAGTCGATGCGATCAAGCCGTTTGCCAAGCGCACCATGCGCGAAGGCGTGATGGCCGGCATCGGCGGCTTCGGCGCGCTGTTCGAGATCAGCAAGAAGTACAAAGAGCCGGTGCTGGTGTCCGGCACGGACGGCGTGGGCACCAAGCTCAAGCTGGCTTTCGAGCTGAACCGCCATGACACCGTGGGCATCGACCTGGTGGCCATGAGCGTGAACGACATCCTGGTGCAGGGCGCCGAGCCGCTGTTCTTCCTGGACTACTTCGCGTGCGGCAAGCTGGACGTGGCGCAGGCGACCGACGTCATCAAGGGCATCGCCCTGGGCTGCGAGCAGTCCGGCGCGGCGCTGATCGGCGGCGAAACCGCCGAGATGCCGAGCATGTACCCGGCCGGCGAATACGACCTGGCCGGTTTCGCGGTGGGCGTGGTGGAGAAAGCCAACATCATCGACGGCAAGAAGATCACCCCGGGCGACGTGGTGCTGGGCCTGGCCTCGTCGGGCGTGCACTCGAACGGCTATTCGCTGGTGCGCAAGATCATCGAAGTGGCCAAGCCGGACCTGGAAGGCGACTTCCACGGCCGCAAGCTGGCCGACGTGCTGATGGAGCCGACCCGCATCTACGTCAAGCCCCTGCTGGCGCTGATGGCGGCGATGGAAGTCAAAGGCCTGGTGCACATCACCGGCGGCGGCCTGGTGGAAAACATCCCGCGCGTGCTGCAGCCCGGCCTGACCTGCGAGCTGGACGGCAAATCGTGGACCCTGCCGCCGCTGTTCCAGTGGCTGCAGCAGCACGGCGGCGTGGCCGACGCGGAAATGCACCGCGTGTTCAACTGCGGCATCGGCATGACGGTGATCGTCTCGGCCGAGAACGCGGACGCCGCGATGGCCCAGCTGCAAGCGGCCGGCGAGACCGTCTACCGCATCGGCGCCATCCGCGCCTCGGCGGAAGGCGAACACCAGTGCGTGGTGGTGTAATGCGCGCCGCGCGGACCTGATCCGCGCCAGCAGGAAAAAAAGCGGACCATGCCCCGGCATCGTCCGCTTTTGTCATTTTTGGGGCCAGGATGAATGCGATCCCGGAGCAGGAAGTAGTCGAAACGCTGCGGTCGGCCTTGCCCTGGCTGCTGACCGTATACGCGTTCGGCAGCCGGGTTCAGGGCACAGCAGCGCTCCAGTCGCTTGCGTAATCGCATAACGTGCTGCCTAACTAAACCGGATACTGATGACTCATCCTGATTTATAGGGGAGCGTCATGATTGACACCGATGAATTTTCCAAAGCATTGCGAGCGAATGCGCGTTTAGTCAGCCGGGGGCAATGTGCCAAGTATCTGCGCCTTGCGTTGGCCGCTGGGGGCGTGAATACGCAAGGACATCCCAGCACTGCGAAAAGCTATGGTCCGCTGCTTGGATTCTGGCCCGGGCCAGTTTATCGGAAGGAGAAGCCTGCTTATGTGGTCTACCGTCCTTAAGCTGGCACTCATCTGCCTATGCTGCGTATCCTCGCCATACTCTTGGGGCAGGGCAGCCCCGCCGCGCATGCTGCGGGAACCATTGCTGGGGTTGCAGTATGATCGTATGGTGGTCCACTTTGTTTCCTTGCCGACGGAATTGCGGGCGCGATGCCCGACCTTGGCGGATACAGAAAACATGCAAGGGAACTGGTACATTTATGGCCAGGCAGCCAGCAGTGCCGGCGATGGCTACTACGTCGCCGGGGGCTATTCCGTGCGCGCGCATCCTCGTCCCCCGGAACTGCCGGAGTTTGAACTGGACGGCGGCGGTGTGATCTTTATGATTCGCGACGGAGAATGCAAGGTGTTCGAAGAGGCGGCGCGCACGATGTTCGAGCCCTTCCTTGCGGACGAAATTCCAGCTGATGTATTGCTGGCATTGGCTCAGGATCACATCATGCGTCTGGCGGAAGCATTTGGCGGGCGTGAGCGGTTAAAGGCCGCAGTGCGCTCCCAGAAGGTAGCGATTGCTCGATTGCCCAAGGTGTTGCGCCAGGCCTATCAGCGTTTTCTCTTCGAAGAGCGCCTGCCCGACGCCGTGCGTTAAGGCTGCGCGGCACGGCGCGGGAGCTAATTTTCGGTGTAGACTTCAGTTCGACCAAGTCTTACTCTCTCCAGGAGGAACTGATGAACGTTGATACCTTGTCGCGCCGCTGGTTTCTTTGCGCCATCTCCTACTTCGTTGCCGGCATCAGCCTGGGCGTGTACATGGGCGCCAGCCAGGACCACACGCTCTACCCGGTGCACGCCCACATCAACCTGCTGGGCTGGGCCTCCATGGCCCTGACGGGCCTGCTGTACCGGGTGTTCCCGGCGGCGGCCCAGTCCGCGCTGGCGCGCTGGCACTTCTGGCTGTTCCAGGCCGGCGTGCCGGTGCTGCTGGCGGCGGTGACCGCCATCCACCTTGGCCACAAAGAGTATGGCCCGGCCGCCGGCGTCTCGTCGATCGCGGTGCTGGTCTCGGTGCTGCTGTTCTGGTGGGCCATCTTCTCGGCGCGCGGCAGCAAGATGTCCTAGCGCTTCCCCAGCCGCGCCGTCATGAAATCGACAAAGGCGCGCACCCGCAGCGACAAGTGGCGCGCGTGCGGGTACAGCAGGATGAAGGGCCGCGAGGTGCCGCCGAACTGCGGCAGCAGCTCCACCAGCGTGCCGTCCGCCAGGTCGCGCTCGACGATGTAGCGGTAGGTCTGCACCAGCCCCGCGCCCGCGCGCGCCAGCGTCACGATGCCCAGCACGTCCTCGGCGCAGGTGTAGCCGCCGCTGGTCATCACGTCGATCTGCTGGCCGTCCACCTTGAACTGCCACGGAATCTTGCGTCCGCTGCTGGGCAGGTCGAACTGCATGCATTCGTGCCGGTGCAAATCGTCCAGCGAGGCCGGCGCGCCGGCCTGCTTCAGGTAGGCCGGCGCCGCCACCAGCACCAGTTCCGCGTCCTCCAGCTTGCGCGCAATCAGCGATGAATCGGCCGGGTCGCGCCCGCGCACCACCATGTCGTAGCTTTCCTCGGCAAAGTCGATATTGCGGTTGCTGATGTGGACCTGCACCGTCACGTCCGGATACTGCGCGCGGAAGGCCGGCAGCAGCGGCAGCAGCCGGTAGTGGCCGTAGGGCGTGGGCACGCTGATGCGCAGTGGCCCGGCCGGCGTCTGCTGTGCGCCCGTCACTTCGCGCTCGGCTTCCAGCAGCTGGTCCAGCGCGGCGCGGCACTGCTCGTAGTAGCGCTTGCCGCCGTCGGTCAGCCGGATCTGGCGCGTGGTGCGCACGAACAGGCGCACGCCCAGCCGCTCCTCCAGCCGCGCAATCGAGCGGCTCACCGCCGCCGGCGTCACGCCGCTCTGGTTGGCCGCCGCCGTAAAACTGCCCAGCTCCGCCGCCTGGCAGAACAGCTCTATCGTGCCGAGCTGCATTTCGTCGAAATTTCTCTGCATACATTACACCATGTATTAAGTCATGTTCCATATTAGCCATTTATTGGCTCGGATGGAATAAGTAAAGTGAGATCCATGCCGCAGACAAACCCAGCGGTCACCCACACAACTGAACTGGAGCACATTATGAACACCAGCAAAACCGTCATCGTTACCGGCGCCTCGAGCGGCATCGGCTTCGCCATCGCCAAAGCCTACCTGGCGCGCGGCTACAACGTGGTTGGCAACGCCCGCAGCGCCGATGGCCTGCAGACCGCCGCCGCCCAGCTGGGCAACCCGGCCAACTTCCTGCAAGTGCCCGGCGACATCGCGCTGGCCTCCACCGCTGCGGCCCTGTTCGAGCAGGCCATTGCCGCCTTCGGCAAGGTCGACATCCTGATCAACAATGCCGGCATCTTCCTGCCCAAGGCCGTGGCCGACTACACCGAGGAAGAAGTGAACACCATCGTGGGCACCAACCTGCTGGGCTTCTTCTATCCATCCCAGCAGGCGGCGCGCCACATGAGCGCCAACAAGGCCGGCCACATCGTCACCATCACCGCCAGCATCGCCGAGCAGCCCAACGCCAAGGTCAACGCGCTGCTGCCCATCCTGATCAAGGGCGGCCTGAACCACGCCACGCGCGGCCTGGCCATTGAACTGGCCGGCTCCAATGTGCAGGTCAACGCGGTGGCGCCAGGCATCATCCGCACCCCGATGCACGGCACCGACGAGGGCACGCAGAACTTCCTGAAAGGCCTGTCGCCCGCCAACCGCGTCGGCGAGACCGACGACATCGTCAACGCCGTGCTCTACCTGACCGACTCGTCCTTCGTCAGCGGCACCGTGGCCGTGGTCGACGGCGGCGCAGCGGCCGGCACCTGGTAAGCCAATTCACCCACCCATCAAGGAGAATCACCATGCCATACGTAAATATCCGCATCACCAAGGAAGGCGCCACCTCCGAGCAGAAACTGGAGCTGATCGAAGGCGTGACCGACCTGCTGCAGCGCGTGCTGAACAAGAACCCGGCCACCACCTTCGTCATCATCGACGAAGTGGAGATGGACAGTTGGGGTGTGAACCGCGAAAACGTCGTCACCATGCGCAAGCGCGAAGCGGCGGCCCGCGCGGCGGCCAAGCTGGGGGACAAGTCATGAAACTGGTCTTCGCAGGCGACCCGATGTGCTCGTGGTGCTACGGCTTCGGCAAGGAGCTGGCGGCGCTGACCGAGCGCCACCCCGAGCTGGAGCTGCAGATCCTGGTGGGCGGCGTGCGCGCCGGCGCCACCGATCTGCTGGACGAGACCGGCAAGCAGTTCCGCCTGGGCCACTGGGCCCGGGTGGAGCAGGCCAGCGGCCTGCCGTTCAACCGCGCCGCCTTCCTGGCGCGCGAGAACTTCGTCTACGACACCGAACCGGTGTGCCGCGCGGTAGTGGCGGCGCGCCGCCTGGCGCCGCAGGCGGACCAGCTGGCCGTGTTCCGCGCCCTGCAGCACGCCTTCTACGTGGACGGCCTGGACACCACCGACGGCGCGGTGCTGGCCGGCGTGGCGGCGGCGGCGCTGGCCAGGGACGGCCATGCGGTATCGGCGGCAGCCTTGCTGGAGGAGTGGAACAGCGCGGCGGCGATCGCCGTCACGGCGGCCGAGTTCACGCAGGTGCGCGCGCTGGGCATCCGCAGCTTCCCGGCGCTGCTGCTGGACACCGGCGACGGCCTGTACGAAGTCAGCCCCGGCTACGCCGCCGTGGGGAAACTGGAGCAGCAGCTGCAAGAGATATTGCAGGCCCGTAGGGCGGCTTAGGCGCGCGCGCCGTTCCGCCTAACCCGCCCTACGCAGTATCTTGGGCACCGGCGCCGGGCGCAAACGGAACGCGTCCGGCATGCCGGAGCCGAGCAGGGGGCGCAGGTACATGCGGAAGGCGTCCGTCACGCCGGTGCCGCTGGCGGTGATGAACTCGTCCTCCATGGTGCGCGTCTTGCCGGCCACCGCATCCAGCGGCAGCAGTTCGTAGTCGGCCGAGTAGTAGCCGGTGCGCTTGATGGCCACCGAGCCGCAGCGGTCGCCCCACATGGCGAACTGCACCGCCTTTTCGCCCACTTCGCGCGCCTCGCGCTGGTCCACGTCGGACACGCAGCCGATAAAGGAGCGCTGCAGGTAGCCGAAGGTGTCGCCGCGCACGCGCTTGATGCCCAGCTTGGCCTTGATCTCGTCGCACAGCAGGTCGGCCAGCGCGCCGGTGCCGGACAGCTGCACATTGCCGTGCGCATCGCGCTCCACTTCCTTCGCCAGCAGCGAGGCGATGGCCTCGCCGGAGGCGTCGTGTATGCCTTCGGACACCGCGATCACGCAGCGCCCGTACTGCGCGTAGGCGGCCTTCACGTCCGCCAGGAACTGCTCCAGCGAGAACACGCGCTCGGGCAGGTAGATCAAATGCGGGCCGTCGTCGGGGAACTTCTTGCCCAGCGCGGAGGCGGCGGTCAGGAAGCCGGCGTGCCGGCCCATCACCACGCCCACGTAGACGCCGGGCAGGGAGGCGTTGTCCAGGTTGGCCCCGGCGAAGGCCTGCGCCACGAAGCGCGCGGCGGACGGGAAGCCGGGCGTGTGGTCGCTGCCCACCAGGTCGTTGTCTATGGTCTTGGGGATGTGGATGCAGCGCAGCGGATAGCCGGCCGCCTTGGCGCGCTCGCTGACGATGCGCACCGTGTCGGACGAGTCGTTGCCGCCGATGTAGAAGAAGTGTTCAATCTCGTGCGCGCGCAGCACCTCGAAGATCTGCTCGCAGTAGGCGGCGTCCGGCTTGTCGCGCGTGGAGCCGAGCGCGGACGAGGGCGTGGCGGCCACCATTTCCAGGTTGTGGCTGGTTTCCTGGGTCAGGTCGACGAAGTCCTCGTTGATAATGCCGCGCACCCCGTGCAGTGCGCCGTACACCCGCGTGACGTGGCGGAAGCGGCGCGCCTCGAGCACCACGCCCACCAGCGACTGGTTGATGACGGCGGTGGGACCGCCTCCCTGTGCGACCAGAATTTTTCCCGACGGCATGCGCATCTCCTTGTGAGTGGACTGCCGCCAGCTTACTCCGATTTATTTGGCCGTGGGGCCGATATGGCGATCCAGGAAAACCTCCACCCGGCCCCAGAAATCAACACGGTTTTTCGGCAGCGACCAGCCATGGCCTTCATCGTCGTAGATCACCAGTTCCACGTCCGGATTCGTGGGCTTGACGGCGTTGTAGAAGTCCTTGCTGTGCTGGATGGGAACGCGCTTGTCGGCGCTGCCGTGCGCCAGCAGTATGGGCTGGCGGATGCGGGAAGCCTGCTTGAGCGGCGACGTGGCGGCGAACTGCGCGGCGTCCTTGACCGGGTCGCCCACCCGTTCCGGTATGCCGTACTGGCGGTAGGTGTCGGACTGGTCGGAGATGGCGCTGTTGCCTTCCGTGGCCATCAAGGTCAGGTCCGACACGCCGGCCCAGCTCACGCCGCAGCGGTACAGATCCGGCGTCTTGAGCAGGCCCATCAGTGTGGCGTAGCCTCCGTAGCTGGAGCCGGCGATGCAGATACGTTTCGGATCGGCATAGCCCTGCGCAATGGCCCACTTGGTGGCGTCTGCCACGTCGTCCTGCATGGCCAGGCCCCATTGCTTCCAGCCGCTCATGGCGTGGCGCGCGCCGAAGCCGGTGCTGCCGCGGAATTCCGGTTCCAGCACGGCGTAGCCGCGCGAGGCCAGGAATTGCGCTTCCGGGTTCCAGCGCCACTCGCCGCCGCGCACGAAAGGTCCGCCGTGCACCAGCACCACCATGGGCAGTTGCTTGCCGCCGCCCTTGGGCAGCGTCAGCCACGCCGGCACCGTCAGGCCATCCCGCGCCTTGAAACGGTGCAGGTCCAGCTGCGCCATCTGGGCGGGGTCGATGGCCGGATTGCGGCTGCCGATCTTGCTCAGCGCCTTGGTCTCTGTGTTGTAGACCAGGTAGGCGGTGGGCTGCTTGTCCGAATAGGAGGTGACCAGCACCCAAGCCGCTTCAGGCCGCAGCGGCGGCGTGACCAGGTTGGCCGTGTCGGGCAGCAGGGCGTCCACGGCCTTTTGCACGGCCGCCATGGCCGGGTCCAGCCATACCATGGCGCGGGCGTCGGAAAGCAGCTCGACGCCTGCCAGGCGGTTGTTGCGGTACACCAGCTCGCCCGAAAAATCGTAGTCGGCCAGGCCGACCATGGCGTCCTTCTCCAGCGTGCCTTTGGCCAGGTTGAACACGTACAGGCTGCGCTTGTCGGAGCGGCCCTGGCTGCTCACATACATCTGCCCTTCGGCGCCGAAGCCCAGCGGCATGAAGTTGCCCGGCGCGTTGGCGTAGGCCGGGAAGGTGACCAGGGGGCGCCAGCTGTCCTTGTCCGGGTCGAGATACTGGACGGTCAGCTTGCCTTCCTCCTGTGTCAAGGCCGCGCGCGGCAGGCCGCGCTGGTCCAGCACCCAGTGTTGCACTTCGCCCGGCCGGTTCAGCGTGCCCACCGCGCCGGTCACCGTGTTCAGCTTTTGCAGGTCGAAGCTGCGCGTTTCGTTGCGCACCTCGTTCCAGTTGGCGCGCATGACATAGATGGAGTCCGAATCCTGCGCACCTTCCTGCTCCAGCATATAGGTGTTGGCCGGCAGGATGCGCGACTTGATATTGGTCTGCGAGGTGTCGCGCGCGTACCAGGCGCGCTCGGCCAGCTGCCGCAGGTCGCTGCCGTCGCGGTTGGCCGCGTACAGGCCGGGCGCGTAGCGGCGGTCACCCGGCGCCACCTGGTTGTCCACTGTGTCGAAGGCCAGGCGGCGGTTGTTCACCCACTGGAAATGGCCTATGTCTACATCCGAGAAGCGCGCCACGCCGCTGACGGCGCTGCTGGCCAGGTCCACTACGGCCAGGCCGTCGCGTTCATTGTTGTTGCTGATGCGCACAGCCAGATAGCGCCCGTTGGGCGACAGCTTGGCGGCGCTGAAGTTGGGGTTGCCAAAGAAGCTGTCTATTGCTGGCAGGGCGGCCTGGGCCAGGCCAGCCAGCAGGCCGAGTGAGATTGCCGCCACAGCACGCAGGCGTCGATGCATTATTTTTCTCCTTGAGATGAGCCGATATGTTTATTGAGGAAACGTTCCACCCGGGTCCAGAAGTCGTAGCGGTTTTTCTGCAGCACCCAGCCGTGGCCTTCCTCCTCGTATTCCACCCACTCGACCTGGCGGTTGGTCTTCTGCACTGCATCGCGGAACTTTTTGCCGTGGTAGAGGGGGACGCGCATGTCCGAGCCGCCGTAGGCCAGCAGCAGCGGCTGCGTGATGCGGGCCGCCTGCTCCAGCGGCGAGGTGGCCTTGAGCTGCTCGGCGTCCTTCTCCAGGTCGCCCACCAGGTGCGGCATGCCGTACTGCTTCCACGCGTCCGGCAGGTCGGACTGGAAGCTCCAGTGGCCGGTGTACATCAGCCGGATGTCGGTGACGCCGGCCCAGTCCACCCCGCACTGGTACAGCTCGGGATTATTGACCAGCCCCATCAGCGTGGCGTAGCCGCCGTAGCTGGCGCCGGCGATGCAGACGCGCTTGCCGTCGGCGATGCCCTGCGCGATGGCCCAGCGCGTGCCGTCGGCGATGTCGTCCTGCATCTTCAGGCCCCATTGCTTCCAGCCGGCCTTGAAGTGCGCTTCGCCGAAGCCGGTGCTGCCGCGGTATTCCGGCTCCAGCACGGCGTAGCCGCGCGAGGCCAGGAATTGCGCGTCCGGGCGCCAGCCCCATTGGCCGCCGCGCACGTAAGGGCCGCCATGCACCAGCACCACCATGGGCAGGTTTTTGTCCTTGCCGTGCGGCAGCGTCAGCCAGGCGGGAATGTTCAGGCCGTCGCGCGCGGCGTAGGTCACCAGATCCTGCTTGCCCATCTGCGCGGGCTGGATCTGCGGGCGCGACGCGCCGATCTTGCTGAGCTGCCGGGTGGCGCTGTTGTACAGCATGAACACGCGCGGCTGCACGTCCGAATACGATTCCACCAGCAGGTTGGGCGTTTCCGGGCGGGACGGCGGGGTCAGCAGGTTGAGGGTGTTGGGCAGCAGCTTGTCGACCTCCTGCTGGATGGCCTGCATGGCCGGGTCCAGCCAGCGCGTGCCTTGCGCGTCGGCCAGGTAGCGCACGCCCAGCAGCTTGTCCTGGCTCATGATGAGGCGGCCGCTGAAGTCGTAGTGCTCCAGCTCCACCAGCGGCTGCGGATTGATCTTGCCGCTCGCTAGGTCGTAGCTGTGCACGGCCGATTTATCGCGGTAGGCGCTGGTCACCACGTACAGCGTGCCGTCCGGCGCGAAGGCCAGCGGACGGAACGAGCCCTTGCCGCCGGTGAACTGGCCGAACGAGGCCAGCTCGCGCCAGGCGCCGCTGGCCGGGTCGCGGTAGTGCACCGAACTGCGGCCGCCTTCCACCACGGTGGCCAGGCGCGGCTCGCCCTTGCTGTCGAGCAGCCATTCATGTGTGTCGCCGGGCCGCTTGAGGGTGGTGCTGTAGCCGGTCTTGGTGTTGAGCTGCAGCAGGTCGGCATATTCCATCTGGCCGGGGCCGGTGATCTTTCTGCTGATGACGTAGACCTGGTCGCTGTCCTGCGTGCCGCGCTGGCCCAGCATATAAGTGTGCCAGGGCAGCAGGCGCTGCGACTGCACCGCGTGCGCGTCGCCGCGGCGGCTGGCCAGCTGGCGGAACTGGCTGCCGTCGCGGTTGACCGCGTACATGCCGGGACCGTAGCGCGCGTCGCCCACGCCGACCTGCATGTCGACGGTGTCGAACAGCAGGCGCTCGTCGTTGACCCAGGCGAACTGGCCCACGTCGGTGTCGTGGAAGCTGGCCACCGACTGCGCCGAATTGTTGGACAGGTCGACCACCGCCAGCCGCTCGCGCCCGTTGGGGCTGGCCAGCTTGGCCGCCAGGTAGCGTCCGCTGGGCGACAGCTGCACTGTGCTGAATTGCGGATTGCTGAAGAAATCCTGCACCGGCGGCAGCGCGGCCGGGGCGGTGGCCGGCGTTGCGGCCGCAGCCGCGTCGGCCGCGTGCGCGCCGGAGCAGGGCAGCGCGCCCAGCGCGGCCAGCAGGGCTACGGCGGAGGTGATCGTGCGTTGCAGTCCTTGCATGGATGCTCCAGTGAGGTGTCTCAAGGTTGCGCGCCGATGTGGCGGTTCAGGAACTTCTCCACCCGCGTCCAGAAGTCGATGCGGTTCTTCGGCAGCGACCAGCCGTGGCCTTCGCCCTGGTAGACCACCAGTTCCACATCCGGGTTGTGGGCCTTGACGGCCGCGTAGAAGCTGCGCCCGTGCGGGATCGGCACGCGGCGGTCCTCGTCGCCGTAGGCCATCAGCAGCGGCTGCTTGATGCGCGCGGCCAGGTTGACCGGGGAGGTGTCGGCCAGCTGCTGCGCGTCCTGCACCGGATCGCCCACCAGCTGCGGCAGGCCGTATTGCTTCCACTGGGCGCTCATGTCGGACTGGAAGCTCCAGTGGTCCTTGTACATCAGCGCCAGGTCGGTCACGCCCGCCCATTCCACGCCGCATTTGAACAGCTCGGGATTGCGTGCCAGGCCCATCAAGGTGGCGTAGCCGCCGTAGCTGGCGCCGGCGATGCAGATGCGCTGCGGATCGGCGTAGCCCTGCGCGATGGCCCATTTGGCCGCGTCGGCGATGTCGTCCTGCATGGCCAGGCCCCATTGCTTCCAGCCGGCGCGGAAGTGGCGCGCGCCAAAGCCGGTGCTGCCGCGGAATTCCGGCTGCAGCACCGCGTAGCCGCGCGAGGCCAGGAACTGCGCCTGCGCGTCCCAGCCCCATTCGGAGCCGCGCAGGAAGGGCCCGCCGTGCACCAGCACCACCATGGGCAGCTTCTTGCCCGCGCCGCTGGGCAAGGTCAGCCAGGCGGGTATGGTCAGGCCGTCGCGCGCCTTGATCTGCACCATGTCCTGCTGGCCCATGGCGGCCGGGTCGATATTGGCGTGCGCGGCGCCCAGCTTGCCCAGCTCCTGCGTGTCGGCGTTGTAGAGGTAGTAGGTTTTGGGCTGGCGGTCCGAATACGCGGTCACCAGCATCCACGGCGTGGCCGGGCGCAGCGCCGGGCGCACCAGGTTGACCGTGCCTTGCAGCTTGGCGTCGACGATCTTCTGCACCGCCTTCATGCGCTCGTCCAGCCACACCGTGCTGCGCGCGTCCGACAGCACTTCCAGGCCGACGATCTTGCCGCCGCTGTAGATCATCTCGCCTTCATAGTCGTAGTCCGCCAGCGACACCACCGGCTCGGCGGCGAGCTGGCCCTTGGCCGTGTCGTAGAGATAGAGCGCGTCCTTGTCCTTGCCGGCGCGGCTGCTCACGTACAGCTTGCCTTCCGAACTCATGCCCACCGGCCAGAAGGCATTGGGCGCGTTGCCGTAGGACGGGAAGCTGGCCAGCTGGCGCCAGGCCTTGGTGGCGGGGTCGAGCAGGTGCACGCTGGAGGTGCCATCCTTGTCCGACATGGCAATGCGCGGCGTGCCGTCCGCGTCCAGCAGCCAGTCCAGCACCTTGGCCGGGCGCTGCACCACGTCCGCCTTGCCGGTGAGGGTGTTCAGGCGCAGCAGGTCGAAGTTTTCCAGGTCCCAGGTGGCCTCGTTCCACTCGGCGCGGCGCACATAGATCGATTCGCTGTCCTGCGCGCCCTGCTGGTCCAGCAGGAAGGTGTTGTAGGGCAGCGAACGCTGCTTGATCATGCTGCCCGTCTCGGAGGCGGGTGTGTAGCTGCGGTCCACCAGCATGCGGTAGCCGCTGCCGTCCACATTGGCGGCGAACATGCCGGGGGCGTTGGTGCGGTCGCCGACGGGCGCCTTGCTGTCGCGCGTGTCGAACACCAGGCGTTCGTGGTTGACCCACTCGAAGTTGTCAATGTCCACGTCGCCGAACTGGGCCACGCCCTTGATGCTGCGGCTGGCCAGGTCGAGCGCGTACAGCGCGGTGCGGCCACCGCCAACGCTGCCCTTGAAGGCCACGTATTTGCCGTCCGGCGACAGTTTGGGATCGCTGAACGCGGGGTTGTCGAAGAAGTGCCCGGCGGGCGGCGCGGCGGCGTGGACCGGGGCGATGCAGGCAGCGCCCAGCAGGGCGGAAACGAGGCAGGCGAGGGCGTTGCGCAGGGGCAGGGAAGTGGTCATATGAATGTTAAATAGGCGAAAAGAACAATTGCAAATTAATCAATTGCCCTACAATAACATTTGTCTTTGGGTTTGCCTAGCATGGCGGTTGAGTTACTCTATTTTGATTAATTAAAACTTGGCGGTCCCGGAGGGAACTTTGCGTAGAAATGCATATGGGCATGGCGCCGTGGTCCTGATGTGGCTAGCGCTTGGCCAGTCTCCCGCGTTGGGACAGGAGCCGCAGCATCCACTCGCGGAAAGCCAGGGCCAGGCCGGGGAAGCCCTGTTCCTGGTCCGCGTGACCGGTTTGCGGGCCGTACCCTGGAAGAGCTACGGCGCCATGCGTGCGGCTGTCTCGGCCTACGAAAAATACAAATCCCTCGCGCCCGACGCGGTATTCAGCTTCGCGGTGATGCCGCCGGCGGGAATGAAGCTCCCGCCCAATTTCGCGCTGCGTGTGCGCACGGAGCAAGGGCAGGAATTCCCGATACGCCTTGAGCATGGCGAGTTGTTCACACTGCCGCTGTTGCCCGGTCTTGAAGGCGAGGCTGACCTGGTAAGCAATTTCAAGGGAGGCCCCTTGCGTATTGGGCTACTCGTGCACACCCGCACGGTATCGCCTGAAAAGCTGCGCCTGGGGGACCTTCGCCTGCGATATGAAATCAACGCCGCCATTGCGATGTTTGACGATCCGGTGCAATACGACCCCCAATGCCGGGGGACGGGGCGCTGGAACCGCTGCAAGCGGCCCAGCAAGATAATTTGGCACCGGCCTTGGGCCGCTACCAGCGGCGCGTGGATAGTCGAGGGGAGCCGGCGCGCGCCCTTGCAAGCCAACGATGATCCCAAGAACCACATGTACCGGATGCCCATCGCGAGTGAGCAGTGGGGCAACGACGCGATTATCGAGTTCGACTACAAGGTTCCGCTGCTGCGTCCACGGGAACTTGTCGAAGCGGCGATCTACAACGCGAACGACTAGCAGGATGGTGCTATTCCGGCGCGCGGACGTGGGCCAGCAGCGCGGCGGTGTCGCGTCCCGGCGCGGGCGTCAGCAGGCTGACCACGGCCATCACCAGCATGCCGGCCGGCACGCCGAAGATGCCGGCCGAGACCGGCGCGATATGGAACCACTGCCCGGCCGCGCTGCCGCCGAGGATGGGGTTGGCGTGCACCATGTAGTACAGGCACACGCCGAAGCCGGCCACCATGCCGGCCACCGCGCCGTGGCGGTTGGCGCGCGGCCAGAACACGCCCAGCACCAGCGCCGGGAACAGCGTGGAGCCGGCCAGCGAGAAGGCGGCGCTCACCAGCGACAGGATGTCGGCCGGCTTGGTGGACGCGGCGTAGGCGGCAATGAAGGCCACCGCCAGCAGCAGCAGCTTGGAGATGGTCACGCGCTTTTGCGTGGAGGCGCTGGGGTCGACGATGCGGTAGTAGATGTCGTGCGACAGCGCGTTGGAGATGGCCAGCAGCAGGCCGTCCGCCGTGGACAGCGCGGCGGCCAGGCCGCCCGCCGCCACCAGGCCGGAAATCACATAGGGCAGGCCCGCGATCTCCGGCGTGGCCAGCACCAGCACGTCGCCGTCGATGGCGATTTCGGCCAGCTGCACCAGGCCGTCGTGGTTCACGTCCACGATGCTGATCAGCGGATGCAGCTTGTCCACATTGGCCCAGTACGACACCCAGGTGGGCAGGCGCGAGAAGTCGCTGCCCACCAGCGCGGTGTAGACGTCGAACTTCACCAGCACCGCCAGCGCCGGGATGGTCAGGTAGATCAGCAGGATGAAGAACAGCGTCCAGAACACCGACACCCGGGTTTCATGCACCGACGGCGTGGTGTAGGAGCGCATCAGGATGTGCGGCAGGGCCGCCGTGCCCACCATCAGGCAGAACACCAACGCCAGGAAGTTGTTGCGCTTCTGGTCGGACTGCGCCGGGTCCGGCGCCACGAAGGGCTCGGCGTGCGGCGCGGGAGCGGCGGCGCGGCGCAGGTTGTAGGCGCGCGCGTCTTCCCAGGCGGCGGCCGCTTCCTCCACGGTCTTCGGATAGTTGATCAGGGCTTTTTCGGCCGCGCGGATGTCGAGCAGCGTGGCGTTGCGCTGCTTGACCGCGTCCAGCCGGCGCTGCGCGTCGATGCGGCCGGCGTCCCAGCTGGCGGGCAGGGCGTCGAGCTTCTGGCCGTAGTCGTCGGCGCGCTGGCGGAAGATGGCGCGCACCTCCTGCTCCTTCGGGTCGTGCGCCAGGCTGGCTTCGCGCGCGCCCAGCGTGGGCAGCAGCTTGCCGTAGGCCACCTGCGGAATGGGGTTGCCGCTGTGCTTGGCCGACAGCCACATGGCCGGCAGCAGGAAGGCCACCAGGATGATGATGTATTGCGCCACCTGGGTCCAGGTGATGGCGCGCATGCCGCCCAGGAACGAGCACACCAGGATGGAGGCCAGGCCGAGGAAAATGCCGACCGAGAAATCCACGCCGGTGAAGCGCGAGGCGATCAGGCCCACCGCGTAGATCTGCGCCACCACGTAGATGAAGGAGATGATGATGGTGGCCGCCACCGCCATGATGCGCACGTAGCGCCCGTGGTGCGGGCCGCCGTAGCGCGCGGCCAGGAAGTCGGGGATGGTGTACTGGCTGAACTTGCGCAGATAGGGCGCGATCAGCAGCGCCACCAGGCAGTAGCCGCCGGTCCAGCCCATGATGTAGGCCAGGCCGTCGAAGCCGTGCAGGTAGAGCGTGCCGGCCAGGCTGATGAAGCTGGCCGCCGAGATCCAGTCGGCGGCGGTGGCCATGCCGTTGAACATGGCCGGCACGCGCCGCCCCGCCACGTAGTACTCGGCCACGTTGGAGGTGCGGCTGACCAGGCCGATGGCGGCGTACAGCGTGATGGTGGCCAGCATGAACAGATAGCCTATCCACACGCGCGGCATGCCTTCCTTTTCCAGCATGGACAGCGCGATCAGGAAGCCGGCGAAGCCGGCCGAGAACAGCAGGTAGTAGCGCGACAGGCGCCGGAAGTAGCTGGGCTTGGCGTTCATGCCTGGCCTCCCTGCATGGCGGCAAACTGCTGGTCGAGCCGGCGCATGCGCCAGGCGTAGCCGCCTATGATGGCCAGGTAGACCAGCGAGGCGCCCTGCGCCGCCAGGTAGAAGGACAGCGGCCAGCCGAACAGCATCAGCCCGGCCAGTTCGCGCGCGAAGAAAACGGCGCAGAAGCTGGTGGCCAGCCACAGCAGCAGCAGGGTGGCGGTGAGGCGGCGCGTCTTGCGCCAGTGCTGCTCGCGGCGCGCGCGCAGCGCCGCCGCCGTGCTTGCGGCGGCGCTGGCCTGGCCGGCGGCGGCGGTGCTGGTGGTGTCATCCATAATGGGGCTCGTCTGCTGGCGCTTCGTCGTCCGGCGCGCGCAGCGGGAAGATCAGGCGGAACAAGCTGCCGGGCAGCTTGGCGTTGTTGCTGCGCGGGTTGCTGAAAATGTCGATGTCGGCGCCGTGCTGCTGCGCGATCTCGCGCACGATGGCCAGGCCCAGTCCGCTGCCCTCGGCGCTGCTGCCGAGGATGCGGTAGAAGCGCTCGAACACGTGGCTGCGCTCGGCCGGCGGAATGCCGGGGCCGGTGTCTTCCACCTCCACCACGCCCTCGTGCTCGGAGCGCCGCACGCGCACGGTGACGGCGCCGCCGGCCGGCGTGTAGCGCAGCGCGTTGTCGATCAGGTTGGACAGCATTTCGCGCAGCATGGTCGGGTTGCCCTCGATCGGCACCTCGCCCGTGGCCGGCGCCTCGAAGCCCAGGTCGATGCGGTAATTGAAGGAGGCCGGCACCCAGTCGCGCACGGCGCTGCGCGCCAGCTCGGCCAGGTCCACCGGCAGCAGCGCGGCGCCGGCCTGCGGCTGGTTCTCGGCGCGCGCCAGGGCCAGCAGCTGGTTCACCAGCCGCGTGGCCGACTCCGAGCTTTTCGCCAACTGCTCCAGCGAGCGGTGGATTTCGCCCTGGTCGGTCTGGCGCAGGGCCAGCTCGGACTGCATGCGCATGCCCGCCAGCGGGGTTTTCATCTGGTGCGCGGCGTCGGCGATGAAGCGCTTCTGCATCTCGATCGACAGCGACAGCCGGGCCAGCATCTCGTTGAGCGAGCGCACCAGCGGCGTGATCTCCTCCGGCACCTGGCGCGAATCGATGGGGCTCAGGTCGTCCGAGCTGCGCGCGCGGATGCGCTCCTGCAGCTGGGCCAGCGGCGACAGGCCCCGCGCCAGCGCGAACCACACCAGGGCTAGCACGATGGGCAGCACGATGAACTGCGGCAGGATCACGCCCTTGATGATTTCATTGGCCAGCTTGGCGCGCTTTTCCAGTGTCTCGGCCACCTGCACCAGCGCCACGCGCGATTCTTCTGCGCCCTGGTCCTCCAGCGCCACCCAGGAATAGGCGATGCGGATGGGCGTGCCGTGCATATTGCCGTTGCGGAATTGCACCAGGCCGGGCTTGGCCCTGTCCTCCTCCTGTGGCGCGGCCAGCTCGCGGTCGCCGTCCACGTAGGCGCCGTCGGGGCCGGCGATCTGGAAGTACACGCTGTCCACGTCGTCGGCGCGCAGGATGTCGCGCGCCGAGCCGGGCAGGCGCGGCGCCAGCTTGCCGTTCACTTCATGGATCTGCTGCGCCAGCACGGTCACGCTGTCTTCCAGCGCATGGTCGAAGGGCTGGTTGGCGATGGACTTGGCCACCAGGTAGGTGATGGCGATGCTCATCGGCCACAGCAGCAGCAGCGGGGCCAGCATCCAGTCCAGGATCTCGCCGAACAGCGAGTGCTGGATGTCGTCCTCCTTGACGGCGCCGGCCGGCTCCTGCCAGGACAGGTCGTCCTGGTCCTGCTGGCTGGCGGCTCCGGCCTCGCGCTCGCCCACGGCTTACTTGGCTTCGCCGCCGCGCGGCGTGTCGCTGAATTTCTCCAGGCAGTAGCCCAGCCCGCGCACCGTCGCGATGCGCACGCCGCCCACTTCGATCTTCTTGCGCAGCCGGTGCACATAGACTTCGATGGCGTTGTTGCTCACCTCCTCGCCCCACTCGCACAGGTGGTCCACCAGCTGCTCCTTGGACACCAGCCGCCCGGTGCGCGCCAGCAGCACCTCGAGCAGGCCCAGCTCGCGCGCCGACAGGTCCAGCATCTGGTCGTTGATATAGGCGCTGCGGCCCACCTGGTCGTAGCTCAGCGGGCCGTGCTTGATGATGGCGGCGCCGCCGCCCTGGCCGCGCCGCGTGAGCGCGCGCACCCGCGCCTCCAGCTCGGACAGCGCGAAGGGCTTGGCCATATAGTCGTCCGCGCCCAGGTCCAGGCCGTTCACGCGCTGCTCGATGGAGTCGGCCGCCGTCAGTATCAGCACCGGCAGCAGCGAGGAGCGCGCGCGCAGGCGACGCAGCACCTCCAGCCCGGACAGCTTGGGCAGGCCCAGGTCCAGTATCAGCAGGTCGAATTCCTGGGTGGACAGGGCGGTGTCCGCCTCCTGGCCGTTCTTCACATAATCGATCGCATAGCCGGACTGGCGCAGCGAGCGGGTCAGCCCGTCGGCCAGGACGCTGTCGTCTTCGGCAAGTAAAATACGCATAATGTCACCCGGTTGCAGAAGCATCCATTGTGTTTCATTTTACTCAAGGGAGCCAGCTTTTGATCCGCCTCAAACCCGATTGAAAACAATGCTTGCAAAAAGCACTGGTTTTTTATACAGTACCACCTGAATCGACTAAACCACTTGCCGAAAGATCATCATGGACGACAAAAAAGGCGCAGTACCCGCAGGCGAAAAAGCCAAGGCGCTCGCAGCAGCACTGGCACAAATTGAAAAGCAGTTCGGCAAGGGTTCCGTCATGCGCATGGACGCCAGCGCGCCGATCGAAGAAGTGCAAGTGGTCTCCACCGGCTCGCTGGGCCTGGACATCGCGCTGGGCGTAGGCGGCCTGCCGCGCGGCCGCGTGGTGGAAATCTACGGTCCGGAATCGTCGGGTAAAACCACGCTGACCCTGCAGACCATCGCCGAGATGCAGAAACTGGGCGGCACCTGCGCCTTTATCGACGCCGAGCACGCGCTGGACGTGGGCTATGCGCAAAAGCTGGGAGTGAACCTGCACGAGCTGCTCATTTCGCAGCCGGACACCGGTGAACAGGCGCTGGAAATCTGCGACGCGCTGGTGCGCTCCGGTTCCGTGGACATGGTGGTGGTCGACTCCGTCGCCGCGCTGACGCCGCGCGCCGAGATCGAAGGCGACATGGGCGATTCGCTGCCGGGCCTGCAAGCCCGTTTGATGTCCCAGGCGCTGCGCAAGCTGACCGGCTCCATCAACCGCACCAACACCCTGGTCATCTTCATCAACCAGATCCGCATGAAGATCGGCGTGATGTTCGGTTCGCCGGAAACCACCACCGGCGGCAATGCGCTGAAGTTCTACGCCTCCGTGCGCCTGGACATCCGCCGCACCGGCTCCATCAAGTCGGGCGACGAGGTGATCGGCAACGAAACCAAGGTCAAGGTCGTCAAGAACAAGATCGCGCCGCCGTTCAAGGAAGCGCACTTCGACATCCTGTACGGCGCCGGCACCTCGCGCGAAGGCGAGATCATCGACCTGGGCGTGGAAGCGAAAATCGTCGAGAAGTCCGGCAGCTGGTACAGCTACAACGGCGAGCGCATCGGCCAGGGCAAGGACAACGCCCGCACCTACCTGGTTGAGCGTCCCGAGCTGGCGCACGAAATCGAAAACAAAGTGCGCGCCTCCCTGGGTGTGCGCGCGCTGCCAGCCCTGAGCACCGAGCCGGCGCCCAAGCTCAAAGCTGTCGAGTAAGCTGCTTGCGCGGCGGGTTAGCGGCAACGCCGCGTAGCCCGCCAAGCGGCGCACCAACGAACTCCACCATGCCCATGCCTCCCATCAGCCTGAAAGCACGCGCATTGCGCCTGCTGTCGGCACGCGAGCACAGCCGCATGGAGCTGGCGCGCAAGCTGGCGCGCCACGCGGAGGAGGGCGACGACATCGACGCCCTGCTCGACTTCCTCGAAAAAAACAACTGGCTATCCGAAGAACGTTTCTCCGAATCCCTGATACACCGCCGCGCCTCCCGCTACGGCAACAGCCGCATTGTGGCCGAGCTGCAACAGCACGGCATCAAGGGCGAAGCGCTGAGCGAACTGAAAGCCGGCCTGGCCGAAGACGAAACCGCGCGCTGCTGCGAAGTCTGGCGCCGCAAATTCGGCTCCCTGCCGCAGGACGCCCAGGAGCGCAGCAAGCAAATGCGCTTCCTGCTGCAGCGCGGCTTCTCCCAGCGCGCCATCCAGGCCGCCATGAAAGGCGTGGACCTCGACGAGCTGGACGGCCTCGACGGCGGTGATGCCTAGCGACGCGCTGAAGGCCCTGCTGCTGGCGGCCTGGCTATGGCTGCCCAGCTGGGCCGTTCTGAGCACCGACCACGTGCAAGGCGCCAACGACGCGCTGGCCCTGCTGGCCTTCTCCCTGCTGCTGCTGGCCGCGCCCCTGGTGCTGGTGCCCGGCGTGCGCCGCTATTTCCTCCTGTGGACGCCGCTGGCGCTGCTGGCCGGCCCCTATTGCTATCTGACCGTGGCCTACGGCAGCGTGCCCGGCGACGCGCTGCTCTCTTCCGCGCTCAACACCGGGCTGGCCATGAGCGCGCAAGTGCTGGCTTCCTTTGGCTGGAAGCTGTGGCTGGTGCCGCTCAGCCTGCTGCTCTATCTGTGGCTGGCCTTCTCCATCAGCCCTGGCTGGCGGCTGGACACGGCGGCGCGCAAGCGCCTGCTGGCCTGCTGCCTGATGCCGGTGATGCTGGCCATGGTGGCCCGCCAGGCGGTGGGCCATGCCCTGCGCCTGCCGCCGCTGCTGGAACAATCCACCATCAACCTGGCTTTCCCCAGTGGCCTGGCGGCCTCGCTCTGGCGCGTGACCGGCTACGAGCGCGCCATCGCCGGGGCCGGTTTTGCCAGCGTGCAGGGCCGTTCCAGCGTGGGCGATGCGCCCATGCTGGTGGTGCTGGTGGTGGGCGAAAGCCTGCGCAGCGACCATCTCGGCATCAACGGCTACGCGCGCAACACCACGCCCGGACTGGCCGCGCTGGGGCCGCAACTGCTGTCCTTCACCGACGTGGCGTCCACCGCCAACTGGACCAACCAGGCCATGCCCGCCATCGTCACCCATGCTGCGGGCCAGCAGCGCGCCACGCTGGTGCCCACCTTCCGCGAAGCCGGTTTCCGCACCGCCTGGCTGTCCAATCAGGAGGAGTCCAGCTACGGCGCCAGCGCCGAGGTGCAGGAATATGCCCGCAACTCCATGGACTTCCACCTGCGCACTGACGACAACCTGCTGCCCATGTTCACCTCCTTCGTGCGCCAGGCCGGACCGCGCCAGTTCCTGGTGCTGCATATGATAGGCAGCCACATCCCCTATGAAGAACGCTACAGCGGCGCCTCGCGCGTGTTCCACCCCACCCTGAGCGACGCCGGCGTCGGCAATCCGCTGCCGAAGAACAAGGCCGAGGCCATCAACTCCTACGACAACACGGTGGTCGAGACAGACCGCTTCCTGGCCCGCGTGATTGCGGTGCTGCAGGCCGAGCAGCGCCCGGCAGTGCTGGTGTTTACGTCCGACCACGGCGAAAACCTGTTCGACGACCAGCGGCAGCTGTTCATGCACGCCCAGCCCGGCCCCACCCGCTACGACACCCACGTGCCCCTGCTGGTGTGGATGAACGCGCCATACCGCCAGGCTTACCCGGCGGCGGTGGCCGCCTTGCAGGCCAACCGCGCCAAGCCGGTCGGCCACGCCAGCATGTTCGCCTCGGTGCTGGAACTGGGCGCCGTGGCGTGGCAGGGCAGCGACGCGCGCGCCAGTTTTGCGTCGCCCATGTACCAGCCCGGGCCGCGTCCGGTCACGCTGGAACTGAGCGGCCCCAGTGTTCCCTATGAGAGCCTGAAATAAGGCTGGGAACAGCCCCCGGGCTAGCATGGCGGCGCCCCGCGCGGGCTCATGAAAAGTCGCTAATTAACATATGCCACGTCGCAACTCGCGCCGGGGTGTGCTACACTTTTGGGGTTTTTGCAGCACCGCGGGTGCGGTGGTTGTCCGTAGAAGCTGCGGCAACGTGCATTCTTGTTAAGAGAATAGTGCAAGGCTGCTTACTAATTTTTGCCGCGCAAGCGGCATCGGTCTTATGTCCCTGTCAACTCCAGTCTCCCGACGTGCGCTGCGGCACACGCGCGCTATAGACATCCAGGCGTTCGCGCGCGAGGATGGCCTATGGGATCTTGACGCCCGTATCACCGACATCAAAGTTAACGCCACCAAGCTCGCCTCCGGCATGCGCGAAGGCGGCACGCCCCTGCACGACCTCTCCTTGCGCATTACGGTAGACCGCCAACTGACCATCGTTGCCGCCGAAGCCGTTTCTGACGCGGTTCCCTATCCTGGTTTCTGCAACACCATCGGCCCGGCTTACGCGGCCCTGGTGGGACTGAACCTGATGAAGGGGTTCCGGCATGAACTCAAGCAGCGCCTGCACGGCGTCGCCGGGTGCACCCATCTGACGGAACTGGCCCAGATCCTGCCAACGGCGGCAGTCCAGGCCTTCGCTAACGATGTCTGGCCGACGCACGATGCGGCCAGCGACGACGTTCCGCATGAAAAGCCTTTCCAGCTCGACAAATGCCACGCCCTGCGCACCGATGGCGGGGCAGTTGCCCGGTTTTACCCGCGCTGGGTAGCGAGCAAGCCCGAGTTGGCCTAGCGCACGCACCATCCTCGTTTTTTAAATATCAACTTTCAACATCAGTTTTAATCAAAAGGGAAGCCAGCATGAAAATCCATGAGTATCAAGGCAAAGAAATCCTCCGAAAATTCGGAGTGACGGTTCCGCGCGGTATCCCGTGCCTGTCCGCAGACGAAGCAGTCAAAGCTGCCGAGACGCTGGGCGGTTCGGTTTGGGTAGTCAAAGCGCAGATCCATGCTGGCGGCCGCGGCAAAGGCGGCGGCGTGAAAGTAGCCAAGTCCCTGGAACAAGTCAAAGAATACGCTGACCAGATCATGGGCATGCAGCTGGTTACCCACCAGACCAGCCCTGAAGGCCAGAAAGTACGCCGCCTGCTGATCGAAGAAGGCGCGGACATCAAGAAGGAACTGTACGTATCCCTGGTAACCGACCGTGTTACCCAGCGCGTCGTCCTGATGGCTTCCTCCGAAGGCGGCATGGACATTGAAGAAGTGGCCGAGTCCCACCCTGAACTGATCCACACCATCGCCATCGATCCAGCCGTCGGCCTGACCGACGCTGAAGCGGCCGGCATCGCCGCCAAGATCGGCGTACCGGAAGCGTCGATCGCCGACGCCGTCACCAACCTGCAAGGCCTGTACAAAGCCTACTGGGAAACCGACGCATCGCTGGCCGAAATCAACCCGCTGATCCTGACCGGTTCGGGCAAGGTTATCGCCCTGGACGCCAAGTTCAACTTCGACGCCAACGCCCTGTTCCGCCAGCCGGAAATCGTCGCCTACCGCGACCTGGACGAAGAAGATCCAGCTGAAGTCGAAGCATCGAAATTCGACCTGGCCTACATCTCCCTGGACGGCAACATCGGCTGCCTGGTAAACGGCGCCGGCCTGGCCATGGCCACCATGGACACCATCAAGCTGTTCGGCGGCGAGCCGGCCAACTTCCTGGACGTGGGCGGCGGCGCAACTGCCGAGAAAGTCACCGAAGCGTTCAAGATCATGCTGAAGAACCCAGAGCTGAAAGCTATCCTGGTGAACATCTTCGGCGGCATCATGCGTTGCGACGTGATCGCCGAAGGCGTGATCACCGCATCGAAAGCCGTTTCGCTGAAAGTGCCTCTGGTGGTGCGCATGAAGGGCACCAACGAAGACCTGGGCAAGAAGATGCTGGCCGAATCCGGTCTGCCTATCATCGCCGCCGACACCATGGAAGACGCAGCCAAGAGCGTCGTCGCCGCTGCAGCCGGTCAAGCTTAATTAAGGAATCAACATGTCCATTCTGATCAATAAAGACACCAAAGTCGTCACCCAAGGCATCACCGGCAAGACCGGCCAGTTCCACACCCGTATGTGCCGCGAATACGCGAACGGCAAAAATGCCTTCGTCGCAGGCGTGAACCCGAAGAAAGCCGGCGAAGACTTCGAAGGCATTCCAATTTTCGCTAACGTGACCGAAGCGAAAAAAGAAACCGGCGCCAACGTTTCCGTGATCTACGTTCCACCAGCAGGCGCAGCTGCCGCCATCTGGGAAGCCGTGGAAGCCGAAATGGACCTGGCCATTTGCATCACCGAAGGCATTCCTGTCCGCGACATGATGGCCCTGAAGGACCGCATGGCTAAAGCCGGCTCGAAAACCCTGCTGCTGGGCCCTAACTGCCCAGGTCTGATCACCCCAGACGAAATCAAGATCGGCATCATGCCAGGCCACATCCACCGCAAGGGCCGCATCGGCGTGGTTTCCCGTTCGGGCACCCTGACCTATGAAGCAGTTGCACAGCTGACCGCTCTGGGCCTGGGCCAATCGTCGGCAGTTGGTATCGGCGGCGACCCGATCAACGGTCTGAAGCACATCGACATCATGAAGGCCTTCAACGACGATCCTGATACCGACGCGGTCATCATGATCGGCGAAATCGGCGGTCCAGACGAAGCCAACGCTGCACTGTGGATCAAGGACAACATGAAGAAGCCAGTAGTCGGCTTCATCGCCGGTGTAACCGCTCCTCCGGGCAAGCGCATGGGCCACGCCGGCGCGCTGATCTCCGGCGGCGCAGACACCGCGCAAGCCAAGCTGGAAATCATGGAAGCCTGCGGCATTACCGTCACCAAGAACCCGTCCGAAATGGCGCGTCTGCTGAAAGCAATGCTGTAATTCACGCTTTTAGTGAATAATAACGGGGAGCTGCGGCTCCCCGTTTTTTATTGCCGGAAGCCACAACACGCACGGAGACCAAATTTGGGGAAGATCATCATTTCGCGCGACGGCGTGGTGGAACAGGAAGTCCCGCTGAGCCGGGAGCGCATGAGCATCGGCCGCCGCAGCCGCAACGACATCGTGCTGAACCATGCCGCCGTCAGCGGCGAGCACGCCGTCATCACCACCATCCTCGACGAATCCTTCCTGGAAGACCTGCGCAGCACCAATGGCACTTTTGTCAACGGCCAGCGCGTCGGCAAGCATTTCCTGCAGCACCAGGACAGCATCAAGATTGCCAAGTACCGCATTGAATACCTGGCGGACGGCGTGCGCCCGGTCCCCGGCACTGCCCCGGCCAGCGAGGGCGCCACCGTCCCGGTAGCCGCCCCGCGCCCGGCGCCCGTTGCGCCGCCGCAGGCTGCAGCCGCAGCCATGCCCCAGCCGGCCGCCGTGCTGGGCCGCATTGAAGTGCTGAACGGCGCCAACGCCGGCAAGCAGTTGTCGCTGACCAAGCCGCTCACCACGCTGGGCCGGCCGGGCGTGCAAGTCATCGTCATTTCGCGTGCGCCGGACGGCTATTCGGTGGCGCAGGCGGAAGGCGAGGCCATCGCCACCGTCAACGGCGCGCCGCTGGGCAAGCAGGCGCAGCGCCTGCAGGACGGCGACGTGCTCGACCTGAGCGGCACGCAAATGGCATTCAAACAAGATTCCGCCTGACAAAAATCGTCAGCTGCCAAACTTTGACAGCTGAGCTGACAAAAATCGTCAGTTCCCAGAAGCAAAAGTGACGAAAATTGGCAGAAATCCGGCTGAAAAGGGCACTTTAGGGCCTGGCACAGCAATTGCTCTAACTCAAGTGTGGCACCAAACAACCAGTTCACCTCTTGAGGAGCAATAAAATGAAATCCATGAAAATGATGAAGAAACAAGCACAAGCCGGTTTCACCCTGATCGAACTGATGATCGTTGTGGCCATTATCGGCATCCTGGCAGCAGTGGCCATTCCTGCCTACAGCGACTACACCGCCAAAGCCAAAGTGGCCAACGCCCTCACCGCCGTTGACTCGCTGAAAACCGCAGTAGCAGTGTGCGGTCAGGAAGCCGGCGGCGTGCTGACTGATTGCAACAACGGTAAAAACGGCGTGCCAGCATTGGCTGACTTCAAAGCGACTAAAGAAACCGCCAGCGCTAAAGTGACCGGCGCCGGTGAAATCGAACTGACCCTGGGTACTGGCCTGGGTACCGGTGTGGACAGCAAGACCATCACCTTCACCCCAACCATGAACGGCAACACGATGATCTGGACTGCTGCCACCACCGTCAGCAACGACGCTGCAAAAGCTGCGATCCTGAAGAACAACATCGCTGCTCCAGCAACTCCTTAAGCTAACAGCGCTACGGCGCCGTCGCAAAAAACCTGGCCTCGGCCAGGTTTTTTTTCGTCCATCGCTTACACAATTTTCTGCCGGTCGGCGATCAGCGCCTCGTAGGTGAGGTTTTGCAGCAAGGTGTAGTGGGTGGGATCGAGGTTGACGAACTGCACGCCGTAGGTGAACACTTCGGCCTTGTCGGCCGTGGCGGGCTTGATCACGTTGATATTGCGGATGCTGGCCTGCGCATTGACCAGCACCTGCCGGTTGCCCGGCTGCGCGATCAGCGTAAACGACAGTCCCACCACTGCATCGCCGGACTCCAGCGGCCGCTTCGATTCGATCAGCGCGCCCGACACGCTCAGGTTCACCAGGAACACCGACACGTTGCCGGTCGCATCGCAGTTGAGCTGGGCGGGAATATCCACTCTCACCCGCATCGCGGTGCGCAAGCTGGTGCCCTGGATTTTTTCGGGGAAGGACAGGTGCGCATAGAACAGTGGCCGTCCGAATACGCGCTGCACGATGGCCGCGAACGAGCACACGTTCACGCCGGAAAACACGCGTATGGTCAGCTTGTCGCCATCGTTGACGGCAATCGGCGCACCGTTCTCGAACGGCACCTTGACGATCATATACTCGTCCTTCACCCAGCCGATCACGGTGGAAAAATGCTGCACAGGCTTCACGGTCCGGTGCGTGATGAACTGTATCCTGCCACCCACCTGCAGGTTCATCTGCTCGAACTCGTATTCCTGCGGCTTGACCTCGCCCGGCGGAGTACCACTGCTCATTCGTGCGCCCTTTTGTTGTGCCTATGTCTATAAATTTAATTATATACCGGCAGTAAAAGTTTTACACTATTGCAATAAATCAGCCTTTGTCCACCACAAGGCGCGCATGCTCGCCAAGCAGCGGGCATTGCGGGCCTGGGAGTTTAGCTCGTCACGCTCCAGTCGCCGCTCTTGCCGCCGTGCTTTTCCATTACGCGGATGTCTGTCATGACCATGCCGCGGTCGACGGCTTTGCACATGTCGTACACGGTCAGCAGGCCCACTTGCACGGCGGTCAGCGCTTCCATTTCCACGCCGGTCTTGCCGTAGGTTTCCACCTGCGCGCGGCAGTGCACGCTGGAGGCGGCTTCGTCGGTGGTGAAGTCGACCGTCACGCGGGTCAGCGCCAGCGGGTGGCACAGGGGCACCAGGTCGCTGGTGCGCTTGGCGCCCATGATGGCGGCGATGCGCGCGATACCCAGCACGTCACCTTTCTTCGCGCTTCCCGCTAAAATGATCGCCAGCGTCTCCGGCTTCATGCGGATGCTGCCGCTGGCGACCGCCGTGCGGTGGGTTTCCTGTTTGGCGCCGACGTCAACCATGTGGGCCTGGCCCGTGGTGTCGAAGTGGGTCAGCTGGTCTGGGGCGGGAGTGCTGGTCATTGGGGTATAGTTAGTCAGTTGCAGGTATCGACAGGTATCATATCATTGTGAAATCAAAACGTTTTTTGCCGCGCTTGCTCCCCCTGGCTGCATCCCTGCTGTTCGCCGCACCTATTGGCGTGGCCGAGGCGCAGCTGCTGCCGTCCAAGCCCCTGAACCTGCCCAGCCTCGGCGACACCGAGCGGCAGGAGCTGTCGCCGCTGATCGAGCGCAAGCTGGGCGAGGAGATCATGTATGACATCCGCAGCAACAAGGATTATCTCGACGACGCGCCCATCCTCGAATACCTGAACTCGCTGGGCAACACGCTGGTGACGGCGCACCCGGGCGCGCGCGGCGAGGCCGGCTTCAACTACTTCTTCTTTGCCGTGCGCGACGGCCAGCTCAACGCCTTCGCGCTGCCGGGCGGTTTTATCGCCGTGCACTCGGCGCTGCTGCTGGCGGCGCAGTCCGAGTCCGAGCTGGCGTCGGTGCTGGGGCACGAGATCGGCCACGTGGCGCAGCGCCATATTGCGCGCCAGCTGGGGCAGCAGAAGCAGGACGCGCTGATACCGCTGGCGGCCATGATCCTGGCCATCCTGGCGGCCAAGTCCAGCCCGGACGCGGCTATGGGCGTGATGATGGGCGGGCAGGGCCTGGCCATCCAGCGGCAGCTCAATTTCGGCCGCGACGCCGAGCGCGAGGCGGACCGGGTCGGCTTCCAGATCATGGGCGAGGCGGGCTTCGACACCAGCGGCATGGTGGCTTTTTTCCAGCGCATGCAGACGGCCAGCCGCAACTACAGCGACCTGGTGCCGGCCTACCTTCTGACCCACCCTTTGACCACCGAGCGCATCGCCGACATCCAGGCCCGCATCCGCGAGCAGCCTTACAAGCAGCGGCTCGACAGCCTGGCCTTTTACCTGGTGCGTTCGCGCGCGCGGGTGCTGCAGGATATGAGCACGCAGGGGCTGGCCGAGGCGATGCAGTATTTTGAGAGCCTGATGGAGCAGGACAACCGCCAGCAGAAGACGGCGGGCCAGTACGGCATGGCGTTCGCCATGTTCAAGAAGAATGACTTCGTGGCGGCGCAGCGCTGGCTGGACAAGGCGCGCGCCACCATCGAGGCGCCCATGCCGAAGGGCGTGTTCGGCATGGGCCAGCGCGACACGGCGCCGACGGTGTTCACCAGCTTGTCGCTCGATATCAAGCTGGCGCAGGAGTCGAATGCGGCGCTGATCGCGGCGGCGTTGAAGGAGGCGTCGGCGGCGCACCAGCAGTTTCCGCTGTCGCGCGGGATTGCGCACCAGTATGCGGAGGCGATGATTGCGTCCGGCCAGCTCGAGGAAGCGGCGCGCTTCCTGCGCGAGCAGGCGCAGTTCTACAAGGAGGAGCCGGAGGTGCATGACTTGCTGGCCAAGGCGTATTCCAAGCAGGGCAAGATGGCCTTGCAGCATATGGCGCTGGCGGAGTCGTACACCTTGCAGGGCGGCACGCTGGCGGCGCTGGACCAGCTCAACCTGGCGCGCAAGTCGACCGATGCGTCGTTCTATGACCAGGCGCAGATCGATGCGCGCGAGCGCGAGCTCAAGCAGCGGCGCAAGGATGCGATGGGGGATAAGTACAAGGAGCCTTAGGGCGGGTTAGCACGGAGTGCGTAAGCCGCCGGGCGTCACGCCGGCGCGTCCGGCTGCGGCTGGCGTATGAAGCCGAATTGCCCGGCGATGCGGTCGCGCTGCATGCGCTGCACCGCTACCGCGCGGCCGCCCGTGCGCAGCGTCAGCGCGCCGTCGCCGCCCTCCAGCCAGGCCATCAGCGCCTCGTCGTCCACGGCGCGGCCATCCCTCTCGAGCAAGGCCATGGCCTGCGCCACGTCGCGGTCGTCCAGCTGCGCGGTCACGCCGCCACGCTGCAGCAGCAACGCGCCATCCTCGGTCAGATACGCCGCGTCCGGCTGCCCCAGTGCCTCGCCGGTGTGCAGCACCCAGCCCTGCGCCGGATCGGTGCGCGCCACAAACGGCGTGGTCTCCAGGTTCACATAGACCCGCTGCGGCCCGTTCTGGAAATACCAGCAGCCGCGCTCGTCGCTGGCGTAGTTGCGCACGATAAAACCCACCAGCGCCGCGTTGCCCAGCTTGTCGCCCGGCAGGCCGAAGTGCTGCGCGCGTTCGTCGCGCATGCGCCAGTTGCCGCGCGCGTCCAGGCCCAGCCAGCCGTAGCAGTGCGGCACGTTGGGCCATTTGGCCAGCGCTTGTTTTACGATGTCATCCATGCTTCAAGCTTCGCACATCCGGCCCTTGCCCGCCGCGCGGCTGGCGTTTTCGCCTTCCAGGAAATGGATCAGCCGCCGAGGCAGCCAGCTCAGCGACCCGGGCGGTCCGCCGGCCGCAAAGCCCACGTGGCCGCCATGCTCCGGGTAGTCGAGCAGCACGCCGGGCGCGGCTTTGCGCGGCAGGTGGATGCCGGGCAGGAAGGGATCGTTTTGCGCGTTCAGCACCAGCGTCGGCACCGTGATGTCGGTCAGCACATGCTTGGCGCTGGCGCGGTCCCAGTAGTCTTCCGTGTTGCGGTAGCCGTGCAGCGGCGCGGTGACCACGTTGTCGAAGGCGTACAAGTCCTTGGCGGCCATCAGCGCGTTCAGGTCGTACAGGCCGGGGAACTGCTTGAGCTTGGCCACGCACTTGGGCTTGAGCGTGTTCAGGAACATGCGCGTGTAGAGCAGGTTGAAGCCGCGCGACAGCGATTCTCCGCCGCGCGCCAGATCCAGCGGGGCGGACACGGCGCACGCCGCGTCGACGATCTCGGCCTGGTGCTGCGACTCGCCCAGCCAGCGCAGCAGCGCGTTGCCGCCCAGCGATACGCCGGTGGCGTAGAAGCGGCTGCAGGCCGCGTCCATGGCGCGCGCGTGCAGGCGGCGTATCACCCAGTCGACTTCGGCGGCGTCGCCGGAATGGTAGAAGCGCGGCGCCAGGTTGGGCTCGCCCGAGCAGCCGCGGAAGTGCGGCACCGCGCCGGACCAGCCGCGCGCCCGCACTTCGGCCATCAGGGCGCGCGCGTAGTGGCTGTCGGACGAGCCTTCCAGGCCGTGGAACAGCACCACGAAAGGCTGGCCGGGCTGGCCGTCGACAAAATCGACATCGACGAAATCGCCGTCCGGCGCCTGCCAGCGCTCGCGGCGGAAGGCCACCGCCGGCTTGCTGATGCAGACGGCGGGGTAGATGGTTTGCAGGTGGCCGCTGGGCAGCCACCGTGGCGCGGTGTACTTCATCGCCAGCGGCTCAGTGCAGCACCTGCGCCGGATTGTCCACGGGCACGGGGCCGGGCGCCACGGACACATGGCGCAATACGATGCGCCAGCCTTTCGGCGTTTTGATATAGACGTTGCTGGCCACCAGGTGGGCCGGCTCGCCGGTGGCGGCGGTCACACCTTCCACCACGGAGTGAATCGAGCTCATCAGGTTGTGGGTCTCGTGCAGCACGGCCGGCATGATGTGCAGGCCGCCGTGCTCGAGGATGATGGACCACGATTCGCGGATGGCGCGGTGCCCCACCAGGCGCGGACCGCCCGGGTGCACGCAGGCGATTTCCTCGTCGTCGGCCCACAGGGCCATCAGGGCGTCCACGTCGGCCCGGTTCAGCGCGTCGTAAAAGGCGGCTTCCACTTCGCTGGCGCTACCGTTTAATTGCTTTTTTGACATAGCGAACTCCGGGCCGGAATAAGATCAGTGATGGGCAACCACGGCGCCCGGCTTGAGGCGGTAGGCGGTGCCGCAGTACGGGCACTTGGCGACGCCGTCGTGATTGAACTCCAGGAACACGCGCGGGTGCGAGGACCACAGCGGCATGGCCGGGTTGGGGCAGTGGGCCGGCAGGTCTTTGCCGTCGAGTTCTACTGCGTTGGCGGCTGCTGGCTGGGTGGTGTTGCTCATCTTGGCGATCTCCGTGTAACGTAGGCTGAAAACACCGATTTTAACGGATTCGCGCAATTCCCAGAATCATCGGTAGAATAGCGCCTGATCTACAGTACCGGCCGCCTGCGTTCGTTTCTACTAAAACAACGCGCGCGTGGCAGGAAAACCACATGAACGAAGCCACTCCAGCCCCCGCCACTGTCGATGTTGCACGCCACGATGAAGCCTCCTGGCGCGAAGGCCTGAGGAGCGGCATTCCCACTTTGTTCGGCATCGGCGCCTGGGGCCTGGTGGTGGGCGTGGCCATGGTCAAGAGCGGGCTGACGGTGCCGCAGGCGCTGGGCATGACCTTGATGGCCTTCGCCGGCTCGGCCCAGCTGGCCTCGCTGCCGCTGATCGCGGCCGGCGCGCCGATTTGGGTCATCTTCCTGACCGCCATCGCCGTCAATCTGCGTTTCGTTATTTTCTCCGTCCTGCTGGCGCCGCATTTCGCCGGCCTGCCGTGGCGGCAGCGCTTCCTGCTCGGCTATTGTTCCGGCGACATGACCGCCGCCCTGTTCCTGCAGCGCTATCCCAGCGAAGCGCCGGTGGCGGGCAAGGTCTCTTACCTGAAAGGCCTGATGTACCCCAACTGGGCGGCCTGGCAGATCGGCTCCATCGCCGGCGTGCTGCTGGGCAGCACGGTGCCGGCCGAATGGGGCCTGGGCTTTGCCGGCACGCTGGCCATCATCTGCATCATGGTGCCGCTGACGGCCAGCCGGCCTGCCGTGTGCGGCGTGATCGTGGCCGGCGCGGTGGCGGTGGCCGGGGTCGGCCTGCCGTACAAGCTGGGCCTGCTGGCCGCCGTGGTGCTGGGCATGCTGACCGCCATGGCGGCCGAGGAACTGACGGAAAAACTGGGCCTGGGGCGCGCCAAGGACGGCAAGCATGGCTGACTGGGAAATCTGGCTCACCATCGTGGCGCTGGCGCTGGCCACCGCCGCCACGCGCGCCTCGTTCTGGCTGATCGGCCACCATATCACTATCCCGAAACGGGTGCACGAGGTGCTGCGCTACGCGCCGGCCTGCGCGCTGGCGGCCATCGTCGCGCCCGACCTGCTGCTGGCGCCGGGCGGCCAGGTGCATATCGGCCTGGACAATCTGAAACTGGTGTCCGGCGTGGTCGCCATCGCGTTTTACCTGGTGCGCCGTAACATGCTGGAAACCATCATTTTCGGCATGGCCTTCTTCACCGCCCTGAGACTGTTGCATATTTTCTAAGGGATTCGCATCCGGCGTTGCGGTAGAATAGCGGTCTTTCCAACCTTCGTCCTTTGGGTAGCCATGCAAGCTGTTCTGAACTTCATTCGTCTGCAAGATCTGATCGACCAACAAGCCCTGCAAGGCAAGCGCGTGTTCATCCGCGCCGACTTGAACGTGCCGCAAGACGACGCCGGCAACATCACTGAAGACACCCGCATCCGCGCCTCCGTGCCGGCCATCCGCGCCGCCGTTGCCGCTGGCGCCAAGGTCATGGTCACCTCGCACTTGGGCCGCCCGACCGAAGGCGAGTTCAAGCCGGAAGACAGCCTGGCGCCGGTCGCCAAGCGCCTGGCCGAACTGCTGGGCCAGCCGGTGGAACTGAAACAGAACTGGGTGGACGGCGCTGGCCTGGAAGGCCTGCAGGCCGGCCAGGTGGTGCTGCTGGAAAACGTCCGCGTGAACAAGGGCGAAAAGAAGAATGCGGACGAGCTGGCGCAGAAGATGGCAGCGCTGTGCGACGTCTACGTAAACGACGCCTTCGGCACCGCGCACCGCGCCGAAGCCTCCACCCACGGCATCGCCAAGTTCGCGCCGGTGGCGTGCGCCGGCCCGCTGCTGGCGGCCGAGCTGGACGCGCTGGGCAAGGCGCTGGGCGCCCCGGCCCGTCCGCTGCTGGCCATCGTGGCCGGTTCGAAAGTCTCGTCCAAGCTGTCCATCCTGAAGGCCCTGTCCGAGAAAGTGGACGGCCTGATCGTCGGCGGCGGCATCGCCAACACCTTCATGAAGGCCGTGGGCCTGAACATCGGCAAGTCGCTGGTGGAAAATGACCTGGTGGACGAAGCCAAGGCCATTATCGGCATCATGGCCGCGCGCGGCGCCGAAGTGCCGATTCCTGTGGACGTGGTGTGCGCCAAGGAGTTCTCGCCCACCGCAGCCGCCACAATCAAGGACGTGGCCGACGTGGCCGACGACGACATGATCCTGGACATCGGTCCCAAGACCGCGCAGCTGCTGGCGGCCAAGATCGCCGCGGCCGGCACCGTGGTGTGGAATGGTCCGGTCGGCGTGTTCGAGTTCGACCAGTTCGGCGAAGGCACCAAGACGCTGGCGCTGGCCATCGCCGGTTCCAAGGCCTATTCGATCGCAGGCGGCGGCGATACGCTGGCGGCGATTGCAAAATATGACATTACCGATAAAATTGGCTATATCTCGACCGGCGGCGGCGCTTTCCTGGAGTTCCTGGAAGGCAAAACCCTGCCGGCGGTCGATATCCTGACCCAGCGTTTCAACAAGTAATCCCCCGGCCCCCGCCCGCGCGGGGGCTTGTGCGTCGCGTCTCTCTTCGCTAAGGAACTCTATGTCCCGTGGTACCAAAATCGTCGCCACCATCGGCCCCGCTTCCACCGACTTCGGCATCCTGGTCAAAATGATACGGGCCGGCGTGGATGTGGTGCGCCTGAACTTCTCGCACGGCAAGGCGCAGGATCATATCGACCGCGCCGCGCTGGTGCGCCGCGCCGCCGCCGAGTGCGGCCGCGAAGTGGCGATCATGGCGGACATGCAGGGACCGAAAATCCGCATCGGCAAGTTTGAACAGGGCAAGATCGAACTGGCCAACGGCGACCAGTTCATCCTGGACGCCAAATGGGGCGAGAACGGCGAACTGGGCAACCAGGAGCGCGTGGGCCTGGACTACAAATCGCTGCCGACCGATGTGCGTTCCGGCGACGTGCTGCTGCTGAACGACGGCCTGATCGTGCTGATCGTGGACCGCATCGCGGGCAGCGAAATCCACACCACCGTGAAAATCGGCGGCGAGCTGTCCAACAACAAGGGCATCAACCGCCAGGGCGGCGGCCTGACCGCGCCGGCCCTGACCGCCAAGGACATGGAAGACATCAAGACCGCGATGAGCTTCCAGTGCGACTACCTGGCCATCTCCTTCCCGAAAAACGCCACCGATATGGCGATGGCGCGCCAGCTGGCCAATATCGCCGGCGAGCCTTACCGCCACAAGCCGATGATGATCGCCAAGATCGAGCGCGCCGAAGCGATCCCCGCGCTGCAGGAGATCCTGGACGCGTCCGACGGCATCATGGTGGCGCGCGGCGACCTGGCCGTGGAAGTGGGCAACGCCGCCGTGCCGGCGCTGCAGAAGCGCATGATCAAGATGGCGCGCGAATCGAACAAGCTGGCCATCACCGCGACCCAGATGATGGAGTCCATGATCGTCAACGCGGTGCCGACCCGCGCCGAAGTGTCCGACGTGGCGAACGCCGTGCTGGACGGCACCGACGCCGTCATGACCTCGGCCGAAACGGCCTCCGGCAAATACCCGATCGAGACCGTGGAAATGATGGCCGCGATCTGCGTCGAGGCCGAGCAATCCGAATACAACAAACTGGACGCCGATTTCCTCAACGTCCGCTTCACCCGCATCGACCAGTCCATCGCCTACGGCGCGCTGTTCACCGCGCACCATTTGCGCGTGAAGGCCATCGTGGCGCTGACCGAGTCCGGCTCCACCGCCCTGTGGATGAGCCGCCACAGCATCGACACGCCGATTTTCGCCCTCACGCCGAGCGTGGCCACCGCCCGCAAAGCCTCGCTGTACCGCAATGTGCGCGCCTACGAACTGGCGCAGGGCGCCGACAGTTCGGTGGTGCTGAAACAGGCCGAAGACCTGCTGGTGGAATACGGCATCGTCAAGAAGGGCGACATGATCGTGGTCACCTGGGGCGAACCCATGGGCCAGGTGGGCGGCACCAATGCATTGAAGATAGTGAAGGTAGGCGAATTTTCCTGAAAATCCGCCGGCCCCCGTACCGATTTTTTTATTGTTTGGAGTAATACCATGTCCCTCGTATCCATGCGTCAGCTGCTGGACCATGCCGCCGAAAACGGCTATGGCATCCCCGCCTTCAACGTCAACAACCTGGAGCAGGTGCAGGCCATCATGGCCGCCGCCGATGCCCTGAACAGCCCGGTCATCATGCAAGCGTCGGCCGGCGCCCGCAAATACGCAGGCGAAGCCTTCCTGCGCCACCTGATCGACGCCGCCGTCGAAGCCTACCCGCACATCCCTGTCGTCATGCACCAGGACCACGGCCAGTCGCCGGCGGTCTGCATGGCCGCGATCCGCTCCGGCTTCACCTCGGTGATGATGGACGGCTCGCTGGAAGCGGACGGCAAGTCGGTCGCGTCCTACGAGTACAACGTGGACGTGTCGAAAGAGGTGGTCAAGTTCTCGCACGCCATCGGCGTGACGGTGGAAGCCGAACTGGGCGTGCTCGGTTCGCTGGAAACCATGAAGGGCGACAAGGAAGACGGCCACGGCGCCGAAGGCACCATGACCCGCGAAATGCTGCTGACCGACGTGGCCCAGGCCGCCGACTTCGTGCAGCGCACCCAGTGCGACGCGCTGGCCATCGCCATCGGCACCTCGCACGGCGCCTACAAGTTCACCCGCAAGCCGACCGGCGACATCCTGGCCATCGACCGCATCAAGGAAATCCACGCCCGCATCCCGAACACCCACCTGGTGATGCACGGTTCCTCGTCGGTGCCGCAGGAACTGCTGGCCATCATCCGCGAATTCGGCGGCGACATGAAGGAAACCTACGGCGTTCCTGTTGAAGAGATCCAGGAAGGCATCCGTCACGGCGTGCGCAAGATCAACATCGACACCGACATCCGCCTGGCCATGACCGCCGCCGTGCGCAAGTACATGTTCGAGAACCCATCGAAGTTCGACCCGCGCGACTTCCTCAAGCCGGCCCGCGCCGCTGCGGAAGAAGTGGTGCGCGCGCGCTTCCTGGCGTTCGGCTGCGAAGGCCAGGCCGGCAAGATCAAGCCGCTGGCGCTGGACAAAATGGCCGAGCGTTACAAGGCCGGCGCCCTGGCGCAGATTGTGAAGTAAAATTCTGTCTGGAACGGGCCGAGCTTATGTCTCGGCCCGATTTTCTTGACCGGCGGGCATGCATACCCGTGCGCCGGTTTCGCTTTATCTTTGCGTTATCTTTCCTCTCCCCCCGCTATGAACAGCCTTTACCAATCCTCCATCAAGTCCCTGCCACTGCTCGGCCACGGCAAAGTCCGCGACAACTACGCTGTCGGCGACGACAAGATTCTGATCGTCACCACCGACCGCCTGTCGGCCTTCGACGTCGTCATGAACGAACCGATTCCCGGCAAGGGCATGGTCCTGAACCAGATGAGCGACTTCTGGTTCGAGAAACTGGGCCACATCGTGCCTAACCACCTGACCGGCGTTGCGCCCGAGTCCGTGGTGGCCGCCGATGAGGTGGAGCAGGTCAAAGGCCGCGCTGTGGTGGCCAAGCGCCTCAAGCCCATCATGGTGGAGGCGGTGGTGCGCGGCTACATCATCGGTTCGGGCTGGAAGGACTACCAGGACACCGGCAGCATCTGCGGCATCAAGCTGCCGGCCGGCCTGAAGCAGGCCGAGAAGCTGCCTGAACCGCTGTTCACCCCGGCCGCCAAGGCCGACCTGGGCGAGCACGACGAGAACATCAGCTTTGCCGACATGGAAAGCCGCATCGGCGCCGAACTGGCCGCCAAGATGCGCGACGTCAGCATCGCGCTGTACAAGGCGGCGTCCGAGTACGCCGCCACCAAGGGCATCATCATCGCCGACACCAAGTTCGAATTCGGCCTGGACGAAAACGGCGTCATGCACCTGATGGACGAAGTGCTGACCGCCGACTCGTCGCGTTTCTGGCCTGCCGACTCCTACCAGCCCGGCATGTCGCCGCCGTCGTTCGACAAGCAGTTCGTGCGCGACTACCTGGAGACCCTGACCTGGGGCAAAACCGCACCGGCGCCCGCGCTGCCGGCGGACGTCATCAACAAGACCCAGGCCAAGTATTTCGAAGCCATTGAACGCCTGACCGGCGAGAAGCTGAAGGTATAAGCATGGCCGACCAGAACAAACCCCTGGTTGGCGTCATCATGGGCTCGTCTTCGGACTGGGACGTGATGCAGAATGCCGTGGCCATCCTCAAGCAGTTCGGCGTGCCGTTTGAAGCGCAAGTCATTTCCGCGCACCGCATGCCGGACGAGATGTACGCCTACGCCAAGAGCGCCCGCGCGCGCGGCCTGCGCGCCATCATCGCCGGCGCCGGCGGCGCGGCCCACCTGCCCGGCATGGTGGCCGCCATGACCATCGTGCCGGTGCTGGGCGTGCCGGTGCCGTCCAAATACCTGCGCGGCGAAGACTCGCTGCTGTCCATCGTGCAGATGCCCAAGGGCGTGCCGGTGTCCACCTTCGCCATCGGCGAAGCGGGCGCCGCCAACGCCGCGCTGACGGCCGTGGCCATCATCGCCGGCACCGACGACGCGCTGGCGGACAAGCTGGAAGCCTTCCGCGCCACGCAGACCGACGCCGCCAAGGCCATGACTTTACCGCTTGCGAATTAATGCCTAAACAATGAGTAAATCTTCACCGCAGCAGTTTACGCCCTTCCTGCCCAGCGCCAATCCGCAAGCCTGGCTGGGCGTGATGGGCGGCGGCCAGCTGGGCCGCATGTTCGCGCACGCCGCGCAAAGCATGGGCTACCAGGTGGCCGTGCTGGAACCGTCCGACGACTGCCCGGCAGGGCAGGTCGCGCAGCGCCTCATCAACGCCGGCTACAGCGACGGCCAGGGCCTGGATGTGCTGGCGGCGCAGTGCTTCGCCGTCACCACCGAGTTTGAGAACGTGCCCGCCGACAGCCTGTCGCGGCTGTCGCAGCACGTGTTCGTGGCGCCGGACGCGCATGGCGTGTCGGTGGCGCAGGACCGCATCGCCGAGAAAAGCTTCTTTGTCGGCTGCGCGGCCAAGTCCGGCGTGCAGCCCGCGCCGCACAAGGTGATCGCCTCGCTGGCGGATATCGACGCCATCGGCGACGAGCTGCTGCCGGGCATCCTGAAAACCGTGCGCATGGGCTACGACGGCAAGGGCCAGGTGCGCGTGCGCTCCCGCGAGGACGTGCGCGCCGCCTTCGACGGCATGGGGCAGGTGACCTGCTTGCTGGAGAAGATGCTGCCGCTGGCCTATGAAGTGTCGGTGCTGACCGCGCGCGGCGCGGACGGCCAGTCGGTGGTCTACCCGATCGCCGAGAACGTGCACCGCGACGGCATCCTGTTCACCACCACCGTGCCCGGCCCCAACGTGTCGGACGACTGCGCGAAGAAGGCGCAGGCGGCGGCGCAGGCCATCGTGGCCGAGCTGGGCTATGTGGGCGTGCTGTGCATCGAGTTCTTCGTGCTGGAAGACGGTTCGCTGGTGGTCAATGAAATGGCGCCGCGTCCGCACAACAGCGGGCACTACACCATGGACGCCTGCGTCACCAGCCAGTTCGCGCAGCAGGTGCGCGCCATGGCGCGCCTGCCGCTGGGCGACGTGCGCCAGCATTCGCCGGCCGTCATGCTCAACATCCTGGGCGACGTGTGGTTCACCGACGATACCGAGGCCACGCGCGAGCCGGCCTGGGACCAGGTGCTGGCGCTGCCGGGCGCCAATCTGCACCTGTACGGCAAGGACGACCCGCGCCGCGCACGCAAGATGGGCCACCTGACCTTTGTCGCGCCCACGCTGGCGGAAGCGCAGCGGCAGCTGAACGCCGCCTGCGCCATCCTGGGCATCGCGCCGTGAGCGGCGGGGTAAGCCCGGGCGGCGCTGCCGCCGGCGAGGCCGGCATCGACGTGGCGGCCATCCGCGCCGCCGCCGTGTTGCTGGAGGTGGGCAAGCTGGTGGCTTTCCCCACCGAGACCGTGTACGGCCTCGGTGCGGACGCCGAAAACCCGCAGGCCGTGGCGGCCATCTACGCCGCCAAGGGCCGCCCGCAGGACCATCCCGTCATCGTGCACATTGCGCCGGGCGCCGACATCGGCTACTGGTGCAGCGACATCCCGGCCGAAGCCTACAAGCTGGCCGAGGCCTTCTGGCCCGGCCCGCTGACCATGATACTCAAGCGTAACGCCCACATTCCAGACGCCGTCTCCGGCGGCCAGGACACGGTGGGCATGCGCTGCCCGTCGCACCCGGTTGCCATCGCCCTGCTGAGCGCCTTCAAGGGAGGCAAGGGCGGCGTGGCGGCGCCGTCGGCCAACAAGTTCGGCAACGTCAGCCCCACCACCGCGCAGCACGTGCGCGACGAGTTCGGCGCCATGGTGCTGGACGAGGCGGAAGCGGCCGAAGCCGCCGCCCACGCCTACGCCGCCGCCATCACGGCGCGCATGGCCGATCCGGCCGAGGCCGAGGCTGGCGCGGGCCATACCGGTGCCGCCGCCGCTGCCGCGCTGCGCCTGGCCGTGCTCGACGGCGGCTCCAGCCAGGTCGGCATCGAATCGACCATCCTCGACCTGTCGCGCCTGGCCACGCACGGCCCGGTGCTGCTGCGCCCCGGCCACATCGGCGCGCAGGACATTGCCGACGTGATCGGCGCCATGCCCAACCTGCCAGACCAGACCGCCCCGCGCGCCTCCGGCACGCTGGAATCGCACTACGCCCCCAAAGCCCCGGTCGCCCTGTGCGACGGCGCCGCGCTGGCGGATACGCTGGCCAGGCTGGCCGCCAAGGGCCGCAAAGCCGCCGTCATTCACTACTCGGCCTTGCCCCAGGCAGCAGCGCACCAGCACATGCCGTCCGACGCCGCCGGCTACGCCTTCGGCCTGTACGCCGCGCTGCGCGCGATGGACCAGACCGGCGCCGAACTCATCCTGGTGGAAACGCCGCCACAGCACGACGCATGGCTTGGCGTCAACGATCGATTACGGCGCGCAGCATTCGGTTCTTCTGGTATTGTTGAGTCGTTCCTGCAATCCTGACGGAACCACGCCGGCGCTGGTCCGGCGCGCATAACGGGTAGAGGAGGTCGCCATGACCCGAACCTTGTATGCCTGGCTGGCGCTGGCGTTGGCGCTGCCCCTTGCGCTGCCACCTGCGCTGGTTTCGGCCCAGGCCCCGGCGCAAGCCTCGGCCGGGCCCGCCGTGCCCCCGCGCGGCGCACTGCTCGCCGGTCCCACCCCCGTCCCCATCGACATCATCAGCGAAACGGTCGACAAGCTCGAACCGGCCTTGCTGCGCAGCCTGCTGAAACGGCGCGACGGCCTGCTGGCCGTCACCGGCGAGCCGCGCTGCGCCATCGCCATCCACAGCCTGCGCTACCAGACCGTGGGCGGGCAGGGCGAACCGGCCGACGCCGGCGCCGTCGTCATGCTGCCCTCCGGCCCCGGCCCGCAATGCAGCGGCCCCCGTCCCGTGCTGCTGTACGCCCACGGCACCGTGCTCGACAAAACCTTCAGCATGGCCCGCTTGAACGGCGAAGCGCGTTTGATCGCCTCCATGTTCGCCGCCCAGGGCTACATCGTGGTCGCGCCCGACTACGCGGGCTACGGCAGCTCCAGCCTGCCCTACCACCCCTACCTGAACGCCGACCAGCAAGCCAGCGACATGGTGGACGCGCTGCGCGCCGCGCGCATCGCCTACGCCATGCTGGGCGTGCAGGCCGCGCCGCAGCTCTTCCTCACCGGCTACTCGCAGGGCGGCTTCGTGGCGCTGGCCACCCAGCGCGCCATCCAGCAGCAGCACAGCGGCGAATTCAGCGTGACCGCCACGGCCGCGCTGTCCGGCCCCTACGCGCTGGCCCACATGGCCGACGACATCTTCAGCGGCCGGCCCAACACCGGCGTCACCTCCTATCTTCCCCTGCTCACCACCTCCGGCCAGCGCGCCGGCGCCGCCCTGTACAGCGCCCCGGAAGACCTGTACGAGGCGCGCTACGCCAGCGGCATAGAAAGCCTGCTGCCCAACAAGGTGCGGCTGGACGACCTGGTCAGCAAAGGCAAGCTGCCCAAGGGCGCGCTGTTCGCGCGCGACTCGCAGCCGCAGGCGGCCGACGCCTCCGCCTTCTTCGCCGACCGCAACCTGGTGCGCACCAGCTACCGCAACGCCTATCTGCTGGACATGGCCAGCAATCCTTGCGAACTGGACCCGGCCCAGCCGCTGGCGTGCGCGCCGCAGCACACGCTGCGCAAATGGATGCGCAGGAACGACCTGCGCAACTACACGCCGTCTTCGCCGCTGATGCTGTGCGGCGGAGCGCGGGACCCGGTGGTGCCGTTCGCCAACACCACCGCCACCTACGCCTACTTCAAGGCCCACGGCGCCGCGCCGGTGCTGGTCGATCTGGAAAGCCAGCAGCCGGACGATGCGTATTTGCCGTTCAAACAAGCTTTCGCGCACGAACGCGACACGATGCGGGCCGATGCTGTCAAAAAGGGCAATGATGCTGTCAAGGCAGTGTCCGATCGCTACCACAGCCGGCTGGCTGCGCAGTACTGCCTGATGGCCGCCCGCAGCTTTTTCCAGTCTTCAATACCCTGAACCTGCTATGCTGATTTGACGGCGGAATCAGCGGAGTTCAGATGTTTTACCAGAAAGTTACCATCTCTTTAATACTGGCGGTCCTGGCCGCCGGTTGCGGCGGCGGCAGCGCCGGCAATGGCGGCGTGACCGCGCCCGGCAGCACCAGCCCGGTGGTGATCGCGCCTCCGCCCCCGGCTCCGCCGCCTTCGCTGCGCGGCAACCTGGTGGGCGGCCCGGCCGCCGTCGCCGCCTACGAGCCGCAGGCCCTCAAGCAACTGCTCGACAGCGCGCAAAGCGGCACCAGCGGCATTACCAGCACGCCCGTGTGCGCCGTCGGCGTGCACACCGTGCGCTACCACACCATAGGCTCGGCCGGCGAAGACACCGAAGCCAGCGCCGCCGTCATGCTGCCCTCCGGCGCCGACCCGGCCTGCAGCGGCCCGCGCCCGGTGCTGCTCTACGCGCACGGCACCTCGCCGCTGAAGTCCTACGATATGAGCAAGCTCGACGGCACCGAGGCGCGCCTGATCGCCGCCATCTTCGCGGCCCAGGGCTTTATCGTGGTCGCGCCCAACTACGCGGGCTATGCCGGCTCCACGCTGGCCTACCACGCCTACCTGGACGGCGAGCAGCAATCGGCCGACATGGTGGACGGCCTGCGCGCCGCGCGCGCCGTGTTCAGCCAGCTCGGCGCCAACGCCTCGGCCAAGCTCTACGTCACCGGCTATTCGCAGGGCGGCTACGTGGCGCTGGCCACCCAGCGCGCCATGCAGACCCGCCACGCCGCCGAGTTCGGCGTGACGGCGGCGGCCGGACTGTCCGGCCCCTATGCGCTGCTCAAGTTCGGCGACACCATCTTCGGCGGCGCGCCCACGCTGGGCGCCACCGCCTTCGTGCCCATGCTGGTCAACGCCGGCCAGCACGCCGGCGCGGCGCTGTACGCCAGCCCCGGCGACATCTACGAAACGCGCTACGCCAGCGGCATCGAGAACCTGCTGCCGGGCACCGTGGGCCTGGGCGAACTGGCCAGCCTGGGCAAACTGCCCGCCAGCGCGCTGTTCGCCTGGAACTCGGTCCCGCAAGCGGCCGGCAGCAAGGAATTCTTCAACGACGGCAACCTGATACGCACCAGCTACCGCGACGGCTACACCGCCGACATGCAGTTGCGTCCCTGCGACATAGCCGGCAGCGATCCGCTGGCCTGCACGCCGGCGCACGCGCTGCGGCTGTGGCTGAAAAAAAACGATCTGCGCAGCTACGCCCCGGCCGCGCCGCTACTGTTGTGTGGCGGCGACGCCGATCCGCTGGTTCCCTACTACAACACCAACGCAGCGGCCGACTATTTTCGGGCCAAAAATCCGGGCGGCACGCTGCACGTGGTCAACGTCGATTCCACGCCCTCGCTGTTCGGCGACGACTACTCCCAGCCCAAACTGGGCTTCCTCGCCGCCAAAGCCGCAGTGCGGGCCAATGCCGCCATCAGCGGCGGCTCGGGCGACGCCGCCGTGCGCGACGCCTACCATGCCGGACTGGTGGCGCCGTTCTGCCTGCGCGCCGCGCGCGACTTCTTCCGTGCCCGCTGAAAATGCCTGAAAATAACGCTTTTGTGCATTAGGCGAAACTGCCCAATTTACAAAATTGCGCTATACATACGCCGCTCGGGCTGGCATATTAGTTGGGTAGCGAATAGCACGCCCGTGCGTTTAAAACAAGAACATTATTTTTCAGGAGACACAATGCGTCACACCAAACTCGCCCTGGCAGTTATGGCCTCGGCAATTCTGGCCGCATGCGGCAGCGGCAGCCCAGCCGGCGGCGACCAAACCCTCAAAGTCAAATTCGCATCCCAGGTATCGTTCGGCGACAGCCTGTCCGACGTGGGCAGCTACAACGTCGGCACCGTGCAAGCGCTGGGCGGCGGCAAATTCACCATCAACGGCAACAACACGGCGGCCAATCCTGCGCTGACCGGCAAGATCTGGATCGAGCTGCTGGCCGCGCAATTCGGCCTGCCTGCGCCTTGCGCGGCACAGACCGGCCTGGACGGCAACGCCGCCAAGGGCTTCAGCGTACCTGTCGTCAACCGCGCCGGCTGCTACGCCTACGGCCAGGGCGGCGCGCGCGTCACCAATCCTATCGGCGAAGGCAACAAAGCCGCCGGCAGCGAACTGGGCGCACTGACCGTGCCGGTCGTCACCCAGGTGAAGAACCACCTGGCCGCAGTGGGCGGCAAGTTCAAGGGCGACGAGATCGTCTTCATGTGGGGCGGCAACAACGACCTGCTGGTCAACCTGGGCGCGCTGTCGGCAGCCGCCACCGCCGCCGGTACCGCCGCCGGCAACACGGCTTTCGGCACCAGCCTGGTCGGCCAGCTGGCCGCCGGCGCCACCAATCCGCAAACTGCCGCCGCCTCCATCGGCCTGGCCCTGGCCACCGAAAGCGCACGTCCCGGCCACACCGACACCTCCGTGGTGACCGCCGCCGTGACCGCCGCTGTACTGGCCGGCAACAAGAGCGCTGCCGTACCGGCCACCCAGGCAGCCATCGTCGACAAAGCCAAGGCTGACGGCGCCGCCGCCGGCGCCAAAGCCGGCGCCGACTACGCCGCCGCCAACGGCCCGGCGCTGGTGCCGCTGATGGTCACCGCCGCCAAAGACGTGGTGGCGCTGGTGAAGAACCAGCTGCTGGCCAACGGCGCCAAATACGTGGTGGTCAACAACATTCCCGACGTGGCCAACACGCCGTCCGGCCTGGCGCAGTCCGAATCGTCGCGCGCGCTGATCAACGCCATGGTGAAAGCCTTCAACGACGTCATCGCCGCCGACCTGGCCGGCATGGACACCGTGCTGCTGATCGACACCTTCTCGGAAAACCACAACCAGGCCACCAATCCTGCGCCCTATGGCCTGACCAATGTCAAGGAAACCGCCTGCGACCTGACGAAGAACCCGCTGGGCAACTCGCTGGGATGCAACGCCACCAACCTGAAAACTGGCGACGTCAGCCACTACGCCTACGCCGACACCGTCCACCCGACCCCGTTCCTGCACACGCTGCTGGCGCGCTTCGTGGCTGAAAAAATGGTCGTAAAAGGCTGGCTGTAATCACTGCATTCCTGGAGACATAATAAGATGAAAATTCGTATCAATACCGCAGTGAAAGCGCTGGCCCTGGCCGCCGCAATGGGCGCCGCGTCGGGCGCCTCGGCGCAGGCAGCAGGCGAGTGGGTGGTGAAGGCCGGCCTGAACAAGATCACCCCCAAGGTCAAGAGCGGCAACGTGAGCGCCCCGGCGCTGCCGGAAAGCCGTGCCGACATCGGCGCCGACACCCAGCCGGTGTTCACCATCGGCCGCATGCTGACCGACAACTTCTCGGTCGAGCTGGACCTGGGCGTGCCGTACAAGCACAAGATCTACGGTTCGGGTTCGCTGGAAGGCACCGGCCAGCTGGCCAGCTCGGAAGTGCTGCCGCCGACCGTTTTCCTGCAATACCACCTGTTCGAGCCGAGCGCCAAGTTCCGTCCCTACGCCGGCTTGGGCGTGACCTACGCCTACTTCCGCAGCGAAACCGGTTCCGGCCAGCTGACCGCGCTGCTGAACCCGGGCGGCCCGCCGTCGACCTTCTCGATGAAAAACAAATGGGCCGCCAGCGCCCAGCTGGGCGTGTCGATGGCCATCAACGAGAAATGGTTTGCGGACATCAACGTGGTCAAGACCAAGCTGAAGACCTCGGCCCGCTACTCCACCGGCCAGACCATGGACGCCGCGCTGGACCCGCTGGCCGTCGGCGTCACGGTCGGCTACCACTTCTCCGGCTTCTAAGCGCGTAAAAAAACCGCCGTCAAGGCGGTTGCTCTGAACCAATAAGGGGTCAGGGTTAATTAATTTAGCAACTAAATTAATTAACCCTGACCCCTTTTTTCTTATTGGAAAGCCTGGATGCCGGTCTGGGCGCGGCCGAGGATGAGGGCGTGGATGTCGTGCGTGCCTTCGTAGGTGTTGACCACTTCCAGGTTGACCATGTGGCGGATGACGCCGAATTCGTCGGAGATGCCGTTGCCGCCCAGCATGTCACGCGCGACGCGGGCGATGTCCAGCGATTTGCCGCAGGAGTTGCGCTTCATCATGGAGGTGATCTCGACGGCGGCAGTGCCGGCGTCCTTCATGCGTCCCAGCTGCAAACAGCCTTGCAGGCCCAGCGTGATTTCGGTCTGCATGTCAGCCAGCTTTTTCTGCACCAGCTGGTTGGCGGCCAGCGGACGGCCGAACTGCTGGCGGTCCATGGTGTACTGGCGCGCGGTGTGCCAGCACGCTTCGGCCGCGCCCAGCGCGCCCCAGGCGATGCCGTAGCGCGCCGAATTGAGGCAGGTGAACGGGCCTTTCAGGCCGCGCACGTCCGGGAAGGCGTTTTCTTCCGGGCAGAACACGTTGTCCATCACGATTTCGCCGGTGACCGAGGCGCGCAGGCCGAATTTGCCGTGGATGGCGGGCGCGCTCAGGCCGGCCATGCCTTTTTCCAGCACGAAGCCGCGGATCGCGCCTTCGTCGTCCTTGGCCCACACCACGAACACGTCCGCCACCGGGGAATTGGTGATCCACATCTTGGCGCCGGACAGGGCGTAGCCGCCCGGCACCTTCCTGGCGCGGGTGATCATGGAGCCGGGGTCGGAACCGTGGTTGGGCTCGGTCAGGCCGAAGCAGCCTATCCATTCGCCGGTGGCCAGCTTGGGCAGGTATTTCTGCTTCTGCGCCTCGGTGCCGAATTCGAAGATGGGCACCATCACCAGCGACGATTGCACGCTCATCATGGAGCGGTAGCCGGAGTCCACGCGCTCGACTTCGCGCGCGATCAGGCCGTAGCTGACGTAGTTCAGGCCGGGGCCGCCGTACTGGTCCGGTATGGTGGGGCCCAGCAGGCCCAGCTCGCCCATCTCGCGGAAGATGGTGGTGTCCATGCGCTCGTGGCGGAACGCTTCCAGGATGCGCGGGGCCAGCTTGTCCTGGCAGTAGGCGGCGGCGGCGTCGCGCACCATGCGCTCTTCGCTGGTCAGCTGGTCGTTCAGCAGCAGGGGGTCGTCCCAGTGGAATTGCGCGCGGGATTGGCTCATGGTGTGTCCTGGTCTCGGGTTATGTGAATGATCCCAGCATTCTAAGACGCCGGCCCGCGCCCGGCTTTTCAAATGGCGACACCAATTTCCGTTTTTTAGCCCAGGCTGCGGAAGCCGCCGCCGTGGAACACCAGCGGCGCCTGCGGCGAGAATTCGCAGTGCTCCACTTCGCCCACGAAGATCACGTGGTCGCCTTCCGGGTAGCGGCTGCGGTTGTGGCATTCGAACCAGGCCACGGCGCCCTTCAGGATGGGCTGGCCGGTGCGCGACAGCTCGTACTCGGCGCTGGCCCACGGGTCCTCGCCCCGGCTGGAGAACAGCTTGGCCAGGTGGGCCTGGCCGGCGTTGAGCACATTGATCACGTAGTGCGAGTTGCCGGTGAAGATGGGCAGGCTGTTGGCGCCGTTGGCCAGGCTCCACAGCACCAGCGGCGGGTCCAGCGAGACGGAATTGAAGGAGCTGGCGGTCAGGCCGCGGAAAGTGCCGTCGGCCAGGCGGGTGGTGATGACGGTGACGCCGGTGGCGAACTGGGACAACGCCTGGCGAAAATGCGGCGTATCGAATTCACGCGAGTCGGCGCGGGGGGAGCTAATATTCATTGGAAACCTGTAATTTCCAACATTATGCCAAAGAATAGGAGCGCATATCATTTGAAGGTGCATGCGCCTGCGCTTTGCGTTACAGTAGCCATCATGACAGCATACTCTGAGCGGGAGGCGCGGTATGACTAGCAATGCGGGGGCGGCTGAAGTGGCCGTGTTCGGCGGCGGCTGCTTCTGGTGCACGGAGGCCGTCTACCTGGAGGTGCGCGGCGTGCACAGCGTGGTGTCCGGCTACACCGGCGGGCAGCAGCCCGACCCCAGTTACGAGCAGGTGTGCACCGGCGCCACCGGCCATGCCGAAGTGGTGCGGCTGGAATTCGATCCGGCCGTGGTCAGCTACCGCGACCTGCTGGAGATATTCTTCACCATCCACGACCCCACCACGCTGAACCGCCAGGGCAACGACGTCGGCACCCAGTACCGCTCGGTGATCTATTACCAGTCGCCGGAGCAGGAGGCCACCGCGCGCCAGGTGATCGCCGAAATGGCGGTGGTGTGGGACGCGCCCATCGTCACTGAACTGTCGCCCGCGCAGCCCTTCTATGCTGCCGAGGCCTATCACCAGCGCTATTTCGAGCAGCACCCCCTGCAGGGCTATTGCGCCTTCGTGGTGGCGCCCAAGGTGGCCAAGTTCCGCAAAACCTACAGCAACAGATTGAAGTAAGCAGGCGCCGCACCCCGCTGTACCCCGCTGTACCCATAACGCATATAACAATAAGTGGCTGCCCATGAAGGTAGTGATCGTTGATGACACCCACATCAACCTGGTGTTGATGTCGCGCCTGATCGGCAAGCTCGAAGGCGTGGAGACCGTCGGTTTCCAGGCCGCGCGGGCGGCGCTGGACTGGTGCAACAGCAATGCCTGGGACCTGCTCATCATCGACTACATGATGCCGGACATGGACGGCCTGGCGCTGATCGCCGCGCTGGCCGACGGCGTGCACGCCGACCCGCGCGAGCGCCCGCCGGTGCTGATGGTGACCGCCAGCACCGACGTCGACGTGCGCCACCGCGCGCTGGAGAACGGCGCCAGCGATTTCCTCATCAAGCCCATCGACAAGGTGGAATTCCTGGCCCGCACGCGCAATATGCTGCAGCTGCGGCGCGCCACCGTGGGCCTGCGCGGCGAGGTGCGCAAGGCCACCGCCGAACTGCGCGCGCGCGAGCAGGAGACCATCATGCTGCTGGCGCGCGCGTCCGAATACCGCGACCCGGAAACCGGCGCCCACATCCTGCGTATGGCGCACTACTCGCGCCTGATCGCGGCCGAACTGGGGCTGTCCGAGCAGCAGCAGGAGGACATCCTGAACGCGGCCCCCATGCACGACGTAGGCAAGGTCGGCACGCCGGACCATATCCTGCTCAAGCCCGGCCGCCTGAACGAGGAGGAGATGGTGGTCATGCGCCAGCACGCGCGCATGGGCTACGACATTCTGAAGGGCAGCCAGGCGCCCATGCTGCAGCTGGCCGCCGAGATCGCGCTGAGCCACCACGAGCGCTGGGACGGCGGCGGCTACCCGAACGGCCACGCCGGCGAGCAGATCCCGCTGGTGGGCCGCATCGTGGCCGTGGCCGACGTGTTCGACGCGCTCACCAGCGTGCGGCCCTACAAGCAGGCCTGGAGCATGGACGCGGCGCGCCAGTACCTGCTGGACAACTGCGGCAGCCATTTCGACGTGCGCTGCGTGCAGGCGCTGCTGGCGCGCTGGGGCGAGGTGCTGGCCATCAGCGCGCGCTACCGCGACGAGGGCACGCCGGCCTGAGGCCGGCCGCGCCGCGCATGCAATCGGCCCGCCTGAAAAAACTGGTGCGGCGCGCGCTCGGCGCGCTGGACGATGCCGAAGTGGAGCACCGGCTGGCGGCCTTGCGCGCCTTGGGCGAAACCACGCTGGCCAACGGCCTGCAGGCGCTGCTGCAGGAGGGCGAGCGCGCCGACCCCGGCCTGGCGCCGCGCCTGCGCGAGGTGGAGCGCGAGCTGGCGTTGGTGCGCGCCGACAATCTGCTGCTGAGCCGGGAGCTGCAGCGCCGCGCGGGCGCGCAGGCGGAAGGCGGCGCGAGCGAAGAGACGGCGCAGCGCCTGGCCGCCATGCTGGCCGACCTGGCGCAGCAGCGCGAGCCGGACGACGACGCGCGCCACCGGCAGGAGCTGACCGAACAAATCCTGGACCAGCTGCCCATTCCCGTGTTCCTGAAGGACCGCGACGGCCACTTCCTGCGCTTTAACAAGCGCTTCGAGGAATTCACGCAGCGCACGCGCGAGGAGATCCTGGGCCGCACCATCGAGCATTTCGCCTCGCCGCGCTGGGCCGAGGCCACGCGCGCCGAGGACGACCTGGCCTGGAGCAGCGGCCGCATGGTGACCAGCGAGCGGCGCCTGATGAGCTTTGACCCGCCGCGCGACGTGCTGGTCAGCCGCAGCGTCATCAACAGCGGCGGGCGCAGCTACATGCTGGGCTACTTCATCGACATCAGCGAACAGCGCGCCGCGCGCGACGCCATGCAGCGCGCGGTGGAATCGGCCGAGGCGGCCAGCCGCGCCAAGAGCGAATTCCTGGCCAATATGAGCCACGAGGTGCGCACGCCCATGAACGGCATCCTGGGCATGACGGAGCTGGTGCTGGAATCGGCGCTCACGCCGGAGCAGCGCGCCGATATCGGCCTGGTGCGGGCCTCGGCGGACGCCTTGCTGGCCATCGTCAACGACATCCTGGACTTCTCCAAGATCGAAGCCGGCAAGCTCGATATCGAGGACGTGCCCTTCGACCTGCGCCAGATGGTGGAGGACAGCGTGCGCGTGATGGGGCTGCGCGCGCGCCAGAAAGGGCTGGCGCTGCACTGCGAGCTGTCGGCGCAGCTGCCGCGCAATGTGAGGGGCGACCCGGGCCGGCTGCGCCAGGTGCTGATCAACCTGATCGGCAACGCCATCAAGTTCACCGCCGAGGGCAGCGTGGCGGTGTCGGTGGCGCTGGGGCGCGAGGACGGCGAGCGCTGCGACATCACCTTTTCGGTGGCGGACACCGGCATCGGCATCCCGCTGGAGAAGCAGAAGCTGATCTTCGAGGCCTTCGCGCAGGTGGACGGCTCCACCACGCGCGAATACGGCGGCACCGGCCTGGGCCTGACCATCTGCCGCCGCCTGGTGATCCTGATGCAGGGCCAGATCGGCGTGCGCAGCGCGGCGGGGCAGGGCAGCGTGTTCAGCTTCACGGTGCCGCTGCGGCATACCGGCCTGGCGCCGGCCGCGCCGCTGCCGCCGCTGTCCAGCCTGCCGCCCGCGCGCGGGCTGGTCATGGCCGAGGGCGATGCCGTTGTCGATGCGCCGCCGCCCGCCGCGCGCGCGGCCGACCTGCGCAGCGGGCGCGACCGCCGCCGCGACCTGGCCGCGGCGGGCCGTCCCGGCTACCCGGCCGAAGGGCGCGACGGCAGCCTGCGCGTGCTGCTGGCGGAGGACAACCCGGTCAACCAGCGCCTGGCGCTGCGCCTGCTCGAAAAGCTGGGCCACCGCGCCACCCTGGTCGACAGCGGCCTGGCCGCGCTGGAATACGCCACCCACGCCAGCTACGACGTGGTGCTGATGGACGTGCAGATGCCCGGCCTGGACGGCCTGTCTGCCACGCGCCATATCCGCATCTGGGAGCAAACCCGGGAGCAAAGCCGGGAGCAAAACGGGGCGCGCGCCCGCCTGCCCATCATCGCCATGACGGCGCGCGCCATGGCGGGCGACCGCGAGCGCTGCCTGGAGGCGGGCGTGGACGCCTATCTGTCCAAGCCCATCAGCCTGGCGCGCCTGCGCGAGGCGCTGGCCAGGTGCGCGCCCGGGCCGGGTGATCAGGTGCTGGACTGGCCGGGCTCGCTGCTGCGGCTGGACGGCGACCAGGACCTGCTGCGCGAGCTGGCGGCGCTGTTTGTGCGCGACGGGCCGCAGCTGTGGCGCGACGTGTTGCGGGCGCTGGCCGCGCGCGACGAGCAAGGCGCGCAGCGCGCGCTGCACAGCCTGAAGGGCGTGCTGGTCAACTTCGGCGCCGCGCGCGCCATCGCCGCCGCCGAGCAGCTGCGCGCCGGCGCGGACGGCGCCGCCGTCGCCGCCATGGAGGCGGCGCTGCAGCAGCTCTACGGCGCGCTGGACGGGTACATATAGCCGCGCGACCAGGGCAGCACGCGCGGATTGCGGCCGGCCTTGCCGCACACGATCTGGTACAGGCTCAGCAAGTCCTGCTCGAAGCCGTACACGCAGCCCGCCAGGTACACATGCCAGATGCGGAAGCGCTTCTCGCCCGCCAGCGTCTTGATGCGCTCGGCGCCGGCCTCGAAATTGTCGGTCCAGATCGAGCAGGTGCGGGCGTAGTGGCGGCGCAGGTTCTCCACGTCGTAGGCCTCCAGGCCGCCCTCCTGCATGGCCTTGAGCACCTGGCCCAGGTGCACCAGCTCGCCGTGCGGGAACACGTATTTGTCGATGAACTCGCCGCCGCCATACGGCGTTTCGCCGTTGTCCGGATCGGTGCCGGTGATGCCGTGGTTCATGGCCACGCCATCCTCCGCCAGCAGGCTGTTGATGGCGCGGAAATACTCCGGCAGGTGCTTCAGGCCGACGTGCTCGAACATGCCCACGCTGGTGATGCGGTCGAACTGGCCGCGCACGTCGCGGTAGTCCTGCAGGCGGATCTCCACCAGCTGCTCCAGCCCGGCCGCGCGCACCCGCTCGCGCGCCAGCTCCAGCTGGTTCTGCGACAGCGTGATGCCGACGCAGCGCGCGCCGTACTGCTGCGCCGCGCGCAGCACCAGCGCGCCCCAGCCGCAGCCGATGTCGAGCAGGGTCTGCCCCGGCTGCAGCCGGATCTTGCGCAGGATGTGGTCTATCTTCTTGGCCTGGGCGCTGGCCAGGTCCTCGTCGCCGCGCTCGAAATAGGCGCAGGAATACACCATGGCCGGGTCCAGGAACTGCTGGTAGAACTCGTTGGACACGTCGTAGTGGTAGCGGATCGCCTCGGCGTCGCGCTTGCGGTCATGCGTGAAATTGCGGGCGATGCGGGCGAAGCGCCCCTGTTCCTTGAGGGTGGAGCGCGCCAGCGCGTTCACCACCGCGATCATGTCGCGCGCCGCGCCGCGCACCTCGATCAGGCCCTCGACATAGGCCGAGCCCAGGTTGGACAGCGACGGCGTGAGCAGGTAGCGCGCCGCCGACGCGCGCGGCAGGCGGATGGTGACGCGCGGCGGTTCGGCCGAAAAATCGAACTGCTGGCCGTTCCACAATTCTATGCGCAGCGGCATGGCGGTCTGGTGCCGCACGCCCGCCATCCAGGCGCTCAGTCGGTTTTGCGCGAACAAGGTAGCCTCCCATGGTCATGAATGATCAGGGCTGCAAGCGCTCCTTCTTCCAGCTGCCGTCCGCTTGCAGCGTAAATACGATGCGGTCATGGAAGCGCGAGCGGCGGCCCTGCCAGAACTCCACCCGCTCCGGCACCAGGCGGTAGCCGCCCCAGTGCGGCGGGCGCTGCGGCTGGCCGCCGCTGGCCGCTTCCACGGCCGCATAGTTCTCTTCCATCTCGGCCCGGCTGGCGATGTGCTCGCTCTGCTGCGAGGCCACCGCCGCCAGCTGGCTCTTCACGGGACGGCTGTAAAAATACGTGTCGCTGTCCTCGGCCGAGGTTTTCTCCACGCGGCCCTCGATGCGCACCTGGCGTTCCAGCTCGCGCCAGAAAAACAGCAGGGCCGCATGCGGGTTCTGCGCTAACTGCCGGCCTTTCTGGCTCTCGTAATTGGTGTACCAGGTGAAGCCGCGCTCGTCATACTGCTTGATCAGCACGATGCGCGAGCTCGGCTTGCCGTCCGCGCCCACGGTGGCCACGCTCATGGCGTTGGCCTCGAATACTTCGGCCTTCATGGCCTCGCCGAACCACTTGGCGAACTGGTCCACCGGGTGGTCCAGCGTGTCGGCCTCGTCCAGGCTGGCGCGCCCGTAATCGAGCCGCAGGTCGGCGATGTCGACCCCGGCCGCCACCGGCGTTGCTGCCGGTGCGGCCGGCGCTGCCGCTGGCGCGATGCCGCGGCGCGCCTGCATGGCGTCGCCCAGTTCCTGCATCTGCGCCGCGCTGAACAGGCGCTTGGCCATGGGCGCGATATGCTGCTCTTCCTGCTCCATATGGGCCGTGTAGTCGGCCACGAACTGCTGCACCGCGTCAGCGGACAGGGCCGTATCTGTCCCTATGGCAATTTTGTCAAGTTGTGATTTGATTATAAGCCAATCCGCATCCATTTGCCGGTGCTGGGCAAGGAGGCGCGGCATCAGTTCCTGCAGCAGGGCCGCGTCGGCCTCCCGCGCCGTGCCGTCCAGCATGGGCAGCAGATTGTGCTCCTCGTCCTCGTGGTGCAGATGGGCCGCGTTGTTGAAATATTTCAGCACCGCGTGCGCCGCCTGGCGCGCCTGGTCGTCGGCGCCGAACTGGGGTAGGTGGGCCAGCAGCTTCTGCAGCGTGGCGAGCTGCTTGCGGATGCGGTCGTGGCAGTGCTTCAGGACGGCGATGGGCTGGCCGAAGTCGGGTGCGGTGTCGATCAGGGAGGCGCTCATGGTGGGCTTGGTCGGGGTGGTCTACAATGTTATCAGTCAGTTCAGACAGTCATTCTAGAATAATCTTTGCCGCCGCGTCCGCTAAAATGGCGGCATGAACCAACTAACTTCCCCCCTAGCCACCGAAGTTGGCACAGACGCCGGCATGGACGTCGACTTCGAGCGCCGCTTCGGCGGCATCGGCCGCTTGTACGGCCAGGCGGCGCTGGAACGCTTCCGCCGGGCGCACGTGTGCGTGATCGGCGTCGGCGGCGTCGGCTCCTGGATCGTCGAAGCGCTGGCGCGCAGCGCGGTCGGCCGCCTGACGCTGATCGACCTGGACAACGTGGCCGAATCGAACATCAACCGCCAGATCCAGGCGCTGGCCTCCACCGTCGGCCAGGCCAAGATCCACGCGCTGGCCGAGCGCATCGCGCTGATCAACCCCTACTGCCAGGTCACGCAGATCGAAGACTTCATCGACGAGGACAATCTGGACCAGATGGTGGGCGCGCAGGGCTACGACTACGTGGTTGACGCCATCGACAGCGCCAAGGCCAAGACCGCGCTGGTGGCCTATTGCCACCGCAACAAGATCCCGCTGATCGTGATCGGCAGCGCCGGCGGCAAGACCGACCCGGCCAAGATCGAAGTGCGCGACCTGTCCAAGACCGAGCAGGAGCCGCTGCTGAAGAAGGTGCGGCGCCGCCTGCGCAGCAACTACGGCTTCCCGCCCGGCATGAAGAACAAGTACAACATCGACGCCGTGTTCTCGATGGAGCCGCTGCAGCTGCCCAACACCGGCGAAGCGTGCTCGATCGACGGCGACGAGCGCGCCGTCACCGGCCTGAACTGCGCCGGCTACGGCTCGGCCGTGGTGGTGACCGCCACCTTCGGCATGGTCGCCGCCGGCCACCTGCTCAACAAGCTCGCCGCCCAGGCCGCCCCCGTCGCCATTCCCGCCGAAGCAGCCTGAGCCGCATTCGCCTAGACCTGTTTTGCGGCAATGGGAACGTAGTCGCCGGCGGGCAGCGATTCGACCAGGGCCACGCTACCGGCGTGCCACAGCACCGGCTCGAAAGCGGCCGGCGGCGGGGCGGTTCTGGCTTCGCGCGCCAGCGTGACGTGGGGCTTGAACTGGCCGTGCGTGGCGGCGGAAAAGCCGGCCGCTTCCAGCTGCGCCATCAGCCCGGCCTGCATCGCCAGCAGCGCGGCAGGGGGATCGGACATGCCGGCCCAGGCTATGCGCGGTTTCTGGAAGTAGCCCAGGCTGTCTATCAGCAGTGGCAGCTCAGGCACGTCCAGCCCGGCCAGGATGTCCAGCAGCGGCGCCAGGGCCGCTGCCGGCTGCTGCCCCAGGAAGGCCAGCGTCAGGTGCAGCTTGGCGGGGGCGATGGCGCGGCCGGGCGCCAGCGGCTGCAGCCGCGCCAGCGCGGCGCGCGTGTCTTCGTCCGGCCACAGCGCGAAAAAAAGCTTGCGCCCGGACGGCTGAATAATTGCATCGGATGGCTGATTTGTTATCATGTGCGTCGCTTGAAACCTCAACGAAAGAATACATCATGACCCGTAGTTCCGTTTTGTTCGCATTCCTGTTCGCCGCCGCGGCATCGATGGCGCAGGCTGCCGGCCAGGCACCCGCCGCCGCTCCGGCAGCCGCTCCCGCCGCCGCACCGGAGGCGCCGGTGGTGGTGGGTTCGGCCCAGCCCGGCCCGGCCGCCGATGCCCTGATCATCAACGACGTCAAGGTGGGCGGCGGCAAGGAAGCCGCAGCCGGCAACATCGTGCGCGTCAACTACACCGGCTGGCTGTACCGCCCGCTGGCCAAGAACCAGCGCGGCAAGAAGTTCGACAGCTCCATCGGCCGCGAGCCGCTCGAGTTCACGCTGGGCAAAGGCCAGGTCATCAAGGGCTGGGACCAGGGCGTGCAGGGCATGAAGGTGGGCGGCAAGCGCGTGCTGATCATCCCGGCGGACCTGGCCTACGGCCCGCGTTCGGCCGGCGAGATCCCGCCGAATTCGGCGCTGACCTTTGAAGTGGAACTGCTGGACGTGAAATAATGCGCGGCAGGCCGTGCGCCCCTATGGCGCGCGGCTGGTAGTGGGCGTAGACTGAAGCTCCGAGCCACGAGAGCGGAGCTACGCCATGAATATTGCCAACGATGTGACTGAACTCATCGGCAACACGCCGCTGGTTCGCATCAACCGGATGGCCGCCGGCGCGCCGGCCCAGATCCTTGCCAAGCTGGAGTTCTACAGCCCCGCGCACAGCGTGAAAGACCGCATCGGCCTGGCCATGATACAGGCCGCCGAGGCCGCCGGGCTGATACGCCCCGACACCATCATCCTCGAGCCCACCAGCGGCAACACCGGCATTGCGCTGGCCATGGTGTGCGCCGCGCGCGGCTACCGCTGCGCGCTCACCATGCCCGACACCATGAGCCGCGAGCGCCGCATGCTGCTGCGCGCCTACGGCGCCGAGCTGATACTCACGCCCGGCAGCGAGGGCATGCTGGGCGCCATCCGCCGCGCCGAACAGATGGCCGAGGCGGACCCGCGCTACCTGATCCTGCAGCAGTTCAACAACCCCGCCAATCCGGACGTGCACCGCCGCACCACCGCCGAGGAGATCTGGCGCGACACCGACGGCCGCGCCGACATCCTGGTGGCCGGCGTGGGCACCGGCGGCACCATCACCGGCGTGAGCGAGGTGCTGCGGGCGCGCAAGCCGTCCTTCCAGTGCATCGCGGTGGAGCCGGAGGCGTCGCCCGTGCTGTCGGGCGGGGCCAAGGGGCCGCATCCCATCCAGGGCATAGGCGCGGGCTTCGTGCCGGCCGTGCTGAACACGCAGGCCTACCAGGAGGTGATACGGGTGGCCAACGAGGACGCCTTCGCCACCGCGCGCACGGCGGCGTCGCAGGAGGGCTTGATGGTGGGGATTTCTTCCGGCGCCGCGCTGTGGGCGGCGATCCAGGTGGCGCGCCGGCCCGAGAACGCGGGCAAGCTGATCGTCACCATCATCCCCTCGTTCGGCGAGCGCTACCTGAGCACGGCGCTGTTCTCGGGGCTGGCGGACTAGGACGGCGCCGTTTCAGGGCGCCTTCAGGCAGCAGGCGTGGTCGGTGGTGCCCATTTCCACTTGCAGCGTGCAGTGGTGCACCGAGAAGTCGGCCTTCAGGCGCGCGGCGATGTCGTCCAGCGCCTCGTCGCCGGGATGGCCGCCGGGCATGACCAGGTGGGCGGTGAGCGCCGTTTCGGTGGTGCTCATGGCCCAGATGTGCAGGTCGTGCACCTCGTTCACGCCGGGGCGGGCGCGCAGGAAGCGCTCCACTTCGGGCGCGTTCACCGAGTCCGGCACGGCGGCCAGCACCAGCTTCAGTGCCTCGCGCAGCAGCGCCCAGGTGCTCACCAGGATAATCACCACGATGGCGATGCTGACCAGCGGGTCCAGCCAGGTCCAGCCGGTCCACATCACGGCCAGGCCGGCCAGCAGCACGCCCAGCGAGATGGCGGCGTCGGCCGCCAGGTGCAGGTAGGCGCCGCGGATGTTGATGTCGTCCTTGGCGCCGGCCATGAACAGCCAGGCCGAGAAGCCGTTGACGGCGATGCCCACCGCCGCCACCACCGATACCGTCAGGCCGTGCACCGGCGTGGGGTTCATCAGCTGCTGCACGGCTTCCCAGGCGATGGCGCCGCAGGCGGCCATCAGCAGCAGGGAGTTGAACAGCGCGGCCAGCATGGAGCTGCTGCGCAGGCCGTAGGTGTAGTGCTGGTTGGGCGCGCGCTTGGCCAGGATGGCCGCGCCCCAGGCCAGCATCAGGCCCAGCACGTCGGACAGGTTGTGGCCGGCGTCGGCCATCAGCGCGGTGGAGTTGGCCAGGAAGCCGTAGCCGAATTCGATGGCCACGAACACCGTGTTGAGCGCGATGGCGATGGCGAAGGCGCGGCCCTGGCTGTTCGGGTCGCCGTGGTGGTGGTGATGGCCGCCGTGGCCGTGGCTGTGGTCGTGCCCATGGCCGTGCCCGTGGCTGTGGCCCTCGCCGTGATCATGATCATGATTGTGGCCGTGCGCTGGCGCGTGCTTGTGCTGGCCGCTGTGGCCGTGGTCGTGGTCGTGTGGCATGGTTACTTTTGCAGTTCGGCCTGGATCTGGTCGCGGGCTTTTGCGTCCAGCTTGCTAATGGCGCGGGTGAGTTTTTCGGCCTGGACGAGGGCGGCGCTTTGCTCTGGCGTGAGCGCCGGCGGGGCTGCGGCGGGCTTGCTGAACAGCGCTTGCATGCCGCACACCAGCAAGGCGGTCAGCAGGCTGATGCCGGCCGCCGCGGCCAGCAGGCGCTGTTCGCGCGGCGTCACCAGCGGGGACTGGGTGGCGATGGGTTTGACCGGGGCCGCCGGGGCGGGCTCGTAGGCCGCCGCCCTGGCCGGCGGCAGGCCGCCCGCCGCGCGCACCTGCTCGGCCAGTTCCAGCGAGGCCGCGTCGATGCGCGCGATATGGCGCTCGACCGACTCGGCCAGCACCGCCTCGTTCAGCGCCACCAGCGCGAAGATGGGGTCGTCGATGTCGACCTTGACGCCGGTCTTTTCAAATACGAGGCTGCGCAGCTTGTGCTGGTCCATGGCGCGCTCCTCTTACCAGCTGACTTTGTCGAGCTGCTCGAACAGGTCGCGGAACACCACCTTGATGCGCTGCTTTTCCATCACGTTGAACTTGTCGCTGGCTTTCACTTCCTCGGCCGTCAGGCGCGCCGTGTTCATCTTCTTGATGTCGGCGCCGAAGGTGTCGGCGTTGCGCTGCGAGAGCACCACCCGGCCCACCACGCGCGCGGCGTTGTCGGCATAGGTCTGCGATTCGATGAAGGACTTGCCGGAGGCCGATACCAGCTGGCCGAAGTGCTCGTTCTCCCACAGCACCAGCGGCACCGAGGTCGATTTGGCGGTCGACAAGAAGCCCATGGCGGTGTCGTGCAGGGTGTCGCCGCCGCCGACGATGGTGTGGATGTAGACCTTGCGGCCCGATTCCTGCAGCAGCGAGAAGCAGTCGTTTTCGATCAGGTAGGCCACCAGCGGCGAGAAGGTGTTGGCGCCGTTGTCGATCACGCAGTTGCCGTCTTCCTCCAGGATGTCTATCATCAGCGCGTCGAAACGCTTGGGGTCTATGGTGCGCGCGTCCGTCATCACCGGCACGTGCTTCACGTCCATCGCCTTGTAGCGCGAGAAGGTGGCGTTCTCCTGGTCGGTGTCGTAGCAGCGCAGCGGCGTTTCGTCCTTGGCCGCCAGCCATTGCGCCAAGATTGTGGAGACCAGCGTCTTGCCGATGCCGCCTTTGCCCTGAAGGATGAAATGTACCGTGTTCTGCATGGAGTTCTCGTGTGAAGTGCTCTTGATTGCGCGTGATTAGTCGGCCAGCCCGGCTCGCACTATACCAAAAAGTGCAGCAGCCCTTGCAGCGAATGCGCCACGGCCTGTTCGCGCACGGCGCGCCGGTCGCCGCCGAATACCAGCCGTTCGGTGCGCGTGCCGCCCGGTCCGGCCCAGCCGAAGCACACCGTGCCGACCGGCTTGCCGGGCACCGCGCCGCCCGGCCCGGCGATGCCTGTCGTGGACAGCGCCACGTGCGCGCCGCTGTGCGCCACCGCGCCGGACGCCATCGCCGCCGCCACTTCCTCGCTGACGGCGCCGTGCTGCGCGATCAGCTCGGCCGGCACGCCCAGCAGCTCGCTCTTGGCCTCGTTGGAGTAGGTGACGAAGCCGCGCTCGAACCAGCCGCTGGAGCCGGCGATGTCCGTCACCGCCTGCGCCGCGCCGCCGCCGGTGCACGATTCGGCCGTGGCCAGCAGCAGGCCCTTGCTGTGCAGGACACGGCCCACCTCGGCCGCCAAGCGCTCGAGCGCGTCCTTGTCCAGTGTCTCTCCCATTGCATCTTCCCTATCCGGTTTGCGAGAACACATTCTAGCCCGCCGCGTCTTGCGCAAGGTCAAAAAAACCTGCTCAGCAATGCCAAAAATGCGTACACTCGTTTGGCCTGTGCCTTTACCGACGAGAGGGGAGACATGCAGTTTGCAAGCCTGCCACGCCTGCTGCCGCAACTGTTTTTCGTGCTGCTGATACTGGCGGCCCATCTGCGCATGCAGGCCCAAGCGCAGTCCGGCACGGCGGACCCCGGCCTGGAGCGGCAGGTGAAGGCCGCCTACCTGGTCAAGTTCGCCGCTTTTGTGGAATGGCCCGACGGCAGTTTTGTGCGCCCGGACAGCCCGCTGCTGATCGGCGTCATGGGCGCGGACGCGCTGGCCGAGCAGCTCGAGCGCAGCGTGGCCGGCCACAGCGCCAACGGCCACCCGCTGCAGGTGAAACGGCTGAAGAAGGGCGAGCCGGCCGGCCAGCTGCATATGCTGTTCGTCGGCGCGCTCGACAAGGCCAGCCTGCAGGACGTGCTGGCCGCCAGCCGCAGCCAGCCCCTGCTCACCGTGTCCGACAGCGAGGAGGCGCACGCCATGGGCAGCATCGTCAATTTCCTGCTGGCCGACGAGCGGCTGCGCTTCGAGGTGGCGCTCAAGCCGGCCGCCGCCGCCCGCATCCGCATCAGCGCGCGCATGCTGTCGGCCGCCTACCGCGTGGCGCCGGGGGCCATATGAGCAAGCCGCCCATCATCCGCATGCGCTCCCTGCGCGGCAAGCTGCTCGGCGTGGTCATGCTCACCACGCTGGTGGCGCTGCTGGTGTCGCTGGCCATGATCGTGGCCTACGATTTGCGGGCCTACCACCAGAGCGTGAGCGGCGACATGAGCACGCAGTCCGAACTGATCGGCCATATGAGCAGCGCCGCGCTGGCCTTTGACGACAAGGCGCTGGCCAAGCAGACCCTGTCGCTGCTGCGGCTGCGGCCCAAGGTGAACGCCGGCGCCATCTACAACGCCAGGGGCAAGCTATTCGCCAGCTATGTGGCGCCGGGCCAGGACGTGCATTTCCCGCAGCAGGCCGAGAGCGAGGGCATGCGCTTCGAGAACGGCAAGCTCACGCTGTTCAAGCCCATCGTCGACAACGGCGAGCTGCTCGGCTCCGTCTACCTGCGCGCCGAGTACGAGATGCTGGGGCGCGGCGTGGACTACGGCGTGATCGCGCTGCTGGTGATGCTGCCGGCCATGGGCATCGCCTACCTGATCATGCGCCGCGCCGACTACATCATCACCCGCCCCATCCTCGATATCCGCGACGTGGCGCGCGACGTGGTGCAGACCGGCGACTATTCGCGCCGCGCCGCCCGCACCAGCGAGGACGAGGTGGCGCAGCTGGTGGAGTCCTTCAACTCCATGCTGAGCGAGGTGGAGACCCGGCAGCGCGCGCTGGCGCAGTCGAACGGCGAGCTGGCGCGCGAGGCCGAGCAGCGCGCCCAGGCGCAGCAGGAGGTGATGCGCCTGAACCAGGAACTGGAGCAGCGCGTGCACGAGCGCACCTTGCAGCTGGAGGCCACCAACGGCGAGCTGGCCATGGCCATGGAGGAGGCCAAGAGCGCCAACCAGGCCAAGTCGGCCTTCCTGTCGTCCATGAGCCACGAGCTGCGCACGCCGCTCAACGCCATCCTTGGTTTCGCGCAGATACTCACCTCGGACAAGCTGCCCTCCACGCTGCCGCAGAAGAAGGAGTTCGCCAATCACATCCTGAAATCCGGCCGCCACCTGCTCACGCTGATCAACGAGATACTGGACCTGGCCAAGATCGAGTCCGGCGCGGTGGCGCTGTCGATGGAGCCGGTGGCGCTGCAGGAGATCCTGCAGGAGGTGCAGAGCATGACCGAGCCGCTGGCGGCCGCGCGCGGCATCCGCATGCTGTTCCCGAACGCCTGCGCGCTCAGCGTGGACGCCGACCGCACCCGCCTCAAGCAGGTGCTGCTCAACCTGCTGTCCAACGCCATCAAATACAACCGCGAGGGCGGCGCGGTGGTGGTGGACTGCAGCAGCAGCGCGCCGGGCCTGCTGCGCCTGTCGGTGCAGGACACCGGCACCGGCCTCAAAGCCGAGCAGGTGGCCATGCTGTTCCAGCCCTTCAACCGCCTGGGCCAGGAGAGCGGGCCGGAGGAGGGCACCGGCATCGGCCTGGTGGTGACCAAGCGCCTGGTGGAGCTGATGGGCGGCGTGATCGGCGCCTCCAGCAGCCAGGGCGTGGGCAGCCTGTTCTGGATCGAGCTGCGCGCCATCGACCCGCTGCCCTCGCTGGCCGGCAGCGAGGCGGCGCGCGCGCTGGGCGCGCCGGGCCGCGAGCGCGGCCCGGAAGCCCCGGCTTCCATCCTGTACGTGGAGGACAATCCGGCCAATTTGAAGCTGGTGGAGGAAATCATCAGCTTCCGGCCCGATCTGAGCCTGCTGCCGGCGCCGGACGCCCATCTCGGCATCGAGCTGGCGCGCGTGCACCAGCCGGACATCATCCTGATGGACATCAACCTGCCCGGCATGAGCGGCCTGGAGGCCATGCGCGTGCTGCGCAGCGACAGCCGCACGCAGCACATTCCGGTGATCGCCCTGACCGCCAACGCCATGCCGCGCGACATAGAAAAAGGAGTTGCGGCAGGATTCTTCCGTTACCTCATCAAGCCGATCAATATAGATGAATTCGGGGAAGCCATCAGCAGCACGCTGGCCCATATTGCAGAACGCGCCGAGCTCAAAGCGGGCCGCGCCAGCAAGGAAACGTCATGATTACCCAGGCCGACATCCTTAACGCGAAGATCCTGATCGTGGACGACCAGGCGGTCAATGTGCAGCTGCTGGAGTATCTGCTCACCACCACCGGCTACCAGGCCGTCAGCTCCACCACCGACCCGCGCGTGGTGGCGCCCTGGCACGAGCAGCACAACTACGACCTGATCATCCTGGACCTGCACATGCCCGGCATGAGCGGCTTCGACGTGATGAACGCGCTCAAGCCGCTGGAGGCGGACGCCTACCTGCCGGTGCTGGTGGTGACCGCGCAGCCGGACCACAAGCTGGCCGCGCTGGAGGCCGGCGCGCGCGACTTCGTCAGCAAGCCCTTCGACCCGGTGGAGGTGCTGACCCGCATCCGCAACATGCTGGAAGTGCGGCTGATGCACCGCGAGTCGAAGAACTACAGCGCGCTGCTGGAGCAGACCGTGCGCGAGCGCACCGCCGAGCTGCAGCGCTTCCGCAGCGCCATGGACGCCACCGCCGACGCCATCTTCCTGATCGACGTGGCCACGCTGGCGCTGGTGGACGTGAACGACGGCGCCTGCCGCATGCTGGGCTACGAGCGCGCGCCGCTGCTGGCGCTGGAGCCCGAGCGCATCGGCCTGGGCCAGCGCGCCGAGCTGCAGGCGCACTGCCGCGCCGTGCTGGCCGCCACCGTGCGCACGCCCGAGCTGCTGGAGACCGAACTGACCCGGCAGGACCTGGCGGCGGTGCCGGTGGAGCTGTACTGGCAGCTGCAGCAGGGCAGCGAGCAGCCCACGCTGATCTGCGTGGCGCGCGACATCAGCGAGCGCCGCCAGGCGCAGGAGCGCCTGCTGCACATGGCGCACTACGACAGCCTGACCGGCCTGCCCAACCGCACCCTGTTCTTCCAGACGCTGGCCGAATCGATCGAGCTGGCGCAGGACAAGGAGTGGCGCATCGTGGTGCTGTTCATTGCGCTGGACCGTTTCAAGAACGTCAACGACTCGCTCGGCGCGGCGGCCGGCGACGAGCTGCTGCGCCAGTTCAGCAGCCGGCTGGTGCAGTGCGTGCGCATCCGCGACACCGTGGGCCGCCTGGGCGGCGACGAGTTCGCGCTGATCCTGACTATGACGCGCAACCAGCAGGACGCCGTGCTGGTGGCCAACGAGGTGCGCGAGGCGCTGCGCGCGCCGTTCGACCTGGACGGCCACCCGGCCGCGCTGACGGCGTCCATCGGCATCGCCATGTATCCGGACGACGCCACCGAGCCCGAAACGCTGATCAAGTACGCCGACACCGCCATGGAGCGCGCCAAGCAGGCCGGCCGCGACGGCTACCGCTTCTTCACCGCCGGCATGAACGTGCAGGTGCTGGCGCGGCTGGACCTGGAGCTGGCGCTGCGCCGCGCGCTGGACGAGAACGAGCTGCTGCTGTACTACCAGCCCAAGGTGAACCTGACCACGGGCCGCATCAGCGGCGCCGAGGCGCTGCTGCGCTGGCAGCGGCCCAATTACGGCCTGGTGTTCCCGGCCGAATTCGTGCCGGTGCTGGAGGACACGGGGCTGATCGTGCGGGTGGGCGCCTGGATCATCGACACGGCCTGCCGCCAGATCGCGGCCTGGGCGCGCTCCATGGTGGGGCCGGTGACGGTGGCGGTGAACGTGTCGAGCCGCCAGTTCGTGGAGGGCGACCTGGAAGGGGAGGTGCGGGCCGCGCTGGCGCGCCACAAGGTGCCGCCCGAGCTGCTGGAGCTGGAGCTGACCGAGACCGCGCTGATGTCCAACGCCGAGCGCACCATCGGGGTGCTGGAACGGCTCAAGGAGCTGGGCGTCAAGTGCTCGATCGACGACTTCGGCACCGGCTATTCCTCGCTGGCCTATCTGCAGCGCTTCCCGATCGACAAGCTGAAGATCGACATCGCCTTCGTGCGCGACATCACGACCAACCCGAACGACGCGGCCATCGCGCTGGCCATCATCAGCATGGCGCACAGCTTGAAGCTGCGGGTGATCGCCGAGGGCGTGGAGACGCGGCCGCAGCTGGAATACCTGCGGCGCAACCGCTGCGACGAGATCCAGGGCTATTTCTTCAGCCGTCCCTTGCCGGCCGACGAGATGGGGCAGCTGGTGGAAGGCGGGCGCAGCCTGCCGCCGGACCCGAACCAGGCCGCCGAGCCGCCGCAGACGCTGCTGATAGTGGATGACGACGTGAATGTGCTGTCGTCGCTGCACCGGCTGTTCCGGCGCGACGGCTACCGCATATTGACGGCGGCTTCGCCGGCTGAAGGTTTCGAACTCCTTGCGCTGTATCCGGTGCAGGTGATCGTGTGCGACCAGCGCATGCCCATCATGAGCGGCACGGAGTTCCTGAGCAAGGTGAAGGAGATGTATCCGGATACCATACGGATTATTTTGTCCGGATATACCGGGCTGGAGGCGGTGCTCGATTCGATCAACCGGGGCGCGATTTACCGCTTCTACACCAAGCCGTGGGACGACACCCAGCTGCGCGACAATATCCGCCTGGCCTTCCACCATTATTGGCTGATGCACGGCACCGGGCGCCGCGTGGGCGATCCGGGCGAGGACCATACGTCGCTGGCCTGATTTGGCGGGTTAGGCGGAGCCGTAACCCGCCATCTATGCGCCGCCGAAGTGGTCGAAGCCCTGCACCGCGAGCGTGAGCGGCACGCCCTGCGCGTCCACCAGGCGCAGGCCCGGCTCGGCCTCGATGCGTCCCACGCGCGTGACCGCCGTGCCGCTTTGCGCGCCGGCCGCCAGCACCGCCTCGCGCCGGGATGCCGGCGCCGTAAAGCACAGCTCATAATCATCCCCGCCCGCCGCCGCGTAGGCGCGCCGCCACGCCTGCGCGCAGCGGGACAGCACCGGCCCTGCGGGCAGCGCGTCCACGTCCAGCGTGGCGCCCGCTTTGGACAGCTTGAGGATATGCCCGATATCCCCCACCAGGCCGTCCGAAATATCAATCGCCGCGTGCGCGATGCGCTGCTGCGCCAGCAATCGGCCCAGCGCCACGCGCGGCGTGGGCGCATGCAGGCGCGCCGCCGCCGCCGCGAAATCCGCCGCGCCCTCCGCGCGCGTCAGCGCCTCGCCGGCCCCCGGCTCGCGCAGGCAGGCCGCCAGCGCCAAACGCGCGTCGCCCAGCGTGCCGGAAATCCAGATGTCGTCGCCCGGCAGCGCCGCGTCGCGCCGCAGCGCTTCGCCCGGCGCCAGTTCGCCGAAAACGGTGATGCAGATGTTGAGCGGCCCCTTGGTCGTGTCGCCGCCTATCAGTTCGCAGCCGTGCGCGTCGGCCAGCGCGAACAGGCCGGCGGAAAACGCCGCCAGCCAGGCCCGTTCGGCCGAGGGCAGCGCCAGCGCCAGGGTAAAGCCCACCGGACGCGCGCCCATGGCCGCGAGATCCGACAGGTTGACCGCCAGGCTTTTATGGCCCAGCAGGCGCGGATCGGCCCCGGCGAAGAAGTGGCGGCCTTCCACCAGCATGTCGGAGGAAATGGCGGTTTGCATGCCGGCGCCGGGCGTGAGCAGGGCGCAGTCGTCGCCTATGCCCAGCGTGGCGCGGACGGGACGGGGGCGGTTGAAGTATTCTGCGATGAGGTCGAATTCGGAGAGCATGCCGCCATTGTACTAGCGTGCAGGCCCGCCGGGAGGACGCTGTCAGGCGTTGCCGCCCTCGGTCATCTCGTCTTCGTGCGCCATCTGGCGCTTGTGGCGGCTGAAGCTGTAGCCCCACACGCCGGTGGACGCCACGGCGACGGCCGCCAGCAGGGCCGATTGCGGCGTGCCGGGTTCGGCAAAGCACAGCATCAGCGTGGCCGCCGGAAAGACGATGCTGGAGAGTCGGAAACAGTGGTGCCAGAACTGGGTGTCCATCATGTGCCTTTCTTTCCAGGATGACAATCAACCCAGTCTATTACGTGAAAGCTACATTGTCTAGGAGAACTAAAGGCCTAAGTCCATGTTTTTTCGGCGAATTGCTTTAGGAGTAAGTATGCGCAATAGTTGCAATCTGAAAGGTGCAAGGGCCATAGAAAAAATTGATAATTTTGAAAAGCCCGATAGTTATTCTGCCCTATTCGTGAAAATACCTAGCTAACTGAAAGAATTGGTCTGATAGAATCGGAAGCTTTCCCGATAGACAAACAGGAAGGCTGTACAGCATGGATTCGTCATCTGATAAAAAAGAGGAATTGAGACAACAACTGCGCCTGGCCGCGCTCGAATACCACGAGTGCCCGAAACCCGGCAAAATCAGTGTTACCCCCACCAAGCAGTTGACCAATCAGCGCGACCTGGCGCTGGCCTACTCCCCGGGCGTGGCCGCTCCGTGCGAAGAAATCGTCGCCGACCCAGCCAACTCCTATAAGTACACCGCGCGCGGCAACCTGGTGGCCGTCATCACCAACGGCACCGCCGTGCTGGGCCTGGGCAATATCGGCCCGCTGGCGGCCAAGCCTGTGATGGAAGGCAAGGGCGTGCTGTTCAAGAAATTCGCCGGCATCGACGTGTTCGACATCGAGATCAACGAATCCGACCCGGACAAGCTGTGCGACATCATCGCCTCGCTGGAGCCGACCTTCGGCGGCATCAACCTGGAAGACATCAAGGCGCCCGAGTGCTTCACCATCGAGCGCCAGCTGCGCGACCGCATGAAGATCCCGGTCTTCCACGACGACCAGCACGGCACCGCCATCATCGTCGGCGCGGCCCTGCTGAACGGCATCCAGCTGGTGGGCAAGAACATCAAGGAATGCAAACTGGTGGTGTCGGGCGCCGGCGCGGCCGCGCTGGCCTGCCTCGACCTGATCGTCGACCTCGGCTTCCCGCTGGAAAACATCTTCGTCACCGACCTGGCCGGCGTGGTCTACAAGGGCCGCACCGAGCTGATGGACCCGGACAAGGAACGCTTCGCGCGCGACACCACGGCCCGCACCCTGGCCGAAGTGATACCGGACGCCGACATCTTCCTGGGCGTGTCCGCCGGCGGCGTGCTGAAGCAGGACATGGTCAAGCAGATGGCGCCGAATCCGCTGATCCTGGCGCTGGCCAATCCGAATCCGGAAATCCTGCCGGAAGACGTGAAAGCGGTGCGCGGCGACGCCATCATCTGCACCGGCCGTTCGGACTACCCGAACCAGGTCAACAACGTGCTGTGCTTCCCCTACATCTTCCGCGGCGCGCTCGACTGCGGCGCCACCACGATTACCCGTGAAATGGAAATCGCCGTGGTGCACGCGATCGCCGAGCTGGCGCACGCCGAGCAGTCCGACATCGTGGCCACCACCTACGGCGTGAACAATCTGTCCTTCGGCCCGGAATACCTGATCCCGATGCCGTTCGACCCGCGCCTGCTGACCAAGATCGCCCCGGCCGTGGCCAAGGCGGCCTTCGAGTCCGGCGTGGCCACCCGTCCGATCAAGGACCTGGAAGCCTACGCCGACAGCCTGCAGCAGTTCGTGTACCGCTCCGGCACCTTCATGAAGCCGCTGTTCGCGGTGGCCAAGCAGACCCCGGCCGAGCTGAAACGCATCGTCTACGCCGAAGGCGAAGAAGAGCGCGTGCTGCGCGCGGTGCAGGTGGTGGTGGACGAGCGCCTGGCGCGCCCCATCCTGGTGGGCCGTCCGGCCGTGCTGGAAACCCGCATCACCAAGTTCGGCCTGCGCCTGAAGCAAGGCGTCGACTACGACGTCATCAACCCGGACTTCGACGAGCGCTACCGCGAATACTGGACCGCCTACTACGACCTGGCCAAGCGCAACGGCGTGACGCAGGAATACGCCAAGCTGGAAATGCGCCGCCGCCACTCGCTGATCGGCGCCATGATGATCAAGAAGGGCGACGCCGACGGCATGATCTGCGGCACCTTCGGCACCACCGACCTGCACCTGAAGTATATCGACCAGGTGCTGGGCCGCCGCGCCGGCGCCTGCGTGTACGCCGCCATGAACGTGCTGGTGCTGCCCGAGCGCCAGCTGGTCATCGTGGACACCCACGTCAACGAGAATCCGGACGCCAACCAGCTGGCCGCCATCACCATGATGGCCGCCGAGGAAATGAAGCGCTTCGGCCTGCAGCCGCGCGCCGCGCTGCTGTCGCACTCCAACTTCGGCTCGTCCAACAGCGCCTCGGCGCAGAAGATGCGCGCTGCGCTGGCCATCGTCAAGGAACAGGCGCCGGACCTGGAAGTGGACGGCGAAATGCACGGCGACACCGCGCTGGATTCCAAGCTGCGCCAGAAAATCATGCCCGATTCCTTCCTGACGGCGGACGCCAACCTGCTGGTGATGCCGAACATCGACTCGGCCAACATCGCCTACAACCTGCTGAAAACGGCGGCCGGCAACGGCATCGCGGTCGGCCCCATCCTGCTGGGCTGCGCCGCGCCGGTGCACATCCTCACGCCGTCGGCCACCGTGCGCCGCATCGTCAACATGACGGCGCTGTGCGTGGTGGACGCGGTGGCGCAGCGTAAAGCTTGACGCTGAAAGTTGCTGTGTAACAAGATGTAAGTTCTGTAAGGCCCGTCCGGTGCAAATCGGGCGGGCCTCATGTCTCTGTTACAATACCCGGCTGTCAAAGTTTCGTTGGAAAACGTGGATATCATGCAAAAGACTAAAAAAGCGCTCGTTACGGGCATTACCGGCCAGGATGGCGCCTATCTGGCGGAACTGCTGCTGGGCAAGGGCTATATTGTCACCGGCACCTATCGCCGCACCAGCTCCGTGAACTTCTGGCGCATCGAAGAACTGGGCATCCAGAATCACCCCAACCTGAAACTGGTTGAGTACGACCTGACCGACCTCAGCTCGAGCATCCGCCTGATACAGCAAGGCGAATTCGACGAGGTGTACAACCTGGCGGCGCAAAGCTTCGTCGGCGTGTCCTTCGAACAGCCTATCACCACCGCCGAAATCACCGGCGTGGGTCCGGTCAACCTGCTCGAAGCGATCCGCATCGTCAATCCGAAGATCCGCTTCTACCAGGCCTCGACCTCGGAAATGTTCGGCAAGGTGCAAGCCATTCCGCAGGTGGAAGACACCCCGTTCTACCCGCGCAGCCCTTACGGCGTGGCCAAGCTGTACGCCCACTGGATGACCGTGAACTACCGCGAGTCCTACGGCATCTTCGGCTCCTCGGGCATCCTGTTCAACCACGAGTCGCCGCTGCGCGGCCGCGAGTTCGTCACCCGCAAGATCACCGACTCGGTCGCCAAGATCAAGCTGGGCAAGCTGGACGTGCTGGAACTGGGCAATATGGACGCCAAGCGCGACTGGGGCTTCGCCAAGGAATACGTGGAAGGCATGTGGCGCATCCTGCAGGCTGACGAACCAGGCACCTACGTGCTGGCCACCAACCGCACCGAAACCGTGCGCGACTTCGTCACCATGGCCTTCAAGGCCGCCGGCATCGCCATCGAATGGAAGGGCGAAGCGGAGAACGAAACCGGCCACGACGCCAAGACCGGCAAAACGCTGGTGCGCGTCAATCCGAAGTTCTACCGTCCGGCCGAAGTGGAACTGCTGATCGGCAACCCTGCCAAAGCCACCAAGGAACTGGGCTGGGCGCCGAAAACCACCCTGGAAGAGCTGTGCCAGCTGATGGTGGACGCCGACCTGCGCCGCAACGAGATCGGCTTCTCCTTCTGATGGACGCGCCGCTGCACCCGCCGCACGCTGCGTTGCCGCTGCTGTCCCCGGCCACCGAGGGCGCCGGCAAGCGCGCCCTCGTCACCGGGCTGGCCGGCTTCACCGGCCGCTATGTGGCGGCCGAGCTGCGCGCCGCCGGCTACCGCGTAACCGGCACCACGGTGCCGGGCCATGCGGACGTGTCCGAGGACATGCTGCCGGTGGACCTGACCGACCGCGCCGCCGTGGCGGCCATGGTGCAGGCGGTGCAGCCGGACGTGGTGGTGCACCTGGCGGCCATCGCCTTCGTGGCGCATGCCGACATCGAACAGATTTACCGCGTCAACGTGGTGGGCACCCGCAATCTGCTGGAAGCCCTGGCCGCGCTGGCGAAGAAACCGTCCGCGGTATTGGTGGCCTCGAGCGCCAATGTCTACGGCAACGCCGACCTGCCCATGCTGGGCGAGGACACGGCGCCGGCTCCGGCCAATGACTACGCCGTCTCCAAGCTGTCCATGGAATACATGGCGCGGCTGTGGATGGACAAGCTGCCTGTCATTATCACGCGTCCGTTCAACTACACGGGCGTGGGCCAGCACGAGAACTTCCTGCTGCCGAAAATCGTTGCGCACTTCCGCCGCAAGGCCGCCGACATCGAGCTGGGCAACCTGCACGTGTGGCGCGACTTCTCGGACGTGCGCATGGTCGCCGCCGCCTACCGCCAGTTGCTGGCGAAAGCGCCGGCCGGACAAACTTTCAACATCTGTTCCAGCACCGGCTACTCGCTGGGCGAAGCGCTGGACATGATGGGCCGCATCGCCGGCTACCAGATCAACGTGCATGTGAACCCCGCCTTCGTGCGCGCCAATGAAGTGGTGCGCCTGGTGGGCGACAACACCCGCCTGGCCTCCGTGGTTGGGCAAATCGTGCCGGTGCCGCTGGAGCAAACGCTGCGCTGGATGTACGAGGCTTGAGTGTCTTGCGCATTGGCCTTTCCACCACTACTGTTGAACCGGTCCTGACCGGCGGGCGCCTCGACGGCATCGGCGTGTACAGCCAGGCGCTGCTGCGCCAGCTGCCGCATGCCGGCTGCGCGGTGCAGCCCATGTCCTTTGCGCCGTTCGGCCAGGGCGGCGCGGCGGCGCTCAGCGTCGGCGCGGCCCTGTCGCATTCCTTCCCCGTCACCACGCTGCGCGACCTGTGCACCCCGGGCGCGGTGCGCGAGCACATGCCCAGCGTGGACCTGTTCCACTCCACCGACTACCGCACCGTGCGCATGGATTGCATGGTGGTGGCCACGCTGCACGACGCGCTGCCGGTATCGCATCCCGAATGGTGCAATCCGCGCCTGCGGGGGCTGAAGAACTGGCTGCAGGCCAAGGCTGCGCGCAAGGCCGACCACGTGATCGCCCACACCCAGTTCGCCATCCGCGAACTGGTGGAGTGCTTTGGCGTGAGCGAAAAACGCATCAGCGTGGTGCCCTGCGGCGTGGACGCGGAATGGCTGGACGCCCCGGCGCCGCAAGCCATGTCCGCCACGCTGGCGCAGTACGGCTTGAAGCCGGGCTACTTCCTGTTCGTCGGCACGCTGCAGCCGCGCAAGAACGTCGGCCGCATCGTGGAGGCCTACCTGGCGCTGCCCCCTGTGGTGCGCGCCAAGCGCCAACTGGTGGTGGTGGGCGCGCCCGGCTGGCGCAGCGAGGAAGTGCAGGCGCAGATGAAAGCGGCGGTGCAGAACGGCGAAAACGTGCTGTGGCTGGACCGCCTGACGGACGCCGAACACCTGCGCCACGTGTACGCCGGCGCCGGCGTGTTCGTGTTCCCGTCGCTGTACGAGGGCTTCGGCATACCGGTGGTGGAGGCTTTCGCTTCCGGCGTGCCGGTGGTCGCATCCAATACCAGTTCGCTGCCCGAAGTGACGCGCGGCGCGGCGCTGGAAGTCGATCCGCTGTCGGTGCCCGAAATCAGCGCCGCCATGCTGGAGCTGGCGCGCGACGACGCGCTGCGTGCGCGCTGCGTCGCCGCCGGCCGCGTGCGCGCCGTCGAGCTGACCTGGGCCGAAACCGCCCGCAAGACGGCCGCCGTGTACCACACCCTTTTATCCTGAGCTTATGCGCGTCCTTCATTTCTACAAGACTTATTACCCCGATTCGTGGGGCGGCATCGAGCAGGTGATACGCCAGATGTGCGTGGGCACCACGCGCCTGGGCGTGCAGAACGAAGTGCTGACGCTGACCCGCAACGGCGGCCCGTCGCAAATGGAAATCGAAGGCCATACGGTGCACCGCGTGCCGCTCAACTTCGAGATCGCCTCCAACGCCATGTCGTTCGCGGCCATCCGCAAGCTCAAGCACCTGGCCCGCAGCGCGGACGTGATCCACTACCATTTCCCGTGGCCCTTCATGGACCTGGCGCACTTCATGGCCGGCATCGACAAGCCCAGCGTGGTCACCTACCACTCGGACATCGTGCGCCAGAAAACCCTGCTGCGCGTGTACACGCCGCTCAAGCAGCGCTTCCTGAAAAGCGTGGACGCCATCGTGGCCACCTCGCCCAACTATATGGCCTCGTCGCCGGTGCTGGGCCGCTACAAGAACAAGACCCGCACCATTACCTACGGCCTGGACCAGAGCATTTATCCCAAGCCGCCGCAGGCGGTGCTGGAAAAATGGCGCGCCCGCTGCGGCGAGCGCTTCTTCCTGTTCATCGGCATGCTGCGCTATTACAAGGGCCTGCACATTCTGCTCGACGCGCTGGCCGGCACCGACTATCCGGTGGTGATCGTGGGCGCCGGGCCGCTGGAGCAGGAGCTCAAGGCGCACGCCGAGCGCCTGGGGCTGACGCATGTGATGTTCGTGGGCGCGCTGGAGGAAGAGGACAAGGTGGCGCTGCTGGAGCTGTGCTACGCCATGGCTTTCCCTTCGCACCTGCGTTCGGAAGCGTTCGGCATATCGCTGCTGGAAGGCGCCATGTACGGCAAGCCCATGATCTCGAGCGAGATCGGCACCGGCACCACCTATATCAACGTGGACCAGGTGACGGGCCTGGTGGTGCCGCCCAGCGACCCGCAAGCCTTCGGCGCGGCCATGCGCACCTTGTGGGAGCAGCCGGAACTGGCCGCCGCCATGGGCCGCCGCGCGGCCGAGCGCTATCAGGAATTGTTCACCGCGGAGCGGATGGCGCACAGCTATGTGGCGCTGTACCGCGAGCTCGCGGCTCGCTAAGCTCCGGAGCCGCCTCAGGCTTCCGCCCAGCGCTCCTTGATCTCCACAATCTCCGGCAAGCGCGCCAGGAACAGGTCCACCAGCTCCGGATCGAAATGCTGGCCGCGCTGCTGGCGCAGGTACTGCACCGCTTCCTCCACCGGCCACGGCGCCTTGTACGGGCGCGCCGAGGTCAGCGCGTCGAACACGTCGGCAATCGCCACGATGCGCCCCTCCAGCGGAATATCCAGCCCCGCCAGGCCGCGCGGATAGCCGCTGCCGTCCCACTTCTCATGGTGGGTGAGCGCGATATTGCGCGCCAGTGCCAGCATGCCGTGCGCGTGCTCGCCGATAATGTCCGCGCCTATGGTGGCGTGCGACTGCATGATGGCCCATTCTTCCTTGTCCAGCGCGCCCGGCTTCTGCAGGATGCGGTCCGGTATGCCGATCTTGCCCACGTCGTGCATCGGCGCCGCGTGCAGCAGGTCCTCGGCGGCGGTGGCGCTCAGGCCTGCGGCCAGCCCCAGCACGCGCGCGTAGTGGCTCATGCGGATCACGTGCAGGCCGGTTTCGTTGTCCTTGTATTCGGCCGCCAGGCCAAGCCGCTGCACGATCTGCAAGCGCGTTTCCTTCAGCTCGTCCACCCGCACCAGCGACAAATGCGTGCGTATCCGCGCGCGCACGATTGGCGGGCTGAGTGGCTTGGTGATGTAGTCGACCGCGCCGGCCTCGAAGCCGGTGACCTCGTCGTCCGGGTCGTTCAGGGCGGTGGCGAAGATGACGGGGATGGCGGCGGTGGCCGGATCGGCCTTCAGGATGCGGCAGGCTTCGTAGCCCGTCATGCCGGGCATCATGACGTCCATCAGGATCAGGTTGGGGGTTTCCTGGCGCGCCAGCTCCAGCGCGCGCGCCGCATCCTTGGCGAACAGCAGGCGGTAATGGTCTTGCAGGATGTGGCGCAGCAGCTGCAGATTGCTGGCTTCATCATCCACCGCCAGGATCAGCGGCAGCGAAAGGGCTTGGTTCATTGCGTGCTTTCTGGTTTGGGGGGAAGCGCATCGGCCATGACGGCATCCAGTTTATCCTGCGCCAGCGAGAAGTCAAAATCGGCCACGGCCTGGTGCAGCTGCGCCAGCGTGGAGGGCGGGACGTGGGCCTGCACGCGCTGCGACAGGCTGGCCAGCGCCGCGTCGTCCAGCGCGCCGCGCCGCAGCGATTGCAGCAGCCGCTGCGCATCGCCGCGCGCCGCCTCGATGTCGAGCGCCAGCGCGGCCAATGCGGCCGGGGCCGCCGCCGCGTGCTGTCCGTGTTTTTCCTGCAGCTTGAGCTGCGAGCGGACCGCCTTCAGCGCCGCCGCCAGATGCAGCGCCGCGCTGGCGAGTACGGGTTCCAGCATGGTGGGCAGCGCCGCAATCCCGGCCGCGCCGGGTTCGATGCGTTCGGCCTGCTCCTCCATATCAGCCAGCGCCTGCGCCAGCTGCTCCAGCCCCAGGTTGGCGGCCACGCCGCGCGCGCGGTGGGCCAGGGCCTGGATGGCGGCATGGTCGCCGCTGGCGCACAGGGCGTCGAAGCGCTGCGCGTCGTCGCTGTGCTCGGCGATGAAATGGGCCAGCGCCGCCTGGTAGGCCGCTTCGCTGCCGTCCCAGCGCCGCAGGCCTGCGGCCCGGTTCAGCACATGCAGGCCCAGGGCTGCGCGCGCTTCGTACAATTCGGCCGGCGCGCCGGCCGGCGCGCTGGCTGGCATACTAGCCGCCGTGGACAGCGCCAGCACGCGCGCCAGTTCGCGCGAAAGCTGCGGCCAGTCCACCGGCTTGGATGCGAAGCCGTCCATGCCTGCCGCCGAACTGGCCTGGCGGTGCGCTTCCAGCACGCTGGCCGTCATGGCGATGATGGGCACGCGCCGCCGGCCGGCCTGCGCCTCCCGCATGCGGATGGCGCGGGTGGCGGCCAGGCCGTCCATGACCGGCATCTGCACGTCCATCAGGATCACATCGAAATCCTCGCTGTCCGACAGCTGTGCAGCGGCGGCGCCGTCCGCCGCAGTGGCGACGCTGTGGCCGCGCTTTTCCAGCATCAGGCGCAGCAGCTCCAGATTCTGCGCCACATCGTCCGCCGCCAGTATCTTCAGCGGCGGCAGCGGCAGCGCGCCCGGCTGCTGTTCCTCCTGCGCCGCCTGCGCCAGCGCGGGCCGCAGCGGCAGCAGCACGTGGAACACCGTGCCCTCGCCCTGCGTGCTCTCGGCCCAGATCTTCCCGCCCATCAGTTCCACCAGCTGCTTGCTGATGGTGGTGCCCAGGCCCGTGCCGCCGTAGCGCCGCGTCATCGACGGGTCGGCCTGCGTGAAGGGATCGAAAATGGCCTCCAGCCGGTCCGGCGCAATGCCGATGCCGGTGTCGCGCACCGCCAGATGCAGCTGGCCATCGCGCAGCGCGGCATGCAGCGCCACCGAGCCGTGGGCGGTGAACTTGATGGCGTTGTCCAGCAGGTTGGTGAGGATCTGGCGCATGCGCAGCTCGTCGCCGTGCAGGCGCGCAGGCAGCTGCTGCGCATAGCTGACCTCCATCGCCAGCCCCTTGGCGCGCGCGCTGGCGCCGCAGCTCGAGGTCAGCTCGTCGACCAGCGCCAGGAAGTCGTAGTCGGCCTGCTCCAGCTCCACCGCGCCTTTGTCCAGCTTGGCCGTGTCCAGGATTTCGTTGAGCAGGCGCAGCAGCGAGCGGCCCGCGTTGCGCACTGTGTTCAGGTGGCGGCGCTGCTCGGGCGGCAGCTCGCTGTCGAGCAGCACGTCGGTGAAGCCGAGGATGGAGTTCATCGGCGTGCGGATCTCGTGGCTCATATTGGCCACGAAGCTGGCGCGCGCGGCGGCCGCCTGCTCCGCGTTGTCCTTGGCGCGCCGCAGCTCCTGCTCCATCCGGCGCCGCTCCGTAATGTCCAGCATCACGCCGTCTATCCAGCGCACCTGGCCTTGCGCGTCGCGCACCACGGCGCCGTGCTCCCAGATCCAGCGCAGGCCGCCGTCGGCATGCTGCAGCGCGTATTCGATCAGGTAGGGCTGCTCGCTGGCGATGGTGTGTTCCAGCGCGTCCAGCACGCCCTGGCGGTCGGCCGGCACGATCAAACTGGTGAGCGTGCGGCAGGCTTCCGGGCCGGTGAAGTCGCGCGCCGGATAGCCCGCCACCAGCTCCACGCCGTCGCTCAGGAACACCAGCGGATGCTCGCCGCCCGCCAGGCAGCGGAAGGAGATGCCGGGTATGTGCCCGATCAGCGAACGGAATTGCTGCTCGCTTTCGCCCAGCGCCTGCATCATGGCGCGGCGCTCGGAGATATCGGTGATAAAGAGCACGAACACGTCCTCGCCGCCGGTGCTGGTGTGGCCCAGCGCGCGCCGGATCGGCACCAGGCTGCCGTCCTTGCGCACGCCCACCAGTTCGGCGCCCGCGTGCGCCGGACTGGTGGGTGCTTCGACCGCATTGCGCTGGCGCAGATGGTAGAGCAGGCCGTCCTGCTCCGAGCGCGCGGGATCGGCCACCAGCACGGCCACGTTCAGGCCGACGATTTCGCTGCGCCGCCAGCCGAAGATGCGTTCGGCCGAGGCGTTGAATTCCTGGATCACGCCGTCGCCATCGACGGTGATCACGCCGTCCACCGTGGTGGTCAGCAGCGCCCGCATCGAGCTCTCGCTGCGGCGCAGGGTGCGGTACAGTTCGCGGTAGCGCAGCAGGCCGTAGGCGCCCGCGACGAACACCGTAAACGCCACCGTGATAACGGAGATGGCCAGCGCCAGGAAGCCGCTGCCGGGGCCGGCGGCCGAGCCGGGCGGCGGCACGCCGACGAAACGCGCCGCCGCCATGCCGGTGTAGTGCATGCCGGCGATGGCGCAGCCCATGAACAGTCCGCTCAGCGCCAGGCGGCCGCCGCTTTTCAGGCGCGTGGCGCCGCGCAGGCCGAAGCGCACCCACAGCGCAGCCGTGCCCAGCGCCACCGCCACCAGGATGGACACGGCCGACATCAGCGGATCGTAGCGCAGCACCAGCGTGGACTCCATCGCCGCCATGCCCGAGTAGTGCATGGCGGCGATGCCCAGGCCCACCAGCAGGCCGCCGCAGGCCAGCGTGGCACCGGTCATCCGGCGGCGGCGCACCAGGGCCAACGCCACGCAGGACGCGCCCAGGCTGGGCAGCAGGGACAGGATGGTGAGCGAGGGGTCGTAGCTGACGCTGGTGCACAGGCTGAACGCCAGCATGCCGATGAAGTGCATGGACCACACGCCGCAGCCCAGCGCCAGGCTGCCGGCCAGCAGCGCCACGGTGCGCAGCATGCGCTTGCCGCCGCCGCGCGCCTGGCCCGCCAGCTGCAGCCCCATCCAGGAGGAAAACACCGCCACCAGCACGGACAGCGCCACCAGGGCGGGGTCGTACTGGCCATACGTGAGCAGGGCCGGATCGGACGGCGGCGAGAACAATTGCAGCAGCGAGCTTGTGTTCATGGCAGTTGGCTGGTGAATAATCTCTGTTGCAAAAAAGGATAGCTACATACAGTATCACATTTCCACATGGAAATAAGTCACATTGTTACCACGGCTGCGCTCGCTAGCGCCACTGGCGCAAATACGCCTGGTATTCCGGCGTTTGCCGGGTTGTGCGGATGGCTTGCCAGTAGGCGTCGATGGCGGCGCGGTTGCGGTTGTAGAAGCCGCGGTTCACCATTAAGTACAGCGGCGTGAGATGGAAGGGCGTGGGCAGCGCCTCGATGCGGCCTTTGTAGGCCTGGTTGATATAAAACCCCGCTTCCGCCTCCTGCGCGATGGCGGCCGAGAGACGGTCAAAAGCCAGTTTGCTCAGGTTCTGGTCGGCGCTCTTGGCGCCGTCGTCCACCGCCACGCCCAGCTTGCGCAGCAGCGGCCCGTGGATGAAGCTGGCCTGCACGCCCACCGGCTGCGGCCCCAGGCCTTTGAACTGCTTGCCGTTCCATTGCACGGCGCTGCCTATGCGGCGGTACACCATGAAGCGCGTGATGGCCAGCGCATACGCGTCGTCCGGCTGCGCACCCTGCATGGGAATCACGCCGTAGCCCACCCGCTCCGGCGCGTAGGCGGCGATCAGCGCATCGGTCTCGCCATGCTCCAGCTGCGCCAGGCAGCGCGCGCGCGGCGCGAAGGTGTTTTCTATCCTGATCTCGCCGCCCTTGGCGGCCCGGCGCAGCAGCTCCTGCGTCTGGCCGCTGCCGTCGGGCATGGTGTAGGGCGCGAACGGACGGTCGAACGTGCACAGCCGCACCGTCAGGGCGGAAGCGTTGCAGGCGATCAGGCACAAGCTGGCGGTCAATAAGCGGAGCACGAAACACCCAAGGAAACCGGATGACCGACTATAGCGGCATCAATGCCGTATTGTCCAATGGGCGGGGGGCGGCCGCGCACGGCAAACAACAGCAAGCCTTACTTGTGCAGCTCGATGGGGATGGCCTTGCCGTCGCTGTTGAGGTCCTGGTACAGCGACACGGCATAGTCGCCGGCCGGCACATCGGGCAGTTCGACCCGCATGGCCGCGCTGGCGGCCGGCACGGTCAGCTTGCGCAGCGGCTTCTTCAGGAAGTCCTCGCTGTTGTTGTAGAGCGCAATCACCAGCGTGCCCTGGCCGTCCTGCACGCCTTTGAGGTCCAGCGTCAGCGTGCCGGCTTGCGCCGAGGCCGCCAGCGCTGCCAGCGCCATCGCCGCCGCGCTGTTGCGGGCGGTCTTGTCCAGGGGGGGGAATGCATGCTTGTCCTTTGAGTGCAGGTGGGTCGGATATCCTGCAGGGCACTTCCCATTCAACGGACAACACTGCGGAGTAACTTCAAGTGGATAAATTACTCCAGGTAGTGCGAGGTAATTGTAACTTCTTGAACTTCATCATCAAGGAATTTAATATTTATATTATTGGTGTCACATCCATTGTCAATCTCATCTTTCGCGTCAGAGCTGTTCATTAGTAAAATTTTGAGGAAAATATCCTTTTTTTGTATTTTCCTATCAAAATAATTTTTTGAGTATTTTACTGATACGATCAATGGGCCTTTTTCACCTCTGATAAAGCTAACACGAATGGCTGCCGTATCGTAGGAGAGTATGTTGTTGAGCTTGATTTCATTTTTTTTCTGATCTGTCAATTCAGAAATTGTCTCATGCAGGCGGGCGTTAATAAAGTTGCACATTGCGGCCTGCTGCGCTCTTTGCATCGTATCGTCTTTCACTGGTGCCGAAAACGCAGGGTTCAAGAAATTGATCGCAGAAATGAAAATAGCCAACTCTTTCTTCATTTTTATTCCATTTTATGTAAGAGCGGAGATGTGCATTGTTGTTTACAGCGCAACTGTACTGCAGGGATTGCGTTGCAATTCTATCGAAAATCCACATTTTCAAATATTTGCAAATATCATTTAGCTAGCCGCTTCCGCATACGCTTGCCGCCGTTCGGGAACGGAACAGGTACGAAATGACGGTATTTCGACGCAATGGGATAGGGTGATGCAGTGCAAGAAACAAAAAACCCGCACTGCCTGGAAGACATGCGGGTTCTGAGTTGGGGTGCTGCGGTTAGCTGTGCGGTAATGGTGCCCCGGGCCGGAATCGAACCGGCACGAATTTCTTCGGCAGATTTTGAGAACGTAGCGTCTACAAATGTGTTTTATATTCAATAGCTTACGCTTCCGTTTCTTCGCTATACAAAAACTATACAAAAATAGTCCGCTGCGCTCTGCTACTATGCGTAAAACAATTTCGCCCTTTACGCTATGAATGAAACGCCCAACAAACACGTTATCAACGATGGCTTGTACATCTACAAACTGAAGAATAGCACCCGCTGGTTTGCTCGATTCAGCATCGCCGGAAAGTGGATGGCGCGCACCACAAAAAAGCGCGACCGTGACGAAGCGGTTCAGGAAGCATATCGCATCAAGGCCGAGTGCGACATCCTGAGCAAGCACGGCATCGCCATCCAAACCAAGTCGTTCAAGGATGTGGCCCAGCGGGCGATTGTGCGGATGCGCGCAGTGCCCAAAGGGGCCAAGGGCTATGTGTCCATGACAGACTATGAGCAAATCCTGAACAAGTACCATATCCCGTTTTTCGACCGCACTTACATCACCAGCATCGACTACGACAAGCTCGGCGAATTTGACAAATGGCGCGCAAAAAAACTGGGGAAGAACCCGGCGCAATCGACACTGAAATCGCACAATGCCGCGCTTCAACGCGTCTTTGAAGAGGCAATGATCAACAAGTGGATGACAGAATCACAGGTGCCGCGCCTGACCACATCGCAGGGCAGCACAAACCTGCGCCGAAGCCATTTCACCCACCAAGAAATCAACAAAATTCTTGAAGCATTCCCTGCGTTTATTGGGAGCAGCCGTAAGGCGATCACACGCGACATCCGCAAGCTGCTGTACTACTATGTTCAGATTGCCCTGAATACAGGTATGCGCCCAGGAAAGGAGCTGGACCAACTCACCGTGAACGATATCGAGGACAAGGCCAACCACATTATCTTCAAGGTGCGCAAAGGGAAAACCACGCTCTATACCGGAACGCGGCGCGTTGTCGGTCACGATAAGGTGAAGAAGATCGTGTCTGACATGATCCTCTGGAATGAGCTGGAGGACAACGACAAGCCGCTGTTCGTGCTGCCTGATGGATTGCCGACTAAGGAGTTGTCCCGCAACTTCACGGCTTTGCTGAAAGAGACTGATTTGTATGACAGCCTTGATGGCGCAAGAACACTCTACTGCTTGCGTCACAGCTACATCACGTTCAAGCTGGAAGAGAAGATGGACATCTATGCGTTGGCCAAGCAGTGCGGCAACAGCATCGAAATGATTCAGCGGTTCTATAGCCATGTATCGGCGACAGATTTTGCTGACGATTTGATCAAGGAAACCTCGAAGATCAGCAAGCTCATTCATCAATACAACTCCGAAATCGTGGACTTCGGTGATGAATAGTGAACGTTAGTTTTCCTTTGCTTTAAATACTGGACGTGAGTCGATAAGATGGTCTGGGAACAAAATTCCGAATCGGCCATCTTCGTGATTCTTGGCAAGGTCACGCTTCTTTGAAATGCTACGCATGAGTTCGCCGACCTTAGGCTTCAAGCACGACAATACGTATTCAACGAACTCAGTAACTGCTGTGGTGTCGGCTTCCAACCGGTCGATGCCAACGGCGTTGCTATCGACAGCAAGAGTTCGATCCCATAGGGATTTATATTCGTTGAACACAGGGATTTTTCCCAGGAAATAGACCTCATTGAATTTTTGCTTCTCAGGCACTACATTTCCATGTAATAGATCATTGCGCTCATTGATAAGAGTATGGAATCGTTTACATTCGGGACTGGAATAGTCCACGGCTTTTTCAAAGCCAAGGCAATTTATGTGTAAGCTCTTTACACGGATATCAATCTGTTGCCGAAAAATGCTTTCTAGAAGCCGGGAATCTGCTTTGATATCTGGGCGTGCTTGAACAAAAATCAAGAGATTGATGAAGGACTCCGCCCATACCGGCAGCATGGATCGGAGTCCAAAGCAAAGCCCGAATGCCTTGCTATATGTGTTGCTGACTTCTTGCCAGAGACTGGACTGGTCGATGGCAGTGGTTGGTGTGTTGAAGGCATCGGAAAGTTCAGACGAAAGATTCAACTGCGCCAACTCACGTTGTAATGAATTTATAGCTCGGGTGAGGCGCCAGTGTGGATTTACAAATTCGGTCCAACGTTCAAGTTTTTTCCGAACTTCGCTCATCTGTGGGCCAAAGTTTTTAAGATCTTCTCGAATTTTTTGGACCAGCTCATTCTTTTCCACGTCGGTAAATGGAAGGTCTCCAATAATAAATAGATCGGTGCGAAAGTTGGTTCCCCAGAGAAAAATCAGAACGTCTTTATACTTAAGTGTCCAATCCCAGTGGACAAGGTTATCCGAGTGATCGTTTCTCAGTAGGTTCTGGATGCCGTTTGGTGGGCCAAAACGCGCACCCAAATAGCAGAACAGCTCAAGCGGCGTCACTTCATTCCGCAATTCAAGAAAAGCCCGTTGATTGCCGTCGCTTCGGTCATGTTCAGTTTTGGCCACAATCTCTTCAATCGTGGCTGCGCAAAGTGAAGGCAGGAAATCTAGGGGAAGTGGCATTTGAAGCCTAACGTTATCGTGAGTGAGGGGCGTTGCGTCCTAGAACTTTAACTCATCTATCAGCCGATGTCAGATGAAGTCTGAGCCTGTACAGATCAGCCAGTCAACAAAAAGCCCGCACGCGGCGGGCTTGTGTCTAAGGCAGGCATAGTTAGGACTTGGCGGGCTTCTTAATCGCCTTCAGCAGCTCATCAACTTCACCTGCCTTGACGGCCTCAAGAACTGTGTCGATGGTCGGCACCAGTCGGGCAGCCTTTCCCACTTCCACCGCCGTCTTACCTGGCGCGAACTCAATCGGCACATTGCCGTAGCGAACCTCCAGCAGCATATTGTCAGCGTCACCGCTGAACCAAGCCTTGACACGCTTCGGCGTAGATTCTACGGTTTTTTCGCCAGTTTCCTTGTTGATTTTGACCCGTTGCTTGTCCGGGGCTACATACGGCTTACCGTCAACAAAACATAATGCCATTGCCTTTTGTTCCAGCAAGCGGGTCAGCAGCTTTTCACGGCGCGCAACGATTGGATCGGTGCTGGTGGTTTTCGCTGGCATAGCGATAATTTTCAGACTGCCCATGATCGACTTGCTCATTTCTTACTCCTAAAAGTTGTTGTCATGGAGTAAGTATGTGGTCGTATCCCAGCATCGTCTACCGAAAAAGGCCATCTTGGTTAGCGTAACCTTTCAGCGCATTCGCTCATCAAGGCCGCTGCTATGTCAGTCTGTAGTTTCGCCAATTTCACACCCTTGTCACGCAGCGGCTGATAGTCACTTCTGCCGAATGCGATGGCTCGCTGCTGTAGCGCGCAGCTCAGCATTTGCCACGACTCAACGCTCGGCTCTTTTGCTCGCGCCTTGAGCACTGCGAAATAGCTTCTGTCACGGCCCATATAGTTTTGGCTGAAATCGTATGCTGACCTGACCAGTCGCTCTCGCTTCAGTTCTTCATAAATCGCTTGTATCTTCATCGTCGTCACTCCTTCGTTGAGCAACTATTTATCGCGGCGTTACGCAAACAAGATTCGCGCTGGTCTGTCACGATCAGGCATAAATAGTAGTAGCGCTACAGACGCAACTGGCCGTACAGGACGATGCCTAAAGACAGGAAAATGTGCGTGCCTGTCTCTACACCAGTTCAGGATCAACGGCAGCAACAGGAACGACAGAAGAGCAAAAAATAGTAGCTCTACTATTATGTGGCACAAAAAAATAGTAGCGCTAATATCGTATATGTAGCCGAACCGATGCAGGCAACGACAGAAAAACAAGCCGAAGGCGAAAGACACCAATGTCAGCAATGATGTTGCTGCCGATGTGATGCAAAAAAATCAGAATAACAACAGGAAAGGATATGACGCAAGAACCAGAAACACCAGCCACAGCAATAGACGCATTCGTTGCTTACATCACGCAGGCACTGATTGCCGAATGCGGAGAAGAACATCAGCGCAAGATTGAACGATGTGTCGAAAAAAAACACGTAATCATCTTAGCCGATCTGACGCAAGTATATTTTAGTCAGGCACGACATAACTGGTTTGCCAGCAATCCAGATATCAAGGTAATGCTATCAAAAACAATCGAGCGTGGGTGGGGACGCATAGAGATCGACGGCAAGCAGCGGTGGTTGAATGCGCTCCTGTCACGATACCTTTTTACGAAACTGCACATAGGCAGCAATACAACGCAGACGGCGTCGGCGGTTCAATTCACCAAGCCCGTCGTAGTCAATGCGATTCTTGAATATGTCTGCCGAGAGCAAGGAGTGCAGCTGGCAGATGCTGAAGCGGTCGTGAATGAGGACGCCAATTACTGCGTCACCAGTATCGACCTGTCATCACTGCGCCACTACATTGGCGACGTTGCCAAGCAGCTCAGAACGAAATCATATGTAGCGGAGTTGAGAAAGAAACTGGCGAAGGCAACGCACATAAGTGATGAAGCGATGGACAGAATTATTGAGGACAAGCGCCGAAAGTTGGAATACCAGTTGGGCTACGCAAGTTCTATCGTGAACAGCATTGATGACAACGGCCAGCTATGGCAAGAAGCAAGCACATCTGCCGCTGGTCGCCTGTATCTTAAGGGCGTGAATTTGCAGACGGCACCAAAAGAGGTCCGACACGCGGCACTGGGTCGGTCAGTCGCATACGATATGCGCTGCGGCGCTTTGGGCGTATTTGCGGCATTGGCAAATGGATTCACTGCTGGCGAATTGAAATTCCACGCCATCAAGGAATACATTAAGCATCGCAATGAGATACGCTCAGCGATTACACGAGATATCTACAAGGATGCAAAGCACTGCGACGATATCAAGGAATTCTACGGCTATCAAAAGGTCAAGGAAGCCTTTACAGCAATAGGCTTTGGTGCAAGGCAGACTGTAGGCGGCTCGTGGAAGGATGCTGCGGGAAATTGGCATACATCATCACTCAAAGAGATACTTGGCACCCAAGCCGAGGCGTTTTTGACCCACAGGCTGGCGAAGGACATCATCGCGGAATACGAACTGGCGGCGAAGGTAGTTGCGATTTCATATAAGCACAACGACGAATTCAACGACTATTTGAAAACCAATTCGTGCATTGATCCAGCTATGACATCGAAACAACTGCTGGCTCATATCTATCAGCATTTCGAAAGCGTAATTCTGGATCAGTTCGTTTGTGGAGCCACAACGCAAGGTGCGACGTTGTTGCTACCCTTGCACGATGGTGCTTACTTTGATTGTTCAGTCGATCATCAAAGTATTTGGTGGCTGATGCGCCTGCCGTTCATCACGGACAAGTCGTTCATTCAGTTGGAGCAATCCAAATATGTATCGCGGACTGTTAGAAATAGATATCAGCAGAAGGACAACGAGCACGAAGCGTTTATGCAGATTCAGGAAAAAGCCGCAGCGGACTATCCCGCACGATGCGCTTGGACGTGCGAGGTTTGATTTGACTGGAAACGGCGACATTGCTGAACCCAGCGCGAAACACGCCGCCTTTCGCGCAGCTTCCCACAGCAGCCCTACAGCGCGCTTTCGAAAATTCCAGCTACCCATGCCAGCCCGGAGCTGCAACGACAGCGTGTAGACGCCCTACAAGCGCAGCTCGCTACCCGGTTCCATGCAGCAACGCAACTGCGCAGGGTAGCATCGTCGCTTAAAGCGACACTTTGCAAAAAAGGCATTCAGTCGGCCAGCGTCTTTGCGTTTCCTGCTTCGCTGGCGCCCCATTGCCCCGCTATCTATACCTGCCAAAACTACACAATAAATGCGTAAAAATCTCATGTCAGCAAAGAATCTGATTGCTGCATAAAACTATTTTTATTTCTCTCCAAAATTCCACGAAATTCGTATAGCTGCAAATTGCTCTTAGTTGCCACCGAATTTTTCATCTGATTCAATGTCCCTATGCCCTTTACATCTCTGCGCTCAGCATTGGAGCTGAGCGACAACTGCATGTAGTGCATGTCAACGCCTGCTGCGCAAATCTAAACAAGTGCATCGGGCAAAGGAAAATCATGAAAGTAGATCTTACTAATAACCGCGCTGTAAAAACTATCAACGATACCCTCGCTCAGCTTTCGAGTGAGCGCATGGCTTGGGAAGCAGGTGAATACGCACGCGCAAACGAAACGCTTTATCGGCTGCTTGCAAGCTGCCTTGGCGTATATGTAAAAACCTTCCAGAACAGCACTGAGACCGTGCAGAAGGAAATCCGCGCCAACATCGCGGCGCATTTGGGCGGCCTTGGCATCAAAGTTCAGCGCACCAGCCAAACCATCAACCTGTTCGTCAAGTTTGTGTTCGGCAGCGACCGCAAGCGTGCGGACAAGTATGCATCGGTGCTGCGTGCCGCAATTGCTGATGGGCAGACCGAAGCGACCTTTGCGCAATGGGTCAAGGATGCTGGTGGAGTTGAAGAAGTGAAGCGCAACGTTGTGCTGTCCGACGATACGCTGAAGAAGCGCGAAGCCTTGGCCGAAGCGGTTCAAATCGTCGCTGAAAATCTGACCACTGCTCGTATTGACGCATTAGGCACTGCTTCTTTTAACCAGCCAATCGAGCTTGGCGATGTGAACTTGTTCATTGCCGACAAAACTCCGAATGGAGAAGTGCGGATCGTCGGTGTGCTGCCCAATGTAGCCGAAGGCCTGCTCAAGCGCGTGCAGCAGGAAATGGGCAAGCTCGAAGCCGAGAACATCGAGAAAGCACAAGCGCTTGGCATCGACACGCAAGCTGTGCCGGTCGCAAGTCTGAAATTGCGTCCGCGTGTCAGCGCTGCGCAGTCTTTGTCTGTGCCGGCAGCAACGCTGAACGAGCCTAAGCTGCAAGTCAACGCAGACAACAACCAAGTCTAACCAGCGGCGAGTCTGATCAACTGACGGGTGCTCATCTCATCCGTCAGTTGACTCACCCGCCAACAAGAAAATTATTCTAAGGATACATAATGTCAGTTCCATTTTTAACAAAATATGCGCCGTCGTCGCTACACGACATTGTCTTCGCATCGCCTGATGCTGAGAAAATTATCAACCTCTACGCCAAGGGCTACAAAAGTGAGCACCTGATGCTTTGGGGAGCACAAGGCAGCGGAAAAAGTTCGATTGCCAACTTGCTGCCCAATATCATCGAAGGCGTTGATTTTCCAATTCATAAAATTCACGCATCGGCAATCAAGGACTTCGATGAACTGATCGCAAAAATTGCTGGAAACCGTAACCACGCGCCGTTTGCGGGTGGAAAGTTCGGCCGCTATTACTTAGTCGTTGAAGAACTCGCGTTCAGCCACGAAAGCTGTAGCCGATTTTGGACTGAGATCGAACGGATTCAGAAGGATTCCATGGTCATCATCACGACCAATGCGCCGATGAAGATTGATCGCTCGATCCGCTCGCGCTGCGAAATCTTGGAAATCCAAGCGGCCAGTCCAGCGCAGTTCCTTCCTCGCGCCAAATGGATTCTGGAGCAGGAAGGTTTCGACGCGAGCGACGACGATGTGCTGCGCTTACTTACGGAGGTCGCGCATCATCGTGATAACCGGAGATATTTGATGCGTCTGGATACGGCCGTTGGAAATTATCGAATGGAGATGGACGAGGCTGCAAGCTTGAACGCTCCTTTGTTGGAGGCTGATCATGGCTAACAACAAAAAGCTCGGCGTGACCGGCGAAGACTTGAATGCTTCCTTGCTGGCCAACTCACCGTTGGTCTCGGTCGAAGTTGTTGAACGGCGCTGGTATTTGGAGGCAGGTCCTGTTGATTGGTTTTATAAGGGACATATGTCAGGTCTGGCCTACAACTATATTCGGATGCTGGCCAGGATGAGTGCCGAAAGGTTGTCCGATATGTTTGATGAGGTTCAAAATCTGCAAGGAGATGAACAATGGACAGAGAGAAGTCAGGCTATCATTGATCTAATTCTTGATAAATCGTTTATACAGTTTTCATCGCCATATCATATGGTCGTTCTCGATGACGAAGACGGGTATACGGCTACCAGTTTTGTGTCCTGCAACTTCAAACTGATTTCGCCGGTAGCGCCGGTGCTGTCTGATTTGTTCGATTGGGATAGCATTAGCTGAATGCTCTGTTTATTCTGATGCGATGGTGGTACCAGAAGAAGCGTCACTTTAAGCGACGCTTCTGTAGTCGGGCAGCCAGCTCAAGCCCATTCAGAGCTAAGGCTTTCCGCCTGCTGCAAGACAATCTGAATTGCATCTTCCTGTTGGTCTGGTGGATATTTATATTTCCGTAAAATGCGCTTTACCATCAGGCGCAGCTTGGCGCGGACGCTTTCGCGCTGCGACCAATCAACGCTGACATTTTGGCGCAGATTTTCAGTCAGTTCATGGGCAATCAGCTTTAGCGTTTCGTCGCTGAGTTCACGGACAGCAGATTCATTATTGGCGAGAGCGTCATAGAAGCGGATTTCATCATCGGTCAGTCCAAGGGATTCGCTGCGGTTCGCAGCATCCTTGAACTTCTTCGCCATCTGAATCAGTTCTTCGATGACCTGTGCTGTTTCGATGGAACGGTTCTGATAGCGCTTGATGACGTCGGCGAGCAGTTCGGAAAACTTCTTGTTTTGCACAACATTACCGCCGAACTTGCTCTTGATTTCCCCCTCAAGTAGGCGCTCAAGTAGTTCGACCGCCAAATTGCGCTCAGGCAGGTTCCGCACTTCGGCCAGGAACTCGGCATCGAGCAGGCCGATGTTGGGTTTGTCCAAACCGACCGCATCGAAAATATCCACTACCTGATCAGATACAACGGCAGAACTGATGATCTGCCGGATTGCAAGTTCGCGCTCTTCGTCGGTCTTCTTCTTGGTGCTAATTTCGCGTTTGGTGAGCAGCACTTTCACAGCTTGGAAGAAAGCGACTTCTTCACGCACGGCCTTGGCTTCATCGAGTGTGCAACACAAGGAAAACGCTTTGCTCATCGCCAGCGCATGGTCAGCCCATCGCTTCTTACCATCGTTGTCGGTCAACACATGATTGGCAGCACCGGCCAACAGCTTGTGACCGCAGCTCAGGAAGTTGCTGTAGTCAAAGCCGTGCAACATGGCCCGCAGCACTTCCAGCTTTTCTTCCAGCACGGCATAGGCCTCGTGTGCATCCACAGTCGGGCGACCACGGCCATTGCTGGCGGTATATTCCTTCAATGCCTGCTTGAGGTCGTTGGCAATGCCGATGTAATCGACCACCAGCCCGCCTTGTTTATCCTTAAATACCCTGTTTACCCGCGCAATGGCCTGCATCAGGTTATGGCCCTTCATGGGCTTATCTACATACAGCGTATGCACACACGGCGCGTCAAAACCTGTCAGCCACATATCGCGCACGATGACGATGCGTAGTGGGTCAGCCGGGTCTTTAAACCGCTTTTCCAGTTCCTTCTTGATCTGCTTGGAATGGATGTGAGGGCGCAGCAATGGCTTGTCGCTGGCGGAGCCAGTCATAACAATCTTGATTGCACCCTTGGCCGGGTCGTCGTCGTGCCATTCTGGGCGCAGCTTGATGATTTCGTTGTATAAGTGGACGCAGATTTCGCGGCTCATTGCCACAACCATCGCTTTACCGCTTTGCGCTTTTGATCGTTCTTCAAAGTGCGTGACCAAGTCGGCAGCAACACGAGCGATACGGGGCTCAGCGCCAACAACCTTTTCCAGCGCAGTCCATTTGCTTTTCAGCTTGGACTGCTCGTCGCCGTCTTCGCCTTCTGCCAGCTCATCTACTTCAGCGTCAATGTCATCAAGTTTTGCTGGCTCTAAGTCCAGTTTGGCAAGGCGTGACTCGTAGTAGATCGCCACCGTTGCGCCGTCGTCCTTGGCCTGCTGCATGTCGTAGACATGGATGTAGTTGCCGAACACTGCGCGGGTATCGCGGTCTTCGCTGGAAACAGGAGTGCCGGTGAATGCGACGAAGGTTGCATTAGGCAGCGCGTCACGCAGGTGTTGGGCGTAGCCGACCTGAAAGCCCTTAGCATCACCCTTGAATTTGGCTTCAAAGCCGTATTGTGTGCGATGCGCTTCGTCGGCAATCACAACGATATTGCTGCGGTCAGATAGGACAGGGAAGCTGTCTTCATCCTCGCCGGGCATAAACTTTTGGATGGTGGCGAACACGATGCCGCCCGATGGCCTGTTGCCGAGCTTGGCGCGCAGATCGCCACGAGTTTCCGCTTGCACAGGCTGCTCACGAAGTAGGTCTTGCGCCTGCGAGAACACACCGAACAACTGCCCATCCAGATCGTTGCGGTCAGTGATGACAACGATGGTTGGGTTTTCCATCGCGGATTCACGCATTACACGCGCAGCAAAGCAGGTCATGGTGATGCTCTTGCCGCTGCCTTGCGTATGCCATACAACACCGCCTTTATGGCTACCGCCAGGTCGTGACGCGGATACAACTTGTTCGATGGCGGCACGGACAGCGTGGAACTGGTGATAGCCAGCGATTTTCTTGATCAGTCCGCCGTCATCCTCGAACAGCACGAAGAAGCGCAGGTAGTCCAGCAAGTATGCTGGCGCGAGCACGCCGCGAATCAAGGTTTCCAGTTCGTTGAACTGCCCGAGCGGATCAAGCGTGACGCCATCAATCGTGCGCCACTGCATGAAGCGTTCAGCGTTACTCGACAGGGAGCCTAAGCGCGCTTCGGTGCCATCCGAAATGACCAGCACTTCGTTGTAATAGAAGACATCCGGTATCTGCTCTTTATACGTCTGTATCTGGTCGAACGCTTTCCAGATGTCGGCATTTTCGTCGGTTGGATTCTTCAGTTCCAGTAGCACCAGCGGCAGGCCGTTCACGAACAAGATGATGTCAGGGCGGCGAGTATGCTTGGGGCCTTTGAGCGTATATTGATTGACCGCCAACCACTCGTTCGCAGCCAAATCGGAAAAATTGACCAAGCGCACAAAGTCGCCTCGTGTTTCGCCATCTTTCTGATACTGCACCGGCACGCCATTGACGAGCAAGCTGTGGAAATGACGGTTAGCGGACAGCATGACCGGCACGCCCAAGTCCATCACCTGCTTCAACGCATCATCGCGGGCGACCAGCGGAACGGTAGGGTTCAAACGATTGATGGCACCACGTACACGCTCAATCAGCAGCGGCTGTAGATAATTATCGCGTTCTGGAGTATCGCCATCCGGCGCAATGGCGTATCCATTCAGGTATTGATAGCCGACCTCTTGCAGCCACCCCAAGGCTTCGTTTTCTAATTGGTCTTCGGTCATCATTGACTGGCCTCGTGGAGCTTCACTAAGAGTGCTTCAATAGATTCATCATGTGTATTTGCTGGATACCAAATCGGATAAATATGGCATTCAGCGAGTTCATCTTGCCGCTGAAGCCGAATCTGTTCAGTCTCCGGCTCTTCCAGAAATGCATAGTGTCGCGGTAAGTTGTCGTGTCCAACTTCGTCCACTTTCGCCTTGATGGCCGTCAAGGTTCGATCAACAGTCAAGCTGCAACCTAAGAACAGCAGATTGTGGGAGTCGCAAAGAGCGTGAATCGTTGATGCCAAAGTTGCACCATTGGTGTAATGCTGGTCGTATTCCCCTTGCGTCAAAATTCTGTCGCGCCCAGACGTTGCCTTACCATGCAGCATCAACAGAATGCGCTCATCTGCTAACATCCGGCGGCGAATCTGATGAGAGTCTGCGCCAGTTAGCTTTTCGGTGAATGCCTTGTCTGCGTTTTGATATGAACGATCCAGAGTGTTGTCGAAGTTAGTCGTCACCACGCTGTCCGGGAACACATACGGCAGCATTTCAACCGGACCACATAAGTCACGGGAACAACCAAATGCGCTATCTACGGCTTCGTTGAAAGCGACTCCCCGTGCATTTGCGATTTGTTGTGCTGCAAGTTCATATTGACCTTGCGCCAACAGCGCCTCCATGTCAGCCTCTACTATTGCAGTTTGCCTTCGCTGTTTGCGCAAGAAGTGCGTCCATCCCGGATAGCCGCTTGGCATTGAAAGACCTGCACCAACGAACGGCATGACAGTGTGAGCGCGGTGGGCCTCAGAGAGAAGAAGGAAGCGATCTTCCAATTCGAATTGGCGCAAAATGTCGTCGGCAAGTTCGATTTGGCGTTCTTTATATTCAGCAAGCCAGTCATCAAACAGCTCGTCGAACAGTAAGTTTTTGCCAGAGTCATCTGGCATGCCAATGAAATCGACAAGCTCAGCCGCTGTCCACGAGCGGCTACGAACGAAAACCTGCCCATTGCTGACGCTCAGGTTTTCTTCACTGGATAAGTCCTCTTTGAACCTTGCTTCAAGCCATTTCATAACACCTCGCTTGCTTCAAATGCACCTTCGACATCGGCAATGCGCAACTGACCAGAAATCAAGCGGGGAAGCAGGGTGTCGCGAAGGGTGATGAGTGTCTGGGCGTGCTCGTGACTCGCAGCAATTTTTAGCTGTATCCCTTCAGAGATTTCACCAAAGGCCGTGCCAATTTCCGTGCATGGAACGGCGACGGGAAAGCGACCAAGAACATCGTTTTGAATTCGCTGCCGCCCGCTGGTGCCTGACATGCTTTGAATAGCATGCTCGCGGAATGCCGAATGACGCGACAACAGATAACCGTGATATGTCGGTAACGGCACTTTCGGTCGCAACACCACAAACTCGGTCGATCCCCAACCAGTTTGCTCGCCTGCCAAAAAATCTACGAAGGCAGTCTTTCCATTTTCGAGGCAAGGGGTGATGCGCGCAAGCAGCGTGTCACCGTTGATGAACTTCGTTCCAGAACCGAATTCACGTGCAATTGTGCCGCTGACGGAGTGTCCGTTTGTATTGACGCTCGCCATGTCGAGATAGGGCGCAACGTCGCCCTTCTTGAGTTTACGTGTCGGATTGAGTTGATAAGCATCTGCTAACGGTAAAAACTGCCATCCTTTCGGCACCAATCCGAATTCCGACTCTTCAAAGGTATTTGGGAACAGTGCCGCTGTAGCTTCGTCCATGCCTTCCGGCAGTTGGCCTTGCAGCTTGGCACGAACTGGGTCGAAATCTACGAACCATGACTTGAACAATGCTTGAGCGATGGCTTCAAGCGTGGCGTTGGTTTCGCGAAGTAGGGTGATGCGGTCGTCAAGTGCGCCGAGAATATTTCCGATTTCCGTTCTGATTTCATCAGGGGGACAAGCGAATCGATAAGCAGAAACCGCAGAGCTCGGTACTCGCTGCCTCCCGGATGTTCCTTCCATGCGTGAAATTGCGTAGCTTCTGAATTCCTCACTTCTTGCTAAGTAATAGAGGAAGAGTTTGTCACCGGGAGACTTTGGTCCAAGAACAATAAACTCCGTTGATCCAAAGGCGCAGACATTTTCAGGCAGTCTATCTACAAATGCAGTTTTCCCATTTTCTAGACACGGCGTAATTCGCGCGACGAGCGTATCGCCGTTCTTGAACTTTGCACCGCCGCCAGAGAATACCTTTGCAGCTATCGCATTCGAATCGATGTCCCTATTGTTAGTGGGAAGAGCGGCCATTTCAACAAATGGCACGGACTCATTTTTCGGAATGCTGCGCCGAGGGTTAACTTCGGCGAACTCTCCCAATGCGATTTCTGTCCATTCAGAACTCATAGCCAAGCCCTCCAAGCTTCTGGCGGATCAAAGCATCCAGTTCTGCACCCTTGGCCATTTGCTCGCCCAACTTCTCAGTGAGCTTCTGCATCTTGTCGGATATTGCTTCGTCGTCGTCTTCGACTTCTTCCGCGCCGACATAGCGGCCGGGTGTAAGAACATGGCCGTGCTCGGCAATTTCTGCAAGCTTCACGCTGCGGCAAAACCCCGCCACATCTTTGTAGCCTTCTGTGCTCTCGCCACGCCAAGCGGCAACCGTTGCCGCGATGCGTTCATCAATTACATCATCAGTGAATTCGCACTGCACACGGCTAATCATGCTGCCCAGCTTGCGGGCATCGATGAACAGCACTTCCCCCCGGCGTTTCGTTTTTTGCTTTGCAAGGAACCATAAGCAAGCCGGGATTTGCGTGTTGAAGAACAACTGGCCGGGCAGCGCGATCATGATTTCTACTACATCGGCATCGACCATTGCGCGGCGTATGTCACCTTCGCTGTTCTGGCTGGAACTCATGCTGCCGTTGGCGAGCACGATACCGGCGCGGCCTGTTGGTTTCAGGTGATGCAGCATATGCTGCAACCACGCATAGTTAGCATTGCCTTGCGGCGGCGTGCCATATTCCCAGCGCGGATCACCTTCTAAGCTGCCGTGCCACCAATCGCTGATGTTGAAGGGAGGATTAGCCAACACAAAATCTGCTCTCAAGTCTGGGTGTTGGTTGCGAGTGAATGTGTCGGCAGGTTCGCGGCCAAAGTTGAAGTCAATGCCGCGAATGGCAAGGTTCATCGCTGCCAATCGCCAAGTTGTTGGGTTGGCCTCTTGGCCGTAAATGCTGACATCGCCGAGCTTACCGCCATGCGCTTCAATGAAACGCTCCGACTGTACAAACATGCCGCCCGATCCGCAGCAGGGGTCATATACCTTACCGTGATGCGGAGCGAGCACAGCAACCAGTGTTTTAACGATGCTGGCTGGCGTGTAGAACTGCCCGCCACGTTTACCTTCTGCACTGGCAAACATGCCAAGGAAATATTCATAGACCTGTCCAAGCACATCACGAGCGGTACTGGCATCGACGCCGAAACCAATCTGCGACACCAAATCAACCAGTTCGCCGAGCTTGCCATCCGGCAGCTGAGCACGCGCATAGCGTTTGTCCAGAATGCCCTTGAGCTTGGGATTTTCAACTTCGATCAGCGACAGTGCATCATCAATGCGTTTGCCGATGTCGGACTGTTTGGCATTGGCGCGTATGCTTTCCCAGCGTGCAGCTTCTGGCACCCAGAACACATTGACTTCGCGGTAGTAGTCGCGGTCTTCTAACTCTTCGACGAGCAGCTCAGCATCAGCGTCGTGCAGGAAGTAGTCATCGTTCTGGTCAGCAAAACGCCGCGTTAGTTCTTCGCGGCGTGACTGGAATGTATCGGAGATATATTTAACGAAGATAAGGCCGAGCACCAAGTGCTTGTATTCGGCGGCGTCCATGTTGGCGCGGAGTTTGTCAGCCGTCGCCCAAAGTGTTTTTTTAATGTCGTCAATCATAGATTTATCCGTATAGGCCATACAGCGAGTTGCACAGTGGCATCGCAGCATATTATGGCCTACATCTGACACGATAGGGGAAAATAGGCAGCAATATCAAGGCGTTGGCACGGTTCCTTGCTTGAAGAAAGCAGCTGCTTGGCTCCATGGGTGTAGCATTTTGCAAATCCCGAACCATGGAGCACAAGAATGGGCGAACAGCAACAGTGGCATTTCGTATTTGCAAAGCGACTCGTGTTAGCCGCTGTCGGCGTTGAGTCCGCAATCCCCGTTAGCTACGATCCGGCCAGAGGCTTGATCGAGTTGCTGGACAATGGCGCTGAGAGCAATCAATGGGTTGTGCCATTGCTAGGCAACATTGATACGTGGACGAAACCGCTGGCGACACGATTTGGCATCCTTCCGATTCACATGGAAGGCCGCATCCTGAAGGACTTCAGCAGCGCATACGTTCAGATCGACACCGAGAGTCAGCGTCAACTCTTCACGGAAGAAATGGAGCAGGCCTACATCGGGTTGATGAATGCCGTCATGTAGCGTCGCTTCAAGCGACGATGTATGGCGACTGGATCAAACCAGCTCAACAGCCTGCGCCAACATAGCGTCATTGACGTCAATGTACCTTTGCGTCGTCGACATGTGTTTGTGCCCGGCGAGCGTCATCAGCACTTTGGCGCTGACGCCTTTGTGGGCCAGGTTCGTGATGAACGTCCTTCGCCCGCTATGACTGCTGGCTCCTTCAAGTCCAGCTACGGCGTACAGCCTTCCAAACAACTGGCAAAGCGAGTTTGCCGAAAAAGCCGAGCCTTTTTGTGAACACAGCAGTGGCTTGCCTGTATCCTGTGGCTTGAGCTTGGAAGTGCGTAAGTAGACGCGCAACGCCTCAATCAGCTTTGTGCTGAAAACGATAGTACGGCCTTGGCTGCCTTTGGTCTGTTCAGCGGTAAGGGCGATGAAGCTTTTGACTTCGCCGGTTGCCGTGAACACATCGCCGACCGTGAGCGCCGCGATTTCCTTGACCCGTAGGCCCGCGTAGTAGCTGAGCATGATGGCGAGCTTGTTGCGTTCAGCGTGCCGTTCAGCGTTTGCTACAGCCAGCACACGCTTCAGCTCTGCGTGGGTGAGGGTCTTTGCTTGCTTCATTGCTGCCACCAAATCTAATGTTTTCTATAGCAACAGTGTATTTTCTGATATTGTGGTCGGGCAACCGGAATGATCCGCACCATGTTCTTCAATGATTTCAAGCGGTTGCGTGCGAATGTAATGAATTGTGTATTTCATTACATTTTCAGTAGCCCGCAATTTTGCCAAAAGCTGCTGCTGTAGGGGCATTTGTGTCAGCGTCTCAGTTCAAGAACATCATGAATACACCAACAGATTTTCAAGTCGAACACTTCAACCGTATCTTCGACAGCTGGAAGGCCGCTGTCGTGCAGCTTGAGATGCGATTCCTTTGCGTTTTTGTCAATGATTCGTGGTTGCTTCTATCTGCGGAGATAAAGCTTCTTCCATTCGTATGCGCTACCCCGATTACGGAGATTGTCTCTACAAGCAAACTTAAAGTCGGTCAAATTGCGATACCGATTGATACCGCTGAACTAGTGTCATTCGTGGGTAAGGCACGACAGGGGAAGATTGAAATAGCTGGTCTGGCGATGGTACTCCCAGGGGATGAGAGCATTTATAACTACGCCCCGATATCGCTAAACGAGCCAGAATTCGGTGTTGTCGAACTGGAGGTAAGGACAAACAGCAATATCATGCTCAGTCACCAATTTGATTATGCGCAGACCAATGCAGAACTCCGCTGCAATACGATACCTTTTGACGGGCTTGCTGACTTGCTTTCTTTGTTCGGGTTCGGGATAACCGGCCATATTCCGATGCGCCCGACAATCTCCATCAAGCTGCATCCGCCAGCTGACCTTATTATTAGCGATTGCAGCCTTGAGGAAAATCACTTAAAGCTGCACGTCCTCAAGCGGACAGTGTTCAAACCAGAACAACTCACAATTGGATTGCGGCAATTTCCCAACCCCACCACTGCACGTCGTAGGCAAATTGGTGCACAGGTCACATGGACTCCTGCTGATCGGCCAGGATTCGAGTCTGGGCGACTTGAAATGGATCTTGATGATTGCGCGACAGCGCAATTGATGGTTGCTGTCGATGGATTCACTGTGCGCCGCCTGCTCGTGCTTGACCCGCACAAGAGTCTAAATCCTCGTCTTACCGATTACCGATACCTCGACCCGAATTTAACTCAGCTTAACAAATATCTGTTTTCGCCTAAGGATGCTCGCCAACTCGAAGTTGGAACCGCTGCGCTCTTACATCTGATAGGTGCAACGAGCTTGAATCCGCCGGGGAGCGATACGCCGGATGTTATCGTTGAGACGCCAAATAAGAAACTCGCGCTGGTCGAATGTACAACCAAAGTGGAGAACATTCGCGAAAAGGTCGGAAAACTTGTTGGGAGAAGGGAGGGGCTAATTGCGGCGGAAAGCAAGTACGGAATTAACCGTGAGGTTATGGCTATCTTGCTTGTCAACCAACCACTTACGTCAATCGTGAACGAAAACGAATTTTTGGCTCAACACCAAGTGGCTTTGCTGACACTGGAAGACATCAGCGCAGCAATGGGTAGGCTGGAGTATCCGCCCGATTTAGATGAACTCTACCTTGAAAAACTGGGGGCGATGCAGACAACTCAACTCCCCTTGTTTAATGGTCAAGCGCAATAAAAACAGAGGAAAGCACTGAGGCTAAGGATGGATTAGCTAATGGTTCCGAGATCAACCACATTCATAAATTGGAGCAGTGATGAGCCATGATGGTAAGCGCGCTAATAGCCGGGGGCAGGAGGTAAGCGTACTTTTACGCCGTGACCCGGTGATGGGTTTCTGTTGGGAGGTTTCAGCCAATACCTCGCATGAAGGCACCTCCGGGGTGGGAGGGTTCGAATCAATCCAAGAGATGTTTAGCGGTATCGACTTCTTGCGGATGTTACAAAAGAACCTCGGTGCTGATTCGGTCCCCGAGTATGTGATCGAGCAGGCTCTCACCAGTGAGGTACAAAACCGAATGCCGATCGACGATGACATGGTCGCTGCCCTCAAAGAGAAATTCGGCTCTCTGGTCGAAGACAATAGACAGTCAGGAAAGAAGTAACTGAAGTCTATTTTCTCCTTCGCAGTGTCCTGTCGGCGGACTTGCAGTTAGCTTTGCTCTTTACATTAACCCGCCAGCAACGCAGGCAGAGACGGCAGTAGTAAGCGAGGCTGCGCCGTGCCTGTCGCTGTTCCTTCTTCGAAAGATGCACACGATGCCGTCTAGTTTGCTTGATCTTATTCCACCAATTGCGCTCTCCACTTTCGTCAGTCTCGGTGGTGTTTGGTTGGCACGTACTTGGATATCCGCAAGGCTTAGTGAATCTATTAAGCACGAATATGGCGCTGCACTTTTGGAACACAAGCGCGTGCAGGACGAGAAATTGCAAGATCAAAAAGGTGCGCTTGACGCAAAGTTGCAAGATCAAAAGGGTATGCTAGACGCAAAGTTGCAGGAAATCACGCATGTTAACGAGATCGGTCAACTTCGCACGTCGCTCTTCTTTGATCATCAACAGCAAGCATTTAAGGCGGTTCTAAATGAAACCGCCGCCACCATTGAACAATGGTGGGGAAATTACGATCCAGAGACATATATTGCTGGCCCGGTCCCAGAGCAAAGCTACCAAGCGGTACAAATCCTTATTCGCAATAACCAATTGTTTCTCGACCCGGATTGCGCGCTGGTGCTTGGAATTTTGACGAAGGTATATCGACGGTCGATGCCTTTCGATGATGGCGGTGGTGGTCCTCCATATCAGCCGGATGCGCGCAAACAGCTCGATGACGCGGAATTTTTGCAGCCTCGCATCGCGTCTGTCTTCCAGATGAAGATCGGCGTTTCATATGACCGCAACGCTTTTGCAGACATTGCATTATTCGGGATTGTTCGCTTCTTGCAAGAGTATCGCTTGGGCTGTGCGAACGACTGGTCAGAATACCTATTGTCCGAGACTTTGGATGCTGAGGATGCTGTTGCCTTTGCACGAGAGCAGTGGCGTGAGCTATCCGGATATTTGTCTAGTCAGTTGACATTGTTGCGCGCAGAGGGCTGGATCGCGCATGCCAAATATAAACAGCTCGCTCGGCTAATGGAGGCAATCAAGGATTTGCGAACGAAGCCCAGTTAGACTTGAAATGACACGCGCTGCCAGATCATGTCAGAACGACTAAACATGATGTGCCCTTCCTGATCCTGATTTTGGTGTGTTCGCCTGTGGTCGGTCTGGGCAAATCCCACTCATCAGGTGTGCTGCACAAAAAGCGCGTAGCCGACTCCTGCGCTGAAATACGCGCAGCAGAAAATTCAGGGGAAGCAGTAGGGCGGAAATGTAGCTGACCAAACCGACCAAACCGACCAACTTGGTCGGAAGGTATGGCGGCAAATACGGCGACCGGAAATGAAAAAAGCACCGAACAAGTCGGTGCTTTTCTACTCAATCTTGGTGCCTCGGGTCGGAATCGAACCGACACGCCTTTCAGCGGGAGATTTTGAGTCTCCTGTGTATACCAGTTTCACCACCGAGGCAGGGTCTTGCTACATCAACTTCAACATCATACAGCACGCTCAGGTGGCTGCTAATTCTGTCAAAAACTATACAAATCTATACAAGCATTTCCTTAGATTTTTCGACAGTAAAAATTCTTATACTTCAACAACTTAACGCATGCCGACAGTGCCGACGCGGCGTCTTTTGAGTCTGCTGTGTCTACCAGTTCCACCACCAGGGCGGCACGGTACGCGCAAGGCATGCATTATAGTCCAGCCCCGCTGAAATTGTAAGCCTGCGCATGGTCCGGCTGTGTCATCATTCCCGCTACCGATGCAAACCGCCCCCAGCGGGCGCCAAAGGCATGAAAAACAAGAAGATACGCGAACTTATCCTCGGCAAGGCGCTCGACCCGATGCGCAGCGAGACCCGCCACTCGATGGCGCTGGTGGCCTTCCTGGCCTGGGTGGGACTGGGCGCGGACGGCCTGTCCTCGTCCGCCTACGGCCCGGAAGAGACCTTCCGCGCGCTGGGCGCGCACACCCACCTCGGCCTGTATATGGCCGTCGCCACCGCCATCACCGTGTTCATCATCGCGCTGGCCTACAACCAGGTGATCGAACTGTTCCCGACCGGGGGCGGCGGCTACCGCGTGGCCACCAAGCTGGTGGGCCCCTACATGGGCCTCATTTCCGGCTGCGCGCTGGTGCTCGACTATGTGCTCACCATCGCCATCTCCATCGCCTCCGGGGTGGACGCGCTGGCCTCCTTCCTGCCGCTCGGCTTCCAGCCCTACAAGCTGTGGGCGGAGGTGTTCTTCATCGGCCTGCTGATCGTGATGAATCTGCGCGGCCTGAAGGAAGCGATCCAGATCCTGCTGCCTATCTTCGTCGGCTTCGTCATCACCCATTTGATACTGATCGTGTACGGCGTCTACGCGCACGCGGAAAACCTGCCCGGCCTGGTGCCCAGCACCCTGAACGAAACCGTCAGCCTGGCGCAGGGCATAGGCTGGACCGGCGTGGCCGGCATGCTGCTGCTGGCCTACTCTCAGGGCGGCGGCACTTATACCGGGCTGGAGGCGGTGTCCAACAACGTCAACCTGCTGGCCGAGCCGCGCGTGCGCACCGGCAAAATGACCATGCTCTACATGGCGCTCTCGCTGGCGGTGACGGCGGGCGGCATCATCATGCTCTACCTGCTGTGGGACGCGCAGCCGGTGGCGGGCGAAACGCTGAACGCGTCCACCTTCAAGAGCATCATCAACCACATGGGGCTGGGCGGGCCTATGCTGAACCAGCTGCTGCTGGCGGTGGTGCTGGCGTTCGAGGCGGGGCTGCTGTTCGTGGCGGCCAACACCGGCTTCCTGGGCGGCCCGTCGGTGCTGGCCAATATGGCGGCGGACTCCTGGGTGCCGCACAAGTTCCGCTACCTGTCGACCCGGCTGGTGACGCAAAACGGCATCCTGGTCATGGGACTGGCCGCGCTGGCCGTCCTGTGGTGGACCGGCGGCAGCGTCACCTTGCTGGTGGTGCTGTATTCCATCTCCGTGTTCCTGACCTTTGCCATTTCCCTGTTCGGCCTGTGCCTGTACTGGGTGCGCAACCGCAAGAAGAACCGGCGCTGGTTCGGGCGCTTCCTGCTGTCGCTGGTCGGCTTCACGATTTGCGCGGGCATCCTGGCGTTGCTGCTGATCGAGCGCTTTGCCGAGGGCGGGTGGGCGACGGCGCTGATTATCGGCGCCATCGCCGCCATGTGCGTGGTGGTGCGCAACCATTACCGCGAAACCAAGCGCGCCATCCATTCGGTGGACGAGGTGTTCGCCAGCCAGCCATTCGGCAGCAACACCGAAGCGGTGGAGCCGGACCCGCAGGACCAGACGGCGGTCTTCATCGTCGGCAATTCGCGCGGCGGCGGCCTGCACGCGTTGCTGTGGGTGCAGCGCATGTTCCCGGGCCACTTCAAGAACTTCCTGTTCATCAATGCGCGCACGGTGGACTCGCACGCCTACGGCGGCGAGGGCGCGCTGGAGCAGATGCGCAGCGACGCGGAAACCACGCTGGAATACTTTGTGGACTTCTGCCACAGCCACGGCATGGCGTCCTCGTCCTATCTCGGCTTCGGCACCGAGGCGGTGGAGGAGGTGACGCGCATGTGCGAAGAAATCAGCAATGAATTCCCGAACGCGATCTTCTTTACCAGCAAGCTCATTTTCTCCGCAGACAACTGGTTCACCCGCGCCCTGCACAACCAGGCCTCCCTCGCCATCCAGCGCCGCCTGCACCTGGAGGGTTTGCAGATGGTGATTCTGCCGATGAAGGTGTAATTTCCGAAGTCCGTCAAAGACGTACAATGGGCCATGCTGACGATAATCGAAACTCCGACGTTTCAGCGCCTCTGGCCTTCATACTGGACTGAAGACCAGCGGGCGGAGTTTGCGGCTCATCTTGCACAATTTCCTGAGGCAGGGGATGTTGTAAAAGGCTCGGGTGGGGTGCGCAAAGTTCGTTGGGGTAAGGCAGGCAGTGGAAAATCAGGCGGCGTCAGAGTGATCTATTACAACCGGCTCGCCAGCGGCCAGATCATACTGCTGTTCATTTATGCGAAAAACGAATTTGACGCGATCGCTGGGGAAAAGTTAAGGGAGTTGAGGAATGCCATCGAAAAAGCCTATGGACGCTGAAGCGCTGGCGGCTTGGGAAAACTCCAGGGACTTGGCGGCGGAGTTGGAACAGTCGGTGCGGGAAATGCTGGCAGGGCAGGGTACGCCGATTCCGGTGTCGCCGGTTATTGCTGTGCGCCTGCAGTCGGGTTTGTCGCAGATTGCGTTTGCAAGGCTGTTGGGTGTGTCCTTGCGTACGCTGCAGGAGTGGGAGCAGGGACGCCGCAATCCCTCCGGCGCGGCGCAGACCTTGTTGAAGATAGCGTTGAAGTATCCCGAAGTGCTGCGCGAGCTGGCTTAGTTGGTATATGGCGCGGGCATCAGCTTGCGCATGGTGGCGTTGGAGAGCAGTTCGCCGCGCGTGGGGATTTCGTTGCGGGTTTCGACGGAGAAGCCGTGGCGGGTGAAGAAGGGCTCGGCGGTCAGGCTGACGTCGGAGCGCAGTACGGCGATGCGGCGCTCGGCCGCCAGCCCGAACAAATGCCGCAGCAGCGCCTGCCCGATGCCGCGCCCGGCATACGGCGGGGCCACGAAGAACATGTCTATATAACCGGACGGCTGCAGGTCGGCGAAGGCGGCCAGCACGCCGTCCAGCTCCACCACCCAGCTCTGGTTGGCGCGCATGCGCTGTTCCCATAATGCGGCATCGTACTGCTCGGGCGCCCACGCGCGCAGCTGCTCGGCCGTGTAGTGGCGGCTGGCGAGGCCGTGCACGGAGGCGTGGAAGATGGCGCGCAGCTGGGCTTCTTCGCCGCGCCGGTAAGGTCGGATCTGCATGCGCTTATCTTACTCCGCCGCTTCACCGCCTGTCCGCGCGGACTGCAGTTCGCCCCCGCAAATCCGCCGTTTGTCGCGCGCCGCGTGCGGTGCAAAATCCGCTTTGCTATTGTGAACCTGTCCCCGCTACAACGAGAACAGCGGTGACCACCAGGTCAACCAGCATACGGAGAAGCATCATGAAAAAAGCATTCGTCGCAATGGCAGCAGCTGCCGCCCTTTCCATCTTCGCCAGCGGCGCCATCGCCGGCCCGCAGGTCGTTGGCGACAACGCCGACAGCGTGCAGATCAAGCGCAACGGCTACAAGCTGGCGCCTGCCGAGTTCAATGAGTACGCCAATCTGTTCGTGCTCGACGGCGGCGGCAAGATCAAATTCTCCAGCACCGTCAACCGCTACTACGCCGAAGTGCCGGGCGAATCGCGCACTGAAATGTACCCGCAGGCGCCGGGCGTGTTCCGGACCGCAGCCGGCACCCGCATCGAGTTCCGCGAAGGCGGCGACGTGGTCGCCATCGACAACCTGGAACGCCTGCCGATGGCGCACAAGATGCCCGCCACCGGTGTGACGGTACTGGCCCGTCGTTGAAGCGCGCCTTTACCTAAGGGCTATCAGCGGGTGTGCCGGGATAGAAATAATCAGTGCAATCGGAAGTTACGCTCCGCCGCATGACTGCTAGTATGGAGTGATGCGGCAGCGGCCTATCCGCTGATTGGAGTGCACCATGAGAATCTATTTCGGCGCCGCCATGTGCGCGGCCCTGTGGCTGGGCATGCCCGGCGCGTATGCGGAACCGCAGGCGGACAGCGTGCAGATCAAGGCGCCGCAGACCGTGCGGCTGGCGCCCGGCGAGTTCGATGATTACGCCGCGTCCTACGACTTGAGCAATGGCCAGCGCATTGCGTTCTTCTCGCGCGGGCAGCGCTATTTCGTGCACCTTTATGGCGAGGCGCAGATGGAGATGCTGCCGCGCGCGCCGGGTGTGTTTGCCACCGCGGCGGGCACGCGCGTGGAGTTCAGCAACAAGGGCGCCGCCGTCACCATCCGCAATTACGAACGGCTGGCGACCAGCGCCGCGCTGCCTGCCGATACGGTGATGATGGCGTCGCGCTAGCGGCGCCGGCTCAGGCGGCGCGCTGCAGCGGCGCCGTGTCCAGCCTTTCTTCCAGCAGCGCGAAGATGTCGTCCTTCGACAGCACGTAGCGCTCCAGCAGCTCGTCCTTGATGGACTCCATGGCGGCCCGGTAGTCGCCGATGGCGCCCAGCGTGTAGCTGTAGAGCTGGTCCGCCTTGGCTTCCACTTCGGCCATCGTGTGCTCGTTGTTGTCGCGCTTGAACTGGCTGTAGTCCAGCTTGGAGCGCGTGTACATCGACAGCTGGTTGACCATGGTGTCGAGCAGGCGCGTGGCTTTCTGGATGTCGTTCTGGCTGCCGACGGAGATGCCGCGCGCGCCGTAGAACAGCTCTTCCGCCGCCACGCCGCCGTACAGCTGGATCACGTCCTGTTCCAGTTCCTCCAGCGTGCGCAGCGCCATGTCGTCGCCGGCCGACAGCACATAGCCCAGCGCGCCCAGCTTGGACACCGACTCGGTGCTGATCTTGAGCAGGTGCGATTTTTCCTTCACCTCGTGCAGCGGCAGGCCCTGGCGCAGATACGGGTCGATCTGCATGAAGAAGTGGCCCAGCTCGTGCAAGGCGATGCGCTCGCGTTGGCGGGTTTTTTCGGCCGTGGTGGCGCGGTCGGTCAGGCCTATGGTGGCGCGCTCGAAGGCGCGGAACATCAGGTCCGTGTCGATGATCTTGCCTTCCTGGATGGCGATCATGCTGGCGCGCTCCACCACCGTTTCCAGCAGCGCGGGGCTGAGGTTGGCGGTGATCTCGGCCACCTGGTCCAGGTCCAGCTTGGGCCAGTCGACGCAGCCTTCCTGCTTGCGCTTGAGGAAGGACGCGAGCAGCTGCGCGCGCTCGTTCTTGTTCGGCAGGCGGAAGTTGATCTTCACCGAGAAGCGGCGCAGCATGGCCTCGTCCATCTGCGAGCTGCTGTCGTCGAAGTTGGAGGCCACCACCCAGATCACGTGCGCGCCTTCTTCCTTCTTCACGCCGTCGAGCAGGCCGAGCAGGGTGTTGGCGGTGTCGTCTTCCCATTTCTTTTCGCCGCGTCCGCGCGGCATGAACAGCCCCTGCGCCTCATCCAGGAAGATGATGCAGGAGCCGCGCGCGCAGGCTTTCTTGTACAGCGCGTTGAGCGCCTTGGAGCCGCCGCCGATATAACCCGATTCCAGCGCCGAGCCGGAGGCCTGGATCAGCGGCATGTTGAGGCGCTTGGCCAGGTAGCCGGCCAGCTTGGTCTTGCCGGTGCCCGCCGGGCCGGTCAGCATCACGTTGAAGGGCTTGTCGATGTTGTGCGACTGGTAGACGCGGCGGTTGCGTATCATGTCCTCCAGGTGCAGCACTTCCTGCTTGATGTCGTCCATGCCGATCAGGTCGTCCAGGCTGCCCTTCAGCTGGTCCGGCGTGATCACGCTGGCGTTCATGCCCATGCCGGGCAGGCCGAATTTCAGCCCCAGCAACAGCAGCAGCACCACGGTGATGTCGAACGCGTGGCGCTGCAGGAAGTCGCGCGCGGGCGCGAGCGCGCCGCCGTCGTCCTGCAGCACGGCCTTGTGGCTGGCCAGCCAGTCTTCCTGCGCGATGCCGTAGGGAATGGCGTTGCGCAGCAGCACTTCGCGCTCCAGGCTCAGGTGGGAGGTGCTGGGCACTTTCACCACGTGCAGCTCGGGCGCGTCCTTGAACTTGTAGATGTAGCGCGGCGCGTCCGACAGCGGCTTGGCCACCAGCAGGTAGTCCAGGCGCGCGCGCTGGCCGGCCAGCGCGGTGATCTCGGCGATGTTCTGCGAGCGCAGCACCGGCGCGCCGTCCTGCTCCACATTGCTGCGCCAGGCGGCGATGGCGATGGCCAGCACAATGACGGCCAGCAGGGCGACACGGACCCAGGTGTTCCTGAGTGCGAGCTGAAGCTTGTAGATGTTGAACATGGTGTTGGACTCTGCGGACTGCCGGCGGGCTGGGGCCGGGATGTCGTATGGGGCTGGGCGCAGGGTGGGGCGGTGACCAGCATTGCTAGCCAGCACTATAGCGTGCTCTGCCTGTTTTGTGTGCAGTTTGCGCGAGAAATATCAGCCTGCGGCGACACGTGGACAGCTTGATAATGCCTTGATTACAAGGACTATTTTTGTTTTTCCAACTGTGCGTACTTGCGTTCCAGGCGGCTGAGGGTGCCGTCGCGGCGCATGCTGTCCAGGGCCGCGTTCATCTTGTCGGCCAGCGCGTCCGGCAGGGCCGGGTTGCAGGCCAGGTAGACTTTAACCTTGTGGAAACTGAGCAGCGGGGCCAGCTCGCCGCGCTCGATTTCGGGGAATTGCGCCAGCGCGTTGCTGCCGGCGCGCATGCCGATGGCCCACAGGTCTATGCGCTTGAGCAGCAGCTTCTTGGGGTTGGAGGCGTCGTTCTGCACCGGCTCCACGTTGAAGCCGCGCGCGCGCAGGAACTCGTCGCGCGCGTCGCCGTTGTAGGTGCCGATGCGCAGCGGGCGGGCGTCCTCCAGCGTGCGCAGCGGGAAGGCGTGGTCGGTGCGGCCGATGAACACCCATTCGGCCTCGTCGGTGGGGCCTATCCATTTGAACTGCTGTTCGCGCTCGGGCGTGCGGGAGGTGGAGTAGACGCAGGTGTTGGGCTGGCGTTGCGCCAGGGTGTAGGCGCGCTTCCAGGGCAGGATGTCGATCTGGTAAGGCACGCCGGCGCGGGCCAGCAGCTCGCGCACTTTCTCCGTTTCGCGGCCGGTGACTTGCTCGCCGTCCTTCCAGCTGGCGGGCGGACTATGCTCGCCAGCAATGAACAACGTTTCCGGCGGGCCGGCGAAGGCTTGCGCGGCGCTGAAACACATTGCCAGTAAAGTAACTCTTATTGCCATGACGATTCTCGTGATTGCGCACAGCATAGCACGGCAACAGCGCGCGAGCCCTTACTCCACGCGGCGGTACAGCCTGAATCGCTCTTGGCGGTCGGAGGCGCGGCGGCCGTCCCAGATCTGCTCCCAGTGCGGCGCGCGGTACTGCGGCGCCAGCTCCAGGCTGTCCTCGATGCGGATGTTGTCTTGCAGCAACAGCAATGGGCAATGCGCGCCCGGCTTGCCGAACGGCAGCTTGCCGAAGTAGACGAAGGCGGCGCGCTGGGCCGGGCCCACATTGGTTTCCACGCAGCCGACGCCGGCCGGCAGCGCGGCGGCGGCCTGGCGCGCCACGGTGGCGTAGCTCTTGCTGTAGTTGGCGGCCGGCAGGAACAAGGTCATGGCCAGCACCCACACCAGGATCAGGCCGCCGGACGACAGCACCACGGCGCGCCACAGCACGGCGGGCTGGCGCGACAGGCGCCAGTGCACCAGCAGGAACCAGCCCACGGTGGCGCAGAAGGCCACCAGCACGGCCGGGGTGTGGAATTCGGGCGTGAAGCCGGGCACCAGCTTGAGCGCGTTGTGGGCCGCCTTGGCCGGCCAGCCGGTCAGCATGGCGCTCCAGAACAGCCACAGGATGGCGGCGCACAGCGTCAGCACCATGACGGAGAACCAGTCGATGGCGTTGATGGCGCCGCGCTTCATGGTCAGCAGGCCGAAGGCCGCCATGATGGCCAGCGGCGGCAGCAGCAGCAGCAGCTGGCCCTGCTCGGGCGCGGGATGGAACAGGGCCAGCAGCGCGGCCATGCTGGCGAAGGTGACCGGCACCACGATGTGCAGCACGCGGGTCTGGCGGCGCCAGGCGTACACGGCCCAGGCGGCGAAGGGCCAGGCCGGCCAGAAGAACCATACGCCCACGCGCAGGAAATAGGCCAGCGACTGCGGCGACGGCAGGCTGATCTGGGCGTAGTTCCATTGCATCCACGCGGCCAGCTGCTCGCCGCCGTTGGTGAGCACGGCGGGCAGCAGCCACGGCAGGGTGGCCAGCGCGCCCACGGCGGCGGCCACGGCCAGGTCGCGCAGGGTGCGGCGGGCCGGCATGGCCAGGAATTGCGCGCACAGGAACAGGGCCAGCAGCAGGAAGGCCGGCGCCAGCCAGCCGCGCGCCAGCACCATCAGGCCAAGCGCCAGGCCGATCAGGGCGGCGTTGCGCAGCGAGGGCAGTTCCATGTAGCGCACCGAGCGGTACAGCAGCAGCGACAGCAGGGCCACCTGCAGCGGCTCGGCGGTGGTGACGTGGCTCTGCACCAGCAGGCCCAGGCAGCCCAGGTAGATCAGGCTGGCCGCGTCGGCCAGGGTGCGGCCGAAGTCGTCCGGCGCGGGCTGGCCGCCGAAGGCCAGTTTCAGGGGCTGGGCGTCCTGGCGGCGGCCCAGCGCGAAGGTGACGTACCACAGCGACAGCACGCCCAGCAGGAAGACGAAAATGGTCGACACGCGCGCGGCCAGCACGTCGCCGAGCAGCCAGCTGAACAGCTTGATGCAGGCGGCGCCCAGCCAGAACGCCAGCGGGCCTTCGTCGGGCATGGGCAGGCCGGCGATGTTCGGCCACAGCCAGTCCTGCAGGCCGCCCTGCGCCATGGTCCACATGATGCCGAAGCTGGCCGCGTCGTCGCTCTTCCACGGTTCGCGCCCGATCAGGCCCGGCAGGATGTAGAGCAGGAACAGGGCGTAGATGGCCCAGCGGGGCAGGGCGAGCGTGGCGGCGGCGGGCAGACGGACAGGCTTCATCGGCAGGGGCGCAAAAAGGAATGAGTATGAATGAAAAAAAGGCAGCCGTAGCTGCCTTTTTTCGTGCATTGAGGCAGATTAGCCTGCTGCAATCGCGGTCTTGGAACCGACTTTGCCGAACTTCTGGCGGAATTTTTCCACGCGGCCGGCGGTGTCGACGATCTTGTGCTGGCCAGTGAAGAACGGGTGCGATTCCGAGGAAACCTCGATCTTCACCAGTGGGTATTCTTTGCCTTCGTGCGTGATGGTGTCACGGGTGCCGATGGTCGAACGGGTGATGAATTTGAAGTCGCACGACAGGTCGTGGAACACAACTTCGCGGTAGTCTGGATGGATTTCTGGTTTCATGTGCTTCTCTCTAGGTGTGGGTAGCCAAACAGCACTTCGTCGGTCGTCCAGCTTCTTGACCCGATTGCCGCTCACTTGCCGGTGGTTAAAAACAACCGTCGATTATACAGCGGATAAAAAAAAGCGGCAAGCCGCCGGGGTTGCCCCCGCGTGCTTGCCGCTTTGTCATGCTGCTGCGTGGCGAATCAGCCGCCGCGACGCATCATGTCGAAGAATTCCAGATTGGTCTTCGTGGCCTTCATCTTGTCGAGGATGAACTCCATCGCTTCGATCTCGTCCATCGAGTACAGCAGCTTGCGCAGGATCCAGATCTTCTGCAGCTGGTCGGCCTTGATCAGCAGTTCCTCGCGGCGGGTGCCGGACTTGTTCAGGTTGATCGCCGGGTAGACGCGCTTCTCGGCCAGGCGGCGCTCCAGGTGCACCTCCATATTGCCGGTGCCCTTGAATTCCTCGTAGATCACGTCGTCCATGCGCGAGCCGGTTTCGATCAGCGCGGTGGCGATAATGGTCAGCGAGCCGCCCTCTTCGATGTTGCGGGCCGCACCGAAGAAACGCTTCGGACGCTGCAGCGCGTTGGCGTCCACACCGCCGGTCAGCACCTTGCCGGAGGCAGGGATCACGGTGTTGTAGGCGCGCGCCAGGCGGGTGATCGAGTCCAGCAGGATGACCACGTCTTTTTTCATCTCGACCAGGCGCTTGGCTTTTTCCAGCACCATCTCGGCAACCTGCACGTGGCGGGTGGCCGGTTCGTCGAAGGTCGAGGCGACCACTTCGCCGCGCACCGAGCGCTGCATCTCCGTCACTTCCTCTGGACGTTCGTCGATCAGCAGCACGATCAGGGTCACGTCCGGGTGGTTGGCGGTGATGGCGTGCGCAATGTGCTGCAGCATGACCGATTTGCCGGACTTCGGCGAGGCCACCAGCAGGCCGCGCTGGCCCTTGCCGATCGGCGAGATCAGGTCGACGATGCGGCCGGTGATGTTCTCGGCGCCGTTCATCTCGCGCTCCAGGCGCAGCGGCTCGTTCGGGTGCAGCGGCGTCAGGTTCTCAAACAGTATGCGGTGCTTCGAGGCTTCCGGCGATTCGCCGTTGACCTTGTCTACCTTGACCAGTGCGAAATAGCGCTCGCCGTCTTTCGGCGTGCGCACTTCGCCTTCGATCGAATCGCCGGTGTGCAGATTGAAGCGGCGGATTTGCGAAGGCGAGATATAGATGTCGTCGGTCGACGCCATGTAGGACGCGTCCGGGGAGCGCAGGAAGCCGAAGCCGTCCGGCAGCACTTCCAGTGCGCCGTCGCCGAAGATCTGCTCGCCGGATTTGGCGCGCTTCTTCAGGATGGCGAACATCAGTTCCTGCTTGCGCAGGCGGGCCGCGTTGTCGATGTCCAGGCCGATCGCCATCTCCAGCAGAGCGGAGACGTGTAAGGCCTTGAGTTCAGATAGATGCATATGTGTGAGTGTCCCGTGACGGGAAGAAAAAGGTAGGGGAGGGAACTGCGTGGGGTTGATCAAAGAGGGAACTGGTGTGGCCCATTTCCCGGCCAAGCAGGCGGTGCTGCGGGCGCAGCGCCGCCTATCTTACTTAAATATTGCTGTCGATGAAAGAGGTCAGCTGGCCTTTTGCCATCGCGCCGACTTTTTGCGCCGCCGGCACGCCGTTCTTGAACAGGATCAGCGTTGGAATGCCGCGGATGCCGAACTTGGCCGGAATGGCCTGGTTGGAGTCCACGTCCAGCTTGGCGATGGTCAGCTTGCCGTCGTATTCCTTGGCCACTTCTTCCAGGATAGGGGCGATGCTCTTGCAAGGACCGCACCATTCGGCCCAGAAATCGACCAGCACTGGGCGGTCGGATTTCAGCACGTCGGCTTCAAAGGAGGCATCGGAAATGTGTTTGATGTTTTCGCTCATGTTTTTCCCTCAATGGGAGCTAGGGGTTAGTTACGCCTGGATGATTAGCCATTGTCGCTGGATATCGTCTGGACGCTGCCGGGTTACAGGCCGCAGATGGAGACGTATTCCATGAATTCAACAGATGCCCTAAAAGATGGCAAGAGGATAACAGGCGGGAGATAGCTCAAATAATAACGCATTTTTGCCGCCTGTGCGGAAAATGCTGCTGTTGTTGCACAGCAACGCTTTAACGGGCCGGCGCGGACCGGCGGTGCGCGGCCGCCAGCGCCACCAGGCGCTCCAGTTCGGCCACCGCCACCGGCTTGCTGCAAGCGCCCAGGATGGCCAGCCCCTGGGCCATGGCCAGGCGCTCGGCGGCCCGCAGCACGCCCGCGTCCATGCCCGACAGCAGCACCACCGCGCCCCGGTAGCTGGCCTCGGCCGCCAGGCGCAGGAACTCGATGCCGTCCATGTCCGGCATGGACAGGTCGCAGATCAGCAGGTCCGGCGGGGCCTGCGCCAGCAGCGCCAGCGCGGCCTTGGCGGAACTGGCGCCGGCCACGTCGAAGCTGCCGAGTTCGTCGAGCATGTCTTCCAGCAGGGCCAGCATGAAGCTGTCGTCGTCCAGCAGCAGCACGCGCAGCGGGGTGGCCTGGGCGGTGCTGGTTTCTTGGCTTGTTTCTTGACTACTCATTGCACGCTTTTTAGTTATCGTTGGCGAAAGTGGTGTTGTTCATGATGACCTCGGTCACCTGGTCGAGCAGCGGCCACAGGCCGGCGCACAGCGCGCGCGCCTGGGCCAGCTCGTCCTGCGGGCTTTGCCCCGGCACCGATGGCAGCTGTTCCAGCGCCAGGCACAGCTCGGCCATGCCGAAGGCGCCCACGGTGCGCGCCGAGGACTTGATGCGGTGGCCCAGTTCGCGCAAGCGCACCACGTCGCCGCGCGCCAGCGCCGCGTCGATCTCCTCGAAGCCGGCCTGCGTGGTCTGCAGGAACTTGAAGGCGAACTTGCGTATCTTTTGCGGATTGTAGCCGAGCAGCTGGGCCAGGACCGACAAATCGATCACCGCCGGGTCGCCCGCCAGCGTGGGCCGGAAGGCCGGCGGGCGCGGGCGCGGGCGCGGCGCCGCCGCGGGGGCGGGCGCGCCGCCGTCGGACTGGCCGCCGTCTTCCCCGGCGCGCTGGGCCGGCAGCCAGTTGGCGATGGTCTGGTACATCAGCGCCGGCTGGATGGGCTTGGAGATGAAGTCGTCCATGCCGGCGTCCAGGCAGCGCACCCGGTCGTCGCTGGTGGCGGTGGCGGTCATGGCCAGCACGCGCAGCTCGGCCAGCGCGGGGTCGGCGCGGATGCGGCGGGTGGCCTCCAGGCCGTCCATCAGCGGCATCTGCACGTCCATCAGCACGCAGTCGAAGCTGGCCTGGCGCAGCAGGGCCAGCGCCTCCTCGCCGTTGTTGGCCAGGCATACCGAGCTGCCCGCCTCCTCCAGCATTTCCAGCGCGATCTGCTGGTTGAAGGTGTTGTCCTCCACCAGCAGGATGCGGGCGTCCTTCAGCGTGGCCATGACGGCGGCGCTGCGCGCGCTGGCCACCAGCTCGGCGGCGGCGTCGCTCACGCTGTTGATAATTTCGGGCACCGCGCGCGGCGACACGCCCAGACTGGCCGTGAACCAGAAGGTGCTGCCCTGGCCCGGCGCGCTGCGCACGCCGACCTCGCCGCCCATCAGCTGGGCCAGCTGCTTGCAAATGGCCAGGCCCAGGCCGGTGCCGCCGTATTCGCGCGTGGTGGAGGTGTCGGCCTGCTGGAAGGACTGGAACAGCTTGCCCATTTCCTCCTCCGACAGGCCGATGCCGTGGTCGCGCACCTCGAAGCGCACCAGGCAGTGCGCCGCGTCGCTGACCGCGTTGACCACTTTCACGACGATGTGGCCCTGTTCGCTGAACTTGATGGCGTTATTGGTGTAGTTGATGAGTACCTGGCCCAGCCGCAGCGGGTCGCCGCGCAGCACCGGCGGCAAGGTGGGGTCGAGCTCGAACAGCAGGTTCAGGCCCTTGCCGGCCGCCTTGGGCGCCACCACCGTGGTCAGGGTCTGGATCACATGGTCGAGCGCGAAGTCGACCTGCTCGATCTCCAGCTTGCCGGCCTCGATCTTGGAAATGTCCAGGATGTCGTCGATGATGCCCAGCAGGTGCTCGCCGGCGAAGCGGATTTTTTCCAGGTAGTCGCGCTGGCGCGGGTCGAGGTCGGTCTTCAGCGCCAGGTAGGCCATGCCGATCACGCCGTTCATCGGGGTGCGGATTTCGTGGCTCATATTGGCCAGGAACTGGCCCTTGGCCAGGCTGGCTTCCTCGGCCACCTGCTTGGCCTGGTCGAGCTGCTCGGTGCGCTGCGCCACGCGCTCCTCCAGGTGCTCGTTCAGCTCGCGCAGCGCCTGCTCGGCCTGCTTGCTGTCGGTGATGTCGATCGACATGCAGATCAGGTAGGCCGGCTGGCCGCGCTCGTCGAACACCGGGTTCTTGAAGGTGCGCAGGTGGCGCTGGTCGCGCAGCGTGGGGTTCCACACGGTTTCCTCGTAGTCCAGCATCACGCCGCCGGCGAAGGCGGCCGCGTCGCGCGCGCGGAAGGCGGCCAGCTCGTCGGGCGAGTGGAAGGCGCTGTCGTCGCCGCCCATCAGCTCGTCGAAGCGGTAGCCGAATTGCGCCTCGCAGGCTGGGTTCATCAGCAGGAAGCGGCCGTCCGGCGCCTTGATGAACAGGCCGGTGGGCATCATCTTGATGATTTCCTGCAGCCGCTGCTCACCCTGGCGCAGCGCGTCCTCGCTGCGCTTGCGGTAGCTGATGTCGGTCAGGCTGGCCACCGCCATCGGCGTGGCGCCCAGCTCGTCGCGCATGGGCTCGGCGTTCACCGACAGCCAGCTCAGGCCGCCGTCCGCCTGGCGCACCCCCATCACCACGCCGCGCACCGACTGGCCCGACACCAGCGCCAGGTAGACCGGATGCGCGTCGCGCGCAAAGGGCTGGCCGTCCTCGTGCACGCCGGGCCACAGGCCGGCGCCCGGGTGGGCGGCCGTGCCCAGCATGCGCGCGGCGGCCGCGTTGCTCTCCAGGATGAGGCCGTCGCCGTTGAGCACCACCAGGCCGTTGGTGACGGCGTTGAAGACGGAGGCCATGCGGCGGCTGGAGTTGCGCAGCGCCTGGTCGGCCAGGCGGCGGTCGTTGATGTCGGTGATCATGGCCAGCGTGCCGGCGTAGGCGCCGCTGCCGTCGTTGACCAGGGTGGTCGACAGCAGGCCCCACATCGGCGTGTGGTCCTTGCGGAAAAAGCGCACGTCGCCCTGCTCGGCTTGGCCGGAGCTGCGCCGGCGCTGGTGGCGCAGCAGCATGGCCTGGCCGTCCTCGTCCATGAAGGCGCTCATCGGCCGGCCCACCATCTCCTCGGTCTCATAGCCCAGCATGCGCGCCATGGTGGGGTTGACGAAGGTGGTCTGGTCGCTGGCGTCGGTCATCCAGATGCCTTCGGCGGCGGTCTGCACGATCAGGCGGTAGCGCTCGGAATTGGCCTGCAGCGCCTCCTCGGCGCGCTGGCGCTGGGTCATGTCGCGCAGCGACAGCACGGCCAGGCCCTGGCCGGCCATTTGCAGCGGCGCCAGCTGCACCATGGCGGGGAAATGGCTGCCGTCCTGGCGGCGCGCGGTCAGCACGCGGCCGGGCAGGCCGTGCCGGCTGAACAGCTCGCGCGGGCGGCCCGGCGCGCTGCGCATGGTGTCGGGCACCAGCTGCTCGAGCGACAGGCCGGCCATCTGTTCCGGGGCGTAGCCGAAGCACTGGGCGCAGGCGGCGTTGGCCTGGCGCACATGGCCGTGGCGGTCGGCTAGCAGCATGGCGGCCGGCGTGGCCTCCAGGATGGCGGCCACGCGCGCCTCCTCGGCGGCGGTGCGCTCGCTGATGTCGCCCAGCGTGCCGGTCAGGCGCAGCGCGCGCCCGCTGCCGTCGCGCGCCACCACCATGCCGCGCGCCAGCACCCATTTCCAGCTGCCGTCGCGGCAGCGGATGCGGAACTCGCAGGACAGCGCGGTGCGCTCGGCCGCGTCGGGCGCCGGTTCGGCCGCCGGCAGCATGAATTCGTTGCCCACGCGGGCCAGGTCGTCCGGATGCACCAGCGCCATCACGGCCTGGGTGTCGGGCTTGAACTCGGCCGGGTCGTAGCCCAGGATCTCGCAGTAGCGCGGCGACAGCGTCAGCTCGTCCTCCTGCGGCAGCCAGTCCCACACGCCGTCGCCGGTGCCTTCCAGCGCGAAGCTGGTCAGCTGCTCGGCCTTGCGGGCGCGCTCGCCGGCCGCGGCCAGCTCGCGGCCCAGGCGGCGCAGGCGCAGCGAGCCGGCCACCGCCAGCAGCAGCACCAGCAGCGCCAGGCCGGCGCCGTACTGCCAGGCCAGCGTGCTGGGCGGGGGCTGGTACAGGAAACCTTCCAGCGTGAAGCCGGCCGGCATCATGCCCAGCCTGGCGTAGGTGTCGGCGATGGCGCGCCAGCGCGCCGGATTGCTGTAGCCCAGTTCGATGAGCCGCTGCTCCAGCAGCGCGCCGGTCTGCTGGGCCTCGAACATCAGGTGCTCGCGGCTGTGGCTGTTGGGATAGCGGGCGCGTATCAGGTCGGCGATTTCGCCGGGGTGGGCCATGGCGTACTGCCAGCCGCGCAGGGTGGCCGCGCGCATGGCGGCGGCGCGCTTGGGATGCTCGCGCAGCTCGCTCTCGGTGGTGTACAGGTTGTCGCCGTAAAAATCGATGCCGGCCGAACGCGGCGATACGATGTCGTAGCGTAGATTGCTGCGGTCGAGCAGATAGGGCGCCTCCGAGGTGTAGCCCGACATGGCGTCCACCTTGCCGTTGATCAGGTCGTCGAGGTTGAAGCTGTGCGGCAGGTTGTGCAGCGCGGCCAGGTCGACTTTTTGCTGCTTCAGGTAGGCGCGCAGTTCGTCGTTGCTATTGGCCAGCATCAGGCGCTTGCCGCGCCAGTCAAACGGCTTGCCGCCCTCGCCGCGCCGCACCAGCAGCGCCGCCGCCGAGTGCTGGAAGATGGAGGCCAGCACCACCACCGGCTGGCCGGCCGCGCGTTTGAGCAGCAGGGTGCTGTTGCCCACGCCGTACTGCGCTTTGCCGTCCAGCACGGCCTGCACCGGATCGGTGCCGGGCTGGGCCTCGCGCAGGGTGACGTCCAGCCCGGCGTCGCGGTAGTAGCCCTTGTCCTGCGCCGCGTAGTAGCCGGCGAACTGGAACTGGTGCAGCCATTTCAGCTGCACCGTGATGGGTTCGGCCGCCCCGGCGCCGCCCGCCGCCAGGGCGCCGGCCAGCGCGCAGGCCAGTGCGGCCGCCCAACGCAGGCGGCGCCGGCCGGGCGGCAAACTGGGCTGAAGACGGCGGTGCGGCAAGAGCTTCCCTTTCACAATGGAGCGGGGCAGCAGCCCCGTCATGTCCAGTCAACTATAGCATCGAAGTTTTAACAAAAGCGTTTACTTCTTGCCGTCCGGGCACAAGCTTGCAGCCGGCTAGCGGCATGCAAGCCGTGGCCCTCCGGCGTCAGGCGAAACTGCCGGCGAACTGGTAGCGGTGGCCGGGGTGCCACATGGTGGCGGTGGACGCCACCTGGCCTGCCGAGCGGGTCTGGCGCTTGAGCACCAGGCAGGGCTGGCGGGTGTCGATGGCCAGCATGTCGGCGATGTCGCGCGGCGGGCTGAGCGCTTCGATGCTGTAGGTGGCCCCTTGCAGCGGCGCGGCGGCCATCAGGTATTCGTTCGGCGTGACGGCGGCGAAGTCCTGGCTCATATAGAGCGGGGCGCAGGCCGGGTTGACCCAGCGGTCCTCCACCTGGATGGGCACGCCGTTTTCGAAGTGGATGATGACGGAATGGAACAGCACCGAAGCGGGCGGCAGCTCGAACTGCTTGGCCAGCAGGTCGCCGGCCTTGCTCTGCTCGAGCAGCTGCAGGCTGCTGCGGTGGGCGTGGCCGCGCGCGCGCACCTCGTCGGCGATGCTTTTGATTTCCAGCAGCGTGGCCTGGTATTTTTGCTGCGCCACATAGGTGCCGGAGCCCTGGCGGCGGGTGAGCACCTGCTCGGCGGTCAGTTCGCGCACGGCGCGGTTGACCGTCATGCGCGACACGCCGAACTGCTTGACCAGCGCCTGTTCGGACGGGATGACATCGCCTTCCTTCCACACGCCGGCGGCGATCTGCTCGAGCAAATGGTCCTTGATGCGCTGGAAGATGGGAGTGGTTTCGGCTGCCTGTTCGCTGGTGTGCTGGTTCATGTGGTGATTTTAGCATTGCGCAGGGGCATCAGGGCATGAATTCAAAAGCAAGAGCCGGAGTGCGGCAGCCTTGGCGGCCCGATAGCATGGCCCCATAATGACACCATGACGGAGCAGGCCATGAAACCCATCTTCACCAATGACGAGCAGCGCTGGGCCGCCGTGCAGCAGCGCGACGGCCAGGCCGACGGCCAGTTTTACTATTCGGTGCGCACCACCGGCATTTACTGCCGCCCGTCGTGCGGCTCGCGCCCCGCGCTGCGCGGCAATGTGCGCTTCCACGCCACGGCGCAGGAGGCCGAGGCGGCCGGCTTCCGCCCCTGCCTGCGCTGCAAGCCGGACCAGCCGCCGCTGGCCGAGCGCCAGGCCGCCCTGGTGGCGCGCATGTGCCGCCTGATCGACGAGGCCGAGAGCGAGCCGGACCTGGCCAGCCTGGCCGAGGCGGGCGGCATCAGCCGCTTCCATTTCCACCGCATCTTCAAGGCCCACACCGGGCTCACGCCCAAGGCCTACGCGGCCGGCGTGAAGCAGCGCCGCATCCAGGCCGGACTGGCCGGGCAGGCCAGCGTGACGGACGCCATCTACGCCGCCGGCTTCAACTCCAGCGGGCGCTTTTACGCGCAGTCCTCCGGCGCCCTGGGCATGACGCCGACCGCCTACCAGGCCGGCGGCAGCGGCGCGGCGATCCGCTTCGCCGTGGCCGAGTGCTCGCTGGGCGCCATCCTGGTGGCCAGCACGGACAAGGGCATCTGCGCCATCCTGATCGGCGACGACCCGGACGCGCTGGCGCGCGACCTGCAGGACCGCTTCCCGAAAGCGGAGCTGATCGGCGCCGAGCCGGATTACGAACAGGTGGTGGCGGCGGTAATCGGCATGGTGGAGGCGCCCGGCATCGGCCTGGCCCTGCCGCTGGACGTGCGCGGCACCGCTTTCCAGCAGCGCGTTTGGCAAGCCTTGCGCGAGATCCCGGCCGGGCAGACCGTCAGCTACGCCGAACTGGCCGAGCGCGTGGGGGCGCCGCGCGGCGCGCGCGCCGTGGCGGGCGCCTGCGCCGCCAACGCCATCGCCGTGGCGATTCCCTGCCACCGCGTGGTGCGCAACGACGGCAGCATTTCCGGCTACCGCTGGGGCGTTGAGCGCAAGGCCGAACTGCTCAAGCGCGAAGGCGCCAAATGAGCGCCTCCATCCCGTCCGACTCCCGTAGGGCGGGTCCGTTGACCCGCCATGCCGGCGGCCCCGCGCCGCGCGCTTTCACCGGCCTGGGCGCGCGCTGCGTAGCGCTGGACTGGCCGCGCATCGCCCACGACCTGGACGCCCACGGCTGCGCCCTCGTCCCCGGACTGCTGGCCCGGGACGAGTGCGTCCGCCTGGCCGGCGCCTACGCCAAGCCCGAGCTGTTCCGCAGCCGCGTGGTGATGGAGCGCCACGGCTTCGGCAAGGGCGAATACCAATACTTCGCCTACCCGCTGCCCGGCCCCATCGCCGAACTGCGCGCCGCCCTGTACCCGCCGCTGGCGCACATCGCCAACCGCTGGTACGAAGCCATGCAGCTGGAGCCGCGCTTCCCGCCCGCGCATGCGGACTTCATCGGCCGCTGCCACGCCGCCGGCCAGACCCGTCCCACGCCCCTGCTGCTGCAATACCGCGCAGGCGACTACAACTGCCTGCACCAGGACCTGTACGGCGACCACGTCTTCCCCCTGCAAGCGGCGGTGTTGCTGTCCCAGCCGGGCGCGGACTACGAAGGCGGCGAATTCGTGCTCACCGAGCAGCGCCCGCGCATGCAGTCGCGCGCCGAAGTGGTGCCGCTGGAGCAGGGCGATATGGTCATCTTCCCCGTCTTCCACCGCCCCGTGAACGGCACGCGCGGCAGCTACCGCGTCAACATGCGGCACGGCGTGTCCCGCCTGCGCAGCGGTTCGCGCCACACCCTCGGCATCATCTTCCACGATGCCAATTAAGAAGGGCCGCCAGGGCAAAACTTCGCTACACTCTCCATCTTGCTTTTGAATCCAATGGAGATGCCCTGATGCGCCTGACCACCCTGATGCTTGCCCTCGCCGCAGCCCTGCCTGCCGCCGCCAACGCCGCCACCGTGATTGACAACGCCAACGGCTACACGCTCAACGCGGCCGGAAAACTGGTGAAGTTCACCGCGCTGGCGTATGACGATGCGGGCAGGATCATCGCAGTGGGCAGCAGCAAGGCGGTGGCGGCCAAGGCCCCCGCAGGCGCGGCGCGCATCGACATGCAGGGCAAGACCGTGCTGCCCGGCCTGATCGACGCGCACGGCCACGTGTTCGGCCTGGGCGAAGTGGCCACCAGCGCGGACCTGTACAGCCCCGCCACGCTGGCGGCGGCGCTGCAGTCGGTGGCCGCGTTCAGCAAAGCCAATCCGCAGCGCGCCTGGGTGATGGGCAAGGGCTGGAACCAGGAAATCTGGAAGCTGGGCCGCTTCCCCACCGCTGCGGAACTGGACGCCGTGGTGGCCGACCGTCCCGCCGTCATGGAGCGCGTGGACGGCCACGCCATCTGGGTCAACAGCAAGGCGCTGCAGCTGGCCGGCGTGACGCGCGAGACGCCGGACCCCGCCGGCGGCAAGATCGAGCGCGACGCGCAAGGCAACGCCACCGGCATCCTGATCGACGGCGCCATGGACCTGGTGAACAAAGTGCTGCCCGCGCCCACCGAGGCCGAATCGCGCGGTGCGCTCGATGGCGCGCTGGCGCTGATGGCCAAAATGGGCCTGACCGGCGCGCACGACGCAGGCATAGGCGTGCGCGAAGACCGCTTGTTCCGCGACTACGCCGACCACGGCAAGCTCACCACCCGCATCTACGCCATGATAGGCGACACCACCGCCGACTTCGACCAGCTGTCGAAGCAGGGGCCGATGCAAAGCTACGCCAACGGCTTGTACGCGCTGTCGGCGGTGAAGCTGTACTCGGACGGCGCGCTGGGCAGCCGGGGCGCCGCGCTGATCGCTCCCTACAGCGACGCGCCGCACACGCACGGCCTGCTGTTCTACAAGAACGAGGAAATGCTGGCCAAGATGGAAAAAGCCATGAAGGCCGGCTACCAGGTCAACGTGCACGCCATCGGCGACGCGGGCAACCACCAGATCCTGGACGCCTACGCCGCGCTGCTGAAGAAATACCCGGCCGCCGCCGCGCAGCGCCACCGCATCGAGCATGCGCAGGTGGTGACGCCGGCCGACATCCCGCGCTTCAAGGAGTTGGGCATCATCCCGTCCATGCAGCCCACGCACGCCACCTCGGACCAGAACATGGCCGAGCAGCGCGTCGGCCCGCAGCGCATCAAGGGCGCGTATGCCTGGCACACCTTCCTCAAGCAAGGCTCGAAGATCGCCTGCGGCTCGGATTTCCCGATTGAATCGCCGAATCCGCTGGCCGGCATCCACGCGGCGGTAACGCGCCAGGACGGCAGCGGCCTGCCGGCCGGCGGCTGGTACAAGAACGAAGCCATGACGCTGACCCAGGCCTTCCGCTGCTTCACCCTGGACGCCGCCTACGCCGCGCGCCAGGAAAAAGAAGTGGGCTCGCTGGAAGCCGGCAAATGGGCCGACTTCATCGTCACCGACGCCGACTTGTTCAAAGTCCCGGCGACGGCGATCGGCAAGATCACCGTCCTGCAAACCTGGGTCGCCGGCAAGCAAGTATACAAACGTTAAGCAAACCCGCCGCAAGCCGAGCTGAGCCGCATTCGGGGTCAGACCCCGAATGCGGCTCAGTCCGTCTGAGGTGTTAGAAATGGGTTGACTTGGTTGTCTATACAACTTATGCTGGGAAGATGCGCGGAGGGCGCGTGGCGGTCCTATGCTCCTCCGCATCACCTGCTACCAAGGAGACGATATGAGCACTTCCCTCGCCAACGATCCACGTTTCGACGCCAGCCGCAATATCCGCGCACCGCGCGGGCCTGAGCGTGTCTGCAAGACCTGGGGCGCGGAAGCGGCCTATCGCATGCTGCAGAATAATCTCGACAACGAAGTGGCCGAGAACCCGCAGCACCTGGTGGTGTACGGCGGCATCGGCCGCGCGGCCCGCAACTGGGCGTGCTATGACCAGATCCTGGCATCGCTGAAGGACCTGGAAGCGGACCAGACCCTGCTGATCCAGTCCGGCAAGCCGGTCGGCGTGTTCCAGACCCACGAGGACGCGCCGCGCGTGCTGCTGGCGAATTCCAATCTGGTGCCGAAGTGGGCCAACTGGGAACATTTCAATGAACTGGACCGCGCCGGCCTGTTCATGTACGGCCAGATGACGGCCGGCTCCTGGATCTATATCGGCACCCAGGGCATCGTGCAGGGCACTTACGAGACCTTCGCCGAAGCGGGCCGCCAGCACTTCGGCGGCGACCTGGGTGGCCGCTGGATACTGACGGCGGGCCTGGGCGGCATGGGCGGCGCGCAGCCGCTGGCGGCCACCTTCGCCGGCGCCGTGTCGCTCAACATCGAATGCCAGCAGAGCAGCATCGACTTCCGCCTGCGCACCAAATACCTGGACAAGCAGGCCGCTTCCATCGACGAGGCGCTGGAACTGGTCAAGCACCACACCGAACGCAAGGACGCGATTTCCATCGGCCTGCTGGGCAACGCCGCCGAGATCCTGCCGGAGCTGGTCAAGCGCGCGAAAGCGGGCGGCCTGGTGCCGGACATGGTCACCGACCAGACCTCGGCGCACGACCTGGTCAACGGCTACCTGCCGCGCGGCTGGAGCGTGGCGGACTGGAAGGCCGCGCAGCAGGACCCCGAGCGCCACCCGCGCCTGGTGGCCGCCGCAGCCGATTCCTGCGCCGCCCACGTGCAGGCCATGCTGGAGTTCCAGCAGCTGGGCGCCAAAGTGGTCGACTACGGCAACAACATCCGCCAGGTGGCCTTCGACCACGGCGTGGAAAACGCGTTCGACTTCCCCGGCTTTGTGCCCGCTTACATCCGTCCGCAGTTCTGCGAAGGGCGCGGCCCGTTCCGCTGGGTGGCGCTGTCCGGCGACCCGGAGGACATCTACAAGACCGACGCCAAGATCAAGGAACTGTTCCCGCACCACGCGCAAGTGCACCGCTGGCTGGACATGGCGCGCGAGCGCATCGCCTTCCAGGGCCTGCCGGCGCGCATCTGCTGGCTGGGACTGGGCGAGCGCCATATCGCCGGTCTGGCTTTCAACGAGATGGTGCGCAACGGCGAGCTGAAAGCGCCTGTCGTCATCGGCCGCGACCACCTGGACACCGGCTCGGTGGCCAGCCCCAACCGCGAGACCGAAAGCATGAAGGACGGCACCGACGCCGTGTCCGACTGGCCGCTGCTGAACGCGCTGCTGAACACCGCCGGCGGCGCCACCTGGGTCTCGCTGCACCATGGCGGCGGCGTGGGCATGGGCTATTCGCAGCACTCCGGCGTGGTGATCGTGGCCGACGGCACCGACGCCGCCGCCAAGCGCCTGGCGCGCGTGCTGGTGAACGACAGCGGCTCGGGCGTGATGCGCCACGCGGACGCGGGCTACGAAACGGCAGTCGCCTGCGCCAAGCGCAATGGCCTCAACCTCCCAATGATCAAGTAAGCGAGCACCACATGACTCAAGCACAAAACAGCACCTGGACCCTGAACCCCGGCAAGATGACGCTGGCCGAACTGCGCGCCGTATGGACCGCGCACGCGCCCGTCGCGCTGGCCGCCGAAGCCTATCCCGTCATTGAAGCGTCGGCCGCCGCCGTGCGCGCCATCGTGGCCAAGGGCGACGCCGCCTACGGCATCAACACTGGCTTCGGCCTGCTGGCCAAGACCCGCATCCCGGACGAGAAGCTGGAGCAGCTGCAGCGCAACCTGATCCTGTCGCACTCGGTCGGCACCGGCGAGCTGCTGTCGGACGCCGTGGTGCGCCTGATCCTGCTGATGAAAATCGGCAGCCTGGCGCGCGGCTACTCGGGCGTGCGTCCGCTCATCGTGGACACGCTGCTGGCGCTGTACAACAAGGGCGTGATGCCCGCCATCCCGGCCAAGGGCTCGGTGGGCGCCTCCGGCGACCTGGCGCCGCTGTCGCACATGACGCTGGCCATGCTGGGCGTGGGCGAGGTGCGCTACCACGGCAAGCTGATGCCCGCGCTGGACGCGTTGAGGGAAGCCGGCATCGCCCCGGTGGTGCTGGCCGCAAAAGAGGGCCTGGCGCTGATCAACGGCACCCAGGTGTCCAACGCACTGGCGCTGCACGGCCTGTTCATGGCCGAGCGCCTGCTGGAAGCGGGCATGGTCACCGGCTCGCTGTCGCTGGACGCCGCCAAGGGCAGCGATTCGCCGTTCGACGCGCGCGTGCATGAAGTGCGCGGCCAGCCGGGCCAGATCGCCGCCGCCGCCATTTACCGCGAACTGGTGACGGACAGCGCCATCCGCGCGTCCCACCTGGTGGGCGACGAGCGCGTGCAGGACCCGTACTGCCTGCGCTGCCAGCCGCAAGTGATGGGCGCCTGCATGGACATCATCGCCAACGCCAGCCGCACCCTGCTGATCGAAGCGAACGCCGTCACCGACAACCCGCTGCTGTTCAAGGACGGCGACAGCGCCGTGGTGGTCTCGGGCGGCAATTTCCACGCCGAGCCGGTGGCCTTCGCGGCCGACACGCTGGCGCTGGCCATCGCCGAGATCGGCAGCATTTCCGAGCGCCGCATCGCGCTGCTGATCGACGCCACGCTGTCGGGCCTGCCGCCCTTCCTGGTGCGCGATCCGGGCGTGAACTCGGGCTTCATGATCGCCCACGTGACGGCCGCCGCGCTGGCCTCCGAGAACAAGTCGCTGGCCCATCCGGGCAGCGTGGACACCATCCCGACCTCGGCCAACCAGGAAGACCACGTCTCCATGGCCACCTACGCGGCGCGCCGCCTGGACGACATGGCGCACAATACGGCTGTCATCCTCGGCATCGAGCTGCTGGCGGCGGCGCAGGGCATCGACTTCCACCGTCCGCTGAAGACCTCGCCGCAGCTGGAGCATGTGCACGCGCAGCTGCGCGCACAGGTGCCGTTCTTCGACGCGGACCGCTTCTTCGCGCCGGACATCGAGGCGGCCAAGCAGCTGGTGCTGAAGGGCGACCTGAGCGCCAATTGCAAGCACCTGTTCACGCCGCTGCATCCTTAACCGGCCCGGAGGGACGAGCAGATGGATTTTCAATTCACGGCAGGCAGCCTGCCCTTGCTGGTGTCGATGCCGCACGTGGGCACCGACATCCCGGACGATATCGCGGCCAGCTTCGCGCCCGCCGCCGCCGTCAGGACCGATACCGACTGGCACCTGGTGCAGCTGTACGGTTTCCTGCGCGAGATGGGGGCGTCCACGCTGTCGGCGCGCTGGTCGCGCTATGTGATCGATCTGAACCGTCCGCCCGAGAACACCAATCTGTATCCGGGGCAGGACACCACCGGCCTGTGCCCGGTCGACACCTTCGGCCGCGCGCCCTTGTATCCCGAGGGCGGCGCGCCGGACGAGGCGGAAGTGCAGCGCCGGCTGAAGCTGTACTGGCAGCCCTACCACGGCCAACTGCGCGCGGAACTGGACCGGCTGCTGGCCATCCACGGCCGCGTGGTGCTGTGGGACGCGCACTCCATCGCGTCCGTGGTGCCGCGCTTCTTTGAAGGCAAGCTGCCCGACCTGAACTTCGGCACCGCAGACGGCGCCTCTTGCGCGCCCGGCATGGCGGACGCCATCGCCTCGCTGGCGCTGGCGCACGGCGGCTATACCGTGGCCGTGAACGGCCGCTTCAAGGGCGGCCACATTACGCGCCACTACGGCAAGCCGGCGCGGAACGTGCACGCGATCCAGCTGGAGATGTGCCAGTCCACTTATATGGACGAGGCGGCGCCCTACGGCTACCGTCCGGACCTGGCCGCCCAGGTGCAGCCGCTGCTGCGCCAGCTCACGCAGGCCGCCGCGGCGTGGGCCAGCGGGGAGGGGCAATGAGCGGCGCGTCCGCATCCGGGGCCGCCGCCAGCGCGCTGTTCGCCCGCAACGCCTTGCTGCCGTCCGGCTGGGCGCAGGACGTGCTGCTGCAATGGGACGCGGGCGGCGAGCTGGTCGACGTCACGCCGAACGCGCTGCACCCGGCCGGCGTGGAGCTGGCCGAATACGCCATCCCCGGCATGGTCAACCTGCACTCGCACAGCTTCCAGCGCGCGCTGGGCGGCCTGACCGAGAAGGCCGGCGCCGCAAGCGGCAACGTCACGGACAGCTTCTGGACCTGGCGCGACCTGATGTACCGCTTTGCCCGCAACATCACGCCCGAACACATGGAAGCCATCGCCGCGCAGCTGTTCAGCGAATGCCTGCGCCATGGCTACACCTCGGTGTGCGAGTTCCATTACGTGCAGCGCGCGCCGGACGGCGCCATGTACGCCAACCCGGCCGAAACGGCGGAGCGCGTGATCGCTGGCGCCAGGCTGGCCGGCATCGGCATGACCATGCTGCCGGTGCTGTACAGCTACGCCGGCTTCGGCAGCGAGCCGCTCAAGCCCGAGCAGCAGCGCTTCAAGACCGACGCGCAGGATGTGCTGAAGATTATCGGCGGGCTGGAAACGCTGCGCGACGCGCAGACCGAAGTGGGCGTGGCGCCGCACTCGCTGCGCGCCGCTTCCGTGTCCCAGATCAAAGAAGTGCTGGCCAGCTTGCCGCACAATCGCCCGGTGCACATCCATATCGCCGAGCAGCAGGGCGAAGTGCGGCAGTCGCTGGATTTCAGCGGCAGGCGCCCGGTGCAATACCTGTATGATGAGGTGCAGGTGGACAGCCGCTGGTGCCTGGTGCACGCCACCCACCTGGTGGACGGGGAAGTGCAGTCCATCGCCCGGAGCGGCGCGGTGGCGGGCCTGTGCCCGACCACCGAAGCCAACCTGGGCGACGGCCTGTTTCCGCTGGAGCCCTTCCTGGCGCACGGCGGGCGTTTCGGCATCGGCAGCGACAGCCATATTTCGCAGAGCGCCGTGGAGGAACTGCGCTGGCTGGAATACGGCCAGCGCCTGATGCAGCAGCGCCGCAATATCGCGGTGTCGGCCACGCAGCGCAACGTGGGCGACTTCCTGTGGCAAGCGGCCCTGCAAGGCGGGGCGCAGGCGGCGGGGCGCGCGGTGGGCGCGCTGGAGGCGGGCAAGCGGGCGGACATCGTCGTGCTCGACGACGGCCACCCCAATCTGTACGGCGTGGCGGCGGACGAAGTCCTCGGCACGCTGGTATTCAGCGGTAACGACAATCTGGTGAAGCATGTATTGGCTGGCGGCCAGTGGGTGGTGCGCGAGCAGAAGCACGCGGCGCAACAGGCCATCGCCGCGCGTTTCAAACAGACGCTGGCCGAACTGCGGGAGTTCCGGTAATGAGCAAGCTGATACAGTACGCAAGCCTGCACGCCACGCCATGGAAGAACGGCGGCGGCAGCACCACCGAGATCGCCATCGCGCCCAACGGCGCCACGTTCGACAACTTCGACTGGCGCATCAGCCTGGCCACGATCGCGCACAGCGGGCCGTTCTCGCTGTTCCCCGGCATCGACCGCACGCTGACGCTGGTGAGCGGGCCGTGCGTGGTGCTGGACGTGGGCAATGAGCGCAAGGTGGCGCTCAGCGAACGCGAGCCGGTGGTGGCCTTCCCGGGCGAGACCGCTGTATCGGCCACCGTGGGCGACGCGCCCACCACCGACTTTAACGTGATGACGCGGCGCGCGCGCTGCACCCACCAGCTGGAGCGGCGCGTGGTGCGCGGCTTTTCCACGCTGGAGCGGCGCAGCGCCACCACCATCGTGTTCCTGGCCGAGGGCGAGAGCCTGGCCATCATCAGCGCCGACGAGCGCGTGGCCATGGTGCGCTACGACGCGGTGGTGCTGAGCACCGAGGACGTATGGACGCTGGAGGCGGCAAGCGCCACGGTGTTTATCGTCGATATCATCCCCAATGACGAAGAAGACGAGTAAATGAGCGCTGCCTGGGACGTGTTGTACACCAACGTGCATCTGGCCACGATGGTGGAAGGGTACGGCGAACTGCGCGGCGGCGCCATCGCCGTGAAGGACGGGCGCATTGCCTGGCTGGGCGCGGCGGGCGATGCGCCTGATACAGCTGCGGCAGTGCATGACTGCGGCGGCAACTGGCTCACGCCCGGGCTGATCGACTGCCACACCCACATCGTCCACGCGGGCAACCGCAGCGACGAATTCGAGGCCCGTTTGAACGGCGCCACCTACGAGGACATTTCCAAAGCCGGCGGCGGCATCATGTCCACCGTGCGCGCCACCCGCGCCGCGTCGGACGAGGAGCTTTACGCGCAAAGCCTGCCGCGCATCGCCAGCCTGCTGGCCGAAGGCGTGACCACGCTGGAGATCAAATCCGGCTACGGGCTGACGCTGGAATCCGAAGCGAAAATGCTGCGCGTGGCGCGCCGCGTGGGTGAGCTGCTGCCCGTGAACGTGGCCACCACCTTCCTCGGCGCGCACGCGGTGCCGCCGGAATTCGCGGGCCGCGCGGACGACTACGTGGACGCGGTCTGCGCCATGATGCCGCTGCTGGCTGAGCAAGGGCTGGTGGACGCGGTGGACGCCTTCTGCGAATGCATAGGCTTCAACCTGGAGCAGACCGCGCGCGTGTTCAGCGCCGCCACTGCGCTGGGCCTGCCGGTCAAGCTGCACGCCGAGCAGCTGTCGGACATGCGCGGCGCGGAACTGGTGGCGCATTATCGCGGCTTGTCCGCCGACCACCTGGAGCGCCTGAGCGCGGAAGGCATCGCTGCCATGAAGCAGGGCGGCACGGTGGCGGTGCTGCTGCCTGGCGCCTACTACTTCCTGCGCGACACCGTCCCGCCGCCGGTGGCCGAGCTGCGCGCGGCCGGCGTGCCGATGGCGGTCGCCACCGACAACAATCCGGGAACGTCGCCGATGACCTCCTTGCTGCTGGCGATGAATATGGTCTGCACGCTGTGGCGGCTGACGCCGCTCGAAGCGCTGGCGGGTTGCACCGTGCATGCCGCCCGCGCGCTCGGGCGGCAGGACGAGATCGGGACGCTGGAAGTAGGCAAGCGCGCCGATTTCGCGCTGTGGGAGATTGCGCGTCCGGCGGACCTGTCCTATTCGTTCGGCTATAACCCGTGCCGGGGCGTGGTCAACGGCGGGGTGTGGCGCTTGCCGCAGGCGGTGGCTCGGCGCTGATGCGAGGCCGGTAAATTTCCTTCCGGACAGTTGCCGATCGTGTACATTAATACAATCCCATCTGCGCCATTGGCACACACATCATGCGACCGATCCGCCTTGCCGTCCTGCTGGCCCTGAGCACCTCCGCTTTCGCACAGACTCCGCCGGTCCCCGACGTGCCGCTGGTGGCCACCACGCCCGCGCTGCCTGCCGTGCCCGCCACCGCGCCGGGTGCGCCCCGTCCGGACGCCGCCGCTCCCAAGCCCTTCGCTGAAGTCATCAAGGGAGCGCAGCGCCTGCCGGGCTTTTTCGCCTTGTACCAGAAGGACGAGAAGGTCTGGCTGGAGCTGAAGCCCGAGCAGTTCGACCAGCCCTTCTTCATGTCCGTCAACACCGCCAGCGGCATAGGCGAACGCGGTGTCTACGGCGGGCAGATGACGCGCAGCGCCGTGGTCATGTTCCGCAAGATCGGCAGCCTGGTGCAGCTGATCGCCGTGAACACCACCTATCGCGCCAAGCTGGGCACGCCGCAGGCGCTGGCCGTGGCGCAGGGCTTTTCGGACAGCCTGCTGAGCGCCGCGCCGGTGGCCAGTGCGCCCAACCCGCAAGGCAAGGGCGTGCTGGTGGAAGCGAACGCGCTGCTGTTCGCCGACATTCCCGGCTACAGTACGCGGCTGGAATCGTCCTTCCGCATGGCTTACACCCTGGACCCGCGCAACAGCAGCTTCGGCAATATCCGCAGCGACGACGGCATGACCGGCCTGCACGTGAACGCGCACTACTTTGTGCCGCGCGTGGCGGCCACGCCGCTGGTGGTCCTGCCCACCGCGCTCTTTGCACCGCCGCCGTTCACGCTGCCGGACCCGCGCAGCATGTTCCTCGGCTTCTACTACAGCTTCATGCCGCTGCCCGCGCAGCCCATGCCGGCCCGCGCGGCGGACGACCGCATCGGCCATTTCGTCAGCACCAGCTTCGACTTCACGGACGACCTCAAGCCCGAGCAGGCCAGCCATGCCGTGAACCGCTGGCGCCTGGAGAAGAAGGAGCCGGCACTGGCGCTGTCCGAACCCCGGCAGCCCATCGTCTACTGGCTGGACAAGAACATTCCCGAGAAATACCGCGAGTCGGTGAGGCAGGGCGTGCTGGCGTGGAACGCGGCCTTCGAGCGCATCGGCTTCAAGGACGCCATCGTGGTCAAGCAGCAGGAAGCCACGGATAACTTCGACACGATGGATGCGCGCCACGCCTCCGTGCGCTGGTATGCGGGTGTGGACGCGGGCTTCGCCATCGGCCCCAGCCAGGTGGACCCGCGCAGCGGCGAAATCCTTGATGCCGACATCGGTATGAGCGATTCCTTCGCCCGCAGCGCGCGCCGCATGGCCAGCGAAGACACGCGTTTCGGCGCCGAGCAGTTTGGCCAGGAGCACAATGAAGCGCGCTGCGACTACGGCATGGCGTCGGCGCAGGAAATGGGCTTCGCGATGGACCTGATGGAAGCGCGCGGCGAATTTGAAATGGACAGCCCGCAGGCCGAGGCGCTGGCGCAAGCCTATGTGCGCTCCATCATCATGCACGAGGTGGGCCATACGCTGGGCCTGCGTCACAACTTCCGTTCGTCCACCATCTACAGCCTGAAGCAGCTGCAGGACAAGGCCTTCACCTCCAAAAACGGCATGACCGGCTCCGTCATGGACTACACGCCCTTCAACCTGGCGGTGAAGGGCGAGCAGCAGGGCGAGTACGTCACCTCCGTGCTGGGGCCATACGACTACTGGGCCATCGAATACGCCTACAAGCCTATCGCGCCGGAACAGGAGAAGGACGAACTGGCGCGCATCGCCAGCCGCTCCAATGAAACGCAGCTGGCCTTCGGCACCGACCAGGAAGCCTATGGCGGCCTGTCCGATCCCGGCGTGAATGTCTTCGACCTGGGCGACGATCCGCTGGCTTACTTCCAGCGCCGGCTGGCCATGTCGCGCGAACTGTGGGACCGCGTGCAGAACCGCCGCCTGAAGCCGGGTGAAAGCTACGAGTCGCTGCGGCGCAGCTTTGAATTCGGCTTCTCGCAATTCGCGCGCGTGATGCCGGTGGTGGTGAAGTACGTGGGCGGCGTAACGCACCTGCGCGACCACGCGGGAACCGGCCGCGCCACGTTCACGCCGGTGTCCGTGGAGCGCCAGCGCACCGCGCTCAAGCTGCTGACCAATAACCTGTTCCGTGCCGACAGCTTCAAGTTCGCGCCTGACATGGTGAGCCGCCTGGGTGGCGACCAGCTGACGGCGCGTTTCAAGCCGGACGTTTCCGTGGGCAGCTATGTGCTGTCGCTGCAATCGACCGCGCTGGACCAGCTGATGTCCGACCTGGTGGCCGGCCGCCTGCTCGATTCACAGGAAAAGGTGGACAAGCCGAAGAAGGCGCTGGCGCTGGACGAGCTTTACACTACGGTGCAGTCGGCCGTGTGGAGCGAGCTCAAAACCGGCAAGGACATCAACAGCATGCGGCGCAATCTGCAGCGCGAACACCTGAAGCGGGTGGCCTCGTCGCTGCTGCGCGTTACGCCCGGCATGCGGGCCGACGCGCGCAGTCTGCAGCGGCAGCAGGCGCTGGCGCTGCAGCGCGATATACGCGGCGCCTTGTCCAGCGCCGGCTCCATCAGCAACGAGGCGAGAGCCCACCTGGCCGAGTGCTATGAAACGCTGACCCAGGCCTTGAAAGCGCCCATGATGCGCGCGGGCGTCTGATTTGCGGACCTGCTTGTACGCCCGCCTGTGCGCGTTCCTGTATGTGGCCGTCGCCCTGGCGCTCGGCCTGGCCCTGCTGGCCGCCCCGGCGATGGCTGCGCCGGACGACGGCGTTCTGCGCATAGGCTCCAAGCGTTTCACCGAATCCTACATCTTGGGCGAAGTGCTGCTGCAGACCGCCGCGCCGCACGCCACGGCGGAACACAAGCAAGGGCTGGGCAATACCGCCATCGTGCTGGCCGCGCTGAAGGCGGGGTCGATCGACGTCTATCCCGAATACACGGGCACCATCGCGTTCGAAATCCTGAAGCGCAGCACGCCCGCGCCGCTGGAGCAGCTGCGGCGCGAGCTGGCGGCTATGGGGCTGGGCGTGGCGGTGCCGCTGGGCTTCAACAACACCTACGCCCTGGCCACGCGTGGAGACGGCGGCGTGCGCACACTGAGCGCGCTGGCGGGGCAGGGCGGCTACAAGTTCGGCCTGTCGCACGAATTCATCGGCCGCGCCGACGGCTGGCCCGGGCTCGCCCGGCGCTACGGCCTGGCGCAGAAGCCGGTGGGACTGGATCACGGCGTGGCCTACGAAGCGCTGGCGCAGAAGCAGGTGGACGTCATCGACATCTACTCCACGGACGCCAAGATCAGCCAATACGGCCTGCGCGTGCTGGAGGACGACAAAGGCTACTTCCCCCGCTACGACGCCGTGCTGCTCTACCGCCTGGACGCCGTGCAGCGCTTCCCCGCCGCCTGGCGCGCCATCGAGCAGCTCGAAGGCCGCATCTCCGCCGACGGCATGATCGCCATGAACGCCGCCGCCGAAGTCGAGGGCAAGAGCTTCGCCTCGGTCGCCAGCGCCTGGCTTGCCGCCCACGCGGCCGGCGCCGGACCTGCCGCCGCCCCGGCCCCGGCCGCGCGTCCCGGCCTGCTCGCGAAAATCTTCGACGCCAGCCTGTGGACGCTCACACGCCAGCACATCACCCTGGTGCTGCTGGCGGTGGCGCTGGCCTGCGCCGTGGGCGTTCCGCTCGGCGTGCTGGCCGCCTACGTGCCGCGCCTGCGCCAGACGGTGCTCGCGCTGACCGGCGTGCTGCAGACCATCCCCTCGCTGGCCCTGCTGGCCATGATGATCCCGCTGCTGGGCAGCATAGGCACGGCGCCCGCGCTGGTGGCGCTGTTCGTGTACGCGCTGCTGCCCATTGTGCGCAACACCTGCACCGGCATAGGCCAGGTCCCGTCCGGCCTGAAACTGGCGGCGCAGGCATTGGGATTGGGAGGATGGCACCAGCTGGTGCATGTGGAACTGCCGCTGGCCATGCCGGTGATACTGGCGGGCGTGAAAACGGCTGCGGTGATGAGCGTGGGCACGGCCACGATAGCGGCCTTCATCGGCGCCGGAGGCTATGGCGAACGCATCACCATTGGCCTGGCGCTGAACGACAACGACATGCTGCTGGCGGGCGCGCTGCCCGCCGCCGTGCTGGCCCTGCTGACGCAAGGCCTGTTTGAACTGCTGGAACGCTGGGCGGCGCCGGCGGGCCGCGCCGGCCGATAATCAATCCGTGGCCAGCTGCGACAGCGCGTCGCCGGTCACGCGGCAGATGCGCCAGTCCGGCATCACGGTGGCGCCCATACCCTGGTAGAACTTGATCGCGTTCTCGTTCCAGTCCAGCACTGACCACTCGAAGCGGCCGCATTTGCGCTCCACCGCCAGCTGCGCCAGCGCCACCAGCATCTGCTTGCCGTAGCCCTTGCCACGGCAATTCTGCTTCACATACAGGTCTTCCAGGTACAAGCCCTTCTGGCACAGGAAGGTGGAGAAGTTATGGAAGAACAGCGCGAAGGTGACCACCTCGCCGTTCTCCACGCCCACGATCGCCTCGGCGGCCGGATGGTCGCCGAACAGGCTCTCATGCAGCTTGGCCTCGTTGGCCACCACCATGTGCTCCAGTTTTTCAAACACCGCCAGCTCAAAAATCATGCCGAAAATGGCGTTCACGTCTTCAGGCAGGGCGGGGCGGATGGACAGGCTAGTAGAGTTCATTGCGCTTCAAGTTGGTTTTCTAAAGGGACGGTTTTTACGGGTTTGGCGGAGGATGCGGGCGCCTTCAGTGCCCACACCACGCTGGACAAGCACAATACCATGCCGAACCACTCCATGGCACCGGGCCGGTAGTGCTCCAGCTGGATGGACAGCAGCACCGAGATCACCGGCGTCACCACGCCGATGTACACGGCCTTTTGCGAGCCGATGCGGTGGATCAGCGTGAAATAGGCGCCGAAGGCGATCACGGAGCCGAACAGGGACAGGTAGACCAGGCCGGCCCAGTAGCTGGCGCGCGACGGCAGGCGGAATTCCTGGCCGTTGAGCAGCGCCCAGCAGGCCACCGCCAGGGTGCCCCAGAACATGGCCCAGGCCATGGTCAGGAATACATTCGAGGACTCCTCGCGCACCTTCACCACCACCACATTGCCGATGGTGCTGGCCACGGTGGCGCACAGCGCGAGCGCCAGGCCAAGCAGGAAATGGCCGCTGCCGCCGGACAGGATGTCGTTCCAGGCGTGGTGGATGGCCTCATAGAACAGCAGGATTACGCCGCAGATCGACACCGCCGCCGCGCTCCACATGCGCCAGGTCAGCGGCGTGCCGAACATGAAGCGGTTGCAGATCGGGGTCCAGAACACCATCAGCACGAACAGCACGGCCACCAGCGCGGACACCAGGTACTGTTCCGACGTGTAGGTGCACACATAGCTGATGGCGAAGGTGGCCACGCCCTGCAGCAGCATCCAGCGCTGCACTTTCCACGGCATGCGCAGGCGGTCGCCGCGCAGCAGGCACCAGGCGAACAGCGTGGCCGAGGCCAGGCCGAAGCGGTAAACAATGGAGACGGCCGGGGCGACGTCGCCCAGCTGCAAGGTGATAGCCCAGAAGGTGGAACCCCAGATCAGGCAGGCGATGGCGAAGAGAATAGGCGAGGACATCCGCGCAGTATACGGATTTTCGCTGCATCTTGCTTGGGAGATAGCGTCAGTAAGCCAATTTCAGGCGGCGGTACAGGAAGCCCAGCACAAACAGCGGGCCGATCAGCAGGAAGCGCACATCGTCGAAGAAGGACGGTTTTTTGCCCTCGATCTTGTGGCCGATGAACTGGCCTATCCAGGCCAGCACGAAGATGGCGACCGACAGCGGCAGGATGGCCGGTGGCGGCAACACCGACAGCACGCCCAGCATCAGCAGCGACATGACCAGCATGCCGGCCGCGAAGGGGATCGACAGGCGCACGTAATACGCCAGCGACAGCAGCACCACGCCCAGCGCGGCCATGGGTTGCAGGCACCAGATCAGGCCCAGCAGGGAAAACACGATGGCGGGCACGCACACGAAATGGATGATCTCGTTGGTGTGGTTCAGATGGCTTTCGCTATACTTGGCCAGCAGGACATCGATGGGACGCGGTTCACTCATGCTCAGAATCTCCAGCATTGTTATTGTTCAGTACTACCGTTCGATTCTACACTGTAACCCCTCCCTCACAAGACGCCATGACGAACAAACAAGAAACCCCGGCGCTGGCCGGCTTGGCCCCGGTAATCGACGTCCGCACGCGCATCCTGATACTGGGCAGTTTCCCGGGCGCCGCCTCGCTGGCGGCGCAGCAATACTACGCCCACCCGCGCAATGCGTTGTGGCCTATCCTGTCGGCGCTGACGGGGGAGGATCTGGCCGGGCTGCCATACGCCGAGCGCCTGCCGCGCCTGCTGGCGCACGGTTTCGGCCTGTGGGATGTACTGGGCGCCTGCGAGCGCGAAGGCAGCCTGGATTCGGCCATCCGCAAACCCGCCGCCAACGACTTCGCCCGTCTGCGCGAGCTGTGCCCCGCGCTGGAAACGGTCGGCTTCAACGGACTAACCTCGGGCAAATTCGCCCCCCAATTCGCCGCCGAGGGCTACCGCACGCTGGTGCTGCCTTCGACCTCTCCCGCTCATGCTTCGCTAACGCTGGCACAAAAGCTGGAGCATTGGAAACGGTTGCTCTGAGTTGTACTAACAAGGATCGCAGCCCTTTTCCAAGGAGTCCAACCATGCAATTGCCAGCTGCAAGCCAGGACTAGTCCGCTGCCGCGAAATGCGCCATCTGGTCCGCGTGGGCTTTGATGAAGGCCGGGCGGGCGGTGGCGCGGGCGAGGTAGGCGCGGCAGGCGGGATAGTCGGCCAGGCCGTCGAAACGGTCTACCAGGCGCAGCACGTCGGCCATCACGATGTCGGCGATGGAGAAGGGGCCGGCCAGCCATTCGCGACTGGCCAGCACCGGCTCCAGGTGCGCGAGGCGGGATTTTTTGAGGAAGCTGTCCATCATGTTCCATCCCGGTGTGCCGTCATTGTTGCCCGAGAACTGCAGCAGGGACCAGGGCAGGCTGGCCATCTCGACCGAATTGAGGGCGGCGAACAGCCACTCCAGCGTCTCGGCGCGGCCGCGCGGGGCGGCAGGCAGCAGGGTCTCGCTCCGCTCGCCCAGGTGCAGCAGGATGGCGCCGGTTTCGAAGATGGAGAGGTCGCCGTCTGTCAGCCACGGCACCTGGCCGAAGGGCTGGTGCGAGAAGTGCTCGGCATTCCTGTCGCTGAAGGGCACGCCCTGCACGCGGTAGGGCAGCCCGGCTTCTTCCAGCGCCCAGCGCACGCGGATGTCGCGCACGAAGCCCCTCGGCATCTCGGGCACCCAGTCGAAGGTGGTGAGCACCAGCGGCTTGGCGGCCAGGTCCGCAAGCAGGTCGAACGCCAGCGTCCAGCCCTGCGTGTGCTGTGCGCAGGCCTCCTGGCCGGGCAGGCGCTCGTGCGTGAGCACGATCTCGGTGCCGGCGCCGGCGATGTTGAACTCCACGGTCACCAGCGTTTCCGTGTGGTGCGTGGCGTCGGAAATCCAGGTGAAGCTGAGTTTCCGGTTGCGCTCGATCTGGCGGTACACGCCGTGGTGGCGCAGGGGCTGGTCCGGGTAGTGCATTAGCACTTCGAAGGCGCCGCCCACGCGCGCATCCACGCTGGCGGTGCTGCGCGCAGTCGTGCCGGGATGCATCCATTGTGCGAGGCTGTCCGGATCCAGCCAGGCGTCGAACAGCTCGTCGACGGTGGCGGCGATGGTGCGTTTGACGACGATAGTGGTGCTGCCTTGGGCTGATTGGTTCATTGTGTGCTCCCGGGTTTGTCCGTGCTGCGTTTTTTGAGTACAAAGTCTTCCAGCGCGGCCAGGCGGCCTTCCCAGAAGCGGCGGTAGAACTCCATCCACTCGGCGGCTTCCGCCATCGGCGCGGCGTTCAGCGACAGCACATGCTCGCGGCCCTGCACCCTGCGCGTGACCAGCCCGGCGCGTTCAAGGATGCGGATGTGCTTGGAGGTGGAATTAAGCGAAATCGGAAACGCGCTCGCCAGCTCCGTCACGCGCGCATCGGACTGCGCCAGCCGCGCCAGGATGGCGCGCCGCGTGCCGTCGGACACCGCCGCGAACAGTTCATCGAGCTGATTTGTTTTATATTCACCCATAAGGGTTAATATAGGCCCGCAAGAATTCGGCGTCAAGCGGTTTTGTGCGGTGCGCGAGGAGGTAGAATGCCGCCAACTGAGGAGGGTGGCATGCTGAAAATTTCGAGAATATTGCACGCGGGCTATGTGTTCGAGTGCGAGGGCACGCAGATCGCGTTCGACACCATCTTCGAGAATCCCTTCAGCCGCAACTGCCACGCCTTCCCGGACGTGCGCTTCGACCACGAGCAGATCCGGCGCCAGCAATTCGCCGCCGTCTTCATCTCGCACTTCCATGACGACCACTGTTCGCTGGAGAGCCTGGACCTGCTGGACCGCGCCACGCCGCTGTACATCTACTGCATCTTCGACGAGCTGTTCGACATGGTGCGCCAGCTCGGCTTTGTCAACGTCCAGCAGCTGCGGCTGAACGTACCGGTGCGTATCGGCCCGTTCGAGGTGGTGCCGCGCGAGGCGATGGATGCGGACGTGGATTCCATGTTCCAGGTGAAGGCGGCCGGCATGAATGTGCTCAACGTGGTCGACTCGTGGATAGACGACGCCACGCTGGCCCAGCTGGCGCGGGAAGGCCCGTGGGATATGGTGCTGTGGCCCTTCCAGACCATGCGCGAGATCGAAGTCCTGCAGCCGTCGCGCAGCAGCGCCGCGCCGCCCGAGCTGCCCGAGGAATGGATTGCGCAGCTGAAGGTGCTCAATCCGCGCTACGTGGTGCCCAGTTCCTGCCAGTTCCTGCAGGAGCCGTGGTCCTGGTATAACCGCGCCTTCTTCCCCATCAGCTACCGCCAGTTCACGCAGGAGGTGGGCGCGGCGCTGCCGCAGGCGCAGGTGGTGCGGCTCAATCCCTCGGTGTCGGTGCTGCTGGACGGCGCGTCGCTGACGGCCGCGCCGCCGCTGCCCTGGATTGCGCCGGTGGGCGGGCAGGACGTGGACTACCAGTATGAAGGCAACGCCGCGCCGCCAGCCACCGCCGACATTGCGCGCCATTTCGCGCCGCTCACGGCGGAGCAGCACGCGCGGGTGATGGAATACTGCCGGGTGGGCCTGGTGGAGAAATACGGCGACGTGGAAGCATCGTCCGGGTATTTCGACGCGCCGCGCATCTGGCAGCTGTCGGTCTACGGCCATGGCGGTGAGTGCGCGCAGTTCCGCTACCGGCTGCAGGCGGACGGCGCGGCCCTGGCCGACGGCGGCGCCGGGCCGCTGGGCTGGACCACGGAAATCCCGGCGGCCAAGCTGTACGCCGCGCTGGAGCTGGGCGAGTCGCTGACGTCCATGTATATGCGCATCAACGACGCCGTGTTCGACGCGGCCACCGAGCGGGAGTTGGCGGAGGAGGAGGAGGTGGACGCGGTCGACGATCCCCTGGTCCGCTGCCTGTTCAGCGACACCTTCGGCGCCTACCAGGCCGCCCAGTTGCGCCGCCTGCTGGCGCGTTAGAGGCTATTTGCCCAGCAAGGCCAGCGATTGCTCCCAGTCGCCGCTCCAGTCGTACAGGAAGTCGTGCGATTTGAAGGCGCGCTTCAGCGAGCCGATCGGCACGCCGTACACGTCGTGCAGGCCGAGCGCCAGGGTGACCGGATTCCACACCGCGTTGCGCTTGGACTTTCTGGCGCTGGCTTTCACGCGCGCGCCGTCGTCGCCGAAGATGCCGATGGCGCCGTCCAGCGCCTTGTCCATATCCAGCTTGGCCAGGCGGCCGAACGCGGCCAGCACCTCGGCCTTGGGGATGCCGAACTGCGACTCGCGCGCGGTTTCCACCTTGGGCGGCCTGGCCGCTTCCTCGGCCTCGTGCTTGATCCGTCCCGCCAGCTTCTCCACTTCCTTCTTCAGGAAGCGCAGTTCGTGCAAGGCGCGCCGGAAGCCCGGCTCCGGCAGGCGCGTGACGATTTTGTAGGCGTCCTTGGTGATGGTGATGAGCACGTCCTCGCTGCCCGCCGCCAGGCGCTGCGTGTCCCCCTCGTAGAAGATCGGCGCGGCGTAGCCGCCGTTGGCGTCGCCGAACAGCTCGGGGTAGGCGGCGTCGTAGTCCAGCCACACGTAGGGCGTGAGCCCGTGCTCGATCAGCAGGGCCAGCGTCCAAGGGGTGGCGGTCTGCTGCGCCAGCCAGGCGCAGGCTTCGGCGGTGGTGGCCCGGAAGGGCAGTTCGGTGCTGCTGGAGGAATCCATGATTTTTTCTGAGAAATAGTTTTGTGCGGCGCACAAATGTGTGTTACACTTGCGTCTTCGGTGGAGTTGAACCCCGCCGCCCCCTACGGGACAGCCGGTGCCGCGTGTGTAAAGCAGCGAAGCTCATCAGGCCGGAGGGGATTGTAGTTCAAGATACGATAGTCGGTTTACACATTGGAGGCACTATGCAGATAGCATGGGCGTCCGAAGCTCCGGCACCGCGCAGATAGCACGGGCCAAGCAGCGATTGTAGCATTATTGGCAATACATTGAAACGAAGCCCGCAGCAAGCGGGCTTTTTTTTTCCTACCTTCCCGTCCTCCCCCCGTTGGTCCCCGAATTGGCGCAGCAGCGCCCACACAGGAGTAAATGCATGGCTAAAGAAGAACTGATCGAAATGAGTGGCGTGGTGTCCGAAGCGCTGCCGGAACTGCGTTTCCGCGTGGACCTGGACAACGGCCACAAGCTGATCGCCTACACCTCGGGCAAAATGCAAAAGAACCACATCCGCATTCTGGCGGGTGACAAGGTGACGCTGGAACTGTCGCCATACGACCTGAGCAAGGGCCGTATCATTTTCCGCCACATCGAAAAACGCGGCCCGGCGCCGACGCAGAGCTTCCCGCGCCGCCGCTAAGCCGCGCGCGCCTACCAAGCTGAGCCGCATTCGGGAACTCGGCGTCCCCGTCAGCCCCCGAATGCGGCTCAGCTCGCTTTACGGCAATACCTGCAGCGCGATACCCGACGCCATGCCCGGCGCGTGGTAGACGCGCTGCGTGGCTTTCTTGAAGTCCTCCGGCTTTGCGCGCGGAATCTCCATGAAGGTTTGCGGGTTCAGGTCCACCAGCGGGAACCATGAACTCTGCACCTGCACCATGATGCGGTGGCCGCGCCGGAAGGTGTGGTTCACTTCGCCGATGCTGTAGTCCAGCGCTTCCACTTTCCCCGGTACGAAAGGCTCGGCCTTTTCAAAACTGCGGCGGAATTTTCCGCGCAGCGGATTGCCGCGCACCAGCTGCTGGTAGCCGGCCATGTTCACCTGCGGCGGCCCCACGTCGTGCTCCTCGTCCTTGCCCGCCTCCTGCTTCGGATAGTCGTCCGGATACACGTCGATCAGCTTCACCACCCAGTCCGCGTCGGTGCCGCTGGTGGACACGAACAGCTTGGGCGACACCGTGCCGGCCACCGTCACATCCTCCTCCAGCACTTCACTGCGGTACACCAGCACGTCCGGCCGCGAGGCGGCGAAGCGCTGGTCCGACACCATGTATTCCTTCGGCACGCCGGTGGCCGGGTAGCCGATATAGGGCACCGGCTTGGCCGGGTCGCTCACATACTCGTCGTAGCCCGCGCCGCTGGCGGCGGCCGGCTGCTGCCAGCCCAGCGTGCCGTTGGCGCCGAAGTACAGCGTGCGCGCCTTGGCCTGCTGCGGCGGCCACGCGCTGTAGCTGCGCCACACGTTGCTGCCGGTTTCGAACACGCGCACGTTCGCCGGGGCCGGGCCTTTTTCGTCTTTCAGGTGCTGCTCGAAGAAGGGCAGCAGGATCTGCTGGCGGTAGTAGTCCGAGGTCTTGGCGTCGAAGCGCACATGGCCCAGGCGCTTGCCCTCGTCGGCCGCCCAGCCGCCGTGCACCCACGGTCCGATCACCAGGCCGTTGTAGATGGCCGGGTTGTTGCGCTTGATGGACTGGTAGGTGGTGAACGGGCCTTGCGGGTCTTCCGCGTCGAACCAGCCGCCCACGGTGAGCACGGCGGCGCGCACGTTCTTCAGGTGCGGCGCGATATTGCGGCTTTGCCAGAAGGCGTCGTAGGTGCTGTGCTCCACGTTCGGCCAGAACAGCGCGCGCTGCTTGTCCGTCATCGTGGCGCCGATTTTTTCCAGGGTGCGGTGCTTGAGGAAGAAGTCGTAGGCGTCGCTGCCGCCGTAGTCGAAATCGGTCCAGGTGGCCGGCAGCGGCGTGGGGTTCGGCTCCTCGGTGAAGGCGGCGTAGAAGTCGAAATTGGCGGCCAGCATGAAGGCGCCGCCGTGGTAGGAGTCGTCGTTCATGTACAGGTCCGTCACCGGCGCCTGCGGCGAGGCGGCTTTGATGGCCGGGTGCGAATCGATGATGCTGGCGGAGGTGTAGAAGCCCGGATACGAAATGCCGTGGATGCCGACCTTGCCGTTGTTGTTGGGGACGTTCTTCAGCAGCCATTCCACGGTGTCGTGCATGTCCTGGCTCTCATTGCCTTCGCCCGGCTTGCGGCCGGGATTGACGTGCGGCGTCATCTCCTGCCATTTGCCTTCGGACATGAAGCGGCCGCGCACGTCCTGCTTGACGAAGATGTAGCCGCTGGTCTCGAATTCGCGCGACGGCCCCACGTGCTTGGGATAGAAGTCCACGCCGTAGCGCAGCTTCTCGTCCACGGTCACGCCGGCGCTGTAGGGCGTGCGCTGCACCAGGAAGGGATAACGTTTGGAAGTGTCCTTGGGCACGTAGACGGCGGTGAACAGGCGCACGCCGTCGCGCATGGGGATGCGGTATTCGTATTTGGTGTAGTGCTCGCGCACCGAGTATTCGTCGGTGGCGGCGGCCGGTGCGGGAGCGGCGGCGGCGTGGGCGCCGCTGTAGGCCAGCAGCAGGCCGAAGGCCAGGGCGGAGATGGGCGTGCGCAATGCGGTCATGGGCGGTTACCGTGTCGGGATTGAGTCCGACAGTGTAACCCGCCCCTTGCCTGCCTCGTCAATTGGTATAGGCGTTGCGCTGGCGCTCCTGGATGCGCAGCCGGTCCAGCTTGGCCGCGTACAGGTCGTGGTCGCCGCGCGTGGTGCTGTTGTCCATGGCCAGCTTCATGTGCTTGTCGGCGGTGGGCAGGTCGCCCAGCTTGTAGGACGCCACCGCCAGCCAGAAGTGGAACTCATGGTAGTAGGGCGAACGGTCCACCTCGCGCGCGAACAGGTTGCGCGCCTTGGTGTAGTCGCCGGCCTGCATGGCCAGCTGGCCTTGGTTGAAGTAGTGGAAGGGCGGATTGGGCTCGCGCCGCACCAGCTCGCTGCGCAGCACCGCCGCTTCGTCGCGGCGCCCCATGCCCTCGAGCACGGTCACCAGGTTGGACATGGCGATCAGGTTACCCGGCTGCAGCACGCCGGCATAGCGCAGCGCGGCCTCGGCCTGCGGCAGGTTGCCGTGCTTCTGGTAGACGATGGCCAGCGTGTTGTAGGGGCTGAGGAAGGACGGGTCGGTTTCCACGCTTTTGCGCGCCCACCAGTAAGCATTGTCGAGTTCGCCGCGCGACAGGGATTCGGCGGCGCGGTTGTTCATGAACATGGCGATGATGCGCTGCTCGCTGATCTCCTCCACCAGCATCTTGCGGCCCTCGGCGGGCGGTTCGAAGTCCACCACCATGTAGTGGTTGTTGTCCACCGCGTTGATGTCTTTCAGGCGCGGCTTGCCCAGCACCAGGTTGACGTGGCCGCTGGCGAAATACAGGTTGCCGCTGCGGCTCCAGGTTTCCTCCGTGGTGACCGACTGGTAGCGCACCGTCATGCCCATTTCGCGCGCCATGGCGGCCGTCATGATGACCAGCGACAGGCAGTTGCCGCGCCGCGCGGCAAAGGTCTGGGCGGCGTTGCGTGTCATGGTGGAGTCGTATTCGAGCTGCAGCTGTTCTTTCCGGTACAGCGCGTCGAACAGCACCTGCTGGATGGGGCGCTTGTGGTTGGCCACGCGCAGCGCGTCCGCGTAGGCGTGCATTTCCGGATTGACCGCGAAGATCTGCTCGGGCGCCGTGCTTTCGCTGGGGCGGCTGAACAGCTGGTCGGCGAACAGCGGGGGCGGCGGCGGAGGCGGTGCGGTGGCGCAGCCGGACAGCAGCGCCGCCAGCAGCGGCAGGAATAGCGATAGGGCAGCAAAGCGTTTCATGGCACACCTCCATGAAACAAGTATCCTCGGCTGCTTTGTGACTGTCAAACGGCAATTATGCGGCGGCGCGTCATGGCGCCGCGCTGCGGATCAGCCCAGCGGCCGGGCGTCCACCGGCTGGCCCTGGGCGTCGAAACGCTGCGCCACGGACACCGCCTGCAAGCCTATGGTGGCCAGCGCGTCGGCGATATTGTCCACTTCCAGCTGCAGGTCGCAGCCGAGGTCGATCGGCTGGTCGCAGGACAGCAGCGGCGCCGTGCCGGGCGCGCCGTACAGGTTCACGCGCAGCACCATGCTGCCGCGCACGTCGGCCGGGGCGATCACGGCGCTGGCGCCGGGATGCGCTGCCAGCGCCTGGCCCAGCTTGGCCATCGTGTCCAGCAGCGCGTATTCGGATTGCGCCTGCTCCTTGGCGCCGTAGAACAGGTCCTGGTACAGGAAGTTCAGCTCCAGCGGGCGGGCGCCGGCCAGGCAGCGCTGCACCAGCGGCGCGGCGTCCACCGTCCACTGGCGGTAGCGCTCCATGCGGGCGGCGTAGTAGTCGTCCTGCTCCTGCTCGCCTTCCGGCGCCAGGTAGAACGGGTCGTCGGCGCGCTTCATGGCGAAGCCCAGCAGGAAGCGCAGCTCCAGCGCGGTGTCGTCCGCGCCGAAGGCGGTGGCGGCCCAGCCGCCCATGCTGCGCTCGAGCGCGGGCGCGGCGTGCATTTTCTTGTCCGTCATCGAGGTGGTGGCTTCGCGCACCATGGCGTTCAGCTGGCTGTAGCTGACGCGGTCGATCTCGTCCAGGTCGTAGGCGTGCTGCACCAGCACCACCTTGGCCTTGGGGCTCTCCAGGCCGCCCTTGGTGAAGCTCTGCAGCAGCGCCTCGAAGGCCGCCTCGTCCTGGAATTCCTGCGCCTGCGCCAGGCCGCCCGTGCTGCGCACGAACAGCGGAATGGCAAAGGCGTTGATCTCGACGTCGGGCTGGCCTTCGCGCCGCACCAGCACCGTGCCGGCCGCTTCTTCCACCGTGTCGCGCAGCAGGCGGTAGGCGTCCACGTCCTCGAAGCGGGCCAGTTCGATCGCGCTGTAGAGCAGCTCGTCCTTCTTCTGCTGCACGTATTTGCGCACCTGGCGCGGGAACTCGGCGGCCTTCTGGCGCAGCTCGGCGCTCAGCTGGTCGCTGTCTTCCTGTTCGGCCAGTTCCAGGGCGGCGGCGCACAGCGCCTCGGCCAGGAATTCTTCTTTGTCTTCGGGGGGCGTGCTGTTCTTGCGGGGAGCGGGGCGCTTATTTTTAGGCATGTGTGCGCGTAAGGCGTGTTTAGTGTTCGATGTGGAAGGTTTCGTGCAGCTCGTCGAGCAGGTCGTCGGTTTCGTCTTCGGACAGGCCCAGGTGGGCGCAGGCGATCTCGCCGCCCTTGTCCCATTCCAGCGAGGCGCTGTTGCCGTGGAAGCGCTGGATGCCCTTGTCGGCCAGCACCGACAGCGCCACCAGCGAACGCACCGCGTCGTCGGTGGCGTCGTCCGTCATGACGGCGTAGTCGTGGTGGTGCAGGATGGCCCATGACACGTCCGGCGACAGGCCCCAGTTGCGCGCCAGCAGGCAGCCGATGGCGGCGTGGTTGGTGCTGTGGCGGGCGTCTTCGATGGCGGTGAACTTGCGCTCGGCGTCCCGGCTGGCTAGGGCGAAGGTGTCTTTATAGTCGGCGAAGCGGTTCATCAGCAGCGGCACGCCGATGTCGCAGAACAGGCCGAAGGTGTGGGCGATGTCCGGCGGGGCGATGCGCAGCTTGCGCGAAGTGAACACCAGCGCCTGCGCGCGGCGCGCGGAGACTTCCCAGAAGCTGTCCAGGTTGCCGTCCTTGCCGTCGATGGCCTGGCGCGCCAGCAGCCCCGTCAGCAGCGCGGCGCACTGGTTGATGCCGAGGAAATTGATGGCCTGTTCCACCGACTTGGCCTTGCGCGCGGCGCCGAAGTAGGGCGAGTTGGCCAGCTTGAGCAGCGCGCCGGACATGCCCACGTCGTTGCCGATAATGCGGGCGATGCGGCGCGGCGACGGGTCCGCCTCGGCCAGTTCCCGTTGCAGGTCGACCAGCAGGCTGGGGCGCGGCGGTATGCGGATGGAGCGCAGCAGGGCGTCTTCTACCGTCGTTTCGATTACCGGGGCGGGGGCTGCAACTGAGGTCATGATGTTTAGGACAAAGGCGGATCGGCGTGGATCTTTGATTATCGCTTGTTCCGCGTTGCTATAGCGCAAAATTCCAAGAAAAAAAATGTAAATGCGGGCTGTTACATTGAAATATTGGCAGTTGGGCACCGCGTGGCGCGCTACCATTGCCGATATGACTACTTTCATCGCCGGGATAGATTTTAGCGCACCTTCGCACGAGGTGGCGCCGCAGCTGATCGGTGTGACAGTGCTGGTGAACGGCGTGGGCGGGCGCATAGTGGAAACCGAGGCCTACGACATGAGCGAGCCGGCCGCGCACACCTACAACGGGCCGAGCGCGCGCAACGCCTCCATGTTCGGGCCGCCGGGGCATGCTTATGTGTATCTATCGCATGGCATCCACTGGTGCCTGAATTTTGTGTGCCGCGAGCCGGGGCACGGGGCCGGGGTGCTGATACGGGCCATCGAGCCGCTGGCGGGGCTGGACGCGATGCGGGTGCGGCGCGGCGGCGAGGACGTGCGCATGCTGTGCTCCGGACCGGGCAAGCTGTGCCAGGCGATGGCGGTGACGCGCGCGCACAACGGCCTGGCGCTGACGGCGCCGCCGTTCGCGCTGCTGCCGCCCGCCGGGCCGGTGGCGCTGGCCGTGGGGCCGCGCATCGGTATTTCCAAGGCGGTGGAGTTGCCGTGGCGCTTCGGCGAGGCGGGCTCGCGGTTTCTCAGCAAGCCGTTCCGGTAGCGGGCATGGCGGCTTAGGGCGCAGCCCGCAACCCGCCGGCGGGGCGCTGGCGCGGCACGGGCGCCACCACCGCCACGCCGCGCATCGGGCTGGCCGGGGCGCGGCGCTCGCCGTGCTGCGCGGCGGGTGCTGGCGCTGGCTCCCCGGCTTCGCCGCCCTGGTCCAGCTGGAACACGCCCACCGCCTGCGACAGGTGCGCGGTCTGCTCCTGCAGGCTGGCTGCCGCGGCGGCGGCCTGCTCCACCAGCGCGGCGTTCTGCTGCGTCACGTCGTCGATGCGCTCCACCGCCTGGTTCACCTCCGTGATGCCCTGCGCCTGCTCCGCGCTGGCGTCGCTGATGCGGGTGATGATGTCGTTCACCTGCCGCACCGAGGCCACGATGTCGTCCATGCTGCTGCCGGCCTGGTTCACGCAGGCGCTGCCGCTGTCTATGGTGGCCACGGACGCGGCGATCAGCGCCTTGATCTCCTTGGCCGCGCCGGCCGAGCGCTGCGCCAGCGTGCGCACCTCGGACGCCACCACTGCGAAACCGCGCCCGGATTCGCCGGCGCGCGCCGCCTCCACCGCCGCGTTCAACGCCAGGATATTGGTCTGGAAGGAGATGCCGTCGATGACGCCGATAATCTCGACGATCTTGCGCGAGCTGGCCCGTATCGTATCCATGCTGTGCACTGCCTGCGCCACTGCCTCGCCGCCCTTGCTGGCCAGGCCGCTGGCGCTGGCTGCCAGGTCGCAGGCCAGGCGCGCGTTGTCGGCGTTCTGCCGCACCGCCTGCGTCAGGTTCTGCATGGCGCTGGCGGTTTCCTCCAGCGAGGCGGCCTGGCGTTCGGTGCGGTTGGACAGGTCCAGGTTGCCGCTGGCGATTTCGTGCGAGGCGGTGTCGATGGCCTGCACCGCGCCCGTCACGGTGAGCAGGGTCTGGTTCAGGTTGGCGATGGTCTGGTCCAGCGCGCGCGCGGTGTCGGCGATCTCGTCGCGGCCTTCGTTGCGGCGGCCCAGCACCAGCCTGCCCGCCGCCAGTTCCTGCACCGCCCCGCCGATGGCTTGCACGTCGCGCAGCAGCGCCGCGCGCACCCGTATCGTGACCAGCAGCGACAGCGCCACCGACAGCAGCACCAGCCCGGCCATGGTCGCGCCCAGCGCATGGAAGCCCGCGCGCGCTTCCGCGTGGGCCTGCACGCTGAGCGTCTTTTCCAGCGCGGCCAGCTTGCCCAGCTGCTCGTTGAGCAGCACGAACTGGGCCTCGGCCTTGGCCATGGAGTTGGTGGCGATGGACTGGTCCACCGCCGCGATCTCCATGGTCTCGAGCACCTGCTTGCGGTAGGCCGCCAGCGCCTGTGAGGACGCGTCGACAATGGCGCGTTCGGCCGTATCGGCCACGCCGGCCAGCGCGGCCAGCTGTTTGTCCACGCCGGCATGGCGCGACTTGATCTGCGCGCCCAGCGCGTCCAGCCGCGCCTGCGCAAAGCTGCCGTTGATCCAGGCCAGCAATTGGTAGATGTTGGCGTGCGCCAGCCGGGCGTCGCCCATCACGCTGGCGGTGGCCTGCAGGCGCGCGGCGCGCACCTGCACCAGGTTCTCCATGGCCGTGTTCTGGCGCACCATGCCGTACCAGGCGCTGGCCGACGTGGCCACCAGCAGCACCAGCACCAGGCCGGGCGCCAGCAGCAGTTTCGGTCCTATCCGCATTTTGTTCAGCATGGCTGCCTCCAAGGCTTATTTTTTGTAGATGCCCGCTTCGAGCACCACGTCGCCCACCCTCAGGATGTAGGTGGTCTTCGGTTCGATCTTGCCGGTGGTGGGGTTTTTGTACATATAGTCGACCCAGCCCTTGCCCTTCTTCGCGGCCAGTTCGATGATCTCGCGGCGGTACTTCTTGCCGTTGGCGTCCGGCACGTCGGTCAGGTCCTTGCCGACGATGGCGGGGTTGACCGGGTGCGCCAGCACGATGCCGGTGTTTATGTCGCGCATGTCCACGTACAGCGAGCCTTGCAGGAACTCCGGATCCTTGCCGCTGATCTTTTTCATCATTTCCTCCTTGCCGTTCGCCTTCATGAAGGCGGCGCCGCGTTCGGCCATGGCGATGGCGTCTTTTTCGGTGGGTTCATTGCTGGCCCAGGCCGAAGCCGAAGCCGCCGCGGCGGCCAGTCCCAGGCAGAGCAGGGCGGTGTTCATCAGTCGTTTCATGGCTTTACTCCCAAGGGTGTGTGTGTCGGATTAATTTACGCTCGGCAGGCGTAGTCCGAATTGCGATAACGCAAGCTTGCTGCAAGTCATGTTCGCGCCATGCAGATGCGTCAAAGATTTCTTACTTTCTAGAAAATAGCCGGTTGCAAATTGATGTAAGGCAACGCGAATGGCCGCCTGAAAACTACGATGAAGTGCCCGCCAACCACTTCAGACAGGAGATCGCAATGACCGCAGACGCCATGCCCGTGAAGTTCAAGCCTTACACCCGCCAGACCATCAAGCAGGCCCGCCAGTGGGAATGGATGCCGGAGGAACTGCGCGAAGCCACGCAAGTGGTGTCGCACGTGCTGCCCTTCCGCACCAATGAATATGTGCTGGACCAGCTGATCGACTGGAACAACGTGCCGGACGATCCGATCTACCGGCTGGTGTTCCCGCACCGCGACATGCTGCCGCCGGAGGAGTACGCCCATCTGCGCGACCTGGTGCTGGTGAAGAAGGACGACGCGGCCATCGCCAAATATGTGCACGGCATCCGCATGCGCATGAACCCGCACCCGGCAGGGCAGATGACGCACAACGTGCCGCGCGTGAACGACGCGCCGCTGAAAGGCCTGCAGCACAAGTACAAGGAAACGGTGCTGTTCTTCCCCAGCGCGGGGCAGACCTGCCACGCCTACTGCACCTTCTGTTTCCGCTGGCCGCAGTTCGTCGGCATGGACGACATGAAGTTCGACGCCAAGGAAACCACGCAGCTGGCGGCCTATCTGCGCGAGCACAAGGAAGTGACGGACGTGCTGATCACCGGCGGCGATCCGCTCATCATGAACACGCGTTCGCTGGTCGAGTTCATCGAGCCGCTGCTGGCGCCGGAGCTGGCGCACATCCAGAACATCCGCATCGGCACCAAGTCGGTGGCGTACTGGCCGCAGCGCTTCGTGTCCGACAAGGACGCGGACGATTTGCTGCGCCTGTTCGAGCGCGTGGTCAACTCGGGCAAGAACATGGCCATCATGGGGCATTACAACCACGCGGTGGAGCTGCGGCAGGAGATTGCGCAGAAGGCCGTCAAGCGCATCGTCGGCACCGGCGCCACCTTGCGCATGCAGGGGCCGCTGATCAGGCATATCAACGAAGACCCGAAAAGCTGGGCCGAACTGTGGACCACCGGCGTGAGGCTGGGCGCGATCCCGTACTACATGTTCGTGGAGCGCGACACCGGCCCGCGCGAATACTTCCAGCTGCCGCTGGCGCGCGCGCACGAGATTTTCCAGCAGGCTTACCAGATGGTGTCCGGCTTGTCGCGCACGGTGCGCGGGCCTTCGATGAGCGCCTTCCCGGGCAAGGTGGTGATAGACGGCGTGGCCACCATCGCCGGCGAGAAGGTGTTTGCCCTGCAGTTCCTGCAGGCGCGCAATGCGGACTGGGTGCGCAAGCCCTTCTACGCCAAGTACGATCCGGACGCGACCTGGATGGACGACCTGGTGCCGGCCTTCGGCAAGGACAAGTTCTTCTTCGAGGAGGGCGAAGCTGCGCCGCGCAAGATCATCCGCCTGGCGACGGCGCGCGGCGAGGCGGTGCTGCCGCCCTCGGGCTGCGGCTCCCACAGCAACGCCGCCTGACGCCATGAGAGCTGCCGATAGGGCGCCGTCCTGGCTGGCGTATGGCGTGCCTGCCGTTATCGGCCGCGTGCGCACACCCGGTTCGCTGCCGGGCGTGCAGGTGTTTTTCCTGGTGTTCCTGCCTTTCGCGCTGGGCCACTACATCTCCAGCCTGCTGCGCAATGTGAACGCCATCCTGGCGCCGCAGCTGATGGCCGAGCTGTCGCTCACGCCGGCGCAACTGGGCCTGCTCACCAGCGCCTACTTTTTTTCGTTCGCGCTGGTGCAGCTGCCGGTGGGCGTGGCGCTGGACCGCTACGGTCCGCGCCGGGTGCAGTTCGCCATGCTGTCCGTGGCCGCCATCGGCGCGCTGGCCTTCGCGGGCAGCCGCGAGCTGAACCAGCTGCTGCTGGCGCGCGCGCTGATGGGCGTGGGGCTGGCGGGCTGTTTCATGGCGGCCGTCAAATCCATCTCCACCTGGATCTCGCCCGCCAAGCTGCCGTCCGTGCAAGGCTATCTGATCGCGGCAGGCGGCCTGGGCGCGGCCAGCGGCACCTTGCCGGTGCGGCTGGCGCTGCACTACGTGGACTGGCGCTGGCTGTTCATCGCGCTGGCGGCAGGCTGCGCCATCATCGCGCTGCTGATCTACCTGCTCGCGCCCACGCCGCCGGAGGCGCCGCGCAAGCCGCAGCGCCTGCCCTTGCGCAGCATGCTGGCCGAGGTCTACGCCCACCCCGTGTTCCGCGACACCGCCGCCCTGGTGCTGGTTCCGCACGCGGTGTTCTTCGGCATCCAGGGCCTGTGGATAGCGCGCTGGCTGAACGACGTGGCGCACTTCGACCAGCAGGCCATCGCCTGGCTGCTTTACCTCGGCATGGCGGCGGTGATCTTCGGCGCCATCTCGGTCGGCATGATTACCGAGTGGGCCGCGCGCAAGAAGATTGCGCCGCTCAGCGTGGCGGCCGCCGGCATTGCCCTCTACATCGCCATCCAGTGCGGCTTTGTGCTGGACTGGGCGCCGAGCTACCAGCTGCTGTCGGTGCTGTTTACGCTGGTGGGAACCATCACCGGCATCGAGTACGCCATCGTCGCGCAGGCCATGCCGCCGGGGCTCACGGGACGCGCGTCCACTTGCCTGAACCTGTTGATTTTCCTGGGCGCGTTTGCCGTGCAGGCGGGCTTCGGCGCCATCGTTGGCCTGTGGCGGCCGGACGCCTTGCAGCACTATCCGGCCAATGCCTACCGGGCCGCGTTCGGTGTGCTGGTGCTGCTGCAAACCGTGGGCCTGGTACGCTTCCTGATGCGCCGCCGGGGTGGCCGCGCGCGATCCGGTAAAATGGCGGCTATCAACTCCAAGGAAGATTATGAAACTGGTTCGTTACGGCCGGCCCGGCAAAGAGAAGCCCGGCCTGATAGATGATGAAGGCAAGCTGCGCGACCTGTCCGGCGTGATCGATGACATCGGTCCCGAGCAGCTGTCCGACAAGGCCATCAAAAAACTGTCCAAGATCCCGCACGCGGATCTGCCGCTGGTGCGCGGCAATCCGCGCATGGGCGTGCCGGTGGCGAAGGTGGGCAAATTCATCGGCATCGGTTTGAACTACTACGACCACGCCGAAGAAATGGGCCTGCCGATTCCGAAGGAGCCCATCGTCTTCATGAAGGCCACCACCTGCCTGTCCGGCGCGGACGATCCGGTGATGCTGCCCAAGGGTTCGAAAAAGACCGACTGGGAAGTGGAGCTGGGCATCATCATCGGCACCCGCGCGCGCTACGTGAGCGAGAAGGACGCCGAGAAGCACATCGCCGGCTACTGCGTCATCAACGACCTGTCCGAGCGCGAGTACCAGTTCGAGCAGGGCTCGCAGTGGGACAAGGGCAAGGGCTGCGACACCTTCGGTCCCGTGGGGCCGTGGCTGGTGACGCGCGACGAGGTCTACCAGGTCAACCAGCTGGACCTGTACCTGGAACTGAACGGCAAGCGCATGCAGACCGGCAGCACCGAAAACATGATCTTCTCGGTGGCGCAGATCGTCAGCTACCTGTCGCAGTACATGACGCTGGAACCGGGCGACGTGATCGCCACCGGCACGCCGCCGGGCGTGGGCAACGCCCGCAAGCCGAAACGCTTCCTGAAGAAAGGCGACTTCCTGCGCCTGGGCATCGCCGGCCTCGGCGAACAGCAGCAGGACGTCATCGCCTACCAGCAGTACTGAGCTGACGGGCGGGGACATGGCGATGCCGTAGGGCGGCTTAGGCGGCACGCCGTAACCCGCCGTGCTAAGCCAGCGCCCTCGCCAGCGCCTCCTGCAGGCGCGACACGATCTCCCCCAGTTCCCCCTCGGTGGCGATGAACGGCGGCGCCAGCAGCACATGGTCGCCGCGCTCGCCGTCTATGGTGCCGCCCATCGGATACACCATCAGCCCGCGTCCCATGGCCGCCTCCTTCACCGCCGCGTGCAGCCTTGCCGCCGACGGGAACGGCTCCTTGCTGTCCCTGTCCTTCACCAGCTCCAGCGCCCAGAACAGCCCCCGTCCCCGGATATCGCCCACGTGCGGATGCTGCCCGAACGCGTCCTTGAGCATGCGCTTGAAGGCCGCGCCGCGCACCGTCACCGCGCCCAGCAGGCAGTCGCGCTGGATGATGCGCTGCACCGCCAGCGCCGCCGCCGCCGCCACCGGATGGCCGATGTAGGTGTGCCCGTGCTGGAACACGCCGCTGCCGTCGCGTATGCGCTGCACCACATGCTCGCGCGCCAGCACCGCGCCGATGGGCTGGTAGCCCGCGCCCAGGCCTTTGCCCAGCGCCACCAGGTCCGGCAGCACGTTCTCCTGCTCAACCGCATACAGCGTGCCGGTGCGCCCCATGCCGCACATCACCTCGTCCGCGATGAACAGCATGCCGTACTTGTCGCACAGCGCCCGCACGCCCTTGAAATAGCCCGGCGTGGGCGGAATGGCGCCGCCCGTGGCGCCCACCACCGGCTCGGCGCAAAAGCCGATCACCTTGTCCGGCCCGGCCGCCAGGATCTCCGCCTCCAGTTCCGACAGCAGGGACGCGGTGTAGTCGCCCAGCGTCTGCTGCGGCAGGCGGTCTCGGTATTCGTAGCAGGGCGACACGCGCCGCACGTCCATCAGCAGCGGTGCGAAATGCTTGCGCCGGAACGCGTTGCCGCCCAGGGCCAGCGCGCCCAGCGTGTTGCCGTGGTAGCTCTGGCGGCGCGCGATGAACACGCTGCGCTGCGGCTGGCCGCTTTCAACAAAGTACTGGCGCGCCAGCTTGAGCGCCGTCTCCATCGCTTCCGAGCCGCCGGACACCAGGTAGACGTGATTCAGGTCGCCGGGCGCGTCGTGGGCCAGGCGTTCGGCCAGCGCCTCGGCAGCCTCGGTGGTGAAGAAGCCCGTGTGGGCATAGGCCAGGCGGTCGATCTGCGCATGCATGGCGGCGCTCACGTCCGGATGGCCGTGGCCCAGCGAGGACACGGCGGCGCCGCCGCTGGCGTCGATGTAGCTGTTGCCACGGCTGTCGCGGATGGTGATGCCGCTGCCGCTGACGGCGATGGGGGGAGTGTGGCGCAGGCTGCGGTGAATGATATGGCTCATGTCGTCCTCGCGGTGGAATGGAAAGACGACGATAAAACGCCGTGCGCGCGGGCTTGTTGATTTTTGTCTTGCCCTGCGCAATTAACAATGTTCCCAAGGGGCTACTGTCGGAATTCTTTACACCGTTGGCCTACCGTAGCCACCAAGAAATGCCTTCAAAAAACAAAGATGCCCGTTGCGAAATTAATATTGCCGATGTGGTATGAAAAGTGCTTTATAGGCAATAGTAACAATTTGCCGGCCTTGGCCGATCATTAAAAATATTGAAAGATGACAACATGTTTAAATTCATGAAGTTCTCCCTGCCAGCGCTGCTGCTGGCTTGCTCGGCATTGAGCGCCAACGCTGCCGTCATCCAGCTGGGCAGCATTTCCAAGGCCTACGGCTCGGCTGGCGGTTCCGCCGCCAGCACCGGCGCGGGTTCGTGCGACACCCTCAATACCAACTCGATCACGGTGCGGGACACGTCGCCGTCCAGCTGCGACCGTTTCAGCGACCTGTTCAACTTCAGCAACCTGGGCTACAAGAGTCTCGACCACCTGACGCTGACGCTGAGCTTCAGCGACACCGGCAATGTCCAGGCGGAAGACTGGAGAATGCGCCCCGCCGCCAGCACGCTGGGCAGCGCCACGCTTTTCGACATGACCAATACCGGCAGCGGCAACGGCAGCACCACCCAGTCGTTCATCATTTCCGCCGCACAGAGCGATGTGTTCAGCTTGATTTCCAACAGCCACAATTTCTACCTCTGGTTCGCCGAGCAGAGTACGGGCGCCGATACCTTCAACCTGATCTCGGCCAAGCTGGACGTGTACGGCACCGTGCCCGAGCCATCGAGCGTCGCCTTGCTGGCGCTGGGCCTGGCCGGCGTGGGCCTGCTGCGCCGCCGCGCACGGCGCTAAGCAGTCCGCAGGAGGCGGCGGGCCGGTTGCGTTTCCATGCCAGTTGCTGGACACTCTGTCCAACGCAATGACATCACAGCCGCCATGACCGATCGCCTGCCTCCCATCCCTTTCGAGCAATTGAACGCCGCCCAGCAAGCGGTGGCGCAGGCCGTGATAGACGGCCCGCGCGGCGCCTTGTACGGCCCGTTTGTGCCCCTGATACGCAGCCCGGAGCTGATGTCCGCAGCGCAGCAGATGGGCGAGTATCTGCGCTACCGCAGCGCCATCGGCACGCGCCTGTCCGAGCTGGCCATCCTGGTGACGGCGCGGCAGTGGGACCAGCAGGTGGAGTGGGCGATACATGCGCCCATCGCCATGGAGGAGGGCATCAGCCCCGCCATGGTGGAGGCCATCGCCGCAGGCCGGCGTCCCGCCGCCATGACGGAAGGCGAGGCGCTGGTGCATGATTTTTGCGTGGAGCTGCAGCGCAACAAGCGCGTCAGCGACGCGACCTATAACGCGGCGCTGGCGCTGTTTGGCGAGCACGGCGTGGTTGACCTGATGGGATTGAACGGCTACTACACCTTGCTGGCGATGCTGATGAACGCGGCGCAGACGCCCGCGCCGCCGTCCAGCGCGGCGCCGCTGCCGTAGCGCAGGGGCGTCAGGCCGGCGTGACGTTGCGCTGTATCCAGAGCAGCATGTCGCGCCAGATGCGCTCGATTTCGGCGTCCGGCGGCAGGGCCTGCGCGTGCGGCAGTTCGATGGTGATGACCGGCACCTGCTTGTGCCGGCCGCTGTAGTTGCCCAGCGAGCCGGGATAGACGCCAACCGGGCGGTAGGACAGGTGGCCGAAGCTGCGCGGCGGTTCGGGCTTGCCGTCGAAATCGAGCACGCCGTAGGGCGCGTGCACGGAGACGATCAGGTCCGGCTGGAAGCGCTCGATGGCGTCGTTGACCCAGCGGCTTTCAGGCTCGGACAGCGGCTTCTTGCCGGGGAAGCGGCGCGGATCGCTGCGCGTGGCCTTGGCCCAGTAGCGCGGCGCCTCCTGCTGCCAGCCTGGCGTGGGGAAGTTGCGGTTCAGGTCCACGCCGCGCGCGTTCACGCGCTGCGGCCTGGCGGCCAGCAGGCCGTCCGGATTGACCAGCGGCGCCACCTTCCATTGCAGGCTTTGCGCGGCCGGCGTGCCCATCTGCTTCAGCCAGTGGAACACCAGGGCCGATGCGGTGAGTTCGTCGCCGTGGATGCCGCCCAGCAGCAGCACGCGCAGCGGGGCCGCGCCCGCGCCGGCAGGCGCGCTCGCGGCGATGTCGCGTTCAAGTATGGGGAAGCCGAGATTGGACTTGGCGCCGCTGGGAACCACGGCGCTCTCGCGGCAGGCCGCCGCCGAGACTTTGGGCAAGCGCTCCGCCAGCCGGTCGCACCAGGGGGCCGATGCCGTCGGCGCCGCTTTCGGCGCGGCGGCGGTGGCACTTGCAGTCGATGCAGCCAGCGATGCAGCCAGCAAGGCTGCAAGCAGCAGCGCCGTTACGCGTATGCCCGCAAACATCATGCCCCTTTTTAACTCAGGCCAGCACTTTCTTCAGCCACGCGCTGATGTGCGTGACTTCTTCCTGGCACAGCGAATGCTGCATGTAGTAGTCGTGCCATTCCAGCTGGTAGCCCAGCTTGGCGAGCAGGTCGCGCGAGGCTTCGGCGCGCGCCACCGGGATCACCGGGTCCATGCGGCCGTGCACCATGAAGATGGGCGTGGCCAGGCTGGCTTCGCTGCGCTCGGCTGCGGTCTTGTCGGCCAGCGGCACGTAGCCGGACAGGCACATCAGGCCAGCCAGCTTTTCCGGATGGCGCAAGCCGGTCTGCAAGGTCATGGCGCAGCCCTGCGAGAAGCCGGCCAGGATGATGCGGCTGGCCGGAATGCCGCGCGCTTTTTCGCGTGCGATCAAGGCTTCCACCTGCAGCTGCGAGGCGCGCAGGCCGGCTTCGTCCTCCTGGCGGCCCAGGTCGGTGTTCACGATGTCGTACCAGGCGCGCATCACGTAGCCGTTGTTGATGGTCACCGGCATGGTGTTCGCGTGCGGGAAGATGAAGCGGATGGCGGGCAGGCCGTCCAGGTCCAGCTCATTGACCATGGGCACGAAGTCGTTGCCGTCGGCGCCCAGGCCGTGCATCCAGATGATGGACACGGATGGGTTGGCGCCCGATTCGATTTCGATATTTTCCAGCAGTGCAGTCATTGCAGATCCTCAGGCAGGTTTGATTGCCGATTTGGGGCGGAATGCCTTGCACACCGCCGGATTGGTTTCCATGTAGGGTCCGCCGATCAGGTCCACGCAGTAGGGCACGGCCGCGAAAATGCCGCCCACCAGCTGCTTGCCGTCGGCGTCCTTCAGGCCTTCCAGGGTTTCCTTGATGGCTTTCGGCTGGCCGGGCAAATTCATCACCAGCGCGGCGTGGCCAGGGTTTTCCCCAGGCGTCTCGCGGATCACGGCGGTCTGGCGCGACAAAATGGCGGTCGGCACGAAGGCCAGGCTGATCTGGCGCATCTGCTCGCCGAAGCCGGGCATTTCCTTGGTGCCGATGGCGATGGTGGCCTCGGGCGTGACGTCGCGGCGAGAGGGGCCGGTGCCGCCGGTGGTCAGCACCAGGTGGCAGCGCACGGTGTCGACCAGTTCCACCAGCGTGGCTTCGATCTGCGCGCGCTCGTCGGGAATCAAGCGGGTTTCGACGCGGAAGGGCGTGGCCAGCGCGGACGCCAGCCATTCCTGCAGCGCGGGCAGGCCCTTGTCTTCATAGACGCCGCCGCTGGCGCGGTCCGAGACCGACACCAGCCCGATCACCAGCACCGGCGCCAGGACTTCACTCGTCATCTTCTTCGCTGTCCTCATCCTCGGCGTCGGCATCGTCGGCCTTGGCCTTGCGGTTCTTGGCGTCGATCTGCTTCAGGATCTGGAAGATTTCGCGGTAAGCCTTGGGCGGCTTGTTCTCGGCCTGTTCCTTGCGGGCGTTGCGGATCAGGGTGCGCAGGTGCTGCACGTCCAGTTCCGGGTTCTCCGACAGCAGCGTGGTGAGCGCGTTGTCGTCGGCCAGCAGCTTGTCGCGGCGGCGTTCCAGCGCGTGCATGGCGGCGGTATCGGCCTTGGACGCGCCTTTCCAGCCTTCGATGGTGCGCTGGATGATGGCCACTTCTTCCTCGTCCAGGGTGCGCATCTTCTTGCCCACGAACTGCATCGCGCGTCGGCGGCCTTCGTGGTTGGTGACACTTTGGCAAGTCAGGATGGCTTCCAGCACGTCCTCGGGCATGGGGACGCGCTTGACGCGGTCGCGCGGGGCGTCCACCAGCTCGGCGCCGAGCGCCTGCAGGGCGTCGGACTGGCGTTTCATTTCGGTTTTGGACGGGCGCTCGTATTCTTCTTCAAATTCGGACGATTTGAAGCCGACAGCGCCCCGGTTTGCATTTGGCATGATAACTGTGAGGCCGGGCTAAACCCGGCCTGTAAAAACTGTAAACGACTGCTATGATAACTGTTTTACCGGCTACCCGAAGAAAACACCACATGAGCGACTCCGCATTCAGCCACAGCCAGGATCAATTGAAGCAGCTTGCACGCGACGTTTTGGCGTATGCGCGCGAAAAGGGCGGCACCGACGCCGCCGTCGAGATCAGCGAGGGCAGCGGCTTGTCCGTCTCGGTGCGCAAGGCAAAAATCGAAACCATCGAGCAGAACCGCGACAAGGGCCTGGGCGTGACCGTGTTCATCGGCCAGAAGCGCGGCAACGCCAGCACCTCCGATTTTTCGGCCGCCTCGCTGCGCGCCACCGTGGACGCTGCCTACAACATCGCCAACTTCACCGCCGACGACGATTGCGCCGGCCTGGCCGACGAGGACATGCTGGAGAAGAACCCACGCGACCTGCAGCTGTACTACCCGTGGCTGATCTCCACCGAGGAAGCGGTGGCGCTGGCGCAGCGCGCCGAAGCGGCCGCCTTCGAGGTGGATCCGCGCATCACCAATAGCGAAGGCGCCGGCGTGCACGTGCAGCAGTCGCACTTCGTATCGGCCAACTCGCGCGGCTTTATCGGCGGCTACCCGTATTCGCGCCACACCCTGTCGGTGGCGCCGATTGCCGGCAAGGGCGCCAAGATGCAGCGCGACGACTGGTACAGCTCCGTGCGCGACGCCGCCAAGATGGCCGCGCCGGAAGCCATCGGCCGCTACGCCGCCGAGCGCGCGCTGGCGCGCCTGAACGCGCGCACGCTGACCACCCGCACCTGCCCGGTGCTGTTCGAGGCGCCGCTGGCCGCCGGCCTGCTGGGCGCCTTCGTGCAAGCCACTTCCGGCGGCGCGCTGTACCGCAAGTCCACCTTCCTGCTCGACAGCCTGGGCAAGGAAGTGTTCCCGTCGCACATACAGATAGACGAAGACCCGCACGTGGTCGGCGCGGTCGGCTCGGCGCCGTTCGACGAGGAAGGCGTGCGCACCCAGCGCCGCGACGTGGTCAAGGACGGCGTGGTGCAGGGCTATTTCCTGTCCACCTATTCGGCGCGCAAGCTGGGCATGAAAACCACCGGCAACGCCGGCGGCTCGCACAATCTGTCGCTGACGTCCTCGCTGACCAAGAAAAACGACGACTTCGTGGCCATGCTCAAGAAGATGGGCACCGGCCTGCTGGTGACCGAGCTGATGGGCCAGGGCACCAACTACGTGACCGGCGACTACTCGCGCGGCGCGTCCGGCTACTGGGTGGAAAACGGCGTGATCCAGTACCCGGTGGAGGAGATCACCATTGCAGGCAATATGAAGGAAATGTTCCAGCAAATCGTCGGCATCGGCTCGGACGTGCTGGTGCGCGGCACCAAGCAAACCGGCTCCATCCTGATTGAGAAAATGGTTGTTGCGGGAGGCTAATTTTTTCGTTGCATGCATAGCCATGTTTCCATACACTGTCTTCGGCATATCAAAAAACCAAGGAGACAATGTATGGAACGCCGTTCATTCATTACCAAGGCCGCAGCCGGCGCCACCGCCGGCGTCATCGCCGTACCGGCCCTGGCGCAGTCCCTGCCCACGATCAACTGGCGCCTGGCGTCCAGCTTCCCCAAATCGCTGGACACCATCTTCGGCGCAGCCGACACCTTCACCAAGCGCGTCTCCCAGCTCACCGGCGGCAAGTTCAACATCCGCTCGTTTGCCGGCGGCGAAATCGTGCCCGGCCTGCAGGTGATGGACGCGGTGCAAGCCGGTACCGTCGAGTGCGGCCACAGCGCCTCCTACTACTACTTCGGCAAGGACGCCACCTTCGCCTTCGACTGCGCCGTGCCCTTCGGCCTGACCTCGCGCCAGCACACCGCCTGGTACGACCAGGGCGGCGGCCGCGAGCTGACGCGGGAATTCTTCAAGGGTTACGGCATCATCAACTTCCTGGGCGGTAACTCCGGCACCCAGATGGGTGGCTGGTTCCGCAAGGAAGTCAAATCCGTGGCCGACCTGAAAGGCACCAAGATGCGCGTGGGCGGCTTCGCGGGCAAGGTGCTCGAGCGCCTGGGCCTGGTGCCGCAGCAGCTGGCCGGCGGCGACATCTATCCCGCACTGGAAAAAGGCACCATCGACGCGGCCGAGTGGGTAGGTCCGTATGACGATGAGAAGCTGGGCTTCCACAAGGTGGCGCCGTTCTACTACGCGCCGGGCTGGTGGGAAGCGGGCGCATCGTTCTCGTTCTATGTGAGCATCAAGGAATGGGAAAAGCTGCCCAAGGAATACCAGGCGGCGATCGAGGCGGCCAGCTACGAGGCTCACGTGGTGATGCAGGCCGAGTACGACTTCCGCAACCCGACCGCCCTGGCGCGCCTGCTGAAGAGCGGCGTGAAACTGCGCAACTTCCCGAAAGACATGATGGACGCCTGCTACAAGGCGGCCAACGACGTCATGAACGAGGAAGCGGCCAAGAACGCCAAGTTCGCCAAGATCTACGAGCCGTGGAAGAAGTTCCGCCAGGACCAGAACCAGTGGGCTTCGGTGGCCGAGGCGACGATGCAGAACTTCCTCATCAGCGCAGGCCGCGGCAAATAAGCAGGCTTGGCGGGTTAGCACGCCAGTGCGTAACCCGCCATTACCGGCAAAGCCCGCTCTTCGGCTCTCCGCAGGCAATCAGACGGCCCACATCCGGGTTGTCCAGATACCCCACATGCGCCTCGACCGGGTTTTCCAGGGCCCCAAACCAGGTGCGGCCGTTGGACACCAGCACATTGTGCACCGCCACCCCAGGGCGTTCGTACTTCTCCTTCAGCAGCGTGTAAGACAGCAGATCGTTCGGATCGGTAAACGCGACCAGCGTCAGCCCCGACAAGGCCGCGCCCGGCGCCGCCGCAAGCCGCGCACCGCGCCGTTCCAGCACGCGCTGCAGGCTGTCCTGCGGCAGCGCGCGGCGGCCGATTTCCAGCGGCAAGCCCTGGTCCGCCAGCCCCAGGATGGGAATCTGGTTCGCCGCCATCACCAGATAAGCCATGCGGTCCAGCGTCTGCTGCGCGGCGTCGGCGGCGCGCCTGGCGTCCGGTGCTGCGCTGCTGTCGTCCAGCATGCTGCTCAGCGTGTCGAACAGGATCTTGCTGCCCAGGCTTTCCGAGATCACCACCAGCGGCGCGTCCGGCGCCGCGCCGGCCGTGGCGCGCATCACCGCTTCGCGCATGCGCTGCTGGATCTGGCCGCGCGCCACGCCCTGGTAGATCAGCGCGTCCGGCAGGCAGTCGTCCATCAGCAGGTCTTTCACCTTGGCGTTGATGCTGGCGCGCTGCGGCGTGTAGGGCGGGCTGCCCTGGCAGATGGGGGATTTGCTGCTCTGGTCGTAACACAGCTGCTGCTTGAGCGGCGTGGTCAGCGGCGACCAGATCAGCGACTGGAAGCGGATGGCGCCGTCAGCGGCGGGCACGACGGCGGGAATGATCTCGATCTGCGGCGCGCCGGGAGCGGCTTGGGCGCGGGCGGCAGGGGCGGGCGGCGGCAGGTTGGCGGCTAGCGCGCCGCTCAGCTGCTGCACGGTCTCCGTGGCCCAGCTCGCGTCGTGCGTGCACATGCCATGCACCAGCAGCACGTCGACCTGGTGGCCGGGCGCCTGCGCAAGGAAATGGGCCAGTCCGGGGAAAGCGGCGCCCGGCTCCATGAAATGCGCCGGCCTGTAGGGCATGCTGCAGGCTGCCAAAGACAGCGCCAACGGAAAGCACAGTAGCGAAAGCGGTTTTTTCATGGCGTTCTCCGGGCAAGACTCAGGAGTCCATGATCGCGACCGTCAGGCGCGCCAGCAAGAGATATCTCCGGCTTGCTTGAGTATCCTCAAGCGGCGGCTGGTTCGCCTTTTACCGGACCGATAAGAACTTCTGCAGGAATGCCCAAATCTTCGTGCAAGCGCTGGATTATTGGAAGGGTTAGTTTCAATGCTCCATTGAGCAGGGCGTGTGCATCGCCCAAACTCCCTAAAATAGCTTGCAAGTCCTCAGGCTGCAGGCCTTTTTGATCCATGTTGAACTTGATTGCTTCAATCGGAGACGGCGCATCGAGAGGGTAATGCCGCGCCTCGTAAGCTGCGATCAATGTCGCCAGCGCGTCGAGCTTGTCGCCATCTGGAGAGCCGGCCTCTGCGTTCATTAACGAGTCAGCCTCCTGCAGAGCTGTACGATAATCGCTTTCTGAATTGATTGCCTGAACATCCATGCCGGTCTCCTCAAACTGTATGGGCATCGATCAAATTATACTGCCGGTGCGTGCCGATGAAACGGATGTACACAATGCCGTGGGGGAAGTTGATTTTTGTGACCAGCCGATATTTGTTGCCCGCTATATTGAACACCACGCGGCCATTCTTCAGCACACTTGCCGTGCCGAATTGCGCTTTCACATCGGCTGGTGAGCGCCAATGGGCTGGAGACCATCATCTGCGCAAGAGGACGCCGCCGCAAGGGGGAATCTGCGGCGGCTTTGTGCTACATCAGAACTTCATTTCCAGCAGGGCGCGCACCACGGCGGTGGTTGGCGTGATGGTGCCGTCGCGCAGGGTCCCGGTGGACTCGACGAAGGCCGATTCGTTGTAGTTGTCCTGGTGCAGGGCGTTGGCTACGGCGACGCGCAGCTGGGTCTTGGGCGTGAACTTCCACAGGCCGTACAGGTCCAGCGAACGCTTCGGAATCGAATAGGCGTACTGGCGGTCCGAAATGCGCACCGGGCCGCCGCTCTGGAAGCTGAAGCTGCCGCCCAGGGTCAGCGGCAGGGTGTCCAGTTTCCAGTCGGCGCCCACGGTGCCGCTGATCGGGGTCTGCTGGTCCAGGCGGTTGTTCGGGCCGGGCACGGAGTCCAGGTCCGACCAGTTGCGCGACAGGTTGGCGCGCATTTCTATCGCCGGCGCCGTTGGATACATGGAGCGCAGCGGCAGCTTGGCTTCCAGCTCGATGCCGCGCGTGTTGGCGGTGCCGGCGTTGACCGGGCGCGACACGTACAGGCCGTCGATCAGCGCCACCTGCTGGCGCGTGATGTCCTTGATGCGGCGCACGAAGGTGCTGGCCGTCATCAGGCCGCCGCCCGGCAGGTAGTGCTCGAACGCCAGGTCCAGGCCCCAGGCCAGTTCAGGCTTGAGCAGCGGATTGCCGGTCTGGTCCGGGCTGGTGGCGGTGTTGTTGTTGGAGGCGAAGCGGCGCGGGATCAGGCTGTTCACGCCGGGCGCCTTGTAGGTGCGCGATACGCCCAGGCGCACCTGGTCGGCCTTGCTGCCGGGGATTTTCCACAGCGTCTGGAACAGCGGGCTCCACACGCTGGACTTGTTGCTCACCGGCGCGTAGTCGTTGCCTTCGCTGGTGGTCTCGATGCCTTCCCAGCGCAGGCCGAAGTACACCGACCAGCGGTCCGTGACGGTCCATTCGTCCTGCGCGTACAGCGCCAGGCGCTTCACGTCGGCCGAGTAGATCTGGTCCAGGTTGACCGCCGGCGCGCCCACCGGGCTGCTTTCGCGCTGAATGCGGTCTTCGTCGCGCTTGCTGTAGCCGGCGTCCCAGCCGGTGGCCAGCGCGTGGCCTTCGAACAGCGGCGTCGAGTACTTGCCGGTGGTGGTGAAGCCCTTGTCGGTGGAGTCGGAGGTCACCGTGCGCTGCAGGGCCAGCACATTGTTGGCGAAGTACTGCAGCGACGGCGCTTCGGTGGAGCGCTTGTTGTAGTTGGCGCCGCCTTTCACTTCCAGCTTGGCGCCCGCGGCCAGCTTGCGGGTCCAGGTCAGGTCGGTGCGCAGCAGGGCCACGTCGGAATCGATGTCCACGCTGGTGGCGCTGTAGCGCGGCAGGGCGCCTTGCAGGGTGTTCACGCGTTCGTCCGTGTCGCCGCGGAAGCGGTTCACGTTGACGAAGCTTTGCGAGGTGATGATGTCGTTCGGGCCGAGGTTGATGTTCACGCGCGGCGACAGGTTCAGCGCCTCGAACGAGCCGCTGCTGGTCTGCTCGGTGCGGCGCGACAGGTTCTGCACGCCGGCCGGGTTGGTGCCGGTGGTGACGATCTCGGCGGGACGGTTGAACTTGCCGTAGGTGACGCCGCCGCCCACCGCGTAGGAAATGGCGCCCTTGCGGTCGGAGATCTGGAAATTGGTGTTGGTGCCCAGCTTGCCGTTGTCGTCCTGCAGGCCGACCTTGATTTCGCGCTGCGCCGTGACGATGGCCTTCTTCAGCACGATGTTGATGCCGCCGGCGATGGCCTGGGTGCTGAACTCGGCCGTGGCCGCGCGCATCACTTCGATGCGTTCTATCATGTCCGGCGACAGCGAGTCGAGCGAGAAGCCCGGCGGCGCCGGTTCGCCGTTCAGCATGATCTGGGTGTAGCCGCTGCCCAGGCCGCGCATGCGGATGTCGCCGCCGCGTCCCTGCACGCCGCCCACGGTGATGCCGGGCAGGCGCTTGAGCACCTCGGCGATGGTGGTGTCGCCGTTCTTCAGTATCTCTTCCTGCGTCACGACGATTTTGGTAGCGGTATCGTTGCGGCGCGCGTCATAGGTCTCCGCGGCGCCCTTGATCTCCACTTTCTGGATCGGTTCTTTGGCGGGCTTGACGGGTTCTTCAGCCGCGTAAACGTGGGCCGAGCCGATCAAAATGGGCGCCGTGCCGAGCAACTTCAGCAGGCGCAGCAGGGTAGGGGACGGGCGGAGCCGTTGGGTCATGGTGTTTACCGATAGGGAAAAGTTACACAAGGAAAAGCCCGCTCAAGGCGGGCTTTTCCACTTTGCTAGCATGGTAATAGGAATGTTGCTGAGTTTCAATTGCTACATGCGGCGCCCAAAACGCGATTTCGCCGAGCATGGGCTGCAATTGCGCGCAGTTGGCGCCTATATGCGCATATTACGGGGATTCGCTGCCATATGCCGCCATTGGGTCTGGCGCGGCGATGAAAAAATAATTACTCAGGCGTTGGCGCGCAGCGACAGTCGCGGCACTGTCGGGGAGTTTGCTATCCAAACACTTGCTTTAGCGATTGCGCCTCCGGCAGGGCGTCGCTCCATGCTTCCAATTGTTCCAGACTGGCTTTGGCAAGTTTTTTCCGGTTAGTTTGCGACAACGGCCCGAAACGGCGTGCGAGTTGCCGTTGCAACAGCGCGGCAGCGCCTTCCTGCCGGCCTTTCTCCATGAACATTTCCTCCAACGGTGTAACCCATTCAAGTGGACGCCTCATATTGAGTTCCATTTTGTGCTCCTTTCGCAGCTGGAAGACACCTCGCCAGTAGTGCCCCTGCTGTGGCGCCGGCAAGGTCATCATCCAATTAATCACCTTGAACAAAACGATTATGCGCCGGTTGCTCCACCCATGTTCATACAGTAGCGTGGTCAATTGCCACTTGGCCGCGTAGAGTTGATCCGGATCGTGACGGGCTTGCTGCGTGCGCAGGTGAGCCAGCGTGACCCAGGCAAACGGGTTATGCGAGGCCATCAAATCATCGCACCTGGTGGCGGCGCGCCAGGGAGGTGTCGCGTTGCGCTTGAACCTCGATATGGATCAGCACCCATTGCGCACTGCCGTCGCGCAGGCGCACCTCGGCTAGTTTGTCGGCCACCATGCTGTCCGGCGCATCGCCGAAACTGATACCCGCCAGCTCTTTGTCACGGAAGATCGGCCGCTTCGACCAGTCGATTTGGGCGGAAAGATCGGGGAAAAAGAAGACCATGAAGGCATGCAAAGCATGCGTCAACGCAGTCTTCCAGGGTAAATCGTAGCGGGCAGGCGGGGCGGTGTTTAGCATCCGCCCAGTCTATGCGGAGGTCATGCCCGGCCGTATTGATATCGGACATGACCAGTCGGTTTACTGCCTGAGAAACTGTAGAACAGGCTGCAGGATGGCCGCGCCCAGGCGGGCGCTGCGGGCGCCGTCCCAGCCGGTGACCGGGTCGGGGTCGTTGGCGTTGTCCTTGAACGGCATTTCCAGCGTCAGCGACAGGCAGCCGAAGGCGTGCGAGATGTGCGGCGAACCCATGGACAGGGTTTCCGGCGTCAGCGGGCTTTCGCCGTAGCCGAATTCGTCCTGGAAGTCCGGGCTGGCGATCTTGAAGGCGTCGATGAAGTCCTGCTGGCGCTCGGCGTCGGCCTTGCTCCAGGTCTCCAGCGCTTCGCTGCCGGCCGTGAACACATAGGGCAGGCCTTCGTCGCCGTGGATGTCCAGGAACAGGTCGCAGCCCACTTCCTTCATCTTGTTCAGCACCAGGAACACTTCCGGGCTGCGCTCCATGGTCGGCTTGAACCATTCGCGGTTCAGGTTGGCGCCGGCGGCGTTGGTGCGCAGGTTGCCGCGCACGGAGCCGTCCGGGTTCATATTCGGCACCACGTAGAACACGGCTTCCTGCAGCAGCTGGCGGCCGAAGGGGTTGGCCACGTCCAGCAGGGCGTCTACCATGCCTTCCACAAACCATTCCGCCATGGTCTCGCCCGGGTGCTGGCGCGCGATGACCCACACCTTGGGTTTGCCTTCTTCCGGCTCGCCTATCACCAGCAGATTCATGTCGTGGCCGTCGAGGGTGCTGCCCAGGTCTTCCATGCGCACGTAGTCGTTCAGCTGGGCGTTGTCCAGCAGGGCCAGGTGGCGTTCCCACGAGTAGGGTTCGAAATAGGCGTAGTAGACGCTGTCGTATTCCGGCGTGTGCTCGATGACCATGGTCTTGCCGTCATACGAGGTGGGCACGCGGAACCAGGTGTCGCGGTCGTAGCTGGCCACAGCCTGGTAGTCCTTCCAGCCGTCCGGATAGGCGGCCTGGCCGGCGTTCAGGAAGTTCATCGTCAGCGGGGTCGCCTTGGCGCCCTGCACGCGGAAATAGAACCACTGGATGATGTCGGCAGCGGAGTCTTTGCGGATGTTCAGGTCGATCGCGGAAGGGTCGTCCGCGCGCAGAACGTCGATGGCGCCAGCATCGAATTGGTGGCTGATTTTGATAGGCATTGCGTCGGTCCTGACGGTAAAAAATCGGGTGTGCCGACATGATACTAGTTTTATGCACAAGCTTGGGATTGCAAGCTTGCCAATTCGGTCATACACTAGGCCGGGATTCCTCACGAAAACAATACCGGAGACTGAACCTATGCAGCGTCGTTCCTTCCTGAAGAATGCCACCCTGGGCGCTGGCGCCGGCGCGCTGGCGGCAGCCCCGGCCTTGGCCCAGGCGCAGCCCGCCGTGACCTGGCGCCTCGCTTCCAGCTTCCCCAAGACCCTGGACACCATCTACGGCTCGGCCGAGCATTTCTGCAAGCGCGTGGCCGAGCTGACCGGCGGCAAGTTCACCATCCGCCAGCACGCGGCGGGCGAGATCGTGCCCGGCCTGCAGGTGATGGACGCGGTGCAGGCGGGCACGGTGGAAATGGGCCATACGCCTTCCTACTATTACTTCGGCAAGGACCCGGCCTTCTGCTTCGACTGCGCCGTGCCTTTCGGCCTGACGTCGCGCCAGCAGACCGCATGGTACGACCAGGGCGGCGGCCGCGAGCTGATGCGCGAGTTCTACAAGGGCTACGGCATCATCAACTTCATGGCCGGCAACACCGGCACCCAGATGGGCGGCTGGTACCGCAAGGAAGTGAAGACCGTGGCGGACATGAAGGGCCTGAAGATCCGCATCGCCGGTTTCGCCGGGCGCGTGATGGAGCGCATGGGCGCGGTGCCGCAGCAGATCCCGGCCAGCGATGTGTACAGCGCGCTGGAGAAGGGCACCATCGATGCGGCCGAGTGGGTCGGCCCTTACGACGATGAGAAACTGGGCCTGCAGCGCGTGGCGCCGCACTACTACGCGCCGGGCTGGTGGGAAGCGGGGCCGCAGCTGTCGTTCTACGTCAATATCAAGGAATGGGAGAAGCTGCCCAAGGAGTACCAGGCCGCGGTGGAGTGCGCCAGCTACGAGTGCCACGTCGTCATGCAGGCCGAGTACGACACCAAGAACCCCGCCGCGCTGGCGCGCCTGCTGAAGAACGGCGCCAAGCTGCACACCTTCTCCAAGGAGATTATGGACGCGTCGTACAAGCTGTCCACCGCCGTGATGGAGGAGGAGGCCGCGAAGAACGCCAAGTTCAAGAAGATCTACGAGCCGTGGAAGAAGTTCCGCCAGGACCAGAACCAGTGGGCCTCGGTGGCCGAAGCCACCATGCAGAACTACCTGATCAACGCCGGCCGGAAATAAGCCAAGTAAGCCAACTCTGCGCCAGATCAAAACGGGCCGCACACCGACTTGCTATGTTGGCTTGCGGCCCTCCGCATTGTGCGGCCGCGCCGCGCTACCGGAGTAGCATCATCATGGCGCCTACTATTTTTCGGCAAGATGCCTTCCGATTCTTTTTCTTCTCGCGGGAGGAAACTAGAATGCATGTGCATGTGTCTCACCCTGACGGTGAAGCGAAGTTTTGGCTGGAGCCCCAGCTTGAGTTGGCCACTTCCCAAGGCTTGAAGGCGAAGCAACTTGCGTACATTGTGCAGCTTATTACTGCGCGTCGAATGGAGATCGATGATGCATGGCGAAAACATTTCTCTTGTTGAGATCCTGGACGTCTCCCCGCACGGCTTTTCGCTGTTGGTGGATGGTGAAACGCTGCATTTGCGGCTCGCCGATTTTCCGTGGTTCGACGGCGTGTCGCGGCAGCAGTTACAGGCAATTGAGCGTCCGGCTGAAGGGCATTTGTATTGGCCCGAGCTGGATATCGATTTATCGTTCGATTCCATCCGAGACCCTGCCGCCTTTCCCCTTGTTGCGTCGCGCTGACAAAACCTTTTAGTGCGGAAAATGTGCGCTACACTGCCTTGGCCGCCGGCCCGGGCTGGTGCGGCGCACTTTCAATTTAAAAGGGGACCAAGATGAAGCAGCTGTTTCGGGTAGTCTTTGCGGCCTTGCTGGCCTGTTCGCTGGTGCAGGGCGCGTCGGCGGCCAATGTGGGCACGGCCGACGAGGCGGTGGCCATGGTGAAGAAGGCGGCGGCCTATATCGCCGCCAACGGCAAGGACAAGGCCTTCGCCGAAATCAGCAACCCCAGCGGCCAGTTCAAGGACCGCGACCTCTACATCGCCGTGCTGGACAAGACCGGCCTGACCCTGGCCCACGGCGGCAACCCCAAGCTGATCGGCAAATCCATGATCGACCTGAAGGACGTGGACGACAAGCACTTCATCAAGGCCTTCCTCGACGTGGCCGCCACCAAGGGCAGCGGCTGGGTGGACTACAAATGGCCCAACCCGGTCAGCAAGGCCATCGAAAAGAAATCCACCTATGTGGAAAAGGCCGGCGACCTGGTCATCATTTGCGGCATCTATAAAGGCTAGCCCGCCCCCGCATCGCGGCGGGAATGTTGATTGAGAGCAGCTATAATGCTCAATTGTCATTCCTGTCTGCTACGATGCCTGATCCATCCCCTGTGCGTATTGCGGTGCTCGTTCCCTGCTACAACGAAGCCACGACAATCGCCGCGATTATCCGCGACTTCAAGCGCTATCTGCCGTCGGCGCAGATTTTTGTGTTCGACAACAACTCCACCGACGACACCGTGCGCATCGCCCGCGAGGCGGGCGCCATCGTGCGCCACGTGCCGGCGCAGGGCAAAGGCAGCGTGGTGCGCCGCATGTTTGCCGACGTGGAGGCCGACGCCTATGTGATGGTGGACGGCGACGACACCTACGACGCCTCGGTGGCGCCGGTGCTGGTCGACCGCCTGCTCGACGAGGGGCTGGACATGCTGGTGGGCAGCCGCGTGACCGAAGAGCAGAGCGCCTACCGCTTCGGCCACCGCTTCGGCAACCGCCTGCTCACGGGCTGTTTGTCCGCTGTGTTCGGCCGCACCTTCAACGACATCCTGTCCGGCTACCGCGTGTTCTCGCGCCGCTACGTCAAGTCCTTCGCCGCGCATTCGGCCGGTTTCGAAATCGAAACCGAGCTGACCGTGCACGCGCTGGAGCTGCGCCTGCCGGTGGCCGAGGTCGAGACCGTCTACAAGTCGCGTCCGGAAGGCTCGTTCAGCAAGCTCAACACCTACCGCGACGGCGCGCGCATCCTGATGACCATCTTGCGCCTGTTCAAATCGGAACGGCCGCTGGCCTTCTTCGGCATCGGCTTCCTGCTGTGTACGCTGCTTTCGGCTGGCCTGTCCGTGCCGCTGCTGGCGACCTATCTGCAAACCGGCCTGGTGCCCCGTTTGCCGACCGCCGTGCTGTGCGCCTCCCTGATGCTGCTGGGGATTATCCTGCTGGTCTGCGGCCTGATACTGGACGCGGTGACCAAGGCCCGCATCGAGCAAAAACGCTTTGCCTACATGGCGGTGCCGGTATTCAGCCGGGAAGCGCCATGAGCGCGGGTGTGCTGGGGCGCCTGGAAGCTTGGCTGCTGCGCTGGGCCGCGCCGCTGTCGCATCCGCGCGCTGCGCGGCGCGCTGCCTTCATCGTGCCGCTGCTGTGCGGCCTGCTGTCCCTGGCCATGGGGCAGGACGACGGCTGGGACATGCGCAACTACCACCTCTACAACGTGCATGCGCTGCTGAACGGGCGCATGGCGCTGGACATGTCGCCGGCCGGCTTCCAGAGCTATTTCAACCCCTTGCTCGACGTGCCGTATTTCCTGCTGACGCAATGGCTGCCCGCGCCGGTGGCCGGCTTTGCCTTCGGCGTGCTGCACGGCCTGGCCTTTGTGCTGGTGGCCGCCATCGTGCGCCAGTTCGTCGCCAACGGCCGCACCGCGCTGCTGCTGGCCATCGCAGGCATGATGAGCGCGGCCTTCCTGTCCGAGCTGGGCAATTCCATGGGCGACAACGTGACGGCGCTGCTGGTGCTGTGGTCGCTGTACTGGCTGCTGCGCCGCTGGGAACAGCTGCCGTCCTGCGCCGGAGCGGGCCTGCGCGCGCTGCTGGGCGCGGGCGCCGTCATGGGGCTGGGCCTTGGCCTGAAGCTGACCAATGTGAGCTTCGCGGTGGGCGCCTGCGCCGCGCTGCTGGTCCTGGCCGCGCCGCTGCGGCAGCGCGTGCTGGCGGCCTTCCTGTATGGCGTGGGCGTGCTGGCCGGCATGGCGGCGACGTCGGGCTACTGGATGTTCCGCATGTGGAGCAGCTACGGCAACCCGCTGTTTCCGCAATTTAACAACATCTTCCACGGCCCGATGGCGGCCGAACTGGGCGTGCTGGACGAGGGGCACTTGCCGCGCGGCCCGGCTGAAGCCCTGCTGTGGCCTTTCGTGTTCACGCGCAATATCGGCCGCATCGCCGAAGTGCCCATCCAGCAAATCATCTGGCCGCTGCTGTACACGGCGGTGGCGGCGTGGGCGGTGATGGCGCTGCTGCGCCGCGTGCAGGGAACGCAGGGCAAGCTCGCCGCGCTGCCCGTGCTGGCGCCGCGCGCCTTGTTCCTGCTGGTGTTCTTCGCGGTGTCGTATGTGGTGTGGGTGCGCCTGTTCAGCATCTACCGCTACGTGGTGCCGATGGAGCTGCTGGCCCCGCTGCTGTTCTGGCTGCTGCTGCAGGCCATGGTGCCGCAGGCGCTGGCGGCCCGCCTGGGCGGCTGGCTGCTGCTGGCCGCCACGCTGGCGGTGCTGCCGTTCACCACCTGGGGCCACGCTGGCTGGACCGAACGCGCCTTCGCGGCCGATGCGCCGCGCATCGCGCAGCCCGCGCGCGCCGTGGTGTTCCAGGCCTCGTCGGACAGTCCCATGGGATGGCTGGCGCAGTTCATGCCGCCCGAGGCGGCGGTGGTTGGCCTGGGTTCCGGTTTCCCCGAGTCGCAGGCCTACCGGGAGCGCATGCAGCAGCTGATCGCCACGCGCGGCGGGCCGCACTACATCATGTTCCCCATCGCCACCGACAAGCGCGCCACCGGCATGGAGCGCAAGGCGCAGCTGGCCGGCTCGCTGGGGCTGACCGGCAGCGAATCGGGCTGCCGCGCGCTGGAATGGCTGGCCAGCCATGTGCGCATGAAGGCCCAGGTCGACCGCACGGCGGCCTCTTCGGGCCAGCTGTGCACGCTGGCCTTGCAGGCGCAGTACCGCAAGGATACGGCGCCTGAGGACCGGGCGATGGAAGCGGAGGCGGCGCGCCGTTTGCGCCTGATCGGCCTGGCGTATGATCCCGCCACGTGCGTGGCTTACCGCGCGTCGGTGGGCACGGAGCCTTATCCGTACCGGATGTGCACAGTGGCGGCGCTGGCTGGGAACTAGTCCAGCCCGCCGAAGCGCTGGCGGAAGTCGCCGCCGGCTTCGGCGGCGCTGTCGTCCTCGCGGCGCAGCACGGCCAGCACGTGCTGCTCGGCCGCCGCCGCCACCAGGCGGTACAGCTCGCGCGCCAGCGCGTAGGCGGAGGCGCCCGGCCACGGTTCGGGCAGCAGTTCCACCGGGAGCTGCGGATCGTGCAGCTGCACCCGGCGCCAGGCGTGGATCAGCAGCGAGCGGATCACGAAGGCCTGCTCCGGCTCAGGCTGGTGCCCGCCGCGCAGCAGGGCCAGCAGCGGCTCGAACTGGGCGATGAACTGCAGGTAGCCGCCGCTCACGCCGCTCAGGTCCCAGCCCTCGTCTATCATTTCCCGCAGCGGCCGCCCGTTGCGCGCGCCCGGCATTTCCGCCGCGTGGCAGATGAACAGCTTGTCGCGCATGCCGGTACGCGCCAGCAGCTCGTCCAGCGTGTCCGGATTGCCGGCCGGATGGCCGAACACGCCGGCCGACACCAGGCCGTAACCCTCCCACACCAGCTCCTTGCGCAGCAGCGTGCGCTCGGCCGCGCCCAGGCTGTTGCCGCTCATGACCAGGGTCCAGTCGCCGTCCCAGTGCACCTGCAGCGGCGCGTAGATGCGGCGCTGCGCGCGCGCAAAGCGGGCCTGCGCCTCGGGCGCGATGGAATAGGACGAGCGCCGCCCGTCGCGCTGCGACACCAGCCAGCCTTCCTGCGCCAGCCGGAACACGGCGGTGCGCAGCAGCCTGTCGTTCACGCCGAAGGGACCCAGCAGCTCGATCAGGCTGCCCAGCCACACCATGCCGCCATGCGGCACGATGGCGTCGCCGAAGATGGTCATCACCAGCGATTTCGAGCGCGGCGGGTCGCTGGCCAGGAAGTGGGTGATCCATTCGTTGCTGTTCAGGGTCTTCATCTTGCGCACGGGTGATGTTCTCTCAAGCCGGGAGTTTACTTTGCCGTGGCTTCGGCGCAGCATTATTTTTTTTGTATCTGCCCATTCTGGCACCATTTCACCCCAAAGGGATACAGTTTTTTGATTTGAGTCAAAAAATCAGTATGCAAACGAATTTTTGTATCGTATGATGATTTCACACCCTTGACCAAGGAGACAAAACATGTACGCACAGATGGTTGAAACCGGCCTGAAGAAAGTTCAGACGAACGAGGACATGAGCGCCGACGAGCGCGAGTTCCAGGCCCGTATCGACGCCGGCGTGAAGATCGAAGCCAAGGACTGGATGCCGGACGCGTACCGCAAGACGCTGATACGCCAGATCTCCCAGCACGCCCACTCCGAAATCGTCGGCCAGCTGCCTGAAGGCAACTGGGTGACCCGCGCCCCCACGCTGAAACGCAAGTCCATCCTGCTGGCCAAGATCCAGGACGAGGCCGGCCACGGCCTGTACCTGTACAGCGCCGCCGAGACCCTGGGCGTGTCGCGCGACGAGCTGCTGGCCGCCCTGCACAGCGGCAAAGCCAAGTATTCCAGCATCTTCAACTACCCCACGCTGAGCTGGGCCGACATGGGCGCCATCGGCTGGCTGGTGGATGGCTCGGCCATCATCAACCAGATCCCGCTGTGCCGCTGCTCCTACGGCCCGTATTCGCGCGCCATGATCCGCGTCTGCAAGGAAGAGTCCTTCCACGCGCGCCAGGGCTACGACATCATGATGTCGCTGGCCAAGGGCACGCCGGAACAGAAAGCCATGGCGCAGGACGCGCTGAACCGCTGGTGGTGGCCGTCGCTGATGATGTTCGGCCCATCGGACGCCGAGTCGGTCAACAGCGCGCAGTCCGCGCAATGGCGCATCAAGCTGTTCTCGAACGACGAGCTGCGCCAGCGCATGGTCGACCAGACCGTGCCGCAAGCCGAATACCTGGGCCTGACCGTGCCCGACCCGGACCTGAAGTTCAACGCCGAAACCGGCCACTATGAATTCGGCGAAATCGACTGGAGCGAGTTCCAGGCCGTCCTGAAGGGCAACGGCCCGTGCAACCGCGAGCGCCTGCGCACCCGCGTGCAGGCCTGGGAAGAGGGCGAGTGGTTCCGCGACGCGCTGGTGGCCTACGCCGACAAACACCAAGAGGACAAGGCTGCGGCCTGAGGAGACATAAGATGAGCAAAGAATGGCCATTGTGGGAAGTTTTCATCCGTAGCCAGCACGGCCTGGCGCACAAGCACGTGGGCAGCCTGCATGCGTCCGACGCCGGCATGGCGGTCAACAACGCGCGCGACGTGTACACCCGCCGCAATGAAGGCGTGAGCATCTGGGTGGTGCGCGCCACCGACATCGTGGCCAGCAGCCCGGGCGACAAGGACGCGCTGTTCGAGCCGTCCAACAGCAAGGTCTATCGCCATCCCACCTTCTTCCCGATGCCGGAAGAAGTGAAGAACCTGTAAGCGCGAGGCGAGCATGGACAACAAGATTGCATACCTGCTGCGCCAGGGCGACAACGCGCTGATCCTGAGCCAGCGCCTGTCCGAGCTGTGCGGCAAGGGCCCAGCGCTGGAGGAGGACATGGCGCTGACCAACGTGGCGCTGGACCTGCTGGGCCAGACCCGCATGTGGTACAGCTACGCCGCCGAACTGGAAGGCGCGGGCCGCGACGAGGACAAGCTGGCCTACCACCGCGACGCGCACGACTTCAAGAACTGCCTGCTGGTGGAGCAGAAGAACGGCAACTACGCCGACACCATGATGCGCCAGTTCTACTTCGATACCTGGCACTACTTCTTCATCGGCGCGCTGACCAAGTGCGGCGACGAGCGCATCCGCGAGATTGCCGAGAAGTCGCTGAAGGAAGTGACCTACCACCTGCGCCGCAGCGGCGACCTGATCGTGCGCCTGGGCGACGGCACCGAAGTGAGCCACGCCAAGACGCAGGCGGCGGCCGACGAGCTGTGGATGTACACGGGTGAGTTCTTCAAGTACGACGCGGTGGACGAGGCCATGGTGGCTGCGGGCGTGGCCCCGGCTTCCGGGCCGCTGCGCGCGCAGTGGCTGGCCCACGTGAGCGACATCTTCGGCGAAGCCACCTTGACGATGCCGTCGCCGGACGCGTGGATGCAGAAGGGCGGCAAGCAGGGCGTGCACAGCGAGCACCTGGGCTATCTGCTGGCCGAGATGCAGTTCCTGCAGCGCGCCTACCCCGGTTCGGAGTGGTAAATGCCAGCCGCCGCCGTCACTGCTGAACAGGTCTGGACGTGGCTCGCCGAGGTGGCCGACCCGGAGATCCCCGTGATCTCCGTGGTGGACCTGGGCATCGTGCGCGGCGTGGCCGTGGCGGACGATGGCGCTTGCACCGTCACCATCACGCCCACCTATTCCGGCTGCCCGGCCATGCAGGTGATCGCGGACGCCGTCACCGGTGCGCTGCGCGAGCGCGGCATGGCACAGGTGGAGCTGCGCACGCAGCTGTCGCCCGCCTGGACCACGGACTGGATGAGCGAGGAGGGCAAGGCCAAGCTGAAAGGCTATGGCATCGCCCCGCCCGCGCAGCAGGTGATCGACATCAGCGGCTTGCGGCGCACCGCGTCCGGCGCACCGGACCTGGCCGCAGGAGTGCGCCGTGGCGCCGTCGCCAAGCCCCAGGTCGTGTGTCCCAACTGCGGCTCCAGCCATACCGAAAACACCAGCCAGTTCGGCTCCACTCCGTGCAAGGCGCTGTACAAATGCCTGGACTGCCGCGAGCCGTTTGACTACTTCAAGTGCCACTGAGAGCATAACCATTATGAGCAAATTCTATCCGCTGTCCGTCGCCAAGGTGAGCAACGAAACGCGCGACTGCATCGCCGTCACCTTCGCCGTGCCGCCCGAACTGGAAGAAAGCTTCAAGTACCAGCAAGGCCAGCACCTCACGCTGCGCACCCACATTAATGCCGAGGACGTGCGCCGTTCCTACTCCATCTGTTCCGCCGTGCAGGACGGCGCGCTGCGCGTGGCCATCAAGCGCACGCCCGGCGGCATGTTCTCCAGCTGGGCCAACGACACCTTGAAGGCCGGCGCCGTGATCGAAGTCATGCCGCCCATGGGCCACTTCAACGTGGCGCTGGACGCGGCCAACCGCAAGAACTACATGGCCTTCGCGGCAGGCAGCGGCATCACGCCCATCCTGTCCATCATCAAGACCACGCTGCTGACGGAGCCGAACAGCCGCTTCACCCTGTTCTACGGCAACCGCGCCTCGTCGTCGGTGATCTTCAAGAACGAACTGGCGGACCTGAAGGACATCTACACGGACCGCCTGAACATCGCCTACGTGATGAGCCGCGAGCAGCAGGACATCGAGCTGTTCAACGGCCGCATCACGAAAGAGAAGGCGCAGCAGTTCCTGCAGCACTGGGTGCGCGTGGAAGATTACGACAACGCCTTTATCTGCGGCCCGGAAGACATGATGCACGGCGTCTCCGAAGCGCTGCAGGAAGCGGGCATGCCGAAGGCGAACATCAAGATCGAACTGTTCGCGGCCAGCATACCCAAGCACCAGCACAAGCCGCGCGCGCAGGCCGACGCCGGCGCCGGCCTGACCGAAGTGACCGTGGTCATGGACGGCAACCACACCATGTTCACCATGGACCGCGACAAGGAATCCATCCTGGACGCAGGCCTGCGCGCCGGCATAGACATGCGCTACTCGTGCAAGGGCGGCGTGTGCTCCACCTGCCGCTGCAAGGTGCTGGACGGGAAAGTGGACATGGACGTGAACTACGCGCTGGAAGACTACGAGATCGCGCGCGGCTTCGTGCTGAGCTGCCAGAGCTTCCCTGTGACCGACAAAGTGGTGGTCGATTTCGACCAGGCTGAATAAAACAAGTGGAGGAGACACCCCATGAGCTACCAGAACATCCTGTTTGAAATCAAAGGCGGCATCGCGAAACTGACGCTGAACCGCCCCGATAAACTGAACAGCTTCACCCAGGCCATGCACCTGGAGGTGCGCGACGCGCTGGCCAAGGTGCAGGCCGACAAATCCGTGCGCGTGCTCCTGCTCACCGGCGCCGGACGCGGCTTCTGCGCCGGCCAGGACCTGGGCGACCGCGCCGTGGAACCCGGCGCCCAAGGCGTGGACCTGGGCGACTCGGTCGAGAAATTCTACGCCCCCCTGGTGCTGACCTTGCGCAGCCTGCCCATGCCCGTCATCTGCGCCGTGAACGGCGTGGCCGCCGGCGCGGGCGCCAACCTGGCGCTGGCTTGCGACATCGTCATCGCCGGCAAGTCGGCCAGTTTCGTGGAAGCCTTCTGCCGCCTCGGCCTGATACCGGACACCGGCGGCACCTGGATTTTGCCGCGCCTGATCGGCATGGCGCGCGCCACCGGCCTGGCTATGCTGGGCGAGAAACTCACCGCGGACCGCGCCGAGCAATGGGGCCTGATCTGGAAGTCCGTGCCCGACGAACTGCTGATGACCGAAGCCACCGCCATGGCCGAACACTTCGCCACCGCGCCCACCAAGGGCCTGGCCTACACCAAGAAGGCGCTGCAGATCAGCCACTGCAACTCGCTGCCGGAGCAGCTCAAGCTGGAAGGCGAAATGATGCGCGAGCTGGGCTACAGCCACGACTACCGCGAAGGCGTGGCCGCTTTCATCGCCAAGCGCGCGCCTGAATTCAAGGGGGAATAAACATGGCCGCTCTGGATAAAGCCAGCGTCGTCGCCGTCATCGGCAGCGGCGCCATGGGCGCGGGCATCGCGCAGGTGGCGGCGGCCGCCGGCCACACCGTCAAGCTGTACGACACGCGCGCCGAGGCGGTGCAGAAAGCCATCGCCGACATCGCCAAGGTCTACCAGAAGCTGGTGGAAAAGGAACGCATGACGGCGGCGGAGGCGCAGGCCGCCACCGCGCGCCTGCAGGCCGCCGACGGCCTGGCCGGCGTGGCCGATGCCGCGCTGGTGGTGGAAGCCATCGTCGAGAACCTGGACGTGAAGCGCTCCCTGTTCGCGGACCTGGAAGGCGTCGTCGGCGACGACTGCATCCTGGCCACCAACACCTCCTCGATTTCCGTCACCGCCATCGCCGCCAAGCTGCGCCGTCCGCAGCGCCTGGTGGGCATGCACTTCTTCAATCCGGTGCCGCTGATGGCGCTGGTGGAAGTGATCAGCGGTCTGGCGACCGATGCGGCCGTGGCCGAAACGGTGTACGACACCGCCATCGCCTGGGGCAAGAACCCGGTGCACGCCAAGTCCACGCCCGGCTTCATCGTCAACCGGGTGGCGCGCCCCTACTACGCGGAAGGCCTGCGCCTGCTCAACGAGCAGGCCGCCGACGCCGCCACCATCGACGCGGTGATGCGCGAAGCGGGCGGCTTCCGCATGGGGCCATTCGAGCTGATGGACCTGATCGGGCATGACGTGAACTACTCCGTCACCCAGTCCGTCTTCAACGCCTATTACAACGACCCGCGCTTCACGCCGTCGGTGATCCAGCAGGAGCTGGTGAACGCCGGCTTCCTGGGCCGCAAGTCCGGCCGTGGCTTCTATGCCTACGGCGAAGGCGCCAGCGTGCCGGCCGCCCGGAGCGAAGCTGCGCAGGCCAGGCCCGAGTACGTGAGCTACAGTGTGGAACCCGGCGCCAGCGGCGCGTCGGCCGTGACGGACGCGGTGCTGGCGCGCTTCCAGGACCGCGGCGTTGCCGTCACGCTGCGCAAGAGCGGCGAGGCGCACGCCCAAAGCCAGGAGCACGCACCGGCCTTCCATTGCAACGGGGCCGCCGTCTATCTGACCGACGGCCGCACGGCCACCCAGCGCGCGGCCGACAACAAGCATCCGGACACGGTGCTGTTCGACCTGGCGCTGGACTACGGCAAAGCCACCCGTATCGCCATCGCCGCCGCCGACCAGTGCAGCGCCGCAGCGTACAGCGCGGTGGTGGGCCTGTTCCAGGCCGCCGGCTTCGCGGTGACCAGGCTGGACGACGTGCCCGGCCTGGCCGTGATGCGCACCGTGGCCATGCTGGCCAACGAGGCGGCGGACGCGGTCAACCAGGGTGTGTGCAGCGCGCAGGGCGCGGACACCGCCATGCAGAAGGGTGTGAACTATCCGCGCGGCCCGCTGGCCTGGGCGGACGCCGTGGGCGTCGAGCGCATCGCCGCCGTATTGACCAACCTCGCAGCCGCGTATGGCGAAGACCGCTACCGCGTGTCGCCGCTGCTGCGCCGCAAACAGGCATCGGGAGCCAAATTCCATGCATAAAGACGCACCAGTTTTATCCGCCGCCCATGATCCTGCCCAAGCGCAGGCCCTGGCCCAGGCGGCCGGCGACGCGATGTACTCGCGCGACCGCGCCACCCAGGCCATGGGCATGCTGCTGGCCGAGATCCGGCCCGGCTACGCGCGCATGACCATGCCGGTGCGGGACGATATGCTGAACGGGCACCAGACCTGCCACGGCGGCTTTATTTTCGCGTTGGCGGACAGCGCCTTCGCGTTCGCGTGCAACAGCCACAACCAAAACACGGTGGGCGCCGGCTGCACGATAGAGTACCTGGCCCCCGGCCGCCATCACGACCTGCTGACGGCGGAAGCCGTGGAGCAGGCGCTGGCCGGCAAGAGCGGCATTTACGACGTCAAGGTCAGCAATCAGGACGGACGCATCATCGCCCTGTTCCGTGGCAAATCGCACCGCGTCAGCGGTGAAGTGGCGCCGCAGCAGGGCTAGGCAGTTAAGCAAAAAATCAGCAGAACTCGAACACGAGGAGACAGCAATGGTTCAACGCAATCCCGCCCCAGCTGACCTGGAGCCTATCGAACGCGCCAGCAAGGACGAACTGCAGGCGCTGCAACTGGAACGCATGAAGTGGACGCTCAAGCATGCGTATGAAAACGTGCCGCACTACCGCGCCGCTTTCGACGAAAAAGGCGTGCATCCGGACGACCTGAAGACGCTGGCCGACCTGGCCAAGTTCCCCTTCACCGACAAGAAGACCCTGCGCGACAACTATCCCTTCGGCCTGTTCGCCGTGCCGCGCGAGAAAGTGGTGCGCATCCACGCCTCGAGCGGCACCACCGGCAAGGCCACCGTGGTGGGCTACACGCAGAACGACATCGACACCTGGGCCAATGTGGTGGCGCGCTCCATCCGCGCAGCGGGCGGCCGCGCCGGCGACATGGTGCACATCTCCTACGGCTACGGCCTGTTCACCGGCGGCCTGGGCGCGCACTACGGCGCCGAGCGCCTGGGCTGCACCGTCATCCCCATGTCCGGCGGCCAGACCGAGAAGCAGGTGCAGCTGATCCAGGACTTCAAGCCCTCCATCATCATGGTCACGCCGTCCTATATGCTGAACATCATCGAGGAATTCCAGCGCCAGGGCATGGATGCGGCCGACTCCTCGCTGAAGGTGGGCATCTTCGGCGCCGAGCCGTGGACCGACGCCATGCGCGGCGAGATCGAAGCGCGCGCCGGCATCGACGCGGTGGACATCTACGGCCTGTCCGAAGTGATGGGGCCGGGCGTGGCCAGCGAATGCATCGAGTCGAAGGACGGCCCGGTGATCTGGGAGGACCATTTCTACCCCGAGATCATCGACCCCGAAACCGGCGAAGTGCTGCCGGACGGCTCGGACGGCGAACTGGTATTCACCTCGCTGTCGAAAGAAGCGCTGCCGATTATCCGCTACCGCACGCGCGACCTGACGCGCCTGCTGCCGCCCACTTCGCGCTCCATGCGCCGCATCGGCAAGATCACCGGCCGCTCGGACGACATGATGATCATCCGCGGCGTGAACGTGTTCCCCACGCAGATCGAAGAACTGATCTGCAAGATGCCCAAGCTGGCGCCGCAATACCAGCTGGTGGTGAGCCGCGACGGCCACCTGGACAAGCTGGACGTGATAGGCGAAGTGCGCCCCGAGTGGAGCGGCAAGCTCACCTCCAACGAGGTGGAAGCGCTGGCGCGCGAGCTGGAACACGCCATCAAGACCTATGTGGGCGTGAGCACCCGTGTTAGCCTGCTGGCAGCCAACAGCATCGAACGCACGATGACTGGCAAGGCCAAGCGTGTAATCGATAAACGACCCAAATCAGTTTGAGGAACGAAGATGAACGAAGCTTTTATCTGCGACGCGGTACGCACTCCCTTCGGCCGCTACGGCGGCGCCCTGTCCGGCGTGCGCGCCGATGACCTGGCGGCCATGCCCATCGCCGCGCTGAAGCAGCGCAACCCGGGCGTCGACTGGTCCGCAGTGGACGACGTCTACTACGGCTGCGCCAACGGCGCGGGCGAGGACAACCGCAACGTCGGCCGCATGGCGGTGCTGCTGGCGGGCCTGCCGGTGGAAGTGCCGGCCAACACCATCAACCGCCTGTGCGGCTCCAGCCTGGACGCGGTGGGCATCGCCGCGCGCGCCATCAAGTCCGGCGAAGCGCACCTGGTCATTGCCGGCGGCGTGGAAAGCATGACGCGCGCGCCTTTCGTCATGGCCAAGGCGGACAGCGCCTTCTCGCGCGCGGCGAAAATCGAGGACACCACCATAGGCTGGCGCTTCGTCAACCCGCTGATGAAGCAGCAGTACGGCATCGACTCCATGCCGGAAACGGCGGAGAACGTGGCCAATGAATTCAACATCAGCCGCGCCGACCAGGACGCGTTCGCCGTGCGCAGCCAGCAGCGCTGGGCCGCCGCGCATGCGGCCGGCCATTTCAAGAGCGAGATCGTGCCGGTCACCATCGCCCAGAAAAAAGGCGATCCCAAGATCGTGGACACCGACGAACATCCGCGTCCGGACACCACCATCGAGATGCTGGCCAAGCTGAAGGGCGTGGTCAAGCCGGACGGCAGCGTCACGGCGGGCAACGCCTCCGGCGTGAACGACGGCGCCTGCGCCATCCTGCTGGCCTCCGGCGCGGCGGTGGACAAATACGGCCTGAAGCCGCGCGGCAAGGTGCTGGGCATGGCCACCGCCGGCCTGGCGCCGCGCATCATGGGCTTCGGTCCCGCGCCCGCGTCGAAGAAGGTGCTGGCGCAGCTGGGCCTGACCATAGAACAGATGGACGTGATTGAACTGAACGAGGCATTCGCCGCGCAGGGCCTGGCCGTCACGCGCGACCTGGGCCTGGCGGACGACGCGGCCCACGTCAATCCGAACGGCGGCGCCATCGCCATCGGCCACCCGCTGGGCGCATCCGGCGCGCGCCTGGTCACGGCCGCGCTGAACCAGCTGGAGCGCACCGGCGGCCGCTACGCGCTGTGCACCATGTGCATCGGCGTGGGACAAGGTATTGCACTGGTAATCGAACGCGTTTGAACACGATCCAAAATTAAAACCACGGAGACAAAAAATGTTCACGAATATCCTGAAGAAGACCGTTATCGCCGCATCCCTCGTCCTCGCCGCCGGCAGCGCCATGGCGCAGAACATCAAGATCGGTTCCGTGCTGTCCGTATCCGGCCCGGCCGCCTTCCTGGGGGACCCCGAGCTGAAAACGCTGCAGATGTACGTCGAGAAGATCAACGCCGAGGGCGGCGTACTGGGCCGCAAGCTGGAGCTGGTGCATTACGACGACGGCAGCGACGCCGCCAAGGCCAACGGCTTCACCAAGCGCCTGATCGAGTCCGACAAGGTGGACGTGCTGATAGGCGGCACCACCACCGGCGCCACCATGGCCATGGCGCCGCTGGTGGACAAGGCGGGCCTGCCCTTCATTTCGCTGGCGGGCGCGGTGGTCATTATCGACCCGGTGAAAAAATGGGTCTTCAAGACCCCGCACACCGACCGCATGGCCGCTGAAAAGGTATTCGAGGACATGAAGAAGCGCGGCATCAGCAAGGTGGGCCTGCTGTCCGAGACCAGCGGCTTCGGCGCATCGGGCCGCAAGGAATCGCAGACCGTCGCGGCCAAGTACGGCATCACCCTGGTGGCCGATGAAACCTACGGCCCGAAAGACACCGACGTCACCGCGCAGCTGACCCGCATCAAGAACACCGCCGGCGTGCAGGCGGTGTTTGTGTTCGGCCTGGGCCAGGGGCCGGCGGTCGTCACCAAGAACTACGGCCAGCTGGGCATGACCGCGCTGCCGATGTACCAGTCGCACGGCGTGGCCTCGGACGAATACCTGAAGCTGTCCGGCAAGGCTGCGGAAGGCGTGCGCCTGCCTACGCCTGCGCTGCTGATCGGCCAGATGCTGCCGGCCAGCGATCCGCAGAAGGCCATCGTGGTCGGCTACGACAAGGCCTACAAGGACCGCTACAAGGTCGACCCGTCCACCTTCGGCGGCTACGCGCTGGACGCGCTGAACCTGTCGGTGGACGCCATCAAGCGCGCCGGCGGCACCGACAAGGAAAAGGTGCGCAACGCGCTGGAGACCACCAAGGGCTTCGTGTCCACCACCGGCGTGTTCAATATGAGCGCGGCCGACCATATGGGCCTCGACCTGTCGGCGTTCCGCATGGTTGAAGTGAAGAACGGCGACTGGCAGCTGCTGTCCAAGTAAGACGGAGCCCATCATCATGCTCGCCCAATTCCTGCAATTCCTGTACTCGGGAATGACGGTCGGTTCCGCCTATGCACTGGCGGCGCTCGGCTTCACCATCATCTACAACACCAGCGGCGTGATCAATTTCGCCCAGGGCGAATTCATCATGCTGGGCGGTATGCTGGCGGCGATGATGGCGGGGGCGGGCGTGCCGCTGCCGCTGGCCATCATCGGCGCCGTCATCCTCACCGCCATCGTGGGCCTGCTGATGGAAAAGGCGGTGATCGAACCGGCGCAGAACGCGCAGGTGGTCACGCTCATCATCATCACCATCGGCGCCTCGCTCGTGGTGCGCGGCCTGGTGCAGATCTGGCTGGGCAAGGGCACTCACACGCTGCCCGCGTTCTCCGGCGACGCGCCGATCCAGTTCCTGGGCGCCAGCCTGCTGCCGCAAAGCCTGTGGGTGCTGGGCGTGACCATCGCCATCGTGGCGGCGCTGGGCTGGTTCTTCGGCCGCACCTTGCTGGGCAAGGCCATGCTGGCCACTTCGCACAACAAGCTGGCCGCGCAGCTGGTGGGCATCAACACGCGCCGCGTGCTGCTGCTGTCCTTCGGCCTGGCCGCGCTGCTGGGCGCCGTCGGCGGCGCGCTGCTCGCGCCCATCACCTACACCTCCTACGACGCGGGCATCATGCTGGGCCTGAAGGGCTTCGTGGCGGCGGTGCTGGGCGGCCTGGGCGGCGGCGTGGGCGCCATCGCGGGCGGGCTGATACTGGGCATTGCCGAGGCCATGACGGCGGGCTACATCTCGTCGGCCTACAAGGACGCCGTGCCCTTCGTGCTGATCCTGCTGATCCTGTTCTTCATGCCGCGCGGCCTGTTCGGCGCCAAAGTGTCGGAGCGCGTATGAAGACCTTCGCTTCCCGTCACTCCGGCCTGCTGATCCTGGCGCTGGTGCTGGCCCTGCTGCCGCTGGCGCTGCCCAACTCCTACTATTACGACGTGGCGATCCGTATCGCCCTGAATGCGATGGTGGTGATAGGCCTGAACCTGCTGATGGGCTACACCGGCCAGATCAGCCTGGGCCACGCCGGCTTTTTCGGCATGGGTGCCTACGCGTCCGCCGTGCTGACCACGCACCACAACTGGCCGCCGCTGGCTGCGCTGGCCGCGGGCGCCGCCGCGACCGGCCTGCTGGCCTTCGTGCTGGCGCGGCCGGTGCTCAAGCTCAAGGGCCATACGCTGGCGATGGCCACGCTGGGGCTGGGCATCATCATCTCCATCGTCATCAACAACGAAGGCCAGTGGACCGGCGGACCGGACGGCATCGCGGTGCCGGGCTTCGCCGTGTTCGGCTTTGAAATCACGGGCGAGAAATCGTGGTACGCGGTGGCGGCGGCCTTGCTGCTGCTGGTGACCTGGTTCGCGCTCAACCTGATCGATTCCCCGGTCGGCCGCGCGCTGCAGGCCATCCACGGCTCCGAGGTCGCCTCGCGCGTGGCAGGCATCGACACCACGCGCTTCAAGGTGCGGGTGTTCGTGCTGTCCGCCGTGGTGGCCAGCATTGCGGGCAGCATCAGCGCGCACTACATCGGCTTCATCACGCCGAATATGGCGGGCTTTTTCCACTCCATCGAGCTGGTGACCATGGTGGTGGTGGGCGGCATGGCTTCCGTGTTCGGCTCCATCCTCGGCGCCGCGCTGCTGACCGTGCTGCCGCAGCTGCTGTCCGCCTTCGAGGGCTGGGAAGTGGTGGTGTTCGGCGCCATCCTGATGCTGACCATGATTTTCCTGCCGCGCGGCCTGGTGCCGTCGCTGGCGCGCCGCCGCAGCAAGCCTGCGGCGGGCGGCGGCGCTGGCACGGCCCCGCTGAAACTGGTGAAGAAGGCGGGAGGCGGCCATGCTTGAGATCCGCAACCTGAGCAAGAGCTTCGGCGGCGTGCACGCCGTGCAGGACGTGAGCTTCGCCATCAAGGAGGGCTCCATCCATTCGGTGATCGGTCCCAACGGCGCGGGCAAGACCACGCTGTTTAACCTGATCACCGGCGTCTACACGCCCAGCAAGGGCGAGATCCTGCTGCGCGGCGAGAACGTGGCCGGCCTGTCGCCGGACCAGCTGGCGCGGCGCGGCATGAGCCGCACCTTCCAGAACCTGCAGATCTGCCTGAACATGACGGCGATCGACAATGTGATGGTGGGCGCGCACCTGCGCCTGAACCAGAACCTGTTCGCCTCCATGCTGCGCCTACCGTCGGTGCGCAAGGCCGACCAGGTGTGCCGCGACGAGGCGGCCCAGCTGATGGACTTCGTGGGCGTGGGCCAGTACGTGGACGCCGACTCGAGCCAGATGCCGTATGGCGCGCTGAAGCGGCTGGAGATTGCGCGCGCGCTGGCGGCGCGGCCGAAAGTGCTGCTGCTGGACGAACCGGCCGCAGGCCTGAACCACACCGAGACCGGCGAGATCGAAGCGCTGATCCGCAAGGTGGCGCAATCCGGCGTGACGGTGGTGCTGGTGGAGCACGACATGAAGCTGGTGATGAATTTATCCGACCATATCCTGGTGCTGGACTACGGCAAGAAGCTGGCCGAAGGCACGGCGGCCGAAGTGCGCGCCAATCCGGACGTGGTGGCGGCCTATCTGGGAGCGGCAGCATGAGGGATGCCATGACGAATACTACCGACGTGACGGTGAAGCCGCTGGTGCTTGAAATCAAAGGGCTGACCAGCCACTATGGCCGCATCCAGGCGCTGCACGGCATCGACATCGAAGTGCGCCAGGGGCAGCTGGTGGCGCTGGTGGGGGCCAACGGCGCGGGCAAGACCACGCTGCTGCGCGCCATCTCCGGCGTGCAGCCCATCAGCGGCGGCAGCATCCATTTCAGCGGCCAGGACGTGAGCCGCGCCAGCGCGGACAAGCGCGTGCGCGCCGGGATCTGCCAGGTGCCGGAAGGGCGCCAGGTGTTCGGCCCTATGTCGGTGGAGGACAACCTGCTGCTGGGCGCCTACACGCGGCCCAAGGGCGAGGTGGCGGCGGACATGGAACGCATGTACCAGCTGTTCCCTATCCTGAAAGAGAAGCGCCTGCTGCTGGCGGGCACGCTGTCCGGCGGACAGCAGCAGATGCTGGCCATGGCGCGCGCGCTGATGGGCAGGCCGTCGGTGCTGCTGCTCGATGAACCCAGCATGGGCCTGGCGCCGCTGCTGATCGCCGAGATCTTCCGCATCGTGGCCAGCCTGCGCGACCAGGGCATCACCATTTTCCTGGTGGAGCAGAACGCGCACGCGGCGCTGTCGATCGCGGACGTGGGCTATGTGATCGAAACCGGCGCCATCATCCTGTCCGGTCCCGGGCCGGAGCTGCTGAAAAACGAACAAGTGCAAAGCGCCTATCTGGGCATGTAAGGGAGCGGCCATGGTCAAAGTATATGAAATGAACGGCATCACGCCGGTGGTCCATCCCACCGCCTATGTGCATCCAAGCGCGGTGCTGATCGGCGACGTGATCGTCGGACCGCGCTGCTACGTCGGCCCGCACGCATCGATGCGCGGCGACTTCGGGCGCCTGATCCTGGAGGAGGGCGCCAACCTGCAGGACGGCTGCATCATGCACGGCTTCCCCGGCGAAGACACGGTGGTGGAAGTGGACGGCCATATCGGCCACGGCGCCGTGCTGCACGGCTGCCGCATCGGCCGCAACGCGCTGGTGGGCATGAACTCGGTCATCATGGACAACGCCGTCATCGGCGCCGAGAGCATCGTCGCGGCGATGAGCTTCGTCAAGGCCAATATGGTGGTGCCGCCGCGCTCCATGGTGGTCGGCACGCCGGCGCGCATCATCCGCCAGGTGAGCGACAACGAAATCAGTTGGAAGACGTCCGGCACGGCCCAGTACCAGGAACTGAGCGAGCGCTCGCTCGCCACCATGCGCGAGACCGTGGCGCTGACCGAGGTGGAGCCGGACCGCCAGCGCATGCAGTGGGAGTCCTCGCTGCCGCTGCATCTGCACAAGAACGCAACCGAATAAAATAGACTGGAGAAATCGAATGGCACCAACTCTGCAAAGCCTGATCGCCGGCCGCTGGCACGGCAAGGAAGCGGCCACCCCGCTGCACAGCGCGCTGAACAACAGCCTGATCTACCATACCCACGCCGAAGCCATCGACTTCAGCGAAGCCGTCGCCTACGCCCGCAAGACCGGCGTGCCCGGCCTGATGAAGCTGGACTTCCAGCAGCGCGCCGCGCGCCTGAAGGCGCTGGCCATGTACCTGATGGAGCGCAAGGAAGAGCTGTACAAGATTTCCCACCTCACCGGCGCCACCCGCGCCGACAGCTGGGTGGACGTGGAGGGCGGCATCGGCACCCTGTTCGCCTACGCCAGCATGGGCAGCCGCGAGCTGCCGTCGTCCAATGTGCTGCACGAAGGCCCGGCCATTGCGCTGGGCAAGCGCGGCGGCTTCGCCGGCACCCACATCCTGGTGCCGCGCGGCGGCCTGGCGGTACACATCAACGCCTTCAACTTCCCGATCTGGGGCCTGCTGGAGAAATTCGCGCCCAGCTTCCTGGCCGCCATGCCCTGCATAGGCAAGCCCGCCACCGCCACCAGCTACCTGACCGAAGCCGTGGTGCGCATGGCGCATGAATCCGGCCTGCTGCCGGAAGGCGCGCTGCAGCTGGTGATCGGCAGCACCGGCGACCTGCTGGACCGCCTGGGCGGGGCCGACGTGGTGACCTTCACCGGCTCGGCCGACACCGCCGCCAAGCTGCGCACCAACCGCAACCTGATCGCCAACTCGGTGCCGTTCACCGCCGAGGCGGACTCGCTGAACTGCGCCATCCTGGCGCCGGACGTCACGCCGGACGACCCCGAGTTCGACCTGTTCGTGAAGGAAGTGGCGCGCGAGATGACCGGCAAGGCCGGCCAGAAGTGCACCGCCATCCGCCGCATCATCGTGCCGAAAGACCGCGTGGATGCCGTGGCCGAGCGCCTGCGCGAGCGCCTGTCCAAAGTCACCATCGGCGATCCGTCGGTGGAAGGCGTGCGCATGGGCGCGCTGGCCTCGAAAGACCAGCAGCGCGACGTGGGCGAACGCCTGGCCCTGCTCGCGGCGGGCAACGAGATCGTGTTCGGCGAGAAGGACGGCTACAAGCTGGTGGGCGAGGGCGTGGCGGAAGGCGCCTTCTTCTCGCCCACGCTGGTCCTGTGCCGCAACGCCGGCAGCAACGACGCGGTGCACGACGTGGAAGCCTTCGGCCCGGTCAGCACCATGATGACCTACGAGGGCATAGACGAGGCGCTGGAACTGGCCGCGCGCGGCAAGGGCAGCCTGGTGAGCACCCTGGTGACCAAGGATACGAAGACGGCCGCCTACGCGGTGCCGGTGGCCGCCGCCTCGCACGGCCGCGTGCACATCCTGGAGCGCGAGTCGGCGGTGGACTCCACCGGCCACGGTTCGCCGCTGCCGCAGTTGAAGCACGGCGGCCCCGGCCGCGCGGGCGGCGGCGAGGAACTGGGCGGCATCCGCGCGGTGCGCCACTTCCTGCAGCGCGCAGCCGTGCAGGGCTCGCCCACCATGCTGGCCGCGGTGACGGGCGAGTACGTGCGCGGCGCGGCCGTGAACGAAAGCGAAGTGCATCCCTTCCGCCGCCATTTCGAGGACCTGAAAATCGGCGATTCGCTGCTGACGCACCGCCGCACCGTGAGCGAGGCGGACATCGTCAACTTCGGCGGCGTGTCGGGTGACTATTTCTACATGCACTTCGACGACATCGCCGCCAGGGACACGCAGTTCGGCAAGCGCATCGCGCACGGCTACTTCGTGCTGTCGGCCGCCGCCGGCCTGTTCGTGTCGCCCGCGCCGGGGCCGGTGCTGGCCAACTACGGCCTGGACAACCTGCGCTTCATCACGCCGGTCGCCATCGGCGACACCATCCGCGCGCGCCTGACCTGCAAGCGCAAGGTGGACCGCAACCGCACCGACGACAAGGGCCTGGGCCAGGGCGTGGTGGCGTGGGACGTGCAGGTGACCAACCAGAACGAGGAGCTGGTGGCCAGCTACGACATCCTCACGCTGGTGTCCAAGAAAGCCTGAGCAGGCTAGCCGAAGGGCGTGTAGGCGATGCCGTGCGAAATCGCGGCGATCACCTGCGCCTGGTTTTCCGGGCTTTCCGCAAAGCCGGTCAGCACCGTCTCGCGGCTGGCCAGGCCATTGGCCAGCAGGCCGGTCCAGTAGGTCTTGCCGGCGTCGTCGGCCGGGCGGTGCAGCACGTTCTGGTACAGCTTGTCGACGAAGGCCGCGTTGCTGGGGTTGGCGCCGTACAGCGTGACCGCCTCGCCCGACTGCAGGAAGCCCTGCGCCACGCTCTGCATGCCTGCGCCGCCGTCCAGCACCGCCAGCCAGTAGCCCAGCCCCCCGACGTCGGGCTTGCGGTCGAAGGCGGCCTGGTACAGCCGGTAGGTTTGTCCCGCCATGCCGTCCAGGTCGAGCGCCAGCGCGCCGTCCGAGAAGATCAGCCGCTCCACGCCGACCAGCGTGTCGGCGCCCGCGCCGCCGGGTTTGGCCACGCTCCATTGGCCTGCCTTGTCCGGTGCGGGGCTGGCCGCATAGGCGCTGCGTGCGCCCTCGTAGCGCACGCTGTCGTTGCCGCTGCCGCCATCGATGCTGTCGCTGCCAGCGCTGCCCATGATCACGTCGTTGCCGGCGCCGGCGCGTATGGTGTCGGCGCTGTCCAGCCCCGCCAGCACGTCGTTGCCGCTGCCGCCGGCCTGTAGCCCGCCGGTGGCCAGCACTGAAAAATACACCTGGTAGACATTGCTGCCCCCCTTCTGGTCGCTGATGCGGTAGCTGAATCCGTCCGCGCTGGCGAAGCTGGGGTTGGGCGTATAGCGGAACGCGCCGGCCTCCGTCATGTCCAGGCTGCCGTTGGCCGGCGCCTGCAGCAGGCGGTAGGACACGCCGCTGCGCGCCTGGTCGCTGGGATCGGGCAGCTGGCCGGCGAGCACCGTGTCCTGGTCCAGCACGGCGGCCAGGTCGGCGCCGACGGCGCTGGCGCCCAGTTGCACGCGCTGGTCGCTGAACTGCAGCGTTTCCATACTGAGCAGGGTGTCGAAGCCGCTGGCGCCGTCGCGCGCCGCCACGTACAGCTTGCCGTAGCCGCTGCTCAGGAGATAGGCGCTGCGCGGCCCCGCAAACACGGCGGTGTCGGCCCCGGCGCCACCGTCCAGCCAGTCGTTGCCCTCCAGGCCGGTGAGCACATTGTCCAGCGCGTTGCCGGTGATGACGTCGTCAAAGCGGGTGCCGACCGCGTTTTCTATCCAGCTGTCCACGCCCAGCGACAGGTTGTCCAGCGCGCTGCCGCCGGCCGCCGTCACCCCCACGCTGCTGAGGCGGCCGGGCAGCAGGCTGATGGCGGCGCCGCTGCTGGCGGCCGAGGCATCCAGGGTGTCGTTGCCGCCATCGTCGAGCAGGCCGTGCTGGGATTGGAAATCGGCCTGGCCGAGGACGTAGACGGTGTCGCCCGGATTGACCGCGCGGCTGCCGTACAGCTGGCGCAGCGCGGCCAGATCGTAGGCGCCCCATGCCGAGGGGTGCAAGCCGTCGGCTGACACGGTGAGCGCCATGGCGCTCAGGCCGGTGACGTTCTGCGCCTCGATGAGCTGCTCGGCGTAATGGTCGCCAGCCTCGCCGTTGCGCGGGTGGCGCAAACCCAGCGCGTGGCCGATTTCATGCAGCAGCACGGCGTAGCCCTGCTGGCCCGGGGCGGCCTGCGCCAGCACCCCGGTGTCGACCCAGATGCTGCCGGCCGCGTCGCCGCTGCCGGGCAGCGTGGCCAGGCCGTCCGGGCCGCCGAGCGCGGCGGCGCCGAAGCGCAGCTGGCCGTGCTGCTGCGCGCTGTCGGCCACCTCGGTGAAAGACAGGCCGGTGGCGGCAGCCGTGGCAGCCAGGATGGCGCGCACGGCGCCGCGCTCGCTGTCGGTGAAAGGGCGGAAGCCGCCGGCGCCGGCCCCGCTGGCGGGCGCGGACGCGGCGAAGCTGAAGGTCAGCGCTGCCGGCGTACCCAATGGCGCGCCGGCGTTCCAGCGGTTGGCGTCGGCCGCCAGCAGGGTATGGATGGCGGCGTCGGCCGGATTGATGAACTCGGCCAGGTCGCGCAGCTGCTGGTCGACCTGGTTCAGGCCGATGCGCTCGACGTTGAGCAGCGTGGCCTGGAAGCCGGGGTCGAGCGGCGACGTGACGGTGGCGCGCGTGCCGTCGCTGCTGACGCTGATGGCGAACTGGGCGAAGGAACTGGCGCCGGGCAGCGGCGGCAGCAGGACCGTATCGGTGCCGCCGCCCAGGTCCACCAGGTTGTGTTGCCCGCCGATGTGGACCAGGTTGGCGCGCGCCGTGCCGAGCACGCTGCCGCCGGCGCCGCCCAGGGCGATGTTGCTGATGTTGATCAGCGTGTCGCGCGTGCCCCAGCCGTCCTCGGCCCAGCCCTCGGCCAGGTTGACGTTGATGGGCGCGGGGCTGTCGCCGTAGGCCGCGATGACCCAGGCGTAGACGCCGTCCGGCGGCGCCAGCTGTTCGATGATGTCGTTGCCCTGGCCGCCCGTGGCGGCGTGGCTGTAGATGCGGATGATGTCGTCGCCAGCCAGGCCGTAGTAATGGTTGGGGACGGCGGTTGCCGGCGTGTCGATGACGACGTCGTTGCCGCTGGTGAGTGCGATTTCCATGGCCTCAGGCCTTCAGGAAATTCAGGGTGCGCTGCGGGAAATTGGCCAGGCTGGGGAACACGGTCTCCAGGCTGGCCGTGGGCAGGCCCATCCACTGCATCAGCGTGGCGCCGATCTGGTCGGTGGCCATGGTGGGCGCGAAGCGGCCGTCCTGGCCCGGGTCCATGTCGTCCGGCCCGCCCAGGGTGAGCGTCGGCAGCACGCCGTAGGCCTGGCCGCCGGCCACCGGCCCGCCCATCACGAACAGGTGGTTGCCCCATGCGTGGTCGCTGCCGCCGCCGGACGCCTGCCGCAGGGTACGGCCGAAGTCGCTCAGCAGCAGGGTGGCCACGCTGGCGTCCAGGCCGGACGCCAGGTTGGCCTGGTCGAAGGCCGCCAGCATGCGGCCCACCTGGTCCAGGTGCCAGTCCTGGCTGCCGGCGGCGCTGCCGCGCTGCTGGCTGTGGGTATCGACCTGGCCCCAGTTGAGCAGGAAAACCTGGCGCCGGTAGCCCTGCCGGCGGAACACCGGCATCAGCATGGCCAGCTTGCGCAGGCTGCGCCCCAGCGCCGAGCCGTCGAAGGCGGCCTTGGGTTCCGGCGCGCTGAGCAGGGCCTGGGTGAACAGGGCGGACTCCTGCACGCTGCGGCCGAAAGTGCGCGCATACTCGGCCTTGTACTGGTTGGCGAACTGCCACTGCGCCATGCGGTTCAGGGTCTGGGTGGCGGCCAGCGCCGGCTGGGCCAGGTCGGCCGTGCCCCAGTAGCGCGACTCGTCGGGGCTGAGGTAGGCCACCGCCGATTTGCGCCCCAGCACCAGCGTGCGCTCGGTGGTCATGGTGACCGCGCTGGCCGGGTTGCGCAGCGCCGACGGCAGCAGCTCCAGCGCGCGTCCGGCCCAGCCGCTGGGGTCGCTGTCCCCGCTCCAGCCCTGCTGCCACATGGACTGGTCGCTGTGCGAGAGCAGGAAGGAGGGGACGGCCGCGCTGTGTTCGAGCACCTGGCGCGCCGTCACCGGCTGCAGCAGCGGCCCGGCGTTGAGCAGCCAGGCCAGGCGGCCCCGGTTGTACAGGGCGGCCAGCGGCGCCAGCGCCGGGTTCACGCCGAAGCGGTGGCCGGCGCTGCTGCCCGCCAGCGCCACCAGGCTGTCCTTGGGCAGGGCCAGGGCCGGGCGCGCGGCGGCGTAGTCGCTGTAGGCGCCGTCGGTGGGCACCAGGCTGTTCAGGCCGTCGTTCCCGCCGCGCATGTAGAGACAGACCAGGGCGCGGTAGTCGTCCTCGGCGGCGCCGGCGCCGCCCAGCATGCCCAGCAGCGGCGCCGCGCCGCCCAGTTGCAGAAAATGTCGCCGCTTCATCATTGCATGGCCGCGTAGTAGGGGGTGGAGAGGGCGAAGGACAGCAGCAGCAGGGCATTGCCGGACGGCGTGCCGTCGGGCGGCAGCACGGCCGCCATGTCGATCAGGTTCTGGCGCAGCGTGTAGGGGATGGCGCCGCCGAAGTAGCGCGCGCTGACCAGGTCGATGAAGTTGCGCGGCGAGTCGCTCAGCGCCTGGCCGAAGGCGTCGAGCTTGCAGCCGGCGTCGGCGAAGGCCGATTCGCGCCGCGACGCGTAGTAGCCGGCCAGGCGCAGCGCCAGCTCGCCCGAGGTCAGCAGGCGCTGCTCCGGCGCCAGCAGATTGCTGCCCGGTGCGCGGTCGGTCGGCAGGTAGAAGCTGAACACGCTGGGCGGCGCGTAGGGATGCTGGATGTCGGGCAGGGCGTACATGCCGGTGCCGGTGGCGGGGTCGGGCGCGGTCTTGATGGGCATGCTGCAGCCCAGGCCGCGCAGCAGGCCGGTGTACCACAGGATGGGCTCGCGCATTTTGCCGAAGGTGAGCGTGTCCGCGCCCTGCACGTCGCCGCGCCGCGCCTCCGTATCCAGCAGGATGGCCTTGACGACGGCCTTCATGTCGCCGGCCACGCCGCTGCCGTTGTTGCGGAACACCGCGCCCACCCGCGCCACGTAGGCCGGGGTGGGATTGCTGGTGACCAGGTGCTGGATCAGGCGCAGCGCCACGAAGGGCGCGATGTTCTGATGCTGCATCAGCACCTGCACCACGGCGTCCAGTTCGGCGGGCGCGTCATTGCCGGCCGGCAGCGTGGCGCCCAGCAGGCGCTTTTCGCCGCGGTCGTGCGCACCGTTCCAGCTGTCGGGCACCAGCACGCCCTCCAGCGAGCTGTAGTCGTATTGCGGCGACTGCACCGCCACCTGCCAGCCGGTCATGGCGCGCGTGAGCGCTTCCACGTCGGCCTGGTCGTAGGTTTCCAGCGGCCTGCCGGCGGCGTCGCGCTGGGTGCTGCCGTCCGGATTGAGCTTGACCACGCCCAGCGTAAACAGCTGCAGCAATTCGCGCGAGTAGTTTTCATTGGGCGCGCACCAGGGGCATTCGTCGGACTTGGGCCGGTTGCTCAGGTTGTCCAGGAAAACGCCCATGGGCGGGTTGGTGCCCAGGTCGCGCAGCAGGGTGGCGTAGTTGCCGAACGCATGGTCCTGCAGGAAATTGGCGTACACCATGGTGCCGAATTGCAGCACGCGGTCGGCGTTGACCGGGATGTATTGCGCCAGCGCCCAGCTGACCCGCTGGCGCAGCTGGTCCGGGTAGTGCAGCATGGCGCCGACGATCTGGCTGTCGCTGTAGATGATGGCGCGCCTGTTTTCCGCCTCGCTGATGCCGTAGCGCCGGTTGGGCTCGGCGTTCAGGTGCACCACGGGCAGGGCGAATTGCGCGTCTATCCAGGGCTCGAAGCCTTGCTGCTCGATTGCCGCCACCAGCTCGGGCGTGGCGCCAAAGCTCACCTGGTCGGCGAAGCGCGCGGCCGCGAAGCGGGTGACCTGGCCGACGGCCGGGGCGCCCTGGCTGGTCGAGGCCAGCGTGACGGCGGGCGGCGCGCTACTGCCGCCGTGCTGGCCGCACGCGGCCAGCAAAGCCGGCAACACGACCCGCAGGCCCCGGTGGCACCAGTAGCGCCAGCATCCCATTCCGACCTCCCGGCGGTCCGCACCGCCTTCCTGTAAGCAATAAGATTAGGACACGAACGGGGCTTTGTCACGCTCCGGTTTGCTTCAGCCGAAGGGCGTGTAGGCGATGCCGTGCGAAATCGCGGCGATCACCTGCGCCTGGTTTTCCGGGCTTTCCGCAAAGCCCGTCAGCACCCCCTCGCGGGTGGCCCAGCCATTGGCCAGCACGCCGGTCCAGTAGGTCTTGCCGGCGTCGTCGGCCGGGCGGTGCAGCACGTTCTGGTACAGCTTGTCGACGAAGGCCGCGTTGCTGGGGTTGGCGCCGTACAGCGTGACCGCCTCGCCCGACTGCAGGAAGCCCTGCGCCACGCTCTGCATGCCTGCGCCGCCGTCCAGCACCGCCAGCCAGTAGCCCAGGCCCGCCATGTCGGGCTTGCGGTCGAAGGCGGCCTGGTACAGCCGGTAGGTTTGTCCCGCCATGCCGTCCAGGTCGAGCGCCAGCGCGCCGTCCGAGAAGATCAGCCGCTCCACGTTGGCGATGGTGTCCGTGCCCTGGCCGTCCGGTTTGCGCAGGGTCCAGCGCAGGCCGTCCTGCTCCACCACGTGGCTGGCCACCTTGCCCGCGTAGACGATGCTGTCGGTGCCGGCGCCGCCGTCGATCTCGTCATAGCCGGCGCTGGCGACGATGCGGTCGTTGCCGCCTTCGCCGTTGATGATGTCGCTGGTGGCCAGGCCGCCCAGCGTGTCGTTGCCTTCGCCGCCGGCCTGCAGGCCGCCCTGGCCGCGCACCGTCACGAACACGGTGTAGGTGTTGTTGCCGCCCTGCTGGTCGGTGAGGATGTAGTCGAAGCTGTCGGTGCTGCTGAAGTTGGCCTTGGGGGTGTAGGTGTAGCTGCCGTCCGCCTTCACCACGGCGGTGCCGTTGGCCGGGGTTTTCGACAGCGCGTAGGACACCTGGGCCCGGGCCTGGTCGCTCGGGTCGGGCAGCTGGCCGCTGCTGCTGGTGTTCTGGTCCAGCGCCAGCGCCAGGTCGGCGCCCAGCGCGCTTTTGCCCAGCGTGATGGTCTGGTCGCCGAAGGCCAGGATTTCCGTGTTGAGCAGCGTGTCGAAGCCGGAGGCGCCGTCGCGCGCGGTGACGAAGACCTTGCCGTAGCCGGTGCTGATCAGGTAGTCGCCGCGCAGGCCGGCGAAGACCGCCGTGTCCTCGCCGCCGGCGCCGTCGATCCAGTCATTGCCCTTGCCGCCGGTCAGGCGGTTGGCCAGCGCATTGCCCAGCAGGACGTCGTCGTAGCGCGAACCCACCGCGTTTTCGATCAGCGTGTCGATGCCGAGCGACAGATTGCCGCTGGCGCCCACGCCGCCGGCCGTCACGCCCACGCTGTTCAGGTGTCCGCCCACCAGGTCGATGGTGGCGCCGGTGCTGGCGGCCGAGGCGTCCAGCGTGTCGACGCCGCCGTCGTCCACCAGGCCGCGCTGGGACTGGAAGTCGGCGGTGCCGAGCAGGTAGACGTTGTCGCCGGTGGCGACCTGCCTGGCGCCGTACAGGTAGCGCAGCGCGGCGATGTCGTAGGCGCCCCAGGAGGAGGGATACAGGCCGTCCGGCGAGGCGGTCTGCGACATCACGGTCAGGCCGGTGACGTCGTTGGCGGCCAGCATCTGGTCCGCGTAGTTGTCGCCCGCCTCCACATTGCGCGGATGGCGCAGGCCCAGGGCGTGGCCGATTTCGTGCAGCAGCACGGCGTAGCCTTCCTGGCCGGGCTGCAGCAGCAGCAGCGTTTCGAGGTCGAGCCAGACGTCGCCGGCGCTGTCGCCGTTCACGCCCGGCAGCGTGCCCAGGCCCTTGGTGGCCGTCTGCTGGCTGGCGCCGAAGCGCAGCTGCCCCACCGTGCCCCCGTCTTCGGCGACCTCCTTGAAGCTCAAGCCGGTGGCGGCTGCGGCCGCGTCCAGGATGGCCTTGACGGCGGCGCGTTCGCTGGCCGAGAAGGTGCGGAAGCCGCTCGCGCCCACGCCGCTGGCGGGCGCCTTGGCGACGAAGCTGTAGCTCACTTCCGTTGCGGTGCCGAGCGCGCCGGCCACGTTCCAGCGGTTGGCGTCGGCCGCCACCAGGCCTTTGATGGCGGTGTCGGATGGTTTGATCAGGCTGCTCAGCTCATAGGTGACGTTCCAGTCGCCGCCATAGCCGAAGCGCTCGAAATTGCTGACCACCGCCATGAACTGCGGCTGCGCCGAGTTGGTGATGGTGGCCGTCTTGCCGTCGATGGAGACCTCGAAGATGAAGTCGGCGCGGCTGCCGTTGTCGTACTGGGGCAGCCAGAAGGTGTCGTCGCCGGCGCGGCCGTCTATGGTGTGCAGGCCGCCGCCGCCCAGCCAGAACGTATTCTGGTTGGCATTGCCAATGCCGATGCCGCCCTCCCAGCCGAAGGCCACGCTGTCGATGCCGATCAGCGTGTCGCGTCCGCCCCAGTTGTCGTTGGCGTAGCCGGCCGTCAGGTCCACATAGATGGACTGCCAGGTGTCCCAGTAGTTGACGGCCACGCTGCGCCAGGTGTCGGTGGTGGCGATGCGTTCTATCCTGTCGTTGCCGGGGCCGCCCACCACGCCGCCCTGGTAGACCTTGATGGTGTCGTCGCCCTCCAGGCCCCAGTACGTGTCCCAGGCTTCCTTGTCGGTCTGGGTGTAGTTGTCCTTGCCGTCCGTGAGTTTGATATCCATGGCGTGTCAGCCGTGCAGGAAGTTGAGGGTCTGGGTGCTGAAATTGGCCAGGTTGGGGAAGGCGCTGGTCAGCTGTGCGGCGGGCACGCCCATCCACTTCATCAGCGTGGCGCCCACCTGGTCGGTCGAGGTGGTGGGCACGAAGCGGCCGTCGCCGTTGGCGTCGCCGTCGTCCGGGCCGCCCAGGGTCAGCGTGGGCAGGGTGCCGTAGGCCTGGGCGCCGGCCACCGGCCCGCCCATCACGAACCAGTGGTTGCCCCAGGCGTGGTCGCTGCCGCCGCCGGAGGCCTGGCGCAAGGTGCGGCCGAAGTCGGACATCATGACGGTGGCCACGCTCTGGTCCACGCCGGAGGCCTGGTTGGCCTTGTCGAAGGCGGCCAGTGCGCGGGCCACAATGGCCAGCTGCGCGTCCTGGCTGGTGGCCGCGCTGCCGCGCTGGCCGCTGTGCGTGTCCAGGCCGCCCCACTGCACCAGGAACACCTGGCGCTTGTAGCCCTGCTTCTTGAACACCGGCAGCAGCGTGGCCAGCTTGCGCAGCATGCGTCCCAGGTCGTTGTCGTCGAAGTTGGCCGAGGGCGCGGGCGCGTTCAGCGCCGCCTGCGTGAAGATGGTGGATTCGGAGACGCTGCGGCCGAAGGTGCGCGCGTATTCGGCCTCGTACTGGTTGGCGAACTGCCATTGCGCCATGCGGTTGAGCGACTGCGTGCCGGGCAGCTGCGGCTGCGCCAGGTCGGCCGTGCCCCACCAACGCGAGTCCCAGGCGCTCAGGTAGGACACCGGCGAATTGCGGCCCAGCACCAGGGTGCGTTCGGTGTTCATGGTGATGGCGTTGACCGGATTGCGCAGCGACGAGGGCAGCAGCTCAAGCGAGCGTCCGGCCCAGCCGCTGCCGTCGGTGTCGCCCAGCCAGCCCTGCTGCCACATCACCTGGTCGCTGTGCGAGAGCAGGAAGGACGGCACCGCCACGCTGTGGTCCAGCACCTGGCGCGCGGTGGCCGGCTTGACCAGCGGGCCGGCGTTCAGTATCCAGGCCAGGCGGCCCTGGTTGTACAGCGGCGCCAGCGGCGCCAGCGCGGGATTCATGCCGAAGCTGTGGCCGGCGGTGGAGCCGGACAGCGCGGTCAGGCTGTCCTTGGGCAGCGCCAGCGCGGGCCGGGCGGTGGCATAGTCGCCGTAGGCGCCGTCGGTGGGCACCAGGCTGTTCAAGCCGTCGTTGCCGCCGGTGAGGAACAGGCAGACCACCGTGCGGTAGTCGTCGGCGGCGGCGCTGGCGCTGGCGCCCAGCAGGCTGGCCCCGCCCAGCAGGCCGAGGGTGGGGGCGGCTGCGCCCAGGCGCAGGAAGTGGCGGCGGTCCATCAGCGTATCACTCCATAATAGGGGGTGGCCAGCGCGTATTGCAGCAGCGGCATGGTTCTCTCGAGCGGCGTATTGCCGTTGGGGGTGGTGGACAGGTCCTGCAGATTCTGGCGCAGGGTCTGCGGCATGGCGCCCCTGAAATAGCGTTCGCTCATCAGGTCGATGAAGGCGCGCGGCGAGCTGCTCAGCGCCTTGACAAAGGGATCGACCTGGCAGCCGGCATTGCTCAGGCGCGAAGCCGTCTGCAGGCCGTAGCCGCCGATCCGGCCCGACAGCTCCTCGGCGTTGAGCAGGCGCTGCTCCGGCGCCAGCAGGTTGCTGCCGGGGGCGCGGTCGGTCGGCATGTAGTAGCTGAACACGCTGGACTGCATGAAGGGGGATTGCACGCTGGGCTTGGCGATGCCGGGCAGCGGGTACTCCGGCGTGGCGTCCCAGCGCAGCGGCCCGGTGCAGCCCATGCCGCGCAGCAGGCCGGTGTACCACAGCACCGGCTCGCGCATCTTGCCGAAGGAGAGCGAGTCCGCGCCCAGGGTGTCGCCCTTGCGCGCTTCGGCGTCGAGCAGCACCGCCTTGAGCACCGCCTTCATGTCGCCGGCCACGCCCTTGCCGTTGTCGCGGAACACCGTGGCCACGCGGCGGATATAGGCCGGCGACGGGTTGCTGGTGACCAGGTGCTGGATCAGGCGCAGGCTGACGAAGGGGGCGATGTTCTGGTGCCCCATCAGGACGGCGATCGCCGCCTCCATGTCCTGGGTGGTGCTCTGGCCGGCCGGGATGGTGGTGCCGAGCAGTGTCTTGGCCTCGCGGTCGTGCGCGGGCGCCCAGGTTTCCGGTATCAGCACGCCGTCGAAGTTGGTGTAGTCGCCCTTGGGCGTGTTCTTGGTCATCTGCCAGCCCGTCATGGCGCGCGTCATCGCCTCCACGTCCTGCTGGGTGTAGGTTTCCAGCGGGCGGTTGGCGGCGTCGCGCTGGGTGCTGCCGTCGAGGTTGAGCTTGACCACCCCCAGCGAGAACAGCTGCAGCAGTTCGCGCGAGTAGTTTTCGTTTGGCGCGCACCAGGGGCATTCGTCGGACTTGGGCCGGTTCGACAGGTTGTCCAGGTAGACCCCCATCGGCGGACTGGTGGTGACGGCGCGCAGCAAGGCGCCATAGTTGCCGAAGGCGTTGTCGTTGAGCAGATTGATCCAGGTCAGGGTGGCGTACTCCTGCACCTTGTTGCTCGATACCACGATCCACTGCGACATGGCCCACACCACGCGCTGGCGCAGCTGGTCCGGCCGCGCGATCATGGCCGTCAGGTTGGCGCTCTCGAAGTAGCGATTGGCCGCTTCGGCCTGCGCCCGGACCTGGTCGTCGTAGTGGGCCACGGGCGCGGTATCGTGGTGCGGCACCGGCAGCGCGAACTGCGCGTCTATCCAGGCCTCGAAGCCGAGTTTTTCTATGTCGGCCACCAGCGCCGGCGTGGCGCCGAAGCTGACCTGGTCGGCGAAGCGGGCCGCCGCGTAGTGGCTCACCGGGCTGCTGGTCTTGACGGTGACCTGGCCGGTGCTGGCCAGCAGGGTGGGGGCGGCGGCGCTGCCGTCGTCCGGGCTGTTGTTACAGGCGGCCAGCAGCAGCGGCAATGCCGCCGCAGCGCAGCGCGCGGCGCGGGTCAGGGCGTTCATGCATATCCTTAGGCAGAAGGCGGTTCGTAACCGCAGGCACCCGCCAAGGATAAGGCATGATTGTCAATAAAACATCCACTACTTGGGGGATGCGTGGTTTTCCCGCCTCAGGCCGAAGGGATCGTCGACGCTGTGCGCAGGCTCGGTAAACCAGCGCGGGCCGCTATCGGTCATGTAGAAATGATCCTCGTGGCGCACGCCGAATTCGCCGGGGATGCAGATCATGGGCTCGTTCGAGAAGCACATGCCCGGCGCCAGCGGGGTGGCGTCGCCGCCCACCAGGTAGGGCCATTCGTGGATGTCCAGGCCGATGCCGTGGCCGGTGCGGTGCGGCAGGCCGGGCAGCTTGTAGCCGGGGCCGTAGCCATCCGCCTCCAGCGAGCGGCGCGCCGCCTGGTCCACCTGTTCGCAGGGCACGCCCAGCTGCGCCGCCGCGAAGGCGGCCGCCTGGGCTTTCTTCTCGCTGTCCCACACGCTGCGCTGGCGCGCGCTCGGCTCGCCGTACACATAAGTGCGCGTGATGTCGGAGATGTAGTTGTGCAGCTTGCAGCCGGTGTCGATCAGCACCGTATCGCCCTGTTTCAGCGTCTGCACATAGCTCACGCCGTGCGGATAGGCCGTGGCCTCGCCGAACAGCACAATGACGAAATAGGAGCCGGGCGCGCCCACCTTGCGGTGCGCGGCGGCGATGAACTGTTCCACTTCGGTGGTGGTGACGCCCTCGCGCAGCATGCTGGCGGTGGCCACGTGCACCGCCAGCGTCATGTCCTTGGCGCGCTGCATCAGCGCGATTTCGGCGGCCGACTTGCGGCTGCGGCAGTGCGCCGTCACCGTGCGCGCGTTCTCCAGCGCGTAGCCGGCGGCCAGCGGGCGGATGCCGTCGTAGATGAAGAAGGCCGCGCTTTCGCAGACGCCCACGCGCGGCGGCGCGCCGGCGTCGGCCGCGATACCCATGCGGGCCAGGGTGTCGATGAACAGCTGGTAGGGGCTTTCGTGCTCCTGCCAGCCGTTGACCTTGCCCTCCACCAGCATGAAGTCCAGCAGCGTGCTTTCCTCGAAGGCGGGGGCGATGTATTCCAGCGCGCCCTGCGCCGGCAGGATGGCGCCCACCATGCGCTCGCTGGCGTGCCAGCGCGTGCCGGTGAAGTAGAGCAGGTTGGCGCCCGCGTTGATATAGACGGCGGCGATGCCCTGGCCGCGCATGAAGGCCTGGGCGCGGGCGATGCGCTCCAGGTGCTCCTGCCTGGCGATCGGAACCGCGCCCGCCGTCATGTCCGACAGGCTAGCCAGTGCCTGCTCCGCTGTTTTACCGCCTACGCCTATGGTCATGCCGAAGTCCTCCAGAATTGATGGCGGCGATGATATCAGTTCTGGAGGAGGGGGCGCTTACTGGGTGAGTACGCTGACCTTGTCCACCACGAAGGAGGTCTGGGCCGACGAGTCTTCCGTCATGGCGAAGGACAGCGTCACCGTCTGGCCTTTGTACGGCAGCAGGCTGAAGGTGCGGGTCTGGTAGCCGCTGGCCTTGTTCAGGTTGGAGTAGGTGGCCAGCGTGCCGAGTACCGCGCCGCTGCTGTTTTTCACCGTGACCGTCAGCTTGTCGTAGGCGCTGGTGGTGGTGGTTTCAGCGGTGTCGATATGCAGCGCGAAGGTCAGCGTGGCGGCGGTGGCGGCCGACGGGATGGCCACTGCCTGGGTCAGCGTTTCGGTGGCGGTGGTGCCGTTGCCGCCCAGCCAGGCGAAGCGCGTGCCTTCATAGGCGGTCTGCCCGCTGAAGGCGCCGATGGCGCCGGTGCTGCCGGCCCAGCCGGTGGTGCCCGACTCGAAGCCGCCGTTGGTGATGCGCTCGACGCTGGTGCCGCCGCCGCCGCCGGTGGTTTCATCCACGTCGGTGCCGACGTTGATGGCCGCGTAGGCGCGCTTCACGGCCGTGGCCTCCTTGCTGCCCACGCCGTACAGTTCCTCGGCCGAGGCGATCATCTTGGTGCGCGCGTCGGCGTAGTTGGTGGACGAGGTGAACTTGGTGGTCACGGCCTTGAACCAGATGCGGTAGGCCTTGTCGTTGCCCACGCCCGTCATGGCCAGCGGCTGCTTGGTCAGGTAGGAGCTGTAGTAGTCGCTGCTCGAGGTGGCGTTCGAGCCTTGCGACAGGAAGTAGAACATGCGGTTGTTCGGACCGCTGCTGTAGTGCACGTTCAGGTTCTTCAGCGTGCTGCTCCACGCGTTCGGGCTGCTGCCGTCCTTGCTCGGCTTGTACATCCAGCGCAGCGGCTGGCCGCTTTTCGAGATCTCCTTGCCCATCACCCAGTCGTTGCCGGTGGCCGGTATCACCGTGCCGGTGCCGCCCGCGCGCGCATAGGCCTCGGTCATTTCGCCGGCGATGTCGGCGCCCGATTCATTCAGGCCGCCGGACTCGCCCGAGTAGGTCAGGTTGGAGGTGGCGTCGATCACGCCGTGGCCCATCTCGTGGCCGATCACGTCGATCGAGCCCAGGTTGTTGAAGGAGGTGCCGCCGTCGCCGATGTACATGCATTTGCAGTTCGGGTCGAAGAAGGCGTTGTCGTAGTTGTTGTCCACGTGGACGGCGATGTAGGTGGCGGTGTTGTTCCCGTCCAGCGACTGCCAGCCCAGCGTGTTCTTCATGGTGTCGTAGGTGTTCATCAGGCCCCACAGCGCGTTCACGGCGGCGGTCTGGCCGTTGGCGCTGGTGGTGCTGCCGCCGCTCACGTACTGCAGGCCGTCGCCCCAGGTGTTGGTGCTGTTGGTGTAGATGGTGCCCGGCGTTGGATTGCTTTCCGGCGCGTGGTTGGCGTTGGTGATGGCCATGCCGCCGAAGGTGCCGCCCACGCCGCGCGTGGCGTCCTTCATCTGGTAGGTGCTGCCGGACAGGGTGGTGTTGATCGGCACGGTGCCGTTGTACTGGCTCTTGCCCGAGCCGACCACGGTTTGCAGCGCTTCCCACTGCGCGATGACGGCGCCGGTTTTCGCGTTGACCACGGTGTCGTGGTAGAGCACGCGCTTGCGGCTGTCGGCCATGCGGGTTTTCACCAGGTAGGCCAGCTCGTAGTGGTCCACCACCTCTTCCAGGTCGGTGGCGTTCAGGGCCGCTTCGGCCTTGTTCACGGCGGCGGCCACGCGCACCGATTTCATGACCGGATAGATCAGCAGTTCGGCCTGGGGCGCCCAGCGGTGCACGCCGTTCGGCGCCACGCTGCGCACCACGGCGGCGATGGCGTCGGCGCCGCTCAGCGCCGGCGCCAGGTCGGGCGCGCCGGTGCGCGCGCCGTTGGCGGCCACGCCGCGCGCCGCGTTCAGGCCCGCGCGGCGGTCGGACACGGATTCGCTGACGATGTTGTCGGCCGCGTCGGTGACGACCACGGACTCGGAGCCGAACACGCGCAGGCCGTTGTAGGTGTGCTGGGCGCGGGTGATCTTGGTGCCGGCCACGCCGGGATGCTGGCCGGCGATGGCGAAGCCGTGCTGCATGCCCAGGCCAGCCGAGCCGGGGCGGCTGGCCAGCTTGGCGGCCAGGCTCGCGCTCTCTTGTGGAGAGGTCTGGGCGACGGGGGCGGCCATCATTTGCGGGCCGGCGGCGTGGGCAAGCATCATCGGCAGGGTGGCGATGGATGCGGCAAGCAGGTTCTTACGTAGATTCATCTTGTCTCCAGGGGGCGTAATTGGTTCTGGCATGGGCCAGCGCTGCGACACTATTCCTGGGCCGGGGGGCAAGTCAAAAAACTTGAGAAATGAGTCGCGCCGGCGGAATTTGTTAAATTTGGGACAAAGTTGCACGCGCGCCGGGTGTTGAACCAGCGGCGAATTAGCTTAGCAATTGCTAGTGATGGCGCACGATAGGCGGGTTTGGGCCCGATACTGTGTGGCGCTTACAACGAACTAGATGTAACACTCTATTTTCGTCACCGGCGCGACACATTGCCCGCTTCCGCAGCGTGCGCGGGTTGCAATTTCTTAATGTTGCGATCTACACTAGGAGCATAAAGCGCAGGGCCAGACCCGATAAAAACGATGCGCACCGGGAACCACAGGGAGCAGAGAACATGAGCAAACGCACAGCGCCACCACCGCCGACTTAGGCCAACATCCCCAGGGCAAGAGAGGGCATGGACCGGCAGGACCGGACCGCACAAAGCCCCGCAGCCTCATCCAGCACATCCATTCGCCGCCTGCCGCAACCCGGCATGCGCGGCGCCGTCGCGCGCCTTCGCCCAACCCGTGGCCAGGTGCGCAGGGACAGCTTTTTTTATCTGGTTTGCCATGCTCTCGATATCTACCAAAGTTGAGCGGATCGTCATGGAGTCTCCCTTCCTCACGGAGGGGCTGGGACGCGGCTTGATCAACCTGTCGGAACTCGCGCGGCAGCTGCAGCCGCAGCTGGAAACGGACCTGTGGAAGCCTGTGGGACAGGCGGCCGTGGTGATGGCGCTGCGGCGCGTGGCGGAGCGCCTGCCGCAGCAGGAGGCGGCCGCGCACGGCGAGCTGTCGCTGGCGCGCAAGACGGGCGAGCTGACCACCCGCACCGACCTGACCATGTACACCTTCCGCTATTCGGAGAACACCTACGAATGCCACCGCAGGCTGCTGGCGGAAGTGGCGCCCAGGCAGGGCGCCTTCGTGTCGGTCACGCGCGGCATCCATGAGGTGATGGTGGTGTGCAGCCGCTCGCTGACGAGCGCCATAGATGAAGTCTTCGTCACCGAGCGCCAGCTGGCGCGGCTGGAAAGCCTGAACGCGGTGACGCTGCACCTGGACCCGGAGACTTTCAACATGCCGGGGATTTACCACGGCATCCTGAAGAAGCTGGCGTGGGACAAGATCAACCTGGTCAACATGATCTGCACCCACACCGAGCTGACGATATTGCTGGAGCAGCGCCAGACCGGCGCCGCCATTGCGGTGCTGTCGCGCCTGGTGGCGCAGTGACGGCGGCTTAGCCGGCCAGCTGCCCGCGCACGCGGGCGATGGCTGCGCGCACCTGGTTCGGCGCGGTGCCGCCCACGTGGTCGCGCGCGGCCACGGAGCCTTCCAGGGTCAGCACCTGGAAGATGTCCTGCTCGATCAGCTTGGAGAAGGCCTGCAGCTGCTCCAGCGACATCTCGGACAGGTCGATGCCCAGGTCCACGCAGGCACGCACCGCGTGCGCCACGGCTTCGTGCGCGTCGCGGAAGGGCAGGCCCTTCTTCACCAAGTAGTCGGCCAGGTCGGTGGCGGTGGCGTAGCCCTGCAGGGCCGCCGCGCGCATGTTCTCCGGCTTGACGGTGATGCCGCCGGCCATGTCGGCGAAGATGCGCAGCGTGTCCATCAGCGTGTCCACGGTGTCGAACAGCGGTTCCTTGTCTTCCTGGTTGTCCTTGTTGTAGGCCAGCGGCTGGCCTTTCATCAGGGTCAGCAGGCCCATCAGGTGGCCGTACACGCGGCCGGTCTTGCCGCGCGCCAGTTCCGGCACGTCCGGGTTTTTCTTCTGCGGCATGATGGACGAGCCGGTGCAGAAACGGTCGGCGATGTCGATGAAGCCCACGCGCGGGCTCATCCAGATGATCAGCTCTTCCGACATGCGCGACACGTGCGTCATGATCAGCGAGGCCGCCGCCGTGAATTCAATCGCGAAGTCGCGGTCCGAGACGGCGTCCAGCGAGTTGTGGCACACGTCGTCGAAGCCCAGCGTCTGCGCCACTTGCAGGCGGTCGATCGGGAAAGTGGTGCCGGCCAGCGCGGCGGCGCCCAGCGGCAGGCGGTTCACGCGCTTGCGGCAGTCGGCCATGCGCTCGGCGTCGCGGCCGAACATTTCAACGTAGGCCAGCATGTGGTGGCCGAAAGTGATCGGCTGCGCCACCTGCATGTGGGTGAAGCCGGGCAGGATGGTGTCGGTGTGCTGTTCGGCCAGGTCGGTCAGTGCGCCGCGCAGCTGGTTCAGCAGGCCGGTCACGTCGTCGATGGCGGAGCGCACGTACAGGCGGATGTCGGTGGCCACCTGGTCGTTGCGCGAACGGCCGGTGTGCAGGCGCTTGCCGGCGTCGCCTACCAGCTCGGTCAGGCGTTTTTCAATGTTCAGGTGGACGTCTTCCAGGTCCAGCAGCCATTCGAACTGGCCGGCTTCGATTTCCTGGCTGATTTGCGCCATGCCGCGCTGGATGTCGGCCAGGTCGGCCGCGCTGATGATCTTCTGGGCCGCCAGCATGCCGGCGTGCGCCAGCGAGCCCTGGATGTCGGCCTTGGCCAGGCGGTTGTCAAAAAATACAGAAGCGGTATAGCGCTTGACGAGGTCGGAAACTGGTTCGGAGAAGCGGGCGGACCAGGCTTCGCCCTTCTTGGAGAATTGATCAGTCATGATTTTTTTTGAGAGGGTGGGCGTGCGGATTTGCGACGATTATAAACAAGGTTGGGCCATCCCACCGATTCCGCGCTGCCACGGGCGTGACAGGCGGGCCGAAATCGCCGATCATGGCGGCATGAAGAATGGGGAGAACAGACTATGAAACAGCCAGCCAAAGCCAGCTTGTTATGCGTTTTGATGGCCGGCGCGCTGTCCTGCGCAGCCGCCACGGCCGGGGAGACGGCCGCCGCCGCAGCGGCCACTCCCGCCGCCGCAGCAGCCGATACCGCAGCCGACGACGGCGCCGCGCATGCCATTGCGCCCGAACTGAAGACGCTGGACGGCATGCTGTCCGCGCTGTACGGCACCATCTCCGGCGCCGCCGGCGCGCCGCGCGACTGGGAGCGCCTGCGCAGCCTGTTCGCCCCCGAAGGCCGCATGGTGGTGCACGGCGTGAACAAGAGCGGCGAGATCACCACCCGCGTGCTCACGGTCTCCGACTACATCTCGCGCGTGACGCCGGTGTTCGCCAAGGAAGGCTTCTACGAAACGGAACTGGCGCGCACCACCGAGACCTTCGGCCAGATCGCCCACATATTCAGCACCTACGAATCGCGCCGCGCGCCGGACGAGGCCAAGCCCTTCCAGCGCGGCATGAACAGCATCCAGCTGGTGAACGACGGCCAGCGCTGGTGGATACAGTCGCTGGTGTGGCAGGCGGAAACGGACAAGAACCCGCTGCCGGAACGCTACCTGAAGGGCAAGCATTGAACATCAGCACAGACAAGGCGGCGCTCGACATAGCGCTGATCCATGGATTTTTGAGCGAGCGCTCCACCTGGGCCGTGGGCATGCCGCTGGCGCTGCTGGAAAAGGCGATCGCCAACTCGCTGTGCTTCGGCGGCTACCAGGACGGCAAGCAGATCGCCTTTGCCCGCGTGATTACGGACGGCGCCACCTTCGCCAACCTGGTGGATGTGTTTGTGCTGCCGGAGCACAGGGGGCTGGGACATAGCAAAAGCCTGGTGGCGGCCATCATGGCGCATCCCGAGCTGCAGGGCCTGCGCCGCTTCAGCCTCGCCACCAGCGATGCGCACGGCCTGTACGCCCAGTTCGGGTTTGCGCCCCCGCAGCGTCCGCAGACGCTGATGGAGCGCTATTTCCCCGACGTCTACGTCAGCGCCTCATTGCCAGTGCATCAGGCAGGGCGGAATCAGCAGCAGTAGCGCCATCACCGCGTAGATCAGCTGCAGCGGCACCATCCACTTGGCCCAGGTAATCCAGGGGACGCGGGCCAGGGCCAGCACGCCCACGGTGATGCCGGAGGTCGGTATCATGGGCGTGGTCAGCTCGCCGAACTGGAAGGCCAGCACCGCCGTCTGGCGCGTTACGCCCACCAGGTCCGCCAGCGGTGCCATGATGGGCATGGTCAGCGAAGCCTGCCCGGTGCCCGAGTGGATGAAGAAGTTGATCACGGTCTGTATGCCGAACATCTTCTGCGCCGCGAACACGGGGCTGGACGACTGCACCAGCGGCAGCAGCCCGTGCAGCATGGTGTCGATAATGTTGGCGTCGCGCGCCAAAATCATGGTGCCGCGCGCTAGCGCGATCACCAGCGCCGTGCCCACCAGGTCTTTCGCGCCCTGGATGAAAGCGCCCACCAGCTCGTCCGAATCGAGCCCGCCTATCAGGCCGATCACGATGCCCATCACCATGAACAGCGCGGCGATCTGCTCGATATACCAGTCGAACTTCACCACGCCCACCACCATGCCCAGCAGCGAGGCGGCGAAGATCCCCAGCACCACCTTGTGCTTGAGCGTCATGCCCTCGAAGCTGCTCAGGTCCAGATGGCTCTCCTTGCGCTTGGCCTGGTCCAGCACATAGGTCGGGCTCAGCTCCGGATTGCGCTTGATGCGCGCCGCGTACCACATCATGAAGGCGGCGGTGATGGCGGTGGCCACCACCCAGCAGATCAGGCGGTAGCTCATGCCGGAGAACACCGGTATGCCGGCGATGCCCTGCGCGATGCCGACGTTGAACGGGTTCAGGAAGGCAGCCCCGAAGCCCACCTGCGAGCCGAGGAAGGGTATCGACACGCCGGTGATGGTGTCGTAGCCCAGCGCGAGCGCCAGCGGCACGAAGATGAGGATGAAGGGGATGGCCTCCTCGTTCATGCCGAAAGTGGCCCCGCCCAGCGAGAACAGCGTGATGAACACCGGGATCAGCGCCGCGCGCACGAAGGACGAATGCGTGTAGGCCTTGGCGATGGATTTGATCATCGCGTCGATCGCCTCGGTCTTGTGCAGCACCTGGAAGGTGCCGCCCACAATCAGGATGAAGCCGATGATCAGGCCCGCTTCCGCGAAGCCCTTGATGGGCGCCATCATCAGCGCGGCGAAGCCCTGCGGCTTGCTGTCGATGTAGTGGAAGGTGGCCGGATTGATCAGCTGCTTGCCGTTGACCAGGTGGGTGTCGTACTTGCCGCCGGGGATAAGCCAGGTGGCCAGGGCGATCAGCGCCAGGATGGCGAAGACCAGGACGTAGGTATTGGGGATGCGCAGTTTCATGGGGGCCTTGAAGGGTTTACTGGCTGAGCAGGTCGCCGGAACGGAACGCCTGCGCGCCCGCGATTTTGCCGATGTTCCAGCCGCGCAGCACATGGCGGTGCGCGGTGCGCGCGAACAGCACGCCGTCCACCGTGCAGCACACGGTGCTGACGGCGCCGCTGGCCGCGTCGATCACGTCCGCCACCGCGTCGCCCGCCTTGAGCTTCTCTCCCATCCCGCGCTTGTACACCAGCACGCCGGCGTGCGGCGCCAGGATGGGCTCCACGCCCTCCAGCGGCGTGGCCTCGCACAGCGGTGCGGGCAGCTCGCCCACTTCCGCGTCGAGCGCGCCCGCGTGGGCCAGAAAGCGCACCAGCGCATCCGCGTCCTGTTCCGCCAGCTCGTAGCTCACGTCCATTTCGCCGCGCAGCTCCACGGTGGTGGACAGGCAGGCGGGCGGAATGGGGAAGGCGTCGCCGAAGTGCGCCTGCAAGTCCCACCACAGACGGCTGCAGGCCTCGTCGAAGGGCTCGCCGCCCGCCGCCAGGGCCAGCAGCACCGCGTGCGCGCCCATCAGGCGGGCCAGCGGCGCAATCGCGTCCGCCAGCGGCGTGCCGGCGTAGATGTGCAGCACGGCCTCGTTGTCGCAATGCAGGTCGAGCACGATATCGGCGTCGATCGCCATCTCCAGCAGCAGCTTCTTGTGCGCCTCGCCGTCGGACTTGGGCTGCCAGGCGGCCACCGAGGCCAGCGCGTGCTGGCGGATCAGGCGCACATTGGCGTCCGCGTCCGCTCCCAGCAGGCCCGCCAGCGAGGTTTTCAGCTCCTCCGCCACGTGTTTGTAGGCGCGGTTGAAGTTCACGCCGGTGGTCAGGTCGAAGCGGCCGAATGGGGCGCCGTGGATGGCCTGCGACAGGCCGATGGGATTGGCCGCCGGCACCAGGATGATCTCGCCCCGCACCTTGCCCGCCGCGTCCAGCGCCTCCAGCCGCTTGCGCAGGAACTGCGCCACCAGCATGCCGGGCACTTCGTCCGCGTGCAGCGCGGCCTGGATGTAGACCTTTTTGCCGGCGCCGGGCGTGCCATAGCGGTAGCTGGTCAGTTCGAACTGGGCGCTGCTGTGCGGCGCTGAAATCGGGTGCTTGGTGGTGTGGTTGGCGGTTCGCATGGCAGTGGCCTGATGGATAAGGTATCGGGGGATTATGCTCATTTGATGTATATTTGCAAGCAAGAGGTACCGCTGCCGGTGCTTCTCCACGCAATTTCTCGCAAAACGGACCGGATATGGGTGTACTCAAGACTTTGATTCATAGTGTAGGCCGCCTTTCCCTGCTCTGGTACGCCATCGTCGGCGCCCACACGCACGCGCATGCGGCCGAGCCGGCGCAGCCCAAGGGCTCGCTGGTCATCATCGGCGGCGGCCTGCGCGGCGACAACGCCGACATCTGGCAGCGCATCGTGCAACTGGCGGGCGGCAAGGGCGCGCGCATCGCCGTGTTCCCCTCGGCCGCAGGCACGCCGGAGCGCTCCGGCCAGGCCATCATCGGCTATTTGAAGCGCTACGGCGCCGACCCCTTCCTGGTGCCGATCGCCGTTAAATTGGCCAATAGCGACTACCGCAAGGCGGCCGACGACATGACCCTGGCCGACCGCGTGCGGCGCGCCGACGGCGTGTACTTCGCCGGCGGCGACCAGGGCCGCATCACGCAGGCGCTGGTGCGCGCCGACGGCACCCGCACGGCGGCGCTGGACGCGATCTGGGACATCTACCGGCGCGGCGGCGTCATCGCCGGCACCAGCGCCGGCGCGGCCATCATGAGCAGCACCATGTTCTACGACGCGCGCCGCGTGCTGGCCACCCTGCAAGAAGGCGTGGCGGACGGCAAGGACATCGCGCCCGGCCTGGGCTTCATCGGCGACGACATCTTCGTCGACCAGCACCTGCTGATACGCGGCCGCTTCGCGCGCATGATCCCGGCCATGCTCAAGAAGGGCTACCAGCTCGGCCTGGGCATCGATGAAAACAGCGCCATGGTGGTCAACGCCAAGCGCGAAGTGGAGATCATCGGCTACCGCGGCGCCATGCTGCTGGACCTGTCGCACGCCACCATGGATTCCGAATCGAGCGCCTTCAACGTCAGCAACATCCTGATCAGCTACCTGGACCGGGGCGACAAGTTCAACATCGCCACCCAGACCTTCACGCCGGCGCCGGACAAGGCCGACGGACGGCTGGACAACACGCGGCCGGTGCGGCGCGGCGCGGTCTTCAGCAACGACATCCTGGGCAACAGCGCGGTGGTGGACCTGATGGAAAAGCTGATCGACAGCGACCAGCAGGACGCCATCGGCATCGCCAGCGGCGACCCGCGCGGCACGGCGCCGGAGATCGGCTTCGAGTTCCGCTTCTCCAAGACGCCGGAGAGCACGGGCTACCTGTCGTCGGTGGTGGAGGCATATTCCATCCTCAACCTGCGGCTCGACATCCGCCCCATAGAAGTGCAACGTCCGCTGTACAAATACAAGAACTAAACTGGCGCGGGCTGCCTTAGAATACCGGCACACAACCCGGTACAAGGACCAGCCATGACACTCACCACCAAGGCCCGCGCCGCATTGCTCGGCGCGGCGCTGCTGCTCTCATCCACCGCCTTCGCAGCGCCCCCCGCCACCGTGCGGCTGGACTACCTCCACACCGGCAACGCCCTGAACGAGCAGTACGCCATGGACCGCGTGGTGATCGAGCCGCTGCCGTGGGCCGGCAAGCTCTCGCGCAACCTGGACGACACCGACCGTGGCGTGAACCGCGTGGAAGTGGTGGACGCCAAGACCGGCGACCTGCTGTACTCGCGCGGCTTCTCCACCATCTTCGGCGAATGGCGCAGCACCGAGGAAGCGCAGAAGACCAGCCGCGGCTTCCAGGAGTCCGTGCGCTTCCCCAAGCCGGACCGCCCGGTGAAAGTGCGCATCCTCAAGCGCGATGAACGCAACGCCTTCTCCGTGGTGTGGAGCGTGGAAGTGGACACCGACGCGCAGGACGTGGTGCGCAAGCAGGAGCCCGCGCCCGCCAAGCCGATCCCGATCCGCGTCAGCGGCCCCTCGCCGGACAAGGTGGACCTGCTGATACTGGGCGACGGCTACACCAAGGCCGACATGGCCAAGTTCGAAGCCACCGCGCGCCGCCTGGCGGACTACCTGTTCAGCGTGTCGCCGTTCAAGGAGCGCGCCAAGGACTTCAACGTATGGGGCCTGGCCGTGCCGACCCAGGAGTCCGGCGTATCGCGCCCCTCCACCGGCGTGCACCATGCAAGTCCGCTGGGCACCCGCTACGACATCTTCGGCAGCGAGCGCTATGTGCTGGCGCTGGACAACCGCGCCCTGCGCGACATCGCCCAGCACGCGCCGTATGAATTCATCGAAATCCTGGTCAACAACGACACCTACGGCGGCGGCGGCATCTACGGCCAGTTCAGCACCGCGGCGGCCAATAGCGACTGGGCCAACTACCTGTTCGTGCACGAATTCGGCCACCACTTCGCCGGCCTGGCGGACGAGTACTACACCTCGCCGGTGGCCTACCAGTCCACCGGCGAGCGGGTGGAGCCGTGGGAGCCCAACGCCACCGCGCTGCGCGACCCGGCCAAGCTCAAATGGAAGCACCTGGTGAACGCGGCCACGCCGCTGCCCACGCCGTGGCCCAAGGCCGAATACGAAGCGCATTCGCGCGAATACCAGAAGACGCGGGCCGCGCTGCGCAAGGCCAACCGTCCCGAGTCCGAAATGAGCGCGCTGTTCAAGGAAGACCTGGCGTGGACCGGCAAGCTGTTCTCGGCCGCGCCGCACAAGCACGAAGTGGGCGCCTTCGAAGGCGCCAACTACGAAGCCACCGGCTACTACCGCCCGGCGCAGCAATGCCTGATGTTCGACCGCAGCGAGAAGTTCTGCCCCGTGTGCAGCGAAGCGGTGAGCGCCACGATAGACCTGTACACGCGCGATCCGCAATAAAACGTTTAGTAACGATTGATACAAGTACTAGGTGCGCTAGCGTACAGATGGGGAGGGCTGCTCAGCATATTCTGGATCCGTGACAAGAAATAAGCACATCCCAGAAAACAACTGAAAGGTCCATACCATGAATAAGCTGATTGCCTCCCTGATCGCAGGTCTGTTCGCCACCGCCGCCATGGCGCAAACCCCGGCCCCGGCCGCCGACGTCGCCAAGGCCCAGGCCAAGGCTGAAAAAACGGTAGCCAAGGCCGAAGCCAAGGAACTGAAAAAAGACGCCGCAGCCGACCAGGACGTGGCCAAAGCCCAGGCCAAGGCTGACGAAAAAGTCGCCAAGGCGCATGCCAAGGCCGAGAAGACCCACATGAAGGCCGAAGAAAAGGTTGCCAAGGCCGACCCTGAAGACAAGGTGAAAGCCGAAGCCAAGGCCGACAAGAAAATGGCCGCCGCCAACGCCAACGTCGACAAGACCACCGCCAAGGCCGACGCCAAAGTAGCGAAAGAAAAAGCCGAAGCGACGGAAGACAAAGCCATCGCCGCCGCCAAGACCAACGAAGCGAAAGCCAAAGCCGCCGCCGACGTCAAGGCAGCCACCGTCAAGTAAGCGTCTCAAACGAGCTGAGCCGCATTCGGGGTCAGACCCCGAATGCGGCTCAGCTCGTTTACAGAGGCGCTTACTTCGGCGCCAGCGAGGACGCCTTGATGCGCTGGATCAGTTCCTTGCCTTTGCGGGCGCGCTTGCCGAAGTGCGGGGCCAGCACGTTGCCGGACATTTCCAGCTCGCGCGGCTTGGCCGCCATGGTGCCGTGCACGATCACGCCTTTCTGGCTGATGGCCGCCGCCGACAGCAGCGTCTCTTTCGGATCGAGCTCCATCAGGATCACGCCGCGGCCGCCGTTGGTCAGCGTCTTCATTTCGGCCATGCCGAACACCAGCAGGCGGCCTTTTTCCGACAGCGCGGCCACGGCGCTGGCGTCTTCCGCCACCACCGACGGCGGCAGCGGCAGGTCGCCTTCGTCCAGCGTGATGAAGGACTTGCCGCCCTTCAGGCGGCTGACCATGTCGCCGGCCTTGGCGATGAAGCCGAAGCCCGCGCTGGACGACAGCAGCAGCTGGGTGCTGGCCGGACCGGTGAAGTAGTGCTTGATGCGCGCACCGCCCGACAGGTCGACCAGGGTGGTGATCGGCACGCCGTCGCCGCGCGCGTTCGGCAGCGCGGCCACCGGCACCGAGTACACCTTGCCGTTGTCGCCGAAGCCGAGCAGGGTGTCCACGGTGCGGCATTCAAAGGCGTCGTGCAGCGAGTCGCCCACCTTGAAGGTGAACTGGGTCTTGTCGTGGCCTATGCCGGTGCGGGCGCGTATCCAGCCTTTTTCCGAGATGATGACGGTGACCGGTTCGTCCACCACCTTCTGCTCGGCCACGGCCTTCTGCGCTTCTTCGATCAGCGTGCGGCGCGCGTCGCCGTAGGCCTTGGCGTCGCTCTCGATCTCGCGGATGATCAGGCGCTTCATCGACGACGGATTTTCCAGCAGGTCCATCAGGGTCTGCTTTTCCTTGCGCAGTTCGGCCAGTTCCTGCTGGATCTTGATCGCTTCCAGGCGCGCCAGCTGGCGCAGGCGGATTTCCAGGATGTCTTCGGCCTGGCGGTCGGACAGCTTGAAGCGCTCGATCAGCGCCGCCTTCGGTTCGTCCGAATTGCGGATGATGTGTATCACTTCATCGATATTCAGCAGGATGGTCTCGCGGCCTTCCAGGATATGGATGCGGTCTTCCACCTTCTTCAGCTTGAACTGCGTGCGGCGCGTGACGGTCTCGAAACGGAAGCCTATCCATTCGCTGATGATGTCGCCGATGCCCTTCTGGCGCGGGCGGCCGTCGCTGCCTATCATCACCAGGTTGATCGAGGCCGACGATTCCAGCGAAGTGTGCGCCAGCAGCATCAGCATGAACTCGGTCTGGTCCTGGTTCTTGGACTTCGGTTCGAACACCAGGCGCACCGGCGCGGCGCGGCCCGATTCGTCGCGGATGGTGTCGAGCGAGCCGAGGATGAGCTGTTTCAGCGCCAGCTGGTCGGCCGACAGTGCCTTCTTGCCCAGCTTGACCTTGGGGTTGGTCAGTTCTTCGATCTCTTCCAGCACCTTCTGCGAGGAGGTGCCCGGCGGCAGTTCGGTCACCACCGCCTGCCACTGGCCGCGCGCCAGTTCTTCGATCTTCCAGCGCGCGCGCACCTTCATGCTGCCGCGCCCGGAGGCGTACATGTCGCGGATCTGCGCAGGCGGGGTGATGATCTGGCCGCCGCCCGGGAAGTCCGGGCCGGGCACCAGCGCCATCAGCTCGTCGTGGCTGATCTTGGGGTTGCGTATCATGGCCACGGCGGCCTGCGCCACCTCGGTCAGATTGTGCGACGGGATTTCGGTGGCCAGGCCCACGGCGATGCCGGAGGCGCCGTTCAGCAGCACCATGGGCAGGCGCGCCGGCAGCAGGCTCGGTTCTTCGGACGAGCCGTCGTAGTTGGGCTGGAAGTCCACCGTGCCCTGGTCGATTTCGTCGAGCAGCAGGCGCGAGATCGGCGTCAAACGGGCTTCGGTGTAGCGCATCGCGGCGGCGCCGTCGCCGTCGCGCGAGCCGAAGTTGCCCTGGCCGTCGATCAGCGGGTAGCGCAGCGAGAAGTCCTGCGCCATGCGCACCAGCGCGTCGTACACCGACTGGTCGCCGTGCGGGTGCAATTTACCCAGCACGTCGCCCACCACGGTGGCGGACTTGCGCGGCTTGGCCGTGTGGCCCAGGCCCAGTTCATTCATCGAGTACAGGATGCGGCGCTGCACCGGCTTCTGGCCGTCGCACACGTCGGGCAGGGCGCGGCCCTTGACCACGGAGATGGCGTAGTCGAGGTAGGCGCGCTCGGCGAAGGTGGACAGGATCAGCGTTTCGCCGCCGTCGCCGTCGTCGCCGCCGTCATCGCCACCGTCGCCGCCGTCGCCGCCATTGCCGTCGCCGCCGCCGTCGCCGCCTTCGGCGATCACGTCCGCGATGGCTTCAATGGCGTCCGCCGCGCCGTCGACGCCGGCCGGCTCGGCAGCTTCGGCCGGTTCGGCCGCTTCGGTCAGGTCGATCACGGCGGTGGCCGTGGCCGGGGTGGCGGCCGGATCGAGCGGCGCCGGTTCGTCAAAGAGATTTGCTTGATGAGTCATGTCAGATAACGTGTGCTGTATTAAATGTCGGCTTCGACTTCGTTGCCGTGTTCCTCTATCCATGCGCGGCGGGCGGCGGCTTCGCCTTTACCCATCAGCATGTTGAAGCGCGCGGAGGAGGTGCTGTGGCCGGGGCGGCCCACTTTCACCGGCAGCAGGCGGCGCGTGTCCGGGTTCATGGTGGTTTCCCACAGCTGCTCGGCGTTCATCTCGCCCAGACCCTTGAAGCGGGAGATGGACCAGCTGCCGTCCTTCAGGCCGTCCTTGCGCAGCTTGTCCTCGATGGCCACCAGTTCGCCCGCGTCCAGCGCGTACAGCTTCTGGATCGGCTTTTTGCCGCGCGCCGGCGCGTCCACGCGGAACAGCGGCGGACGGGCGATGCAGATATTGCCGTTCTGGATCAGCGCCGGGAAGTGGCGGAAGAACAGCGTGAGCAGCAGCACCTGGATGTGCGAGCCGTCCACGTCCGCATCGGAGAGGATGCAGATTTTGCCGTAGCGCAGGCCGGACAGGTCGGGCGAGTCGCCGAAGCCGTGCGGATCGACGCCGATGGCCACCGAGATGTCGTGGATCTCGTTGTTGGCGAACAGGCGGTCCTTGTCGGTCTCCCAGGAGTTGAGCACCTTGCCGCGCAGCGGCAGGATGGCCTGGAATTCCTTGTCGCGCCCCATCTTGGCCGAACCGCCCGCCGAGTCGCCCTCGACCAGGAAGATCTCGGTGCGGGTGACGTCGCTCGATTCGCAGTCGGTCAGCTTGCCCGGCAAAACGGCCACGCCGGACGATTTTTTCTTTTCCACTTTCTGCAGCGAGCGCAGGCGCGACTGGGCCTGCTTGATCACCAGCTCGGCCAGTTTTTTGCCGTATTCAACGTGCTGGTTCAGCCACAGCTCCAGCGGCGGCTTGGCGAAGGTGGACACCAGGCGCACCGCGTCGCGCGAGTTCAGGCGCTCCTTGATCTGGCCCTGGAACTGCGGATCCAGCACCTTGGCCGACAGCACGAAGGAGACGCGCGCGAACACGTCTTCCGGCAGCAGCTTCACGCCCTTGGGCAGCAGCGAGTGCATTTCGGCGAAGTTCTTCACGGCGCCGAACAGGCCGTCGCGCAGGCCCGATTCGTGGGTGCCGCCGTTCGGCGTGGGGATCAGGTTGACGTAGGATTCGCGCACCACGGCGCCGGTTTCGGTCCACGCCACCACCCAGGCCGCGCCTTCGCCTTCGGCAAAGCCTTCCGCGTCCGGGCCGGCGAACTGCGCGCCTTCGAACAGCGGGATCAGGGTTTCGCCGTCCGAGGTTTGCGCCAGCGCTTCGGTCAGGTAGCCGCGCAGGCCTTCGTCGTATTTCCAGGTCTGGCTGTCGCCGGTCTTGGCGTTGTTGAGCGTGACGGTCACGCCCGGCAGCAGCACGGCCTTGGAGCGCAGCAGGCGCTGCAGCTCAACCTGCGAGATCAGCGAGGAGTCGAAGTACTTGGCGTCCGGCCAGGCGGTGACGCGGGTGCCGGACTTCTTGCCGTCCTTGGGCGCCGGCATGGAGCTGAGCGGCTCCACCACTTCGCCGTGCTCGAATACCAGGTGGTGCAGGCCGTTGCCCTTGTCGTCCTTGCGCCAGACCGAGATCTCCAGGCGCTTGGACAGCGCGTTGGTGACCGACACGCCCACGCCGTGCAGGCCGCCGGAGAAGGCGTAGGCGCCGCCCGAACCCTTGTCGAACTTGCCGCCCGCGTGCAGGCGGGTGAAGACGATTTCCACCGTCGGCACGTTTTCTTCCGGGTGCAGGCCGACCGGGATGCCGCGTCCGTCGTCTTCGACCGTCACGCTGCCGTCGGCATTCTGCGTCACGATAATGTTTTTGCAATGTCCGCCCAGGGCCTCATCGGAGGCATTGTCGATCACCTCCTGGATGATGTGCAGGGGGTTCTCCGTGCGGGTGTACATGCCCGGACGCTGCTTGACGGGCTCCAGGCCCTTGAGGACGCGGATGGATGATTCGCTGTAGTCGGAAACTGGATTTTTAGTGGCCATACGTGATCAAGCTAGGTTGTGCGGTTCTTTATTGGTGCGGCAGCTTGCTGCAAAGTGCTGTGATTATATACAGTTATTTCGCTGTGCAAGTGCTTTCTGCGCAACGTCCGCAGGCGCGCTTGCCTGCGCATTCTATCCGCAACCGGCGGCAATGGCGGGAAACTGGGCGCCGGAAACGGTGGGTAGTTGTGGTTAAATAGCTCAATACGTGGAAAAAAGCAGTGTAAATAGTCCATGAGCGAGCCATGAGTGCAGACAAATTTCCGTTCGCGGTGCGCCTGGTCGGCTTTGCCGAAGCGCAGGCGGAGGCCCTGGCGGCGGCGCTGAAGCGCGCGCCGCCGCATGGGCCGGCGTATTTTTGCCTGTCCGGGTACAGTTTGCAAGAGCCGGACCTGCTGCTGGCCTATGGCGGCGACCTGAAGGCGCTGGCCGCGCTGGCGGCGCTCAGCCCCGGCGACGTGCGGCCCGTGCTGCTGCTGGGCGCGCCGGAGATGGACTTGCCATACCCTTGCCTGGGCCTGCCCTATGAGGAAGAGAGCCTGCACGCCGAACTGGCGCGGCTGGTCGAGCGCCGCGCCGACGCCATGGCCAGGCTGGCGGCCACCGGCCTGCCGCCGCTGCCCGAGCGCCGCCGCAGCGAGCGGCTCGATTTCGACCTGACCGATCCTGGCGAATACGCCGCCATGCGCAGCCAGGGCGGCGGCGGGCGCGGCGCCGTGCTGGTGGTGGACCGCAGCGCGCGTTTCAGCCAGCACGTGGCCAGGCAGCTCAAGCCCTACGGCATCCATGCGCTGTGGGCCTCCGACGAAGCCTCCGCGCTGGCGGCCGGCGCCGACGCGCCGCAACTGGTGGCGCCGCTGGCGGTGGTGCTGCTCAATACTTCGCTGCCCGGCATCGATCCCTACGCCCTGTGCGCCGCCCTGCGCGCCCAGGGGGGAGAGCGGCCGCCCGCCGTGGTGTTCCTGGCGGGCCGCAGCTTCGTCTACGACGCCGGGCGCGCCCGCGAGGCCGGCGTCGAAGGCCTGCTGGACAAGCCCGTGTCCGACGCCACGCTGCGCGCCACCCTCAAGAAACTGATGCGCATCGCCTGACCGCGCCGGGATGCCGGGGCGGCGATAGCGCTGCATGTCCGGAACCGCGTGCTTATACGCCGCGTTTACAACTCTCCTGCGTTCTTTAAGACCGTTTTTACGGACAGGGCGATAAGCTGTCTTTTTTGACCCACCAAAGAAAGACCGCACCATGAAAAAGATGATACTCGCCTGCGCCGTGATGGCCGCCTTCGCCGCCAGCGCGCAAGCCGAGGAGCAGAAGCCGGACAATGAAGTCAGCTTCAACGCCGCCGCCACTTCCGACTACCGCTATCGCGGCATCTCGCAAACCCGTTTGAAGCCGGCCCTGCAGGGCGGCGTGGACTACGTCAACAATCCGAGCGGCTTCTACGCCGGCGCCTGGGGCTCCACCATCAAGTGGACCAGGGACGCGGGCGGCGACGGCAGCGTGGAGCTGGACCTGTACGCCGGCAAGCGCGGCCAGCTGAGCGCCGAGGTGTCCTACGACGTGGGCGTGCTGGCCTATGTCTACCCGTCCAACGATCTGAAACACGTGGCCGGTTTCGCCAACGCCGACACCACCGAAATCTACGGCCAGCTGGGCTATGGCCCTGCTTACCTGAAGTACTCGCACTCGGTGACCAATCTGTTCGGCTTCGTCGACAGCAAGAACAGCGGCTACCTGGACGTGGGCGCCAATATCGACGCGGGCGGCGGCTATACCGTCAACCTGCACGCCGGCCACCAGAAGGTGAAGAACTCCAGCCAGGCCGACTACACCGACTGGAAAATCGGCGCCACCAAAGACTTCGGCGTGGTCACCGGCGCGCTGGCCGTCATCGGCACCAACGCCGGCAAGACCGCCTACGCTTCGCCAGCCAACGGCAAATTCCTGGGCAAGACCGCGCTGGTGCTGACAGTCAGCAAAGTGTTCTAAGCCGGCTCGCCTCGCTCCTTCAGTCGGCCAGCGAGGCCACCAGGGTCAGGCCGATGGCGAGATAGCGCTCGGCGCCGCGGCGTCCGACGCGGTCGCCGTAGGCTATGTCGATATCGGCCCGGCCCGGAATCAGGCTGTAGCGGGCGCCCAGCTGCGCATAGCTGCCGGCGCGCTGGCGGCCGTAAGCCTCCATGGTGAAGGCCGCGCGTTCGCCGGCCGCCAGTTCCAGGCCCAGCGCCCAGCTGCGCTGCAGGCGCGGGCCGGCCGGTTCCGGCTGGCCGCGCTGCCGCAGCCAGCCAAGGTTCGCGTGCAGCATGGCGCGCTCCCCCGCCAGCTCCACGCTGAGCGGCAGGTTCAGCGACAGGTCCCGGTTGCTGCTGGCGCCTGCGCGCCACTGGCCGGCCAGCACCAGGCCCAGTCCCCATCCATCGTCCTGCGGCGCGCGCAGCAGCGTTTTCGCCTGCAGCAGCGACAGCGTGTCCTGGCCGCCGCCCGCCAGGCTGCGTGCGCGTCCCGCGCCGGCGCCCAGTTCCCAGCCGCCGCCCACATTGCACGCCGGGGCCGCCCAGTATTCGTTTTGCGTCTTGTTGTGCTGAGCCCACGTCTCCAGCTGGCACTGGCGCGGATCGAGGATGGCGGCGTCGTCCGCCGCCATGGGGCGGCCAGCCTGCGCGGCGGGCGCGCATAGCGTCAGCAGCAGGGGGGCGTGCCATGCCGGAAAGGTTTTTCTCATGTGGGCTCCGGGAACCGTTTCAGCATAAGTGCGCCCGCCGGAATTGTCTATTGCCGCTGCCGATTTTTACACCGTGTTTACACCCGCCGCCCCAGTCTTTACACCACTTTTAGACCCCCGCCGATAAGCTGGAAGCATCAAAACAAGACCTGCGAGGGTATCAAAATGGATGTGGTGTTTATCGGCGCAATCGTCGTTTTTCTGCTCGTGAGCTGCGGCTTTGCCGCCGGCTGCGAGGTTCTGGGGGAGCGGAAATGAATAGCTTTTATATACTCGGCGCGGTGGCTTCGGCCGGCCTGCTGGTCTATCTGGTGGTGGCGCTCCTGAAAGCGGAGGACCTGTGATGACCATGCAATCCTTCATTCTGCTGGCGGTGTTCCTGGCCGTGCTGCTGGCGCTGGCCTGGCCGCTCGGCATCGTCCTGGCGCGCATTGGCGACGGCGGCCGCATTCCCGGCTTTGGCTGGCTGGAGAAGATCGAGCAGCTGCTGTACCGCGCGGCCGGCGTGCCGCTCAAGGCAGAAGAGCGCGGCCAGGGCTGGAAAGCCTACGCCATTGCCCTGCTGCTCTTCAACGGCATAGGCGCGCTGGTGGTCTACGGCCTGCAGCGCGTGCAAGCCTGGCTGCCGCTCAATCCGCAGGGCCTGGCCAACGTCAGCCCCGACTCGTCCTTCAACACCGCCGTCAGCTTCGTCGCCAACACCAACTGGCAGGGCTACAGCGGCGAGCAGACCATGAGCTACCTGGTGCAGATGCTGGCGCTGACCTGCCAGAACTTCTTCTCGGCCGCCACCGGCATGGCCGTGGCGTATGCGCTGATACGCGGCTTCAGCTCGCGCTCGGCCAAGTCCATCGGCAATTTCTGGGTGGATGCCACGCGCTCCACGCTGTATGTGCTGCTGCCGCTGTCGCTGCTGTTCGCCGTGTTCCTGATGGGCCAGGGCGTGATCCAGAACTTCTCCGCCTACAAGGAAGTGACGCTGCTGGACCAGGTCAGCTACACCGTGCCGAAAACCGGCGCCGACGGCCAGCCCGTGCTGGACGCGCAGGGCCAGCCTGTGACCGAGGCCATGACGGCCGCCACCCAGACCATCGCCATGGGCCCGGTCGCCTCGCAGGAAGCCATCAAGATGCTGGGCACGAACGGCGGCGGCTTCTTCAACGCCAACTCGGCGCACCCGTATGAGAACCCGACCGCGCTGTCCAATTTCATGCAGATGCTGGCCATCTTCATTATCCCGGCCGGCCTGTGCTTCGCCTTCGGCCGCATGGTGGGCGACCGCCGCCAGGGCTGGGCCGTGCTGGGCGCCATGACCTTGCTGTTCGTGGCCACCACCGCCGTTGTGCTGGTGGCCGAACAGCAGGCCCACCCCGCGCTGCAGGCGCTGGGCGTGGACCAGGCCATGAGCGCCGTCCAGTCCGGCGGCAATATGGAAGGCAAGGAAACCCGCTTCGGCATCAGCGCCTCGTCGCTGTTCGCCGCCGTCACCACGGCCGCTTCCTGCGGCGCGGTGAACGCCATGCACGACTCCTTCACGCCCATCGGCGGCATGATCCCCATGCTGCTGATCCAGTTCGGCGAAGTGATCTTCGGCGGCGTGGGCTCCGGCCTGTACGGCATGCTGGTGTTCGCCATCATGGCGGTGTTCATCGCCGGCCTGATGATAGGCCGCACACCGGAATACCTGGGCAAGAAAATCCAGGCCTATGAAATGAAGATGACCTCCATCGCCATCCTGGTGACGCCCATCCTGGTGCTGAGCGGCACCGCCATCGCGGTGATGATGGACGTGGGCAAGGCCGGCATCGCCAACCCCGGCGCGCACGGCTTCTCGGAGATCCTGTACGCCTTCAGCTCGGCCGCCAACAACAACGGCAGCGCGTTTGCCGGCCTGTCCGCCAACACGCCGTTCTACAACACCATGCTGGCAGTGGCCATGTGGTTCGGCCGCTTCGCCGTGATCGTGCCCATCCTGGCCATCGCCGGTTCGCTGGCCGGCAAGCAGCGCCTGGAGGCGAACGCCGGCACCATGCCGACCCACGGCGCCATGTTCATCGGCCTGCTGGTGGGCGTGGTGGCGCTGGTGGGCGTGCTGAATTACGTGCCGGCGCTGGCGCTCGGCCCAGTGGTCGAACACCTGCAACTGTTTAACAAATAAGGAGCATCGCATGTCGCAAGCTAATACATCATCCAAGGACATGGCGCTGCACGCAACGACGCCGGCCCGGCGCCTGAAAATGTTCGACTCCGAACTGCTGCTGCCGGCCATCGCCGATTCGTTCAGGAAGCTGAGCCCCCGCACCCAGCTGCGCAGCCCTGTCATGTTCGTGGTCTACGTCGGCAGCATCATCACCACGCTGCTGTACGTGCAGGCGCTGTTCGGCCAGGGCGAGACCAGCCCCGGCTTCATCCTGGCCACCACCGTGTGGCTGTGGTTCACCGTGCTGTTCGCGAACTTCGCCGAAGCCATGGCCGAAGGCCGCAGCAAGGCGCAAGCCGCCTCGCTGCGCAGCCTGAAGAAGAGCGTGACGGCCAAGAAGCTGGCCACGCCCAAGCACGGCACCACCTGGCTGCCATGCGACGGCCCCGATCTGCGCAAGGGTAATTACATTCTGGTCGAAGCGGGGGACGTGATCCCGATCGACGGCGAAGTGATCGAAGGCGTGGCTTCGGTGGATGAAAGCGCCATTACCGGCGAATCGGCCCCCGTGATCCGCGAATCGGGCGGCGACTTCTCGGCCGTGACCGGCGGCACCCGCGTGCTGTCGGACTGGCTGGTGGTGAAGGTGAGCGCCAATCCGGGCGAGACCTTCCTGGACCGCATGATCGCCATGGTGGAGGGCGCCAAGCGCCAGAAGACGCCGAACGAGATCGCGCTGACCATCCTGCTGGTGGCGCTGACCATCGTGTTCCTGGTGGTGACCGTCACGCTGCTGCCGTTCTCGCTGTTCTCGGTGGCCGCTGCGGGCAGCGGCGCGCCCATCACCATCACGGTGCTGATCGCGCTGCTGGTGTGCCTGATTCCCACCACCATAGGCGGCCTGCTGTCGGCCATCGGCGTGGCCGGCATGAGCCGCATGATGCAGGCCAATGTGATCGCCACCTCCGGCCGCGCCGTGGAAGCGGCGGGCGACGTGGACGTGCTGCTGCTGGATAAAACCGGCACCATCACGCTGGGCAACCGCCAGGCCTCGGCCTTTATTCCCGCGCCCGGCGTGAGCGAGCAGCAGCTGGCGGACGTGGCGCAACTGGCCTCGCTGGCCGACGAAACGCCGGAAGGGCGCAGCATCGTGGTGCTGGCCAAGCAGAAGTTCAATATCCGCGAACGCGATATGGCCAGCCTGGATGCAGTGTTTGTGCCGTTTGCCGCCACCACCCGCATGAGCGGCGTGGACCTGCAAGGCCAGGGCGAGGTTCGCGCCCTGCGCAAGGGCGCGGCGGATTCGGTGAAGAAGTACGTGGAAGCGATGGGCCTGCCGTATCCGGCCGAAGTGGCGCGCGCCGTGGACGACGTGTCGCGCCGGGGCAGCACGCCGCTGGTGGTGGCGGACGGCGGCCGTGTGATGGGTGTGGTCGAGCTGAAGGACATCGTCAAGGGCGGCATCAAGGAGCGCTTCGCGGAACTGCGCCGCATGGGCATCAAGACCGTGATGATCACCGGCGACAACAAGCTGACCGCCGCCGCCATCGCCGCCGAGGCGGGCGTGGACGACTTCCTGGCCGAAGCCACGCCGGAGGACAAGCTGAAACTGATACGCAGCTACCAGGCCGAAGGCCGCCTGGTGGCCATGACCGGCGACGGCACCAACGACGCGCCCGCGCTGGCCCAGGCCGACGTGGCCGTGGCCATGAACTCGGGCACGCAGGCGGCCAAGGAGGCCGGCAATATGGTGGACCTGGATTCGAATCCGACCAAGCTGCTGGAGATCGTCGAAATCGGCAAGCAGATGCTGATGACGCGCGGTTCGCTGACCACGTTCTCGATTTCGAACGACATCGCCAAGTACTTCGCCATTATTCCGGCGGCCTTTGTGGGCACCTATCCGCAGCTCAAGGCGCTGGACATCATGCACCTGGCCAGTCCTTCGTCGGCGATCATGTCGGCGGTGATTTTCAATGCGCTCATCATCGTTGCGCTGATTCCGCTGGCCCTGAAGGGCGTGCAGTACCGCGCCATCGGCGCCACTGCGCTGCTGCGCCGCAATCTGCTGGTGTACGGCGTGGGCGGCATCATCCTGCCTTTCGCCGGCATCAAGCTGATCGACATGCTGCTGGCCGCCTTCAACCTTGTTTAAACAGGAGCACACCATGACTTCCCATCTTCGTCCCGCGCTGGTTATTTTCGGCGCACTTACCCTGATCTGCGGCGTGCTGTATCCGCTGGCCGTCACCGGCATCGGCAGCGCGGCCTTCCCGGCGCAGGCGGCAGGCAGCATTGTCGAGGTGAACGGCAAGGCGGTCGGCTCGGAGCTGATCGGCCAGTCCTTCACATCGCCCAAATACTTCTGGGGCCGTCCTTCGGCCACCGCGCCGATGGCGAACAACGCGGCTGGCTCCAGCGGGTCCAACCTGGGACCGCTGAATCCGGCGCTCACGGACGCCGTGAAGGGGCGCATCGAAGCGCTGAAGGCGGCGGACCCGGGCAATACGGCGCCGGTGCCGGTGGACCTGGTGACCGCTTCGGCCAGCGGGCTTGATCCGGAGATCAGCGTGGCGGCCGCCCAGTACCAGGTGCGCCGCATCGCCGCCGCGCGCGGGCTGGACACGGAGCATGTGCGCGCGCTGATCGAGCGCGAGATGCGCGGCCGCGTGTTCGGCTTCTTCGGCGAGCCGCGCGTGAACGTGCTGGCGCTGAATCTGGCGCTGGACGGAAAAAGCACGCATACTCGCTAACTAGCCCCAGGCAACTATCAATATCAGACGAGCATGCTTCCAATCGACAGTCAAAGGCCCGACCCCGACGCGCTGCTGGCGCAGGTCCAGGCGCAGGAGCGCAAGGCTGCGCGCGGCAGGCTGCGCATCTATTTCGGCGCCTCGGCCGGCGTCGGCAAGACTTACGCCATGCTGTCCGCCGCGCGCAAGCTGCAGGCTGCGGGGCAGGGCGTGCTGGTGGGCGTGGTGGAAACCCACGGCCGCAACGAGACCGCGTCGCTGCTGGACGGCCTGGACGTGCTGCCGCTGAAGGACGTTGCCTATCGCGGCAAGGTGCTGAAGGAATTCGACATCGACGCCGCGCTGGAACGGCGCCCGCCGCTGATACTGATGGACGAACTGGCCCATTCCAACGCGCCCGGCTCGCGCCACCCCAAGCGCTGGCAGGACGTGGAGGAGCTGCTGGACGCCGGCATCGACGTGCTCACCACCGTCAACGTGCAGCACCTGGACAGCCTGAACGACGTGGTGGGCGGCATCACCGGCATCCGCGTCAACGAGACCGTGCCGGACACGGTGTTCGACGAGGCCGACGAGGTGGTGCTGGTCGATATTCCCGCCGACGAGCTGCTGGCGCGGCTGAAGAGCGGCCGCGTGTACCAGGAGCAGCAGGCCGAGCGCGCGTCCAGGAACTTCTTCCGCAAGGGGAACCTGATCGCCCTGCGCGAACTGGCGCTGCGCCGCACCGCCGACCGCGTGGAAGACGACGTGCGCGCCTACCGCGTTGAAAAATCCATCGACGCCATCTGGAAGACCGGCGCCTCGCTGCTGTGCTGCGTCGGCCCGCGCCCGGGCTGCGAGCACGTGGTGCGCAGCGCCGCGCGCCTGGCCGGGCAGCTGGGCACCGAGTGGCACGCGGTCTACGTCGAAACCCCGGCCCTGCAGCGCCTGCCCGAGGCCGAGCGCGAGCGCATCCTGAAGACGCTCAAGCTGGCGCAGGAGCTGGGCGCCGGCACCGCCGTGCTGACCGGCGCGGACATCGCCGCGGCGGCGGTCGACTATGCGCGCAGCCACAACCTGTCCAAGATCATGCTGGGGCGGGGCCATCCCACCTGGCCCTGGCGCGCCGCCCACATCAAGCGCATGGCCAGCCTGGCGCCGGACGTGGACCTGATCGAAATCGGCAACGCCAGCCGCGAGAACGCGCCGGCGGTGGAGGCGGGCGGCCTGGCTGGCTTGTCGCCCTTCGGCCGCACGCTGATGAACCCTTTCAATCCGCCCGCCGACGCGGCAAGCCCGCGCGCTTCCGCAGCGCCGGATGAGCAGCCCGACCCCGCCGCCAAACGGCGCGGCTGGCCCTATGTTGCGGCCGCAGGCGCCAGCATCGCCGCCGCGCTGGCGGCCACGCCGCTGCTGCCGTATATCGACCAGGCCAATATCGCCATGCTGTTCCTGCTGGTGGTGGTGCTGGTGGCGGTGCGGCTGGGACGCGGCCCTTCGGTGCTGGCCACCTGCGTGAGCGTGCTGTGTTTCGACTTCTTCTTCGTCGCGCCGCGCTTCAGTTTTGCGGTGTCGGACTTCCAGTACCTGATCACCTTCGGCGTGATGCTGGCGGTGGGCCTGATCACCGGCCACCTGACGGCGGGCCTGCGCTTCCAGGCGCGCGTGGCCTCGCACCGCGAGGGGCGTGCCCGCGCGCTGTACGAGTTCGCGCGCGAACTGTCCGGCGCGCTGCAGACCGAGCAGATTTTCGACAGCACCCGCAGCGCCGTGCAAACCGCCTTCCGCGCCAGGGCCGTGCTACTGCTGCCGGACGCCGACGGCCGCCTGCAGCCGCCTGCCCCGCAAGCGGGCGGCGGGGCGGGCTATCTGTCGGTGCTGGACATCGGCATCGCGCAATGGGCTTACGACCGCGCCGAAAGCGCGGGCCTGGGCACGGATACGCTGCCCGCCAGCCGCATCTTCTATATGCCGCTGGTGGCGCCGATGCGCACGCGCGGCGTGCTGGCCATCGAACCGGAGAACCGGCGCTGGATACTGATACCCGAGCAGCGGCGGCAGCTCGACACCTTCGGCGCGCTGGCCGCCATTGCGCTGGAACGCGTGCATTACATTGAAGTGGCGCAGGGCGCGCTGGTGAGCATGGAGTCCGAGCGTTTGCGCAATTCGCTGCTGGCGGCTTTGTCGCACGACCTGCGCACGCCGCTCACGTCGCTGGTCGGGTTGTCCGAATCGCTGGCCAGTTCGAAGCCCGAGCTGTCGCCGCAGCAGCTGGACCTGGCGCAATCGCTGCACGCCGAGTCGCTGCGCATGAGCACCCTGGTGTCCAATCTGCTGGACATGGCGCGCATCCAGAGCGGGGAAGTGAAGTTCAACCTGGAATGGCAGCCGCTGGAGGAGGTGGTGGGCAGCGCCTTGCGCGCCAGTGCACCGCAGCTGAAGCAGCACAGCATCAGCACCCAGCTGCCGCACGAGCTGCCGCTGCTGCGCTACGACGCCGTGCTGATCGAGCGGGTGCTGTGCAATCTGCTGGAGAACGCCGCCAAGTACACGCCGGCCGGATCGCACATCGCCGTCAGCGCCGCGCTGCACGGCGCATGGATGAATGTGATGGTGTACGATGACGGGCCGGGCCTGCCGCATGGCCGCGAGGAAGCCGTGTTCGAGAAATTCACGCGCGGCGAACGCGAATCGGCCAAGCCGGGCGTGGGCCTGGGGCTGGCGATCTGCCGCGCCATCGTGGAAGCGCACGGCGGCACCATACAGGCCGCCGCTTCGCCGCTGGGCGGCGCCGCTTTCGTCATCGCGCTGCCGTTGGGAACCCCGCCGGAACCACCGCAAGAAATACTGGAATGATGAATACTCAAGCACACGAAACCTCGCCCGTTGCCCTGCTGGTAGAGGACGAACCGCAGATCCGCCGCTTTGTGCGCGCCGCGCTGGAGGAGGAGGGCTGGCAGGTGCACGAATGCCCCACCATGCAGCGCGGCCTGATCGACGCGGGCACCCGCAAGCCGGATCTGGTGGTGCTGGACCTGGGCCTGCCGGACGGCGACGGCGTGTCCTTCCTGAGCGACCTGCGCAAATGGTCCACGGTGCCGGTGATCGTGCTGTCGGCGCGCGTGAACGAGGCCGACAAGATCAAGGCGCTGGACGCGGGGGCGGACGACTATCTGACCAAGCCTTTCGGCGTGGGCGAGCTGCTGGCGCGCGTGCGCGCCACCCTGCGCCGCCAGCGCCAGCCGCAAGCCGACACCTCGGGCCTGGTGCGCTTCGGCGCGGTGGAGGTGGATTTGCAGAACCGCCGCGTGACGAAGAACGGCGAAGGCGTGCACCTCACGCCGACCGAGTACCGTTTGCTGTCCGTCCTGGTCGGCAACGCCGGCCGCGTGATGAGCAACCCGCAACTGCTGCGCGCGGTGTGGGGGCCGTCGCAGAGCGAGAACGGGCACTACCTGCGCATCTACATGGGCCATTTGCGCCACAAGCTGGAAGACGATCCGGCCCAGCCGAAATACCTGCTGACCGAGACCGCCGTCGGCTACCGCCTGCAGCTGCCGGCTTAGAAACAAATTGTAATTCTTCCCATGCACGCCAAACGTGCGGCCTAAGATTGCTCATCGAATTTGCGAGGAGGGCATGATGGGCTACGTACTGTATGGCACCGACAGGAACGACAATATCGACGGCACGGCCGGCAATGACGACATCTACGGTTATGCCGGCTCGGATTCGCTGTTCGGCGGCCGGGGCGATGATTTCCTGGACGGCGGCTCGGGCCTCGACGAGGCCTTCTACAACGGCTACCGCGACGAGTACTCCGTGCTGGCCGACGGCAAGCAGTTCTGGGTGAAGGACCAGGTAGGGTCGGACGGCCTGGATCTGCTGAAGAATATCGAACGCCTCAATTTCAAGGACGGCGCGGTGGCGCTGGATATCGACGGCAACGGCGGCGAGGCGTACCGGCTTTACCAGGCAGCGTTCAACCGCGCGCCGGACGAGAAGGGGCTGGGCTATTGGATTGCGCAGCTGGACCACGGCGCCAGCTTGCGCGCGGTGGCGGCGGGCTTTGCCAGCTCCGGCGAGTTCCTCGCCACGTATGGGGCGAACGCGAGCAATGCCGATGTTGTGATGCGCTTGTATTCCAACGTGCTGCACCGCGCGCCGGACCAGGCGGGGTTTAACTACTGGGTCAATGTGCTGAACACCAAGCAGGACTCCGTGGCCGGCGTGCTGGCCGGCTTCAGCGAGAGCCAGGAAAACTACGCCCAGCTGATCGGCAAGATGCAGGACGGCGTGGATTACCAGCCCTGGGTGTAAATTTATTTGCTGAGCATGCGCATGGCGCGTTCGAGGCCTTCTATCGTCAGCGGGAACATGCGGTTGTTCATGAGCTGGCGGATGACGGCGATCGATTGGCGGTATTGCCACAGGCCTTCGGGCTCGGGGTTAAGCCAGATGAATTTGGGGAAGGCGTGCGTGAAGCGGCCCAGCCATTCGGCGCCGGCTTCTTCGTTGTTGTATTCGACCGAACCGCCCGGCTGCAAGATCTCGTAGGGGCTCATGGTGGCGTCGCCGACGAAAATGACCTTGGTGTCCGGCGTGTATTTGCGCAGCACGTCCCAAGTGGGGAAGCGCTCGGCGTTGCGGCGGCGGTTGTTCTTCCACAGGTAGTCGTACACGCAGTTGTGGAAGTAGAAGAATTCCATGTTCTTGAATTCGGTCTTGGCCGCCGAGAACAGTTCTTCCGTGCGCTCGATGTGGTCGTCCATGGTGCCGCCCACGTCGAGCAGCATTAGCACTTTGATGTTGTTCTTGCGCTCGGGCTGCATCTTGATGTCGAGGAAGCCGGCGTTGTTGGCCGTGGCGCGTATGGTCTGGTCCAGCGCCAGTTCTTCTTCGTGCCCTTCGCGCGCGAACTTGCGCAGGCGCCGCAGGGCTACCTTGATGTTGCGCGTGCCCAGCTCGCGCTCGGAGTCGTAGTCCTTGTAGGCGCGCGCCTCCCATACCTTGACTGCGGTGCGGTTGCCGCCCTTGCCGCCTATGCGCACGCCTTCGGGATTGGTGCCGCCGTTGCCGAACGGGGAGGTGCCGCCCGTGCCTATCCATTTGCTGCCGCCTTCGTGGCGCTCCTTCTGCTCTTTCAGCAGTTCGTTCAGGCGGTCCATCAGCTTGTCGTAGCCGAATTTTTCCAGCGCGGCTTTCTGTTCTTCGCTCAGCTCGCGCTCCATGCGCTTGATCAGCCAGTCGAGCGGGATGGCGCTGTTGGTGTCGAAGGCGCCGTTGATGCCCTTGAAGTATTGGGCGAAGGCGCGGTCGAACTTGTCGTAGTGCGCTTCGTCTTTCACCAGCGTCAGGCGCGACAAGTAGTAGAAGTCGTCCATCGACGCGTCGATGACGTTCTTCTGCATCGCTTCCAGCAGGGTCAGGAACTCCTTGATGGAGACGGGGATCTTCGCGTCTTTCAGCGTGAAGAAAAAGTCGATCAGCATGCTTAGTCTCTGCTTAGCTTGTAGCGCAGGTGCGCTTTGATTTCAGGCCATTCGCCGCGCACGATGCTGTACATGACGGTGTCGCGCACGGTGCCGTCGCGGCGCAGGCCGTGGTGGCGCAGCACGCCGTCCTTCTTGGCGCCCAGGCGCTCGATGGCGGCCTGCGAGGCGTGGTTGAAGTTGTCGGTGCGGAAGCCGACCACGGCGCAGCCCAGCGTTTCGAAGGCGTGCGTGAGCAGCAGCAGCTTGCAGCTGGTGTTGACGTAGCTGCGCTGGCGGCTGCGCGCGTACCAGGTGTAGCCGATTTCCACGCGGTCCAGCGCGGGCACGATGTCGTGGTAGCTGGTGCTGCCGATCACGGTGTTGCTGGCCGTGTCGATGACGGCGAAGGCGTAGCGGCCGGGGCGCATTTCGAGTGCGGCGGCGATGTAGGCGTCCACCATGTCCGGCTCGGGCACGGAGGTGATGCGCAGCTTCCACAGCTCGCCGTCGCAGGCGGCGGCGCGCAGGCCGGCGGCGTGCTGCGGGCCGAGCGGCTCCAGGCGCACGCCGTTCAGCTCCAGCGTCGTGGGCGCGAAATTGGCCAGCAAGGCGTTCATCAGCGGTTGGTCCGGTTCATGAACACCAGGCGCTCGAACAGGTGCACGTCCTGCTCGTTTTTCAGCAGCGCGCCGTGCAGCGGCGGCACCACGGCCTTGGCGTCCTTGCTGCGCAGCGCTTCGGGCGGGATGTCTTCGGCCAGCAGCAGCTTGAGCCAGTCCAGGAATTCGGAGGTGGACGGCTTTTTCTTCAGGCCGGGAACGTCGCGCACTTCGTAGAAGGTTTGCAGCGCGGTGGCCAGCAGGTCCTGCTTCAAGGTGGGGTAATGCACCTTGACGATCTGCTCCATCGTGTCCTTGTCCGGGAATTTGATGTAGTGGAAGAAGCAGCGGCGCAGGAAGGCGTCCGGCAGTTCCTTTTCGTTGTTGGACGTGATGATGACCAGCGGGCGGTGCTTGGCCTGCACCATTTCGCGCGTCTCGTAGACGTAGAACTCCATGCGGTCCAGTTCGCGCAGCAGGTCGTTGGGGAATTCGATGTCGGCCTTGTCGATCTCGTCGATCAGCAGCACCACCGGCTCGGGCGCGGTGAAGGCCTGCCACAGCACGCCCTTGACGATGTAGTTGTGGATGTCGCGCACGCGTTCGTCGCCCAGCTGGGAGTCGCGCAGGCGCGAGACGGCGTCGTATTCGTACAGGCCTTGCTGGGCCTTGGTGGTGGACTTGATGTGCCACTGCATCAGCGGCATGTTGAGCGCGGCGGCCACTTCTTCGGCCAGCATGGTCTTGCCGGTGCCGGGCTCGCCCTTGATGAGCAGGGGGCGCTGCAGCGTGAGCGCCGCGTTCACGGCCAGTTTCAGATCGTTGGTGGCGACGTAGTTGTCGGAGCCCTGGAAGCGCTGGCCTTTATTATTAGCGTGCATGAATGCTGTCTCGTAGTGGAAATTGGATGTCCCGAGTATATGCCAGATCGCTATACCACACTGCGGGCGGATGATGTGGACTCGCAACTTGTTATTGAGTTAGAATCGTTCGCTGTTGGCGTAAAAGTCAACTTTTATGCCCTCGGAGCATCGCAGTATCGTATCAGTATCATCAATATTACTGACGTTAACTTAGCCATCCACCATGAAAAAAATCTACGCAGTTCTCGTGCTTGCAGGCATCGCCAACGTTGCCGCAGCGGCGGACATCGTTGGAGACGCCAAGGCGGCTCCAGCCAAGATCGAAATGTGTATCGGTTGCCACGGCATCCCAGGCTACAAAGCCACTTTCCCCGAGGTGTTCCAGGTGCCTATGATTGGTGGCCAGTCGGCTAAGTACATCGAGAATGCGCTGCAAGGCTACAAGAAAGGCGAGCGCAAGCATCCGTCCATGAAGGGCATCGCCACCAGCCTGTCGGACCAGGATATCGCCGACATCGCTGCCTACTATTCGCAGCAGACCCAGAAAACCGCGCAGAAATGAGGGCCACGCACATGAAAAAACTGATTATCGCCCTGGTCTGCGCTTCCGCTTCCTTCGCCGCCACCGCCGGTGGCAATATCGACGCCGGCAAGGCGCTGGCCGAGAAGTACAGCTGCGCGGCCTGCCACGGCAAGGACTACAACTCGCCGATCGACCCGTCGTATCCCAAGCTGGCCGGTCAGCACAAGGATTACCTGCAGCACGCGCTGACCGCCTACAAGCGCGGCGACGCAGCCAACGGCCGCAGCAACGCCATCATGACCGGCCAGGTCAAGCCGCTGACCAACCAGGACATCAAGGATCTGGCAGCGTATCTGCACAGCCTGCCTGGCACGCTGGCGGTGCACCGCTGATTGCGCGCCGCAGCATAAGAAAAGCCACGCATCGCGTGGCTTTTTTTTCGTCCTGCCGTTCGCCTCAGCGCGCCGCGCGCCGCTGCACCGCTTCGATGTAGGCCAGCGCGTCCAGCGGCTGGCCGTTGCGCTGGGCGTTCCAGATCATCTCGCCCAGGCATTCCATGATCTCGTGCTGGGCTTCGTGCGCCGAGTCGAGCTTGAGCGTGAGCGCCGTGGCGGCCGCGCGGATGCCGGGCGGCTGGTCGATGGAGATCTGCTCGTCGATGGACAAGTGCATGGACAGGTGCAAAAAAGGGTTGGTCTGGCCGCTGTCGACCGAATAGTCGCGCGCCAGCGCCGCTTCCACGTCGCTGAGCACGTCTTCGTACTCGGGGTGGTGGCGTATCCAGTCGCCGGCCATGATTTCCAGCGGCGTGAGGATTTCGTTGGCGCGCTGTTTCTGGAAGACCGCGCAGAAGAAGCGGCGCACATCGTCGGAGGACGGATTGAACATAAGAGGGAGGACTAGGGCTGCTGGAAGCCGATATTGTACCTTGGCGCGGATTTGTGTACCCTGAGCCAGTTCATTAATGTAATTTAAACCATCTTGCCCGGAGCCAGCATGCTGAACCAAGAAGCACTCGACACCCTGTTCCACCAAGCCCGCAGCCATCAGGGCTGGCAGCCGCGCGACATCAGCGACGAGCTGCTGCACCAGCTGTACGACACGCTGAAATGGGCGCCGACCGCCTTCAACGGTTCGCCGGCGCGCTTTGTGTTCGTCAAGTCGGCCGAGCAGCGCGCCGAGCTGGCCGCCTGCGCCTCGCCCGGCAACGGCCCCAAGATTGAAGTGGCGCCGGTGACCGTCATCGTGGCCATGGACACGGCGTTCTACGAGAAATTCCCGCTGCTGTCGCCGCATGTGGACGGCCAGGCTTTCTTCGCCGGCAAGACGGCCATGATAGACACCTTTGCCATGCGCAACTCCTCGCTGCAGGGCGGCTACCTGATCCTGGCGGCGCGCGCGCTCGGCCTGGACTGCGGCCCCATGTCCGGCTTCGACGAGGGCAAGGTCAACGAGGCCTTCTTCGCCGGCACCACGCTGAAGGCCAATTTCCTGTGCAGCCTGGGCTACGGCGTGCCGGAGAAGCTGCGGCCGCGCGCGCAGCGCCTGCCGTTCGAGGACGCCTGCAAAATCGTCTGAGCATAAAAAAACGGACGCCGAGGCGTCCGTTTTGCTTTACTCCTGGCCCGGCTGCACGATGCCGGGCGTGTCGGGCGCGCAGTCGCAGGGATCGCCGCCGACCAGGGCCGGGGCGCCGCCCGCTGCTGCGGCGTCGGCCGCGTTGGCCGCGTTGGCGGCCACTGCGGCGATTGCCCGGCTGGCAATATTGCCGCCATTGCCATTATTATTGGCATTGCCGCCGCCGTTCGCTCCGTTGCCGCCGTTGCGCGGCGCGTGCGGCTGGCGCAGGTAGCGCGAGGTGTGGTGGCGGTTGCCGCCGTTGCCGTGCGCCGGCCACGTCAGGAAGCGCGACAGTTCCTGCAGGGCGCGCTGGTACACGTCGCGCTTGAACTCGATCACCACGTCCAGCGGCACCCAGTACTCGTGCCAGCGCCAGGCGTCGAACTCGGGGTGGTCGGTCAGGCGCAGGTTCACGTCATTGTCGCGCGCGCACATGCGCAGCAGAAACCAGATCTGCTTCTGGCCACGGTAGTGGCCGCGTATTTCGCGCTTGATGAAGTGGTCCGGCACCTCGTAGCGCAGCCAGTCGCGGGTGCGGCCGACGATCTTGACGTGTTCCGCCCGTAATCCTATTTCTTCCTCTAGCTCCCTGTACATCGCCTGTTCAGGCGTTTCGCCGTACTTGATCCCGCCTTGCGGGAACTGCCATGAGTGCTCGCGCACCCGCTTGCCCCACCACACCTCGTTATGGGCGTTAAGCAGGATGATGCCGACGTTGGGCCGAAACCCTTCACGGTCGAGCATGTTGCACCTCAAACTTTCTGCTTGCAGTACGTCCTTCTTATATTTTTGCCCACAAACCTGCGCGCCAGCCCGGTTTTCGGGGTATGAAAACCGTCGGCGGGCCATCTAATGAACGCATTTGTATAAAGTATGGACGCATCAGCCAGCTAATCCTTTAAAATTAGGTTGATTATAACTCTCTCTTTTTAAAAAGAATTCACCGTATGCGTGCCTCCCGATTTTTTATTTCAACTCTCAAAGAAGCGCCGTCCGACGCGGAGATCGTCAGCCACCAGTTGATGATGCGCGCCGGCATGATCAAACGCCTGGGCTCGGGTATCTACACCTACATGCCGATGGGGCTGAAGGTGATCCGCAAGGTCGAGGCCATCGTGCGCGAGGAAATGAACAACGCCGCCGCCATTGAGCTGCTGATGCCGCTGGTGCAGCCGGCCGAGCTGTGGCAGGAGACCGGACGCTGGGACAAGATGGGCGCTGAGCTGATGCGCGTGAAAGACCGCCACGGCCGCGAGTTCGCCATCCAGCCGACGTCCGAGGAAGTGATCACCGATGTTGTTCGTTCGGAAATTAAATCCTACAAGCAGCTTCCGTTGAATTTTTACCACATCCAGACCAAATTCCGCGACGAGCGCCGTCCGCGTTTCGGCCTGATGCGCGGCCGCGAGTTCACCATGAAGGACGCCTACTCCTTCGACCGCGACCTGGCCGGCATGCAGCAGTCGTACAAAGTCATGTTCGACGCCTACACCCGCATCTTCACCCGCTTCGGGCTGAAGTTCCGCGCGGTGGCGGCCGACAACGGCGCCATCGGCGGCACCGGCTCGCATGAATTCCACGTGATCGCCTCCACCGGCGAGGACGCGCTGGTGTACTGCCCAAGCTCGGACTACGCGGCCAATATGGAAGCGGCCGAGGCGCTGGCCACCGGCACCCGTCCCGCGCCCGGCGCCGAACTGGTGAAGACCTCCACGCCGAAAGCGGCCAAGTGCGAGGACGTGGCCAAGCTGCTGGGCACCGCGCTGAGCAACACGCTCAAGACGCTGGCGCTGACCGTGGAACAGGAAGACGGCAAGAAGCAGTACTTCATGCTGCTGCTGCGCGGCGACCATGAGCTGAACGAAATCAAGGTCGGCAAAGTGCCCGGCCTGGCCAACCACCGCTTCTCCACCGAGGCGGAGATACTGGAAGTGTACGGCTGCATCCCGGGCTACCTGGGTCCTATCGGCACCAAGGCGCCGGTCACCGTGGTGGCCGACCGCACCGTGGCCAATATGGCCGACTTCATCACCGGCGCCAACGAGGCGGACTTCCACTACACCGGCGCCAACTGGGGCCGCGACGTGGCCGAGCCGGCCATCGTGGCCGACCTGCGCAACGTGGTCGAAGGCGATCCTTCGCCGGACGGCAAGGGCGTGCTGGCGATCGAGCGCGGCATCGAAGTGGGCCACGTGTTCCAGCTGGGCACCGCCTACTCCGAATCCATGAAGGCCACCTTCCTGGACGAAAACGGCAAGGCCGCGCCGCTGCAGATGGGCTGCTACGGCATCGGCGTGACCCGCATCCTGGGCGCGGCCATCGAGCAGAACTTCGACGACAAGGGCATCATCTGGCCGACCTCGCTGGCGCCGTTCGAGCTGGTGCTGTGCCCGATGGGCTATGACCGCAGCGAGCTGGTCAAGGAAGAGACCGACAAGCTGTACGCCGCCGCGCAGGCAGCCGGCATCGACGTGATCGTGGACGACCGCGGTCTGCGTCCGGGCGCCATGTTCGCCGATTGGGAACTGATCGGCGTGCCGCACCGCGTGGTGATCGGCGAGCGCGGCCTGAAGGAAGGCAACCTGGAATACCAGGGCCGCCGCGATACCGAAGCGACCCCGGTGCCGCTGGCCGAGGTGGTGGACTTCATCAAAGGCAAAGTGCAGCAGTGAACAGCATGATCCATCAGCGCACAGGCGCGGAACGGCGCCGTTTCTGGGCCAGGCCGCTGCGCTGGTGGCATGTGCTGGCGTTTTCGACCGGCGTGCTGGGCGCGCCGTTCGGCTTTGCCGGCAACCAGCAGGAAGAAGCGCTGGCCGACACCGTGCGGCTGGCGCTGTCGAACGCCATCCTGGACGCCCGTCCGCCCAAGCCCAGCTTCAGCAATCCCGCCGACCGCCAGCGCTACGAATTGTGGCTGGGGCAGATGTCGGCGCGCCTCAAGCGCAAGCTGCCCGACGAGCAGATGCGCACCGAGTTCCTCGAGACCGCGTGGTACGAAGCGCGCCGCGCCGGGCTGGAGCCGGGGCTGGTGCTGGGGCTGATCCAGGTGGAATCGGCCTACCGCAAGTACGCGGTGTCCGTGGTGGGCGCGCGCGGCTATATGCAGGTGATGCCGTTCTGGACCAATGTGATCGGCGACAGCGACCGCCGCAAGCTGTTCAATATGCAGACCAATCTGCGCTACGGCTGCGCCATCCTGCGCATGTATATCGACATGGAGCGCGGCAACCTGTTCCTGGCGCTGGGCCGCTACAACGGCTCGCGCGGACGGCCCGACTATCCGAACGCCGTGCTGGCGGCGTGGAACAACTGGAAGACCTCCCCTCCGATCTGATTTTCCGCCGCACCGATTTCAGATAAGATGGCTGCCTTTGCGACACTGGGACAGGCCATGAAAAATCGGATTCGGAATACGGCGGACAAGCTGGCCATTGCCGCCATCGCCGCCGCGCTCGGCGCGCTGGCAGGCTGCGCGGGCAGCGGCTCGAAGCAGGGCCCGCAGGCGCCGGCGCCGCTGCCGCCCGCCATGCCGGCTGAATCCGCGGCGCTCAAGCACATCATCTTCCTGGTCGGCGACGGCATGGGCATCAACACGCTGACCGCCGCGCGCAATTACGCCGTGGGCGAGTCCGGCGATCTCACCATCGATACGCTGCCCGAGGCGGCCTACGTCAAAACCTATTCCAACGATATGCAGGTGACCGATACGGCCGCCGCCATGTCGGCTTACATGACGGGCGTGAAGACCAATAACGGGCAGCTCGCCGTTAGCGGCTGCGGTGCCGGTGCAGGTGCCGGTGCAGCGCCGCGCGCGCCGGCCACGCTGCTGGAGCTGGCGCGCAAGCGCGGCTGGGCGGCGGGTGTGGTCAACGCGGCCAGCGTGACGGACCCGCTGACGGCGGCAGGCTATGCGCACGCCTGCCAGGCCACGCGCAACGAGGACATCGCCGCCGCGCTGGTGCCGGACGGCGCGGGCTACAACGAACAGCTGGCGGGCGGGCTGGACGTGGTGCTGGGCGGCGGCGCGCAGTACTTCCACAAGCGCGCCGACGGCCGCGACCTGCTGGCCGAGCTGCGCGGCAAAGGCTACAAGCAGGTGGCCGACGCGGCCGCGCTGCAGGCGCTGGCACCGGCTGCGGGCCAGCGCGTGGCGGGCATCTTCGGCGCCAAGGCGCCGTCGCTGCCGGCCATGACCTCGGCCGCCATCGACGTGCTGGCAGGCAGCGGCAAGGGCTTCTTCCTGGTGGTGGGCAACGGCCAGATCGGCCAGGCGCAGCGCGCGTCGACCGCGCGCCGCGCGCTCGACGAAACGGTGGCGCTGGACAAGGCGCTGCAAATGGCCATCGCCAAGATGCAGGCCATCGACCCCGGCCTCAAACACACGCTGATCGTCATGACCGCCAGCAGCGACAGCACGCTGATACTGAACGGCTACTCCATCCGCACCGGCAAGACCACCGCCACCGAACCCGGCGTGCTGGGCCTGGTGCGCAAATACTCGAACGGCAGCTACTACAAGGACCTGGACGACGTCCCCTACACCATCATCGGCTACGGCAACGGCGTGAACCGCGTGCAGGGCAGCCGCGCCGGGGGCTCGCTGCTGAGCGACGCCATCGTCACCGAGCCGGGCTACCGCCAGGAGGCCACGGTGCGCATGGCGCCCGGCGGCACCACCAACGGCGGCACCGACGTTTACCTCGGCGCCATCGGCGCGCGCGCGGCGGACTTCCGGGGCACGCTGGACAACACGCAAGTCCATACGCTGCTCAAGAACGCGGCCGGCTGGTAAAGGATAAAAACAATATGAAACCTAGTCTCGCAATTTCCTCCCTGCTGCTGGCGGCAAGCGCCAGCGTCCATGCCGGGGAAGCGAAGAACATCATCTTCTTCCTCGGCGACGGCATGGGGCCGGCCGCCATCACCGCCGCGCGCATCTACCAGTACAAGGAAGAGGGCCTGCTCAAGTTCGAGCGCATCGAGCGCGTGGCGCGCATCAAGACCTACTCGCAGGATGCGCAAACCACCGACAGCGCGCCCTCCATGGGCTCCTACATGACCGGCGTGAAGATCCAGAACGAAGTGATCTCCATGTCGTCCGACACCAAGGCCAGCGCGCCGAAGAAGGACGCGCACGGCAACCTCACCATCGACACCTGCGCCGCCTCCAACGGCCGGCCCGCGGCGACGATACTGGAGCTGGCCAAGGCGCACGGCAAGGCGGTGGGCGCGGTCACCACCACCGAGGCCACGCACGCCACGCCGGCCTCCACCTACGCGCATAGCTGCCACCGCAACAGCGGCTACGCCATCGCGGCGCAGGCGGTGCCGGGCGGCGCGGGCTACAACGCGGCGCTGGGCGACGGGCTGGACGTGCTGATGGGCGGCGGCCGCCACCACTTCACGCCGTACAGCGCCGCCAACACCAAGGGCCGGGCCGACGGCCGCGACCTGCTGGCCGAACTGGCCGCGCGCGGCTACGCGGTGGCCACCGACAAGGCGCAGATGGACCAGGCCAGGCCGGGCCGCAAGTTCGTGGGCCTGTATGCCAAGGAAGACCATCTGGCCTATGAGCTCGAGCGCGGCGCGCGCAATCCGAAAGGGGAGGCCGCCACGCAGCCGTCGCTGTCGGAGATGACGTCCAAGGCCATTACGCTGTTGTCGGCCAGGCCGGAGGGTTTCTTCCTGATGGTGGAAGGCGGCAAGATCGACCACGGCCTGCACGACTCGAATGCCAAGCACGCGCTGGTGGACCTGGTGGCCTTCGACGACGCCATCCAGACCGCCATCGACCGCATGCAGCTGCTCGATCCCGGCCTGCGCAACACGCTGATCGTGATCACGGCCGACCATGACCACACGCTGGCCTTCAACGGCAATGCGCGGCGCGGCAATCCCATCCTGGACATTGTGCGCAACGCGGACGGCACGCCGGCGCGCGACGCGGACGGCCGCAGCTACACCGCGCTGGCCTTCGGCAACGGCCCGAACCGGCCCAACGAGCGCGCCGACGTGTCCAGCGAGACCGCGCTGGGCGACGACTACCACCAGGAGACGGGCATCCGCATCAAGGGCGAGACGCATGGCGGCGGCGACGTGAAGCTGTACGCCACCGGCGCCGGCGCGCAGGCGTTCAAGGGGACGATGGAGAACACCAGGGTGTTCGAATTGATGAAGGCCGCGTTCGGATTCTGACGCGCAAAAAAAAGGCCCCGGTCGCAGTGCGACGGGGGCTTAGTGTGCGCTGCGCACGCGCAGGCTCTTATTTCAAGTGATCGGAGATCAGCTTGGTCATTTCGAACATGGACACTTGGGCTTTGCCGCCGAAGACGGCTTTGAGCTTGTCGTCTGCGTTGATCATGCGGCGGTTGGCCGCGTCTTGCAGGTTCAGCTTCTTGATATAGTCCCAGACTTTTTTGGTGACTTCGGTGCGCGGCAGCGGGGAGGCGCCTACCACGGCGGCCAGCGAAGCCGATGGGGTCAGTTCCTTCATGAAGGCGGCGTTCGGCTTGCGTGGTGCTGCGGCTTTCTTCGCGGCGGCTGGTTTGGCGGCGGCGGTTTTAGCCGGCGCTGCTTTCTTGGCCGCAGGCTTTGCTGCTACTGCTGCTTTCTTTGCTGGTGCTGCTGGGGTTTTCTTGGCTGTTGCCATATTCGAGCCTCCTTAACGAACACAGGGAAAAGTTGCGCAATTCAATCGCACGGCTAATATTGGTGGGGATTTGCCGACTATGCAAGTGTTTTTCGAGTTTTTTCTCGGAAACGCCACGTAAAGCCCGCCAATGCTGGGCTTACGCACCGCGGCGGTGAGAAAACCCCGCGCGCGGGCGTAAAAAAAGCCGGCGCGCGGCCGGCTTTTCATTCGGGGAAGGGCGCTTAGCGCAGGCCCGGCATCATGCCTTTCATGGAGCGCATCATCTTCATCATGCCGCCGCCGGACAGCTTTTTCATCATGGTCTGCATCTGCTCGAACTGGTTCAGCATGCGGTTCACTTCCTGCACCTGCACGCCGGCGCCGGCCGCGATGCGGCGCTTGCGGGTCGCTTTGATCAGCTCCGGCTTGGCGCGTTCGGCCTTGGTCATGGAGTCGATAATGCCGACCATGCGGCGCACCTGCTTGTCCGCCTGGTCCATATTGGCGCCGCCGGCGGCCTGCTGGAACTGGGCCGGCAGCTTGTCGACCAGGCTGGCCATGCCGCCCATTTTCTTCATCTGGCCCAGCTGCGCCTTGAAGTCGTTCATGTCGAACTTGCCGCCTGATTTCACTTTCGCGGCCAGGTCGGCCGCCGCCTTGGCGTCCACGCCTTTGCGCGCTTCTTCCACCAGGGCCATGATGTCGCCCATGCCCAGCACGCGGCTGGCCATGCGGGCGGCGTCGAACGGCTCCAGGCCGTCCAGCTTTTCGCTCACGCCGGCGAACTTGATCGGCTTGCCCGTCACGTGGCGCACCGACAGCGCGGCGCCGCCGCGCGAGTCGCCGTCCAGCTTGGTGAGCACGATGCCGGTCAGCGGCAGCGCGTCGTTGAAGGCCTTGGCGGTGTTGATGGCGTCCTGGCCCAGCATGGCGTCGACCACGAACAGGGTTTCGATCGGCTTGACCGCCGCGTGCACGGCGGCGATTTCCTTCATCATCTCTTCGTCGATGCCGAGGCGGCCGGCGGTGTCGATGATCAGCACGTCGTGGTAGTGCTTCTTGGCCCAGTCCAGCGCGGCCAGCGCGATGTCGACCGGCTTGTCCTGCGCGGTGGAGGGGAAGAAGTCGGCGCCGACCTGGCCGGTCACCGATTGCAGCTGGGCGATCGCGGCGGGACGGTAGACGTCGGCCGAGACGGTCAGCACTTTCTTCTTCTTTTCTTCCTTCAGGTATTTGGCCAGCTTGCCGACGGTGGTGGTTTTACCCACACCCTGCAGGCCGGCCATCAGGATGATGGCGGGCGGCTGCTGGGCGAACGACAGCTGCGACGCTTCCGGACCGAGGTCCGCGCCCATCAGGGCGGCCAGCTCGCGCTGCACCACGCCCACCAGGGCCTGGCCCGGCGACAGCGAGGACAGCACTTCCTCGCCCAGGGCTTTTTCCTTGACCTTGGCGATGAAGTCGCGCACGGCCGGCAGGGCCACGTCGGCCTCGAGCAGCGCCATGCGCACTTCGCGCAGCATCTCGGCGGTGTTGGCTTCGGTCAGGCGCGCCTCGCCGCGCATGGTCTTGACGACCTTGGCAAGGCGCTGAGTCAGATTGTCTAGCATGTTGTGCCTACGTGAATGCGACGAAACCGCCATTCTACCTTATGGCGGCGCCCGATTCGCCCCGGGCGCCGCATGCAATGGCAGCGGCTCAGCGCGGCAGCACCAGCTTGAAGATGGCTTCGCCCACCAGCAGCGACAAACTGTTTTGTCCGGTGGACGCGATGGCGCGCGGCTTGGCGGCGCCGGGCGGCAGGCTGGCGAAGCTGGCTACTTCGGTCTTGCTGCCATCGGCCGCCACGCGCGCCACGCCGGTGTCGGTCAGTTCGTAGCGCTGGCCGTCCGGGGCCAGGCCGAGGCCGGACGGCAGCGCATCCAGGCTGGTGGTGGTGCCGTCCGGAGCAATCTTGCGGAAGGGCTTGGCCGCGGAGTCCTTGGCATAGACGTTGCCGTCGGCGTCGACGCCCACCACAATCGGCCATGCGAACCTGGCTGCGCTGCCGACGCCGTCAACGACGCTGGCGTTGAAACTGCCTTGCGGACTGGCTTCCCCGGCCAGCAAGGTGATGCTGCCGTCGGGCGTAATTTTGTGGATGCCGCCGCCGTAGCTCGGCGTGTGGTAACTGGAGAAGCTGCGTTCGCTGAGATACAGGTTGCCGGCCGTATCGCTCACCATGGCGGTCAGGATTTTCATGGCGGGCGCCACTTTCAGCGTGCTCACGCGCCCATCCGGCGCCACCTTGCGCAGGTACAGGCCGCCAGCTTCGCCCACGATGGGATTGATGAAGGCGCCAGGGTGGTCAATGACATAGGTATTGCCTGTCCGGTCGCCCGCCAGCAGGTCGGGGGCGGCAAAACGGGCCGCCGCGCCGGTCGCGTCCAGGTCCATTCCCCAGCTGTTTTGCAGGCCTGCAAACGGCAGCGCCTGCTTGCCGCTGACCAGGCGCAATTCGGCGAGGGAGTGCAGCAGCAGTTTGCCGTCGCTGCCGCTGGCCAGGCCAACGGGAGAGCCCGGATTGTTGCTGAAACTGTCTTGCACCATGTCGGCGCTGATGACTTCGCTGAGCTGCCGGTCTGCGCTGACCTGGTATATCCAATAGTGCTGGCGGCCCAGCAGCAAGGAATATAGGCCGCCGTTGGCATCGGCGATGACGCTTGTAACCGTTGTCTCCCCCAGGGTGAAGGCGGGCAATTGTATGGCCGGCAGCGTACTGACCACCCCGCCGGCAGTGACGCGGCGGACGCCATCCCCGTCCCCCCGGCCGCTCCAGACCAGCAAATCACCCTGCCGGGTGAGGCTGCCGCTGGCGATGTAAGCGAAGCGCGCGGCCCCACCTTGGCCATCGACATTGAGCGCGTCGGGATTACTGTCATTGCCGGCGAGCAGGGTACTGCCGCCTTTGGCGTCGAGTAAGCGGATGCTTTGGGTGTAGAGCAGATAGACGCCGCCGTTCGGGGCCGGCACGAGGTCGCGCAGCTTGCCCAGCTCGGCCTCGCCGCTGAGCACGACGCTGGCGTCGCCGTTGGCGGCGATGCGCAGCAGGCGCTTGCCGCCGTGCGGTTCCAGCACATAGACGCCGCCGTCGGTGGCGGGGGCCAGCGCATAAATGTTGCTCCCCTCCTCGCGTACGTCGGACTCATAGCGGCTGCTGTATACCGTGGTAACGACGCCGGAGGCGCTCACTTTGCGCACCGCGCGGCGGGACAAGGACTGGGACGCGCCCGGAGTACGGACGCCGATTTCCTCGTCCGCAACATAGTAATTGCCTGCGTTGTCTGGACAAATGTCGCGGATGTAGCTGAAGTGGGCTGCAACGCCGCTGCCGTCGATGATGGTGCGGGCATCGAACCCGCCGGCCAGCAGTGTCAATCCGGCCGGGCCGGGGTCAACATAGGCGGGCAGCACCACCGGTGGCGGCACCACGGGCGGCGTGACCACGGGCGGCGTGACCAAGGGAGGGTTCCCCACCGGGGGCGTCACCGCAGGCGAGGCGCCGCTGCCGCCGCCGCAGGCCGACATCAGGGCGGGCAAGGCTAGCAGGGCGGGCAAGATCAGCAGGGCTCGGGCGAGCTGTTGCAGGGTGCGGCGGTGCTGGGGCATGGAAGTCCTTGCTATGGAATTAGCAACGATTATGCATAAATGAAATAGCGTCTTATTCACACATTGTCACAGTGGAACTGATTTTTTTATATTCTTGCTTGAAGCACACGAACGCTTGGTATGATGGACGCACACCTTAAATAGAGGAGACGGCATGAAACTGAAACTGATCGGCAGTGTGTTGGCGGCGGTGGTGTTTTCCGGTTCGGTCCAGGCGCAGGAAGTGGTGCGGCTGGGGAACCTGAAGTTTGCGCATTACGGCGCCGTCTCCTATATAAAAGAGATCGCGCCCAAGTGCGGCATCAAGGTCGAGGAGCATATGTTCGCCAAGGGCCTGGACGTGATGCAGGCGATTATCGCCGGCGAACTGGACGTGGGCACCACGGCGTCCGAGGCGGCCATTTCCGGCCGCGCCGGCGGCGCGCCCATCGTGGTGGTGGCCGGCTTCGCCAAGGGCGGCGCGCGCCTGGTGGGACGCGCCGACCTGAAGCTCAAGTCGGTCAAGGACTTGAAGGGCAAGAAGGTGGGCGTGACGCGCGGCGGCATCCAGGAGGTGCTGCTGCTGGCCGAACTGCAGCAGGCCGGCCTGACCGTGTCCGACCAGCCGGGCAAGGACGTGCAGCTGGTGTTCCTGGCGTACGCCGACCTGAACCAGGCGCTGCTGGGCAAGAATATCGACGCCATGATGCAGTCCGAGCCGCAGTCCTCGCAGGCGCTCAACAAGGGCTTCGGTACCGAGATCATCAAGCCCTACGACACGCCGATCGGCGAACCGGTGCGCACCATGGTGATGACGGAGAAGTTCTATAAGGAGAAGCGCCCGCTGGCCGAGAAGTTCATGCGCTGCTTCGTCGAGGCCACCAAGACCTTTATCGACCAGCCGGCCGTGGCCGAGAAGTATGTGCGCGAGGTGGTGTTCAAGGGCCAGATCACCAGCGACGACTTCCAGGATGCGATCAGCAATTCGCCGTATTCCTACGACATCACGCCCGAGCACATCCAGATCACCACCGACGTGATGGTGAAAACCGGCGTGGGCAAGATGGCCAAGCCGCCGGTGGCCAGGGACTGGGTCAAGACCGACCTGCTAGACGCGGCCAAGAAAAGCCTGAACGTCAAATAAGGAGGCGCTATGGGGCTCTCTTTCAAGTCCGCGTGGCGCGAGGTCGGCGTGGGCCTGGTCGTGCCGGCGGTGGTGATCGCCGTGTGGCAGGCGGTGGCGGTGCTGGGCTGGGTCAATCCGCAGGTGCTGCCTTCGCCGCTGGCGGTGGTGGAGAAGTGGATCGCCTACCTGCTGCCGCTGCAGCCCTACGCGGCGGACCAGGGCAGCTGGCTGGCGTGGGCCTTTTCGGGCGAGCTGATACACGACGCCATGGGCAGCATGTACCGGGTGGTGGTGGGCTTCGTCATCGGCGCCGGGCTGGCCCTGCCGCTGGGGCTGTCGATGGGCGCCAGCGCGCGCGTCTACGCCTGGCTCAACCCGCTGGTGCAGCTGCTGCGGCCGATCCCGCCGATCGCCTACATCCCGCTGTCCATCCTGTGGTTCGGGCTGGGCAACCCGCCGGCCGTGTTCCTGATCGCGCTGGGGGCCTTCTTCCCGGTGCTGATGAACACCATCGCCGGCGTGCGCCAGGTCGACAGCATCTATATCAGGGCGGCGCGCAACCTGGGCGCGTCCGGCACCACCATGTTTGTGCGGGTGATGCTGCCGGCCGCCGTGCCGTACATCCTGTCGGGCGTGCGCATCGGCATCGGCACCGCGTTTATCGTGGTGATCGTGTCGGAGATGATCGCGGTCAACAACGGCCTGGGCTTCCGCATCCTGGAGGCGCGCGAGTATTTCTGGTCCGATAAGATTATCGCCGGCATGATCAGCATCGGCCTGCTGGGCCTGGCCATCGACGTCGGCATGAACCGCCTCAACAACTACCTGCTGCGCTGGCACCGGGGACTGGAGCACTGATGGCACAGATCGTCATTGAGCATGTGGGCAAGGTCTTCAAGACCGCCGAGCGCGACGTGGTGGCGCTGCAGGACATCAATCTGGAGATTCCGCAGGGGCAGTTCGTCTGCCTGCTGGGGCCGTCCGGCTGCGGCAAGTCGACGCTGCTCAACGCGGTGGCCGGCTTCGCGCCGCCGACCAGCGGGCGCATCGTGGCCGGCGGCCAGCAGGTGGAGGCGCCGGGGCCGGAGCGCGGCATGGTGTTCCAGGAGTACGCGCTGTTTCCGTGGATGACGGTGGCCGACAATATCGCCTTCGGCCTGCAGATCAAGGGCCAGCCCAAGGCCGAGATCGAGGCCACGGTGGCGCGCCTGCTGGCCATGCTGTCGCTGAGCGACTTCCGCAACCGCTTTCCCAAGGATTTGTCGGGCGGCATGCGGCAGCGGGTGGCGATCGCGCGCGTGCTGGCGCTCGATTCGCCCATCATGCTGATGGACGAGCCCTTCGGCGCGCTGGACGCGCTCACGCGGCGCAACCTGCAGGACGAGCTGCTGCGCATCTGGTCCGAGCTGAAGAAGACGATTATTTTCGTCACCCACAGCATCGAGGAGGCCATCTATATGGCGGACCGCATCGTGGTCATGACCTACCGGCCCGGCACCGTCAAGCGCGACCTGCTGGTGGCGCTGCCGCGCGGGCGCGACCCGGCCGCGCCGGAGTTCAACGCGCTCAAGCGCGAGCTGGGGCAACTGGTGATGGAGGAGCAGCAGCGCCACCACCACGACGAGCTGCGCATGGCGGCGGTCGATTAGCGGCGGTGGCCGCGCGCGGCATAGTGTAAACTTATCCCCATGCAGACTTATTTTTTGATCGCAGCCGCGCTGCTCTATATTGTGTGTGCCGTCCTGCCGCCGCGCCGGGCCGGGCTGATTTCGGCCGTCACGGCGGCGGCCTGGCTGCTGCACGGGGCCAGCCTGTGGCTGGCGGTGGCCGCGCCGGGCTCGCTGCGCATCGGCTTTGCCGCCATGCTGTCGGCCGCGCTGTGGATCTCGGTGGGCGCCTACTGGCTGGAAAACCGCAACTTCGCGCTCGACGGCCTGCGCCGCATCGTCATGCCCAACGCGGCGCTGGCGGCGGCGCTGCAGGCCGTGTTCCCCGGCGCGCTGGTGGCGCTGGACGGCAATGCGCGCATGCTGGGCTGGCATATCGCCATCGCCACGCTGGCCTACGCCACCTTGACCATCGCCGCCTTCCACGCGGTGCTGATGGCGCTGCAGGAGTCGCGCCTGCACACGCGCGGCGAGCGCAGCGGCTTCCTGTCGGCCGCGCTGGACCAGCTGCCGGCCCTGCTGACCATGGAAAAACTGCTGTTCCGCATGATAGGCTTCGGCTTCGTGCTGCTCAGCCTGACGGTATTGTCGGGCATCGTGTTCTCCGAGGAGCTGTTCGGCAAGGCGCTCAAGTGGGACCACAAGTCGGTGTTCACCCTGCTGTCCTGGCTGCTGTTCGCGGCGCTGCTGGCCGGGCGCCATTTCCGCGGCTGGCGCGGCAAGACGGCGCTCAGTTTCACCCTGGCGGGTTTCGCCACCCTGCTGCTGGCCTATGTCGGCAGCCGTTTTGTACTGGAAGTGGTTTTGCATCGAGGATTGGCATGACACGTATTTTGTTCTGGCTGGCGCTGATATTCCTGGTGGTGGCGGCGATCCGCAGCAAGCTGCGCGCCGCCGCGCGCGCCCAGCAGCCCGACCCGCGCGAGGCCGCGCGCCGCGCCGCCGAGCTGGCCGAAGCCGAGGCGCGCGCCCGCCAGGGCGCTACGCCGCAGTCGCAGGCGCGCGCGCGCGCGGTGGCCGAGGCGGAAACCATGCTCAGCTGCGCGCACTGCGGCATCTTCTTCCCGGCCTCGGAAGCGGTGCGGCGCGGCGGCCGCGACTTCTGCAGCCAGGCGCACGCCGAGCAGCCGGCGTCCTGACGTGACGGCGCGCCTGCACGCGCTGACGGCCGCCTCGCGCGACACGTTCTGGCGTTCGCTGCAAACCCTGAACGCCACCCGCGTGGTGATCGCGCTGGTGCTGCTGGCCTACCTGAGCGTGGACAGCCGCGGCCTGCGCGGCCATGCGCCGTATTTCTATGCCCAGGCCTGCGCCGCTTACCTGGCGCTGGCGCTGGGCTTCGCCGTGCTCACGGCCAAGCTGCGGCGCCGCTTCCTGGGCCAGCTGCTGCTGCAGATCGCCTGCGACCTGGCGCTGATCTCGCTGCTCTACCTGGCCGCCGGCGGCGCGCGCAGCGGCCTGGCCATCCTCTATTTGTTCCCGCTGGCCGGGCTGGCCATCCTGGCGCCGCTGGTGCTGGCGCTGTTCGCCGCCTCGCTGGTGGCGCTGTTCATGCTGGGCGCGGCGCTGTGGCAGATAGCCGTGCTGGACGCCGACAGCACCTTGCTGCAGGCCGGCCTGTTCGGCGCGGCCCTGCTGGCGGCGGTGCTGGTGGTGAACCGCATGGCCGCCAAGCTGATCGGCCAGGAGGAGCTGGCGGCGCGGCGCGGGGTGGAGATCGGCGTGCAGCAGGCGGTCAACCGGCTGGTGATGGCGCATATGAGCGACGGCATCGTGGTGCTGGGCACGGACGGCCAGGTGTACGCCGGCAACCCGGCCGCGCAGCAGATGCTGGGCCTGGCCGGCGACAGCGCCTTCCCGCTGGACGCGCTGCCGGCGCTGGCGCCGCTGGCGCGCGCCTACCGCGACTGGCTGGCCGACCCGGCGCTGGCCACGGCCTTCCTGACCATCAAGCCCTACACCGACCCGGCGCTGCAGGAGGTGACGGCGGCCTGGAGCGCGCGGCGCGACCTGGCCGCGCACCTGAAGGTGCGCTTCGCGCCGGTCGAGACCGAGGGCCTGGGCGTGGAGCGCAGCGTGATTTTCCTGCAGGACGTGACCGCCATCGAGAACCAGGCCCAGGACCTGAAGCTGGCCTCGATGGGGCGGCTCACGGCCAGCATCGCGCACGAGGTGCGCAACCCGCTGTCGGCCATCGGCCACGCCACCGCGTTGCTGAGCGAGGACCTGGACGGGCCGGTGCACACGCGCCTGCTCAAGATCGTGGGCGACAATGTGGCGCGCGTAAACCGCATGGTGGAGGACATCCTGCAGCTGTCGCGCAAGGCGCAGCCGCACAGCGAGCCGCTGGCGCTGGCCGGCTTCCTGGCCGAGCTGGCGGCCGAGTTCCAGGACACGCACGCGCTGGCGCCCGGCATCGTGCAGCTGGACGTGGGCGCGCTGGCGGGGCGGGCGGCCGGGGCGGCCGGGCTGGCGGGGGCGGCAGGCGGGGGCGAGGGCGCGCAGGTGCGCTTCGACGCGCTGCACCTGCGCGAAGTGCTGCTCAATTTGCTCAACAACGCGGTGCGCTACGCCAGCGGCGGGCCGGCCAGCATCCGCCTGTTCGTGGTCGGCGGCAAGGGCCGCAGCCCGGGCCTGGAGCTGCACGTGCAGGACGACGGCCCCGGCATCACGCCCGAGGTGCGGCTGCATCTGTTCGAGCCGTTCTACACCACGTCCAGCAAGGGCACCGGCCTGGGCCTGTATCTGGCGCGCGAATTGTGCTTGAATAACGAAGCCATGCTGGATTACGAATACCGCTACGACACGGCGGTGCAGGCCGACGGCAGCCGCCGCTCCAGCGGCCGCTTCGTGATCACGTTTGCGCGCCCGGACGCCTGAACCGGCCCGGGCCGCCATCCACACTATATAAGAAGGACATCATGAGTGCTCCCCGCAGTTCCCCGCGCGTGCTGGTCGTCGACGATGAAGCCGACCTGCGCGAGCTGCTGGAAATCACGCTGCTCAAGATGGGGCTGGACGTCGACAGCGCGGAAAACCTGGCGCAGGCGCGCAGCTACCTGGCGCAGGCCGGCGGCGGGGCCGGTTACGCCCTGGTGCTGACCGATATGCGCCTGCCCGACGGGCTGGGGCTGGAGCTGGTGCGCGAGGTGTCGGCCAGCTGCCGCAACACGCCCATCGCCGTGGTGACCGCCTACGGCAGCGCCGACAACGCGGTGGTGGCGCTCAAGGCCGGCGCCTTCGACTACATCAGCAAGCCGGTGGCGCTGGACCAGCTGCGCGTGATGGTGCAGTCGGCGCTGCGCCTGAACGCGCCGGCCGGCGCGGCCGGGGCCGGGGGCGGCGGCGCGGGCGCGGGCGGGGCCGGCGGGCCGGCGCCGGCCAGCCGGCTCAAGGGCGACTCGGCCGTGATCCAGGCGCTGCGCGCGCAGATCGCGCGGCTGGCGCGCTCGATGGCGCCGATCGCCATCAACGGCGAGTCCGGCAGCGGCAAGGAGCTGGCGGCGCGCGAGATCCACGCGCAAAGCTCGCGCGCGGGCCAGCCTTTTATCGCCGTCAACTGCGGCGCCATCCCCGAGGCGCTGATGGAGGCCGAGTTTTTCGGCTACCGCAAGGGCGCCTTCACCGGCGCGGCCGACGAGCGCGACGGCTTTTTCCAGGCCGCCAACGGCGGCACCCTGCTGCTCGACGAGGTGGCCGATCTGCCGCTGGCCATGCAGGTCAAGCTGCTGCGCGCCATCCAGGAGCGGCGCGTGCGCAAGATCGGCGCCACCGCCGAGGAGCCGGTGGACGTGCGCATTATCAGCGCCACGCACAAGAACCTGGAGCAGCTGGTCGAGCGCGGCGCATTCCGGCAGGACTTGTTCTACCGCCTCAATGTGATCGAGCTGAGCCTGCCGCCGCTGCGTGAGCGCCCGGACGACCTGGGCGTGCTGACCGACGCCATCCTGGCGCGGCTGGGCACCTTCGAGCAGCGCGTGGTGCTGGGGCCGGGCGTGCTGGAGGCGCTGCGCGGCTATGCCTTCCCCGGCAATGTGCGCGAGCTGGAGAACATCCTCGAGCGCGCGCTGGCCTTTGCCAACGACGGCGTGATCGAGGTGCGCGACCTGGCGCTCAAGGGCGGCCGGGCGGGCGACATGCCGCCCGGCTACGTGCCGCCGCCGGCCGAGCTGCGCCGGGAGGAGGGCGCCCCGGGGACGGCGCCGGCCGCGCCGGCCGGCTACCAGCCGCTGCCGGCCGCGCCGCTTTCCGCTCCGCCTGCCGCCCAGCCTGCCGCCGCGCCGGCGGTCCCGGCGGGCGCGCCGCCCGCCCAGGCCCCGGGTGCGCTGGCGCCGGATGCGCTGCCGAGCAATCTGCCGGACTACCTGGCCCAGGTCGAGCGCGACATCATCATGCGCGCGCTGGCGCAGACCCAGTACAACCGCACCCAGGCCGCCAGCCTGCTGGGCATCAGCTTCCGCCAGCTGCGCTACCAGATGCAAAAATTGAACATCCAGGAGCCGGACGGGCTTTAGACTATAATGCTGGCCCGCCGGGTTTTTGCCGGCCCGGCCGGGGCTGGATGAAGCGGCAATGTTGCGTTTACGCCAGTGCCGCAGGCGCGGCGCCCGGGGCGGGCGCGGCGGGTCCGGGGCGCCGCCGCCAGGTCGGTGAGCGCCCGCTAACCCGCTACGGCCTGAACGGCGGGGCGTCCCTAAAAGTCAACAGAAATTTCGTGCTCGAATGCCAAATTTCCCTCTTGTCTAGACCCCACGGGCTCACTACAATTAGTGGCACAATTTGACCAGTTCACTAGATGTAGTAAAAAAACTTGGCAAACGTTCAAAGATGCTCTAGGGCAATCGACGAACTTTATTCTCACAAAACATGCGCGCAGCACGCTGCTAAACCGGGAGCTTCAATGCAATCAACTCAAGACATCACCAACAATCCGGCGCCACAAGCGCCGGCATCGGCGGGCGCAGTCAGCGGCCTGGCCACGGCTGCCAGCGCCCTGGGCGATTACCGCATCATCCGCCGCAACGGCGCGGTGGTGGCGTTCGAACCGTCCAAGATCAATGTCGCCATGACCAAGGCTTTCCTGGCCGTGCACGGCGGCCAGAGCGCCGCGTCCGCCAGTGTGCGTGAGATCGTCGAAGAGTTGACCAACGGCGTGGTGAGCGCGCTGGTGCGCCGCCAGCCGTCCGGCGGCACCTTCCATATTGAAGACGTGCAGGACCAGGTGGAACTGGCGCTGATGCGCTCGGGCCAGCACGACGTGGCGCGCGCCTACGTGCTGTACCGCGCCAAGCACATGGAAGAGCGCCGCGCCAAGAAGGAGTCGCAAGGCGCCGCCGCCGCCGCCGAGCCGCAGCTGAGCGTGACCGAAAACGGCGTGCGCCGTCCGCTGGTGATGCAGGAAGTGCGCGACCTGATCGCCGCCGCCTGCTCCGGCCTGGAAAAGCACGTCGACTCGGACGCCATCCTGGCCGAGACCGTCAAGAACCTGTACGACGGCGTGCCGGTCGAGGAACTGCACAAGTCCGCCATCCTGGCCGCCCGCGCGCTGATGGAAAAAGACCCGGCCTACTCGCAAGTGACGGCCCGCATCCTGCTGCACACCATCCGCAAGGAAGTGTTCGGCCACGAAGTGCCGCAGGCGAAAGCCGCCGCCGAGTACCTGACCTACTTCCCGCAATACATCGCCAAAGGCATCGAGAACGAGCTGCTGGACGCCGAGCTGGCCAAGTTCGACCTGGCCAAGCTGGCCAAGGCCCTGGTGGCCGACCGCGACCTGCAGTTCGGCTACATCGGCCTGCAGACCCTGTACGACCGCTACTTCCTGCACGTGCGCGACGTGCGCATCGAGATGCCGCAGGCCTTCTACATGCGCGTGGCCATGGGCCTGGCGCTGCGCGAAGAGAACCGCGAAGCGCGCGCCATCGAGTTCTACAACCTGCTGTCGACCTTCGACTTCATGTCGTCCACGCCGACGCTGTTCAACTCCGGCACCTTGCGCTCGCAGCTGTCCTCGTGCTACCTGACCACCGTGTCGGACGACCTGGAAGGCATCTACGACGCTATTAAAGAGAATGCACTCCTGGCCAAGTTCGCCGGCGGCCTGGGCAACGACTGGACCCCGGTGCGCGCGCTGGGCGCCCACATCAAGGGCACCAACGGCAAATCGCAAGGCGTGGTGCCGTTCCTGAAAGTGGTGAACGACACCGCCGTGGCGGTCAACCAGGGCGGCAAGCGCAAGGGCGCGGTGTGCGCCTACCTGGAAACCTGGCACATGGACATCGAGGAATTCCTCGACCTGCGCAAGAACACCGGCGACGACCGCCGCCGCACCCACGACATGAACACCGCCAACTGGATTCCGGACATGTTCATGAAGCGCGTGATGGAAAAGGGCGACTGGACGCTGTTCTCGCCGTCCGAAGCGCCGGACCTGCACGATAAAGTGGGCAAGGCCTTCGAGCAGGCCTACCTGGGCTACGAAGCCAAGGCCGCCGCCGGCGAAATGCGCGTGTTCAAGAAGATCGCCGCGCTGGACCTGTGGCGCAAGATGCTGTCCATGCTGTTTGAAACCGGTCACCCGTGGATCACCTTCAAGGACCCGTGCAACATCCGTTCGCCGCAGTCGCACGTGGGCGTGGTGCACTCGTCCAACCTGTGCACCGAGATCACGCTGAACACCGGTCCGGACGAGATCGCCGTCTGCAACCTCGGTTCGGTGAACCTGCCGGCCCACATGAAAGAGGGCAAGCTGGACCACGTGAAGCTGCAGAAGACCATCCGCACCGCCATGCGCATGCTGGACAACGTGATCGACATCAACTACTACGCGGTCGACAAGGCCCGCAACGCCAATATGCGCCACCGTCCGGTCGGCCTGGGCGTGATGGGCTTCCAGGACTGCCTGCACATGATGCGCGTGCCGTTCTCGTCGCAGGAATGCGTGAGCTTCGCCGACACCTCGATGGAAGCGGTGTGCTACTACGCCTACCTGGCGTCGACCGAGCTGGCCGAAGAGCGCGGCCACTACGAGTCCTACAAAGGCTCGCTGTGGGACCGCGGCATCCTGCCGCAGGACTCGATCGCGCTGCTGGCTGAAGAGCGCGGCGCCGGCTACCTGGAGCAGGACCGCTCGGCCGCCATGGACTGGACCCCGGTGCGCGAGCGCATCGCCAAGTTCGGCATGCGCAACTCGAACTGCGTGGCGATCGCTCCGACCGCCACCATTTCGAACATCATCGGCGTGTCGGCCTGCATCGAACCGACCTTCCAGAATCTGTACGTGAAGTCCAACCTGTCGGGCGAGTTCACCGAGATCAACTCCTACCTGGTGCGCGACCTGAAGGCGCGCGGCCTGTGGGACGAGGTCATGATCGCCGACCTGAAATACTTCGACGGCTCGCTGGTGAAGATCGACCGTGTGCCGCAGGACCTGCGCGACATCTACGCCACCGCGTTTGAAGTGTCGCCGAGCTGGCTGGTGGAAGCGGCTTCCCGCCGCCAGAAGTGGATCGACCAGGCCCAGTCGCTGAACATCTACATGGCTGGCGCGTCGGGCAAGAAGCTGGACGAGACCTACAAGCTGGCCTGGCTGCGCGGCCTGAAGACCACCTACTACCTGCGCACCATCGCCGCCACCCACATGGAGAAATCGACCTCCAAGACCGGCGCGCTGAACGCGGTGGCCGTGGACGGCGGCATGTCGGCGAGCGCCATGGCGGCTGCTGCCCCTGCCGCGGCCGCTCCGGTTGCTTCCGAGGAAGACGGCGCCGCCTGCTACCTGCGTCCTGGCGACGACGGTTTCGAGGAATGCGAAGCCTGCCAGTAATACAATAGGAGGACCGCGCCGCGTGCGCGGTCCGTTTGCCAATTCAAGAAGGAAATATCATGCTGTCCTGGGACGAAGAAACTGCGCCTGCCGCGCAACCCCACGCACCACTCAACGCCGAAGGCACTGCCGAGCAGATCGCCCGCCGTGTGAATGCCGACGACAAGCGCGTCATCAACGGCCAGACCGACGTCAACCAGCTGGTGCCGTTCAAGTACAAATGGGCCTGGGACAAATACCTGGCCGGCTGCGCCAACCACTGGATGCCGCAGGAAGTGAACATGCAGCGCGACATCGAGCTGTGGAAGAACCCGAATGGCCTGACCGAAGACGAGCGCCGCCTGGTGAAACGCAACCTGGGCTTCTTCGTCACCGCCGACTCGCTGGCCGCCAACAACATCGTGCTGGGCACCTACCGCCACATCACGGCGCCGGAATGCCGCCAGTACCTGCTGCGCCAGGCCTTCGAGGAAGCCATCCACACCCACGCCTACCAGTACATCGTGGAGTCGCTGGGCCTGGACGAGCAGGAAATCTTCAACGCCTACAATGAAGTGAAGTCGATCCGCGACAAGGACGAGTTCCTGATTCCGTTCATCAACACGCTGACCGACCCGGCCTTCACCACCGGCACCGTGGAAAACGACCAGAAGCTGCTCAAGTCGCTGATCGTGTTCGCCTGCCTGATGGAAGGCCTGTTCTTCTACGTCGGCTTCACCCAGATCCTGGCGCTGGGCCGCCAGAACAAGATGATGGGCGCCGCCGAGCAATACCAGTACATCCTGCGCGACGAGTCCATGCATTGCAATTTCGGTATCGACCTGATCAACACCATCAAGATGGAAAATCCGCTGCTGTGGACGCCTGCCTTCAAGGAAGAGATCAAGGGCCTGTTCCTGAAGGCCGTGGAGCTGGAATACGCCTACGCGGAAGACACCATGCCGCGCGGCGTGCTGGGCCTGAACGCGGCCATGTTCAAGGGCTACCTGCGCTTCATCGCCAACCGCCGCGCCACCCAGATCGGCCTGGAAACGCTGTTCGACCAGCCTGAGAATCCATTCCCATGGATGAGCGAGATGATCGACATGAAGAAGGAACGCAACTTCTTCGAGACCCGCGTTACCGAATACCAGACCGGCGGCGCCCTGAACTGGGACTGATCCGTTTCTGCTTCACCAGAAACCCGGCCATGCGCCGGGTTTTTTTATGGGGGCGCGGTGAGCCCGCGCAGCCCCCTCTGCCTAACAGGTCGAATTGGTGTGCCTAATTCTGCCTAATTGCGCCTAAAACGAACTTTTTCTTTTCGCCGCTGTCAAATAGACAGGAATAGGCGAAACGAGGCACGATTAGACAGGGGAATTAGTATGGATAGGCAGAGGGATTTCGCAGGCATACCGCCTGCGGCGCACATCGAATTGCGCGACTACCTGCGCACTTCCGGCAGCACGCTGAGCGTGGCCGAGGCGCTGAGGCTGGCCATCAAGCACTGGATCGCCGCGCAGCGCGCCGCCGCCGAGCCGGTGAGCGGCTATCAATGGAAGCAGTTGTTCTTGCCCTCCGGTAGCTTGATCCGGATGCGCCACGGCGAGGAAAGCTACCTTGCCGAGGTCGTTGGCGACGAGCTGCTCTATCAGGGCGTGCCGGTCTCGCCACGGCAGTTTACCCTCATGGTGGCGGGCCACGGCCGCAACGCCTGGCGCGACGTCTGGGTGCGGCTGAACGGCGAGCGGCACTGGACCCAGGCCTGCCTGCTGAAGCGCGCGCTGGCGCAGCGGCCCGTGGCGCAGTCCCCGGTCGAAGCCATGGCCGCCGCCGCCCGCACCATGAGCGACGCGCTGCAAACTACCCTGGCCCTGGTCGAGCACGTCCATCACAAAGCCTCGCTGCGTCCCGAGCAGCGCATCCCCAAACGCCGGCGGCAGGAGGACATGCTGCCGGACGAGTGATTCCGGATAATCCCGGCCAGGCCAGACAAAGTGGCAACCGCCCATCACGGCTTCGCCTGGATTCACCCGTTCGGCAACTGCAACGACTGCGACCAGTATTATCAGATGCTGGCCCGCGCCGACCTGGGCCACGATGCTGCGCTTGAAGGCTGGTGCATTTACGTCCTGCAAGGCATCCTCGACGAATTGCGCAAGGTCGACCGCCTCGCCGACTATGGCTACCTCCAGGAAAAAATCCTGATCCCGGCTTTGGCCGTATCGCGCGAGCGCGGCCTCATCACTGCGGACGAACACACCGTGCTGCTGACCGTGATGAAGCTGAAGACCGCCAAGTCCGCCGACCTCGCACCCGGCATGCCCGCACTCGGCGACGCGCAGCGCACCTACCAGCTCAGGAAGCAGGTGGACCGGAAGATGCTGCAGCCCATCCACGAGGGCGCGCGGCAGTACTCGCTGTCCTTCACCTCCAGCTACCTGCTGCGCGGCGTGGTCAAGGCGCTGGGCGAGCAGGGCTTCATCCCGGCCTCGCTGAACTAGCCAACGGCGGCGATGGCTTCGATCTCTATCATTGCCTCCGGCGCGTACAGCGCCGCCACTTCGACGATGGTGTCGGCCGGGTAGGGCGGCGCGAACCACAGGCGGCGCAGCGCCACGATGCGCTCGAAGTGCGCCATCGACGTCAGGTAGATGGTCACCTTGATGACGCGCCGCAAGTTCGAGCCGCCGGCCAGCAGCACCCGCTCCAGATTGCGGAAAGCCTGCGCCGCTTGCGCATCGAAATCGTCCGCGCCGACGATGGCGCCGTCGTCCCCGACCCCGGCCTGGCCGGATATATAGAGCAGCCCGCCGGCGCGGATCGCCTGCGACAGCAGATAGGGCGCGTAGGGATCGGGCGTGGTATGGATCTGTTCCAGCTGCATGGCATCTCCTTCGATGACTGAGTTAAAATGAACTGAAGCACATTATGCGAACAGCGCCCCAAGGCGGCAAACGATCATTCCTCATCCAATAGATGAGTAAAACTAATCAATAGACCAGATGAGAAAACTGCCCGCCATTGGCGCGCTGCGCGTGTTCGAAGCGGCCGCGCGCCGCCTCAGCTTCAAGGACGCGGCCGAGGAGCTGAACGTCACGCCCACCGCCGTCAGCCACCAGATCAAGCACCTTGAGCAGGCCATCGGCGTCGAGCTGTTCGAGCGCGGCCCGCGCCGCGTCACCCTCACCGCCGCCGGCCGCCAGCTGTTCCCCACCTTGCGCGACGGCTTCGACAGCATCGAGCGCGCCATCGAGCAGCTGGTGCGCGCGCAGGGTGCGCAGGTGGCGCGGCTGTCCTCCACCGTCGCCTTCATGGCGCGCCGCCTGGCCACCCGCGCCGGCTCCTTCCGCGACGCCTATCCCGACTGGACGCTGCGCCTGGACGCGTCCAACGAACTGGTCGACCTCGACGCCGATGCCGACGCCGCCATCCGCTACGGCAGCGGCCTCTATCCCGGCCTGCTGGTCGAGCACTTGTTCGAGGACCGCTTCGCGCCCGTGTGCAGTCCTCTGCTCAACATCCGCAGCATGCGCGAGCTGCGCCGCGCCACCCTGATCCACTTCGAATGGGGCGAGGCGGTGCGCGGCGACGAGCGCGCTGTCGAGTGGCGCCAGTGGCTGGCCGCCGCCGGCGCGGCCGGCATCGACGCCGACACCGGCGTGTCCTTCAGCGAGGAACTGCACGCGGTGCAAGCGACCATCGCCGGCCAGGGCGTCGGCCTGCTTAGCCTGACTTTGGTGGAGGAGGAACTGGCTGCGGGCGTGCTGGTGCAGCCGTTCGAATTGTCGCTGCCCAGCTTCCGCTACGACCTGGTGTACGGCGCGCGCGCGTCGGCGCGTCCGGCCACGACGGTGCTGCGGCATTGGGTGCGCGAGCACTTCGGCGCGCACTGATCGGCGCCCCAAAGTGCGCGCCAAAGTGCGCGCCAAAGTGCGCCTGTGCGCGCAAGGCTTCCTTGCCCGCGCATCGAAAAAACGCGCGCGCATTTTTTCATTTCGCGCACGCGCATGATCGCGGCCGGCGACGCGCCGCGCGCGAAAAAATCGGCGCGCAGCGTCCGCATTTGATGAACTAATGTGCGATAGCGCGCCTATCGTGCAAAAAAGAGTGCGAAAGTGAGTTGTGCCGGTTGCGCACCGACAAGGTTTTCGTGTAATTTACGAGATTGAATTTGCGTGATTTTTTTTGTGCGGTTTTTTCTGCCGCGCGCGCCCGCAAAACGATCAACAAAATGGGATTCGAGACACGCACGAGTATGCACAAGACCACACCGTTTTTGCGATGACCGCCTTGCCTGGGTATGACCAGGCCGGGCGGTTTTTTCTTCAAAAAACAAAAACGTGATGTGGCTGCGATGGGGAACACCGGTGCTGAACACACGCCCGCCACCCGCCAACATCGTAACAAGATTTAGTGCGCCGGCCGTTCCGTGAACGCCGGCGTCGGGGCTGAAGCGCTGCAAACGTGAGGAGTTGCAGCAGTTCAGCTGGTGCCGAATTCATTAGCGCAAACCATCCGTTTGCGCCGATGAATAATTCGCCTGGCCAGGGGGCCGGACGGGTTTTAATCTTGTGCGTAATTCTCATCTCTAGATGAAGGAGAGACCAAAATGGCTACAGCAAAAGCAAAGAAAGAAGTAAAGAAACCAGCGGCTAAAGCAGCCGCTGCCACCAAACCGGTTGCCAAGAAAGCCGCCGCGAAACCAGCCGCCAAGGCCGTGGTAAAAGCTGCCGCTAAACCAGCAGCCAAGCCAGCAGCGAAAAAAGCCGCCGCCAAGCCGGCAGCGAAACCAGCTGTGAAAAAAGCCGCCGCCAAACCGGCAGCCAAGCCAGCAGCGAAGAAGGCCGCCGCCAAACCAGCAGCCAAGCCAGTAGCGAAAAAAGCCGCCGCTAAACCAGCAGCCAAGCCAGCCGCTAAAGCAGCAGCCAAGCCAGTGGCCAAAAAAGCCGCAGCGAAGCCAGTAGCGAAGAAAGCCGCCGCTAAACCAGCAGCCAAGCCGGCAGCAAAGAAAGCCGCCGCCAAGCCAGCAGCCAAGCCGGCAGCGAAAAAAGCCGCCGCCAAGCCAGCCGCTAAACCAGCAGCCAAAAAAGCCGCCGCCAAACCAGCAGCCAAGCCGGCCGCCAAGAAAGCCGCCGCCAAGCCAGCCGCTAAACCAACTGCAAAAAAAGCCGCTGCTAAACCAGCCGCCAAGCCAGCAGCCAAGAAGGCAGCCGCTAAACCAGCAGCTAAACCGGCAGCTAAGCCAGCAGCTAAGCCAGCAGCCAAGAAAGCCGCTGCCAAACCGGCAGCTAAACCAGCCGCTAAAAAAGCCGCCGCCAAGCCAGCCGTGAAAGCCGCTGCTAAACCAGCCGCCAAGCCAGCCGCCAAACCAGCAGCAGCCAAGCCTGCGGCGAAAGGCGTCGCCAAGCCAGCAGCAAAAAAGGCGGTTAAGGCAGTTGCCAAGCCGGCAGCTGCCCCGGTTGCAGCCGCTCCGGCCGCGCCAGCTCCAGTAGTGGCCAAGCCGGCCGCGAAAAAGCCAGCCGCGCCTAAAGCTGCCGCTCCCAAGAAGGAAGCCGCCAAGCCTGCCGCCCCTGCTGCTCCTGCTGCCGCCGCACCGGCTGCCGCACCAAGCGCCAAGACCGCGCCGACCCCGGCCGCCGCCTGGCCATTCCCGACCAGCACCCGTCCATCCTGAGCTGAGTCGTCGCTAGCCTTATGAGGCGAGGCCGCTGTGTGAGACAATCACACAGCGGTTTTTTTATGGAGGGAGCCCGTGCTTAGTATCGTCATGCTGATAGTGGACACCGTCGCCGGTTTGCTCGGCGCTGTCCTGTTGTTGCGCTTCTGGATGCAAGCCATCCGTGTGCGTCCGCCATCGTCGGTGGCGCAATTCACTTTCCAATTATCCGACTGGCTGGTGCGCCCCCTGCGCCGGGTGGTCCCGGGCGTGGGCGGCTTCGATTGGGCCAGCCTGATCGGCGCCTTCCTGATCGTGTTCCTGGCCACCTCGGTGCTGTTCTTCGTCGGCGCCGCGTGGCAGACCGTGCTGCTGGCGGCGCTGTACCGCTTCCTGCAGTGGATACTGTACGGCTTCATGGCCATGCTGGTGATCGAAGCGATCTTCAGCTGGGTCAACCCGCACGCGCCGCTGGCGCCCTTCATCCGCGCCCTGAACGAGCCGCTGCTGCGCCCCCTGCGCAAGGTGGTGCCGCTGGTGGGCAATCTCGACCTGTCGCTGCTGGTGGCCCTGATCCTGCTGCAGATCGCGCAGCTGGTCCTGGGCATGCTGTTCGGCCGATAAACAAAAAGGGGACGCCGCGGCGTCCCCTTCTTCATGGCGCTACCGGCGCGCCCTTATTCGTAACGGTAACCGAACGCCGCCTCGAAGCGCTCGCCGATCTCCGCTTTCGTCAGCACGTGGTTCTGGCCGCCCTTGTGCGCGATCTTGATCGCGCCCAGCAGGCTGGCCAGGCGGCCGGTGGTTTCCCAGTTCAGATCATGCGTAATGCCGTACAGCAGACCTGCACGGTAAGCGTCGCCGCAGCCGGTCGGATCCAGCACCGCCTCGGCCGCCACGGCCGGAATGTCGATGCGCTGGCCGCCGGTGTAGATCTCCGAACCCTGCTCGCCGCGCGTGACGATCAGCGCCTCCAGGCGGCCGGCGATGTCCTGCAGCGTCAGGCCGGTCTTCGACATCAGCAGCTCGATCTCGTAGTCGTTGCAGGTCACATAGGTGGCCTTGTCGATGAAGGCGATCAGCTGTTCGCCGTTAAACATCGGCATCTGCTGGCCCGGATCGAACATGAAGGGGATGTTCAGCGCGGCCAGGTCGTCGGCGTGCTTGAGCATGCCCAGGTGGCCGTCCGGCGAAATAATCGCCACGCGCGCCGGGCCGGCGTTGGCCACCGGGTTCTCGTGCGCGAACGACATGGCGCCCGGGTGGAAGGCGTTGATCTGGTTGTTCTCGCTGTCGGCCGTCACGAAGCACTGCGCCGTGTAGGCGTCGCCCTTGATCAGGATGTTGGCGGTGGAGATGCCCAGCTTCTGCAGGCGCGCCAGGTAAGGGCCGCTGTCCTGGCCCATCACGCCGACGATGCGGCCTTCGCCGCCCAGCAGCTTGAGGTTGTAGGCGATATTGCCGGAGCAGCCACCGAACTCGGTGCGCATGGTCGGCACCAGGAAGGACACGTTCACCTTGTGCAGCTGGTCGGCCAGCAGGCTGTCGGCGAAGCGGCCTTCATGCTGCATGATGAAGTCGATGGCGAGCGATCCGCAGATCAGGGAGGTCTGGTTCATGATAGGTTCTTATGGATAGAAAACAGCGATGTGATAGCCCGATGCCTTGACCTGGGCTAGTTCGAAATACAGCTTCACGGATTGTTCGGAACGCGGCGCGAAGCCTTTGGCCATGTCCGCCGCGCCGGCCGCATTGACGGCATTGGCCGCCGGCGCCAGATAGTCGCGCGGCGCGAACACGCGCCGCAGCACGGGCTTGCCGGCGTCGTCGTTCAGTATCAGCTCGATGTGCGGCCAGGCCTGCGCGGTGCGCGCGCCGTTGCGCAAGGTGGTGGTGAAGCTGAAGACATTGTCGGCCAGCGTTTGCAGCTCGCCCTGTTCGATGCTCAGCGCGTCGATCTGCGCCGGCAGGTCCACCGTGCAGCCGGCCAGCGCGCAGGCCGACACCAGCGCCGGCTTGAGCGAGGGCACGGCGGCCGCCAGCGGGTTGCGGAAGGTGCCCAGCACCTGCGCGGCCAGCGCGGCCAGCAGCAGCGGCACGCCCAGCGCCATGGCGATGCGGGCGGCTTTGCCGACCTGCTTGCGGCGGCGGTCGCGTTTGACGAAGCCGGGTTCGTCGTCGTCCGCGCTGTCCGCATTGCGGCCGGTCTGGCCGGAGGAGACCGGCGTGGCGGGGCCGGTGGCGGCGTTGCTGGCTGTAGTCGCGGTGGCCGCAGCCGTGGCCGCGCTGGAGAGCGTGACGACGTCGTCATCGTCGTCGGCTTCGGCGGCGCCGGGTTCAAGGCGCGGCTCCGCAGCCTCGGGGAATTCCTCGCTGCGGGGCGGGAAGGCGTCCAGCTCGAAACTGTCGTGCAGCGCGACGGCGGTCAGGTGCTCGTCGGGCAGATCCAGCGTGGGCTCGCGGCGGCCGTCGGCGTCCTCCTGCGGCGCATCCAGGCGGTCTTCGCGGTCTTCATCATCCAGCGCGGACAGGGGCGGATATTCAGGACGTGGCGGCTCGGCCTCGTGCACCGGCAGCGCGTCTTCGGAAGCATCTTCCTCGGCGGCGGGCGGCACGCTGAGCGGCTCCGCAACCGGCTCGTCCTCGAGCGCGGCGTCCAGGTCGACGTCCACATCAAGATCGAGGTCCAGGTCGAAGGTCTCAACGCCGGGTGTGACGGGGACCGGGACCGGGATCGGATCAGGCGCCGGCTCGGCCTCCAGCTCCTCGTCCTCGGCGCGCGCGTCGAGCGTGGTGATCAGGGCGTCGAGTTCAGGGGAGGAGGTGGGCGCCGGAGTGGGCGCCGCTGGCAGATCGATAATGACGGGCTGCTTGAGCGCCGGCTCCACCAGCGCGGCATTGCCGTCGAAGACTTCATTGCAGGCGCCGCAGCGCACTATGCCCCCACGTAATTTCAACTGGTCGTGGGCGACCCGAAATATCGTGTTGCAGTGGGGGCATTTGGTGGCGAGCGCCATCGGGCTAGCGCGAGCTTAGCGGGCCGGTGGAACAGTGTCGCTGCCCAGCACGCCGTGCAGCGCTACCCAGCCGTCCAGCTCAGCCCACACGCCCAGCTTGATGAACGGCGCATACGCGGCCGCCACTTCCTCGGCCTGGCGCGCCAGCACGCCCGACAGGATCAGCGAACCGCCGTCGGCCACGCGGCCCGACAGCATCGGCGCCATCAGCTTCAATGGGCTCGACAGGATATTGGCCACCACGGTGTCGAAGCGCGCCGTGGCGTGCGCCGACTCGGCGAAGCTGTCCGGCAGGAAGTACTCGATCTCGCCGACCTGGTTGCGCTGCGCGTTGTCGCGCGCCGACTCGATCGCCTGCGGATCGATGTCCACGCCCGCCACCGCGCCCGCGCCCAGCTTCCTGGCCACCATGGCCAGGATGCCCGAACCGCAGCCGTAGTCCAGCACCGTCTTGCCCGGCGCCGGATGCGCCTCCAGCCACTCCATGCACAGGCGGGTGGTCGGATGCGAACCGGTGCCGAAGGCCAGGCCCGGGTCCAGCTCCAGGATCAGCGCGTTGGCGTCCGGCGCCTCGTGCCAGCTCGGCACCACCCAGATGTTCTTGCCGATGTGGATGGGCTCGAACTGCGACTGCGTCAAACGCACCCAGTCCTGCTCCTCCACGCCGCGCAGCGTGAACTTCGGCACCTCGGCCAGGCTGATGGCGGCGGCCGCTTCCGCCACGATGGCCGCCTGGTCGGCGTCCTCGCCGGTCAGCGCCACCACGCGGGAATGGTCCCACGCCGCCTCTTCCGGCTCCATGCCCGGCTCGCCGAACAGGGGCTTCTCGGCGTCCGTGCCTTCATCGGCATCTTCCACCGAGACGGACAGGGCGCCCGCTTCCATCAGCGCGTCCGACAGCGCCTCGGCATGGTCGCGCGCGACCTCGATGACGATTTCTACGTAGTTCATGCGCCCGCCTTAGGCATCGCTGCCAGTTTCTGTTCCAGGTAATGGATGTTGGTGCCGCCTTCGATAAAGCGCGCGTCCACCATCAGCTCGCGGTGCAGCGGGATGTTGGTCTGGATGCCCTCGACCACCATTTCCGACAGCGCGATCTGCATGCGGCGGATGGCCTGCTCGCGGGTGGCGCCGTAGGTGATGACCTTGCCGATCATCGAATCGTAGTGCGGCGGCACGTAGTAGCCGGCGTAGGCGTGCGAATCGACGCGCACGCCGGGGCCGCCCGGCGCGTGCCAGGAGGTGATGCGGCCCGGCGACGGCGTAAACTTGAACGGGTCTTCGGCGTTGATGCGGCACTCGATCGAATGGCCGGCCAGCATCACGTCGCGCTGGCGGAAGCGCAGCTTCTCGCCGGCGGCGATGCGGATCTGCTCCTGCACGATGTCGATGCCGGTGATCATTTCGGTGACCGGATGCTCCACCTGCACGCGGGTGTTCATCTCGATGAAGTAGAACTCGCCGTTCTCATACAGGAACTCGAACGTGCCCGCGCCGCGGTAGCCGATCTTGCGGCACGCTTCGGCGCAGCGGTCGCCGATCTTCTCGATCAGCTTGCGCGGGATGCCCGGCGCCGGCGCTTCCTCGATCACCTTCTGGTGGCGGCGCTGCATCGAGCAGTCGCGCTCGCCCAGCCAGACCGCGTTCTTGTGCTCGTCGGCCAGGATCTGGATCTCCACGTGGCGCGGATTCTCCAGGTATTTCTCCATGTAGACTTCCGGATTGCCGAACGCGGCGCCGGCTTCCGCCTTGGTCATGGCCACCGCGTTGATCAGCGCCGCCTCGGTGTGCACCACGCGCATGCCGCGTCCGCCGCCGCCGCCGGCCGCCTTGATGATGACCGGGTAGCCCACCTTGCGCGCGATCTGCACGATGGCTTTCGGGTCGTCCGGCAGCGCGCCGTCCGAGCCGGGCACGCAGGGCACGCCGGCCTTGATCATGGCTTGCTTGGCCGACACCTTGTCGCCCATCATGCGGATCGACTCGGCGCGCGGGCCGATGAACACGAAGCCGGATTTCTCCACGCGCTCGGCGAAGTTGGCGTTCTCCGACAGGAAGCCGTAGCCCGGGTGGATCGCTTCGGCGTCGGTCACTTCAGCGGCGCTGATAATGGCCGGCATGTTCAGATAGCTCAGGGCGGAGGAGGCCGGGCCGATGCAGACCGACTCGTCGGCCAGCTTCACGTACTTGGCGTCCTTGTCGGCTTCGGAGTGGACCACCACCGTCTTGATGCCCATTTCTCGGCAGGCGCGCTGAATACGCAGCGCGATTTCACCGCGGTTGGCAATGAGGATTTTTTCAAACATGGCAGGTTCTGTGTTTGTGGGGAGCGGCTGCTCCAGGGTGAGAGAGTGCGGAAGATCGGAGCGGCCGGTGGATGTGTCCACGGCCGCGGGTCCGACTTAGCCGATCACAAACAGGGGTTGGCCGAATTCGACCGGCTGGCCGTTTTCCACCAGGATCTGGGTCACAACGCCGGACACGTCCGCGTCGATTTCGTTCAGCAGCTTCATCGCTTCGATGATGCACAGGGTGTCGCCTTCCTTGATGGACTGGCCCACTTCGACGAAGGCCGCCGCGCCGGGGGCGGACGAACGGTAGAAGGTGCCCACCATAGGCGACTTGACCACGTGGCCGGTAGGCTCAGCGGGGGCAGCCGGGACGCTGGCGACCGGTGCCGGCGCCATCGGCGCGGCGGCGTGCTGGTATTGTGGCTGCATGCCTTGCGGCTGCATCATCACCACTTGGTTTTGCGGCATGGCCGACGACTTGACGATGCGTACTTTGCTCTCGCCTTCCGTCACTTCCAGCTCCGCGATATCCGATTCAGCGACCAGGTCTATCAACGTCTTGAGCTTGCGTAGATCCATCTGAGACTCCCTGTGTATCTTTGTTATGTGATTGTGGGCAGCAAGCCTTTGTGGGGCGTCGCCGCGATAAATGCGCGCAGATCGCGTAGATTAACGGATTTTAAGGGCAAAGTCGATGGCTAAGCGATACCCGTCTATGCCCAGTCCGCAGATCGTTCCTTGCGCGACCGCGCTGAGAAATGAATGGTGGCGGAATTCCTCGCGCCGGTAAATGTTCGAAATATGGACTTCAATAAACGGTATCGCCACCCCGGCCAGCGCATCGCGCAGGGCCACGCTGGTGTGCGTCAAACCGCCCGGATTAATCACGATGGCGTCCACCCCCTCGCCGCGCGCGGCGTGGATGCGGTCGATCAGCGCGCCTTCGTGGTTGCTCTGGAAACTGGCCAGCTGCGCGCCTGCCGCCGCCGCCTGCGCCTGCGCCGCCCGCTCCACGTCGGCCAGCGTGTCGTGGCCATACACTTCGGGCTCGCGCGTCCCCAGCAAATTCAGGTTGGGGCCATTCAGCAACAGGAGTTTTTTTGCCATGTGTCCAGACCAATTTCCGCGAAAGTTTCGCATTTTGCCGTCAACAGCGACCCTTGGCAAGTAAAAATATATTGCCGATTTTCTTACATACTTGCAAGATCTGCACGCAGCTCATCGAACTTCAGGCGGCCCAGATAGGTCTTTTTCACTTGGCCGTTGGCCCCTATCAGCACGGTAAACGGCAGGCCGCCATGGGCGTTGCCCAGCTGGCGCGACAAATCCGTGCCGCTCATGCCGCCCACGTACACAGGATAGGCGATTTTGTGTTTTTCCGCGAATTCGGCGATGTTTGTGGGGCTATCGATGCCGATGCCGATGATTTGCAGGCCCTTGCCGGCCTGCTCGCCCTGCAGCGCGGACAGTTCCGGCATCTCCTCCACGCAGGGGCCGCACCAGGTGGCCCAGAAATTGACCACCAGCGGCTTGCCCTGCCATTGCGCCAGCGCCTGCTCCACGCCCTTGCCGTCCTTCAGCTTCTGCTGGAACAGCGCCGCCACCGGAGCTGCCAGCGGCGCGGCCGGCGCCGCAGCCACGGCGGCAGGCTGGTTGTTGTGCAGGCTGGCCCACACGCCGGCGCCGCCGCAGGCGATAGCGATCGCCGCATATACGAGATAGTTCTTTTTAGACATTATGTTTCTTGGTGAGTACTAGTTATTAATAGCGCGCGCACGCCGGCGATGTCTGCGCGCAACGGTTTGCCGTCGCTGCGGGCCTTCAGCGCGCCGCGCATATCGTCCAGTTCATACAGCGCCGCGTGCACGCCTTCCTTCTGCCACAGGAAGCTGACCGTCTCCACCGGCTCGTAGCGCGGCCCCTTGAAGTGCGGCGTTTCCGACAGGTCGATATTCAGGTTCTTATTTAACAGGAAGATCTCCACTTCCTTGGCGCTGTCGGCAAACAGCTGCAAATGGATGTCATCGTGCGGCCCGGCGGTGCCGTTCAGCACGGCGCCGGTCAGGAAGGGATTGTACTGCTCCAGCGCTTCCATCACCTGCAGCGCCACCGTGCGCAGGCGGAACAAACGGGCCGGCTGGGTGTCCGCGTTGAACAGCGCGTGGTACAGCCGTACCTCTTCCTCGATCTGGTGGTTGTCGGGCAGGGCGCCGGCATTGGCGCCGGCCTGCTCGCCCAGCACTTGGCGCGCCGCCTTGCGCTTGGCCGTGCCGTAGTCGGCGCCGTCGGCCGCGATCAGGCGCGCGGCGGCCGCCGCGATCTGCGCGCGCAGTAGCTGAATGTCATCGTTTGGGGGAGGCGTCATGTCCGAGATCATACTCTGAACCGGAAGAGGCCACGCGTCAGGTAAAATCACCGTCCTGACAGACTGTTCGTGTTCCCCAAGCACTCTCAACATGCATATTCATATACTCGGTATTTGCGGCACCTTTATGGGCGGCCTGGCCGTGCTGGCCAAGGAGGCGGGCCACCGCGTCACCGGCTGCGACGCCAACGTCTACCCGCCGATGAGCACCCAGCTCGAAGCCCAGGGCATCGAACTGATACAGGGCTTCGGCCCGGAACAGGTGGCGCTCAACCCGGACCTGTATGTAATAGGCAACGTTGTTTCGCGCGGCAATCCGCTGGTGGAAGAAATCCTGAACCGCAGCCTGCCCTACGTGTCCGGCCCGCAGTGGATGGGCGAACACATCCTGCGCGACAAGTGGGTGCTGGCCGTGGCCGGCACGCACGGCAAGACCACCACCTCGGCCATGCTGGCCTGGATACTGGAAGACGCCGGCTACGCGCCCGGCTTCCTGATCGGCGGCGTGCCGATGAACTTCGGCATCTCGGCGCGCCTCAGCGGCACGGCCGGGGGCAAGGCCGTCGATTCCGCCTTCTTCGTCATCGAAGCGGACGAATACGACACCGCCTTCTTCGACAAGCGCAGCAAGTTCGTGCACTACCACGCCAAGACCGCCGTGCTGAACAATCTCGAATACGATCACGCCGACATCTTCCCCGATCTGGGCGCCATCGAAACCCAATTCCACCACCTGGTGCGCACCGTGCCCGGCATCGGCCGCGTCATCGCCAACGCCGACGAGGCATCGCTGGGGCGCGTGCTCAAGCGCGGCTGCTGGAGCGAGCAGGAAAGCTTCGGCGGCGCGGACGGCGCCAATTGGACGCTGAAGGAATACGAAGACGGTAGTTTCGACGTCATCTTCAACGGCGAGACCGCAGGCAAGGTGCAGTGGGAGCTGACCGGCAAGCACAACCGCTCCAACGCGCTGGCCGCCATCGCCGCCGCGCGCCACGTCGGCGTGCCGATCGCGCAGGCGGCCGAGTCGCTGGCGCGCTTCGTCAGCGTCAAGCGCCGCATGGAAGTGCGCGGCGTGGTCAACGGCGTCACCGTCTACGACGACTTCGCCCACCATCCCACCGCCATCGCCACCACCGTGGGCGGCCTGCGCAAGAAGCTGCGCCATGACAGTGCTCAGACGGGCCGCATCCTGGCCGTGCTGGAGCCGCGCTCCAACACCATGAAGCTGGGCGCCATGAAAGACGCCTTGCCTGGCAGCCTGGCCGAGGCCGACCTGGTGTTCGGCTTCGGCAGCGAAAAAGCGCTGGGCTGGAGCCTGGGCGCGGCGCTCGCGCCCATGGGCGCCGTCGCCAGCGCCTACGACGATATCGGCGTCATGGTGGATGCCATCGTTGCGCAGGCGCAGCCGGGCGACCACATCGTCGTCATGAGCAACGGCGGCTTCGGCGGCGTGCACCAGAAGCTGCTGGAGGCGCTGGCCCGATGATTCTGTACCTGCACGGATTCCGCTCCTCGCCGCAGTCGATGAAGGCGCGGCTGATGGGCGAGCGCATGGCCGCGCTGGGCCGCGGCGCGGAGTATCTCTGCCCGCAGCTGCCCGCTTCGCCCAAGCTGGCCATGGAGCTGGCGCTGTCCTTGCTGGACGGCGTGCCCGCGCAGCAGCTGGCGGACGAGCTCACCGTGGTCGGCTCCTCGCTGGGCGGCTACTACGCCACCTGGCTGGCCGAGCGCCTGGGCTGCCGCGCGGTGCTGCTCAACCCGGCCATTGTGCCGCGCCAGGACTTGCAGAAGCACGTCGGCGTGACCACGCAGTTCCACTCCGACGAGCCGTTCGAATTCAAGCCTGAATATATAGACGAGCTGCGCGCGCTCGACGTGGCGCGCATCACCCGCCCCGAGCGCTACTACCTGATCGCCGCCACCGGCGATGAAGTGCTGGACTACCGCGACATGGTGGCGCACTATCAAGGCGCGCGCCAGGACGTGATACAGGGCAGCGACCACGGCATCAGCGAATTTGCCGACTATATAGAGAGCGTGCTGGAATTTTGCGATGCACGCCGTGGCGCCGGCGGTTCCCTGTGAAGGGCCGCTCGCTGCGTCTTGCGAACTGGCACAGCCACGTTATCGCCGTCAACGCGCCGGAGGCCATGCGCCACTGGCTCACCGGCGGCGGCTCGCTGACGAATAAACTGAAAGCGCACAGCCGCGCCTTCCGCGTGCAGAAGCTGCACCAGCATCCCGCGCTGTGCCTGGCCGACGAGGCCGCCGCCATCGGCCTGCACCGCCCCAGCCGGGTGGTGGAGCGCGAGGTGCTGCTGCGGTGTGATAATACGCCGGTGGTGTTTGGCCACACCGTGGTGCCGACCTCGGCCGACGCCAGCGACTGGCCGCTGTTCAGCGCGCTGGGCGAACGCTCGCTCGGCTCCACGCTGTTCGGCGACCCGCAGGTGCGGCGCGGCGAACTGGAATTCGCGCGCCTGCGTCCCTGCCATCCGCTGGCCCGCCGCGCGCGCGCAGCGGCAGGGATGCAGGACGAACAGATATTGTATGCACGGCGCTGCTTGTACCAGCGCCACAATGGATTGCTGCTGGTGACCGAGGTCTTCATGCCCGAGGTGCTGAGCCTGGCGCCGGCAAGGGCCAATTCGACTTTAGAGAACAGAACATAATAATGAACGTATTTTTCGAAGAATCCGGCGATTTCAAGGTCGGCTCCGTCATGTCCCACGCGGGCGAGGCTTACCAGATTGAAATGGCCAGCGGCAAGCGCAACAAGGTCAAAGCCAAGGACGTGCTGCTGCAGTACGAAAAGCCGGCCCCGGCCGAACTGCTGGAGCAGGCCAAGGCGGTGGCCGCCGAACTGGACCTGGAGTTCCTGTGGGAAGTGGCCGGCGAGGACGAGTTCGGCTTTGCCGAGCTGGGCGCCGAATACTTCGGCCACGCGCCGCTGCCGCACGAAGCGGCCGGCCTGATACTGGGCCTGCACAACGCGCCCATCTATTTCTACAAGAAGGGCCGTGGCCGCTACAAGAAGGCGCCCGAGCAGTCGCTGCGCGCCGCGCTGGCCGGCATCGAAAAGAAAAAGCAGCAGGCCGTGATCCAGGCCCAGTACGTGGAAGAACTGAAAGCCAACCGGCTGCCCGAGAGCATGAAGGCCATCGTACAGCAGCTGCTGTTCAAGCCCGACAAGAACACCATCGAATACAAGGCGCTGGAAGCGGCCTGCAATGAAACGCACCAGAGCCCGCAGCGCCTGATGCTGGCGGCAGGCGGCATCGCCTCGCCGAAGGACTTGCACATGTCCAAGTTCCTGTTCGAGAACTTCCCCAAAGGCGCGGGCTTCCCGGACGTGCCGGTGCCGAGCGCGCCGGCCAAGCTGCCGCTGGCCGCCGTGGAAGCGTTCTCCATCGACGACGTCACCACCACCGAGATCGACGACGCCTTCTCCGTCACCCATCTGGAAGACGGCAAGGTCAAGGTCGGCATCCACATCGCCGCGCCCGGCCTGGGCATCCGTCCGGACGACGCGGTCGACAAGATGGCGCGCGCGCGCATGTCCACCGTCTACATGCCGGGCGACAAAATCACCATGCTGCCGGACAGCATCGTGGAAGCCTTCACCCTGGCCGAAGGTAAGACCTGCCCGGCGCTGTCGCTGTACGCCACGCTGGACCCGGCCGACTGGAGCGTGGTCAGCACAGAGACGCGCGCCGAGCTGGTTCCCATCGCCAACAACCTGCGCCACAACACGCTGGACGAACTGGTCAACGAAGAAACCCTGGCCAGCGGCGAGGGCGACTACCCGCGCAAGGCCGAGCTGGGCCTGCTGTGGAAATGGGCGCTGCAGCTGGAAGCGGGCCGCATGGTCAAGCGCGAAGGCTTCGGCTTGAAACCCGAGCAGAACAACCGCGTGGACTACAACTTCTACGTCGAAGACGACGTGGTGACGGTCACCCGCCGCAAGCGCGGCGCGCCGCTGGACAAGATCGTGGCCGAGCTGATGATCTTCGCCAACAGCACCTGGGGCAAGCTGATGCACGACCACGGCGTGCCCGGCATCTACCGCAGCCAGGGCCAGGGCGTGGGCGGCTGGGCCGCCAAGATGCAGGTGCGCATGCTCACGCACGCCGCCCCGCACCAGGGCCTGGGCGTGGACCAGTACGCATGGAGCACCTCGCCGCTGCGCCGCTACACCGACCTGGTGAACCAGTGGCAGATCCTGGCCGTGGCCGAGAAGGGCGTGGCCGCACCCTTCGTGGCGCCGTTCAAGCACAAGGACGCGAATCTGTTCGCCATCGTGTCCCAGTTCGACGCGGCGTATTCGGCCTATAACGACCACCAGAGCAATATGGAGCGCTACTGGTGCCTGCGCTGGCTGGGCCAGCAGGAGCAGCGCCAGGTGGAAGCGGTGGTGCTGAAGGACGAAGTGTTGCGCCTGTCCGACATTCCGCTCATCATCCGCCTGGCCGGCATGCCGCCCGCCGCGCGCGGCGCCCAGGTCAAGCTCGACATCCTGCGCTGGGATGAAGTGGACCTGAGCGTGGAAGCGCGCCTGCTCGAAATCGTGACCGCCCCGGCCGCGGCGGACGCCGAGCTGGACTACGAAGAAGAGGAAGACGTCGGGGAAGACAGCCCGGCCGAGCACGAGCAAGCCCTGGCCGACGCCGCCGCGCCCGCCGACGAGCAAGCCGAAGTGGCCGACCTCGCCAGCGAAACCGCCGTCACCGAGCCGGCCCCCGAGCAAGCCAGCTAAGCGGACAAACCTGCCAGGCTGAGCCGCATTCGGGGTCAGACCCCGAATGCGGCTCAGCTTGCTGACCTGCCCGATCCGCCACCCCAGGCTCCGCTTGTCGTAGAATGTGCAATCCTTAGATGTTGCCGATGGTTCCTGCGTGAAGTCTTTCCAAGAAAACCGCTTCCTGTATTTCGCAACTGGCTTCTCCCTGCTGGCGCACGGCCTATTGCTGGCCGTGACCTTCGTGGCGCCGAAGAGCTTCAAGATCGAGCCGGCCGACCCCGGCCTGGAAGTCATCCTGGTGAACGCCAAGCACGACAAGGCGCCACTGAAGGCCGACGCGCTGGCGCAGGCCAATCTCGACGGCGGCGGCAAGGCCGACGCCGGCCGCGCCAAGTCGCCGCTGCCGGACATGCGCAAGAACGAAACCGGCGAAAGCGTGAAGGCCACCAAGCGCCGCATCGCCGAGCTGGAGGAAACCCAGCGCAAGCTGCTGACCCAGGCCGTCAAGCCCAATCCGCTCACGGCAGCCCCGGTCACGGAAAAAGCCAAGCCCGACCCCATGCCCACCGGCGCCGACCTGCTGGAAAGCAGCAAGGCCATCGCCCGCATGGCCGCCGAGATCACGCAGACCATTGACGACCAGAACAAGCGGCCCAAGAAGACCTTCATCACCCCCAGCACGCGCGAAGTGGGCTACGCCATGTACTACCAGCGCCTGCAGCGCAAGGTGGAGGAGGTGGGCACGCTGAACTTCCCTCAGAAGAACGGCCGCAAACTGTACGGCGAGCTGGTGGTCTACATCCCCATCTTCCAGGACGGCACCATCTACGAAAAGGAAGGCGGCGTGCGGGTGGAAAAGAGCTCCGGCAACGACGCGCTGGACGAGGCCGCGCTGCGCATCGTGCGCCGCGCCGCGCCCTTCGGCAAATTCCCGCCGAATATGTTGTCCAGCGAACGCGACGACCTGTGGGTCATCATCACCCGTTTTAAATTCACGCGCGAAGAAAAACTGGAATCCAACTTGAGTGGAACTAATTAAAAAATGGATAAGTACTGCGTCTTCGGCAACCCCATCGGCCACAGCAAATCGCCCGACATCCACGCCGCCTACGCGCTGCAGACCGGCCAGCAGCTGACCTATGAAAAGCGCCTGGCGCCGCTGGACGGCTTCCCGGCCGCCGTGCGCGCCTTCGTGGCCGAAGGCGGCAAGGGCGCCAACGTCACCGTGCCCTTCAAGCTGGAAGCCCATAAGCTGTGCGGCGCGCTCACCATGCGTGCGCAGGCGGCCGGCGCCGTCAACACCCTGCTGTTCACCGACGACGGCACGATAGGCGACAACACCGACGGCGCGGGCCTGGTCAATGACATCGTCGGCAACGCCGGCGTGCCCATCACCGGCAAGCGCGTGCTGCTGCTGGGCGCCGGCGGCGCCGCGCGCGGCGCCGTGCTGCCGCTGCTGGAGCACCATCCGTCCCAGCTCACCATCGCCAACCGCACCGTCGCCACCGCCGAGGCGCTGGTGGCGCAGTTTGCCGCCCTGTCCGGCGGCGCGGCCTTGTCCGCCTGCGGATACGAAGCGCCGCGCGGCCAGTACGACATCGTCATCAACGCCACCTCGGCCAGTCTGCAGGCTGACCTGCCGCCGGTGCCGGCCGAGGTATTCGGCCCCGGGACCCTGGCGCTGGATATGATGTACGGCAAGGAGCCGACGGTTTTCATGCAGTTCGCGGCAGATCACGGCGCGATCGTGCGCGATGGCCTGGGCATGCTGGTTGAGCAGGCGGCCGAAGCCTTTCTGGCCTGGCGCGGCGTGCGTCCGCAAACCACGGAGCTGCTGGCCCAACTGCGTTCAAAACTATGACAAAAGCGCGCAAAGCAGGAGCTACGCGCGGTAAATGGTGGTGGGTGAAGTGGATCTTCATCGCCCCGGTGCTGCTGTTCGTCCTGGTGCAGCTGTATTTCCTGGTGCAGATCTGGTGGTGGGTGGACCACAACCCCGCCACCACGTCCTTTATGCGGGCCCAGCGCGAGGCTTTGCAGGAAATCAATCCCAAGGCCAATATCCAGCAGCAGTGGGTGCCCTATGCGCGCATCTCCGGCAACCTGAAAAGGGCGATTATCGCGTCCGAAGACGCCAATTTCTCGGAACATGAGGGTGTGGACTGGGAAGCCCTGCAAAAAGCCTACGAGAAGAACAACAAAAAGAAAAAGGTCGTGTCCGGCGGCTCCACCATTACCCAGCAGCTGGCCAAGAATCTGTTCCTGTCCGGCTCGCGCAGCTATCTGCGCAAGGGCCAGGAGCTCATCATTACTTATATGCTGGAAGCGCTGATGGACAAGGAGCGCATTTTCGAGATCTACCTGAACGTGGTGGAGTTCGGCAAAGGCATCTTCGGCGCCGAGGCGGCGGCCAAGCACTACTACGGCGTCAGCGCCTCCAGGCTTGGCGCGGCCCAGGCCGCCAAGCTGGCCGTCATGCTGCCCAATCCCCGGTTCTATGACAGCCACCGCGATTCCAACTACCTGGCGCGCCGCACCGGCGTTATTTTGAAGCGCATGGGCTCGGCTGAGTTGCCATAAGTTACTATAAGGCATTATTTAGCCAGGGAGGCGGCATGCGGCATCGTCAGCGCGGTATCAGTTTGATCTTGGTGGCGGTGCTGATGGCGGCCGTGGCCGCCCTGGCCATGGCGGCGATTTTCTCCATGCGCTACGAGCGCAACCTGTTCGCCGAAGGCTTGGCCAGGCTGGGCGGCAAGAGTGCGGCCGCCGCGCCGGCGGCGGCCGCTGCAGCTATTTCCACACCCGCCAAGCCGCTGCGCCGCTGCGTGATAGACGGCAAAACCGTGTTCTCCGACACCGAATGCAGCGCAGCCAATGCCACCACCCGAAACGTTGTCGTGCATGAAACAAAGGGCATAGACGCGCCGCGCGGGCCCAAGCCGGACCCGGTCGATGCCGCACCGCAGGATTTGCGCGCAAAAATGATAGAAAAGGCCACCCGCTAGGGCAAAAAACAGCAAGCAAAGGTGGCCTAAAAAAGGCCTTGCGAGTACACTTGCGCTGTTTCGTTTTCTGCGCTTGTGAGCGCCTGGACCCACCGCTGGCTGAGAGTGCCTATGATTAATGTCTTCGTTCTGCAAAATGGCCGTCTCAACCAGGTTCCCATCGAATCCCGTGAAGACCTGGAAAAGCTCGAACCCGTCTGGGTCGACCTGACCGACCCGAACGACGACGAGCGTGCCTGGGTTAAAGCCATTTACGGCGTAACGCTGCCGGGCGAAGACGAAGTCAAGGACATTGAAGCCTCGGCCCGCTACTACGAGGCGGAAAACGGCGACCTGCACCTGCGCACCGACTTCCTGCTGGAAGAAGACGACGGCCCCTCGCGCATCGTCACCGTGGCTTTCATCCTGGCCAAGAAAATGCTGTTCTCGGTCCATACGGACGACCTGCCGGTGTTCCGCCTGGTGCGCATGCGCGCCCGCTCGCGCCCCGGTTCCATCGCCGACTATATGGACGTGCTGCTCGATCTGTACGCCACCGACGCCGAATATTCGGCCGACGCGCTGGAAGGCATCTACCAGAACCTGGAAGAAGTATCCGGCCGCGTGCTGCAGGAAGAATTCACCGACAGGGACGCAGCCGATGCGCTGAGCGCCATTGCTCACGAGGAAGACTTAAACGGCCGCATACGCCGCAACATGATGGACACGCGCCGCGCGGTGAGTTTCCTGATGCGCGGCCGCCTGCTCAATTCCGAGCAATTCGAAGAAGCGCGCCAGATTCTTCGCGACATCGAATCCCTGGACGGCCACACCTCTTTCCTGTTCGATAAAATCAACTTCCTGATGGACGCCACGGTCGGCTTTATCAATATTAACCAGAATAAGATTATCAAGATATTCTCGGTTGCCAGCGTAGCCTTCCTGCCGCCTACATTAATAGCCAGCGTCTACGGCATGAACTTCGACAATATCCCCGAATTGAAATGGGCGCTGGGTTATCCATGGGCCTGGGGCCTGATGATCACCAGCGCCATTGCTCCCTTCCTTTATTTCCGCCACCGCGGCTGGCTGAAATAAATAAAGGCGCCTTGATGGCGCCTTTATTTTATCCGGCCTGCCTAGCCTATGCGCGGGCTGAAATCGAGCGACAGCGATCCGTGGAAGGGAATATCCTGCCATGCGGCGTGAAGAGCCAAAGCCTCCCCATATAAACTGGATTGCACGTCGATGCCGGCCATATTAAATGGCGGCTGCCCGCGCGCGGCGCAGGCGCCATTCACCGCATCAATAAATACATCCAGTTCAAAACTGCCGGCCCAGAGTTGCGTTTGCAAGCCTTCGACGACGGCTTCGACTTGAACCGCCTGCTGGTGTATTGCCGCGTTGCCGATATCGTGCACGGCTTCCATGACGAATTGCGCGTCGGCGCCCAATGCCACTTGGCTTAGAAATCCATGCCGCAGGGGCAGGGCGGATTCCACCACATAATGAATCAGATCATGCGGCAATATGCCCTGGCGCGGCATGAGCGAGTCCGTGGTGCTGCCGTTGTTGCGGATAAAACGGAGCACATCGTATTTGTCCTTGCTGGAACGTTTTTCGGCGATAAGTTTCATGCCGGTAGTATGCCCTTTTCCGCATTGTTAAATTCTCTCCAACAGTCACGAAGGCGAGCTTGCAGGGGGCGGATGTGCCCGATTCTGGTGTGATCGCGCCAGAAACTGGCTTGCTATGGGCGAAAAAAAGCCGCCGCAGCCCGGCAAGGGCGTTGCGGCGGCTGTTTCCAGGACCGGCTTACTTCAGCGTCGCGAATACCTTGCGGGCCGCTGCGATGGTCTCGTCGATTACCGCATCATCGTGCTGGGCGGATACAAAGCCCGCCTCAAACGCCGCTGGCGCGAAATAAACGCCTTCGTCCAGCATGGCGTGGAAGAAGGTGTTGAATTTGGCGCGGTCGCCCGCCATCATTTCGGCGTAGTTATTCGGCGGTACTTCGCTGAAATACAAACCGAACATGCCGCCTTCGGCATCCGCGCAGAAAGTCACGCCCGCTTCTTTGGCGGCGGCGGTTAATCCCGCCGCCAAGCGTTTGGCCGATGCGGCCAGTTTATCGTAGAAGCCCGGCTGTTGAATAATCTTCAGCGTGGTCATGCCCGCCGCCACCGCCACCGGATTGCCCGATAATGTGCCGGCTTGATAAACCGCACCCAGCGGCGCCATTTTACTCATCAATTCAGCGCTGCCGCCAAATGCCGCCACCGGCAAGCCGCCGCCAATAACTTTACCCAGCGCAGTCAGATCCGGTTTAATGCCATACAATTCCTGTGCGCCACCCAGGCCGACGCGGAAACCGCACATGACTTCATCGAAAATAAGAATCGCGCCGTGCTTGGTGCACAAATCGCGCAAGGCTTGCAGGAATGCCGGCGTGCCTTTAATCAGATTCATATTGCCCGCCACCGGCTCTACAATAACGCAGGCGATTTCAGAACCGAAATTGGCGAATGCCTCGGTAATCTGTTCCACATTGTTATAGTCCAGCACCAGCGTATGCTTGACGAAATCTTCCGGCACGCCCGCCGAAGTCGGATTGCCGAAAGTCAGCAAGCCGCTGCCGGCTTTCACCAATAAGGAATCGGCGTGGCCGTGATAGCAGCCTTCGAACTTGATAATCTTGTCGCGGCCGGTGGCGCCGCGCGCCAGGCGCAGCGCGCTCATGGTGGCTTCGGTGCCGGACGACACCAGGCGCACCTGCTCGATCGACGGCACCAGGCGGCAGATTTCCTCCGCCATCTCGATTTCCGCCTCGGTCGGCGCGCCGAAGGACAGGCCGCGCGTGGCCGCTTCCTGCACCGCCTTCACCACGTCCGGATGCGCGTGGCCGACAATCGCCGGTCCCCACGAGCCGATGTAATCTATATAACGCTTGCCGTCCGCGTCCCAGAAGTACGGGCCTTCGGCGCGGGTGATGAAACGCGGCGTGCCGCCCACCGAGCGGAACGCGCGCACCGGCGAGTTGACGCCGCCGGGCGTGGTTTTCTGGGCGCGCGCGAACAGCGTATCGTTCTTCGATTCAGTCATGATATCTCTTTGTCATTAAGTTGAAAGTTGCGGTTGGGCACCAGCTTGCCCATGCCGTAGCGCTGGGCGTGGGCCAGCGCGCCCTGGGTATAGTCCTGCGCCAGCGCCACGGCGGTCGGCGTGTCCGCGCCGCGCGCCAGGTAGGCGGCGATGGCGGCAGACAGCGTGCCGCCCGCGCCCAGGAAGGGGCCGGGCAGGTGCTGCCAGGCGTCGTGCCGCACCATGCCGTCGGCGCCGTACAGCGTGTTGGCGCGCACCGCGTCGCCGTGGCCGTTGCCGGCCGGGGTGCCGGTCACCAGCACAAACTCGCAGCCCAGGTCGATCAGGTAGCGCACGTTCTCTTCGACGGTGGCCTCGTCGCCGCCATCCCCCTCGCGCCAGGTTTCAGCCAGGTGCCCCAGCTCCACCTGCGACAGCATCAGCACCGACGCCTGCGGCACCAGCAGCTGGCGCACGATGGTGAGCAGCTCGTCGGCGTCCTCGCCCGCTTCGGGCAGGCGCGAACTGAAAGGATCGAGCACCAGCGGCGCGTCCGGATAGTCGGACACGATTTCGGCGATGGCCGAGGCGTGCTCCATGTTTTGCAGCGCGCCGATCTTGAAGGACGACACCTGCGCGTCCTCCAGCAGCACGCGGGCCTGGTCGGATACCCAGTCCGGATCGGTCTCCTGCAGGTCTTCGATGCGGGCGCTGTCGCCGATCAGCAACGCGGTGGTGACGGCCAGGCCTTGGCAGCCCAGGGCGGAGAACACGGCCAGATCGGCGGTTACGCCGGCGGCGCCCACCGGGTCGACGGCGCCAAATGTCAGGATAAGGGGAGAAGTTTGGTTTTGCACGGCGGGTAGATTAAGATACCTGATTCGGCATTTTACTTGATAGAAGGTGACACAACGTGAGTAGCAATGATACAACGCAGGCATACCAGACGTGGATGTGCCTGATCTGCGGCTGGATCTACGACGAGGAAGCCGGTTTGCCGGAAGAAGGTATCGCTCCCGGCACGCGCTGGGCCGACGTGCCGATCAACTGGACCTGCCCGGAATGCGGCGCGCGCAAGGACGATTTTGAAATGGTGGCGATTTAAGCTATCTTGTCGGTATATCTCGGTGAATAAATATGACGAATACGCCGCAAGCGACCGGTTTGAAAATTATGGTGATCGACGATAGCAGCACCATTCGCCGGTCCGCCGAGATATTCCTGAGCCAGGCGGGCTACCAGGTGGTGCTGGCCGAAGACGGCTTCGACGCCCTGGCCAAGATCAACGACCACCACCCGGCGCTGGTCTTCTGCGACATCCTGATGCCGCGCCTGGACGGCTACCAGACCTGCGCCCTGATCAAGAAAAGCGCCAAATTCCACGCCACCCCGGTGCTCATGCTGTCCTCCAAGGACGGCCTGTTCGACCGCGCGCGCGGCGCCATGGTGGGCTCGGCCGCCTACCTGACCAAACCATTTACCAAAGACAGCCTGCTGGCGGCCGTGCGCGAGCATACCGCAGGCGCGGCAGCGAACTGAGCGCCGTGAGCACCGTGAGCACCGTGAGCACCGTAAGAATAGCGAGGGCATTATGGCCATACAAAGAATACTGATCGTCGACGATTCGCCGACCGAGCGCTACTACCTGACCGATATCCTGGTCAAGAATGGCTTTTCCGTGTCCACCGCCGAAAACGGCGAGGAGGCGCTGGTCAAGATCAAGGCCGACAAGCCGCAGCTGATCCTGATGGACGTGGTCATGCCTGGCGCGAATGGTTTCCAGGTCACGCGCTCCATCGCGCGCGATCCGGAGCTGCAGGACGTGCCGGTGATTATCTGCTCCAGCAAAAACCAGGAGACCGACCGCATCTGGGGCTTGCGCCAGGGCGCCAAGGACTATCTGGTCAAGCCGGTCGACGCGGCCGAGCTGCTGGCCAAAATCGCCGCCCTTGGCGGCTAAGCGATGAGCGGCGCCGAGACCGGACTGCCCACCACCCCGGCGCCCGAGCCGAGCGGCGCCGAGCGGCGCAGCCGTTTGCGCCGCTATCAGGCGCAGCTGCTCGAGCGCATGCACGACGCGCAAAGCGGCAACAGCGCCGCCGGGCGCGAGCTGGGCGTGCTGTTCGGCGCCAGCCGCTGCCTGCTGGACCTGACCCAGATCGGCGAAATCGTGCCCTGGCAGGCGCCCAGCGCGGTGCCGCTGGCGCGCGACTGGTATCTGGGCCTGGCCAATATCCGCGGCCAGCTCACCGGCGTGATCGACTTCGCGCGCTACCTGGACTACGCGGCCACGCCGGCGGCGGCGGACAGCCGCATCATCACCTTCGCGCCCGGCCTGGGCTTCAACTGCGCGCTGCTGGGCGCGCGCGTGCTCGGTCTGCGCAAACTCGACGACATGACGCCGGCGCCGCTGGCGGACGACGCGCCATCCTGGTGCGTGCAGCAGTTCCTGGACCAGGAGGGGCAGCTATGGTCGCGCCTGGACCTGGCCCTGCTGGTGCGGGAAGAAAGGTTCCTGCAAGTCGGTCTGTAATATTTTTGTCAATAAGGGACGGTGTAATGGGATTCATCAAGAATTTGTTCGCACGCTCCAAGCAGGACGCTCTCCAGGAAGCGGCGCCTGATTCGGAATTTGCCAGCTATGGCAGCGCGGCGCCGGCGCCAGCAACGGTGCTGGCACCGGCCGCTGCCGATACCGTCCCCGTCCCGGAGCCGGGCGCCGACAGCAGCGCGCCGCTGCGCCTGCGCGACGCCTTGCGCCGCCGTGGCAGCGGCGCCGGCGGCGACAGCGGGCCTGGCGTCAAGCTGCCGCTGATCGGCCACCTGCCGGCGCAGCGCCAGCTCAGCATCCTGTCCACCGCGCTGGCCGCGTGCCTGCTGCTCAGCGCCGCCGCCGTGGGCCTGAACATCCGCAACAGCAGCGTCACCTCGGCCCAGACCCAGATCGCGGCGGACGCGCTGATGCACTCGCAGCGCGTCGGCAAGGCCGCGCCCAACGCGGTGCAGGGCAACCCCGAGGCCTTCCGCCAGCTGGCCGATAGCCGCAAGGAACTGAACCAGGACTTCAAGCTGATGCAGGCCGGCGGCGACTACCAGGGCCGCAGCATAGGTTCGCCCGGCGCCGCCATGGCCGGCGCGGTGGCCGCCGCGCGCAAGACCTGGGACGCGTCCGAGCGCTCGGCCGACACCATCTTGCGCCTGCAGCCCGAGCTGACCGGCCTGGAAAAAACCCTGCGCCAGCTGGACCGCCTGTCGCCCGACCTGCTGGAGCAGACCGAGGCCATCGCCGCGCTCAAGCTGTTGCGCGGCGGCAGCCCGCGCGAGATGGCCGCCCTGGGCAAGCTCACCATGCTGACGCAGCGCATGAACCGCAGCGTGAGCGAATTCATCACCGCCGGCGGCATCAGCGCCGAAACCGCCTTCCAGCTGGGGCGCGACATCACCGTGTTCCGCAACACCGTCGATGGCTTCCTCAACGGCAGCGAAACGCTGGCGCTGCCGGCCACCCGCGACGCCGAACTGCGCACCCTGTTCACCGAGCTGAAAACCCCGTTCGAGACCTACCAGCAGCTGGTCGGCTCGGTGCTCGACAAGCTGGATAAGTTCACCGCCGCCAAGGTGGCCGAGCAGCAGATCTTCAGTGAAAACGAGGCCCTGCGCCAGCGCCTGGCCGCCGTGCTGTCCGGCTACCGCGACCAGCAGGATTCGCTCAACTACAGCTTCTGGCTGATGGTGGCCGCCGGCCTGCTCACGCTGATGGCTGCCGCCGCCATCGGCCGCGTGCTGCTGCAGGACTCCAACAACCGCACCCGCGGCGCGGACCGCCGCCGCCAGGAAGCGGAAGCCATGCGCCTGCAGGCGCAGCGCAAGGAGGAGGAAGCCAAGGCCATGAACGACCAGAACCAGGCCGCCATTCTGCGCCTGATGAACGAGCTGCAGGAAGTGGCCGACGGCGACTTGACGGTGCAAGCCACCGTGTCCGAGGACATCACCGGCGCCATCGCCGACTCGGTCAACTACACGGTGGAAGAGCTGCGCGGCCTGGTGGGCCGCGTCACCAGCACCGCCGAACAGGTGACCTCCGCTTCCAGCCACGCGCAGAACATCTCCAGCGATCTGCTGCTGGCGTCGCAGCAGCAGTCGCGCGAAATCCAGGACGCCAGCGCCACCGTGGTGAAGATGGCCAATGAAATTACCGAAGTGTCCAAGTCCGCCTCCGAATCGGCCGACGTGGCGCGCCAGTCCGTGGCGGCGGCGCGCCAGGGTTCGACGGCGGTGGAAAACGCCATCAAGGGCATGCACGAGATCCGCGAGCAGATCCAGGAAACCTCCAAGCGCATCAAGCGCCTGGGCGAATCGTCGCAGGAGATCGGCGAGATCACCGAACTGATTTCGGACATTACCGAGCAGACCAACGTGCTGGCGCTGAACGCCGCCATCCAGGCCGCATCGGCCGGCGAGGCGGGACGCGGCTTCTCGGTGGTGGCTGAGGAGGTGCAGCGCCTGGCCGAACGCTCGGGCGAAGCGGCCAAGCAGATCGGCGCGCTGGTGCGCACCATTCAGACCGACACCCACGACGCGGTGGCGGCAATGGAGAAGTCCACCCAGGGCGTGGTGGAGGGCGCGCGCCTGTCCGACGCGGCCGGCGCGGCGCTGTCGGACATCTCGCAGGTGTCGAACCGCCTGGCGGAGCTGATCCAGGGGATTTCCTACGCCACCGGCATGCAGGCGACATCGGCCAGCGGAGTAGCGCAGAATATCCAGCATATCCTGTCGGTGACCGAGCAGGCGCAGGACGGCACCCAGCAAACCGCGCAGTCGATTCACAAGCTGTCCATGCTGGCGCAGGAACTGAAAAACTCGGTATCGCGCTTCCGCATCTCGGCATCCTGATTACTTTGAAAGACCCAGCATGACCCATCCTGATTTTCCGACCGCAGCGCAATTCGACACCGGCCCCTTGTCCTGGGTGATGGTGGAAATCCGCGAGGCGCTGGTCCGCTCCAGGACCGCCTTGTTCGAGGCGGGCGGGCGGGCGCCGGAAGACCAGGCCACCTCGCTGCAGCACGCCCGCAGCCATCTGCACCAGGCGCACGGCGCGCTGCAGATGGTGGACGTGGACGGCGTGGAAGTCATGACGCACAGCGCCGAGGAAGCGCTGGAACGCTTCAAGTCCGGCGCGCTCAAATGCAGCCCGGACAACGCGCAGACCGTCGCCAATCTGTACCAGGCGCTGACCGAATACCTGGAGGAGCTGCTGGAAGGCGCGCCGTTCCAGCCGGTGCGCCTGTTCCCGTACTACCGCGCCCTGCAGGAAATGCTGGGCGCCGAGCGCATCCACCCGGCCGACCTGTTCTTCCCGGACCTGTCGCTGCAGGCGCGCATGCCGGCAGTTGCTGCTGCGTCGGCCGATGCGGCGGCGCCGGACTATCCGGCCTGCCGCCAGCGCTTCGAGCGCGCCCTGCTGCCTTACCTGAAAAGCACGGACGCGGCGGCCCAGCAAACCCACGCGGCGGCGCTGCGCGACGCGGTGGCGCAAGTGGCGGACGCGCAGCAGGACGCCAAGGCGCGCACTTTTTGGCTTGCGCAGCAGGCGTTCGCCGAACTGGTGGCGGCGGGCCATCTTGAAGGCGGCCTGTATGTAAAGCAGCTCTTCGGTTTGATCAATTTGCAGATGCGCCGCCTCACGCAAGGCAATGCGGCGCTGCCGGACGGCATGCTGCGCGAAGCGCTGTTCTTCATCGCTACCGCGCTGGCCGGACCGCACGCGGACGAGGTGTCGCCGCTGGTGCTGCACCTGGCCAGCGTGTTCGGCCTGGAAGGCGCGGTGCCCAGGGACTACGAGGCGCGCCGCTACGGCCAGATCGACGCCGAAGTGCTGGCGCGCGCGCGCCAGGCCATGGCCGAAGCCAAGGCGGCCTGGCAGCATTTGTCCGAAGCGGTGATCGATCCCGCGCTCGATGACGCCTTCGGGCGGGCGCTGGCGACGGTGGCCGTCACCAGCGACAAGCTGGGCATGTCCGCGCTGGCCACGCTGATGCGGCAACTGGCCGACGTGGCCAACGCCGCCGTCACCGCCGGGCGCAGCGAAGCGCTGGCGATGGAAATGACCACCGCGCTGCTGTTCGCCGAACACGGCCTGGAACACATCCGCCACCTGCCGGACGACTTCTCGGCCCATGCCGACACCATCGCCCAGCGCCTGCGGGCCTTGCTGGCCGGCGGCGAAGCGCCCGAGCCGGCGCCCTGGCAGGGCGGCATCGTCCAGCAAATGCAGCAGATGCAGCAGGACGACACGGTGACCGCGCTGGCGCTGGAAATGAAAACCGGCCTGCGCCAGGTTGAGAAAGTGCTGGACGATTACTACGGCGACCCGTCGCTGCACGCGCCGCTGAAGGAGCTGGACGGCGTGCTGCACCAGCTGCAAGGCGCGCTGGCCATCCTGGACCAGGACGACGCCATGCGCGCGGCGCAGCACGTGAAAGACGAAGTGCGCAAGCTGGCCAGCGGCCAGGGCGACGCGTCGCAGGAATCGAAATTGCTGGACGAGGTGGCGCAGAATGTCGGCGCGCTGGGCTTCTTTGTCGACATGCTGGCGCAGAACCCGGCCGCGGCGCGCGAGCGGTTCGCGTTCGACGCGGGGCAGGGCGCCTTCCGCGCCGTGCCGTTCAAGAAGCTGGCCGCCGCAGGCACGGTGCCCGTGCCGGTACTGCAGGAGACGGTTTCGCCGACCACCTCGCCCACGCCTGCGCCTGCGCCCGAACCAGCGCCGCAGGAGAGCGACGCGGCCATTGAGGCTGAGCTGCTGGAGATCTTCATCAGCGAAGCGCAGGAAGTGCTGGAGTTCGTGCGCGCCACGCTGGCCAAGCCGCGTTCCGAATCCGGCAGCGGCGACAACCTGGCCATGCTGCGGCGTTCCTTCCACACGCTCAAGGGCAGCGGGCGCATGGTCGGCCTGAACCAGTTCGCCGAGGCTGCCGCCAGCATCGAGCGCACCATGAATATGTGGCTGGCCGAAGAGCGGCCCGCAACGGAAGCCTTGTTCGGATTGCTCGAACACGCGGGGCAGGAAATGACGGCGTGGGTGGCCGAGCTGGTGGCGCAAGGCGTGTCCGCCCGCAGCGCGGACGCCATCTCCGCCGCCGCCGCGCGCGTGCAGGAAGGCGCCGCCTTCGAATTGCCTGCCGCCGCCGACGACGGCGAAGCAGTACCCGCCGCCGCCTCCGATATCGAGGCCGCCACCGACACCGCCGACACCGACACCGACACCGACACCGACGCTGTCACCGCCGATGCCACGCCAGCCAGCGCCGCGCCTGCCGAACCGGCTCGCGAGCCGGTGCAGGCCAACGGCAACGTCATCGAATTCCCGAGCACCGCCGTCCCGCTGGTGCCGCCGGAGGAAGACAACGTCAAGCACATCGGCGCGCTGACGATACCCCTGCCGCTCTACAACATCTACCTGGCTGAAACCGACGAACTGGTGCGCCTGCTGGTGCGCGACTTCGGCGAATGGCGCCACGAGGCGAGCCGCCCGGTCAATCCCGAAGCGCTGCAAGCGGCCCACACGCTGACCGGGACGTCCGGCACGGTCGGCTTCAAGGCCCTGCGCGACCTGGCCTACGAACTCGAACAGACGCTGGAAACCCTGCAAGCCCCCGCACCGCAGCTCGACCACGCCCAGCATGACCTGCTCGACTTCGCGGTCGAACGCATCCGCCAGATGCTGCAAAGTTTCGCCCTCGGCGAAGTGGCGGCCGAGCAGCCCGAGCTGATCAGCGCCTTGAACAAACTGCGCGCCGAGCTGTCCCAGTCGACCAGCGCAGGCCCCGGCCTCGACGCCCGGCTCGACACGCTGTTCTCTGCCGACAGCGAGCCCGCCGCCATCGAGGAAGCCAGCACCCTGTCCGCCGCGCAGGACGAAACCCCGGCCGCCGAGCTGGACGAGTTGTTTGCCGCCACTTACGCCAGCCTGCTCGCCAGCCCGCCGCCGGTATCCGATTTCGCCAGCCGTGTTCCCTCGGCCGCGCCAGCCGCACCGAAACCGTCCGCCCCAGCCGCCCGCGACGACTTCGACGACCTGTTCGACTCCGCGTTCGACGACGCCTTCGCCGCCCCGCTGTCGCAAATCACCGCGCCCACCGACGCGGACGCGGAAGCGCACGCCGAGCTGCTCGCCTTCGCCGCCCCGGAACCAACGCCCGAACCCGTCCTGACGCTGGTCCCTTCGCCGGAGTCAGAGCCCGTGCCGGAGCCTGCACCAGAACCCGAGCCAGAGCCAGAGCCCGAGCCCGAGCCCGACGTCATCGTTGTCCCCTTGCCGGACGCGCCAGTCGAACTGTCGGCGGCCGTCCCCGGTAGCTACCAGGACGAACTGGACGCGGACCTGCTGCCCGTGTTCCTGGAAGAGGGCGCCGACCTGCTGCCGCAAATCGGCCAGGCGCTGCGCACGTGGCAGCGCAACCCGTCCGACTTCAGCCACGCCCACATGCTGCAGCGCGTGCTGCACACCGTGAAGGGCAGCGCCCGCATGGCCGGCGCCATGCGCCTTGGCCAGCACGCCCATGAAATCGAAACCCACATCGAAAACATGGTCCACGCCAACAGCGCCTCGCCGCAAGCGTTCGAGGAACTGCTGGCCCACTACGACCACGCCCTGGTGCTGTTCGAACAGCTCCAGCAGCCCGCCGCACCGGCCGCCGCCAACGCCATGGCGAATGCCGCCCCTGCCGCCAACGACGCCGCCCCGTCCATGGCGCCGGCATCCGGCGCCGGCGGCACGCCGCCGGCCGCCGCGCGCCCCGCAATCCCCGCCGCGCCCGCAGACGAAACCGACCCCGCCGCCCGCTCCCCGCTGGTGCGCGTGCGCGCCGACATCCTGGACCGCCTGGTGAACCAGGCCGGCGAAGTCTCCATCTCCCGCTCCCGCCTGGAGAACGAAGTAGGCACCCTGCGCACCTCGCTGACCGACTTCTCCGACAACCTGGCCCGCCTGCGGCGCCAGCTGCGCGAGATCGAAATGCAGGCCGAGTCGCAGATAGCCTCCCGCATGGCCATCTCCAGCGAACGCGAATTCGATCCGCTCGAATTCGACCGCTTCACGCGCCTGCAAGAGCTCACCCGCATGATGGCCGAAAGCGTCAACGACGTGGCCTCCTTCCACGAAAGCCTGAGCCGCAGCGTGGACACCGCCAGCGCCGACCTGGCCCAGCAAGCCCGCATGACGCGCGACCTGCAGCGCGACCTGATGCGCGTGCGCATGGTCCCCTTCGCCAGCATCTCCGAGCGCCTGTTCCGCGTGGCGCGCCTGAGCGCCAAGGAAATGGACAAGCGCGTCAACCTGGACATCCGTGGCGGCGCCGTGGAAATCGACCGCAGCGTGCTCGAACGCATGGCCGCGCCGTTTGAACACCTGCTGCGCAACGCCATCGTGCACGGCGTGGAAACCCGCGCCCAGCGCAGCGCCGCCGGCAAGGACGAAACCGGCGAGCTGCTGGTGCAGGTCAGCCAGCAAGGCAACGAAGTGGTGCTGGAATTCAGCGACGACGGCGCCGGCCTGGACCTGGACCGCATCCGCGACAAGGCCCGCCGCATCGGCCTGCTGCACGAAGGCGAAGACCTGAGCGACGCCGACACGGCCGACCTGATCTTCGAGCCCGGCTTCTCCACGGCCGACGCGCTGACCGAACTGGCCGGGCGCGGCGTGGGCATGGACATCGTCCGCTCCGAAGCGCAGGCGCTGGGCGGCCGCGTGGACACCAGCACCGAGAGCGGCAAGGGCGCGCGCTTCACCATCCACCTGCCGCTCACGCTGGCGGTAACGCAAGTGGTGCTGCTGGCCGCAGGCGGGCGCACCTACGCGCTGCCGTCCACGCTGGTCGAGCAGGTGCTGCAGATGAAGGAAAGCGCGCTGCAGGAAGCGCGCGGCAAAGGCTGCGTGGCGCTGCAAGGGCATGAATCGCCGCTGCACTACCTGCCCGCCATGCTGGGGCTGGCCGGCCAGCCGCCCGCGCAGCGTTCCGCGCCGGTGCTCATGCTCCGCAGCGGCAACGAGCGCGTGGCGCTGCAGGTGGACGAGGTGGTGGGCAACCGCGAGGTGGTCATCAAGAACATCGGCCAGCAGCTGGCGCGCATGCCGGGCATTTCCGGCGCCACGGTGCTGGGTTCCGGCGAGATCGTGCTGATATTGAATCCGGTGGCGCTGGCGCAGCATCTGGCCAGCCGCCCGGACCTGGCCGCGCCTGCGGGCGATGCGGAACAGGCGGCGCCGGCGGCGCTGGCCGCTGTGGGCAGCACCATCATGGTGGTGGACGATTCGCTCACCGTGCGCCGCGTGTCGCAGCGCCTGCTCGAGCGCGAAGGCTACCGCGTGCTGCTGGCCAAGGACGGCCAGGACGCGCTGGAGCAGATGCAGGAAAGCCGTCCGGACCTGATGCTGGTCGATATCGAAATGCCGCGCATGGACGGCTTTGATTTGACCCGCAATGTGCGCGGCGACGAGCGCACCAGGGACATCCCCATCATCATGATCACCTCGCGCAGCGCGGACAAGCACCGCAATTATGCGATGCAGCTGGGAGTGAATGCCTACTTCGGCAAACCGTTCCAGGAGCCGGTGCTGCTGGGCGCGATCGAGGGGCTGCTGGCGGACCAGCGGCGGGCTACGTAACCTTTACCACCGCGTAGCGCTCCAGCGTGCGCTTGCGCGCTTCGTCGTGCATCACCAGCGGCTCGGGATAGTTATCGCCGAGCCGCACGCCTTTGTCCGCCAGCAGCATGCGCGGCACGGTCCACGGCGCATGGATTTCCTTGCTGCCCAGCTGCGCCAGTTGCGGCAGATAGCGCTTGATGAACTTCCCCTCGCCGTCAAACTTCTCCGACTGCGTAACCGGATTGAAAATGCGGAAATAGGGCTGCGCATCGCATCCCGACGACGACGCCCACTGCCAGCCGCCGTTATTGGCCGACAAATCAAAGTCGTTCAAATGCTGCGCAAAATAAGCCTCGCCCCGGCGCCAGTCTATGCCCAGGTCCTTGATCAGGAAGCACGCCGTCACCATGCGCAGGCGGTTGTGCATATAGCCGGTGCGGTTCAGTTGCAGCATCGCCGCGTCCACCAGCGGATAGCCGGTGCGGCCCTCGCACCAGGCCGCGAACAGCTCGTCCGCCTCAGGCCCGGTCTCCCACGCGATGGCGTCGTAGGCAGGCTTGAACGACGCCCCCGCCACATGCGGATGGTGATACAGAATCATCATGTAGAACTCGCGCCAGATCAGTTCCGACAGCCACACCGCGCCGCCTTCGCCCGCCAGCCCGCGCGCCGACAGCTCGGACACCGTGCGCACCAGATGCCGTATCGACACCGTGCCAAAGCGCAGGTGCAGCGACAGATAGGACGGCCCCTTCACCGCCGGATAGTCGCGCGCCGTGCCGTAGTCCGCCACGCGGGACAGGAAATCGTCGAACAGCTGCGCGCCGCCGCTCATCCCGGCGGGGATCTTCAGCTCACCCAGATTGGTGCGCTCGAAGCCCAACTGCTCCAGCGCAGGGACCGGGGCGGCCAGTTCTGCGGAGGCGGGCGGCGGCGCGAAGCGGGCCGCCAGCGGCTCCACCGGCAGCGCGGCGAGGCACTCCGGCTCGGCCAGCATCTTCTTCAGCCACGCGTTCTTGTAGGGCGTGAACACCGAAAACGGCGTGCCCGACTGCGACAGCACCTCGCGCTTTTCGAACACCACCTGGTCCTTGAAGGTGAAGAAAGGCCGCGCGTCCGCCGCCAGCGCCTTGGCCACCGCGTCGTCGCGCGCAATGGCGGTCGGCTCGTAGTCATGGCTGGCGATCACCGCGTCCACGCCCAGCTCGGCCGCCAGGCGTGGAATCTCCTGCTCCGCCGCCGCGTGGCGCACTATCAGGTGTCCGCCCAGCTGGCGCAGCTCGGCGGCCAGCTCCGTCACGCAGGTATGGATGAATTCCACCCGCCGGTCCGCGCGCGGCAGGCCGTCCAGGATGGTTTTGTCGAAAATGAACACGCAATGGACGCGCGCGCTGCGCTGCAAGGCATGGTGCAGGGCGGCATGGTCGAAAGCGCGCAGATCGCGCCGGAACCAGACCAGGGTAGTGCTTTTTGTCATGTTTTGTCGATTTAATGGCCTTGCGGGACGTCGCCCGGGGCGGCCGCAACGTGGCTGCGGCGCGTTTCATAGTAAACTATGGCCTGAACCATTATAAAAGAACACCCGCAGCCCAGCAGAGAGAGCAACGCGTATGAAGAAAACTAAAGCTGGTCACGCTCTGCCCGCTCCCGGCCGTCGCCCGGAGTCCGATGACCCTTTGGCGCCCGTGGCAGCCAGGGACAGCGCCGCACTGAATCTGGCGAACCACTTCCTGATCGCCATGCCATCCATGCAAGACCCCGTTTTCGGCGGCACCGTCGTCTATGTGTGCGAGCACAACGAAAACGGCGTGCTCGGCGTGGTCATCAACAAACCCACCGACATGACCATGCAGGTGCTGTTCGAGCGCATCGACCTGGAACCGGCCTCCGACCTGGCCCCGGCTATCGTTGATGAACCCATCATGTTCGGCGGCCCGGTGCAGGACGACCGTGGCTTCGTGCTGCACACGCCCGGCGCGCGCTATTCGTCCTCGCTCACCGTGACCGACGATGTCGCCTTCACCACCTCCATCGACGTGCTGGAAGCGGTGGCGCGCGGCAACGGTCCGGAGCGCATGCTGGTGTCCATCGGCTACTCGGGCTGGAGCCCGGGCCAGCTGGAAGACGAAATCAGCCGCAACGGCTGGCTCACTGTGGGCGCCGACGCGCACATCCTGTTCGAGCTGCCGGTGGAAGAGCGCTATTTCGCCGCCATGAAACTGCTCGGCTTCGACCCGCTGATGCTCGCGTCCGAAGCGGGCCACGCCTGATGCGGTGCTGAGCGTGGAGAAACTCGACACCATCCTCGGCTTCGATTTCGGCATCAAGCGCATCGGCGTTGCCATCGGCAACAGCGTGCTGCGCACCGCCTCGCCGCTGGCCGTCATTTCCAGCATCGGCAACGACGCCCGCTTCGGCGAGATCGCCGCCCTGATCCAGCAATGGGAGCCCACCCTGTTCGTGGTCGGCCTGCCCAGCCATCCGGACGGCACCGCGCACGACATGACCGCGCGCTGCCGCAAGTTCGCCAACCAGCTCCACGGCCGCTTCAGCCTGCCGGTGGTGCTGGTCGACGAGCGCTACTCGTCGGCCGTCATTTCGGCCAAGCGCGGGGAGGTCATCGACGACCGCGCCGCCTCCATCATTCTGCAACAATACTTTGACGAATATGTCCCTTCCAACTAACTCCACCGCGCCCTCCGCACTCGATGCGGAAGCGCTGTACGCCGAGCTGCTGCAGCAGGTGAAAGCCGGCCTGGCCGACGCCCACGAACCGGCCATCGTCGGCATCCATTCCGGCGGCGCCTGGCTGGCCGAGCGCCTGGCCGCCGACCTGGGCCTCTCCGCGCGCTGCGGCGTGCTGGACGTGTCCTTCTACCGCGACGACTTCGCCAAGAAGGGCCTGCCGGCCGAAGTGAAGCCCACCCAGATCGGCTTCGACGTGGCCGGCGCCACCTTGCTGCTGGTGGACGACGTGCTCTACACCGGCCGCACTACCCGCGCCGCCATCAACGAGCTGTTCGACTACGGCCGCCCGGCCAAGATCATGCTGGCCGCCCTGGTCGACCGCGGCGAGCGCCAGCTGCCCGTGGCCGCCGACTTCGTCGCCGCCAAAGTCGCGGTGCCGGCCGGGCAGGCCCTGGTGCTCAAGCGCACCGAGGCCGGACAATTCACGCTTACCATCGAAAACGACCATGCTTAATCCGCAACTGAACAAACACGGCGAGCTGCAGCACTTGCTGTCGATCGAAGGGCTGCCCAAGTCCATCGTCAACCACATCCTGGACACCGCGTCCTCCTTCGTCGGCGTGTCCGACCGCGAAGTGAAGAAAGTGCCGCTGATGCGCGGCAAGAGCGTGTTCAACCTGTTCTTCGAGAACTCCACGCGCACCCGCACCACCTTCGAGATCGCCTCCAAGCGCCTGTCGGCGGACGTGATCAACCTGAACATCTCGGCCTCCTCGGCCAGCAAGGGCGAGTCCCTGCTCGACACCATCGACAACCTGTCGGCCATGCACGCCGACATGTTCGTGGTGCGCCACTCGCAGTCCGGCGCGCCCTACCTGATCGCCAAGCACCTGAACGACCACAAGCAGCACCACGTGCACGTGGTGAACGCGGGCGACGGCCGCCACGCGCACCCCACGCAGGGCCTGCTGGACATGTACACCATCCGCCACTACAAGAAGGACTTCACCAACCTGACGGTGGCCATCGTGGGCGACATCCTGCACAGCCGCGTGGCCCGTTCCGACATCCACGCGCTGACCACGCTGGGCGTGCCCGAAGTGCGCGCCATCGGCCCGCACACGCTGCTGCCGGGCGGCCTGGAGCAGATGGGCGTGCGCACCTTCACCAACATGGATGAAGGCCTGAAAGGCGTGGACGTCATCATCATGCTGCGCCTGCAGAACGAGCGCATGAACGGCGCGCTGCTACCGTCGGCGCAGGAATACTTCAAGAACTACGGCCTCACGCCGGAGCGCCTGGCGTTGGCCAAGCCGGACGCCATCGTCATGCACCCCGGCCCGATGAACCGCGGCGTGGAGATCGACTCGGCCGTGGCCGACGGCCCGCAGGCGGTGATACTGCCGCAGGTCACGTTCGGTATTGCAGTCCGCATGGCGGTGATGAGTATTTTGGCAGGGGCGAAGGAATGAAACTGGTAATCAAGAACGGCCGCGTGATCGACCCGGCCAACGGCGTGGACAGCGTGCAGGACCTCTACATTGAAGACGGCAAGATCGCCGGCGTCGGCCAGGCGCCGGCCGGCTTCAGCGCCGGGCACAGCTTCGACGCCAGCGGCCTGGTGGTCGCCCCCGGCCTGGTCGACCTGTCCGCGCGCCTGCGCGAGCCGGGCTACGAATACAAGGCCACGCTGGAATCGGAAATGCAGGCCGCCATGCAAGGCGGCGTCACCAGCCTGGTGTGCCCGCCCGACACCGACCCCGTGCTCGACGAGCCCGGCCTGGTGGAAATGCTCAAGCACCGCGCGCGCCGCCTGAACCAGGCCCACGTGCACCCGCTGGGCGCGCTCACCATGGGCCTGAAAGGCCAGTCCATCACCGAGATGGCCGAGCTGACCGGCTCCGGCTGCATCGGCTTCTCGCAGGCCGAAGTGCCGGTGGAAGACACCACCGTGCTGCTGCGCGCGCTGCAATACGCCAAGACCTTCGACTACACCGTCTGGCTGCGCCCGCAGGACGCCCATATCGGCCGTGGCGGCGTGGCCCACAGCGGCCCGCTGGCCTCGCGCCTGGGCCTGTCCGGCGTGCCGGTGATGGCCGAAACCATCGCCCTGCACACCATCTTCGAACTGATGCGCAGCACCGGCGCGCGCGTCCACCTGTGCCGCATCTCCTCGGCCGCCGGGCTGGAGCTGGTGCGCGCGGCCAAGGCCGAAGGGCTGCCGGTCAGCTGCGACGTCGGCGCCCACCACATCCACCTGACCGACGCCGACATCGGCTTCTTCGACTCCAACGCGCGCGTGACGCCGCCGTTCCGCGCCCAGCGCGACCGCGACGCCATCCGCGCCGGCCTGCTGGACGGCACCGTGGACGCGATCTGCTCCGACCACACCCCGGTGGACGACGACGAAAAGCTGCTGCCCTTCGGCGAAGCGTCGCCGGGCGCCACCGGCCTGGAGCTGCTGCTGTCGCTGGCGCTGAAATGGGCCGGCGACTACGCCGCCGCCCAGCCCGGCGTGGGCGAGGGCCGCGCGCTGGCGCTGGCCATCAGCCGCATCAGCGCCGACGCCGCGCGCGTTTCCGGCCTGGACCGCGGCCAGAACGCCGGCCAGCTGTCGGTGGGCAGCGTGGCCGACATCTGCATCTTCGACCCGGCCGCGCGCTGGACCGTGCAAGGCAGCGCGCTGGCCAGCCAGGGCAAGCACACGCCCTTCCTCGGCTACGAGCTGTCGGGCCAGGTGCAGGCCACCATCGTCGCCGGCCGCATCGCCTACCAGCGCAACGCCCGCTAGGCCCGCCGCCCGCCCGCGCGCTCCGCCCGTTTTTTGTCATTTTCAGTTTGGGGTCAGTTCTACCATCGCGTCATGCTTTGCGGCATGACGCGATGGTAGAACTGACCCCGTCTTAAGGTGTGAATATTTTGCTCATTTACCGCTTGCTGCGGGTGGTGCTGCACGTGCTGTACGGCATGGCGGTGTGCGCCACCATCTTTCCGTGGATAGGGCCGGAGGCGCGCAATCGCCATATCCGGCGCTGGTCGCGCTCCTTGCTGGGCATCTTCAATGTGACGGTGGAGCTGGCGCCGGACAGCGCGCCGCCGCTGGAGCACGCCATGGTCGTGGCAAACCATGTGTCCTGGCTGGATATTTTCGTGGTCGACGCGCTCCATCCCTGCCGCTTCGTGGCCAAGGCGGAGATCCGCTCCTGGCCGCTGGCCGGCTGGCTGGCGGAGAAGGCGGGCACGGTGTTCATCGCGCGCGGCAGCAAGCGCGATCTGCGCAATATCTTCAAGGGCCTGGTGCATAGCCTGCAGGCGGGCGAGCGCGTGGCCTTCTTCCCCGAGGGCACCACGGCGCCGCAGGGCACGCTGCTGCCTTTCCATGCCAATCTGTTCGAGGCGGCGGTGGACGCCAGGGTGATGGTGCAGCCGCTTGCGCTCAGCTATGCGGACGAGGCCGGCGGCCACCATCCGAATGTGGATTTTATCGGCGAGACCACTTTTGCCGAGAGCGTGCTGGCCATCCTGCGCGGCCCGGCGGTGCGCGCGCGCCTGCGCTATTTGCCGCCCATGGACGCTGCCGGCGCCCACCGCCGCGACCTGGCGCAGGCGGCGCATGATGCTGTCGAGTCCGGCCTGGGCATCGCGGCGGATCATGGCGGGTTACGCGCGCAGCGCTAACCCGCCGCGCGCAGCCGCAGCCTATTTTTTGCCGGAGTGCTCGCGGTACTCCGGGCACTGCACCTGCATCAGCGTCCTGTCGTCCAGGCATACGGCCGACAGGTAGCCGCCCCACACGCAGCCGGTGTCGAGCGCGATCAGGTTGGGCGTGAGCATCAGCCCCAGCGCGGACCAGTGGCCGAACACCACCGTCACGTCCTGCGTACGGCGGTCCGGCACCTCGAACCACGGCATCAGGCCGCTGGCCGGGTCGGCCTTGGCGCTTTCCTTCTGCTTGAAATCCATCACCCCGTCCATGCTGCAGAAACGCAGCCGCGTCAGCGCGTTGACGATGCAGCGCAGCCGCGCCGGACCGCGCAGCTCGTCGCGCCAGGCATCCGGCTGGTTGCCGTACATCTGCGCCAGGAAGCCGGTCCAGCCGGGGCCGCGCAGCGCCGTTTCCACTTCGCCGGCCAGCGCCATCACCTGCTGCGCGTCCCACTGCGGCAGCACGCCGCCGTGCACCAGCAGGTGGCGGCCGCGCTGCAGGGCCATGGGCCGCGTGCGCAGCCAGTCCAGCAGCGCGGCGCCGTCCGGTGCTGCCAGGATGTGCTCCAGCGTGTCCGAGCCGGAGGCGGGGCGGATGCCGTTGGCCACCGCCAGCAGGTGCAGGTCGTGGTTGCCCAGCACGGTATCGATGCGGCCCTCGCTGGCCACCGCCAGCGCATGCACATAGCGCAGCGTGGCCAGCGAGTCCGGACCCCTGTTGATCAGGTCGCCCGTGAACAGGATGGAGGGCGCCGCACCTTCCTGCGCCAGGATGCGCTCGACCAGGGCGACAGTCTGCTCGTGGCAGCCTTGCAGGTCGCCGATCACATAGGTTTTCATGGGTGTTGCGATTAAGGAAATAAATTAATTGTAAGGAGCGCTAATTTCTCGCGGAATCCGGCGAGTTTCACATAAAATCATGCCTACGACTAATTTAACGCTCAGTGCGGGATGCTAAATGATTTTTGTTACAGGCGGTGCGGGCTTTATCGGCTCCAACTTTGTACTTGACTGGCTGGCGCAATCCGATGAGCCTGTCCTTAATTTCGACAAGCTGACGTATGCCGGTAATTTGAATAACCTTGCCACGCTGAAGAGCGATAGCCGCCACGTGTTTGTGCGCGGCGATATCTGCGACCAGGCCCAGGTGCTGGAATTGCTGCGCACCCACAAGCCGCGCGCGATCGTGCATTTTGCGGCGGAAAGCCATGTGGACCGTTCCATCCACGGTCCCGGCGAATTTATCCAGACCAATATCAACGGCACCTTCAGCCTGCTCGAAGCGTCGCGCAGCTACTGGAACGCGCTGCCGGAGAGCGAGCGCGCCGCGTTCCGCTTCCTGCACGTGTCCACCGACGAGGTGTACGGCACCCTGGGCCCGGACGACGCGCCCTTCAGCGAAACCACGGCCTACGCGCCGAACAGCCCGTACTCGGCCTCCAAGGCCGCCTCGGACCACCTGGTGCGTTCCTACCACCACACCTACGGCTTCCCCACGCTGACCACCAACTGCTCCAACAACTACGGTCCCTACCACTTCCCGGAGAAGCTGATCCCGCTGATTATCGCCAATGCGCAGGCCGGCAAGCCGCTGCCCATCTACGGCGACGGCCAGCAGGTGCGCGACTGGCTGTATGTGAGCGACCACTGCGCGGCCATCCGCCGCGTGCTGGAAGCCGGCCGCCTGGGCGAGACCTACAACGTGGGCGGCTGGAACGAGATGGCCAACCTGGACGTGGTCCATACCCTGTGCGACATGCTGGACCAGCTCAAGCCCAAGGCCGAAGGCAGCTACCGCGACCAGATCACCTTCGTCAAAGACCGTCCCGGCCACGACCGCCGCTACGCCATCGACGCGCGCAAGCTGGAGCGTGAACTGGGCTGGAAACCGGCCGAGACCTTCCAGACCGGCATCAAGAAAACCGTGCAGTGGTATCTCGACAACCAGGCCTGGGTGGCGGACGTGCAGTCCGGCGGCTACGCCAACTGGGTGGCAACCAATTACTTCAACCGGGACGGCGCGCAATGAGCACTGCAATGAAAACCCGTAAAGGCATTATCCTGGCCGGCGGCTCGGGCACCCGGCTGTATCCGGTCACCATGAGCATCTCCAAGCAGCTGCTGCCGATCTACGACAAGCCGATGATCTACCATCCGCTGACCACGCTGATGCTGGCCGGCATACGCGAGATCCTCATCATCTCCACGCCGCAGGACACGCCGCGCTTCAAGGAGCTGCTGGGCGACGGCAGCCAGTGGGGCATCGAGCTGAGCTACGCCGTGCAGCCGACGCCGGACGGCCTGGCGCAGGCCTTCATCATCGGCCGCGACTTCGTCGGCGACTCGCCGTCCGCGCTCATCCTGGGCGACAACATCTACTACGGCGCCACGCTGGAAGGCGTGCTGCGCAGCGCCAATGCGCGCACCGAAGGCGCCACCGTGTTTGCCTACCACGTGCATGACCCCGAGCGCTACGGCGTAGTCGAGTTCAACGAGCAGCAGCAGGCCGTCAGCATCGAGGAAAAACCGGCCCAGCCCAAGTCGAGCTACGCCGTCACCGGCCTGTATTTCTACGACAACACCGTGTGCGACATCGCGGCCGGCATCAAGCCTTCCGCGCGCGGCGAGCTGGAGATCACCGACGTCAACCGCGCCTACCTGGAAGCGCAGCAGCTGACGGTGGAAGTACTGGGGCGCGGCATGGCCTGGCTGGACACCGGCACCCATGATTCGCTGCTGGACGCCTCGCAATTCATCGCCACCATCGAAAAGCGCCAGGGCCTGAAAGTGGCTTGCCCGGAGGAGATTGCCTACCGCCGCAACTACATCAGCGCCGACCAGCTGCGCGCGCTGGCCGAGCCGCTGAAGAAAAACAACTACGGTCAATATCTGCTGGGCATCCTGGACGATAAGGTCATTTCCCGATGAAAGTCTCGGCCACCCCGCTGCAGGGCGTGCTGCTGATCGAACCGACCGTGTTCGGCGATGCGCGCGGCTACTTCTACGAAAGCTTCAACGCGCGCCGTTTCGCCGAGCTGACCGGCGTGCAGGCGGCCTTCGTGCAGGACAACCACTCGCGCTCGGCCAAGGGCGTGCTGCGCGGCCTGCATTACCAGATCCAGCAGGCGCAGGGCAAGCTGGTGCGGGTGACCGCCGGCGCCATTTTCGACGTGGTGCTGGACATCCGCCGCAGCTCGCCCACCTTCGGGCGCTGGCACGGGGTGGTGCTGTCGGCCGAGAACAAGCATGAGCTGTGGGTGCCGCCGGGCTTTGCGCACGGCTTCACCGTCACCAGCGACATGGCCGAAGTGCAGTACAAGACCACCGACTACTGGGCGCCCGAGTTCGAGCGTTCGGTGATCTGGAACGACCCCGCCGTCGGCGTGGCGTGGCCGCTGGACGGCGAGCCGCTGCTGTCGGCCAAGGACAAGGCCGGCGTGCCGCTGGCGCAGGCGGAAGTGTTCCCATGAGCATCCTGCTGACCGGCTGCAGCGGCCAGGTGGGCTATGAGCTGGAGCGCAGCCTGCAGGGCCTGGGCCAGGTGGTGGCGGTCGACCGCGGCCGCATGGACCTGGCCGACCTGGACCAGGTGCGCGCCGTGATCCGCGAGGTGCGGCCCGGCCTCATCGTCAACCCGGCCGCCTACACGGCGGTGGACAAGGCGGAAAGCGAGCCGGAACTGGCCTTCCGCATCAACGCCGAGGCGCCCGGCGTGATGGCCGAGGAGGCCAAAAAACTGGGCGCGGCCCTGGTGCACTATTCCACCGACTACGTTTTCCCCGGCGGCGATCCCGCGCCGCGCGTGGAGACCGACGCCACCGGCCCCATCAACGTGTACGGCGCCAGCAAGCTGGCCGGCGAGCAGGCCATCGCCGCCTCCGGCGTGCGGCACCTGATCTTCCGCACCAGCTGGGTGTACGGCATGCGCGGCAAGAACTTCCTGCTGACCATGCTGAAGCTGGCGCGCGAGCGCGACGAGCTGCGCATCGTGGCGGACCAGCACGGCGCGCCCACCTGGAGCCGCACCATCGCCGACGCCACCGCGCTGGTGCTGGCCAAGGCGGCGGCGGGCGGGGCGGACGGGCAGCAGCCGTGGTGGGACCAGCACGGCGGCATCTACCATTTGAGCAGCCAGGGCCAGACCACCTGGTTCGAATTTACCCAGGCCATCATCGAGCAGGCCGGCATAGCGTGCCGGCTGCAGCCCATCACCAGCGCCGAGTATCCGGTGCCGGCGCGCCGGCCGCAATACTCGGTGCTGTCCTCGCAGCGCCTGGTGCAGCAGCTGGTCCAGCTGCCGCACTGGCGCGACGCGCTGGCGCTGTGCATGCGCTAGCGGCGCGCCGCCGGCGGATGTATCGAATGGTAAGCGCCGGCATGGTCTGCGGCGGTATTTGTTAGAATCCTGCCGCGCCCGGCCTTTCCGCCGGGCTTGCCGTATTGCGGACTACCACGCGCTCCGGAATCTTGTATTGATAAATAATAATGTTTTCATTCTTAGTGAGCTTTATTGCGTCCGCGCTGCTGACCCTGCTGGTCATTAAAGAAGCGAAATTGCACGGACCAGCGCTGGATCTGGATTTCGGCGGCGTACAGAAAAACCACGCGCATTCGGTGGCCCGTATTGGCGGGCTGTCGATATTCTTCGCCGTTGCCATCAGCGCGTGCATCTCCATTTGGCGGGTGCCGGCCATGACCAGCTGGATGATGTCGCTGATGGCCTGCGCCTTCATCGCTTTCGCCGGCGGCATCGTGGAAGATTATACGGGCCGGGTCAGCCCCATGCGCCGCCTGCTGCTGACCATGATAGCCGCATTGCTGGCTTATTTCCTGCTCGATGCGCGCCTGGACCGCATCGATTGGCCATTCTCGGTATGGGCGCTGCCTTATATCTGGCTGGCGCTGCCGCTTTCCGTGCTGGCCGTGGCCGGTATTGCCAACGCCATTAATATTATTGACGGCTTTAATGGCCTGGCCAGCGTGGTGACCATCTGCATGCTGCTGTCGCTGGGCTATGTGGCGCTGCAAGTCAACGATATGTTCGTTCTGGTGGCGGCCCTGATGGTGGCTGGCGCCACCGCCGGCTTCCTGGTGTGGAACTACCCGGTCGGCCTGATCTTCCTGGGCGACGGCGGCGCCTACTTTATCGGCTTTATGCTAGGCGAGCTGGCGCTGCTGCTGGTGGTGCGCAATCCCCAGGTGTCCACCTGGTATGCGGCGCTGCTGCTGATTTATCCGGCGTTTGAAACGCTGTTTTCGGCTTATCGCCGCATGTTTGTCCGGGGCAAATCGCCGACCATGCCGGACGGCATACATTTGCACAGCCTGATATTCCGCCGCATTGTGCAATGGGCCGTGGGCCGCAAGGAAGGCCGCGCCTTATTGCGCCGCAATTCATTGACCTCGCCTTATCTGTGGATGTTTTCATTGATGGCGGTTATTCCGGCCACCATGTTTTGGCGCCATACCTGGGTACTGATGGTGTTCTGCCTGTTGTTTATGACCAGCTACATCTGGTTATATGCGCGCATTGTGCGATTTAAAGCGCCGCGCTGGATGATACGGCACAAGAAACACTAGAAAACTTATCGTTTTGTAGTATATTTCGATCAGAAACATTTACCCAACCACCTAAGGATAAAGTTATGGATCTGACGAATCTGTCTTCGGCTCAATTGCGCGACCTGCAAAAACGCCTGGAACGCGAATTAAAGAACCGCGAAAGCGAAGACCGGGCAAAAGCGCGTGAACAGATATTGGCGATCGCGCAATCCGTGGGCGTGCCGGTGAAAGACCTGATGGGCGGCGCGGTGCGCGCCAAAACCGGTGCGGTGGCGGCGCGCTACCGCAATCCGGCCGACAGCTCGCAGCAATGGACCGGCCGCGGCCGCCAGCCGAAGTGGGTCAAGGAATGGGTGGACGCGGGCAAGGCGCTGGACGGCCTGCGCATCTGACGCCACGCCCCCGCCGGGCGTCCGGGCTTCGCTCGGCGCCCGCGATACAGGTTATACTTGCAAAGAATGCTGCACGTATCGTGCAGACAAACGCGCCCGCACTTGTGCGGGCCGCTTTTTTATTAAACTTCCGAAATCTCTATGGTCTCCCTGTCTAAATCGATCTTCAAAGCCTACGACATCCGCGGCATCATCGGCAAAACACTGGACGCCGGCGTCGCCAAACAAATCGGCCACGCCTTCGGCCTGGCCGCCGCCGCCAAGGGCGAGCGCAGCGTGGTCATCGGCCGCGACGGCCGCCTGTCCGGCCCCGAGCTGACCGCCGCGCTGGCGCAAGGCCTGCAGTCGGCCGGCGTGGACGTGATCGATCTGGGCGTGGTGGCCACTCCCATGGTGTACTTCGGCACCAATGTGCTGAACGCCAATTCGGGCATCATGGTTACCGGCAGCCACAATCCGCCGGACTACAACGGTTTCAAGATGGTGCTGGCGGGTGAAGCCATCCACGGCGAGGCCATCACCGGCCTGTACGAATCCATCCTGGCCAACGCCGACAAGGTGGCGGCCGTGCCGGGCGCCTACAGCACCTACGACATCCGCGCCGAATACCTGGCGCGCATCATCGGCGACGTGAAGATTGCGCGTCCGATCAAGATCGCGGTCGACTGCGGCAACGGCGTGGCCGGCGCCTTTGCGGGCGACCTGTACCGCGGCATGGGCTGCGAAGTGGTGGAGCTGTTCTGCGAAGTGGACGGCACCTTCCCCAACCACCACCCGGACCCTGCCCATCCCGAGAACCTGCAGGACCTGATCCGCGCGCTGCAAGAGACCGACGCCGAAATCGGCCTGGCCTTCGACGGCGACGGCGACCGCCTGGGCATCGTCACCAAGGACGGCCAGATCATCTACCCGGACCGCCAGATGATGCTGTTCGCGCAGGACGTGCTGACCCGCCATCCGGGCGAACAGATCCTGTACGACGTGAAGTGCACGCGCCACCTGGCCCCCTTCATCGAAAAGAGCGGCGGCGTGCCGCTGATGTACAAGACCGGCCACTCGCTGGTGAAGGCCAAGCTGAAGGAAACCGGCGCCCCGCTGGGCGGCGAAATGAGCGGCCACATCTTCTTCAAAGACCGCTGGTACGGTTTCGACGACGGCCTGTACTCGGGCGCGCGCATGCTGGAGATCCTGACCCGCGAAGCCGACCCGTCGGCGCTGCTGAACTCCCTGCCGCAGTCGGACAGCACGCCCGAGCTGCACCTGCACCTGAAGGAAGGCGAGAACTTCATCGTCATGGACAAGCTGCGCAGCGACGCCAAGTTCCCCGGCAATGAGCGCATCATCACCATCGACGGCCTGCGCGTGGAATACGCGGACGGCTTCGGCCTGGCGCGCTCCTCGAACACCACGCCGGTGATCGTGATGCGCTTCGAAGCCGAAAATCCGGAAGCGCTGGCGCGCATCCAGGGCGAATTCAAGCGCGTGATCCTGGCCGCCAAGCCGGACGCCGAGCTGCCTTACTAAGCGCAATGAAAATCCTGCTGGTGCGCGTTTCCTCCCTGGGCGACGTGCTGCACAACATGCCCATCGTGGCCGATATCGCGCGTCATTATCCCGACGCGCAAATCGACTGGGTGGTGGAGGAAGGCTACGTCAGCCTGGTGCGGCTGAACGGGCGGGTCCGCAACATCATCCCGTTCGCGCTGCGGCGCTGGCGCAAGAGCCTGGGCAAGCCGGAAACGCGCGCCGAGATCAAAGCCTTCTTCCGCACGCTGCGCGCCGAGCAGTACGACTACGTGTTCGACACCCAGGGCCTGCTCAAGACCGGCATCATCATGGGCGCCGCCCGCGTGGTGAAGGGCGGGCACAAGGTGGGCCTGGCCAACGGCAGCGAAGGCTCGGGCTACGAAGGCATATCGCGCTTCTTCCACAGCAAGAGCATACCGCTCGACCCGCGCACGCACGCCGTTGCGCGCGGCCGCCTGGTGGTGGGCGCGGCGCTGGGCTACGACGCCAGTAACCCGGCCGACTTCGGCCTGCCAGCCGTGTCGCCGTCCGACCCGCGTCCCGGGTGGATGCCGGCCGGGCCCTATGTGGTCTACTTCCACGGCACCGCGCGCGACGCCAAGAAGTGGGCGCCGGCCAGCTGGATAGAACTGGGCGCCGCGCTGGCGCCGATGACCATTTTGCTGCCCTGGGGCTCGCCCAAGGAGTTGGCCGAAGCCGAAGCGCTGGCCGCCAGCCTGCCCAACGCGCGCGTGCTGCCCAAGCTGTCCATGGCGGACGCGGTGCTGCTGGCCCGCCACGCGGCGCTGGCCGTGGGCGTGGACACCGGCCTGACCCACATCGCGGCCGCTTTCACCACGCCGACGGTGGAAATCTATGCCGATTCGCCGCGCTGGAAAACCGAGGGCAACTGGTCGCCCAAGATCATCAACCTGGGCGACCGCGGCGCGCCGCCGTCCGTGGCCGAAGTGCTGGCCGCCGCGCGCTCCCTGCTTCCCGCGCACTGACATGCTGAGACTCTATTCCCTGATTTGGTGGCTGGCCATGCCGCTGGTGCTGGGCCGCCTGTGGTGGCGCGGGCGCAAGGAAGCGGGCTACCGCGAGCACTGGAACGAGCGGCTGGCCGTGTACCGCCCGCGCGCCGCCAACGACGAGCCGCACACCATCTGGGTGCACGCCGTGTCGGTGGGCGAAACGCGCGCCGCCGAGCCGCTGGTGGACGCGCTGCTCAAGGAATATCCGCGCAGCCGCATCGTCATGACGCACATGACGCCGACCGGCCGCGCCACCGGCAAGCAGCTGTTCGGCAAGCACGGCGCGCGGCTGGCGCAGGCCTATCTGCCGTATGACACCATCACCATGGTGCGCCGCTTCATCCGCCATTTCGAGCCGCGCATCTGCATACTGATGGAAACCGAAGTCTGGCCGACGCTGATCGCCGAATGCGGCAAGGCCGGCGTGCCTGTGGTGCTGGCCAATGCGCGCCTGTCCGAGCGCTCGCTGCGCAAGGCCAAGAAGCTGGGCACGCTGATGGCGCAGGCCGCGCGCGGCATCACCCTGGTGGCGGCGCAAACCGATGCGGACGCCGAGCGCGTGCGTTCGCTGGGCGTGCGGCAGGTGGCCGTCACCGGCAGCATCAAATTCGACGTGGTGGTGCCCGCCGCGGCGCTGGCCGTGGGCGCAGGCCTGCGCGCGCAGATCGGCGCCCATGGCGCGCGGTCCGTCATGCTGTGCGCCAGCACGCGCGAAGGCGAAGAGGAACCGATACTGGACGCCTTCCGCGCCGCGCTCGCCAGCGGCACGCTGCCGCCGGAGACCTTGCTGCTGCTGGTTCCGCGCCATCCGCAGCGTTTTGACGAAGTCGAACAGATGGTGTCGGCGCGCGGCCTGCCGGTGCAGCGCCGCAGTGCGCTGGCGCGGCCCGGCGCCGCGGTGGACGCCGCCACGCAAGTCCTGCTGGGCGACTCCATGGGCGAAATGTTCGCCTACTACGCCGTCTGCGACCTGGCCTTTATCGGCGGCAGCCTGCAGCCGCTGGGCGGCCAGAACCTGATCGAAGCCGCCGCGCTGGGCAAGCCGGTGCTGATCGGCGAGCACACCTTCAACTTCGCGCTGGTGACGGAGCAGGCCGTGGAAGCGGGCGGCGCAGCCCGCATCGCCAGCGCCGGCGACCTGATGCAGCAAGCCGGCGGTCTGCTGCGCGACGACGGCGCCCGCAGCGCCATGGGCCGCAATGCGCAAGCCTTCGCCAACCAGCACCGGGGCGCCACCCAGCGCACCTTGGCCCTGCTGCCGGCCCTGCTGCCGCAGGAACCGCACGCCTGACAATTGTCACGCCCAACTGGTGGCAGTTTGCGCTGGTGCGGTGATATGAAAAAATACATACTGGGTTCACACCAACCCGGAGACCCAGTATGAAATCCCGCCATCCCTTGTCCTTGCTGCTGCTCGCCGCCTTGTGTTCCTCGCCCGCCTGGGCCGACACCTGGCTGATCCAGAATGCCCGCGTGTTCGACGGCCAGCGCATGCACGCCAGCCGTTCCGTGCTGGTGGAAGGCGCGAAGATCGCCGATGCCGATTTCCATGGCGCCGCGCCGGCCGGCGCCAAAATCGTCGACGGCAAGGGCCGCACGCTGCTGCCCGGCCTGATCGACTCCCACGTCCACGCCTACCGCCATTTCGAACTGCCGCTGCTGTTCGGCGTGACCACGCAGATCGACATGTTCACCGGCGTCTCCATCATGCAGGACGCCACGCGCCGCATGCGCGAAGGCGGCAATGCGGACCAGGCCGACCTGTACTCGGCAGGCACGCTGGCCACCGCGCCCGGCGGCCACGGCACCGAATACGGCATGGCCATTCCCACGCTGGCCAAGCCCGGGGAAGCGCAAGCCTTCGTGGACGCCCGCATCGCCGAGGGCTCCTACTTCATCAAGATCGTCATGGAGGCGGGCCATCCCGGCCGCGCCTTCCAGTCGCTGGACGCGGCCACCGTGAAAGCGCTGATCGAAGCGGCGCACAAGCGCGGCAAGCTGGCCGTGGTCCATATCAGCACCCTGGCGGACGCCCGCACGGCGCTGGAGGCGGGCGCGGACGGCCTGGTGCACCTGTTCCTGGGCGAGCAGATTTCACCGCAGGACCTGGACAGCTTCGCCAAGCTGGCGCGCGCGAAGAAGGCCTTCGTCATCCCCACCTTCAGCGTCATGGAAAGCATCGCCGGGCTGCCCGCCGCCGACATCATCGGCGACGCATCCGCCGCCGCGCTGCTGAACAAGCTGCAGAAATCCGAACTGGCCCACGGCTACGGCAAGCAGGCCAGGCCCCAGATGATGGCCGCGCCCAAGGCCGTCACTGCGGCGCTGCGCAAGGCCGGCGTGCCGCTGCTGGCGGGCACCGACGCCGGCAACGCCGGTACGCAGTACGGCGCCAGCCTGCACCACGAAATGCTGTCGCTCACGCAGGCCGGGCTGACGCCGGCCGAAGCGCTGGCGGCGGCCACCTCGGTTCCCGCGCAAGCGTTCAAGCTGCCGTCGCGCGGCCGCATCGCCAAGGGCTACAAGGCGGACTTGCTGCTGGTGGACGGCGACCCCGGCGCCGACATCGGCGCCACGCGGCGCATCGTCCAGGTGTGGAAGGACGGCGCGCAGGTGACCGGTTTGCGCGACGCGCAGCGCGCCAAGGTGGCGCAGGAGCTGCAAGGCACGCCAGGCCAGGTGCTGCCGGCCGACGGGCGCATCAGCCTGTTCAGCAAGGACAAGCTGGCCAGCCCCTTCGGCGCCGGCTGGATGCCGTCCAACGACGCCTTCATGGGCGGCAAATCCACTGTCAGCCTGAAGCCGCTCGACGGTCTGGACGGCGTGCTGCAGGTGGACGCCAGCGTGGCGCCCGGCTTCGCCTATCCCTTCGCGGGGCTGGCCTTCATGCCCGGCGCGCAGCCCATGCAGGCGGCCAATCTGAGCGGCGCCAAGGTGCTCCGCTTCCGCGTGCGCGGCGACGGCCAGCGCTACGGCGTCTCCATCATGAGCCAGGGCGGCAATATTCCGGTCAGCCAGCCTTTCACGGCGGAGGCGGAGTGGCGCGAAGTGAGCCTGCCGCTGGAGGCATTCAAAGGCGTGGACACGGCGGCCATCACCATGATCTCGTTCAGCGCCGGCCCCAAGCCGGGCGCCTATCAATTTCAGATCAGCGACGTGCGCTTGCTGGCACAATAAGCGTATTCGATAAGGAGAACGCATGCGGCTGATACGGCGATGGATAGAAGGACCATGGGTACCGCCCCAGGTGGGGCGCGCGCCCTACCTGTGGGTGGCGTCGCTGGCATTCTTCGGCTGGAAGTATCTGTACGTGGATGCCTACGCGCTGGAGTTTGTCCTGCTGGCGCTGACGCTGATCCTGTTCGTGCCGGTCTACTTCGGCAGCTTCTGGTACACCGGGCGCGAGGCTGCGCCCTTCATCGCGGTCTCCTTCGCACTGGGCGTGGCATGGTCGCCGTTCAACTTCGGCGCCAGCACCTTCTTCATCTTCTCCGCCGCCATGTGCTCGCGCCTGGGCCAGCCGCGCCTTGCCTACGCCTGTCTGGCGGCGATACTGGTTTCCGCCACCGCCCTGGCGATGGTGCTGAAGCTGCCGTTCAGCTTCCTCATTCCCACGCTGGCCACCGGCGCGCCGGTGGGCATCGCCTCCATCATGGACGCCCAGGTGCGCAACTCGCGCAAGCAGCTGCTGCTCAAGCAGGAGGAAGTGGAGCACATGGCCCGCATCGCCGAACGCGAACGCATTTCGCGCGACATGCACGACTTGCTGGGCCACAGCCTGTCGCTGATTACGTTGAAGGCCGAACTGGCTGGCCGCTTGCTGGACCGCGACCCCGCCGCCTGCCGCGCCGAGATCAAGGATATCGAAGCGAGCGCGCGCCACGCGCTGGCCGAAGTGCGCAGCGCCGTCAGCGGCTACCGCGAAACCGGCTTCGCCCACGAGCTGGAGCGCGCCCGCGCCGCGCTGTCCGCAGCGGGCGTAACGCTGCACGCGGACGCGCCTTCGCTGGCCATGCCCGCCACGGCGGAGAACGTACTGGCGCTGGCCTTGCGCGAAGCGGTCACCAACATCCTGCGCCACGCCGGGGCCACGCACTGCGAGGTCAGCCTGGGCATGCAGGGCGGGCTGATCGTGTTCCGCATCAGCGACAACGGCAAGGCGGCGCAGACCGGGGCGGTAGTGGAGGGCAACGGCTTGCGCGGCATGCAGGAACGCGTGGCGCAGCTGGGCGGCTGGCTGGGCATGCAGTTTGAACAGGGCATGTCGCTGGAGCTGCGGCTGCCGATGGAGCGCGCCGCGCAAGGAGGAAAGCCGTGACAGGGATATTGAACGCCGGAGTTTCGGCAACGCCGCCGGGAGCATGCGCATGATACGTGTGCTGATCGCCGAAGACCAGGCCTTGCTGCTGGGCGCCCTGGCCGCGTTGCTGCGCCTGGAGGACGACCTGGAAGTGGTGGGCCAGGCCCGCAACGGCCAGGAGGCGCTGGCGCTGTGCGGCACGCTCAAGCCGGACGTGGTGCTGACCGATATCGAAATGCCGCTGATGACGGGGCTGGAGCTGGCCGCCGCGCTGCGCGAGCAGGGCGCCGCCACCAAGGTCGTCATCGTCACCACCTTCGCGCGCTCGGGCTATTTGCGGCGCGCCATGGCGGCCGGTGTGCGCGGCTACTTGCTGAAAGACGCCCCGGCCGAAACGCTGGCGGCTGCCATCCGGAGTGTGCACGAAGGCGGACGCGCGATCGCGCCTGAGCTGGCGCTGGAAAGCTGGAGCGGCGGCGAGGATCCGCTGAGCGAGAGAGAGCGGCAGGTACTGCGGCTGGCCGGCGAAGGCCGCAGCGGCGCCGAGATCGCGCGCCAGCTGCATCTGTCCGAAGGCACGGTGCGCAACTACCTGTCCGAAGCCATCAGCAAGCTCAACGCCGGCAACCGCGTCGAAGCCTTCCGCCTCGCCCGCGACGCCGGCTGGCTTTGATGCACGTCGAAGCGGTATTCATACCGTTTGCTATACTCGAAATCCAAAGCGCCAAGGCGGGAGAGCCAATGGATACGATTGCTGAAACGATCAGCCAGGCAGAACTGGTTGAATTGATCAGGCGCGATGCGTTGCGCGAAGCGTCGCTGACCGGCAGGAAAAATGGCTGGCATCTCATTGTGACGATGGACTCCGGGCGGCGCGTGCTGGCTGGACCAGGAGGAAGCGCACAGCTGTTCCCGACGTTGGAAACGGCTGCGGCGCGCATGCACGGCCTAGGGATTACCGCGTTTCGCGTTGACACTGCTGGCGCCAGTTTTGCTCCCGATCCTGCTTACGAAGCCTGGTTTCGCCAGCAAGTCCAGGATTTCCTGGATGATACATCTCCTACCATTGCCCACTCCGAAGTGGAAGACCAGTTTGCCGCTAAGCGCGCTGCGTTAAAACGGAAGATAGCCGGAGGCTGAGCTATGGTTCCGCGCTGGCGAGCAAAGGCAGTGCGGGACCGCGAAAAGCTTTTCGATTTCATTGCAGCGCTTAGCCCTCAGGGCGCTTTGCAAGTCGATGTGGAATATCACGCGCAGTTGCACTGCTGGCTGTTAGCCCGGAGCTTGGACGCAAAGGGCGGGTGAAAGCTACGCGGGAGTACGTCGTCACGCCCAACCTCATCCTGGTTTATCGCCTCAGGCCCAAGCTTCAGATCCTCGAAATCGTGCGCCTGCTGGGCGCCCGCCAGCTTAGCTGAACAGCGTGACCTGAAAATCCTTGATTAATGACAAGTCTGCGAAATAGCGCCAGAGCTACTATTGCTCACGTTCTATTCCACTAAGGAAACGCCATGGCGATCGATGTATATCTGCAGATTGAGGGCATCAAGGGCGAGTCACAAGACTCGAATCACACCGGCTGGATCGAATGCACTTCTGCACAGTGGGGAGTGTTGCAGCCAAAATCCGCGACTGCATCGACGGGAGGAGGGCATACGGCCGAACGCTGCGAGCACAAAAGTATCGCGATCACCAAGCTTGCCGACTTGGCCTCCCCAATCTTGATGCAGACTTGCTCAATGGGTAAGACCATCCCGAAAGCCAAATTGGAAGTTATGCGCGCGGACGGCGACGGCAAGGCGGTGAAATACTATGAAGTTGAGCTTGAAAATGTCCTGATCAGCGGCGTCAGCCAATCTGTCCATGAGGGGACCATATTGCGCGATTCGGTTGAGTTGAAATTTTCGAAGGTAAGATGGAAGTACACCCAGCAAAAGATCGGCGGCGGGGCAGGAGGCAACACTGCTGGGGGCTGGGATTTGTCGGCCAATCATCTTGCCTGAGGCGGGAGTGCTTTATGCTCGCAGTCCAACCTCAAGACACGCGGGGCTACTTCATGCTTCCCCAGGCACCGGAAGGAGCCGGGTACTATGTCTACGGTACCCCGGGTGAAGGCGAAGGTCAATATGCCCATCCGCAGTTGATGTCTATCATCCTGTTCGTCGAGCGGGAGTGGCAGTTGGTTGATGATCGGCGGTTTGGCATCGGAAACATCAGCTTGGCTGGCGGCGTGAAATTCAAGGGGCACAGCTCTCACATGACGGGACTTGAAGTCGATGTGCGGCCTTTGCGAAAAGACGGTCTCCGCCAAAGCGTGCGGTATTTTGATGCGGCATATGATGGCGCGGCCACTGAAAAACTAATCGGCATTTTCCGTTCATTCTCCCCCGGGAAAATGAAAATCTTTTTCAATGACAATCGGATACCGGGAGTACTGTACCGCGACCAGCACGATAATCACTTCCATTTTGAGATTGGCTAGCAAGGCCTTATTTAGGGGGGGGAATGAGAGCACGCTTAGTACTTTTTTTAGCACCCGCGCTTCTGCTTTCGCAGGTCTACGCCGATCCGAAAACCCCTTGGGATGCCTCCTATAAGCGGTTCAAAGGGGACTACCTCGTTTATTCGGGAAGTTTGGGAGAACAGCAGCCGCCGACGCGGACGGATCGCAAAGCTTCATTTATGATTGAGGGGCCACTTGCCAAGGAGATGTTTGAATCCATCGGTCCAGATCTGAAGGAAGCATGTGGCGCGTCGTCGGGCCTGCGCATGCGGCAAAAAGGTGACTTGGACTGCTCGTATGACAAAGAACAGCCCTCGGCGCCGTACACCTGCCATTTCGGCCTTAACTTGCGAACTGGAAAGAGCATTGCCGGCTCGATCTGCTGAACACAGGAGCGCAGCGGAACTACACACGCCTGCGGTGTGTCGCCAGCTCAGTTGAACAGCGTAGGCAGTTCCTGCGCGCGCTTGCGCAGCAGGGACTTGGCTTCGTCGTAGGCGGGGTAGATGCGGCCGACGGCGGCCCAGAATTGCGGGCTGTGGTTCATTTCCAGGATGTGCGCCAACTCGTGCGCCACTACGTAGTCGATCAGCGGTAGCGAGAAGTGGATCAGGCGCCAGTTCAGGCGGATCACGCGCTGCGCCGTGCAGGAGCCCCAGCGCGTGCCGGCCGAGGTCAGTGCGAAGGCGCTGTATTCCACCCCCAGCCGCGCCGCATACAGGTCCAGGCGCTGCTCGAACAGCACCTTGGCTTGCTGCTGCATCCATGCGCGCACGCGCTCCTTGAGCAGGGTCTCCGTGGCGCCCTGCACCAGCCCCATATGCAGCTCGCGCGTGTCGGCGTTGTAGTCGGTGCGGTTGCGCGTGGCCGTGTACAGGCGCAGTTTAAGCTCGCCGCCCAGGTAGGGCAGCACGGCGCCGTCTTCCCATGCCACAGGCGGCTTTTCCAGCCGCGCCGCGCGCCGTTCGCGCCGTTCATCGAGCTTGGTGATGATCCAGTGCTGCTTGGCGCGGATGGCGTTGTCGATTTCGGCCACGCTGACGCGCTTGGGCGCGGTTACGCGCAGGCCGTCGTCGTCGATCATGAAGCCGATGGAGCGGCGCGTGGAGCGGCGCAGTGTGTATTCCAGGATGAACTGGCCCACCAGCAGCTGGCGGCGCGGCAGCGCGTCCACCGGCGGCGCAGGAGGCTCTGGTGCGCGCACCGGCACCGGCACGGGCGGAGGGCGCAGCAGGTTGGCGCTTGGCGGGGCATGCGCGTCGCCGCTGGCTGAAGGAGCAGGCTTGGAAACGGGAACGGTCGGGAAGGGCGGAACGGCTGGTGTTGCGGGGGAAGCAGCAGGTGAGGCGGGTGCGGCAGAAGCAGGGCGCGGCGCCTGCCAGGTGGACGGCGCGGGGACGGGCGTGGGGGACGACGGCGGATGCATCACCGCCGCATTGGCGGCGGGAACGGCAGGGCGCGATGCCGCACCCTGCGTGCTTTCTCCGAACAGGTCAAGCTGCCCCTCGTCGGCCTTGGCGGCCGGCCTGGCGGCGGTGGCCAGGTCGTCTAGCCAGCGCTGTAGGCGTGGGGCGAAATGACGCGCATTTCTGATTCTATCCACTGTTCCACCTGCTCCATCAGCTCGTCCGGACTGCGTCCTTCCGAGGAAATCGGCTTGCCGACGGAGACCGTCACCTTGCCGGGCTTTTTGATAAATGAATTCTTGGGCCAGCATTCGCCCGAGTTCAGCGCGATCGGCACCACCATGGCGCCGGTCTCGATCGCCAGGCGCGTGCCGCCGCTCTTGTACTTGCCGGTCTGGCCCACCGGGATGCGGGTGCCTTCCGGGAACATGATAATCCACAGGCCTGCCTTCAGGCGGCGCTTGCCGTGCGCGACCACCTGCTTGAAGGCGTTCTTGCCCTGCTTGCGGTCGATCGGAATCATGCGCAGCGCGGCAATGCCCCAGCCGAAGAAGGGAATGTAGAGGATCTCTTTCTTGAACACGAACACCAGCGGGCGCGGCAGGCTGCACAGCAGGAAGATGGTCTCCCATGCCGACTGGTGCTTGGACAGCACCACGGCCGGCGCGTCCGGGAAGTTTTCCCAGCCCTTGATCTCGTATTCGATGCCGCAAATGACCTTGGCGCACCAGATGATGAACACATTCCAGCGCGAGACCACGAAGTAGCGCTGGGCATACGGTAGCGGCGTTGCCAGCATGCAGACGACGCACCAGATGATGGTGGCGATCGCCATGACGACGGCGAATATCAAGGAACGCAGAAACAGTACAGGCTTACCCAATGCGATACTCCAAAATCAAATCAGTTGGCGGCGGCGGGGGATTTCAGCAAATGGTCCACCATGGCCGCCAGGTTGGCGAAGACCATTGTACCGGGTGGCAGGCCGCCCGTGGCATTGGTTTTTTCACCTTTTCCGGTCAACACCAGGTAGGGCGTGCAGCCGCTGATGAATCCGGCCTGCAGGTCGCGCAGCGAATCGCCCACGGTGGGCACGCCTTTCAGGTTGACGTTGTAGCGCTTGGAGATCTCGGCGAACATGCCCGGCTTGGGCTTGCGGCAGTCGCAATTGTCCGCCGCCGCGTGCGGGCAGAAGAAAATCGCCTCGATCTCGGCGCCCACCTGCTGCGCCAGCATGTGCATCTTCTGGTGGATGGCGTTGAGCACCGTCATGTCGAAGTACTCGCGTGCGATGCCGGACTGGTTGGATGCCACCACTACGCGGTAGCCCGCCTGGTTCAGGCGGGCGATGGCCTCCAGCGATCCCGGCACCGGGATCCACTCGGCGGGCGACTTGATGAAGTCCGGCGAATCATGGTTGATCACGCCGTCCCGATCAAGGATGATCAGCTTCATCGCGACGCCCATCTTATGCCGCCAGTTTCGAGATGTCGGCCACGCGGTTCATCATGCCGTGCAGCGAGGACAGCAGCGCCAGGCGGTTGTTGCGCAGGGCGACATCCTCGGCCATCACCATCACGTCGTTGAAGAACGCGTCCACGTCGTCGCGCAGCTGGGCCAGCGTTTTCAGCGTGCCGGCGAAGTCGCCTTTTGCGAAGGCGGCGTCCACTTCCGGCTGCACGCGCACGATGGCGGCGTGCAGATTCTTCTCGGCGGTGTCCTGCAGCAGCGCGGCATTGACGCCTGCGCCGCCGGTTTGCGCCAGCGCTTCCTCGTTCTTCTTGAGGATGTTGGTGATGCGCTTGTTGGCGCCGGCCAGCGAGGCCGATTCAGGCAGCGCGGCGAAGGCTTGCACCGCCTCCAGGCGCTGCACGATGTCGTCCAGGCGGTCCGGGTTCTGCGCAACCACTGCTTCAATTTCGTTCGGCGTGAAGCCGCGTTCGCGCAGGATGCCGCGCAGGCGGTCCAGCATGAAGGCTGCCACGTCGGCGGTCGGGTCCTTGAAGCCGGCCACGGAAGCGAACTGCTTGGCGGCGTCGGCCAGCAGGCTGGAGATCGACAGCGGCAGACGCTTCTCGATCAGCATGCGCAGCACGCCCAGGGCGTGGCGGCGCAGCGCGAACGGGTCCTTGTCGCCGGTCGGCGCCAGGCCGATGGCCCAGATGCCCACCAGGGTTTCCAGCTTGTCGGCCAGTGCCACGGCGGTGCCGGTGGCGGTGGCTGGCAGGGCGTCGCCCGCGAAGCGCGGCTGGTAGTGCTCGGAAGCGGCCAGCGCAACATCTTCATGCTCACCGTCGTGGCGCGCGTAGTAGGTGCCCATGATGCCTTGCAGCTCAGGGAACTCGCCCACCATGTCGGTCAGCAGGTCGGCCTTGGACAGGCGCGCTGCGCGCTCGGTCAGCGCCACGTCCGCACCCAGCTTGCCAGCGATGGCGCCGGCCAGCGCGGTTACGCGCTCGCTGCGCTCGGCTTGCGTGCCCAGCTTGTTGTGATAGACCACGTTCTTCAGCAGCGGCAGGCGCGATTCCAGGGTCTTCTTCTTGTCCTGCTCGAAGAAGAACTTGGCGTCGGACAGGCGCGGGCGCACCACGCGCTCGTTGCCGCCGATGATGGCGTCCGGCGTGTCCGTCGCGATGTTGGACACGATCAGGAAGCGCGAACGCAGCTTGCCCGCCGCGTCGGTCAGCGCGAAGTATTTCTGGTTGGTCTGCATGGTCAGGATCAGGCATTCCTGCGGCACGGCCAGGAACTCTTCCTCGAAGCGGCATTCATACACCACCGGCCACTCCACCAGCGCGGTCACTTCGTCCAGCAGCGATTCAGGCATCAGCACCTGGTCGGCGCCAGCTTTTTCCAGCAGCGAGGCGCGGATCTTTTCCTTGCGCGCTTCCACGCCCGGCACAACCTTGCCCTGTTCGGCCAGCACGGCTGCGTACACGTCGGCATTGGCCACGGTCACATTGCGCGCGCCGGGGGCGGTCAGGAAGCGGTGGCCTTCGGTCACGTTGGACGCGGTCAGGCCCAGCAGGGTCAGAGGCAGCACGTCGGCGCCATGCAGCGCGATCAGGCTGTGCGCGGGGCGCACGAACTGCACGGTGCTGCCGTCCGGACGCTGGTAGCTCATCACTTTGGGAATCGGCAGCTTGGCCACGGATTCTTCCAGCGCGGCCTGCGCGCCGGCCAGCAGCTGCGAACCCGGCGCGGTGTAGGTGTAGAAGAAGCTTTCGGCCTTGCCGTCCTGCGCGCGTTCCAGGTCGGCCACGGTCAGGTCGGGGAAGCCCAGCGCGGCCAGCTTCTTGGCCAGCGGCGCGCTCGGATTGCCGTCCTTGTCCAGCGCCACCGACACCGGCAGCACTTTTTCGCGGATCGACTTGTCCGGCGAGGTGGCGCGCACCTTGGTGATGGAGACGGCCAGGCGGCGCGGCGTGGCGTGCACGGTGGCGGCGCTGTCTTCTTCCAGGAAGTCGCGCGATTTCAGGCCGTTGACGATGCCGGAGGCGAAAGCGGCGCCCAGCTTGGCCAGCGCTTTCGGCGGCAGTTCTTCGGTCAGCAGTTCAATTAACAGGGTCTGGTTCATGTCGTTCTAATCTTTAAGCTGCTGGGGCCATCGGGAAGCCGAGGCGTTCGCGGGAATCGTAGTAGGCCTGCGCCACGAGGCGCGACAGGGCGCGCACGCGGCCGATGTAGGCGGCGCGCTCGGTCACCGAGATGGCGCCGCGCGCGTCCAGCAGGTTGAAGCTGTGCGACGCTTTCATGATCTGCTCGTAGGCCGGCAGCGTCAGTTGCAGCTCGATCAGGCGCTTGGCTTCGGACTCGTGGTTGTTGAACTGCGCGAACAGCAGCTCGGTGTTCGAGTGCTCGAAGTTGTAGGCCGACTGCTCCACTTCGTTCTGGTGGAACACGTCGCCGTATTTCAGCGTTTTCGTGACCCCATTTTCCTCCCACTGGGTCCACACCAGGTCGTACATATTCTCCACGCCCTGCAGATACATGGCCAGGCGCTCGATGCCGTAAGTGATTTCGCCCAGCACCGGCTTGCAATCCAGGCCGCCCACTTGCTGGAAGTAGGTGAACTGCGTCACTTCCATGCCGTTCAGCCAGACTTCCCAGCCCAGGCCCCAGGCGCCCAGGGTCGGGCTTTCCCAGTCGTCTTCAACAAAGCGCACATCGTTCTGCTTCAGGTCCAGGCCCAGCGCTTCCAGCGAACCCAGGTACAGGTCCAGGATGTTTTCCGGCGCGGGCTTCATCACCACCTGGTACTGGTAGTAGTGCTGGCCGCGGTTCGGATTCTCGCCATAGCGGCCGTCTTTCGGGCGGCGCGAAGGCTGCACGTAGGCCGCGCGCCAAGGCTCGGGGCCGATCGCGCGCAGGAAGGTGCCGGTGTGGAAAGTGCCGGCGCCGACTTCCATGTCATAGGGCTGGAGCAGGGCGCAACCCTGCTTGTCCCAGTAGGATTGCAGCGTCAGGATGATTTGTTGAAATGTGAGCATCGTTATTCTTTGGGATGGCTAGCCATAAACGGCTAATTTTAGCCGTATTTGGCAACTAATCGGGGTTGGTGGAGCGCTTATTTGCGTTTTTTCGGGCCCACAGCCACGCGCCGGCCACGGCCAGCGCGGCCAGGGCCAGGAACAGGCGGTTGCCCAGCACGATGTAGGGCGTGTCGCCCGCCATGCCGCGCACCGAGGCTTTCAGCACGCCGGCCTGGTAGTAGGGCAGCGCTGCGGTCACCTTGCCGTGGCTGTCGATCACCACGCTGGCGCCGGTGTTGGTCGAGCCGAGCATGGGGCGGCCGGTTTCCAGCGTGCGCATCTGCGAAATCTGCAAATGGTGGGGGATGGCGATGGACTCGCCGTACCAGGCCAGTTCGGAGACGTTCAGCAGCAGAGTGGCGGGGTTCGGATCGGTCGCCAGTTGCGCCGCGATCTCTTCGCCGAACAGGTTCTCGTAGCAGATATTGGGCAGCACGCGCTGCGACTTCACCTGGAACGGCGCCTGCAGCGCCTTGCCCGGCGTCTGGTCGCCCAGCGGGATGTGCATCAGGTCCGTGAACCAGCGGAAGCCGGTCGGGATGAATTCGCCGAACGGCACCAGGTGGTGCTTGTCATAGCGGTAGGTGGGCAGGCCGGACGCGGGCGGCAGGCCGATCACGCTGTTCGAATACTGGGTGGGGCTGTCCATCAGCGGTATGCCCAGCACGAGGTGGCTGCCCGAGCGCTTGGCGAACTGGCCCAGGCTGGGCAGGTAGTCCGGCGGCAGCTGGTGCTGGAACAGCATGATGGCCGTTTCCGGCGTGGCGATCAGGTCGGCCGGTTCGGCGGTGATGGTGTCGCGGTAGCGGCGCAGCGTGGCCTCGGTGTGGCGCGCGTCGAACTTCTGCTGCAGCGGCGTATTCCCTTGCAGCAGGCGCACCGAGATCGGCTCGCCCACGGGATGGGTCCAGTCGACGTAGCGCAGGCCGAAGCCGGCGGCCATGACGGCGGCCAGGCCGCCCAGCGCGAACCAGCGCGTGCGGTGCGCGGCCAGCAGCAGCGCGCCGGCGCACAGCGCGGCCAGCCAGCTGACGCCGTACACGCCAACAATGGCCGCGTAGCCGCCCAGCGGGCCGTCGTTATGGGCATAGCCGGCGGCGGCCCAGGGGAAGCCGGTGAACAGCCAGCCGCGCACCCACTCGAACAGTGCCCACATGGCGGGCAGCATCAGCAGGTTGGCGGCGGGCAGCGGCAGCAGCCAGCGCTTGCGCAGCCACAGCGCGGAATACATGGCCAGGGCGGCGTAGATGCCCATGGCGGCGGCCAGCAGGGCGATGGCGGCCACCGCCAGCGGCAGCGGCAGGCCGCCGAAGCGGTTCAGCGCCACCACCAGCCAGTGCGTGTTGGCCAGGCACCAGCCGAAGCCGAAAGCCCAGCCCACCAGCGCGCCGGCTTTCGGCGTGGCCGAACGCAGCGCCTGGTAGAACAGCGCGGCCAGGCAGAGGATTTGCAGCGGCCACCAGCCGAAGGGAGCAAAGGAGAACACGCTGGCGGCGCCCGCCAGCGCGGCGATGGCCATGCGGCCACGGGTGCTGCGCTGTGGTGCGGGAGCGTCGCCGGGTTGGGCGCGGCGCCAGCGCATCAGTCTTGTTCGTCCGCTGCCGGCGGCAGCTTCTCGACCAGCAGCACGTGCAGCTGGCGCGCGTCGGCGCGCAGCACTTCAAAGCGCAGGTTGCCGATGTCGAAGGTGTCGCCCTTGTGCGGCATGCGCTCGAGGTGCTTGACCGCGTAGCCGCCTATGGTGTCGGCATCCTCGTCGGACAGGTCGGTGTCGAGTTCCTCGTTGAACTGGCTGATCTCGGTCAGCGCCTTGATGCGCCAGCGCGGGCCGAACTTGCCTTCCTTGATGGAGAGGATGTTGTCTTCCTCTTCGTCGAAGTCGTATTCGTCCTCGATGTCGCCGACGATCTGTTCCAGCACGTCCTCGATGGTGATCAGCCCGGCCACGCCGGAATACTCGTCCACCACGATGGCCATGTGGTTGTGGTTGGCGCGGAAGTCGCGCAGCAGCACGTTCAGGCGCTTGGATTCGGGAATGAACACGGCCGGACGCAGCATGTCGCGCACGTCGAAACTGTCTTCGGCGTAGTAGCGCAGCAGGTCTTTGGCCAGCAGGATGCCGATCACCTTGTCGCGCTCGCCCTCGATGGCGGGGAAGCGCGAGTGGGCCGTTTCCAGCACGGTGGGCATCCATTCCTCGATGGGCTTGGAAATGTCGATCACATCCATCTGCGAACGCGGCACCATGATGTCGCGCGCGGACAGGTCCGACACCTGGAACACGCCTTCGATCATGGACAGCGCATCGGCGTCGATCAGGTTGCGTTCGTGGGCATCGTGCAGCACTTCGAGCAGTTCCGCGCGGTTCTCGGGCTCGGGGGAGATGAAAGCGGTGAGTCGCTCAAAAAGCGATCTGTGGGGTTTGGCGTCAGTCTTGACGCCACTAGGGTGCTCTTGCATAGGAGGCGTGAGCCAGTTGTTTCGGAGTGCTATAGGATACTACAAATGCCGGCCGGCCTCCGTTTTTGTCTTTTTTGGCGCTACAATGGGGGACTTTTTATCTCTTGCGCGGAGCCCGCCATGGTCAGCAGCATCTCCTCCCTCAACCCGGCCACCGGCCTGGTCCCGCAGCGTAAAATCGCCGAACAGGCGGCCGACGTCGACACCGTGGCGCCGGACGCGCAGTCCATCAGCGACCTGCCGCCGGCCGAAGCCAGCCCAGAGGCGCCGCCGCCCGAAGCGCCGGTGCCGATGCGGTTCGACAGCGACACGCTGCCGCCGGACTCCACCGCCCGCCTGATTGAAAAGACGCCGTTCGACGTCAACCGCGCCCTGCTGGGCACCAGCGGCACCAAGGGCGGCTGATTGGCGGCGGACATTGGCGGGTTAGCGCGGAGCGCGTAACCCGCCATTGCTACGCGTAAGGATCGGCGTAGCCCAGCCCCGCCAGGATCTCGGTTTCCAGGCCTTCCATCTCGGCCGCTTCCTCGTCGTCCATGTGGTCGTAGCCTTGCGCGTGCAGCACGCCGTGCACGATCAGGTGGGCCGTGTGTTCCTCCACCGTCTTCTTCTGCTCGGCCGCTTCCTTCTCCAGCACGTCGGTGCACAGGATGATGTCGGCGCGGGTCGGCTCGTCCTCGGCGTAGTCCTCGCCCTCGTTGTAGGCGAAGGTCAGCACATTGGTGGCGTAGTCCTTCTCGCGATAGTCGCGGTTCAGCACGCGGCCTTCCTCCGCATCCACAAAACGGATGGTCAGCTCGGCCGGGGCGAACAGCGCCGCCTTGATCCAGCGGCGTACCATGGGGCGGGTGATGCCGTCCTGCAGGCGCGGGTCGGCGTATTGCACCGACAGGGTCAGTTTATTTTTTTCGGACATGTTTAACAGCGGCAGTCTTGGCTGGGGTGAACAGGGGGGAGATTTCGGCCGAGGCGTTGTGCGCGCTCTCGTAGGCGTCCACGATGCGCGCCACCAGCGGGTGGCGCACCACGTCCGCGCTGGAGAACTGCGTGAAGGCGATGCCGCGCACGTCGCGCAGCACGTGGCTGGCGTCCACCAGGCCGCTCTTCTGGCTTTTCGGCAGGTCGATCTGGGTGGTGTCGCCGGTGATCACGGCCTTGCTGCCGAAGCCTATGCGGGTCAGGAACATTTTCATCTGTTCCACCGTGGTGTTCTGCGCCTCGTCCAGGATCACGAAGGCGTGGTTCAGCGTGCGTCCGCGCATATAGGCCAGCGGCGCGATCTCGATCACGCCTTTTTCGAACATTTTCTGCGTGCGGTCGAAGCCCAGCAGGTCGTACAGCGCGTCGTACAGCGGGCGCAGGTACGGGTCCACCTTCTGCGCCAGGTCGCCCGGCAGGAAGCCTAGGCGCTCGCCCGCCTCCACCGCCGGGCGGGTCAGGATGATGCGCTTGACCGCGTCGCGCTCCAGCGCGTCCACCGCGCAGGCCACCGCCAGATAGGTCTTGCCGGTGCCGGCCGGTCCCAGGCCGAAGCTGATGTCGTGGTCGAGGATGTTGCGCAGGTATTTGATCTGGTGCGGCGTGCGGCCGCGCAGGTCGGCGCGGCGCGTCTTGAGCACCGGGCTGGTGATGTCCGGCTCGTTGAACGGCGGCTCCTCCTGGTCCGGCTCGAGCGGCGGCGCCAAGCCGGCGCGCTGCTCCACCAGGGCCAGCTGCACTTCCTCCACCGGCACCACTTTTTGCGCCACGTTGTAGAACTGCTCCAGGATCTGCACCGCGCGCTCGGCGTTGGTGCCGTTGACGATGAATTTCTCGCCCCGGCGGAAGATGGTCACATCCAGCGCGGCGGAAATCTGGCGCAGATTCTCATCCAGCGGCCCGCACAGGTGCGCCAGGCGCGTGTTGTCGAGCGGTTCCGGGATGAAATAATGCGGCTGGACTGGTGTCTTGGTTTTCAATGGGCGCTGCCTGGTAGGGTGTACTGGATGCCGGTAGTTTACCGTATCGCGGGGGCGCCGGTGTTTTTCCCGGACCTGTTGATGTTTCGTCATTGCTTTCGGCCGGGCTTGCCCTACAGTCGTTGTGAGGGCCTTACTTTTCAATGGAGCAAGCCATGGCAGTCAGTGCGATTCCCAGCGCGGGCGGCAGCCCGGCGCAGCAGACCAGCGCCGTTACCGACCAGCGCGCCGAACAGGCCCGCCAGGCGCGGCGCGAGGAGGCGGCGCGGCGCGAGCAGGAGACGGCCAGCGCCGAGCAGCAGACCCAGCAATCCCAGCAGGCCGCGCGCGCCGAGCAGGAGCGCCAGACCCAGCAGGCCGACGCCGTGAAGCGGCAGCAACTCGAATCGCAGCAGAGCAGCCAGAACAGCACGTCGCCATCCGCCCGGATCGGCCAGAACATCAATACGACTGCGTAACTCCCCTGGGCTCCCCTCGGCCCGCCCCCTGCGGGCGTTTTTATTTCCTGATAGTTCTTTCGTGCGCCACGGAATATTCCCGTGTGTTGAAATGGCATTGTTGCTAAGAATTCTAGCGGGTGCTTGACCTAACACAAGCTTCGCTAGTTGCAGCTTGGCCTGAACGGGCTGGTTTGGTATTAGAATTGTTATTGAAATTGCAATGCCAATCCGGGATAGACAACTCACTAGACGAGGAAAATCATGGCACACCACGCCCTTGCTTCTCAAGAAAGCTATAACCCCAACCATCTGCTGGATATGCTGCTAGGAAAAATGCAGCTGAAGAACGACGCCGCGCTGTCGCGCATGCTGGAAGTGGCGCCGCCCGTCATCAGCAAGATCCGCCACCACCGCCTGCCGGTTGGCGCCTCGCTGCTGATACGCATGCACGAAGTGACCGGCATGAGCATCCGCGACCTGCGCGACCTGATGGGCGACCGCCGCACCAAGTACCGCCTGTCCGACGCGCAAGGACGCCCCAAGCCGGAGGACCGGCCGGAAAAGCAGGAAGCCGGCAGTTACGCGCACTGAGGCGCGCGGTGACAACGCTGGGGCCGGGACTGCAAAGTGCCGGCTTAGCTCAGCAGCACCATGGCAATTTCTTCGTATTGCAGTTCCGTCTCGCGGAACAGTTGTAGATAGATGGTTTCATCGAGGCCCAGCGCAGTCCAGGCCACGGTGGAGACCGGCGGCACCAGGCCGTCCGGGATTTGCGCCAGATCGAGCGCATGGGCAATGGCGTCCGCCACGTGGATGATGGCGGCCAAAAAGCCCGCACCCGGCGCTTCCGGGTTGTGGTGGTGGGCGATCGCCAGCCGCATCGTGTCCGAAAAATTCCAGTGTTCCGCCAGCGCCATGCCGGCGTCGACGTGGTCGATGCCCAGCACCGTGCGTTCGGCCTCCAGCGGCAGGCAGTCATGCTCGTTGCGGTAGGCCAGCGCCTGTTCGTACTCTTTCGGGAAACAGGCCACCAGCACCAGCCGGCCGATATCGTGCAGCAGGCCGGCCGTGAAGGCGTAGTCCTGGTTGAAGCGCATCTGGCGCGCCAGCACCTTGGCGCAGGCCGCGCTGGCGATCGAGTGGCGCCAGAAGGCCTTGTGGTCGAAGCCGGCGCAGGAGCGCTCGGCGAAGCAGCCGGTCAGCGCGGCCGCCGTGATCAGGTTGCGCGTGGCCTGGAAGCCCAGGTAGGTGATGGCCTGCTGGATGGTGGTCACCTTCACTTGCAGCCCGTACAGCGAGGAATTGGCCAGGCGCAGCGTCTTGGCGGTCAGCGCCTGGTCGTGCGAGACCTTCTTGGCCAGCACGGAAATGTCCACGTCCTCCTGGTCTATGCTGTTGAGCAGCTCCATCACCACGGCGGGCAGCGAGGGCAGGTCGTCCAGGTTTTTTACTACATCGTCGTATGTCAGCATGGTGCTCATTCTTCTGCCGGGGCCTGACCCAGGCGGTAATCGGTGACGAAGCGGCGCAGCAGGGCGGTGGCCCAGTCGGTGTCGCTGTCCGGTTCGTTCTTGCGGAACAGGTGCTCGATGCGCGCGATGCGCTGCTCCTGGCTGGCGGCCTGCTCGGCCTCGCTGGGCTGCTCGGGCAGCGCTATCGGCAGCATGGCGATGCCGTGGCGCGGCATCAGCGCCAGCGTGGCGTCGGTCAGCACCGTACCCTGCGGCAGCAGCACATGGCCCTGCGCGTCCAGCAGTTCGTCCGACAATATCATTCCGGCTTGCACCTCGCCCAGGGGCAGGTGCTGATAACTGGCAGTCATTGCAGCCTCCGTCATTCTCGTCGCATGATCTTACCATCGGCGCCGCGGCGCGGTCGAAAATCTTGCCAAGTTGCTAGCCATACTTTACATTGGGGCGTTGCCGTCATATCCGTGCCGCGCAAGACTGGGAGGAGCTGCTCGATGTTTGGAATTCAAGGTCGGCTGACCTTGCTGTTCGTGGTGATCGTGACCCTGGTGCTGGGCATCTCCGGCACCTATGCGCAATACAGCCTGAGCCACGAACTGGAAGTGAACAACCAGCGCCTGCGCCAGGGCGTGCTGACGCGGCTGCAAACCAGCCTGCCGTCCGCGCTGTGGGACCTGGATAAGGCCAAGGTGGACAACATCGTGGCCGCCGAAATGCTGCCGCCCGAGCTGGTGGCGATCCGCGTCTACGACACCTCGGTGGGCCTGTTCTCGGGCAAGCTGCGCGCCGACAGCGGCGCCATCAGCGGCATCGAATCGGATACCGCCGTGGGCGGCACGCCGGTGGTGGCCGACCTGGCCTACCGCGACGCCGGCGCGGCCGGCAGCGCGCCCAAGCCGGTGATCGTGGGCCGGGTGGTGGTCAACTTCAGCCGCGCGCAGATGGACGCCACCCTGCGCAGCGAGGTGCAGCGCAAGGTGATCGAGGTGCTGATACTCGATTCCATCCTGGTGGCGGCGCTGGCGCTGAGCCTGCGCATCGTGTTCGATCCGCTCAAGCAGCTGCGCGACGGCCTGCATGACCTGGCCACGCGCGGCTCGGACGAGGTGGGCGAGCTGCCGGAGAGCCGGCGCGACGAGCTGGGCCAGGTGATACGCGGCTTCAACGCCATCCAGCGCCGCGTGAAGGCGATTATCGGCCGCACCCGCGAGGCCGAGGACGAGGCGCGCCGCGCCGCGCAGGAAACGGCGAAAGCGCTGGACGACCTGCGCCGCACCCAGGAGTCGCTGCTGCAGGCCGAGCGCCTGGCCTCGCTGGGCGGCCTGGTGGCCGGCGTGGCGCACGAGATCAACACCCCGGTGGGTATTGCGCTGACCAGCGCCTCCATCCTGGCCGAGGCGACCGAGAAGGTGCACCAGTCGGTGGCCGACGGCGCCATCAAGAAGTCGGAGATCCTGAAATACCTGGAAACGGCCAGCGAGAGCACCAAGCTCATCATGAACAACGCCTACCGCGCCGCGCACCTGATCCACAGCTTCAAGCAGATCGCGGTGGACCAGGTGAGCGAGGCGCGGCGCCGCTTCGAGCTGCGCGAATACATCGGCGAGGTGGTGTCCAGCCTGCAGCCCAAGCTGAAGAAGACGCATATCAGGGTGGACATCGACTGTCCGGCCGAGATTGTGCTCGACAGCTATCCGGGTGCGCTGGCCCAGGTCATCACCAACCTCACGCTGAACTGCGTGGAGCACGCCTTCGAGCCGGACGCCGAGGGCCGCATCGGCATCAACGTCAAGCCGGACGGCGACTGGATAGAGATGCAGGTGGTGGACAATGGCAAAGGCATCCCGCCGGACATGCTGGACAAGGTGTTCGATCCCTTTGTCACCACGCGCCGGGGGCAGGGCGGCACCGGGCTGGGGCTGAACATCGTGTTCAACCTGATCGCCAAGCAGTTCGCCGGCACCATCACGGTGTCCAGCACGCTGGGGCAGGGCGCCAGCTTTGTGCTGCGCATGCCGCGCGTGACGCCGATCGAGAGTGGACCGGGCAGCATCGAACCGCATGCGGACGCGCCGCTGCACGTGTAAAGCGCACGCCGCTTAAATTCCAGCTGCCGCATACTATGGCTTTGCCGTGAAGGAGACAAGGATGGCAATACGCAGGCAGATCGCCCTGCTGCGCGGCATCAACGTGGGCCGCGCCAAGCGCGTGGCCATGGCCGACCTGCGCAAGCTGATTACCGACCTGGGTTATGACGATGTGCGCACGGTGCTCAACAGCGGCAACGTGGTGTACGACTGCCCGGACGGCGCCTGCGGCGGCGCCGAAGCCGCCGTCCGCATCGAGGAAGCGCTGGTGCTCAAGCTGGGCGTGGGCGCGCGCGTGACGGTGCTGGAGGCCGGCCAGCTGGCCCAGGTGGTGGAGGACAACAGCCTGCACGCGCTGGCGGACGACCCCTCGCGCCTGCTGGTGGCCGTGCTGACCAACCCGGCCGACAGCGGCAAGCTGCAGCCCCTGGCGCACCAGGACTGGACCCCGGAAGCGTTTGCGCTGGGCCGCTGGGCGGCCTACCTGTGGTGCGCGGACGGCGTGCTGGCCAGCCGCGCGGCGGCCGCCATGGGCAAGCTGCTGGGCGACGCCGTCACCACCCGCAACTGGACCACGATCAATAAATTGCACGCGCTCGCCTGCGAGCGCTAAGTCCCGAAGTTCACTAAGGAGCACATCATGGCGGTCGTGGAAGGCGAGTTTGACGTAACAATGAGTCCCGAGCATATGTCGGTGGGCGCGTCTGGCTTCGGCCTGCACCGCATGGTGCTGGACAAGCGCTACCACGGCGCGCTGGAGGCCAGCGGCAACGGCGAAATGCTGAGCTTTATGGGCGCGGCGCAAGGCTCGGCCGGCTACGTGGCCATGGAGCGCGTAGAGGGCACGCTCGACGGCCTGAGCGGCGGCTTTACCCTGCAGCACAGCGGCATCATGGACCGCGGCCAGCCCAGCCTGAGCGTGCTGGTGGTGCCCGACTCGGGCAGCGGCGAACTGACCGGCCTCAGTGGTAAACTAGGCATACGCAACGAAGGCGGCAAGCACTTCTATACCCTCGATTATGTGATTGCAGCCCTGCCTTAGCGTTTGCGCTACAATGGCGCATTATTTTGCTCTACGGCAACAAAAATGAATAAAGATCTATACAAGGGCGCGCTGATCATGGTCGGCCTGGTGGTGGTGCTGGTGGTGGGCTCGTTTGCGCTGGCGGACAACGGCTTGCAGAAGGCCAGCTGCGTCGGCCGTGCCATTACCAGCGGCATTTCGGTCGGCAATATCGCCGCCGTGTGCGGCCTGGGCCGCTAGGCTTCCTAGCTAGTCCCTGCGTCGAAGCACGCCGCGAAAGCGTGCCGCGCCGGATGGTGCAGCACGTCGCCGCGCCACACCAGCATGGTCTGCACCAGGGCCGTTTGCGGCGGCAGCGTGTGGCACTGGATGCTGCCCCCGAGCTGGCGCTGCTTCAACACTTCTTTGGGCATCAGCGCCACGCCCATGCCGGCGGCCACGCAGCCCAGTATCGCCTCGAAAGTGCCGAATTCCGAAATGCGGGTGGTGGCCACGTCCGCCTCCGCGAACCAGTTCTCCAGCCGCCGCCGGTAGGCGCAGCCGCTGCGGAACACCAGCAGCGCGCGCCGCGCCACGTCGCGCGGGCTGCGCACCGGGCCTTGCGCGGCGTCGGTCAGCAGCACCAGCTCCTCCTCGAACACCGCCAGCTGCGCCAGCTCCGGCCGCAGCACCGGCGCGGCCACCAGGGCCACGTCCAGCTTGTGGTTCAGCACCGCCTGCACCAGCTGGTCGGTGGGGGCGGTTTCCAGCAGCAGGTCCACCTCCGGATGCCGACGGTGGAAGGCCGCCAGCACCAGCGGCAGGCGCGCCGCCGCCGCCGTTTCCATGGCGCCTATGCGCAGCTGGCCGGCCGGGCGCTGGTCGCCGCGCACCGCCGCCTGGGCCTCGTCGGCCAGGGTCAGCAGGCGGCCGGCGTAGGCCAGCAGGCGTTCCCCCTCGGCGGTAATCAGCAGGCGCCGGCCGGAACGGTGGAACAGCGGCACGCCCAGCGTCTCCTCCAGCTGCGCCAGGCGGGCCGACACATTGGACTGCACGCGGTTCAGCCGCGCCGCCGCCTGGGTGACGCTGCCTTCTTCGGCCACGGCCTGGAAAATGCGGAGCGCGGACAGTTCCATGATGTTTCTCTATATGCGATGAATGTCTTCATTATTATTCATTTTTCGGGATATGCAAACCCGCCTATAGTGGAAGCATGAAAACCGCCACCACACCCTCGCGCGCTGTATTGCTGGCCTGCAGCTTCGCCTTCATCATCGTCCAGCTCGACGTCACCATCGTCAACGTCGCCTTGCCCCGCATGGGGCGGGACCTCGGCGCCAGCGTTGGGGACCTGCAATGGGTGGTTGACGCCTACACCCTGGGTTTTGCCGTCTTCCTGCTCTCGGCCGGCGTGCTGGGCGACAAGTTCGGCTCGCGCCGCGTGTTCCTGGGCGGCTTCTGGCTCTTTACGCTGGCTTCGCTGGCCTGCGCGGCGGCCACCGGCGCCGTCATGCTCAATGTCGCCCGCGCCGCCCAGGGCATAGGCGCGGCGCTGCTGGTGCCCAGTTCGCTGGCCATCCTGAACGCCGCCTACGCGCACGACAAGGCGCAGCTGGCCAAGGCCGTGGGCTGGTGGACGGCGGCCGGCGGCGTGTCGATTGCCATCGGGCCGGTGCTGGGCGCCGTGCTGCTGGAGCTGGCGGGCTGGCGCAGCATCTTCTGGGTCAATATTCCACTGTGCCTGGCGGGCGCCTGGCTCACGCTGCGCACCGTGCCGGCGGCGGCGGGCAAGGACCCCGGCCGCGCCTTCGACATGCCGGGCCAGCTGCTGGCCGTGGTGGCGCTGACCGCCTTCATCGGCGCCGTCATCGAAGTGCATGCGCTGGGCTGGACCCACGCGATGGTGCAGGGCGGCCTGGCGCTGGCCGCTGCGGCCTTCGCCGTGTTCCTGCTGGTGGAGGAGCGCAGCAAGTCGCCCATGCTGCCGCTGGCGCTGTTCCGCAGCGCCGGCTTTTCCGGCGCGGTGGCCTTCGGCGTGCTGGTGAACTTCGCCTACTACGGCGTGATCTTCGTGCTGAGTTTCTATTTGCAGACCGTGCGCGGCTACACGGCCCTGGCGGCGGGCGTGATGTTCCTGCCGCTGACCGGCACCTTCATCTTCTCCAACATCGCCAGCGGCCGCGTGTCGGCGCGCACCGGGCTGCGCACGCCCATGATACTGGGCGGGCTGATAGGCTCCAGCGGCTACGCGCTGCTGGGCGTGTTCGGCATTTCGGACCATGCGGGCTTCTGGGCCATGCTGCCCGGCCTGGCGCTGATCCCGGCCGGCATGGGACTGGCCGTGCCGGCCATGACCACCTCCATCCTGTCCAGCGTGGGCGCGGGGCAGGCCGGCACCGCGTCGGCCGTGCTGAACACCGCGCGCCAGGTGGGCGGCGCGCTGGGCGTGGCCGTGTACGGCTCCATGGTCGCCGCCGGCACGCCTGCCTTGGCCATGGGCGGCCTGCGCACCGCGCTTGCCGTCTCCGCCGCGCTGCTGCTTGCCGCCGCCGCGATTGCCTGGCAATGCATCGCCGCGCCTGGCGGGTTACGGCGCCCGGCTGCGCCGTCCGCCTAACCCGCCCTACGGTCCACCGGGATGCCGGCGCCGTCCATGCAGCATCATCGCCACACAAAGAGCCGCTTGCGCTAGACTGGAGCATTCTCCAACCCAAGCAAAGCAATATGAACCGCTCCCTACCCGCGCTGCTGCTGGTCGCCGCCGCCATCGCCGGCTGTGCAGGCAGCAAGAACAAACCCCAACCCGAACCCGTCACCGCCAACCCGCAAGTACTGCTGCTGGGCGAGGTGCACGACAACCCCGACGGCCACAAGTTGCGCTACCAGCACCTGTTCCAGCGCGTGGAAGCCGGCTGGCGCCCGGCCATCGCCATGGAGCAGTTCGACCGCGAAAACCAGGCCCTGCTCAACAAGGCGCAGAAGGACTGCCGCGACGCCCAGTGCGTCATTCTGGTGATGGCCGGACCGCGCTGGGACTGGGACCAGTACCGCCCCATCATCGACCTGGCGCTGCGCTACGACCTGCCGCTGATTGCCGCCAACCTGTCGCGCAAGGACGCCTCCCTGGTGGTGCGCGACGGCGTGGCCTCCAGCTTCGACGAAAAAACCGTGGCCGAGTACCGCCTGAAGGAAGCGCTGCCGGCCGATATCGTGCAGGCGCAGCAAAAGGAAATCGTGGCCGGCCACTGCAATATGCTGCCGGACATGATGGTGCCCGGCATGGTCAACGCCCAGGTGGCGCGCGACATCTGGATGGCCAAGCTGCTGCGCGCCCAGCAGCCGCGCGACGTGGTGCTCATCGCCGGCAACGGCCATGTGCGCAAGGACTACGGCGTGCCGCGCTGGCTCAATGCGCTGGAGCCGAAACTGGCCGTGCGCAGCGTGGGCTATGTGGAAAGCGCCGCCGCGCCCGGCCTGTACGACGCCAGCTACACGGTGCCCAAGAAGCAGCGCCCGGACCCGTGCGCCAGCCTGAAACCGAAATCGTAGATCATGCAGGCATAAGGAGGGTTCGATAATGGAAACGATATACAAGGAAAGCGCACCCACGCGCGCCGAGATCGACGCGCTGCGCGGGCCGGCGGTGCTGGAGTTCGGCACCAACTGGTGCGGCTACTGCCGCTCCGCCCAGCCCGCGCTGGCGGAAGCCTACGCGGACCACGCGCAGGTGCCGCACTACAAAGTGGAGGACGGGCCGGGCCGCTTGCTGGGCCGCTCCTTCCGCGTGAAGCTGTGGCCCACGCTGGTCTTCCTGCGCGACGGCCAGGAAGTGGCGCGCGTGGTGCGTCCCGAGAACGCCGACGAAATCCGCGCAGGCTTTGCGCACATCACTGGAGAATAAATGCGATCGTTGATTTGCGCCGCAGCCATGCTGCTGCAACTGCCCGTTTGGGCCGCCGACCTGCCGCCCGCGCTGGCGCAAACCGAAAGCCGCATCGTATCGGTGGCCGCCTGGGGCGGCACGCCGGCCGATCCGGCCAAGGCGCGCAAGCACACCATCAAGCACATCACGCTGCACCACCAGGGCGAGCCATTCCCGGAAGGGAAGGACCCGCAGGTCTACCTGCGCAACCTGCAAACCTGGTCGCGCAACACCAAGCACTGGCTGGACATTCCCTACCACTACATCATCGACCTTGATGGCCGCATCTACGAAGGCCGCAGCATAGACTACGCGGGCGACACCAACACCGAATACGACCCCACCGGCCACGCGCTGATTGAAGTGGTGGGCAACTTCGAGGAAGTGCAGCCCAACCAGAAGCAGCTCGACGCCACCGCCGACCTGATGGCGCTGCTGGCAATGAAATACAATGTAGCCCCGGCCACCATCCACGGCCACAAGGATTACTCGGCGCAAACCGTCTGCCCCGGTGTCAATCTGTACCGCTATCTGGAAAACGGCTACCTCCGCGACCAGGTGACGCAGCGTTTGCAATCGTCCCTTCCCAAGTAATCCAGGAGTGTTATGAGCCAGTCCCAACCCGGCGCGCACAAGGTCAATTCGCCCGGCACCGTTTTATTCGCCAGCCTGATCGGCACCACCATCGAATTCTTCGATTTCTATATTTACGCGACCGCCGCCGTGCTGGTCTTCCCCAAGCTGTTCTTCCCTGCCAGCGACGCGGCGGCCGCCACCTTGCAGTCGCTGGCCACCTTCGCCATCGCCTTCTTCGCGCGGCCGATAGGTTCGGCCGTGTTCGGCCACTTCGGCGACCGCGTCGGCCGCAAGGCCACGCTGGTGGCGGCGCTGCTGACCATGGGCCTGTCCACCGTCGCCATCGGCCTGCTGCCGACCTATGCCAGCATCGGCACGCTGGCGCCGCTGCTGCTGGCGCTGTGCCGCTTCGGCCAGGGCCTGGGCCTGGGCGGCGAGTGGGGTGGCGCAGTGCTGCTGGCCACCGAGAACGCGCCGCCGGGCAAGCGCGCCTGGTACGGCATGTTCCCGCAGCTGGGCGCGCCGATCGGCTTCTTCCTGTCCGGCTCCATCTTCCTGCTGCTTAGCCAGGTGCTCACCGACGCGCAGTTCTTCGCCTACGGCTGGCGCATTCCCTTCGTCTCCAGCGCGCTGCTGGTCATCGTCGGCCTGTACGTGCGGCTGAAGATCACCGAAACGCCGGACTTCCAGAAAGTGCTGGACAAGGGCGAGCGCGTGAAAGTGCCGGTGGTGGCCGTGCTGCGCGACCACACCCGCATGCTGGTGCTGGGCACGCTGATGGCCATGGCCACCTTCGTGCTGTTCTACCTGATGACGGTGTTCACCCTGAGCTGGGGCACCACCGCGCTGGGCTACACGCGCAAGGACTTCCTGATACTGCAGCTGTTCTCGGTGCTGTTCTTCGGCCTGACCATCCCCGTCACCGCGCTGGTGGCGGACCGCTACGGTCGCCGCCTGACGCTGATCGTGGTGTCCGCGCTGATCATGGCCTTCGGCCTGGTGCTGGCGCCGCTGTTCGGCTCCGGCAGCACGGTGGAAGTAACGCTGGCCATGTCGATCGGCCTGGGCCTGATGGGCATGACGTATGGACCGCTGGGCACCATGCTGTCCGAGCTGTTCCCGGCGGAAGTGCGCTACACGGGCGCCTCGCTCACGTTCAACCTGGCCGGCATCCTGGGCGCCTCGCTGGCGCCGTATGCCGCAACCTGGCTGGCCACGCACTACGGCCTGGGCTACGTCGGCTACTACCTGTCCACCGCAGCGGGCCTGAGCCTGATCGCGCTGCTGCTGTGCCGCTCGCGCAACTGATGCGCGGGCGTGGCCGCGTAGCCACTACGTAGGTTGACGTATGTCGTAGTCATTCCTCAATGGTTAATCTCATGTCAATAGTGAACCACAACATGAGAGAGGCCTGGAATGACTACGATACGAAAACGAGCGCTATGCGCCATGCTGGCCGCCGCGCCCATGCTGGCGCAGGCCGGCGCAACCATCAAGATAGGCGAGGACAAGTCGGTCAGCGTGGGCTTCGGCATGCGCGGCTCTTATTCCAGCATCGAGGACGGCGCCTCCAACGGCACTTCGCGCTCGAATGACCTGAACCTGGACAGCGCCCGCCTGTTCTTCGGCGCTTCGCTGAACAAGAACATCAAGGGCATGTTCAACACCGAGTGGGACGGCGACAAGATCCGCGTGCTCGACGCGGCGGGCCAGTTCGCCATCTCGCCCGAACTCAATATCTGGGCCGGCCGCCTGCTCTCGCCGAGCGACCGCGCCAACATGGCCGGGCCTTACTACTCGCTGGGCGGCGGCTACTGGGCCGGCGTGTCCTCCCGCTACGGCTACAACGGCGGCATCTTCCGCGGCCGCGACGACGGCGTGGTCGTCTGGGGCAATGTGCTCGACGGCGGCAAGCTGGGCTACTCCTTCGGCGCTTTCGAGGGCCATACCTTCGGCATCGGCTCGCTGACCCAGAACCAGGCCAAGGCGGCCGGCGTGAAAACCTCGGATTCGCTGATGTACGCGGGCCGCCTGCAATACGACTTCTGGGACGCCGAGCCGGGCTACTACGGCACCGGCAACTACCTCGGCGGCAAGGACATCCTGGCCATCGGCGTGGCCGCGCGCCAGCAGAAGGACGGCGTGCTGACGGTGGGCCGCGTGGGCGACTACAGCGCCTGGAACGTGGACTTCCTGCTGGAGAAACGCATCCCCGGCTCCGGCGCCGTCGCCATCGAAGCGGCCTACTACGACTACGACACGGACAACGTCATCAAGTCCGAACAGGGCGAAGCCTGGTCCGCCGGCGTGTCCTACATCTTCGACCAGGGCCTGGGCTGGGGCAAGCTGCAGCCCTTCGCGCGCTTCCAGAAATTCAAGCCGGACACCAACCTCAATACGCGCCAGAGCGACATCGGCGTGAACTACATCATCGACGGCTACAACGCGCAGATCAGCGCCGTGTACTCGCGCACCAAGGTCGCGGCCGCGCCGGACCAGAACAAATTCGTCGTCGCGCTGCAACTCCAATATTGAACCCACACTTTACGAGGACCGCCATGCAAACTCGCCGCACATTCATCGCCACCTTCACGCAGATCGCCGCCGGCGCCGCCATGCTGATCGGAGGCGTTTCCGCGCAAGCGGCCGACACCATCAAGGTCGGCATCCTGCATTCCCTGTCGGGCACGATGGCCATTTCCGAAACGTCGCTCAAAGACGTGGCCTTGATGACCATCGACGAAATCAACGCCAACGGCGGCGTGCTGGGCAAGAAGCTCGAAGCCGTGGTGGTGGACCCGGCTTCGAACTGGCCGCTGTTCGCCGAAAAGGCGCGCCAGCTGATCGCCAAGGACAAGGTGGCCGCCGTCTTCGGCTGCTGGACCTCGGTGTCGCGCAAGTCCGTGCTGCCGGTGTTCAAGGAGCTGAACAGCGTGCTGTTCTACCCAGTGCAGTATGAAGGCGAGGAGCTGGAGAAGAACGTGTTCTACACCGGCGCCGCGCCCAACCAGCAGGCCATTCCCGCCGTGGAGTACCTGATGAGCAAGGACGGCGGCTCCGCCAAGCGCTTCGTCCTGCTCGGCACCGACTATGTGTACCCGCGCACCACCAACAAGATCCTGCGCGCCTTCCTGAAGAGCAAAGGCGTGAAGGACAGCGACATCGACGAGGTCTACACCCCGTTCGGCCACGCGGACTACCAGACCATCGTCGCCAACATCAAGAAGTTCTCGGCGGGCGGCAAGACGGCGGTGATCTCCACCATCAACGGCGACTCCAATGTGCCGTTCTATAAAGAGCTGGGCAATGCCGGCCTGAAGGCGACCGACGTGCCGGTGGTGGCGTTCTCGGTGGGCGAGGAGGAACTGCGCGGCGTGGACACCAAGCCGCTGCTGGGCCACCTGGCGGCATGGAACTACTTCGAGTCGGTGAAGAACCCGGTCAATACGGAGTTCATCAAGAAGTGGAAGGCCTACGCCGTCGCCAAGAAGCTGCCCAACGCAAGCACCGTCGTGACGAATGACCCGATGGAGGCAACCTACGTCGGCATCCATATGTGGAAGCAGGCGGTGGAGAAGGCCGGCACCACGGACACCGACAAGGTGATCGCGGCCATGGGCGGCCAGAGCTTCAAGGCGCCGTCCGGCTTCACCCTGACCATGGACCCGACCAACCACCACCTGCACAAGCCGGTGATGATAGGCGAGATCAAGGGCGACGGGCAGTTCAGCGTGGTGTGGAAGACCAAAGACCCGCTGCGCGCACAGCCATGGAGTCCCTTCATCAAGGGTAACGAAGGCAAACAGAAGATGTGATGATGATGACGACCGCGACTCTTAAAGTGGCGCGGCGCGCGGTCGTCGCGGCTGCGCTCTGCCTGCAAGCCCTGGCGGCGCACGCCGCCATCGATCCCGCGCTGCTCGCCCCGCTGGCCGGCGGCGATCCGGACGCCCGCATTGAAGCGGTCGGCAAGATCGCCGCGCTGGCGGATGCTGATGCGCTCAAAGTGCTGCAGGCGCTGAACGGCGACACGCTGTACGCCACGCCGGACGGCGCCATCCTCGTGGTTGACGGCGACAAGGCGTGGAACCCCGCCACCGGCGCCACCGGCCCCGTGCCGGATGGCGTGGATGGCGTGGTCGTCAACAACCGCCTGCGCGGCGCGGTGGAGGGCGCGCTGTCGGGCATGGCGCTGCTGTCGCCGGACCGCGAACAGCGCCTGGCCGCCGCCCTGCAGCTGCAGGCCAAATCCGCCGACGCCGCCCAGGCGCCGCTGATCCGCAAGGCCTACGCGCTCGAAAAGGACATGGCCATCAAGCCCATCCTGCTATCCCTGGTCGCCACCGCCGACCTGCAGTCGCCCGATGCGGCCGTGCGCAAGGCCGCCGTCTCCGCGCTGGCTGACAGCGGCAGGGCCGCGCTGCGCCCGGTGCTGCAAGCCATGCTGGCGCAGCAGGGCGGCAGCTACGCCGAACCCGACGCCTCGGTGCGCGCCGCCGCCGTCGACGCGCTGGACCGCATCGACAGCCGCATCGCCCGCACGGAATTCGTCGGCAAGCTGTTTTACGGCGTGTCGCTGGGCAGCGTGCTGCTGCTGGCCGCGCTCGGCCTGGCCATTACCTTCGGCCTGATGGGCATCATCAACATGGCGCACGGCGAACTGCTGATGATAGGCGCGTACACCACCTATCTGTGCCAGTCCCTGTTCCGCAACTACTTCCCCGGCGCGCTGGACTGGTATCTGGCCGCCGCGCTGCCCGCCGCCTTCCTGGTGGCGTTCGCGGTCGGCGTGGCGCTGGAGCGCACGGTGATACGCTGGTTGTACGGCCGCCCGCTGGAAACCCTGCTGGCCACCTGGGGCATCAGCCTGATGCTGATGCAGCTGGTGCGCACCATCTTCGGCGCGCAGAACGTGGAAGTGGCCAATCCTTCCTGGATGTCCGGCGGCGTGACCGTGCTTGGCTCGCTGGTGCTGTCGTACAACCGCATCGCCATCATCGCCTTCGCCGTCATCGTGGTGGCGGCGGTCTGGCTGATACTGAACAAGACCCGCCTGGGCCTGTTCGTGCGCGCCGTCATGCAGAACCGCCGCATGGCCGACTGCGTGGGCGTGCCCACCGGCCGCATCGACATGATGACCTTCGGCCTGGGCTCCGGCATCGCCGGCCTGGGCGGCGTGGCGCTGTCCCAGCTCGGCAATGTGGGGCCGGACCTGGGCCAGGCCTATGTGGTGGACTCCTTCATGGTGGTGGTGCTGGGCGGCGTGGGCCAGCTGGCCGGCACCGTGATCGCCGCGCTGGGCCTGGGCGAAGTGAACAAATTCCTTGAACCGCTGGCCGGCGCCGTCATGGCCAAGATCGCCATCCTCGTGTTCATCATCATCTTCATCCAGCGCAGGCCGCAAGGGCTGTTCGCGATGAAAGGCAGGAGCGTAGAATGAGCACCTCACTGTATTCCTCCCGCGCGTGGACGCTGGTCTGCGCCGCCGTGGCGGTGGCCGCGCTGCTTCCGGTGCTGAACCTCGCCTTCCCGGCCGGGCACGCGCTGCACGTGTCCAGCTACGCCATGGGCCTGATCGGCAAATTCATGTGCTACGCGCTGGCCGCGCTGGCGCTGGACCTGGTGTGGGGCTACACCGGCATCCTGTCGCTGGGCCACGGCGTGTTCTTCGCGCTGGGCGCCTACGCCCACGGCATGTACCTGATGCGCGCCATCGGCCGCGACGGCGTCTACCAGAGCAATCTGCCGGACTTCATGGTCTTCCTCGACTGGAAAACCTATCCCTGGTACTGGTCCATGACGGACAATTTCTGGTACTGCATGGCGCTGGTGGTGCTGGTGCCGGGCGTGCTGGCTTTCGTGTTCGGCTACTTCGCCTTCCGCTCGCGCATCAAGGGCGTGTACTTCTCCATCATCACGCAGGCCATGACCTATGCCTTCATGCTGCTGTTCTTCCGCAACGACACCGGCTTCGGCGGCAACAACGGCTTCACCGACTTCAAGCGCATCCTCGGCTTCAGCGTCACCGCCCCCGGCACCAAGGCCGTGCTCTACCTGATCACGCTGGGCTTCCTGGCCGGCGCGCTGCTGCTGTGCCGCTGGATCGTCACGTCGAAACTGGGCCGCGTGCTGCAGGCCGTGCGCGACTCCGAATCGCGCCTCATGTTCATCGGCTACAACCCGCTGTGGTTCAAGCTGTTCGTGTGGACCCTGTCGGCGGTGCTGTGCGGCATAGCGGGCGCGCTGTACGTGCCGCAGGTGGGCATTATCAATCCATCCGAAATGTCGCCCGCGAACTCGATCGAAATGGTGATCTGGGCGGCGGTGGGCGGGCGCGGCACGCTGGTCGGCCCCATCATCGGCGCCTTCACCGTGAACGGGCTGAAAAGCTGGTTCACCGCCGCCTTCCCGGACCTGTGGCTGTTCGCACTGGGCCTCCTGTTCATCCTCGTCACGCTGTTCATGCAGAAGGGCATACTGGGCTTGATGGAAAAACTGAAACGTGGCGCGCCGCCGCCCGATCCGGCGCCGGCATCCGAAGCGGCACCGGCGCCTGGCACCGCTTCTGCCGCCACTCCTGCGAAGGAGGCGGCATGACAGTCAAACGCGAAGGGCTGGACACGGAACACGGCGTCATCCTCTACCTGGACGACATCACCGTTTCCTTCGACGGCTTCAAGGCGCTCAATAAACTGAGCCTGGACATTGCCGTGGGCGAGCTGCGCTGCATCATCGGCCCCAACGGCGCGGGCAAGACCACCATGATGGACGTCATCACCGGCAAGACGCGGCCCACTTCCGGCAGCGCCTTCTTCGGCCAGACCTACGACCTGGCGGGCATGACGGAATACGACATCGCGCACGCCGGCATAGGCCGCAAATTCCAGCGGCCCACGGTGTTCGAGCAGCACACGGTGTTCGAGAACCTGGAGCTGGCCGCCAAGATGGACAAGCGCGTGCGGCCCACGCTGTTCGCGCGCCTGAGTTCCGAGCAGCGCGACAAGATCGCCGAGATCCTGCGCCTGATACGCCTGAACGGGCAGGAGGACAGGCTGGCCGGGCTGCTGTCGCACGGCCAGAAGCAGTGGCTGGAGATAGGCATGCTGCTGATGCAGGAACCGCAGCTGATACTGCTGGACGAACCGGTGGCCGGCATGTCGGACGCGGAAACCGCGCGCACCGCCGAGCTGCTGAACGAGTTGCGCGGCAAGCATTCCATCATGGTGGTGGAGCACGACATGGGCTTTGTCACCGAGATTGCGCAGCAGGGCGAGGTGACGGTGCTGCACGAGGGCTCGGTGCTGGCGCAGGGCCGCATGGACCAGGTGCAGGCCGATGAACGCGTGATTGAAGTCTATCTGGGACGCTAGGGAGCCATATGCTGCAAGTCGAACAAGTGAGCCAGTACTACGGCTCGTCGCACACGCTGCGCGGCGTGTCGCTGTCGGTGGAGAAGGGCGAGTGCCTGACGCTGCTGGGCCGTAACGGCGTGGGCAAGACCACGCTGCTCAAGTGCCTGACCGGCGTGCTGCCGGTGGCGCGCGGCAAGGTGACGTTCAACGGTCGCGACATCACGCGCCTGAAGCCGCACCAGCGCGCGGCGGCGGGCATTGCCTACGTGCCGCAGGGCAGGGAGATTTTCGCGCGGCTCACGGTGGAGGAGAACCTGCTGATGGGCATGGCCACCTTGTCGCGGCGCGAAGCGGCCACCATCAGTGGGGAAGTGTACGAGCTGTTCCCGGTGCTGAAGGAGATGCTGGGACGGCGCGGCGGGGACCTCTCGGGCGGGCAGCAGCAGCAGCTGGCCATCGCACGCGCCTTGCTGGCCAGGCCCAAGCTGATTATCCTGGACGAGCCCACGGAGGGCATACAGCCTTCCATCATCAAGGACATCGAGCGGGTGATACGGCTGCTGCGGCAGCGCGGGGATATCGGCATACTGCTGTGCGAGCAGTATTTCGATTTCGCGCGCGCACTGGCGGACAAGTTCGTGGTGCTGTCGCGCGGCGAAGTGGTCGCCGCCGGCGCGCCGGACCTGATGGATGGCGAAGACGTAAGGCGGCATTTGGCGGTGTGACGGAGCTGGCGGGTTACGTGCTGCGCACTAACCCGCCATGCGCGCCGCCGGCTCAGGCGCTCGCCGCCATCGCCTCCGCCGAGCCGCGCAGCTTGTTGATGGCCAGCGACGCTGCCGCCGTGCGCGTCTCCACCCCCAGCTTCTCGAACACATGCTCCAGGTGCTTGTTCACCGTGCGCGGGCTGGTGCCGAGAATATCGCCGATGTCCCGGTTGGTCTTCCCCTTGATCACCCAGTGCAGCACTTCCGACTCGCGCATGGTCAGCTTGAACAGCGCCACCAGCGCCTGCACTTGCGCCGCGTCCGACTCCTCGCGCAGCACCACCATCCACTGCTCCTGGTTGCTCACGTCCGCCGCGCTGAAGATCAGCCGCGCCGCACCCTGGATCACGTTCAGCGGCGGATAATCCTGCCCCGCGCGCCGCGCCTCCACCGTGGCCGCCAGCCACGCCGTCAGCTCGGCCGGCGTATCGGCCAGCTGGCCCGTGCCCGGCAAGCCGAAATAATTCAGCATCAGCTGCCGTGCCAATGGCGTCTGCCACACGATGCGCCCGGTGCGCGGCCCTATCGCCAGCGTGGCGTTGCCGAAGGCGTCGAGCGCGCTGCGGGCCTGGTTCATCAGCCGCGCCGTCTGCAAGTGCGCGGCGATGCGCGCCAGCACCTCGCTCTGCCGCACCGGCTTGCTCACGTAGTCCGTGCCGCCCGCGTTGAAGGCCGCCAGCACGTGCTCCGTCTCGGTCAGCCCGGTCATGAAAATAATCGGCACATGCCGCGTGGCGATCTGCGCGCGCAGCTGGCGGCAGGTTTCAAAGCCGTCCATGCCGGGCATGACCGCGTCCAGCAGGATAATGTCCGGCACCGCCTGCGCGCAGCGCTCCAGCGCGGCCGCACCGCTGTTCGCCACCAGCACCGTAAAGCCGGATTCGTCCAGCGCATCGTGCAGCACGGCCAGGTTTTCCGGCACGTCGTCCACGATCAGTACCAGGTGGCCGGGGCGGTGCTCAAACTGCTTCGGTATCATGGTTGACTCCTTTTTTCTGTTCATGTTGTTCCTGCTGTTCCAACAGGCGCGCCATCGCATCGAGCTGGAAGCGGGCCGCGTGGCCGCGCATGGCGGCAATGAAGGCTGAGTACTGGGGGCCGAGCATGGCGATTTCGTCGAGCTGGTGGACGATGCCGCGCACATAGCCCAGCTTGAGCTGCGCGCGCAAGGGCTCCAGTTGCGCGGCGGGCGGGAAGATGAGCGCAGGCTGCGCTGCGGTCCCCGGCTCCACGATCTCGCTGCTGATGCCTTTCGGCGCCGCATGCGATATCCATTCCAGCTGCAGGCGGCGGCCTATCCAGTCCAGCAGCTCGGCCACGTTGACCGGCTTGACGAAGAAGTCCTCGGCGGCGATGGCGGCCGGGTTGTCCAGCCCCTTGTCATAGGCGTTGGCCGAGACGATGGCAATCGGCACGTCGGACTGGTGCACCTTGCGGATGATGTGGCTGGCCTCCCAGCCGTCCATCACCGGCATGGCCAGGTCCATCAGGATCAGGTCCGGGCCGAAGGCCGCGTAGTTCTCCACGCAGTCCGCGCCTGATACCGCCTGCGCCATCTCGAAGCCCAGCGGCGCCAGGATGTTGACCAGCAGCTCGCGGTCCACGCGTTCATTGTCCACCACCAGCACCTTGCGGCGCCGGCCCGCGTAGCCGGTGCGCACCGCTTCCGGCGCGCCGTCCGCGCGCGCCTCGGTGTGCACGCGCGGCAGCATCAGCCGGATCTTGAACACGCTGCCGCTGCCCGGCGTGCTGTCGAGCGTAAGTTCGCCGCCCATCAGCTGCGTCAGCATTTTGCTGATCGGCAGACCCAGGCCGGTGCCGGCTGCCCCCGCCTGGTCGCCCGCGCTGCCGCGCGTGAAGGGCTCGAAGATGCGTTCGCGTTCCGCGTCCAGGATGCCGGGGCCGCTGTCCTCCACCTCAAAGGCCGCCATGTCGCGCGCGTAGCGCACGCGGAACACAATCCCGCCGTGCTCCGTGAACTTGACCGCGTTGCCGAGGATGTTGATGAGGATCTGGCCCAGGCGCTTGCGGTCCGCGCGCACCACGCGCGGCAGCTCGCCGGTCAGTTCGTAGCGGAAGGACAGGCCCTTGCTGCTGGCCTGCTGCTCGAACATGCGCACGATCTGGCCGATGAAGTCCGGGAACTTCACTTCCTTCAGGTCGAAACTGAGCTTGCCGCCTTCGATGCGCGCAATGTCGAGCGTGCCTTCGATCAGCGACAGCAAATGCTCGCCGCTGCCGCGTATCACGCGGATGGCCTGCTGGCGGTGCTCCGGTATCGACGGGTCGTTGTCCAGCAGCTGCGCGTAGCCGAGGATGCTGTTGAGCGGCGTGCGGATTTCGTGGCTGATGCCGGCGATATAGCGGCTCTTGGCCTGGTTGGCCTGGTCGGCTTGTTTCTTGGCCTGCTGCAGCTGCGCGTCGGTCTGGCCGTGCAGCTCGATCTCGCGCGTCAGCAAGCCGGTCTGGCGGTTCGACTCCTCCTGCGCCACGCGCCGGCTTTCGCTGGTGAGCACCAGCCACCAGGCCACGATGCCGCTGGCCAGCAGCAGCGCGCCGAAGATCTTGATGAAGGCCAGCCGCAGCTGCGGCAGCATGCTGGACCCGGCCTCGATCAGCAGCCGCTCCTCGTGCACGTAGATCAGGCCGAGCAGGCCGCCCAGGAACAGCACCGTCACCATCATCAGCAGCAGGTAGTGGCCAAGGCCGCTGGTAATGTAGGGCCACATGGACTTGGGCAGCAGGGCTTTCATGGCGCTGTCCCACTGCGCGGTAAAGCGGGCGTGCGGCTTGCACACGTCGTTGCAGCGCGCGTCCAGGCAGCAGCACAGGGAGCAGATCGGCCCCTGGTAGGCCGGGCAGTGCGCCATGTCTTCCTGCTCGTATTCGCGGGAGCAGATGCAGCAGACCTTGTTGAGCGTCCCCGCCGGCGCGGGCTGGCGCGCAATGTAGTACTTGCCCCTGGTGGCGATGGCGATCAGCGGCGAGGCGATGAAGGCCGTGCCCAGCGCGATGAAGGCCGAGAAGGCCTGCGCCTGCGCGCCGAACAGGCCCGCGAACGCGGCCACCGACAGGGCCGACGCCAGCACCATGGCGCCCACGCCCACCGGATTGATGTCGTACAGGTAGGCGCGGCGGAACTCGATGCCCTTGGGGCTCAGCCCCAGCGGCTTGTTCACCACCAGGTCCGCCACCACGGCGGTGATCCACGAGATGGCGATGTTGGAGTACAGCCCCAGCACCTGGTCCAGCGCCTGGAACACGTCCAGCTCCATCAGCAGCACGGCGATCAGCGCGTTGAACACCGCCCACACCACGCGCCCCGGATGGCTGTGCGTCAGGCGGGCGAAGAAGTTGGACCAGGCCAGCGAACCGGCGTAGGCGTTGGTGATATTGATTTTGACCTGAGAGATGATGACGAAGCAGGCCGTCACCAGCACGGCGGCGGTGGGGCTGGCGAACACCTGCTGGAAGCCGGCCAGGTACATCTGGTTGGGATTGACCGCCTGCGCCAGCGATACGCCGCTGTTGATGGCCAACACGGCCAGCAGCGCGCCGCCCAGCATCTTGGCGATGCCCAGCAGGATCCAGCCGGGGCCGGCGGCCAGCACGCCCAGGTGCCACTGGATGCGGTTCTTTTCGGTCTTCTCCGGCATGAAGCGCAGGAAGTCCACCTGTTCGCCGATCTGCGTGATGAGGGCCACGCCGACGGCGGTGGCGGCGCCGAACATCAGCATATTGAACTTGCCGTTGTCCGGCGACTGCCCGGCAAAGCTGCCCAGCTGCGACAGCAGTTCCGGCTTCTTGGCGATGATGGCGATGAAGGGCAGCACCAGCAGCACCAGCCACACCGGCTGCGAAATCATCTGGATGCGGCTGATGAGGGTTACGCCGTGCGTCACCAGCGGTATCACCACCAGCGCGCTTGCCATATAGCCCAGGTAGAGCGGCAGGTGGAAATACAGCTCCAGCGCATAGGCCATGATGGCCGCCTCCAGCGCGAACAGGATGAAGGTGAAGGAGGCGTAGACGAAGGACGAGATGGTGGAGCCGATATAGCCGAAGCCGGCGCCGCGCGTGAGCAGGTCCATGTCCACGCCGTATTTGGCGGCGTAGTAGCTGATCGGCAGGCCGGTCAGGAAGATGATCAGGCCCACCGCCATAATCGCCCAGAAGGCGTTGATGAAGCCGTAGTTGACGGCGATGGTGCCTCCGATCGCCTCCAGCACCAGGAAGGAAATGGCGCCGAAAGCCGTGTTCGAGACGCGGAACACCGACCATTTGCGGAACGAGCGCGGCGTGTAGCGCAGCGCGTAGTCTTCGATGGTTTCGTTGGCCACCCAGGTGTTGTAGTCGCGGCGTATCTTGACGATGCGCTGCGGCGGTTCCTGGTCGGCCACGCCCGTTTTTGGTGCAGACACCGTCATTTCGCATTCCCAGGTAGCGTAGTCCTGGTATGTCTAGCAAGATTTACGCCCGCAGGCCTGCTATTGCACCAGCAGGCGCTCCAGTATCTGGTCCCGGTGGCTCATGACGAAGTCGATAAACACCGGTTCCTTCACGGTCAGGCGCACCAGGCCGGGGAGCAGGGCGTAGGAGTAGGTGGCCAGCGTGCGCATGGCCGCGTCGTTGCCCAGCAGCGCGCGCGCATTGCCGTTGGCCTTCCCGCCCAGCATGGGCAGGATCTGTTCGCGGTGCCGGGTCAGCACCTGGGTCAGTGGGATCATCAGTTTGTCTGGATTCATGTCGGCCTCGCGCGTGGTAAGGAGCTTCGATGATGGCGCGGGCCGGAGGCGGATGTTCTGCGCTGGCGCAAACTGGTGCAAAAAAACTGGCATGGTAGTTGCATCGTGGGAGTAACCACCCCTTCAACCTTGAAAGGAATCACCATGCTGCAATCGACCCACACGCAGGACGCGCACATGGCGCTGAGCGCCCAGATCGTCACCGCCAAAGCCATGAAGGACTTAACGTGGGCGCAGCTGGCGGAGGGCACGGGGCTGAGCGTGCCTTATGTGACGGCGGCCCTGCTGGGCCAGCACGCGCTGCCCAAGCAGGCCGCGCTGGCCGTGGCCGAGCGGCTCGGCCTCGATGCGCAGGCGGCCGCGCTGCTGCAAACCATCCCGCTGCGCGGCAGCATACCCGGCGGCGTGCCGACCGATCCCACCATCTACCGTTTTTACGAAATGGTGCAGGTCTACGGCACCACGCTCAAGGCTCTGGTGCACGAGCAGTTCGGCGACGGCATTATCAGCGCCATCAACTTCAAGATGGACATCCAGAAGGTGGACGATCCGGAGGGCGGCTCGCGGGCCATCATTACGCTGGACGGGAAGTTCCTGCCTTACAAACCGTTCTGAGTGAGGGCGCGCAGCTCGGCGCGCAGGGCGGCGGCGCGTTCGGCGCCCACGCCCGCTTCGTACTCGGCCTGCGCCTGCGCCCAGTAGCCGTGGGCTTCCGCGTATTTGGCCTGGCCGGCGGCGGTGAGGGAGAACACCAGCTTGCGGCTGTTTTCCGGGTCCGGCGCCTGCAGCACGTAGCCGTCGCGCGCGAGCGGCTTGATGGCGCGCACCAGGCTGGTCCGGTCCATCACCATGCGCTCGGACAGCTGTTGCATGCCGATGCCGGGCTGGGCGCGGATGTGCGCCAGCAGGCTGTATTGCGACGTGGCCAGGCCGGACGGCGCCAGGTGGCGGTCGTACAGCGAGGTGACGTGGCGCGCAGCCTGCCGCAGCGCGAAGCAGTTGCAGAGGGGGGGGGCGAGGTCGGCGCTGCTCATGCGTGCTCCTTGTGCTGGATGCTTTCGATCAGGCTGGCCAGCGTGCGCGCCGCCAGCCGCGCTTCAAAGCCGGCTTGCGCGTCGTCCAGCACTTCGGCCATGCTGTCCTTGATATGGTCGCTCACCGGGCATACGGGCTGCACGTCATAGTCGTGGATGGCGAAGGCGGCCGGGGCGGCGCTGGCGCGGTAGATGTCCAGCAGCGAGACGTCCTGCGGCGGGCGGGCCAGCGTGCAGGCGCCGTTCTTGCCGCGCGTGGCGGAGACGATGCCCGCCTTGGCCAGCTTGGCGATGGAGCGGCGCACAAAGGTCGGATCGGCGTTGACGCTGCCGGCCAGCACGGCCGACGTGACGTCCTCGCCATAGCGGTAGCCGAGTACGGACGCGATGTGGGCGGCGACGGTAAATTGTACGTTCTTCTGTGACATGGTGGAGCTTCCAGGCGGCTTTCAGCGGCAAGTGTAACGTATGTGGCGGCATGGCGGGTTACGCGGCGTCGCCGCTAACCCGCCAAGCACGCGTCACGCCGGCGCCTGCCCCCAGCCGCCGCCCAGCGCGCGTATCAGCGCCACGGTGGTAAGCGCGCGCTGCCCGCGCAGCTGCACCGCCGTGCGCTCCACCGCCGCCAGGTTGCGCTGCGCGTCCAGCAGCTCCAGGTAGCTCGAGCGTCCCGCGCTGTACAGCTTCTGCGCCAGTTCCGCCGAGCGCCGCGCCGACAGCACGGCCTCCTCGACCTGCCCGGCCTGGCCCGCCAGTATGCGCAGGCCCGCCAGATTGTCCTCCACCTCGGCAAACGCCACCAGTACGCTTTGCCGGTAGGCCGCCACCGACTCGTCCAGCACTGCTTCGCTGCGCGCCACATTGGCCTTGTTGCGGCCGCCGTCCAGCAGCGGCGCCGAGAGCAGCGCGCCCAGCAGCCAGGAACGGCTGCTGATCTTGAATACGTCCGAGAACGCGCCGCCCACGCCGCCGCCCGAGGCGCCGATGTTCAGCGCCGGGAACATGGCTGCGCGCGCCACGCCGATGCGGGCGTTGGACGCTTCCATCGCGCGCTGCGCGGCGGCGATGTCCGGCCGCCGCTCCAGCAGCGCCGACGGCAGCCCGGCCGGGATGGCCGGCATCAGCGCCGTATCCAGCAGCGGGCTGGCGCCTGCCGTGAAATCGGCCGCCGGTTTCCCCAGCAGCACCGCCAGCGCGTGCTCCGTGGTGGCGCGCTGGCGCTGCAGGCCGATGGCTTCGGCCCGCGTGGAGGACAGCTCGGTCTTGGCGCGCGCCAGGTCGAATTCGCCGATGTCGCCCAGGTCGAAACGGCGCTGGTTGACCTTCACGTTTTCCTCGCGCGTCTGCACGGTGCGCGCCAGCGTTTCCAGTTCGGCGTCGGTGGCGCGCAGGCGGAAATAGGTCTGCGCCACGTCGGCCTGCAGGGCCAGCAGCACGGAGCGGTAGCTTGCTTCGGCTGCTGCCGCGTCGCCGTGCGCGGCCGACACGTTGGACGACACGCGCCCGAACAGGTCCACCTCGTAGCTGGCCGTCAGCTTGGCCGTGTAGCTGGTGTGCGGCGACATCGGCGTGCCCGCCGGCAGGCCGGCTTGCGTGGGCGAGGACAGGGCGCGCTGGGCGCCCGCGCTCACGCCCACCTGCGGCACGCGGTCCGCCTCGACGATGCCCGCGATGGCGCGCGCCTGTTTCACGCGGGCCGTGGCGCCGGCCAGGCTGGCGTTGTTGCGCGTGGCCTCGGCGATCAGCGCATTCAGCGCCGTATCGTTAAAGGCCAGCCACCATTCGCCGCGCGGCTGCTGCTCGGCGGCACGGGCCTGGCGCCACTGCGTGCCGTCGGCGGCGGTCTGCACGGCGCCGGTGGCCGCGCCTTGCGGCGCCTCCTTGAATGCCAGCGGGACGGCGATGTCCGGCTGCTTGAACGCCGGCGCGGCGCAGGCGCTCAGCAGCAAAGCTGCGAGCAGGGGCGCCAGCAGTGGCGCGGCGCGCTTGGGAATGCTTTTCATATCAATGTCCTTCCAGGTTGGCCGCCGGCGCTTCCAGCGCATCTCCGGCAGCGGCGCGTTTGCTTTCCAGGCGCTTGGCCAGGGTGCGCAGCAGCACGTAGAACAGCGGCGTGAGGAACAGGCCGAAGAAGGTCACGCCCAGCATGCCGGCGAAGACGGCCACGCCCATCGCGTGGCGCATCTCGGCGCCGGCGCCGTGCGAGAACACCAGCGGCAGCACGCCCATGATGAAGGCGATCGACGTCATCAGGATGGGGCGCAGGCGCAGGCGGCACGCTTCCAGCGCCGCTTGCAGCACGGTGCGGCCGTGGTGCTCCAGCTCGCGGGCGAATTCCACGATCAGGATGGCGTTCTTGGACGCCAGCCCCACCAGCACGAACAGCGCAATCTGCGTGAAGATGTTGTTGTCGCCGCCGGTCAGCTTCACGCCAAGCAGCGCGCTCATGATGGACATCGGCACGATCAGGATCACCGCCAGCGGCAGGGTCCAGCTTTCGTATTGGGCGGCCAGCACCAGGAACACCAGCAGCACGCACAGCGGGAACACATAGACCAGCGTATTCCCGGCCAGGATGTTCTGGTAGGTCAGCTCGGTCCATTCATAGGTCACGCCTTGCGGCAGCACTTCCTGCGCAATGCGTTCCAGCGCCGCCTGCGCCTGGCCGGACGAGTAGCCCGGCGCCGGACCTGCGTTGACGTCCGCCGCCGTGTAGGCGTTGAAGCGCTGCACGCGGTCCGGGCCATAGCTGTCGCTGATGCGCATGAGCGAGGACAGGGGAATCATCTCGCCCTTGTCGCTGCGTACCTTCAGCTGCGCCACGTCTTCCACGTGCGAGCGGAATTGCGCATCCGCCTGCACGCGCACTTGATAGGTGCGGCCGAACTGGTTGAAATCGTTCACGTACAGCGAACCCAGGTTGATCTGCAAGGTCTGGTAGATGGTCGCCAGCGGCACGCCCAGCTGCTTGGCCTTGTCGCGGTCGATGTCCGCATACAGCTGCGGCACGTTGATCTGGTAGCCGGAGAACACGCCCGCCAGTTCCGGCGCTGCGCGCGCCTTTTGCACCAGCTTCTGCGTCGCCTCGTACAGCGCGTCGTAGCCAAGGTTGCCGCGGTCTTCCACCATCATCTTGAAGCCGCCTATGGTGCCCAGGCCGTTCACGGGCGGCGGCGGGAACACCATCACGAAGGCGTCCTGGATGGAACCCACGCGCTTGTTGATTTCCGCAGCGATGCCGGGACCGCTCACTTCCTTGGTGTTGCGGGTTTCCGGCGCCAGTTCGCCTACGAAGACGATGCCGGAATTGGGCGCGTTGGTCAGGTCGTTGACCGACAGGCCGGGGAAGGCCACCGTGTTGCGCGCGCCCGGCACGCCCAGCGCGATGTCGGCGGTGCGGCGGATGACGGACTCGGTGCGGTTCAGCGAGGCTGCGTCCGGCAGCTGCGCGAAGCCCACCAGGTAGCCCTTGTCCTGCGACGGCACGAAGCCGGCCGGCACCAGCTGGAACATCACGGCGGCCAGCGCCACCAGCACCAGGTAAAAGCCCACCGAGGCCGATTTGCGCGCCAGTACGCCCTTCACTCCGCCTTCATAGCGGTGCGATGCGCGGCCGAAGAAGCCGTTGAACCAGTTGAAGAAGCGGCCGAAGACCTTGTCCATCACGCGGGTCAGCGCGTCCTTGGGCGCGTCGTGCGGGCGCAGAAGGGCGGCCGACAGGGCGGGCGCCAGCGTCAGCGAGCTGAATGCCGAAATCACGGTGGAGATGGCGATGGTGAGCGCGAACTGGCGGTAGAACTGGCCGGTGAGGCCGGGCACGAAAGCGATAGGCACGAACACCGCACACAGCACCAGCGCGATGGCGATAATGGGGCCGCTCACTTCCTTCATGGCCTGCACGGTGGCCGCGCGCGGCGTCAGTCCGTTGGCGATATTGCGCTCCACGTTTTCCACCACCACGATGGCGTCGTCCACCACGATGCCGATGGCCAGCACCAGTCCGAACAGGGTCAGCGTGTTGATGGAGAAGCCGAAGCCCAGCATGACGGCGAACGTGCCCACCACCGATACCGGCACCGCCAGCAGCGGGATGATGGACGCGCGCCAGGTTTGCAGGAACACGATCACCACCAGCACCACCAGCGCGATGGCTTCCAGCAGCGTGTGGATCACGGCGGTGATCGAGTCGCGCACGAACATGGTCGGGTCGTAGGCTACCGAGTACTGCACGCCTTGCGGGAACTGCTTGTTCAGCTCCGCCATTTTGGCGCGCACGTCGGCCGACAGCTGCAGGTCGTTGGCGCCCGGCGAGGCGAAAATGGCCAGCGCCACGGCGGGCTTGTTGTCCAGCAGCGCGCGCAGCGCGTAGGAACCGGAACCGAGCTCGATCCGGGCCACGTCGCGCAAGCGCGTCAGCGCGCCGTTCTCATTGGTGCGCACGATGATGTTGCCGAAGTCTTCCTCGGTTTTCAGGCGGCCCTGGGTGTTGAGGGTGAGCTGGAACTCGCTGTCCTTGCTGGGCGAGGCGCCCACGACGCCGGCGGCCACCTGCACGTTCTGCTCGCGGATGGCGTTGGTGACGTCGGTGGCGGTCATGTTGCGGGCGGCGACCTTTTGCGGGTCGAGCCAGATGCGCATGGCGTAGTCGCCCGAGCCGAGGATGTTGACCTGGCCCATGCCGGGTATGCGCGCCAGCTGGTCTTTCACGTTAAGCACCGCGTAGTTGCGCAGATACAGTTCGTCGTAGCTGTTGTCCGGCGATACCAGGTGCACCACCATGGTCAGGTTGGGCGAGGTCTTCACCGTCGTCACGCCGATCTGGCGCACCTCCTCGGGCAGGCGGGGCAGCGCGCGCTGGACGCGGTTCTGCACTTCGGTTTCCGCCTGCTGGATATTGGTGCCGATCTTGAAGGTGACGGTCAGCTTGAGCGCGCCGTCGGACGTGTTTTGCGAGGACATGTAGATCATGTGCTCCACGCCATTGATCTGCTCCTCCAGCGGCGCGGCCACCGTTTCGGCGATCACCTTGGGATTGGCGCCCGGGTACTGGGCCGTCACCACCACCGAAGGCGGCACCACGTTGGGGTATTCGGAGATGGGCAGCTTGAAGATGGCGATCAGGCCCGCCACGAACACGATAATGGACAGCACCGCCGCGAAGATCGGTTTGTCCACGAAGAATCGGGAGAAGTTCATGATCAGTTGCCTTTCGCGGAGGCCAGTTTATCGGCGGCCTGGCCGCCGTCCATCAGCACCAGCTGCGGCGACAGCGGCGCGCCGGGGCGCACGCGCTGCAAGCCGTTGACGACGATTTTTTCACCCGCCTTCAGGCCGGAGCGCACGATGCGCAAGCCGTCCACGGTCTGGCCCAGCGTCACCTGGCGGTACTCGGCCTTGCTGTCCGGCGTGACCACGAAGACGAATTTGCGGTTCTGGTCCGTGCCGATGGCCTGCTCGCTGATCAGCAGGGCCGCGCGGCGCGCCTGGGCGCTGCTGTCCAGCTGCACCTTGGCGAACAGGCCGGGCGCCAGCAGATTGTCCTCGTTGGCGAACACGGCGCGCATGCGCACGGCGCCGGTGCGCGGATCCAGCTGGTTGTCCACGAATTCCAGCTTGCCCTCGTGCGGGAAGCCGCTCTCGCTGGCCAGGCCGATGCGCACCTTGACCGGCTGGCCGCCATGCGCCCGCGCGCCCACGTTCAGATAGGTCGATTCATCGCCGTCGAAGCTGGCGTAGATCTTGTCGTCCGAGACCACGGAGGTCAGCACGGCGGACGCGTCGATCAGGTTGCCCACGGTGATCTCGGCCTTGCCCACGCGGCCGTCGATGGGCGCGATCACCTGCGTGTAGCCCAGATTGAGCTTGGCGTTCTCCGCCTGCGCCAGCGCGGCGCGCGCGTTCGCGTCCAGCTCTTTCAGGCTGGAGGCGCGCTCGTCGTACTCGCGCTGGGCGATGGCTTTATCGGCCAGCAGCTTTTCCGCGCGCGCCAGTTCCAGGCGCGCCAGGTCGGCCTTGGCCTGGGCTGCATGCGCGGCGGCGTCGGCGCGGTTGGCCTCGGCCTGGAAGGGGCGGGTGTCGATCACGAACAGCACCTGGCCTTTTTTCACCTTGCCGCCGGGCTGGAAATTCACCGCCGTGATGTAGCCGGACACGCGCGAGCGGATCTGCACCCGTTCGATGGCTTCCAGGCGGCCCGAGAACTCCTGCGTCTCGGTCACTGGTTTTTCCAGCACCACGGCGGCGGTGATGGGCGCGCCCTGGCCGGCGGCCGCCTCGGCAGGCTTGCTGTTGGCGTCGCCGCAGCCGCTGAGGATGGCGGCGGCCAGGCCGGCGGTGGCCAATAGAGCCACGGTAGGTCGGAGGATCATGGTGGTTTCCTTAATGTTGACGACTGTTTTTCGACAAAGAGTGCATATGCACACTTCAATTGAATGTGATTATAATCGTCGCATTTAAGAAGTCAACAAAAAAGCCCTGCGCCGTTTCCGGGGCAGGGCTTTTTTGATGAATCCTGGTGGTGATAGGTGGACTTGAACCACCGACCCCAGCATTATGAATGCTGTGCTCTAACCAACTGAGCTATATCACCGAAAGGTTGGTGGTGATAGGTGGACTTGAACCACCGACCCCAGCATTATGAATGCTGTGCTCTAACCAACTGAGCTATATCACCGCGCAACGGCCAGCATTATCGCGTTTTGGAGCGGGGGCTGTCAAGGAAAGCGCCTAAATAATTTGCTGCAGAGCTGTTTTTGATAGCGATTACATAATTTTTCGGATGTCGGCCAGCATCGTGCCGGCCGTGTCCGGGGCCAGGCAATCGATGACCACGCGCTCCGGCATCGAGCGCAGCCAGGTCAGCTGGCGCTTGGCGAGCTGGCGCGTGGCGATGATGCCGGTCTCGCGCATGGTCTTGAAGTCGATGGCGCCGTCCAGGTATTCCCAGGCTTGGCGGTAGCCCACGCAGCGCATGGACGGCAGGCCGGGATGCAGGTCGCCGCGGCGGCGCAGTTGCTCCACTTCGGTGATCAGGTCGCCGTCTTCGGTTTCCTTCAGCATCAGGTTGAAACGCTGCGCTATGCGCGCGTGCAGCACGGCGCGGTCGGACGGTTCCAGCGCGAACGACAGCAGCTCGAACGGCAGCTCGGTCTTTTCGCGCAGGGCCAGCAGTTCGGACATGGGCTTGCCGCTGAGCGCGATGATTTCCAGCGCGCGCTGGATACGCTGGGCGTCGTTGGGCGCCAGGCGGGCGGCGGTGGCCGGATCCTGCTGCGCCAGGCGCGCGTGCATGGCGGGCCAGCCGTCGCGCGCGGCCTGCTCTTCCAGTTCGGCGCGCAGGGCCGGGTCGGCGCCGGGCAGGTCGTCCAGGCCGTCGGCCAGGCCTTTGAAGTACAGCATGGTGCCGCCCACCAGCAGCGGCAGCTTGCCGCGCGCGGTGATCTCGTCCACCAGGCGCAGGGTGTCGTTGCGGAACTGGGCCACCGAGTAGGAATCGAGCGGGTCGATGATGTCGATCAGGTGGTGCGGCGCGGCGGCGCGCTCTGCGCGCGTGGGCTTGGCGGTGCCGATGTCCATGCCCCGGTACACCAGCGCCGAGTCGACGGAGATGATTTCGGACGGGATCTGCCGCGCGATGGCCAGCGCGGCGGCGGTCTTGCCGCTGGCGGTGGGACCCATGATGGCCACGGCCAGCGCTTTCTTCGATGCTTGCGTCATGATGCTTTTCTTGATTACTGGCCGCGCAGGAACAGCTTGTCCAGCGCGTTGATTTCCACCTGCACCCAGGTCGGGCGGCCGTGGTTGCACTGGTCGGCGCGTTCGGTGCTTTCCATCTGGCGCAGCAGGGCGTTCATTTCCTGCACCGACAGGATACGGTTGGCGCGCACGGCGGTGTGGCAGGCCAACGTGCCGAGCAGCTCGTTGCGGCGCTCGATGAGCACGCGCGAGCCGCCGAATTCGCGCACGTCGCGCAGCACGTCGCGCGCCAGGGTTTGCGCGTCGGCGTTCTTCAGCAGGGCGGGCACGGTGCGCACCGCCAGCGTGGTGGGCGACAGGGCGGCAATGTCGAAGCCCAGCGAGTGCAGGGTTTCCTGGTGCTCCTGGGCGGTGCCCACTTCCACCGCGTCGGCGTAGAAGGTGACGGGGATGAGCAGCTGCTGCACCTGCATGTCCTGGCCGGACACTTGCGCGTCGAGCGCGTTTTTCAGCTGCTCGTACAGGATGCGCTCGTGCGCGGCGTGCATGTCCACCAGCACCAGGCCTTTGCTGTTCTGCGCCATGATGTAGATGCCGTGCAGCTGCGCCAGCGCGAAGCCGAGCGGGAATTCTTCGTCGGCCATGGTGGCCGGGGAGGCGATGTAGGGGGCGGCCTGGGGCAGGGCGTAGCCGCTGCCGGAGCCGCCGCCGCTGCCGGATGGGCCGCCCGCCGCGCCGTCGCCGCCGTCAACGCCATAGCTGGCGCGCGCGCCGAATGCGCTGCCGCCGCTGAACAGGGCGCCGTAGCGCTCGGTGCTCTGGGCCACGCCGCCGGTGTCTCCAAACTGGCGCTGCGGCTGGCCGAAAGGCGAGGCCGAGAACGTGGGCTGGTAGTCGGGATTCAGGATGGAGCCGAACGAAGTCTGCTCCTGCGGGCGCCACGGCGCAGTGGCGGTCAGGCCGTCGGCTGCGGGCAGCGGCGAGGGCACGCTGCCGTGCGAGGTGGCCGAGGTCTGCGCCAGCGCGCGCTGCACCGCATGGAACACGAACTGGTGCACGGCGCGGCTGTCGCGGAAGCGCACTTCGATTTTCGACGGGTGCACGTTCACATCCACCAGCGCCGGGTCCAGGTCGAGCGCCAGCACGTAGGATGGGAATCGGTCGCCGTGCAGCACGTCCTCGTAGGCCGCGCGCACCGCGTGCATCAGCACCTTGTCGCGCACGAAGCGGCCGTTCACGTAGAAGAACTGGCCGTCGGCGCGCGCCTTGGAGGCGGTGGGCAGGCCGGCGTAGCCGTGGATGCGCAGCGGGCCGGCGTTTTCATCGATGGACAGGCGCGCGCTGGCGAAATTGTCGCCCAGGATCTGCGCGCTGCGCTTGGCCATTTCGCCCACCATCCAGTGGTCCACGGTCTTGCCGTTGTGCGACAGCGAGAACGACACGTCCGGCCGCGCCAGCGCAATGCGGCGCACCACGTCGGCGCAGTGACCGAATTCGGTCTGTTCGGATTTCAGGAATTTGCGCCGCGCCGGGGTGTTGAAGTACAGGTCGCGCACGTCGATGGTGGTGCCGTGCGCGCCGGAGGACGGCGTGACGGTGGCCAGGTGCGAGCCGGTGATTTCCCAGGCGTGGGCCGCGTCGGCCGTGCGCGAGGTCAGCGTCACCGCCGCCACGGACGCGATGGAGGCCAGCGCCTCGCCGCGGAAGCCCAGGGTGTGGACGTTTTCCAGGTCGTCCAGCGAGGCGATCTTGGAGGTGGCGTGGCGCGCCAGCGCGAGCGGCAGCTGCTCGGGGGCGATGCCACGGCCGTTGTCGGTGATGGCGATGCGCTTCACGCCGCCTTCCTCCAGCCGCACGGTGATCTGCGTGGAACCCGCGTCGAGTGCGTTTTCCAGCAATTCCTTGACCACGGCCGAGGGCCGCTCCACCACCTCGCCGGCGGCAATCTGGGAAATCAGCTGGTCGGGCAGGGCCTGGATGGGACGGTGTGGGGCGGGAGCGTTCATGCCGTGATTATAAAACACGGCGGCTCCCGCCTCGGGATTCCCGCGCGGCGGGCATCCAAACGGCTATTTCGCTTCGCGCACGGGGATGGTGACGTTGCACAGCTCGATGTAGCCGGCCGGGACCTTGGTCCACGGGCCGCCCCGGTTGCGCTGGGCTTCGGCCACGGCCTGGAAGCTGGCCGAGTCGGTGCGCATCACTTCGAGCTTGACGCGTTCGGCTTCCGGCACGTCGGCCGCCAGGCGCACCGATTTGATCGGCGTCTGCTGCTCGGGCTTCTCGTAGAAGCCGAGCGCGCCGGTGCCGCGCGGCAGCGACGACAGCAGCGGCATGCCGGCCACCACGCGGCCGACCACCGTGATGTTGCGGTCCAGGTGGCGCGGCGCGTGGCCGGTGACGGCATACAGCGAGCTGCCGTTGGCGCTGTCGCTGTCCACGTCGCGGCCCACGCCCACCATGCCGTAGCAGTGCGCTAGCCAGGCGCGCCCGGTTTTTGGGTCGCGCGCGGACGGGAAACCGTTCGAGTGGCCGACCTGGGCGGCGTAGCCGTCGCGGTCCGGCAGCAGGGTGAAGTGCTTGTCATTGGCCATGGGGACCGTGAATTCGCCGGGCAGCCTGGCTTTCGCGGTCTTGAAGGCGCGCGGGTTCTTTTCGTCCGGGTCGCCCCACTGGGCCACGTAGTTGTCCTGCGAGCGCAGGATGGCCAGGCCGTCGAAATAGCGGTCGCGCGCCAGCGCGCGCAGGTTGGCGGCGTGGGCGGGCGCGAAGGCTGGCGCCAGTTCGATCACCACGCGGCCGCCGGGCAGGTCCATGTACAGCGTGTGCTCCGGGTCCAGCGGGCGCCATTCGGCCGGCTTGGAGGCCTTGACCACGTCGGCCACGGTGGGCTTGGGCGGGTTGGCGGCCGGGGCGGCCGGGGCCGCGTGGGCGGTTTGCCAGAGCAGGGCGGCCAGCGCCGGGATCGCCAGCGCTTGCTTCGTCGTGTAATCCATCCGTTTGTCTCCAGGTTATGAATGCGGGAATTGTAATACCGGCAAGCGACCCCATACTGCAGCTTGGTGAAATTTAACCGTCACTACGTTCTTGCACTGCTCTGTGTGGTGTATGATTCCGGCGCTACCTTTTGGGATTTTTATGGATTTCGTGCAATTACTAGACATGCTGCTGCATGTCGACAAGGCTCTGGATGGGTTGATCGCGCAGTATGGCCTGTGGGTCTACGCGGTGCTGTTCTTCATCATTTTCAGCGAGACAGGCCTGGTAGTGCTGTTTTTCTTCCCTGGCGACACCTTGCTCTTCATCGCCGGCGCGCTGTGCGCCACCGGCCAGATGAACCTGCCGGTGCTGATCGCGCTGCTGATCACGGCGGCCGTCAGCGGCAACACGGTCAATTACTGGATAGGCGAGGCCATCGGGCAACGGGTGTTTACCCATGACTACCGCTGGCTGAACAAGGACGCGCTGCACCGCACGCACAACTTCTTCGAGAAGCACGGCGGCAAAACCATCATCCTGGCGCGCTTTATTCCCGTGGTGCGCACCTTCGCGCCCTTCGTGGCGGGCGTGTCGGACATGACGTTCAGCCGCTTCCAGCTCTACAACGTCACCGGCGCCGTGGCGTGGGTGGTGTCGCTGACCGTGGGTGGTTATCTGTTCGGCAATATTCCTGTCGTGCGCGACCATCTGACCACCATCGTCATGGTCGGCGTGGGCGCCGCGATCGTGCCGCTGATGCTGGGCGGAGCCTGGAAGCTGGGACGCCGCGTGCTGGGACGCTGACCCGGGACGCTGATTCGTCCTGCACAGCTCAAGTTTTCCCGCTGTGCAACCGTTAATCCAGGTATGCACTTTATACCTGGACTCCCATGCGCAACCTGATCGCCCTGACTGCCTGCTGGCTCGCCATTGCGGCGGCGGGCGCCGCCGATCCCGCGCCGTATGCGCCGCCGCTGACCAAGCTGGCGCAGGCCAACATCAACAATATCCGTCCGTCGAACCCGCAGCCTATCGGCGGCAGCGGGGGCGGGGCGGCCAGCAGCACTGCCGGCACCGCCGGCGCTGCCCCCGCAACCGGCGCTACCAAATTCGGCGCCAAGCCGGCCGCGAAAGCGCCGGCCGCGCCCAAGCTGAGCGAGCGCGAACGCGAGGAACAGGCGGAAGCCGAACTGTCGGCCAAGATCGCCGAGCGCCTGGCGCAGATGCGCGCCAACCAGGCCGCGCGCGCCGCCGCCGCAGCCCAGGCCAAAAAGGCCGCCGCCATCAAGGCCGCCGCGCCGCCGCCGCGCGCCAACGGCACCCACTGGGGCTACGAGGGCGAATTCGGCCCGGCCAACTGGAGCAAGATCAATTCGGACTGGGCCAAGTGCAGCACCGGCAACCGCCAGTCGCCCATCGATATCCGCGACGGCATGAAGGTGGAGCTGGAGCAGATCACTTTCGACTACCGCCCGTCCTCGTTCAACGTGCAGGACAACGGCCACACCGTGCAGGTGACCATGGGCGGGGGGAACTTCCTGTCGGTGGGCAACCGCATGTATGAGCTGGTGCAGTTCCACTTCCACCGTCCCTCGGAAGAACGCATCAACGGCAAGGGCTTTGAAATGGTGGTGCACCTGGTGCACAAGGACGGCGAGGGCCGCCTGGCGGTGCTGGCGCTGCTGCTCGAGCGCGGCAAGCCGCAGCCGGCCATCCAGACCGTGTGGAACAACCTGCCGCTGGAGAAGGGCGACGTGACCGCGCCGTCCATCGTACTCGACCCGAACGACCTGCTGCCGCAGCGGCGCGACTACTACACCTATATGGGTTCGCTGACCACGCCGCCGTGCACCGAGAACGTGCTGTGGCTGGTGATGAAGGAGCCGGTGCAGGCCTCGCCGGCGCAGATGGCGCTGTTCAGCCGCTTGTACCCGCTCAATTCGCGCCCGATCCAGCCCGCTTCGGGCCGCATCATCAAAGAGTCGCAGTAATGCTGTGATGGCCGGTCCATTCGGCGCCGGCCTTCAACTCTTGCTTGTCCACGCGCGCCGGTTCGATGCACAGGAATTCGCGCCATTCGTGGTCCGCCATATCGGTCAGCTTGGCCGCGTTCTCGGCGCCTGGATTCCACACCACCCATTCCGTAAAGCCCTGCTGGCGCAGCTGCAGCTGGCTGTCCGCCGTGCGCAGCGCCAGTTCCGGTCCGGCGGCGTAGATGTTGTCCAGCGGCGGGCCGAACGCGATGTCGCCCTGTTCCAGGCCTTGCAGCGTGGTTTTCAGGAAGTCGCCGGCCGCGTAGTAGGTGTGCAGTGCACTGGCGAAATCGAAGCTGTGCGCGCCCGTATTGCGCACATTGAAGCGCATGTGCAGCGCATTGCCTTGCAGCGCGAAGCGCAGGCGCAGCGCGAAGTCGTGCGGCCAGCCTGCGGCCAGCGGCGCGGGCACGTCGGCCTGCGTCAGTTCGAATTCAACGTACACGCCGTCCTGCGCCGAGCCGGACTCGCCCAGGCGCCAGTGCGACAGGCGCGCCACGCCGTGGCGCTGGCCGTCGCCGCGCGTGGAGAACTGCGGAAAGATCACCGGCACGCCGCCGCGTATGGCCGCGCTGCCGTCCATCGGCGAGCACGCGCTCAGGAACAGGCGCTCCTTGCCGTCCGGGGTCTTCCAAGACAGCAGGTGCGCGCCGTACAGCGCAATGGTGGCCTGGGCGCCGTCGGGCGCGGTGATGCGGATGGCCGGCAGCTCGCCGTGCCTGGTGTGGCTGATCATGTGGTCTTCCTGGCTTAAGTCATGCGGCTCTTGGCGAGCGGCGGATTTTTGGCGAAGTACTGGCGGATGCCTTTCACGACGGCGTCGGCCAGCTTGTCCTGGTAGTCGTTGTCCTTCAGGCGGGCTTCTTCTTCCGGGTTGGAGATGAAGGCCGTTTCAATCAGGATGGACGGAATGTCGGGCGCTTTCAGCACCGCAAAGCCGGCCTGTTCGACCGAGCCTTTGTGCAGGCGGTTGATGCCGCCGATCTCGCCCAGCACGGCCTTGCCCAGTTTCAGGCTGTCGTTGATCTGGGCCGTGGTGGACAGGTCGAACAGCACGCTGGCGAGCTGCTTGTCCTGGGTCTGCACGTTGGCGCCGCCGATGTTGTCGGCGTCGTTTTCCTTGTTGGCCAGCCAGCGCGCGGCGCTGGAGCTGGCGCCTTTTTCGGACAGCACGAACACCGACGAGCCGCGCGCGGACGGCTGCACGAAGGCGTCCGCGTGGATGGAGACGAACAGGTCGGCCTGCACCTTGCGCGCCTTGTCCACGCGGGTGCCGAGCGGCACGAAGTAGTCGCCGTCGCGGGTCAGCATGACGCGGATATTGGGGTGCTGTTCCAGCTTGCCCTTGAGCCGCTTGGCGATGGACAGCACAATGTCCTTCTCGCGCGAGCCGCTGGAGCCGATGGCGCCGGGGTCTTCGCCGCCGTGGCCTGGGTCGAGCGCGATGGTGATCATGCGCGCCACTTTCTGGCCCGGCAGGGGCTTGGCTTGCGGCAGCGGGTCTTTGTTCTCCGGCCGCGCTTCGGGCGGCGTGTGGGCCAGGTCCGGTTTCGGCGCGGCCGCATCTGCCTTTGCTTCGGCCTTGATCTCGGCGCGCGCTTCGGCTTTGGCTTGCGCTGCCTGCGTGGCCTGGCTGGCCTGCACGCCGCTGCCCGGGGCGCCGACCGGCGCTGGCGCCGGCGCCGTTCCAGCGACGACGGCCTCGCCGTGCGGCAGCTCGGGCGCGCCGCTCCAGTCGCCTTTTTCTATCATGGCCGCGATCGGGTCGACCGCCTTCACCGGGTACAGGTCGAAGATCAGGCGGTGCTTGTACTGGCCGGCCGGCGCGAGCGCGAACACCTGCGGCGTGATTTCTTCCTTCAGGTCGAACACCAGCCGCACCACGTTGGGCCGGTTCTGGCCCACGCGCACCTGGCGGATGTAGGGATCGTTGGACTGGATCTTGGCGACCAGGGTTTTCAGCGTGGGATTGAGCTCCAGGCCTTCGATGTCGACCACCAGGCGCTCCGGGTCCTTCACGATGAAGTGGGTGGCCTTCAGGTTGGAATCGTTCTCCAGCGTCACGCGGGTGTAGTCGGCGGCGGGCCAGACGCGCACCGCCAGGATCTGCGCGGCGCGCGCCGACAGCGGCGCCATCACGGACAGCAGCAGCGCGCTGCCGGCCCTCAGTACCGTGCGCCTGTGGCGGGACTTTACATGTTCGGTGCGAATTTGAGGCGTTGCAGGCATGACAGACCTAAAGCGGAGGACGCTTGCAATTCTACATCACGTCCTTCGCCAGCCACAGCCAAGAATACATGCAGGTCCGGAGGCGGCAGCACGGGGTCGGCCTTCTCCGGCCATTCGACGATGCAGATGTTGTCGCCATTAAAGTCCTCGCGGAAGCCGGCGTCGAGGAATTCCTCGGGGCTGCCCATGCGGTACAGGTCGAAGTGGATCACGTTGACGGCGCGTCCTTCCAGCTGCACGCTGTACGGCTCGGACAGCGTGTAGGTGGGGCTTTTCACATTGCCCGCGTGGCCGGCGGCGTGCAGCAGCGCGCGCGTGAGGGCGGTTTTGCCCGCGCCCAGGTCGCCGTGCAGATAGATCGCCATGCCCGGCAGGATGGCGCGCGCCAGGGCCGCGCCCAGGGCGGCGGTGCCGGCTTCGTCGTGGAGATGGGATTTAAAGTGCTGCATCGAATAAAATGTGAGGTTGTAAACCGTTGCATTGTAAAGCCGATGTCCCTTGCCGATCTCAATTTAGACGAACTTGCCCAATCCATCAAGGAATGGGGCACGGAGCTGGGCTTTGCGGAAGTGCGCGTGGCCGACATCGACCTGTCGGCGCAGGAGGCCGGGCTGCAGGCCTGGCTGGACGCCGGCATGCACGGCGAAATGGACTATATGGCGGCGCACGGCATGAAGCGCGCCCGCCCGGACGAGCTGGTGCCGGGCACGGTGCGCGTGATCACGGCGCGCATGAACTACCTGCCCGCAGCGCTGGAGGAGGACTGGCGCGAGCGCGAGGCGGCGCGCATCGCCGCCCCGTCGGCGGCGGTGATCTCGGTCTATGCGCGCGGACGCGACTACCACAAGGTGCTGCGCGCGCGGCTGCAGCAACTGGCCGACCGCATCCAGCGCGCCATCGGCGCATTCGGCTACCGGGTGTTTACCGACTCGGCGCCGGTGATGGAGCTGCCGCTGGCCGAGAAGTCCGGCCTGGGCTGGCGCGGCAAGCACACCTTGCTGATCAACCGCAGGGCCGGCTCCATGTTCTTCATGGGCGAGATCCTGGTCGACCTGCCGCTGCCGGTGGACCCGCCGACCGGCGCGCACTGCGGGCAGTGCAGCGCTTGCATCACGGCCTGCCCCACGCAAGCCATCCTGGGCCCGGGCCGGCTGGACGCGCGGCGCTGCATCTCCTACCTGACCATAGAGCTGAAGAACGCCATCCCCGAAGAGATGCGCCCGCTGATCGGCAACCGCGTGTACGGCTGCGACGACTGCCAGACCGTCTGCCCGTGGAATAAATTCGCCCAGCGCGCCACGCTGCCGGACTTCGACGAACGGCACGGCCTGGGCAGCGCGGGCATGGTGGAGCTGTTCGGCTGGAGCGAGGACGAGTTCAACCGCAAGATGGAAGGCAGTCCGATACGGCGCATCGGCCACGAGCGCTGGCTGCGCAACATCGCGGTCGGCCTGGGCAACGCCGCCGCCGGCGCGCGCGGCGACGCGGCCATCATCGCCGCGCTGGAGTCGCGCCGCAGCCACGAGTCAGCGCTGGTGCGCGAACACGTCGAATGGGCGCTGGCGCAGCATGCCTGACTGAGGAATTATGGGTGTCTGAGGCGTAGGCAAACCCAGTCGCTATCGATGACCAGAAAGGCATCGTTAAACAGCCCGAGCTCTTCTGCGTCCTTGAGCATCACCGTGCCTGTCAGGTGCCGTGGGTGGCACAACCATAGAGTTGCTCCTGGATCCAAGGATAGGCGGTCAGCCGCGTTCGATAGAAGCCGATTGAAATCCTGCTGATCGCAAACAAAAAGCAGAACTAGATCTGCTGATGATACGGAGCTGGCGATTTTTTCTGTCGGAATTAAGGAGCGCAAGGTGGCATTTGCATCGCCACCATTAATGACAGCGATCTTACCCGCCGCCGGTATGCCCAACTGCTCAGCGATTGTTGTTGAGCTGGTCTCGAAAGGGTTTTGTCCCGGCATGGTGACTCTTGGATTGGCCCAGGCGCCGTCACGTGTGTCGGCATCATCGGCCCAGTCTGGCGCTTCTGCAAGAGCCTTTTCAAAAGCCTCTCTGCTAGCCCAAGGTTTGAAGATATTTTCGATTTTCATGCTTGGTACTCCTTCGGCAGGAAATCAGCCGCGCTACTTCATTCTCCCTTTGCATACTATGCCTGCACTTGACCTGTATCAAGCGGCCTTGGCAGGCGAGCGGGCCGGGCGCAGCAGGATGGCGGCGGCGATGACGGCCAGCAGGGTGACGGCGGAGGCTTCGATGCCGTAGTTGCCGCCGCTGAGCCATTCGGGGCCGCTCAGGCGGCCGATGATCCAGCCTTTGGCGGCGCCGCCGGAGACGGGCAGCGAGAACACGGTGCCGGTGATGAAGTTCCAGGCGAAGTGCAGGCCCGCCGCCAGCCAGATGCGGCCGGTTTTCAGGTAGGCCGCGCCGAACATGGCGCCGGCGGCCACGGTGATCACCAGGCCGAGCGCGCTCACGCCGTCGTTGGGGAAGTGCGCCAGCGCGAACAGCAGCGACGACAGCGCCAGCGCCCAGCGCGTGCTTAGCGCCGCTTGCAGGATGCGCAGCAGCACCGCGCGGAACAGCAGTTCTTCGAACAGCGCCACCAGCACCAGCTCGGCAACCGGCTTGAAGATGACGGTCCAGCTGTTGCTGCCCACCACCTGGAATGCGCCGGCCGCCGCCAGCGCGCCGATCACGCCCAGCGACAGCGCCGCGCCCCAGGCCAGGCCCGCGCCGGTTTCGCGCGCCGCGCCGGCCGTGCCCAGTTCGTCCGGCGCGCGCCCTTCGATTTTCGCCGCGTAGAGGCGGTAGCCCAGCACGCACAGCGCGGCGGCCAGCAGCTGCGGCCAGGCCACGCGCATGGATTTTTCCAGCGCCACGTTGGCGAACACCAGCACCGCCGCCACCGGCAGCACCATGGCCAGCGTGGCCAGCAGGATGCGGGCCACCGGCTGGCGCGCGGCGCGCGCGGCCAGGCTGGCGGGGACGGGGGAAACCGGAACAGCGTGCTGCGTCGTGCTCATGATGTTCTCCAGGTAGTGCTGCGGGTTTTATTTCTGCTTGCTGCGCGCGGCGCGGATGCGCTCGCCGAAAGATTGCTGCTGCAGGGCGGCGATGGCGTTGGCCAGCGCGTCCGACAGCGGATAGGGCAGGTCGCCGTCGAGGCTGCGGGCCGCCGCCGCCGTGGCTTGCCAGCACTGCTGCAATTGCGGCAGCAGCGCCTGGCCTTGGGCGCTCAGGCTGATCATTTTCTGCCGCCCGTCCAGCGCGCCCGGCGCGGAAACGATCAGCCCGGCCTTGAGCATGAGCGCGATGGTCTGCGTGGCGGCCGGCTGCGTGATGCCGGCGGACTCGGCGATCTGGCCTATGGTGCGCGCCTCGCCCTGCATCAGCGCGCGCATCACCGGCGTGTAGCGCGGCCGGTAATCCAGCCCCGCTTCCTCATAGGCGGCGCCCACCGCTCCGTCCAGCAGATCGATCAAATGGCGCAATTGGGTTCCGAGTCCAGGTTTCATGGGGCAATAATATCAGCAGTTATATAAGCGGTAAAGTAATTTTGCGCGCGCGCTGCGGGGCTGCAGCGCTACGGCTTATTTCAGCAGGCCGGCCAGTTCCACGGCGGTCTTGACCTGCATCTTGTCGAAGATGTGGGCGCGGTGCACTTCCACCGTGCGCATGCTGATGCCGAGCTGGTCGGCCACGACCTTGTTCATCTTGCCGGCCAGGATCAGGTCCAGCACTTCGCGCTCGCGGGTGGACAAGGTGGCCAGCCGGGCGTGCACCGCCGCCGCCGCGCTGGCGGCGCGCGAGTTGGCCAGGCCTTCCTGCACCCGGTCCATCAGCTGGTTGTCGTTGAAGGGTTTTTCGAAGAAGTCGAAGGCGCCGCGCTTGAGGGTGTCGACCGCCATCGGCACATCGCCGTGGCCGGTCAGGAAGATCACCGGCAGGCGTTGCGTCAGCCCGCGCGCGGCCAGCTGGTCGAACACGGCCACGCCGCTGACGTCGGGCATGCGCACGTCGAGCAGCACGCAGTCGCCCATGGCGTCGAATTCGGCGCGCCCGGCCCAGTCCAGGAAGTCGGCCGCGCTGGCGTAGGCGGTGGCGGGGATGGCGCGCGATGAGGCCAGCCAGGAGAGCGAGTCGCGCACTACGGCTTCGTCGTCCACGATGTGCAGCATAGGGGTCCTTTCAGGGCGCGCCGGCGGCCGGCAGCGTGAATGTGAAAATGGTGCCGCCGGCCGGATTGGCCTTGTGCACCAGCGTGCCGCCATGGAATTCTATCGCGGTGCGGCAGATACTCAAACCCATGCCCATGCCTTCGGCCTTGGTGGAGAAGAAGGGCGCGAACAGGCGTTCGGCCACGTCGTCCGGAATGCCGTGGCCCTGGTCTATCACGTCCACCGCCACCTGCGCGGCGGCCGCGTCGTGCCGCGCGCGCACCCGCAGCAGGCGCCGCTCGGGCGGCACCTGGGCCATGGATTCGATGCCGTTGCGGGTCAGGTTGAGCAGCACCTGCTCTATCATCACGCGGTCGGCCAGCACCGGCGGCAGCGCGGCCGGGATGTCGGTCTGCAGCGCCACATAGCTTTGCCGCGCCTGCAGTTCGATCAGCGCTTCGATGCCGTCGAGCAGGGACTGCACCGCCACTTCGCGCCGCTCCGGCTCGCGCTTTTTCACGAATTCATGCACGCTGCGGATAATCTGCCCGGCGCGCTGGGCCTGCGCGCCGGCTTGCTGCAGGGCCGGCTTGAGCATGCCGCAGTCGAGCGGCTGGCCGGAGTCTTCGGCGCGCGCCATCACGTTCAGCGCGCCGGTGGTGTAGCTGGAGATGGCCGCCAGCGGCTGGTTTAGCTCGTGAGCCAGCATGGAGGCCAGTTCGCCCATGGTGGCCAGGCGGGCGCTGGTCTGCAGCTTCTGTTCCTGCTGGCGGTTCAGTTCCTCGATGCGCTTGCGGTCCGAGATGTCGAGGATGGAGCCCATCCAGCCGGTCTGCTTGCCGTTGTTGTCCACCAGCGGCGCCTCGAAGATCAGCACCGGCACCCGCTCGCCGCTGGCGCGCTGGAAGATGGTTTCGAATTGCGGCGTGACGTTGCCGGCCAATACGCCGGCGAAGCGGTGCTGGTATTCCGTCATCGCCTCCGGCGCCCAGTAGGGCATGGGCGGCAGCTTGCCCACCAGCTCTTCCGGCGGATAGCCGACGATCTGGCAGAAGGCCGGGTTGACGTAGGTGACGCGGCCCTCCAGGTCGCGCGCGCGCAGCCCGGTCACCAGCGAATTTTCCATGGCGGTGCGAAAGCTCATCTGCTGGCGCAGCGCGCCTTCGGCGGCCAGGCGGCGCGAGATATGGCCCCACAGCGCGAGCAGACTCCACAGCAGGGCCAGCGACAGCGCGATCACCGAGCCCACCAGCAGGTTGGGCAGCAGGCGCGGCTCGCTTTTCACGCTGTCGGTGACCAGGGTGATGGAGGTGCCGGGCAGGTCGAGCGCGCGCTTGTGGGTGTAGACGCCGTGGCCGGCGCCGGCGGCCGAGCGGCGCGCCAGCACCTTGTCGTCGCGGTCGAGCAGGGTGATCTGGTTGTCCTGCGCAAACCACCACGGCACCAGCTCGTCGAGCACGGTGGCCAGCGCGTAGTGCGCCACCAGGCTGCCCAGGTACTGGTCGCCGTTGTAGATGGGGTAGTGGTAGTCCAGGCCGGGCTTGCTGCCGCCGGGCAGCAGCTCGGGCTGGCTGTAGACCGGCCTGCGCGCGCGCCGCGCATGGTCGGCGGCGGCCAGCGAGGCCGGACCCAGTCCGGACCCGGCCGCAGGGGACGCGCCGGCCGCCTCGCTGGTGGCGGCCACCGCGCCGTCCGGCGTGAGCCACAGCACGCGGCGGATTTCGTGTCCCGTTTGCAACAGTTGCACCAGCCGCGCATGCAGCTGGGCAGGGCTCAGGTGGCCGGCGGCGATCTCGCCGCTGAGCGTGCGCATGGCTTCTTCGTGGCGCCCGAGCTGGAAGCGGATGGTCTGTTCCACCCACAGCGTGTCGGCGATCAGTTGCTCCTGGCGCTCGCTGCTTTCCATCTGGCGCGCCTGCCAGGGCAGCCAGATCAGCACGGCGAGGAAGAACAGCACCAGCACCACCGGCAGCAGCCAGCGTACCGGGTTGGCGAAGTGCAGGCGCGGCGGACGGTCGGTGGCGTTGGGCATGGGCCGGAGCATTCAACTTTAGTGTGTCAGCGGCTATTGTGGTTTTCCACAGTTGCCGTGTATCTTAGGACTGTTCCAAACTGCTAACGTAAGCATAATAATGTAAATCCACCACGGGAGACCCCACATGAAATTGAAAGCCACCCTGGCTGCCTTGTGCGCCATCGCCAGCTTCAGCGCCTTTGCTCAAGCCCCCATCGTCATCAAGTTCAGCCACGTGGTGGCGACCGACACGCCGAAGGGCCAGGCCGCCGAGCGCTTCAAGCAGCTGGCCGAGAAGGCCACCAACGGCCGCGTGAAGGTGGAGCTGTACCCGAACAGCCAGCTGTACAAGGACAAGGAAGAACTGGAAGCGCTGCAGCTGGGCGCGGTGCAGATGCTGGCGCCGTCGCTGGCCAAGTTCGGCCCGCTGGGCGTGAAGGAATTCGAAGCCTTCGACCTGCCCTACATCTTCCCCACCAAGACCGCGCTGTACAACGTGACTGAAGGTCCGATCGGCAAGGGCCTGCTGAAGAAGCTGGAAAGCAAGGGCATCACCGGCCTGGCCTACTGGGACAACGGCTTCAAGGTGATGTCGGCCAACAAGCCGCTGCGCACCCCGGCCGACTTCAAGGGCCTGAAGATGCGCATCCAGTCGTCCAAGGTGCTGGACGCGCAGATGCGCACCCTGGGCGCCAACCCGCAAGTGCTGGCCTTCTCCGAGGTGTACCAGGCGCTGCAGACCGGCGTGGTGGACGGCACCGAGAATCCGCCGTCGAATATGTACACCCAGAAGATGCACGAGGTGCAGAAGCATGTGACCGTGTCCAACCACGGCTACCTGGGCTATGCCGTCATCGTCAACAAGAAGTTCTGGGACGGCCTGCCGGCCGACGTGCGCACCGCGCTGGAAACGGCGATGCGCGACGCCACCACGTTTGAAAAAGCCATCGCCCAGCGTGACAACGACCTGGCCATGGACGCCATCAAGAAGGCCGGCAAGACCGAGATCTACAACCTGAGCGCCAAGGAACAAGCCGAATGGCGCAAGGCGCTGCTGCCGGTCCAGAAGGACATGGAAGGCCGCATCGGCAAGGATCTGATCCAGGCCATCAACAAAGAAGCCGCCAAGTAAGCCGGCTGTAGCGGGGCGGCGTCCTGCCGTCCCGCATTTTCTATTCCTCTTTCTCTGGAAAGATCTCGACCATGAAATTCCTGGACCACCTGGAAGAATGGCTGATCGCGACCCTGATGGGTCTGGCCACCTTCATTATCTTCGTGGCGGTGGTGCACCGCTACCTGGCGGGCCTGCCCATCCCCGGCCTGCAAGACGCCCTGATCCAAATTAACACCAGCTGGGCGCAAGAGCTGTGCATCTACATGTTCGTGTGGATGGCCAAGTTCGGCGCCGCCTATGGCGTGCGCACCGGCATCCACGTCGGCGTGGACGTCATCATCAACCGCATGAACCCGGCTTGGCGCAACAAGTTCGTGGTGTTCGGCCTGCTGGCCGGCGCCGCCTTCACCGGCATCGTGGGCACCCTGGGCGCCAGCTTTGTGTGGGAAATCGGCCACACCGACCAGACCTCGGCCGACCTGGAAGTGCCGATGTGGCTGGTCTACCTGGCCGTGCCGCTGGGTTCCTACCTGATGTGCTTCCGCTTCCTGCAGGTGACGGTGGCCTTCCTGCGCACCGGCAATCTGCCGAAACACGACCACTCGCACGTCGAGGGCCTGGAAGACGAACTGACGGCTGAAGAAAAAGGAGCCAAAGCATGAACGCCATGATTATCTTCGTGCTGCTGCTGGCGCTGATGTTGACCGGCATGCCGATCTCCATCTCGCTCGGCCTGACGGTGCTGACCTTCCTGTTTACCATGACCTCGGTGCCGATCGAATCGGTGGCGCTGAAGCTGTTCACCGGCATCGAGAAATTCGAGATCATGGCCATCCCGTTCTTTATTTTGGCGGGCAACTTCCTCACCCATGGCGGGGTGGCGCGGCGCATGATCAACTTCGCCAGCTCCATGGTGGGCCACTGGCACGGCGGCCTGGCCCTGGCCGGCGTGCTGGCCTGCGCGCTGTTCGCGGCCGTGTCCGGCTCTTCGCCGGCCACCGTGGTGGCGATCGGCTCCATCATCCTGCCGGCCATGGTGCGCCAGGGCTATCCGAAAGGCTTCGGCGCCGGCGTCATCACCACCTCCGGCGCGCTGGGCATCCTGATCCCGCCGTCCATCGTGATGGTGATGTATTCGGTCACCACCAACACCTCGGTGGGCAAGCTGTTCATGGCCGGCGTAGTGCCGGGCATTATGCTGGCCTTCTTCCTGGGCCTGACCACCTGGTCCCTGGCCAAGAAGCATAACTATCCGCGCATGCCCAAGGCCAGCTGGGGCGAGCGCTGGGCCACCTTCCGCAAGAGCGCCTGGGGCCTGCTGCTGATCGTCATCGTGATGGGCGGCATCTACAGCGGCGCGTTCACGCCGACCGAAGCGGCCGCCATGGCCGCCGTGTACGCCTTCGTGATCGCCGTGTTCGTCTACAAGGACTTGAAAATCAAGCAGGTGGGCAAGGTGCTGCTGGACTCGGCGGCCATGTCGGCCATGCTGCTCTACATCATCACCAACGCGGTGCTGTTCTCTTTCCTGATGACCAGCGAAAACATCCCGCAGGCGATGGCGGAATGGATCACCGGCCAGGGCCTGGGCGTGATCAGCTTCCTGCTGGTGGTCAACATCCTGCTGCTGCTGGCGGGTAACGTGATGGAGCCGTCGTCCATCGTGCTGATCATGGCGCCGATCTTGTTCCCGGTGGCGATGAAGCTGGGCATCGATCCTGTGCACTTCGGTATCCTGATCGTTGTCAATATGGAAGTGGGGATGTGCCATCCGCCGGTCGGCCTGAATTTGTACGTGGCGTCCGGAATCACCAAAATGGGGATTACGGAATTGACCGTGGCGGTGTGGCCATGGCTGCTTACCATGCTCGCCTTCCTGGTGCTGGTGACCTACGTACCACAAATTTCGCTGTGGTTGCCTAACTTAATTTACTCCTAAACTAAAAAAATTCATGGCTCAAAAAAATGAGCAAAAAGCGAAGTGGATCAGTTATGATTGCTTCGCTCCAGAGGCAAACAAAACAAATAACGATATCTGGTCTGGTAGCAAGAACATGAAGTTTAGTGGGGAGAGTAAATAAAAAAACGGCACGCATGCCGCATATACATTGAGGAGACACACGGTTCACAGTATGTCGTTGGAAGATTGACGAAGGCCGCCACAAGTGAGCTACGTCGACGCCAAACGGCCGGTTCCGTGACAGCAGGATTGAAAGCGCACTCTTATAGTGCGCTTTTTTTTTGCTCTGCCCCATTTTGGTGGTGTAGTATTGATGCAACAATGAGCCGGACAATTGTGATGGATAAACAACAGAGTAGCCATATTTTCAACGCCGTCGTCGCCACGCCGTTCGGCGCCATGGGCGTGCGTACCGGCGGCGCGCTGGTGACCGAACTGGTCTACCTGCCGGCCGGCTACGCCGAGAAGGACGCCCAGGACGCGGTGGCGGCGCTGGCCGCCGAGCAGATCCTGCGCTACTGCGCCGACGCCGACTTCCCCTTCAGCCTGCCGCTGGCGACGGTGGGCAGCGCCTTTCAGCGCCGCGTGTGGGCCGCCATCAACAGCATTCCGCGCGGCCAGGTGCGCACTTACGGCGAACTGGCCAAGTTCCTGGAATCGGCGCCGCGCGCCGTGGGCCAGGCCTGCGGCGCCAACTGGTTCCCGCTGGCCGTGCCCTGCCACCGCGTGACGGGCGCCAACGGCCTGGGCGGCTTCGCCCACCACGACGACGCCAACGGCTTCCACCTGAACGTGAAGCGCTGGCTGCTGGCGCACGAAGGGCATAGCGAATACGCATGGCAACAGACAACGCTGCTCTGATCGACGAGTTCTGCGACGCGCTGTGGCTGGAGGACGGCCTGGCCAAGAACTCGCTGGACGCCTACCGCCGCGACCTGCGCCTGTTCGCGCGCTGGCTGGACGTGGCGCGGCCGGACGTGGCCGGCCTGAACGCGGTGGCCACGCACGATATCGACGCCTATTTCAGCGCGCGCCACGCGGACACCAAGGCCAGCTCGTCCAATCGCCGCCTGTCAGTGCTGAAACGCTATTACCAGTATGCGCTGCGGCAGAAGCTGGTGGCGGCCGATCCGTGCCTGAAGCTGGCCTCGGCCAAGCAGGCGCAGCGCTTTGTCCACACGCTGAGCGAGGCGCAGGTGGAGGCCTTGCTGGCCGCGCCGGACACGCGCACCCCGCTGGGCCTGCGCGAGCGCACCATGCTCGAGCTGATGTACGCCAGCGGCTTGCGGGTGTCCGAACTGGTGGCGCTGAAGACTTTCGAGCTGAGCCTGAACGACGGCGTGCTGCGCATCACCGGCAAGGGCGGCAAGACGCGGCTGGTGCCGTTCGGCGGCCAGGCGCGGCAGTGGATAGAACGCTATATGAAGGAGGCGCGCGGGGCCATCCTGGACGGCCAGCAGGACGACGCGCTGTTCGTGACCGGGCGCGGCGGGCCGATGACGCGCCAGATGTTCTGGGTGATTATCAAAAAGCACGCCCACAAGGCCGGCATCACCTCGCCGCTGTCGCCGCACACCATGCGCCACGCTTTCGCCACGCATTTGCTCAACCATGGGGCGGATCTGCGCGTGGTGCAGCTGCTGCTGGGCCATGCCGACATCTCCACCACGCAAATCTACACCCACGTGGCGCGCGAGCGTTTGAAGCATTTGCATGCGCAACATCATCCCCGGGGCTGAAAAATTTGCGCGCGCCGCATCTGCGTCATAATGTAGCTGAACAAACATAGTTCGCAACATGGGAGAGTAGCAAATGGCTAAGACAAATTTCCAGTACGAAAAACGGCAACGGGAGCTGGAGAAGAAAAAGAAGAACGAGGAAAAGGCCAGGCGCAAGCTGGAAGCCAAGAACAAGCCGGAAGGCGAGCAGGGCGAGCCAGAGGATGGGGACGACGACGAGGACGGCCAGCCGGCGCCGGCACAGGAATAAGGGCGCGCCGCTGTTACGTTCTGATACACTTTATTTCTTAAATTTACAGCAACTAGTGTCGTCAGGCATTGCGGCGGTCCTATACTCTCGCTGACTTCATTCCAGCGGGAACCCCTATGAAAAAGTATGTGCTTCAACTGTCGGCCTGCGCAATGGCCGTGGCTCTGGTTGCCTGCGGCGGCGGCGGCGGCGACTCCACCGAGACCGAAACCCAGCCCGTCATCACCACCCAGCCGGTCTCCGTGACCGCAGGCGCGGGCAGCGATGCCAGCTTCAGCGTGGTGGCCACCGGCGGCAACCTGAAATACACCTGGCGCAAGGACGGCGTGGTACTGCCGGACATCACCGCGCAGAAATTCACCTTCAGCCCGCTGATCGCGGCCCGCGCGGGCGTGTACGACGTGATCGTGTCCAACAAGGTCGGCAGCGTCACCAGCACGACGGCGACGCTGGTGGTGGGCATCCTGCCAGCCATCACCACGCAGCCGGTCGCGCAAAGCGTGGCGGCGGGCGGCTCGGTGACCTTCACCGTGGTGGCCACCGGCAGCGACACCCTGGGCTACCAGTGGCGCAAGGCCGGCACCAACATCACCGGCGCCAACTCGGCCAGCTACACGCTGAGCAACGTCACCAGCGCGGATGCCACCACTTATGACGTGGTCATCACCAACACCTACGGCACCGCCAGCAGCGCGGTGGTGGCGTTGACCTTGAAATAAGCGCGCTGGCGGGTTGCGCGCGCCGCAAGCGGCACGCTAACCCGCCCTACGCTGTGCAGGCGCGATAGCAAAACCGTACTGTGCAGGACGGTTAGCAGCAACGCTGCGTAACCCGCCATGTCCGCGCCTACGCGGCCGGCGTTGCGTCAGGCGCCTCCACAAACTGAATTTCGATCAGCTCGTCGTCCGCGTAGATTTTTTCCCCCAGCGGCGGATAGTATCCCAGGCCATCGCTGCTCAGCTTGAGCGGCACGCGCTGCTCGCCATGCAGCAGCGTGGCGCTGGCCACCGTGCGCTGCGTGACTTTTTGCAGCTTGATCTTTTCATGCCCGCACCAGTCCGTGGTGAGCAGCAGCGTGTTGACCATGCTGGTGAACCAGAACCCGATCTCCTCCTTGGCCGTGGCCACCAGCACCTTGCACTCCAGCCGCAGGTCGCCCAGCCGCCGCATGCCTTGCGGCACGCCGGCGCTGTGGATGTCCGGCTCCCAGCGGTAGCCGCCTTTCGGTTTGTTCAGCAGCAAGTCCGCGTTTTCCCGGCGCGCCTCCTCGCTGCGCGGCAGCGAGAAGGTATGGTCGGCCGCCACCGGCAGGTGGATGGAGACGGTGTCGCCGGCGACGCGGATGGCCAGGTTCTCCATCTCCACATTCTTCGCCCCGCTGCGCGCGCGCAGCTTGAAACGCACCTCCGGCGCGGCGGGCGCCAGCGCGTGTTCGCTGTCGAAGGCGTCTAGCCCCGCCGCCATCACGCGGTAGGTTTTCAGTTCCGGATTGCGGATGCCCTGGATCACCACCGGCGGCGGCTCCTTGGACTGTGCTTTGGCAGGCTCGGCCTGCTCGGCCGCGAACGTGGCGCAGGGCGACAACAGCAGCGCGGCCAGCGCGCCCAGTACTGGTTTTTTCATCAGGCGGTTTTCTTGTTAGGGTGAACTTGTTCCGCCACGGCGGCGGCCGTGGCGGCTTCCTGCTTGCCGCCCAGCCAGCGCGCGCAGCGCTTGCCCAGCGTGTCGAGATAGGTGTAGGCCACCGGCACCACCACCAGCGTCAGCAGGGTGGAGGTGATCACGCCGCCGATCACCGCGCGGCCCATGGGGGCCTGCGTCTCGCCGCCGTCGCCCAGGCCGATGGCCATGGGCAGCATGCCGAAGATCATGGCCAGCGTGGTCATCATGATGGGGCGCAGGCGCACCTGGCCGGCCTGCATGATGGCGGCGCGCTGGTCCAGGCCTTCCTTCTGGCCGTGGTTGGTGAAGTCCACCAGCAGGATGGCGTTCTTGGTCACCAGGCCCATCAGCATGATGAAGCCGATCACCGAGAAGATGTTCAGCGTGCTGCCGGTAATGAGCAGCGCCAGCAGCACGCCGATCAGCGACAGCGGCAGCGAGGTCATGATGGCCACCGGCTGCAGGAAGCTGCCGAACTGCGAGGCCAGCACCAGGTAGATGAAGATCACGGCCACGCCCAGCGCGGTGATGGCGCCGCCCATGGTTTCCTGCATCTGCTGCGCGTTGCCGGCCACGTCGAAGCGCACGCCGGCCGGCAGCACGATGGACTTGATGGCCTTCTGCACGTCGGCGTCCACGTCGCCGCCGGGGCGGCCTTCCACGCCGGCGTAGACCGCCACGCGGCGCTGCAGCGCCTGGCGCTTGAGCACCTGCGGGCTGGACGAGGGAATGAACTCCACCACCTGGCGCAGCGGCACCATGCGCGGCGAGCCGTCGGCATTCAGCCGATTCGACGCAATCGACAAATCGGCCAGGTCCATCACGCGCTGGCGGCCGGACTTGGGCAGCTGCACATTGATCTCGTAGTTCTGGCCGTCCGAGGCCAGCCAGTGGCTCACTTTCTCGCCCGCCACGAAAGGCCGCAGCGCCGCGCCCACCTGCTGCACCGACAGGCCGAGGTCGCTGGCCAGCTCCTGGTTGATCTTGATCATGGTGGACGGATTGGCGCCTTCCTGGCTGTATTCCAGGTCGGCCACGCCCTTGATCTTGCGCATCTTGTCCATCAGTTCGCGCGCCACGGCGTCCAGCTTGCCCTCGTCGGTGCCCAGGATGGCGATGAAGATGGGCTTCTGGCCCACCGACAGCTGGATGCCGGCAATCGGCGCCAGCCGTTCGCGGATGGCTTTCTCCAGTTCCTTCTGCGAGCGGCGGTGGGTTTTCTTCACGTCGGTCAGCTTCAGGTTCACCTCGGCCGAGTTGCGGCCATCGCGCGTGCCCACATTGGACAGGATGCTGTCGATTTCCTTGAACTGGGCCAGCGCCGTTTCCACCTGCTTGACCTTGTCGTTGGTGTACTCCAGGCTGGAGCCGACCGGGGTCTTGAAGCGCATATTGACCCAGCCTTCATCGGTTTCAGGGAACATCTCGCCGCCTATCATGGGCACCAGCATCAGGCTGGCCACGAAGATGGCGGCGGTGACGGCCAGCGTGGTCTTGCGCCAGTTCAGCGCGGCGGCCAGCACCTTGCCGTACACCACGTGCAGCCAGTCCACGCCGCGCTCGACCCAGTCCATGAAGCGGCCCAGCCATGGCAGGTAGCGGAATCGGTTCTCTTCCGGGTCCGGCCACACCGACGACAGCATGGGGTCCAGCGTGAAGGAGACAAACAGCGACACCAGCACGGCCACCGCCACGGTGATCCCGAACTGCAGGAAGAAGCGGCCGATAATGCCGTCCATGAACGCGACCGGGATGAACACGGCCACGATGGCGAAGGTGGTGGCCATGACGGCCAGGCCGATCTCGTTGGTGCCGTCTTCGGCCGCCTGGTGGTGGTCCTTGCCCATGCCGAAATGGCGCACAATGTTCTCGCGCACCACGATGGCGTCGTCGATCAGCAGGCCGATGCACAGCGACAGCGCCATCAGCGTGAGGAAGTTCAGCGTGAAGCCGAAGGCCTGCATGGCGATGAAGCTGGCCATGACGGAGATCGGCAGGGTCAGGCCGGTGATGATGGTGGAGCGCCAGGACTTGAGGAAGAAGAACACGATCACCATGGTCAGCACGGCGCCTTCGATGATGGTGCGCTTCACGTTGTCGAGCTGGCTCTGCACGCGTTCGGACTGCGAATCGAGGATGTGCAGGCGGACGCCGTCGGGCAGCGTCTGCTGCAGGGCCTCGGCGGCCTTGCGCACGCCTTCGCCCACCACCACCACGTTGGCGTCCTGCACCTTGGTCACTTCCAGCGAAATGCCGGGCTTGCCGTCGATGCGCGAGTACGATTGCGCTTCTTCCTCGCCGTCCACCACGCTGGCCACCTGGTCCAGGTAGACCGGGCCGTTGGCGCGGCGCGCCACGATGATTTTGTTGAATTCGCGCGCGTCCTTGATCTTGCCCTCCACCCGCACCAGCTGCTCGGTGACCGGCTGGCTGATGTTACCGGCCGGCAGGTTGGCGTTGGTGGCCTGGATGGCGCGGATGATCTCGTCCACGCCTATGCCCTGCGCGGTCATCTCGTTGGGCTTCAGGCTGATCAGCACCTGGCGCTTGGTGGTGCCCAGCACGCGCACCTGGCCCACGCCGGCCACGTTCTGGAAGCGCTTGCTGATGATCTGGTCCGTCATGGTGGACAGCTCGCGCAGGCTGTGCTTGTCCGAGCTGAGCGAGAGCGTCACCACCGGGCGTTCGTTGTCGCCTTCCTCGCGGGCGATGAAGGGGTCTTTGGCCTCCTTGGGGAAGCGCGGACGCACCAGGGCCACCTTGTCGCGCAGCTCCTGCATGGCGCGGTCCATATTGGTGGACAGCTGGAACTCCAGGTAGACCCCGGCGCGGCCTTCCCAGGAGTTGGCGCGTATGGTCTTCACGCCGCTGACGGTGTTGACGATGTCCTCCACCGGCCGCGTGATGTCGTTCTCCACCGCCTCCGGCGAAGCGCCCGGATATTCGATCTCGATGGCGGCGAAGGGCAGGCTGACGTTGGGCATGCTCTCCACGCCCAGGCGCTTGTAGGCGAACAGGCCAAGCACCATGAGCGCCACCATCACCATGGTGGCGAACACCGGATTTTTAATGCTGACTTTGGTTATCCACATGGCTTAGCTCCGCGCGCCAGGCACGCTGGCTTTGGCCGTGGTTGACTCCCTCACCGATGCCGCATCGGCGGGTGCGGCCAGCTTGACCTTGGCGCCCGGCTTGACCGCGTCCAGCTTGGCCACGATCACCTGCGCGCCCTGCTGCAGGCCGCCGGTCACTTCGGCGTAGCCGGTGTCCTCGTTGCGCAGGCCCAGCGTGACCGGCTGCGCCACCACCTTGCCCTGGTCCACCTGGTACACCACCTGTTTGCCGCCGTCGCTGCGCAGCGCCGCCAGCGGCACCACCGGCATCACGGCCGAGCGTTCGGTGACGATATTGCCCTTGGCGAACATGCCGCCCAGCAGGGCGCCGTCCTTGTTGTCCACGGAAATATAGACCAGCATGGCGCGCGAGCCCGGCTCGGCGGTGGGGTTGATGCGCGCCACCTTGCCGTGGAATTCGCGCTGGAAGCCGTCCACCTTGAACGCCACGTCCTGGCCGGTTTTCACGCGCGGAATTTCGGACGTGGGCACTTGCGCTTCCAGCGTCAGCTCGGCCAGGTTGACGATGGTGTAGACGGGCATGTCAGGCGCGACTTTTTCGCCCGCCTGCACATGGCGTTTGGAGACCACCCCGCTCATCGGCGCGCGGATCACGCTGTCGTTCAGCGCAATGCGGGCCATGTCCACCATGGCGCTGGCCGACTTCACATTGGCGCGCGCCAGTTCCACGCCGTTGGCGGTGGTGTCGTAGGACGTCGAGGAAATATAGTTCTGCTTGAGCAGGGCCTGGCTGTTGGCGTGGTTGCGGCTGGCCATGGCCAGCTTGGCCTGGGCCTCGTCCAGCATGGCCTGCTGCTGCGTCAGGCGCGCCTGCAGGTCGGCCTGGTCCAGCCGCGCCAGCACCTGGCCCTGGGCCACGTGCGTGCCTTCGCGCACGGCCGCCTCGCGCACCTCGCCGGACACCTTGGCCTTGATGGTGGCCTGGCTGACGGGCGCCAGCGAGCCGGACAGCGGCAAGCTCACGGCCAGCGCGCGCGCGTCGATGGCGGCCACGTCGGCTGCGGCCAGCTCGTAGACTTCCGGGCCTTTTTTCGCGTCGGCCTTGGCCGGCGCAGCAACGGTGGCGGTGCCGGGGGCGGGCGTCTTGGCCCGGCTCTGCATCACGGTCCAGCCGCCGCCCGCCAGCGCCAGCACGATCAGCACTGCGGCGGGCTTGCGCCAGCGTTTGCCGCGTGCGGCGGCCTGGGCGGGAGCGGAGGGGAGGGGCAAGGTCTCGATTTTCATTGTTGTGTCTCTTGGAGGCCAGATTGGGATGTTGCCACTCTAGGCAATTTCAAGAGCCCGCACCACGCCAGTGCGACGAAACGGGGAAAAACGGGGCTGAGTTGCAGAAACTCGTGACGAACCGCTTGGAGTGCCGTTGCGAGATCCGAGCAGGTTTCGTGTCCAAATTCAGGTTGGTGACATTTGGAGATGATGTTAGTGAGAGTCCGGTGGTATATTTCCTAATGGAAATTTTAAGTGTCGTATGAAAACTAAATTGATAGTTGCAGTTCTATTTTTGTAAGTGCGCACGCACGGGCAGAATTAATCGAAGTGATTCCAGTATCTTGGCAGTTGACAGGAAACTATGGGACTGGGGCCGCGCTGTACGCAGCCTGTGTTGGAGTACAACATGTCCATAGTGACTCCTTCTGGCTTAAACCATCGAAAAACTGTGAGGCAAGACCGTGAATAAGATAATTAGTGCACCGGAGAATCACCCTTTTGTTGGCGTATGGGTTACCGGAGGTGAAGATTCAGACGTTACGTTTGAGATTTCCGCAAATGGCGACAGTTTTCACGTTGTTGGCGTGTGTATTTCAGACGGAGAAGTATTCGAAATTGAAAACCTTGCTTCGGGCGAGAACTGGTTAAGTTTTGACGCAAAAATGCCTTCAACCGGATGGCGTTCCAAAAATGTATTTCGATTGCGCGATGATGGCAAAGCGGACTTGGAGCTCACTATTTATGAGGTATGGAAGAAGAAGTGAGCGGGTACTGGGTCCGGCGGTCAGCGCCGCTTATTTGAAGCGCTGTGACCCTAAAACGCCAGAAGGCCGTGCTATCAAGCTTCTGATGCGTTTAGGGAAAACCGACTGTTTAAAACGAATGCCCGTCAGCGTCAGCATACTGTGACTGCTGTCATGATTTCGGTCCACAGGGTGATAGACGAGCACCGGTGGCGCGCACGTTTGACGAAACGCAAGACGTGCGCGGCGCGCACGCGCCAAGATGGATGCTACGCCCCGAAGCGGGCACATACGCATCGAGGGCGCCGTGGAGCCGCATCAACCTGACACCGGGCCTGCCTTGCCCATACCGTCCGACGCCATCGCGGTGCCGGACGCGCTAAACCTGATCTCCCGTCTGATCGACACGGTGGAACCGTCCCAGCTGGTGGCGGTGCACTGCATGGACGAGGCGGGCTGCGTGCTGTTCTGGAACAGCGCCTGCGCCGAACTGTACGGCATCGCCTCCGCCGACGCGCTGGGCCAGCCGCTGGCCAGCCTGCTGGCGTTCGAGCAGGCCGCCGAGCACGCCGCCGCGCTGGAGGACGCCTGGCGCAGCGGACGCGCCAAGCCGGCCCGGGACTGGCAGGTGAGTACGGCGGCCGGGCGCCGCCTGTGGGTCAATTCCACGCTGTTCCCGGTGGCGCAGGACGGCGCCGTGCGGCAGGTGTTCTGCGTCGACGCCGACATCACCGCGCGCCGCATCGAGGACGAGGCGCTGCGCGCGGCCGGCGCCAATTTCCGCCAGCTCTATTTGCGCTCCGCCGACGCCATCCTGATGCTGCAGGGCGAGCGCGTGACGGACCTGAACCCGGCCGCGCTGGCCCTGTTCAAATGCCCGCACCGCGACGGCATGGTAGGCCGCCGCCTGCGCGATTTTTCCACGCAGCAGCCGCCGGACGGCGAGCAGCAGACGGGGCCGCCCGGCATGGACGAGGGCGCCGGCGGCAGCCTGCGCTACGACTGGCGCTTCCTCAACTGCGCCGGCGAGGCTTTCTGGGCCGAAGTGCTGATGACTTCGATTTCGCTGGACCACGGCTACCTGTTCTACGTGGTGGTGCGCGACATCAGCGCCCGCAAGCAGGCCGAGCGCACGCTGCATCTGGCGGCCCAGGTGTTCGAGAACTGCCGCGACGCCATCGTGCTGACCGACCGCGAGCGCCGCATCATCGCGCTCAACCGTTCCTTCACCCAGATCACCGGCTACGCGGCCGAGGCCATGCTGGGCCAGCCCTTGCAGCTGCGCCGCAGCGGCGAGGACGCGCACGACTTCCAGCGCCAGGTGTGGCAGGAGATGGACGCCACCGGCCACTGGCAGGGCGAGGTCAGCTGCCGCCGGCAGGGAGGCGAGCTGTTCCCCGGCTGGCTGTCGCTGACCACCATCCGCGACAGCGCGGATCGGGTCAGCAACTATATGGGCATGCTGTCCGACATCACCGACCGCAAGCGCGACCAGGACCAGACCCGCCACCTGGCCGAGCACGACTTCCTGACCGACCTGCCCAACCGCGTGCTGCTGCTGGACCGGCTGAGCCAGGCGCTGGCGGCGGCGCGCCGCAGCCATACTATGCTGGCCATCCTGTTCATCGACCTGGACCGCTTCAAGGAGGTCAACGACACCCTGGGCCACCACGTGGGCGACCAGCTGCTCAAGGAGGTGGCGGCGCGGCTGGTGAACTGCGTGCGCGGCGCCGACACGGTGAGCCGCCAGGGCGGCGACGAGTTCCTCATCATCCTGTCCGGCATCGGCGGCGTGGACCAGGCGGCGCACGTGGCGGGCAGCGTCGTGGGCGCCATCGCCCGGCCTTTCCAGCTGGGGCCGCATGCGCTGCACGTGTCCGGCTCGGTCGGCATCAGCCTGTACCCGGACGACGGCGACGGCATCGAGCAGCTCATCAACAATGCGGACGTGGCGATGTACCACGCCAAGGAAAGCGGGCGCAACGGCTACAAGTTCTTCAACGCCGACATGCACGCCCACATTGCCGAGCGCGAACAGCTGGAGAACGGCCTGCGGCTGGCCTTGCGCGAGCAGCAGTTTGAACTGGCCTTCCACGCGGAAGTGGAGATTGCCAGCGGCGCGGCGGTGGGCGTGGAGGCGCTGCTGCGCTGGCGCCATCCCGAGCTGGGCCTGCTGCGCCCGGAGCGCTTCATGGCCGCCGCCGAGGAGGCCGGCTTGATGGTGCCGATAGGTAATTGGGTGCTGCAGCAGGCCTGCCGCAGCGCGCGGCGCTGGCGCGACGCCGGGCACAGCCTGGTGGTGGCGGTGAACTTGTCGGCGGCGCAGTTTGCGCAGAAGAATCTGCTGGACATCGTGCGCGAGGCGCTGGCGGCCAGCGGGCTGGCGCCGGCCAGCCTGGAGCTGGAGCTGACCGAGGCCATCATCATGAAGGGCGGCAACGCCGCGCACGCCACGCTGGACGCGCTGCATGCGCTGGGCGTGCGGCTGACCATAGACGATTTCGGCACCGGCTATTCGCGCTTGGGCTATCTGAAGGATTATCCGGTGGACAAGCTGAAGATAGACCAGTCCTTCGTGGCCACGCTGGACGGCAACACGGCCGTCATCGGCGCCATTATCGCCATGGCGCGCAGCCTGGACATGGTGGCCATCGCGGAGGGCGTGGAGACGCAGGAGCAGCTGGATTTCCTGCGCAGCGCGGGCTGCGACCAGTACCAGGGCTACCTGGCGGATGCGCAGGTGCAGGCCAGCGCGCTGGGGCAGCTCTTGGCGGGTTAGCCGCGCAGCGGCGTAACCCGCCGCAAGCGCAGCCGCACCAGCACCTGCCCGTGGTCCGAGGTCTCCGGCCGCTGCTGGCTCAGGTGGTCGTTCATATACGTCACGTCGTACACCTCGCCGATGGCGCGCGGCGAATCCGGGTGGAACTCTTCCGACACCAGCACGTGGTCTATGGTGCTGTAATGCCCCTCGTGCACGGTGGTGTAGCCCATGTGGTGCAGATGGTCCTGCCGCTGCTGGATCTGCTCGCAGTCGAACATGCGGCCGCGCAGCTCGTCGCCCGGCTCGCAGTTCGGATTGCCCCCCAACACGATGGTGGTGGTGACGGCGTCGGCCGTGTCGTTGAAGTCGCCCATGACCACGCAGGGCCGCTGGCCGTCCTTCATCACCTTGCTTAGCAGCACGCGCAGCGCCACCGCCTCCGTGCCGCGCCACACCAGCGAGCGCAGATTGGCCAGCGCGTAGTGCAGCGGGTCGTCATCGCAGTCGTCGCGCCGGTAGTCGGGGCGGCGCGACTTCAGGTGCACCACCACCACGTCCACCGTGGTCTCATTGGGCAGCACCACCTGCGCGTGCAGCGGCGCGCGCGCGAAGCGGTCGGCGTCGGGATTGCCGGAGTCGGACACCACCCCGGCCGGGAACTCGGCATACACGGCGGGCGCCGCCGCCAGCGGCAGGCGCGACACCAGCGCCACATTGGGCGTCAGGCGCGTGGCGTGCGGATCGGGGTCGAAGCCGGCGTGGATGGCGTCGCGGTATTTGCGGGTGCGCGACAGCACGTCGCGCAGCGCAGCCTGGGAAAAGATTTCCTGAAAACCAACGACATCGGCATCCAGCTGGTCCAGCTGCTGCGCGGTCCATTCCACCTTGGCCTCATATTCCTGCTCAGAAAGCGGCGGCAGGTTGTCGTACAATTGAGCACCCGGCGGGGCGAGATTGCAGACATTGAACGTGGCGAAGCGAATTTCTTCCCGCATAACGAAACTCCTATTGAACGGTTAGCGTATCACGGCATGGCCAAAAAAGAGCATATTTCCGAAACGCCCGCGACCCAGATGCTGCGCAAGCATAAGGTGGCGTTCTCCGAACACCCTTACGAATATGAAGAACACGGCGGCACCACGGTGTCCGCGCGCGAGCTCGGCGTGGACGAGCACGCGGTGGTCAAGACCCTGGTGATGCAGGACGAGGCGGCCAAGCCGCTGATCGTGCTGATGCACGGCGACTGCAAGGTGTCGACCAAGAACCTGGCGCGCGGCATCGGCTGCAAGTCGGTCGAGCCGTGCAAGCCGGAAGTGGCGCAGCGCCATTCCGGCTACATGGTGGGCGGCACCTCGCCCTTCGGCACCAAGAAGGCGCTGCCGGTGTACGTCGAGGAATCCATCCTGGCGCTCGATACGATTTATATCAATGGCGGACGGCGCGGCTACCTGGTGGGCATCAAGCCGCAGGTGCTGCTGGAGCTGGTTGCGGCCAAACCGGTGCACTGCGCGCTGGCCGACTGAGGCTACTCAGTGCCGGCCGCTTGTTGTATAGTCGTCAGCCGCCGCAGTGGCAGCAAGAAAAAATAAAAGAGAGAAACGTATGAATACAGCACTGATAACAGTGGCCATGGCCGTGGGCGCCTACCTGCTGGGCTCGATCTCCTTCGCCGTCGTGGCCAGCAAGCTGTTCGGCATCGCCGACCCGCGCACCTACGGTTCCAAGAACCCGGGCGCGACCAATGTGTTGCGAAGTGGCAACAAGAAAGCCGCCATCGCCACCCTCATCGGCGACGCCGCCAAAGGCTGGCTGGCGGTGTGGCTGGCCGTGCATTACCAGGAGCAGCTGGGCGTGGAAGACATCGCCATTGCGCTGACGGCGATAGCCGTGTTCCTGGGCCATCTGTGGCCCATCTTCTTCCGCTTTGTGGGCGGCAAGGGCGTGGCCACGGCCGCCGGCGTGCTGCTGGGGCTGAATGTCTGGCTGGGCCTGGCCACGCTGGCCACCTGGCTGATCGTGGCCTACGCCTTCCGCTACTCCTCGCTGGCCGCGCTGGCCGCCGCCGTGTTTGCGCCGTTCTACTACGGCCTGCTGTTCGGCGTGGACTCTATCCTGATCGCCGTGGTGGCCATGTCCATGCTGCTGCTGTTCCGCCACAGCGCCAATATTTCCAACCTGATCGCGGGCAAGGAAAGCCGCATCGGCAGCAAGGCCGCCGCCAAGAAGAAGTAAGCGTTGAAATAGGCCGTGGCGGCCCCATATCGCAGGGATACTTTCCCGCGAGGCCGCCATGACCACCCCCATCAAAATCGATTTCGTTTCCGACGTCTCCTGCCCCTGGTGCGCAGTCGGCCTGAACGCGCTGGAAACGGCGCTGCGCAGCATAGGCGGCGAGGCCGCTCCCACGCTGCACTTCCAGCCCTTCGAACTGAACCCCAACATGGGGCCGGAAGGGCAGGACATCACCGAACACATCACCCAGAAATACGGCGCCACGCCGGAGCAGCAGGAGCAGTCGCGCGCCATGATACGGCAGCGCGGCGCCGACGTCGGCTTTGACTTTGCCATGGGCAAGCGCAGCCGCATTTACAACACCTTCGACGCGCACCGCCTGCTGCACTGGGCCGGCCTGGAAGGCGCCGAGCAGCAGCGCGCGCTCAAGCACGCGCTGTTCACCGCCTACTTCACCGAAGGCGAAGACCCGAGCGCGCACGCGGTGCTGCAGGCGGCCGCCGTCAAGGCGGGGCTGGACCCGGCCGGCGCCGCCGCCGTGCTGGCCTCGGACAGCTACGGCGCCGAGGTGCGCGCGGCCGAGCAGTTCTACCAGCGCCAGGGCATCAATTCGGTGCCGGCCGTCATCATCAACGACCGCCACCTGATCTCCGGCGGCCAGCCCGCCGAGCTGTTCGAGCGCGCGCTGCGCCAGATCATGGCCGACACGGCCCCGGCCTGAGCGGGCAATCTGCGGCCGAAAGGCGGGGCGGATCTCCGTTCGCGGTTTTTTTGCGCTAAACTTGTCGATGTAGCACCGAAGCTTATAGACTAGACAAGCGCAACGACGCTACGAAGGGACGCCATGCTGGCCGCAGAGAATATTTACCCGAATATATACCCACTCAGTTACGCTGTTCCGCCGGACGACGCGCGCCGCGTGGCCGCGCTGCAGCGCTACCACGTGCTGGACACGCCCGCCTGTGAAGAATTCACCTTCCTGACCGAACTGGCCGCGCAGCTGTGCGGCGTGCCCTACGCCTTCATCACGCTGGTGGACGCCGGGCGCGCCTGGGTGCTGGCCGCCGCCGGCCTGGCGCTGGACACGCTGCCGCGCGAGCAAAGCTACTGCTCGCTGGCGGTGCTGGGCCAGCAAGCCACCGAAATCGAAGACCTGAGCGCCGACCCGCGCACCGCCGGGATGCCGCTGACGGTGTCCGCGCCCCATATGCGCATGTACAGCAGCGTGGCGCTGACCTCGCCGGACGGCCACGCCATCGGCGCGCTGAGCGTGATGGACAGCCGCCCGGGCCGTCTCGGTCCCGAGCAGGCGCGCAGCCTGCGCCGCCTGGCCGCGCAGGCCATGGCGCTGCTGGAAGCGCGCGCCGCGCGGCACGCGCTGCAGGCGGCCCGGGCCGAACTGGCCGAGCTGTCCACCACCGACGAGCTGACCGGCTTGCACAACCGCCGCGCCCTGCTGGGCAAGCTGAGCTTCGAAGTGGCGCGCACGCGCCGCTTCCGCACGCCGCTGTCGGCCCTGATTATCGACCTGGACGGCTTCAAGGCCGTCAACGAACGCCACGGCCGCGACGCGGGCGACCTGGTGCTGGCCAACGTGGGCCGCCTGGTGCGCGAGAATGTGCGCGTGATCGACCTGGCCGGGCGCTACGGCGGCCAGGAAATCTGCGTGCTGCTGCCCAACACGCCGCTCGAGGGTGCGCTCAAGCTGGCCGAAAACCTGCGCGCCAAGCTGGCCGCGCAAATCCACCGCGAAGCGGGGCGCTTGCTGCCGGTCACGGCCAGCATCGGCGTCGGCGCCTTCAACCACATGGACATCAGCGACGGCGATAGCCTGCTGCGCCACGCCGAGCAAGCGCTGGCGCGCGCCAAGGCGAACGGACGCGACCGCGTAGAAAGTTAATTCAGACCACAGGAGGCAGCCATGCCCAAAGCAATCTGGAACGGCGAGGTGATCGCCGAAGCGAACGACGACGAAGTGCAGATCGTGGAGAACAACGTCTACTTCCCGATCGAAAAAGTGGCCGAGGAATACCTGCAGGAAAGCGAGCACACCACCACCTGCCCGTGGAAGGGCAAGGCCAACTACTACCACCTGCTGGTGGACGGCAAGGTCAACGAAAACGCCGCCTGGTTCTACCGCCATCCCTCGGACAAGGCGCAGCACATCAAAGACCACGTCGCCTTCTGGCACGGCGTGGAAGTGCAGCGCTAGTCAACCTTAGGCCCCGGGTTCGGGTAACATCCGGGGCATGGATAACATCACCCACACCGTCGTCGGCCTGGGCGTCGGCGAACTGGTGCAGCGCAGCCTGCCCGCCGAACCGGACGAAGCAGGCCAGCGCACGCGGCACCGCCTGCTGCTCACCGCCTGCGCCGCCGCCAGCAACTTCCCCGACCTCGACCTGTTCCTGACCCGGCTGCTGCCCGAGCCGCTCGGCTATCTGCTGCAGCATCGCGGCCACACGCACACCTTGCTCTATGAAGTGCCGCAGGCGCTGCTGCTGGTGGCGCTGCTGTGGCTGCTGTGGCCGAATGCGCGTGCGCTGCTGCGGCGCAGCCGGCACGCGCGCGCCGGGCTGGGCGCGGCCGTCGTGCTGGGCTTCCTGCTCCACATCGGCATGGATTTCCTCAATTCCTATGGCGTGCATCCCTTCTACCCGTTCGACGGGCGCTGGTTCTATGGCGACATGATCTTTATTATCGAACCGGTGTTCTGGGTGGCCTTCGGCGTGCCGCTGATTATGGCCATCGGCCCGCCGTGGCTGCGCTGGCTGATGCTGGCCGGGCTGGCCGGCGCGCTGGGCTACTTCGCCGCGCGCGGCTATCTGGGAGCGGTGTCGCTGGCGGCCTTGCTGGCGCTGGGCGCCGGGCTGGCCTGCCTGAAAGCGGCGCGGCGGCGCAGCCGGCGCGCGATGGCGCTGGCGCTGCTGGCCAGCGTGGGCTTTGTCGCCGTGCAAGGCGTGGCCGGCACGGCAGGGCGGCAGCGCGTGCAGGCCGCGCTGCAGGCGGCCGATCCGCAGGCGCGCATCCACGACGTCGCCATGACCGCCTTCCCCGCGCAGCCGCTGTGCTGGGCCTTCGTCTCGATCGAGTCCAATGAGGCTGCTGGCAGCTACCGCCTGCGGCGCGGCCTGGTCAGCTTGATGCCGGGCTGGCTGCCGCCGCTGCAATGCCCCTCCGGCCTGCTGGACCCGCCGCCGCACAGCGCCGCCGCAGCCGGCGTCGAGCTGTACAGCGAGGTGGGCGGCAGCCTGGCGGAGCTGCGCAGCCAGGCGGACGGCAACTGCTGGCTATCGGCCTGGCTGCGCTTTGCGCGCATGCCCGCCATCGTCGGCGCCACCGCCAGCGACATGCGCTTCGCCACCACGCCGCGCGGCAACTTCACCACGCTGGATCTGGCGGCCACAGCGGGACGCGCCTGTCCCGCCGGCGTCCCCGCCTGGACGCCGCCCCGCGCCGACCTGCTGGCCCGCTAGCGGCCGGGGCGGCGCTGGCCTCAGGCCGCCTGCTGCAGCACGTCGTCGTGGTCGGTGGACAGCGACAGGCTGATCCACTGGCCCAGCTCCTGCTCGACGAAGCGGTTCTTCTCGCGCACCATGCGCACCGTGTCGCTGCCCAGCATCAGGCGCACGGGGGGCTGCGGGCTGTCGGCCAGTTTCAGGATCGCCAGCGACAGCTTGCGCGGATCGCCCGGCTGCTTGAGGCTGACGCTGGCGGCGAAGGTGCGCATGGCGCCCACGGTGCCGGCATAGTCGTCCAGGCGCGCATCGGTGGAGACCAGCGAATTCCCTTCCAGGAACTCGGTGCGGAAATAGCCCGGCTCCACCACCGTCACATGGATGCCCAGCGGCCGCACTTCCTCGGCCATGGCCTCGCTGATGCCCTCCACGGCGAACTTGGTCGAGCCGTACACGCCCCAGCCCGCATGGGCCGTGTAGCCACCCACGGACGAGATATTCATCACATGGCCGCCGCCCTGCCGGCGCATCTGCGGCAGCACGGCGCGGGTGACGTTGAGCAGGCCGAACACATTGGTGTCGTACAGCGCGCGCACCTCCGCGTCGCTGGCCTCCTCGACCGCGCCCAGCAGGCCGTAGCCGGCGTTGTTGACCAGCACGTCGATGCGGCCGAAGCGGTCCACGGCGGCGCGCGCGGCCAGCACGGCGGCCGCCTCCTGCGTCACGTCCAGGCGCAGCGCCAGCAGATTCGGATGGGCGCCGACGGCGTCGGTCACGATTTGCGGATTGCGGGCGGTGGCAACCACGCTGTCGCCGCGCGCCAGCGCATCTTTCGCCATCAGGACGCCGAAGCCGCGCGATGCACCGGTAATAAACCATACTTTAGACATGCTGTTCTCCTTGAGAGGTGGTGGGGTGTTGATGGAAGCCAGTTTAGGCCGCCCGCCTCTGCTACACTAGCCACCATAAAGGCGTTTGATTTTCACCTTCTGGTTGTAAATGGATACTACCCGCGTCATCACTTTGTTTATCGCCGTGGTCCGCGCCGGCAGCTTCAGCCAGGCGGCGGCCGAAGCCGGACTGTCGCCGCAGGCGGTCAGCAAGGCCGTGCGCCAGCTGGAAGACAGCCTGGGCGTGCGCCTGTTCCACCGCACCACGCGCAGCCTCAGCCTGACCGAGGAAGGCGAGCGCCTGTTCGAGCTGGCCAGTCCCGGCCTGCGGCTGCTGGACGAAGCGCTGGAGCACGTGCGCAACAGCCGCAAGGACATGGACGGCGTGATACGGGTGGCCGCGCCCACCTCCTTCGGCAAGCACATGCTGATCCCGCTGGTGCGCGACTTCCAGGAACTGCATCCCGGCGTGCAGTTCGACCTGCTGCTGGAAGACCACTTCACCGACCTGATCGACGCCAAGATCGACGTCGGCTTCCGGGGCGGCAACCCGCCCGAGCGCAACCTGGTCTCGCGCCGCATCGGCGACATCGGCCTGTATATTTGCGCCGCGCCGCGCTACCTGGACAAGCACGGCGCGCCGCAGACGGTGGACGAGCTGCTGGCGCACCGCTGCACCGGCTTCCGCCAGCCCAACACCGGCCGCCTGGTGCCGTGGGAGCTGCGCATAGACGGCGGCACGGTGTACAAAGACATCCCCACGGTGGCCAGCTTCAACACGGTGGAAGGCGAAGTGCAGGCGGTGCGCGAAGGCATCGGCATCGGCCAGCTGGCCGCCTACATGGCCGAGGCCGACATCGCCGCCGGCCGCCTGGTGCACCTGCTGCCGCACACCGTCACGGTCAACAGCGGCGTCTACATGTACTACCAGCAGCGCACCCAGATGCCGCAGCGCGTGCGCCAGTTCATCGACTTCGCCTCCGAGCGCGCCCCCCGCCTGTTCCCGAAAATAAAGCCCCCCACCGGGGTCAGTTCTACCATCACGTCACGAACTCAGCCTTAACATGCTTGAGTCCGTGACGCGATGGTAGAACTGACCCCGGTTTTGTTTGGAGAAATGATGGATAGACTGCATTTGATGGGGGTGTTTGTCGCCGTGGGCGAGGAGCAGAGTTTTGCGGGTGGGGCGCGGCGGCTGGGGATGTCGCCGCCGGCCGTCACGCGCGCCATCGCGATGCTGGAGGAGCGCCTCGGCGTGCGCCTGCTGGACCGCAGCACGCGCCATGTGCGCGTGACCGAGGCCGGCCAGCGCTATCTGGACGATGCGCGCCGCATCATCGCCGAGGTGGACGAGGCCGACGAGGCCGCCGCCGGCAGCAACGCCGCGCCGCGCGGCCACTTGTCGGTGACGGCGCCGGTGCTGTTCGGCCGCCAGTACGTCACGCCCGGCATCGTCGACTATCTGCGCCGCTATCCGGGCATGGAGGTCAACGCCATGTTCGTCGACCGCGTGACCAATATGCTGGAGGAGGGCATCGACGTGGCGGTGCGCATCGGCGAGCTGCCCGATTCGAGCCTGCGCGCCGTCACCGTGGGCCAGGTGCGCCGCGTGATCTGCGCCGCGCCGTCCTATCTGGCGGAACACGGCACGCCGTCCGCGCCCGAGGCGCTGGCGGACCATGTGATCGTGGCCTCGTCCGGGTCGAGCGGCGCGCCGGACTGGCGCTTTGCGCAGGCGGGCCGCGCCCAGTCGCTGCGCCTGAAGCCGCGCCTGGTGGTCAACAGCAACGACGCGGCCATCGAAGCGGTGCGGCGCGGCTTCGGCGTTACGCGCCTGCTGTCTTACCAGGCCGAGGCGCTGCTGGCGTCTGGCGAGCTGGTGCTGCTGCTGGAGGACTACGCCACGCCCGGCGTGCCGGTCAGCATCGTGCACCGTGACAGCCGCCAGGGCTCGGCCCGCATCCGCAGCTTTGTCGACCTGATGGCGGAGCGCCTGCGCGCCGTGCCGGTGCTGCAGCCGCTTTAGTGCGCCTGCTTTTGGTGCGCCGCACAATATCGGTGCTGAAAATACACTTCTTTCCCCGCGTTTGCCGTGTCCGCCCCGGTTTTCCCCCGGGAATGGGCTGGCACAGCTATTGCAAAGCTAGTGGCGGGGCAGGCGTCCGCTTGCCGAATGTCACGAACTTGCCATGGGGATATGATGGACAGCAAAATCAGCTTGACTCGCCGCAGCCTGTTGAAAGCCGGCGCCGCCACTGCAATCTCCGGCCTTGCCACGCAGGGCGTCTGGGCCGCCGGCTCGGACAAGCCTGAAAAAGAAGAAGTCAAAATCGGTTTCATCCCGCTGACCGACTGCGCCTCGGTGGTGATGGCTTCCGTGCTGGGCTTCGACAAGAAATACGGCATCAAGATCGTGCCCAGCAAGGAAGCTTCCTGGCCCAGCGTGCGCGACAAGCTGGTCAACGGCGAGCTGGATGCGGCCCACGTGCTGTACGGCCTGATCTACGGCGTGCACCTGGGCGCGGGCGGCCCCAAGAAGGATATGGCGGTGCTGATGAACCTGAACCACAACGGCCAGGCCATCACGCTGTCGAAAAAAGTGTCCGACAAGGGCGGCGTGGACGGCCCCTCGCTGGCCGCGCTGATGAAGAAGGATCCGCGCGAGTATTCCTTCGCGCAGACCTTCCCCACCGGCACCCATGCCATGTGGCTGTACTACTGGCTGGCCAGCTACGGCATCAATCCCATGAAGGACGCCAAGATGATCACCGTGCCGCCGCCGCAGATGGTGGCCAATATGCGCATCGGGAATATGGACGGCTTCTGCGTGGGCGAGCCGTGGAACCACCGCGCCATTGTGGACGGCATCGGCATCACCGCCACCACCACCCAGGAGATCTGGCGCGACCATCCGGAGAAGGTGCTGGGCACCAGCGCCGAATGGGTGAAGAAGTACCCCAACACGGCGCGCGCGCTGACCGCCGCCATCCTCGACGCCGGCCGCTGGATCGACGCGTCGCTGTCGAACAAGCTGAAGATGGCCGAAACCATCGCCGACAAGTCCTATGTGAACACCTCGGTGGACGTGATCAACCAGCGCATCCTGGGCCGCTACCAGAACGGCCTGGGCAAGACCTGGGACGATCCGAATTCGATGAAGTTCTTCAACGACGGCGCGGTGAACTTCCCCTACCTGTCGGACGGCATGTGGTTCCTCACTCAGCAGAAGCGCTGGGGCCTGCTCAAGGCCGAGCCGGACTACCTGGCGGTGGCCACGCAGATCAACCAGATCGACGTGTACAAGGACGCCGCCGCCATGGCCAAGGTGGCCGTGCCGAAGTCCGCCATGCGCAGCGTGAAGCTGATCGACGGCACCACCTGGGACGGCAAGAATCCGAAAGCCTACGCCGATTCATTCAAGATCAAAGCATAAGGAGCAGCCATGAGCGCAGTTCTGCACAATATCGCCGCCGTACCGGTGAAGGACGCCGTGAAGGAAGTTGCACCGGAAAAGCCCGCGCGCAGCGAACGCATCGCCGCCAAGGGCATCAAACTTGAATCGGGGAGTGCGCGCATGCGGCCCTACGTGATGAAGTATCTGCCGCCGCTGATCGGCCTGGCGCTGCTGGTGCTGGCCTGGCAGATCCTGGCGTCCAAGAACAGCAGCTTCCCCACGCCGTGGGCCACCTGGGAGGAGGCGGTCAAGCTGTTCTCGGACCCGTTCTACCGCAAGGGCCCGAACGACCAGGGCATAGGCTGGAACGTGCTGGCCTCGCTCCAGCGCGTGGGCCTGGGCTTCGGCCTGGCGGCGCTGGTGGGCATTCCGCTGGGCTTCATCATCGGCCGCTTCCCCTTCATGTACGGCATGTTCAGCCCCATCATCAGCCTGCTCAAGCCGGTGTCGCCGCTGGCCTGGCTGCCTATCGGCCTGCTGGTCTTCAAGGCCGCCGATCCCGCCGCCATCTGGTCGATCTTTATTTGCTCGATCTGGCCGATGATCATCAACACGGCGGTGGGCGTGCAGCGCGTGCCGCAGGACTATATGAACGTGGCGCGCGTGCTCAGCCTGTCGGAATGGAAGATCGTCACCAAGATCCTGCTGCCGTCCGTGCTGCCCTATATGCTCACCGGCGTGCGGCTGGCCATCGGCACCGCCTGGCTGGTGATCGTGGCGGCGGAAATGCTGACCGGCGGCGTGGGCATCGGCTTCTGGGTCTGGGACGAATGGAACAACCTGAACGTGCCGCACATCCTGATCGCCATCGGCGTGATCGGCGTGGTGGGGCTGCTGCTGGAGTGGGCGCTGGTGTCGCTGGCGAAGGCCTTTACCTACGAACAAGTGGAGAACTGATATGAGCGCGAAATTCATCGACATCAGCAACGCCGAGATGGTGTTCAACACCAAGAAGGGGCAGTTCCATGCGCTGGCCAATGTGAACCTGACGGTGGAGCAGGGCGAGTTCATCACGCTGATCGGCCACTCGGGCTGCGGCAAGTCCACCCTGCTGAATCTGATCGCCGGGCTGACCACGGCCACCGGCGGCACCATGATCTGCAACGGCCGCGAGATCGCCGGGCCGTCGCCCGAGCGCGCGGTGGTGTTCCAGAACCATTCGCTGCTGCCGTGGCTGACCTGCTACGAGAACGTGTACCTGGCGGTGGAGCGCGTGTTCAGCGCCAAGGAACACAACAAGCAGCTGCAGGAGCGCACCTGGGCCGCGCTGGCGCTGGTGGGCCTGACGGCGGCGGCCGGCAAGCGGCCGAACGAGATCTCGGGCGGCATGAAGCAGCGCGTGGGCATTGCGCGCGCGCTGGCGATGGAGCCGAAAGTGCTGCTGATGGACGAGCCTTTCGGCGCGCTGGACGCGCTCACGCGCGCGCATCTGCAGGACGAGCTGCTGCGCATCGTGGCCGCCACCGGATCGACGGTGGTGATGGTGACGCATGACGTGGACGAGGCGGTGCTGCTGTCGGACCGGATTGTCATGATGAGCAACGGGCCGGCGGCCACCATAGGCGATATCGTGCAGGTGCGGCTGGCGCGTCCGCGCGACCGGCTGGCGCTGGCGCAGGACCCGCTGTATATCGATTACCGCAGCAGCGTGCTGGAGTTCCTGTACCACCGGCAGGGGCGGCCTGCGCAAAGGGCCGCGTAACCCGCCATGCTTAAATGACCCGCAGCTCGTCCAGCGGCCAGCGCGGACGCACATTGAAGGAGTAGTCCTTCTTGGCTGCGTCCGGGTTGATCATCAAGCGCATGGCGCCCGCGAAGGCGATCATGGCGCCGTTGTCGGTGCAGAACTCGAGCTCGGGGTAGTAGACCTTGAAGCGCTTCTTGGCTGCCGCCGCGTTCAGCGCGGCGCGCAGCTGCGCATTCGCGCCCACGCCGCCGGCGATCACCAGCCGCTTCAGGCCGGTGTGCTTGAGCGCCGACATGCACTTGGCCGTCAGCACTTCCACAATGGCGTCCACAAAGCCGCGCGCGATATTCGCCTTGTCCTGCTCGCAGATATTGGCGATCACCTTTTCCTCGTGGTTCTTCACCACCGTCAGCACCGCCGTTTTCAGGCCGGAGAAGCTGAAGTTGAAATCCTTGGTGTGCATCATCGGGCGCGGCAGCTTGTAGGCGGCCGGGTCGCCGAATTCGGCCAGGCGCGAAATGGCGGGGCCGCCCGGATAGCCCAGCCCCAGCAGCTTGGCGGACTTGTCGAAGGCCTCGCCGGCCGCGTCGTCCAGTGTTTCGCCCAGCAGGGTGTACTGGCCCACGCCGTCCACCCGCATCAGCTGCGTGTGGCCGCCGGACACCAGCAGCGCGATAAACGGAAACTCCGGCGGCTGCGAGGCCAGCAGCGGCGACAGCAGATGGCCTTCCAGGTGGTGCACGCCCAGCACCGGCTTGTCCAGCGCCATGCCCAGGCTGCAGGCGATGGACGAGCCGACCAGCAGCGCGCCCGCCAGGCCGGGGCCTTGCGTGTAGGCGATGGCGTCGATGTCGGCCAGCTGCTTGCCGGCGCCGGTCAGCGACTGCTCCAGCAGCGGGATGGCGCGCCGGATATGGTCGCGCGAAGCCAGTTCGGGCACCACGCCGCCGTACTCCTCGTGCATGGCCACCTGGGAATAGAGGGCATGGGACAGCAGGCCGTGCTCTGTGTCGTACAGAGCCAGGCCGGTTTCGTCACAGGAGGATTCAACGCCGAGAACAATCATTGGGACCGTGCAAAGTGAAAGGGGAATCCGCCATTGTAATGGAAAGAGGGCGCAGCCCGCACCAAAGGGGGCTGCCGATGCACACCCGTAGGGCAGGAATGGGGAAAACGCCATGCCTGGCTTGGCATCGCTCTTGCTTGGCATGCTGTATAGAACTTAAGGAGCCAAGCTATGGCTGAGTACTGGAAACTGATCTGCAAGCTGAAGGACATCGCCCCGCAGGGCGTGCGGCTGGTGCCGCGCGGGCTGGCGTGGCAGGAACTGCCGGGCGTGGCGGTGATCCGCACGCTGGACGACCAGGTCTTCGCGGTGCTGGACGGCGGCCGTCCCGACCAGGGCGCCGTGCGCCACTACGCCGTCAAGGTCGAAGACGGCAAGATCTACCTGGACCTGAATGAACTGAACGCCCCCGCCAGCCGCGCGGAAGCGGCGCTGGCGGGAGCGTTCGGGGTCGCGCCCCACGTGGGAGCCAACCCCTGGGCTTGATGCCTTAAGGACGCTTCAGCAGCTCCGCATGCGCCTTGCGCAGCATCTCCGCCGTGGTATCCCAGTCGATGCAGCCGTCGGTCACCGAGCAGCCGTACTTCAGCTCGCTCAGATCGGCCGGGATCTTCTGGTTGCCGCCCACGATGTTGGACTCGATCATCACGCCCACCAGCGACTGGTTGCCGTGCGTGATCTGGTTCACCACGTCCGTCATCACCAGCGGCTGCAGCTCAGGCTTCTTGTAGCTGTTGGCGTGCGAGCAGTCCACCACGATGTTGGCCGGCAGCTTGGCCTTGGCCAGCGCCTGCTCGGCGATGGTCACCGACACCGAGTCATAGTTCGGACGGCCGTCGCCGCCGCGCAGCACCACGTGGCCGTAGCCGTTGCCGCGCGTGCGCACGATGGACACATTGCCTTCGCCGTTAATGCCCAGGAAGGCGTGCGGATTGGCCGCCGACAAAATGGCGTTGATGGCGATGCTGATGTCGCCGTCGGTGCCGTTCTTGAAGCCCACCGGGGTCGACAGGCCGGACGACATTTCGCGGTGCGTCTGCGACTCGGTGGTGCGCGCGCCGATCGCGGTCCAGGCGATCAGGTCGCCCAGGTACTGCGGCGAGATCGGGTCCAGCGCTTCGGTCGCGGTGGGCAGGCCCAGTTCGCACACGTCCAGCAGGAACTGGCGCGCCTTTTCCATGCCCACGTCCACGCGGAAGGAGTCGTCCATGTCCGGATCGTTGATATAGCCCTTCCAGCCGGTGGTGGTGCGCGGCTTCTCGAAATACACGCGCATTACCAGCAGCATGGTGTCGGCCACTTCGGCTTGCAGCGCCTTCAGGCGGCGCGCATAGTCCAGGCCCGCCACCGGGTCGTGGATGGAGCAGGGGCCGACCACCACGAACAGGCGCTTGTCCTTGCGGTCCAGGATGGCGCGCAGGTCGGCGCGGCCCTGCATGACGACGGCCGACGCGGCGTCGGTCAGCGGCAGTTTCGCGTGCAGTGCGGACGGAGTCGGCATGGACGCGAAGTTGGTAACGTTTACGTTTTCGATGTCTGGCGAGATCATGATTCGGTGCCTCAACTCATTATTTTAATCAGGGGGACCTATAAGTGTAGCCGAATTGGCAGTTTGATGCGGGCGGCACTGCAATGCAGCATTCCTTGCCGCCAGCGCGTGTAGTAAGCTCTCCACCATGACGACACATCCCAATCCATTCCCTGCGGCAAGGTTCATCAAAGAAATCGGCCGTGGCAAGAAAGGCGCGCGCAGCATGACGCGCGCCGACGCCCAAGAACTGTATCAAGCCATCCTGGACGGCCGGGTCTCCCAGCTGGAGCTGGGCGGCATCCTGCTGGCGATGCGCATCAAGGGCGAATCGGTGGACGAGATCGCCGGCTTCCTGGACGCGGCGGAAGCCTCGTTCACGCCCTTGCAGGCGCCGGCGGGCGCTTGCGCGCCGGTGCTCATCCCCACCTACAACGGCGCCCGCAAGATGGCCAACCTGACGCCGCTGCTGGCCCTGCTGCTGGCGCGCGAGGGCGTGCCGGTGCTGGTGCACGGCGTGCCGCACGACCTGGGGCGCGTCGCCACCGCCGAGGTGTTCGCCGAGCTGGGCATCCAGGCGGCGGGCAGCCATGCCGAAGCCGAGGCGGCGCTGGCGGCGGGCAAGCTGGCCTTCATCACCATCGACACGCTGGCGCCCAAGCTGGCCCATATGCTGTCGCTGCGCCGCATCCTGGGCGTGCGCAACTCCACCCACACGCTGGTGAAGATGATGCAGCCCTTCGCCGGCCCGGCGCTGCGGCTGGTGTCCTACACCCACCCGGAATACCTGGAGATGCTGGGCGAATACTTCTGCACGGCGGCGGCGCACGAACGCGGCCACGCCTTCCTGATGCGCGGCACCGAAGGCGAAACGGTGGCCAACGCCAACAAGGGCCAGCGCATCGACTGGTTCCACGGCGGCGAGCGCACCGTGCTGGTGGAAAAGCAGCTCACGGCCGAACAGGAGGTGGTGCTGCCGGAGGACAAAAGCGCCGCCGCCACCGCCGCCTGGATCGCCTCCGTGCTGCGCGGCGACATCGCCGTGCCGGCCTCCATCGCCGAGCAGGTGGCCCAGGTCGCCAAGGTGGCCCGCAGCCTGTGAGGGGGCGCGCCGGCGGCCCGGCCGCCAAGGCAGAGTACAATGGCCGGTTTTGAAGCGGAATCGGAGCAGTTATGGCGAAATTTGATGTGGCGGTAATCGGCGCGGGCGCGGCGGGAATGATGTGCGCGGCCGAGGCCGGCAAGCGCGGGCGCCGGGTGGTGCTGATCGACCACGCCGCCAAGCTGGCCGAAAAAATCCGCATTTCCGGCGGCGGCCGCTGCAACTTCACCAATATAAACACCAGCCCGGCCAACTTCCTGTCCGAGAATCCGCACTTCTGCAAGAGCGCGCTGTCGCGCTACACGCCGTCGGACTTCCTGGCGCTGGTGCGGAAATACCGCATCGCCCACCACGAAAAGCACCGTGGCCAGCTGTTCTGCGACGACTCGGCCGAACGCATCATCGAGATGCTGAAGGCCGAATGCGCGGCCGGCGACGTGCACTGGCGCATGCCGTCCAAGGTCTCCTCCGTGGAGCAGATGGACGACGGCAGTTTCTACCTGGCCACCGACACCGGCGACATCGAATGCGACAGCGTGGTGATCGCCACGGGCGGCCTGTCGATCCCGAAAATCGGCGCGTCCGGCTTCGGCTACCAGATCGCCGAGCAGTTCGGCCTGAACATCGTGCCTACCCGCCCGGCGCTGGTGCCGCTGACCTTCGACGCCGACACCTGGGCGCCGTTCGCGCCCCTGTCCGGCATTTCGCTGGAAGTGGACGTGGAAACCGGCAGCTTGAAGGGCCGCAAGCCCGACGGCGCGCGTTTCCGCGAAGACCTGCTGTTCACCCACCGCGGCCTGTCCGGCCCGGCCATCCTGCAGATTTCCAGTTTTTGGCAGCCGGGCGCGCCCATCGTCATCAACCTGCTGCCGGAGATGGACGTGGCGCAGGAGCTGATCGAGGGCAAGCAGACCGTCAAGAAACAGCTCGGCAATGTGCTGGCGCAATGGCTGCCGGCGCGCCTGGCCGAAGGCCTGCTGGAGCTGCACGGCCTGGCCGCCGACGCCCGCCTGGCCGATATGCAGGACGCGGTGCTGCGCAAGCTGGGCGCGGCCATCAACCAGTGGACCATCACCCCCAACGGTTCGGAAGGCTACCGCAAGGCCGAAGTGACCCGGGGCGGCGTGGATACGCGCGAGCTGTCGCAGCAAACCATGATGGTGGGCAAAGTGCCTGGCCTGTACTTTATCGGCGAGGCGGTGGACGTGACGGGGTGGCTGGGCGGCTACAATTTCCAGTGGGCCTGGGCTTCGGGTGTGGCGGCCGGCCAAGCAGTCTGATATGATTGCATTCCGGCGTGTGTTTTTGCCGCCGGAGTCAGGTGTTGGCAGGACGAAAAGGTTGCTCAAAAACAGACAGTTTTCTAGATGAAACTGGCCTGTTGAGCCGGTTTTCCGTCCAAAGGTCTTCCCAATTTGGCCGAATACTGCTAATATCTTTATCTTCCTAAAATCTAACGGTTTGAATTTTTACATGACCACTATCCGCCTTAAAGAAAACGAGCCGTTCGAAGTTGCAATGCGTCGCTTCAAACGCACCATCGAAAAAACCGGCCTGCTGACCGAACTGCGCGCACGCGAGTTCTACGAGAAGCCAACCGCAGAACGCAAGCGCAAGCTGGCAGCTGCCGTGAAGCGTCACTACAAGCGCATCCGCAGCCAGCAACTGCCTAAGAAACTGTTCTAAGACTGTTGTTTCAGGATGGCCCGGCAGTACGGCGTCGCGCCGCGGGTCCTTCCTGTCCAGTCGCATGCCCGCTCCGGTTCGCCGCAGCGGGTTTTCGCATTTTGCGCCACGATTTTTCCCAGTGAGAACGAACATGAGCTTGAAACAACAGATTACCGATGACATGAAGGCCGCCATGCGTGCCAAGGAGGCCGGCAAGCTGGCCACCATCCGCCTGATGCTGGCGGAAATCAAGCGCAAGGAAGTGGACGAGCAGATCGAAGTGAGCGACGAGCAAGTGGTCGCCATCGTCGACAAGATGATCAAGCAGCGCAAGGACTCCATCACCCAGTTCGAAGCCGGCAACCGCCAGGACCTGGCCGACATCGAAAAAGCCGAGCTGGAAGTGCTGATCGCCTACAAGCCGGCCGGCCTGTCGGACGAAGTGGTGGCCGCCGAAGTGGCCGCCGCCGTGGCCGCTTCCGGCGCCGCCGGTCCGCAGGACATGGGCAAAGTCATGGCCATCGTCAAGCCCAAGCTGGCCGGTAAGGCCGACATGGCCGTGGTGTCCGCCCTGATCAAAAAAGCGCTGACCCCGGCTTGATGTCCTTGCCCTGCCGCGCCGTTGACCGGGATCAAATCCCGGCCGCGCGCGGCAGTATAGCCTCTGATGTAGAACAAGACTGATCGCCGTGATACCTCAATCCTTTATCTCCGATCTATTGAACCGCGTCGACATCGTGGACGTGGTCGGCCGCTATGTGCAGCTCAAGAAGGGCGGCGCCAACTTCATGGGCCTGTGCCCCTTCCACAACGAAAAATCCCCCAGTTTCACGGTCAGCCCCACCAAGCAGTTCTACCACTGCTTCGGCTGCGGCGCGCACGGCACCTCGATCGGCTTCATGATCGAATACTCCGGCATGGGCTTTGTCGATGCCGTCAAGGAGCTGGCGCAGAACTGCGGCATGGTGGTGCCCGAGCAGGACGACAAGATCCCGCCCGCCCAGCGCGCCCAGATGCAGGCCCAGAGCATGGCCCTGTCCGAGGCCATGAACCTGGCCGCCGACTACTACAAATCCCAGCTGCGCTCGGCCCCGAACGCCATCGGCTACCTGAAAAGCCGCGGCCTGACCGGCGAAATCGCGGCCCGCTTCGCGCTCGGCTTCGCCCCCAACGGCTGGGACAATCTGCGCAGCGTGTTCCCCAACTACGAGGCGCTGGCGCTGGTCGAGGCCGGCCTGGTGATCGACCGCGTGGACGAGGAAGGCAACCACCGCAAGCGCTACGACCGTTTCCGCGAACGCGTGATGTTTCCAATTCGCAACACCAAGGGCCAGGTCATCGCCTTTGGCGGGCGCATCATGGAGCAGGGCGAGCCGAAGTACTTGAATTCCCCCGAAACGCCTTTATTTTCCAAGGGGCACGAGCTGTACGGCTTGTTCGAAGCGCGCCAGGCCATCCGCGACGCCGGCTATGTGCTGGTGACGGAAGGCTATATGGATGTGGTGGCGCTGGCGCAAATGGGTTTCCCGCAGTCGGTGGCGACCCTGGGCACGGCCTGCACCAGCACCCACGTGCAGAAACTGTTGCGCCAAACAGACACCGTGATCTTTAGTTTTGACGGCGACAAGGCCGGCCGCCGCGCTGCCCAGCGCGCGCTGGAAGCCTGTCTGCCCCATGTGTCGGACAACAAGACCATCAAGTTCTTGTTCCTGCCGGCCGAGCACGACCCGGACAGCTATATCCGCGAATATGGCGCGCCGGCCTTCGAGCAGCAGGTGCACGAGGCCATGCCGCTGTCGCAGTTCCTGCTGCGCGTGGTGTCCGCCGAGCATGATTTGAGCGAGCCGGAAGGGCGCGCGCGGGTGCAGTTCGAGGCCAAGCCGCTGCTGCAGGCCATGACCCCGTCGGCGCTGCGGCTGCAGATCGTGCGCGGCCTGGCCACCATGACGCAGAGCAGCCCGGGCGAGATCGAGCAGTTGTACGAGCTGAGCAAGCCGGTGGCCGAGGTGCGCAGGGCGCCGCAGCGCAGCAGCCGCCCGCAGCCGGTGGGCCTGGAGCTGCAGATCGTGCGGCACCTGGTGGCGCACCCGCCGCTGGCCTTTACGATAGACGAGGCCGGCCTGGGCGCCTTCGCCAACTTCGGCGAAGAAGCGGCCGAGCGCCTGTACCAGCTGATCGCGGCGGCCATCGCGCTCGGGCCGCAGGGCAGCTTTGCCGCGCTGGCGCAGCATTTGAAGGAGCAGGGCAGCGAGTACGACGGCATCATCAGCGAGATCGCCGCCGAGCCGGAGTCGGATTTCGAGGCCATCAAGACGTATTTGAGCAGCGCCATCCGGCAAATCCGGACTGACGCGCTGAAAGCCGAGCTGGCACAGTTGTTCGCGTCCGGTTTGTCTTCCAGCGAAATTGGTGTACGCTACCGCGAAATTACGGCTATGCAAGACCAGTTGTTGCGGGAGGCCGAAGCAGAGCTATCAGCTCGCTAGTCTCCCGGGGCTGCGCCCCTATGAGGCGGCCCGGGCGGGGTCTGGAAATTGTAAAGTAGCGTGCTATAATAAAACGCTAAGTATTGAGTGCTTAGCTTTGGTATTTCAGTTCGGAATTCTGTTTGTTTTCAGTAAGTTAGGCTCTTGATCGGTGCGGCGGGCGGTAAGGCTGCGGCACCGGCGGCCGGGGCCGGAATTTGCCGGATCGTGGCCGGATGGCGCAGTCGATAACCGCCCAGGCGCGGCGCCTGCCTCCGGACACTGGTGGATCTAGCCCCCTTGCGCTGTCTACAGTAGAATTTCTGCCGAGTACGGCCCCGGGTTCGGGCCGGCGGTGGAGGTTCCTGTGTGCGCAGGAGCCAGAAGGTATAAGTATTCGTAGCGGTGTTGCAAGAACTTTATCCTAACCCGTAAAGCAAGTCGTTGTGTAATCGAAAGCGCCTGTGCCAACAAAGAAACCTGAATCCAAAGCGGCTGCAAAGCCGAGCAAAGTGACCGCCAAGGCCGCCAAAACGGCCGACAAACCGGAAACGCGTGTTACCAACACGCCGCCGGCGGTAAGCCAGACCACCGATGCCGCCGCCCTGGCCGCCATCGATACTTCAGGCTATGTGCTGCCTTCAGTGAAGGTGCCGGGCCGCCGTGGCCGCAAGCCGAAAGAATTCCAGCCCGAGAACGACGAAGTGGCCGCGCTCAACGCGGTCGAGCGCGCCGAGCTGAAGGCGGTCGACAAGGCCAAGGCAAAGGACCGCAAGGCCAAGGAAAAAGCGCTGCTGAAGGACGCCTTCTCGTCCGACACCGAAGCGACCGAGGAGGAGCTCGAGCGCCGTCGCCAGAAACTCAAGACCCTGATCAAGTTCGGCAAGGAACGCGGTTTCCTGACCTACGCCGAGATCAACGACCACCTGCCGGAAAATATCGTCGATCCGGAAGCGATCGAGGGCATTATCGGCACCTTCAACGACATGGGCATCGCCGTCTACGAGCACGCGCCGGACGCCGAGACCCTGCTGCTGTCGGACAACGTGGCCACCGTCACCAGCGACGACGAAGCCGAAGCGGCCGCCGAAGCGGCCCTGTCCACCGTGGACTCCGACTTCGGCCGCACCACCGACCCTGTGCGCATGTATATGCGCGAAATGGGCTCGGTCGAGCTGCTCACGCGCGAAGGCGAGATCGAGATCGCCAAGCGCATCGAAGACGGCCTGAAGGACATGATCCAGGCCATTTCCGCCTGCCCGGTGACCATCGCCGAAATCATCGCCGCGTCCGACCGCATCCGTAACGACGAGATCAAGATCGACGAGATCGTCGACGGCCTGGTCGACGAGAGCGAAGGCGAGCCTGCGCCCGCCCCGGCCGCCGCCGCCTCGGACGAGGAGGAAGAAGACGAGGAAGAGGAAGAGGAAGAAGCCGAAGAGGAAGAAGAAGCGGCCAGCGCCTCGGGCGCGGCCGGCTACTCGGCCGAACAGCTGGAGCAGATGAAAAATGCTGCGCTGGAAAAATTCGACCTGATCTCGCAGCAGTTCGACAAGATGCGCCGCGCCTTCGAAAAGGACGGCTACAGCTCGAAAGCCTACGTCAAGGCGCAGGAAGCAATTTCCTACGAACTGCTGGGCATCCGCTTCACCGCCAAGGTGGTGGAAAAGCTGTGCGACACGCTGCGCGGCCAGGTGGACGAAGTGCGCCACATCGAGAAGCAGATCCTGGACGTGGCGGTGAACAAGTGCGGCATGCCGCGCGCCCACTTCATCAAGGTGTTCCCTGGCAATGAAACCAATCTGGAATGGGTGGACGGCGAAGTGGAAGCCGGCCACGCCTACAGCGCCATCCTGGGCCGCAACATTCCGACCATCAAGGAACTGCAGCAGCGCCTGATCGACCTGCAGGCGCGCGTGGTGCTGCCGCTGCCGGACCTGCGCAACATCAACCGCCAGATGGCGGCCGGCGAAATGAAGGCGCGCAAGGCCAAGCGCGAAATGACCGAGGCTAACTTGCGCCTGGTCATTTCCATCGCCAAGAAATACACCAACCGCGGCCTGCAGTTCCTGGACCTGATCCAGGAAGGCAACATCGGCCTGATGAAGGCGGTGGACAAGTTCGAATACCGCCGCGGCTACAAGTTCTCGACCTACGCCACGTGGTGGATACGCCAGGCCATCACGCGTTCGATCGCCGACCAGGCGCGCACCATCCGTATTCCGGTGCACATGATCGAGACCATCAACAAGATGAACCGCATCTCGCGCCAGATCTTGCAGGAAACGGGCGCCGAGCCCGATCCGGCGACTTTGGCCATCAAGATGGAAATGCCGGAAGACAAGATCCGCAAGATCATGAAGATCGCCAAAGAGCCGATCTCCATGGAAACGCCGATCGGCGACGACGACGATTCCCATCTGGGCGACTTCATCGAGGACAACAACACCCTGGCCCCGTCCGACGCGGCGCTGCACGCGTCCATGCGCGGCGTGGTCAAGGATGTGCTGGACTCGCTGACCCCGCGCGAAGCGAAGGTGCTGCGCATGCGTTTCGGCATCGAAATGTCGACCGACCACACGCTGGAAGAGGTCGGCAAACAGTTCGACGTGACGCGCGAGCGCATCCGCCAGATCGAAGCGAAAGCGCTGCGCAAGCTGCGCCACCCGTCGCGTTCGGACAAGCTGAAAAGCTTCCTGGAAGGTAACTAGCACTTGACGACAGCCCGCGCAGCCCCTATGCTGCCGGGTCGTTGTCCACAAGTTTTCGGGCCCTTAGCTCATGCTTGGTTAGAGCAGAGGACTCATAATCCTTTGGTGCGCGGTTCGACTCCGCGAGGGCCTACCAAATAAGAAAGCCAACCCTGCGGGGTTGGCTTTTTTCATTTCCGGGCACTATTGCGGAATGTTGCGCCGGGCTTGGCTTGTTTTGAGTAATCTGCTGCTGGGACTATCTTTTCCGGGCGCATGATGGATGAACAGCAAGCGGAGGCGGTGCCGGACGGCGAGGCGGCAAAGCCGGGTGCCGCCAGGCCGGCGGGCAAAGTGCACACCACGGTAATGTGGGCGACGCTGCTGGTGGCCGTTGCAGCCCTGCTGGGCGCTGGCCTGCTGGTCTGGCGCGGCCTGCAGGCGGATAAGGCGATTGCCCTGGTGGCGCAGTCGGTCAGGCAGGATGCGCGCGCTAGCGGCGCTGCCATGGCTGCCGCCACGCCAACCAGGCCGCCAGCGCCAATGCCGGAGCAAGGGCCAGCCCCCGCACCAGCCCCAACTCCAACTCCAGCGCCAGCGCCAGCGCCAGCGCCCCGGGCCCTCGCTGCTGTCGCGGTGACTCCGTCTGCGCCTGCGCAAATTTCCCCGGTGAAAGCCACAGTGAAGCAGGGCTACATGGTGAAGCGTCCGGCTGTCCGGTCCAGGGCGCTGGCCCGGCCCCGGCCGCCAGCACGCACTTCGAAGCGCCCGATGTCCGCCGCCAGCGTCGAGCAGCGGCTGGCGCGGTGCAAGGACAGGGCCGGCGAAGCTGCTGCGGCCTGCTTTGCGCGCGCTTGCGCGAGTTACGCGTCCCGAGCCCCCATCTGCCTCAACGACGAGCCTGCGCGCCCGCGTTGACATTCCGTTTGCTTGGTCTAGGCTACAACAACCGGCGCGCCAAAATTTCCGGTCCCGTATGCCCGTTGCCGGTCACGAGGAGAGTAACCATGCCTAAATTTGTAATCGAACGCGATATCCCCGGCGCCGGCAAGCTGAGCGGCCCCGACCTTCAGGGCATCTCCGCAAAGTCCTGTAGCGTGCTCAGCGAACTGGGGCCGTCCATACAATGGGTGCACAGCTATGTGACCGACGACAAGGTCTACTGCATCTACAACGCTCCCAATGAAGAGATGGTGCGCGAGCACGCGCGGCGCGGCGGCTTTCCTGCCAATCGGGTGTCGCAGGTGCGGGAGATCATCGACCCGGTCACTGCGGAGTAAGCCCCCTGCCGCTTAGCGCGCCGCGCCGCCCAGTTTGCGCAGGAAGGCGCCGGTGAGCGCGGCCACCTGGTCCAGCCTGGTGTCCATCACGAAGTGGCCGCCGTCCAGGATGTGGACTTCGGCGGCCGGATTGTCGCGCCGGAAGGCGTGCGCGCCGGGCACGGTAAAGGCCAGGTCGTGCTTGCCCCACAGAACCAGCGTCGGCAACTGGCGCTGTTTCAGCCAGGCTTGCCACGCCGGGTAGGCGGCCAGGTTGGTCTGGTAGTCGTAGATCAGGTCGGCCTGGATCCTGGCCTGGCCGGGGCGGTTCAGGTAGGCGTACTCGTCCATCCACAAATCCGGATCGTAGGCTTCAACCGCCGGATCGTCGCCGATGTGGCGCGCGCGCGTGGCGGCGAGCGACTGGTGCACCGCGATCACGTCCTGCTCGTGCGCGGCGCGGTCGGCCCAGAACGGCTTGCGCTTGGCCCACATGGCGCCCAGGCCTTCTTCGTACACATTCCCGTTCTGGAAGATCAGCCCCTGGATCGCGGCGGGGTGCGCCATGGCCATGCGCATGCCGACCGGGGCGCCGTAGTCCTGCATCAGCAGCACGTAGCGCGTGGCGCCCACCGCATCGGTGAATTTCTGCATCACGGTGGCCAGGTGGTCGAAGCTGTAGCGGAAGCTGGCCGGATCGGGCGCCTCGCTGTTGCCGAAGCCGGGGTAGTCCGGCGCAATCAGGTGGTACTCGTCGCCCAGCTTGCGCAGCAGCCCGTCGTACATGCGCGACGAACTGGGCACGCCATGCAGCAGCACCATGGTTGGTTTGCTGGCGTCGCCCGCTTCGCGGTAGGCGATCTGCACGCCTTCCACCGCCACCGTGCGATAGGCCACCGGCGCGGCATGCGCGGCGGTGATGCCGGAAGCCAGGGTGAGTGCTGCGGCTGCCAGCGCGTTGGCGCCAGGGGGATGGCTGTGCATGATGGGCTCCGGTGGTGGTTGAGTGCCACCAATGTAGCGGGCGCGCCGGGCGGCAGAAAGGGCTCTGCGGTCAATTGACTGTTGCGCGCGGCGAAATTGCGCCGCTACGGCGCCTGTATCCACGCGGCCAGCGCGGCGGCGGGCAGCGGTCGGCTGTACAGATAGCCCTGGCCCTTGTCGCAGCCCTGGCGCCGCACCACGGCGGCCTGGGCCTCGGTTTCGATGCCCTCGGCCACCGTGCTCATGCCCAGGCTGCGCGCCACCTTGACGGTGGCCTCGATCAGCACTTCGTGGTGGTGGCTGGTGTCGGACAGGCTGACGAAGGAGCGGTCGATCTTCACCGTGTCGACCGGCAGCAGGTGCAGGCTGGACAGCGAGGAGTAGCCGGTGCCGAAGTCGTCCAGCGCCAGCTTCACGCCCAGCGCTTTCAGGCGCTGCAGCTGCTGCTGGATATCGGCCCCTTGCGCGGCCAGGCTTTCGGTCACTTCCAGCTGCAGCTGGGCCGGCTGCATGCCGCTGGCGGCCAGGATGGCCGCCACCTTGTCGCACAGCGACGCATCGCCCAGCTGCGCGCGCGACAGGTTGACCGCCAGCAGGCGCGGCGCGCGTGCGCCCAGCTCGCTTTGCCAGGCGGCGAAGTCGCGGCAGGCGGCGCGCAGCACGAACTCGCCGATGGCGTCGATCAGGCCGGATTGCTCGGCGATCTCGATGAATTCGATAGGCCCCACCACGCCGCGCGCCGGGTGCTGCCAGCGCACCAGCGCTTCCACCCCGGCCGAGCGGTCGATGGCACCGTCCGGCAGCACCCCCACCACCGGCTGGTAGACCGTAAACAGCTGGCCCTGGCTCAGCGCGCTGCGCAGCTCCGCTTCGATGCCGCCGCGCCGCGCGGCCTGCTCGCGCATGGCCGGCTGGAACAGCACGGTCTGGCCGCCGCCGGCCGCCTTGGCCACCGCCACGGCCACGCTGGCGTCGCGCAGCACGTCGTCGGCGGCCGCGCCGCCCGCGCCCAGGTACACCACGCCTATGCTGAACTGCAGGCTGATGTCGTGCAGGCCGATGCGGTAGGGCTTGCCCAGCGTCTGTTGCAGCCGGGCGGCGATGCTCTCGGCCACGCCGGCGCCGGCCAGCCCGTCGAGCACCAGCGTGAATTCGTCGCCGCCCACGCGCGCGGCCACTTCGCCCAGGCCCTGGGCGCTGCCGTCGCCGCCCGGGCGTGCGCCCGAGCGCACGCTGGCGCGCAGGCGCTCGGCCATCAGCACCATCACCTGGTCGCCCACCGGGCTGCCCAGCGTGTGGTTGACCTGCCGGAAGCGGTCCACATTGATAAACAGCAGCGCGGCTTCGTCGCCGCTGGCGGCGCGCGGCCGCGCGGCCATGCGCTGCAGCAGCTCGCGCACGGCGGCGCGGTTGGGCAGCTTGGTCAGCGTGTCGATGCGCGCCGCGCTGTCGAGCCGGCGCGCCAGGGTGCGCTGTTCGCGCTGGACTTCGGCGGTGGCGTCCACCAGCACCGCCATCATGCGCCCGGCGTCCACCTTCAGCACGCCCAGCGCCAGCACTTCGGGCCGCGCGCCGCGCCCGCCCGGCTCGGCGGCGCCCGCGCTACCCAGCACCAGGCGCATGCCATCGGCAATTACGCCGTGCGCGCCGGGATAGGCCTGGCACTGCGCGCGCAGGCCGGGCGCCTGCCGCTGCAGCACGTCGAACAGATTGGCCAGGTTGCCGTCCGGCGACACCGGCATCAGCAATTGCGAGGCCATGGGGTTGAGCATTTCAATGCTGCCGTCCTGCTGCAGCTGGATCAGCCCGACCGGAGCCTGGTACAGGAACTGGATCAGCGCCTCGTAGGCGTCGTCGCTGTCGCTCGTCATGCCTGGACCTCCCCTTCGGCGGGCCAGCACACCACGCGGTTGCGTCCGCCGCGCTTGGCGGCGTACAGCGCGTCGTCGGCGCGCTGCAGGAAGCCGGCCAGGGTGCAGGCCGGGTCATCCATGGCCGCCACCCCGATGCTGATGGTATAGGCGATGGCGGCGCCGTCGAACATCGCCGGGCCAGCCTGCACCCGCTCGCGCAGGCGCTCGGCCACAATGGCCGCGTCTGCCAGGCTGGCGCCCGGCAGGATGGCGGCGAACTCTTCGCCGCCTATGCGCGCCACGGTGTCGACCTGGCGGAACATGCTCTTCAGCGTGGCGCCCAGGTGGCGCAGCACGGCGTCGCCGGCCGGATGGCCATGGCTGTCGTTGATGGCCTTGAAATGGTCGGCGTCGATCAGGATCAGGGCCGGCGCCTGCGGCATCTTGGTGCGGCGCAGCATTTCCAGCTCGCCCGCTTCGAAGAAGGCGCGCCGGTTGGCCAGCCCGGTCAGGTGGTCGCCATAGGTGGCGCTGCGCAGGTTTTCGCTCAGTGCGCGCTTGTCGGTGATGTCGCGCAGGATCAGGCAGTAGGCCGGTTCGCCCGGCGCGGCCGGCGCCAGCGTCCCGTCGTCGCGCTTGCGCCCCGGCAGCGGCGAGAGCATGGCGCTGCCCCAGAACTGGCTGCCGTCGGCGCGCCGGCGCAGCCCTTCGTCCAGGTGCCAGCCGTTGAGGTTGGCCTGCTGCAGGCGATGCGCCTGCTGTGCTTCAGAGGCGTCCTCGGCCGGGTAGAACAGGCCGAAGGGCTGGGCGCGCGTGCCGGCTTCGTCGAAGCCGGTGACGCGGCCTATGCTGTCGTTCCAGGCGGCCACGCGGCCGTCTTGGTCCAGGCTCACCAGCGCGTAGTCGGCGATATTGGTCATGATGGCGTTCAGCCAGGCGTCGGTGTTGCGCAGCTGGCGCTCGCGCCTGTCCTGCTCGGTGATGTCGCTGAGCACCGCCATCAGGCGCGCCTCGTCCAGCTTGAGCAGCGTCAGCGACAGCACTTCCGGGCCGCCCCGGGCGCCGTTCAGGTAGAGCCGCATGCCTTCGCACACATTGCCGCTGGGCGCGCTGTAGCCGGCGCAGCGCTGGCGCAGGTCGGGCGCCACCGGCGCCAGCGCCTCGAACAGGTTGAGCAGGTTGCCGTCGGCGCTGAGCGGCATCAGCAGCTGGGCCGAGAGCGGATTGAGCATCAGGATGGCGCCGTCGCTGCCGGCCTGCACCAGGCCCACCGGCGCCATGTACAGGAACTGCAGCAGCGCCTCGTGCTCGGCCGCGTCGGGCGCGTCGGCCACGGCGTTCATAGCCGCTGCACCAGCACGTAGCGCATGGCCGAGGCTGGCGAGTACAGCAGGCGCAGCATCACCTTGGTCGGCCGCATGCGCAGCGTCAGCACGTAGTCGATGGTGGCGTCCAGCGCCGTGCCGCTGTCGTGCGCGTCGTCGAAGCGCTGCGCCACCAGGAAGTTGTTCATGCACGGCGCCACGATGGTGAACAGCTCCTGGTCCAGCACGCGTTCGGGGCTCAGGCCGGCCGCGCGCGATTCGAAGGCGTTGTAGCGGCGCACGCGGCTGCTCTCGTCAAAGCCGATCACGCCGAACGGCAGCGCGTCCAGCGCGGCCTGGTCCAGCTGGTCCAGGCGCTCGCCCAGGCCGGCTTGCGTAAAGGTGAGGGTGTTTGCTTCAGTCATGGTTGCTCCGGGGTTGATTCGTGGCCGGCGTCGATAATCCAGTCCGCCGGCTTGCCTTGTTTTGTCCTGGGCAAATTGCTGCCGAAGGTGAATGATACCGGGCGCGCGGCCATAGTCAAATGGGCGCGCGCCCAGGCCGTCAATTCGGCGGCCAGCGCGGCTTCCGGCGCGCCGGCGTCGGCCGGCACGATGAAGGCTTTCAGGCGCTGGCCCTCGTCCGGCCGCATCAGCCGCACGCTGGCCTGGGCCACGCCCGGGTGGCGCGCCAGCACCGCTGCGGTGGCGGCCGGGTGCACGTTCACGCCGCCCACCTGGACCGCCTGGTCGAGCCGCCCGGACGGCACGAAGGCGCGCTCGCCGCGCCAGTCCAGCGTGTCCTGCAGCGCCACCTCCCGGCCGTCGCGCAGCAGCAGGCCCGGCTGCGCCGTCCGGCCCCAGTAGGGCAGCAGCGTGTAGGCCTCGCCCGCCTGGCCGCGCCAGCCGATGCCGGCCGTTTCGCTGCTGCCGTAAATCTGCAGCAGGTCCAGGCCCAGTGCCTGCAGCTGCAGCGCCAACGGGTCGGGGCAGGGCGCTGTGGAGGTGATGCCAACCACGCCGGGGGCGAAGGGCTGGCCGGCGGCGGCCACGCCGGCCCAGTAATCCGGGAAGCTGACCACCAGGTCGCCGCTGCGGGCCAGTCCGGCCAGGCGCGCCGGCAGCGTGCCGCGCGCGTCGATCAGCTGCGGCGCCCCGGGCAGCGCCTGCGGCAGCAGCACGGTGAACAGGAAACCGTAGATATGGTGGGCCGGCACGGTGTAGAAGATGCGCTGGACCGGCCCCAGCATGCCGGCCCAGTGCCGCACTTCCTGCTCCAGCTGCGCCAGCGCATGCTGGCATTGCTTGGGCGCGCCGCTGCTGCCCGAGGTGCGGAAGCTGATGCGCGCGTCCTGCAGCGCCAGGCTGGCCTGCGCGGCGCCGCACCAGCCGGCCAGCGTGGGCAGCGCCGGCAACTGCTGGTCCAGGCCGCTTTGCTCCATGTGCAGCGCGGCGCTCAGGGCCGTGGCCAGCTGGAAGCGCTCCAGCGAGTCCGTGCCCAGGTCTTGTTCAAAATTCAATTCTCCATGCCAAGGCGTGGCGGGCAGGCCCGCATGGCTGCGGCGCAGGGCCGCCAGCTCGGCCCCGACGAGGTCGGCGACATAGCGCGGCAGGCTGCCGTGCTGCCACCATGCAGGGGCGGATGGGGGGGAGGCGATTGGTGGCATGGGGGCAGTATAGAATGATTTAGCCGGCCACGTCGGGCCGGGGCTGCCGGATTGCGCCGCTGCGCAGGGTCAGCGCCCAGAACAGCAGCGCCGCCAGGCTGACGGCGGCGCCCAGCGCGCACACGCCCAGCCAGCCGGCCGCCGCGTACATGCGGGTGGAGGCCAGCGCGCCCAGGCCGCTGCCGGCGGCGTAGAACATCATGTAGCAGCCCACCACGCGGCTGTGCGCTTGCGGATGGCTGCTGAAGATCATGCTCTGGTTGGTGACGTGGATGGCTTGTCCGGCCAGGTCGAGCATGATGATGCCGCCCGCCAGCGCCCACAGCGATTGCCCGGTGTACGCCAGCGGCAGCCATGCCGCCAAGAGCAAAGCCAGCGCCGCGCCGCTGGTGCGCTGGCCCAGCCCGCGGTCCGCCATGGCCCCGGTGCGCGAGGCGGCGAGCGCGCCCACGACGCCGATCAGCCCGAATGCGCCTATGGCCGTGTGCGAGAGCGCATGCGGCGGCGCGCTGAGCGGCAGCACCAGCGCGGTCCAGAAGATGCTGAGCGCGCCGAACATCAGCATGGCAATGACGCCGCGCACTTGCAGCGTGCGGTCGGTGCGCAGCATCGCCGGCATGGAGCGCAGCAGCTGGACGTAGCGCCGCGCCATGCCGGGGCATGCGGCGCCGCGCACCGGCTCTTCCGGCGGCGCGGGCAGCACCCGCCACAGGACGGCGCCCAGCAGCAGCGACAGCGCGGCCGAGGTCCAGTAGACCGCGCGCCAGCCGGCCAGGTCGGCCAGCAGGCCCGCCACCGTGCGCGCGCTCAGCAATCCAATCAGCACGCCAGCCTGCGCGGTGCCAACGATGCGCCCGCGCTCCGCAGGCGGCGCGGTGGCGGCCGCGTAGGCGATCAGGCCTTGCGTCATGGCCGTGCCCAGCAGGCCCACCGCCAGCATGCCGCCCAGCAGCGGCGCCGCGCCCGGTGCATAGCCGACGGCCAGCAAGGCGCAGCTCAGCAATCCCAGCTGGACCAGCATCAGGCGGCGCCGGTCCAGCAAATCCCCCAGCGGCAGGACAAACAGCAGCGCCAGCGCACTGCCGAGCTGCGTGGCCGCCATCACCATGCCGACCTCGGCGTGCGAGAGGCCGAAATCGAGCGCGAGCGCGTCCAGCAGCGGCTGCGCGTAATACACATTGGCGACGCTCACGCCGCAGGAGATGGAAATAAGCAGCGTCATCAGACGCGTGGAGGTAGGCATGGTGGATCCCTAATCTGGTTGCAAATTGAAACTAGTTTCGAGTGTAGGCAATCCAGTATTAAAATGCAACCACTTAAGAGGGTGAATGATGGTCAAACGAAAAACGCTGAAAGAAGACCCGTGTCCTGTGGCGCGCGGCCTGGATGTGGTGGGCGACCATTGGTCGCTGCTGATCGTGCGCGACGCGTTTGACGGCGTGCGCCGGTTCAGCGCCTTCCAGAAAAACCTGGGCGTGGCGCGCAACATCCTGTCGGACCGGCTGCACAAGCTGGTGGAGCACGGCGTGCTGGCGGTGTCGCCGGCCTCGGACGGCACCGCCTACGGCGAATACGTGCTGACGGCCAAGGGGCTGGCGCTGTTCCCGCTACTGGTGAGCTTGCGCCAGTGGAGCGAACAGTTTCTGTACCGCGAGGGGGAGCCGCATTCCACGCTGGTGCTGCAGGAGACGGGCGAACCCGTGCCGCCGCTGCGGCTGCTTGATCAACAGGGGCGCGCGCTGGCCGCGGCCGATACCGTGGTCCGCAAGCTGAAGGAAGTTGGCATGAAGGAGGAGTTGGCATGAAGCTGGTCTTTGCTCTGTGCAGCGCCGCGCTGGCGCAGGCCGCCGGGGCGGCGGTGTTCGACTTCCGCATCGGCGCCACCGGCATTACCGAGGACGAGCACGGCATCGTGATCCACGCGCACGAGCCGGTCCGGCTGGCGTTGCGCCCCGGCGGCCGGATCTGGCCGCCGCTGGTGGTCGATGACGGCGGCCGCATCTATGTGGGCGGGACGGTGATAGACGCGCTAAGCGGCCGCGTGCTGCAAGCGGGCGGGCGCGACGTGCTGGCCTTGCCTTACGGCGTGCAGGTGGCGCCGGAAGCGGGCGGCTACCGTTTCCGCAGCAGCGCCACGCCGGGCCGCGACTGCCTGCTGCCGTTGAGCAAGCTCAACGCTGGCGGCGGCAAGTCCGCGCTGCAGGCGATGAAGGACGCCAGCGTGGCGTTCGCGTCGTCGCCGCGCGGCGTGGTGGGGCTGGCCACGCAGCTGGGCGCGGGCGGCAAGGTGTCCGGCTACACCGCCAGCCTGATCGACGCGGCCTCGTGCAAGGTGGCGCACAGCACCGCGCTGGGGAATCCGGATTTGCTGGTGGAGCTGGCGGCGTCCAAAGCGGGCGGCTGGTGGATCACCGGCTCGGCTGCGCAGACACTGCTGCGCTCGGCGGACGGGCGGCGCTGGCGCAAGGTGAAGGTGCCGGCGCAAGGCGCGCCGCTGGTGAGCAGCTATGCCGTGAATGACAAGGAAATCTGGCTGGCGGCGGCGCAGGCCGGCGACGACGAGGACAAGCCCTATATGCTGAGCTATTCCGGCGACGGCGGCGTGAGCTGGGCCAGCCTGCGGCGCGACGATCCGCTGCTGGGCCGCCTGCCGCCCGCGTGGCTGGAGGGGCAGCGGCGCCGCGCGGCGGGCAGCGACTAGGCTGCGGGTGCCAGGCCCGGCCGGGCCGCCTCGGCCGCCGTCACGTCCTGCAGGGACACGACCAGGTCGGCCTCGGTCAGCAGCTGCTGGACCGGGAAGCCGTCCTCCAGCGCCACTAGCAAGCGGTCGGACGGCTGCTCCGGACGCGCGGGCAGGAAGGCGAACTGCGGGAAGCGCGCGCTGCCGTTGCGGGCCAATTCGTGCAGCGTGCGCGGCGCGGCGCGCAGCAGGCCGTTGCGCACATGGCGCTGGCGCTCTTCGCTGCGCTCCTTGAGCAGCGTGCCCAGGCGGGTGGTTTCCTTGCGCAGGCGCTCGGCTTCGGCGCGCTGGCGCTGCAGTTCGACGTCGCTCATGGCTTCTTCCCACTGGCTCAGTTTCAGCAGGCCTTGCTTGTGCAGCGTCTGGCGCTGCAGGTCGATGTCGAGCGCGCTCAGGTGCTGCTGGTGGGCTTCCAGGTCTTGCGCATCCTTCACGTCGCCGTTGGCGCGCAGCCATTTGTCGCCGAAGTCGAACACCAGGCCGTCGAAGTAGAAATACACCGGCAGCGGCTCGGGCAGGGACAGTTCCAGCAGCTCGCGCGTGCTCATGTTCCAGCGCGCCGCCAGTTCGGCCAGGGTGAGGGTGGTTTGTGGGGCAGGTAAGGTCATGCGCGCAGTATACTACGGGCATTTGCTGCGGCGCAGGGGTCTGGCGGGCGGGCAGGTGTGGTAGAGTCCTGTTCGCTTTTTGCGCACATCCCAGAATTCCAGACCCATGAAGATGCAGACTACGCCGCGCGTTGAACCGACTTTCGGGGACGACCCGATTTCCTCCGCCTCCACTACGGCGCCAGCCGGCGCGGAGGCCGCCGGGGCTGATTTTACCGCCTGGCCCGAGGCCGATGAACCTCATACTGAACCGCATATGGCGCCGCCTTCGGGAGCGGCTGCCGAGCATTTGGCGGGTTACGCTGCGCTAACCCGCCCTACGGAGGCGCCTGGGGAGCTTGGGGCTGCCGCGCTCGATGCCACGTCGGACGCCGCCACGCCGCAGTCGGCCAGGAAGCCGCTGCCGCTGAAGACCATGGCGTTGGGCGGCGCGCTGGCGGCCGGCCTGGTCGGGGCGATTGTGTGGATCGGCAACACGGCCCAGGAACAGCGCCACCAGCCGCCGGCGCTGGCCGCTCCGGCCGGCATGAGCGCCAAGGCGCTGCCGGCGCCGGACGTGCAGAAGATCGCGCCGCCGCCGGTGGTGCAGTCGGCCCTGGTGGCGCCGTCCGAGCCGCAGCATGCGGTGCCGGCCCCGCCCGTTCCGCCCGGCGCGGCCGCCGCCGCACCTTTGGCGGCACCGTCGGCGGCAAATTCCGCCGCCCCGGCGGGCACCAGCGCCAGCGGCACCATCGCCGCCGCGCCTGCCGCCACACCGGCCGCCGCGATCGGAGCCGGTCTGGCCGCCGCGACGGCGCGGGCCGCTGCGCCGCCGGCCAGCCGTACCGTCGCCGCGCTGCAGTTGCCGTCAGCGGAACCCGCTCCGGCCAAGCTGAAGACGGCCGCGCGTACCGGTGCGCGTAGCGCTGCGCCCCAGGCTGCGGTCAAGAAAACGAAGAAGCCGGCCAAGCCCGCCAAGGCCGGCGCCGTGCGCGAGCCGCGCAAGCAGGCGGCGCCCGCCAAGCCGGCGCGCAAGGCCGCCGCAGCGGCCAAGCCGCGTTGCGATGCGGCCAACCGCGCCACGGCGCGCTGCCGCGCCATCAGCAAGGCGGCGAAGAAATAGTCAGCCCGCGCGTTTGGCCGCGCGGCGGCTGGCCAGCCAGTCCGCGCCGCCGTTGGCCAGCGCGGCGGCGATCACGTCCGGCGGCAGGCTGTACACCGTGGCCCAGGTGGCGCGCCCGTCGCCGCTGTTGGCCGGAAAGCTGCTGGCTTCGATCGGCCAGTGGTATTTGCGTTTCAAGGCCTTGACGATGGCCGCCAGCGAGACGCGCCCCTGCAGCGGCTCGGCGCCGGTCTGGTCGCTATTCGACAGCAGCACCGCCAGCACGGCTGCCCGCGCGCTTTGCGGGCCGGGGAAGGTGGGAGTTTTTCTTGCCATCCAAGCATTGTAGCCGGAAGTTTACGGCCCACGAAGATCGGGCAAAAAAAGCCGTTTGGCGATATCATGGTGGATTGTGTACGCTGGAGGCGCCATGAAGTTGGCACTGGTATCGTTTTATTTGTTAGCTATTTTCCACATCCACTTCCGTGGCAAGGTGCGGCTGCCGTTCATGCGCCAGCTGTTCGACCATTCCTCGTTCATGGCGCCGATCAACCTGTTCATGCACGTGTTCTCCAAGGTGCCGTCCAAGCCCTATCTGTCGCTGGACCAGTTCAAGGAGCTCGAGCCCCTGCAGCAGAACTGGCAGATCATCCGCGCCGAAGCGGAAAACCTGCTGGCGCTGAAAAAGATCAAGGCCGCCGAACAGAACAACGACGCCGGCTTCAATTCCTTCTTCAAAAACGGCTGGAAACGCTTTTACCTGAAGTGGTACGACGCCAGCCATCCGTCCGCTGAACAGCTGTGCCCGCAGACCTATGCGTTGCTCAAGGGCATCCCCACCGTGAAGGCCGCCATGTTCGCCGAGCTGCCGCCGGGCGGCAAGCTCAATCCGCACCGCGACCCCTTCGCCGGTTCGCTGCGCTACCACCTGGGCCTGGCCACGCCGAACGACGACCGCTGCTTTATCGACGTGGACGGCGAGCGCCACAGCTGGCGCGACGGCCAGGGCGTGATGTTCGACGAAACCTATATCCACTGGGCCATCAACGGCAGCGAGAGCGACCGCATCATCCTGTTCTGCGACGTCGAGCGTCCCATGCGCTACCGCTGGGCGCAGGCCGTCAACCGCTGGCTGGGCCGCACCATGATGACCGCCGCCGCCTCGCCCAACGAGCAGGGCGACCAGACCGGCCTGGTGAGCAAGCTGTTCAAGGTGTCCTATGTGGCCGGCCAGTACCGCCGCCGCTACAAGGCCTGGAACAAGACCGCCTACAAACTGACCAAGTTCGGCCTGATCATCGGCGTGGCCGCCGCCATTATTCTCCTGTAACTCTTCTGCCTGTCTGGCCGGCCGGCAATCGCTGGCTGGCCTCTTCCTTGGTCAGTATCCACACGTTGAGGATCTGGCCGTCGCTGTCTTCCTGGTAGTTCACCAAGAAATTCTCGCCGCGCAGGCTGGCGGGCATTTCTATCATATTGTCCTGGTTGAAAATGCGGGCCGCCGGCGACAGCGTGCGCGTCTTGCCGTCGATAACAATCGAGGGATGCCAGGCCGGCGTCATCTTGCCGCGCTTGGCGTTGGGCGGGAAGGGGCGGCTGTCCGCCAGGGCCAGCAGGGGCAATATCAAGAGCAGTGCCAGGCTGCGTCGTTTCCACATGGTGCGGGTCCGTTCAGGGAAAGCCCCAGCTTACCCGATCGCCGCGCCCGATGCTGTTGTCTTGACGCAAAAACCGTGCGTGGATTTCCGGTAGCCATACCGGCATCGGTCTATACTGGATCTCCGGACAGATAGAGTGGGAGATGCCATGAAATGGTTCTACAACCTCAAAATCGCGACCAAACTGATCGTCTCTTTCGGCGCAGTGCAGGTCCTGTCGCTGATCCTGGGCCTCAACGCCATCGCCGCCATGGGCCGCATCAACCAGGCTTCGGACGACATGGCGCAAAACTGGATGCCCAGCGTGCAGGCCGTGATGGCACTCCGTATCGACGTGGGCGATTACCGCCGCTGGCAGCTGGCCCACATCCTGGGCAACGACGAGAAGCTGTACGACACCTACGAAAAACGCATGAGCGACACGCTGGCCACTTTCAAGGCCGACAGCGAACGCTATCAGAAGCTCATTTCCAGCCCCGAAGAAAAAGCCCAGTACGAGGCCTTCGCGACCCAGTGGCAGCAATTCGTCAGCGAAGGCGGCAAGCTGGTGGACGCCTCGCGCAAAGGTCTCAAGGATGAAGCGCGCGCGCTGGCCTCGGGCAACTCGGCGCAGATCATGACCGGCTTGAGCGAGCAGCTCAACAAGCTGGTCAAGATCAACATCGACGGCGGCGACGCCGCCAGCGACGCGGCCACCGCCACCTATAACCAGTCGCGTCTGATCATCGTGGTGCTGCTGGTGGCCACCGTGGTGCTGGGCATGCTGCTGGCGCTGTGGGTGGCGCGCATCGTGGCCCGCCCCCTGCAGGAGGCGGTCTCGGTGGCCAAGCAGGTGGCCGGCGGCGACCTGACCCAGGAGATCGAGGTCAAGTCGCAATGCGAAACCGGCCAGCTGATGGGGGCGCTCAAGGACATGACGGGGAGCCTGCAGTCGCTGGTGGCCCAAGTGCGCAGCGGCACCGACACCATCGCCACCGCGTCCGGCCAGATCGCCTCGGGCAACCAGGACCTGTCCTCGCGCACCGAGCAGCAGGCCAGTTCGCTGGAGGAGACCGCCTCGTCGATGGAGGAGCTGACCTCCACCGTCAAGCAGAACGCGGACAATGCGCGCCAGGCCAACCAGCTGGCGCAGTCGGCCTCCGGTATTGCCATCCGGGGCGGCGACGTGGTGGGGCAGGTGGTGGGCACCATGGCCTCGATCAACGAGTCGTCGCGCAAGATCGTGGACATTATCGCGGTCATTGACGGCATCGCCTTCCAGACCAATATCCTGGCGCTCAACGCCGCCGTGGAAGCGGCGCGCGCCGGCGAGCAGGGGCGCGGCTTCGCGGTGGTGGCGTCCGAGGTGCGCAACCTGGCGCAGCGCTCGGCGGCGGCCGCCAAGGACATCAAGACCCTGATCGGCGATTCGGTGGAGAAAGTGGACGCCGGCTCGCGCCTGGTGGACCAGGCCGGGGCCACGATGGATGAAATCGTGGCCAGCATCACGCGCGTGACCGACATCATGTCCGAGATCACGGCCGCCAGCCAGGAGCAGAGCAGCGGCATCGAGCAGGTCAACACGGCCATCGTGCAGATGGACCAGGTGACGCAGCAAAATGCGGCGCTGGTGGAGCAGGCCGCCGCCGCCGCCGAATCGATGATGGACCAGGCCGCGCACCTGAGCCAGGTGGTCAGCGCCTTCAAGCTCAACGCCAGCGCCCTGGCCGCCAGCGCCACGCAGGCGCCGCCGCGCGCGCGCAAGGCAGCGCCGGCAGCGGCGGCGCCGGTCCGTCCGGCGCCCGCCAAAGCCCTGCCGCCGGCCCGCGCCCCCGCCGTCAAGGCGCCGGCCAAAGCCGCATCCAAACCTGCCGCCGACGAATGGGAGGAGTTCTAGCTGCTAAGGATGCCGCGCCAGCCAGTCCTTCAACTCCGCCCGGTACTTGTCCAGCGCATCCTGATACATATCATCCACGCAATACGCGCAGCCGCTATGGCAGCAGTCGCCCGGTTCGGGCGGCTGCGGCGGTTCCGGGCGCGGGTCTTCCGCGTCCAGCTTCGTTTCAGTCATTTCGTTCATTCCGTTCCTAATGCCAGCAGCGCCTGGTTGCGGCCTTTCTCCTTGGCGCGGTACAGCGCCTGGTCGGCCAGCGCCACCAGCATTTCCTCTGTATTGTGATCCGTGGGCGCCAGCACCGCCACGCCGATGCTGATGGTGACGATGCCCAGCGGCGCGTCCGCGTGCGGCAGCGCCAGCTTGGCCAGCTCCGCGCAGATATCCTGCGCCACGCCGAACGCGTCGGCCGCGTTGGTGGCCGCCGCCAGCAGCGCGAACTCCTCGCCGCCGTAGCGCGCCACCAGGTCGGTGCTGCGGCGCCCGTGCTTGGTGATCAGTTCGGCCACCGTGCGCAAACAGGTGTCCCCGGCCAGGTGGCCGTAGTGGTCGTTATACTTCTTGAAGTGGTCCACGTCCAGCAGCGACAGGGCCACCGTCTGCCCGGTGCGCGCGGCGCGCCGCCACTCGGCCGCCAGCGCCTCGTCGAAACCGCGCCGGTTGCGCACCCCGGTCAGGCCGTCGGTGGTGCTGAGCGCGGCCAGCTTGCGGTTCGACTCCTCCAGCGCGGCGGTGCGCGCCGTCACCAGCGCGGCCAGCTCGGCCTGGCGCCGCGTCAGGCGCCGGATGCGCCAGCGGTGCGCGGCCAGCAGGCTGCCCAGCACCAGCAGGCCCAGCCCGGCGCGGAACCACCAGCGCTGCCAGAACGGCGGCGTGATCACGATGGTCATGCTGGCCGGCTCGGCGCTCCACACGCCGCGGTGGTTGGCCGCGCGCACGCGGAAGGTGTAGGTGCCCGGATAGAGGTTGGTGTAGCTGGCGTTGCGGTGCGAGGCGTCGGCCAGCACCCAGTCGCGGTCGAAGCCGGCCAGCTGGTAGGCGTAGCGGTTCTGGCCGGGATCGGTGTAGTGCAGCGCCGCGAATTCAATCGAGAACACCGAAGCCTGGGCCGACAGGGTCAGCACGCGCGGCGCCGTCACCGGGCCTTGCAGCTCGGCGCCCTCGCTGCGCTGGCCTTCGCCCAGCGAACGGTTGAACACGGTGATGTCGGTGATGGCCACCTGCGGCGCCACGGTGTCGCTGCGCACCGCGCGCGGCGTGACCGCCGTCATGCCGTGCACGCCGCCGAAGTACAGCGTGCCGTCGCTGCCGCTGGCCGACGAGTTGGTGGTGTAGCCGTCGGTCAGGCCGTCGGCCGGGCTGTAGCGCTCCACCTTGCCGCTGGCCGGGTCCAGCCGGTACAGGCCGGCGATGGTGCTGGCCCAGATCATGCCGTCCTGGTCGCTGCGGATGGCCAGTACCTTGCCCGAGCCGACCGCCGCCGCGTAGGGCTGCACTCGCAGCGCGCCATTGGCCGCCACCGTCACCAGGTCCAGGCCCTTGGCCGTGCCCACCCACAGGCGGCCGGCCGCGTCCTCGTGCAGGCTGGAGACGTTGTCGTCCGACAGCGAGGGCTGGCCGCCGTCTTTGCCGTTGTTCTTGCCGCTGTCGGGCGCATGGCGCAGGTGGCGGAACTTGCCGCTGGCCGGGTCCAGCATGTCCAGTCCGCCGCCGTTCCATTCCGAGCCGGCCCATACGCGGCCGGCGCGGTCTTCCAGCACCGCCGAGGTGCCGTTGACGCTGCGGCTGGCCGGGTCGGCCGGGTCGTTGTAGTAGATGTGGTGGCTGCCGCGCTTGCTGTCGTAGCGCACCAGGCTGTTGCCGGTGGCCAGCCACAGCACATTGTCGCGGCCGGGCGCGATGGCGTTGATGTAGTCGCTGGCGGTGTTGCCGAAGCGGATTACCTGGAAGCGGCCGTCCGGCCCCAGCCGGTTCAGGCCGTTGGCGGTGCCGGCCCACAGCGGCCCGGCCGCGTCCTTGCCCTGGCCCAGGTCCTGGTACAGGCTGTAGACGATGTCGTGGCTCAGGGCGCCCGGCTTGCCGTCCGCGCTGCGGTAGCTTTGCAGCACGGCGCCGCTGGCCGGGTCGTACAGGCTCAGCCCCAGGTTGGCCGCCAGCCAGACCTTGCCGTCCGGCGCCGCCGCCAGCGCCAGCAGCGCGTTGGTCGACAGCGAACCCTGGTCCAGGCGGTGCGGCACGTGGCGGCGGAAGCCCCGGCTGTTCAGGTTGGCCAGGCTGATGCCGTCGGTAAACGAGGCCACCCACAGCATGCCGCCCCGGTCCTGCAGCATGGCGCGCAGATTGTTGCCCGGCAGCGAATAGGGATCGCTGGCCTGGTGCTGGTACTGGTCGAAGCTGGCCGTGTCCGCATTCCAGCGCAGCAGGCCGGCCGACAGCGTGGTGGCCCACAGGGTCTGGGCCTGGTCCACATAGAAACTGGTGATGCGGCTGGACGGGCTGGCGGCCGGGCGGCGCGGCGCCCACGGCTTGCCGGCCGGCTGGCTCAGCACGCCCGCCTCGGTGCCTAGCCACAGGGTGCCGTCGCGGTCGAACTGCATGGCGCGCACGATGTTGCTGCGGCTGTCGGGCTGCGCCGCGCTGTCCACCCGGTAGTGGACGAAGGCGCTGGCGCCGGGCGCCAGGTAGTCCACGCCGCCGGGCCAGGTGCCGGCCCACAGGCCGCCGTCCTTGTCCAGCGCCAGCGCGTTCAGGTCGTTGCTGCCCAGGCTGCCGGGATCGGCCGCGTCGTGCGCATAGACGGTGAATTTGCCGCTGTCCGGGTTGAAATGCTGCAGGCCGCCCCAGGTGCCTATCCACATGCCGTCCTTGCCGTCGGAGATGATGTTTTTGACGATCAGGCGGTTGACCGGGCCGGAAGGGGGCGCGAAGACGGTGAAATCGTTGCTGTCCGGGTTGTAGCGCGCCAGGCCGTTGGCGGTGCCGGCCCACAGGCGGCCGCGCTGGTCCTCGAAGATGGCGGCCACGCGGTCGTGCGGCAGGCTGCGCGCGTCGTTGCGGGCGTGCGCGAATTTGACGGCGCGGTAGCCGTCATAGCGGTACAGGCCGTTGCTGTGGGTGCCTATCCAGACAAAGCCCTGGCGGTCCTGCAGCAGCGACAGCATGGACGGCTCGTCATTGTCCAGCGGCCCCAGTTTCTTGAAGCGCAGCGAGGGCGGAGCGCTGTGCGCCGGCGGCTGGGGCCAGCCCAGGCCGCAGACACCTAGCAGGAGGAGGGCGGCCAGCAGCTGCTGCCAGCGCGGCCAGCGGGGGCGCTGAAAAAGGGGGAGGAAGGGGGTTGCCATCATTGCCATTATACATTTCATTCATGTAACAGAATCGCGGGAAAGCTACTGTTTCCGTGTACAGTGGCGGAAATTTAGGGTATCGTGTAGGCCGCTGAATTTGTATCCTGTATCCGCGCAAGCTGGCCCCGCCCTGCTGTCCTCCCGCCTCGCCGCTTCGCGCGGATTTTGCTGTTTATTGAAAAATTTATGTCCGACATCGAGAACATTTCCACGCCAGAAGCCGTCCCCGCTGCCGATCCGGCCGCCGCTACCGAAGCTGCCGAGCAGGTCCGCTTTGCCGATTTTGGCCTGTCGCCCGACATTCTGCGCGCGCTGACCGCGCAAGGCTACGTCCACCCGACCCCGATCCAGGCGCAAGCGATCCCCGTCGTGCTGCAAGGGCGCGACGTGATGGGCGCGGCCCAGACCGGCACCGGCAAGACCGCCGGTTTTTCGCTGCCCATCATCCAGCTGCTGCTGGCCACCGCCAACAGCTCCATGTCGCCGGCGCGCCACCCGGTGCGCGCGCTGATCCTGACGCCGACCCGCGAACTGGCGGTGCAGGTGGCCGAGAACGTGGCGGCTTATTGCAAATTCACCCCGCTGCGCTCCTGCGTGGTGTTCGGCGGCATGGACATGAAGGGCCAGACCGTGGCGCTGAAGGCCGGCGTCGAGATCGTCATCGCCACCCCGGGCCGCCTGCTGGACCATATCGAGCAGAAGAACATCTCGCTGGGCCAGGTGCAGATGCTGGTCATGGACGAGGCCGACCGTATGCTGGACATGGGCTTCCTGCCGGACCTGCAGCGCATCATCAACCTGCTGCCCAAGCAGCGCCAGAACCTGATGTTCTCGGCCACCTTCTCGGGCGAGATCAAGAAGCTGGCCAACAGCTTCCTGAAGGACCCGCAGCTGATCGAAGTGGCGCGCAGCAACGCCACCGCCGAGCGCGTGACCCAGGTGGTGTACAAGGTCAGCGAAGAGCACAAGCGCGACGTGGTGGCCCACATCCTGCGCCAGCGCGAGCTCAAGCAGGTGATCGTGTTCTCCAACACCAAGATCGGCGCTTCGCGCCTGTCGCGCAGCCTGGAACAGGAGGGCATGAAAGCCACCGCCATCCACGGCGACAAGACGCAGCAGGAACGCATGGCCGCGCTGGAGTCGTTCAAGAAGGGCGAGATCGACGTGCTGGTGGCCACCGACGTGGCGGCGCGCGGCCTGGACATCTCCGACCTGCCTTGCGTCATCAACTACGACCTGCCGTACAACGCGGAAGACTATGTGCACCGCATCGGCCGCACCGGCCGCGCCGGCGCCTCGGGCGACGCCATCTCGATCTACACGGACAAGGACGAGCGCCTGCTGGTCGACATTGAAAAACTGATCAAGCAGACCATCAAGCGCGGCGAACTCGACGGCTTCGCGCCGTCGTCCGCGCGAGGCGAACGCGGCGACGAGCGCCACGGCGAACGCCGTCACGGCAGCAGCCGCCGTCCGGAAGGCGAAACGCGCGCGGCGCCGGAACGCAGCGGTGGCGGCAGCAGCGGCGGCGGCAGTGCCGGCGGCTATGCCGGCGCGCGCCCGGAGCGCAGCCGTTCCAGCTCCGGCCCGCTGCCGCGCCGCGAGAAGGTCGATCCGTGGTTCCTCAAGCCTTACGAGCCGGCCCAGAGCAGCGTGCCGGCGCCGGCCCCGCTGCCGTCGAGCAGCAAGCCGAAACAGAAAATCGCCGCCTTGCTGGGCGGCCTGCGCAAGGTCTGAACCGCGCAGCGCCAATAAAAAAGCGCCGGGACGATGATATCGTCCCGGCGCTTTTTTTGCGTCCGCCGCTAATCCGTCCTAGGGCGTGATGCTGACCTGGATCAGGCCGACGCCGAGGCGGCGGGTGTCGCCGCCGCCGCCGAGCGATTGCGGCGACACCGGCTGTGGCGGCACCAGTTCCAGGCGGTCCGCGCTATCCGCGCCGAGGTCGAAGGGCAGGCGGTAGGTCTGCGGGCCGGGCTGCAACACCACGCTGTGGCTCTGCTTGCCGATCCGCACCGTCAGCGGCTGGCCGGCGTTGGGGCCGAAGGGCTGCAAGGTCAGGGCCAGCGTGAAGCGCTTGCTCAGCGGCTCGACGAAATCGATCTGCACAGCGGGGCCGGTCATGGCGTCCGACCAGCGTCCCCACGCTTCCGGCACGGACACGCCGCGCACCGCGGCCACGATCACCGGATACGCTTTGTCGCTGAAGCGGATGCCGTCGGCCAGCGCGGCCGGCGTGTTCAGCTTGCCGTTGGCGCCGCCGTACAGGGCCTGCAGGATTTGCCGCGCGCTCTTGCCCTGCACCGCCACCGGCGGCGTGGCCGGCGGCGGCACGCGGAAGAACAGCACCTGGCCGTCGGCCCGGACCAGCGCGGGCGGGGCGCCGGTCAGGGCCGTCAGGCTGGCGACCACGGCGGCGCCGTTGTCGGCGTAGCCGTTGCGGTTGAGATAGATGCCGGAAAAGCCCAGCTTGGCAATGGTGTCGAGCTGGCGCTCCATAGGCTGCTCGGACAGGTTGCGGAAGAAGCGGTCGCCTTCGCGCCCTTTCATGCCGCCATAGCTCCAATGCAGGTCCTTGGAATGCAGATAGCCGCGCATATGGTCGTACACCGACATCTGGTGCAGCTGAGGCACCTCGGGGAAAGCCATATAGGGCAGCTGGTAGACTGCCGCGCCCTTGGGCAGCGCCGCCTCGATGGCGCCGACGAAGTCCTGGTTTTGCTTGACCTCTTTTTCCACCAGGACGCGGCAGGCCGTGCACACGGCGCCGGACTGGTCCCACATGCCGAAGCCGGCCAGCGCGGCGCACAGCGCGGCCGAGCCCAGCGCAAGCCGACGACCCTGCAGGCGGCCGGCCAGCCAGCTTTGCAGCAGCAGCATCAGCCCGGCCAGCGCGCCAAAACCGAGGAACACGCTGATGCGGTTCCAGCCGCGTATCGACGAGGACACCGTGATGGAGAATAGTGAGCCCAGCCCGCCTATGGTGCCGAACAGGAACAGCACCACCACGATCAGCGCCAGCAGGCCCAGGCGGCGGCCGGGGCGGCGGCCGGCCGTGGCCGCCGCCGCCACGCACAGCATGGCCGCGAAGCCCAGCGCCCCCACCGCGCCCAGCGCGGCGGTGCTGTTTTCGTTGACCAGCGGCGTGCTGGCCTCGTAGCGTGCGGCCAGGCCGCTCAAGGTGCTGCTGCGGTGGCCGCCGCGCGGCAACAGCAGCTGCATCAGCTTGAAGCCATACACCTCGCCGTTGGCGATCTCGCGGTTGGCCACTTCGGGATTGGCGCCGTGCACGCGCTGGTAGGCCAGGTTGGGGGCGATATTGAGCGCCACGCCCAGCACCACAAAAGTGGAGGCGATCACGGCCGACTTGAACGGACGCCAGTCGCTGCGGCACAGGCCGGCGAAGGCGACCGTGGCGAACACCAGCACGCCGAACAGCGCGTAGTAGACGCCGAAGCTGGCCATCAGCATCAGGCCGGCGGCGCTCAGCAGCTTGGCCAGCGGACGGCTGGCCAGCTTGCCTTCAAACAGCTTGCCCTCGGCCATGCGCAGCGCCGCGTAGAAATACAGTGGCGCCACGAAATACCAGGTGTAGAACAGATGCGAGACGCGCATCATGTGGAAGGGCATGAAGGTGAACAGCAGCGCGCCGGCCGCCGCGTAGGGGCGCTCCAGGCGCAGCGCGCGCAGCACCACGAAGGCGCTGGCGAAGCACACGCCGAAGCCGCCCAGGTAGTACAGGTTGAACACGGTGGCGAAGTTGCCGTTGATCAGTCCGAGCAGTTTCATCAGCACCAGGCTGCCGACATCGGCGCCCGGATAGTCGTGGAAGTCGGAGCCGAAGGGGTAGCCGCTGTGCTCGTTGCTCAGGACCCAGCCTTCAATCACGCGTTTCATGAACCACGAATGGCTCAGGCCATCGCCGGTGTACCAGATGGGCAGGTTCAGATTGGGCAGCAGGCCCTGCGGCCAACCGAAGGTGATCAGGCTGGCCAGCACACAGCACAGCAGCGCGCCCGGCAGCCACCAGCGCCATTCGGCACGCGTGATGGCGCCCAGCGACTGGGGCGCCAGCAGCGCCGTGTCTGCGGCGCCGCTATGGTTATGGTTTTTCATTTAATTTCCGTTGTATTAATCGTCCCGGCGGCGACGCGGCGCGCGGACCAGGCCAGCACCAGTTTGCTGATCACATAGCTGAGCGGCACCATGCAGGCGGCCACCGCCAGCGGCGCCAGCTTGTGCGGCACCTTCAGCCATTCGACCAGCAGGCCGAGCAGGGCGGCCGAGATCAGGTATTGCACCGCGTACACCAGCGGGAAGGCCAGGAAGCCGGCCCAGGACAGCGGCACGCGGAACACCACCACCGCGTTGAACCAGTAGGAGAACACCACGCCGGCCGCGTAGGCCAGCAGATAGGCCAGCTGGTAGGGCAGGGCCAGCGCCAGCAGCAGGTAGAGCAGATAGCTGAAGCCGGTGTTGATGGCGCCGCCCACCAGGAAGCGCGCCCAGCGCGCCAGCATGGCTTGCCGGCTCACTCAGGCGCCCTGTTTGTCGTTGGCTTTGGCGCCGACCACGGCGGCGAACTCGTCGTAGTCGCGGATGTAGTCGGCCGCTTCGTAGTAGTCGGAGGTGAACACCAGCAGCACCGCGTCGCTCGAGTATTTGTACTGGATGCCCCAGGTCAGCGGCGGCAGGTAGATGCCCTGGTCGGGCGATTCGAGCAGCACTTCGCAGCGCGATGCGTTGTCGTCCACCACCACCGCGCAGCTGCCTTTGACGCAGATCAGGAACTGGTGGCATTTGTGGTGCGCATGCTCGCCGCGCGTCTTCTCGGTCGGCACGTTGTAGACCAGGAAGTAGCGCTTGGGCTCGAACGGAATCTCGCGCGCGAATTCGCCCACCGACAGGTCGCCGCGCGGGTCCTTGACGGCCTTGAAGCGGTGCAGCGTCACGCCGCCCACGCCCAGCGGCACGGTGGACTGGGTGGCCGGGAATTCGGCCTGGCGGTGCCAGTTCGGGCGCTCGGCCTGGGTCAGCGTTTCCACGTAGCCGACGATGCGCGCCGGCGAGCCGGACACGATGGCGTAGGGCGGCACGCTGTGGCTCACCACGGTGCCGGCCTCGACCACGGCGCCCTGGCCGACCTTGACGCCGGCGCAGATGGTGGCGCCGGCGCCGACCTTGCTGTGGGTGCCGAACACGGTGTGGCCGCTGGCCTCGTCGGGACGCTCCAGCGTCACGCCGGCGGCCAGCCGGGCGCCGGTTTCCAGGCGCACGCCCGGCCAGACCTGGGTGAAGCCGGCCACGGCGCTGCCGGCGGCCAGTTCGGCGCCGCCGTACACCACCACGTAGTCGCCCAGCTGGGCGCTGGCGTCGACCTGGGCGCCGTCGTGCACGACGGCGGAGGAGTTCTGTTGCATATTAGCCTCTGCTGTAGGTAGAGAAGATGTGGCTGCCGCGGCCGATACGGAAACCGACCTGCGAGCACACCTTGAGCACGGCGCGGTTGGTGGCCTGCGTGGTGATGAAGGCGGCGTCGAAACCGGCCGCGTGGAATTTCGCGCTCAGGCCGCAGATCATGCGCGCCGCCCAGCCCGGGCGCAGCGAGGCCAGCAGCGACATGCGGCCCAGCTGGCCCAAGCCCAGGCTGGCGGGGGAGGCCAGGTGGTTGGCGGTCAGGAAGGCGTCCGCCGGCCCCTCGGCCGGCACGATCACGTCGTCGGCAAAGCCGCGCACGGAATTTTCGGCGAAGGTGGCCAGCATGGCCTCGGCCTGCTGCGGCGTGAAAAAATCGTCCGCGTGGAAGCGGTCGTAGCGGTTCAGGGCGTTGACCGAGGTGGCGCGCAGCTCGGCGATGTCGGCCTCGGTGGCGCTGCGCACGGCGGCCATCTGTTCCGCCGTGTAGCGGCCCAGCTCGTCGCTGAAACCGGTCACGCGGGTTTCGATCAGGCGCCAGCCGGCGCCGCTCATGCCGGCGATGGCGGCGGTGTCCTCGGCCGGCACTTCGGTGAACAGGTAGCAGGCCGGCGACTGCGCCGCCAGATGGGCGCGCAGCGAGGCGAAGGCCTGTTCGAGCGCGCTGAACGGCGTGCCGGGCGCGGCCGAGGTGTAGTCGACGCGGTAGGTGGCGATGCCGAAGAAATTACTGTCCCAGGGCAGCTGGCGGTACACCAGGCGCACGCCGGGCGCGCCCTCGTGCACCTGGGCCTTGCCGGCGCCCACTTCGGCCTCCAGCTCGGCCAGCCATTCCGCGCCCAGCAGCTCGGGCGTGCGGCTCAGGAAGCTGAACTGCGAGTAAAAGCCGGTCTTGTCATTCAGGTGCAAACTCATGCGGACACTCCGGTGGGCGCGGCCGACGCGGCGGCGGCGCCCGCCACTGCCGTGCGCTGCGGCGCGGGATCGTGCGCCAGGCGCGCGGCCACCACGGCCAGCGGACGCTGCTTGCTGTTTTCGTAGCCGCGCCAGGCGTAGGTGCCCACCAGCCCCAGGCCCAGCAGGTTCAGCGTGCCGAACAGCAGCACCACCAGCATGGTGGCGGCATAGCCGGGCACTTCGATGGCGCCGCTCAGGCGCGCGGCGGCCACCAGCAGGCCCAGGCCGATCGACAGCATGGAACCGATGGCGCCCATGCGTATCAGCATGCGGATCGGATAGTCGGTGAAGGCGAAGATGCTGTCCATCATGTAGTCCAGCTTCTTGCTGAAGGTCCAGGCCGACTTGCCTTCCTGGCGCACCTGGCGCGCATAGGCCACCAGCTTGCGGCGGTAGCCCAGCCAGAAGATCAGCGCGATCAGCGAGGAGCGCGATTCCTCAAGCTGCAGCAGCTGGTCGCGGAATTGCCGGTTGCAGCCGAACACGTCCACGCCGCCCTCGGGCATGTCGTGCACTACCAGGCGGCGGTACATGCCCCAGAACAGGCCGGACGCCAGGCGCGAGCGCAGCGGGTCCTCGCGCGTGGTGCGGGTGCCGATGGCCACGTCGCACTCGTCGCGCTCCAGCGACTGGAAGAACTCCACCACCAGCTCGGGCGGCTCCTGCAGGTCGGCCGCCATCACCGCGTAGTAGTCGCCGCGCGCCGCTTGCAGGCCGGTGCGGATGCCGGGGAAGGAGCCGAAATTGCGCGAGTGCGCCAGCAGCTGGGCCGCGAAGGGCAGCGTGGGCAGGGCGTCGCGCAGCAGCGCGAAGGACTGGTCCGGGCTGCCGTCCACCACGAACACGGCTTCGAGCTGGCCGTCCAGCGCCTGGTTCATGCCTTGCACGGCGGCCAGCAGGCGCGGGATCGACTCCTCGTTCTTGTAGACCGGGATGACTACGGAAAACTTCATGCTGCCCATGCCGCTTATGCCTGCCAGCTGTTGACGGCGGCGATCACCGCGTCCACTTCGGCGTCGGTCATTTCCGGGTAGCACGGCAGCGTCAGGATTTCGCGCGCCAGCGTTTCGGTGTTGGCCAGCTTGACGCCGGCAAAGCGCGCGCCCAGCACCGGCTGCGCGTAGTCGGGAATCGGGTAGTGCACGTCGGAGCCGATGGCCTTGGCCTTCAGGTGCTCGCGCAGCGCGTCGCGGTCCGGGCTGCGCACCACGTACAGGTGGGCCACGGAGGCGGCGCCGGCGTCGGCCGGGGTCTGCACCTGCGCGTGCACGATGCCGGCGCGGTAGCGCGCGGCGATGTCGCGGCGGCGCGCGTTGGCCGCGTCCAGCAGCGGCAGGAATTCGCTCAGGATGGCCGCTTGCAGCTCGTCCAGGCGGCTGTTGCGCGCGGCCGGCAGTTCCACCTTGTACTTGGCGGTCCAGCCGTACTGGCGCAGCATGCCCACGGTGGCGGCCACGTCGGCGCGGCTGGTGACGACGGCGCCGCCGTCGCCCAGCGCGCCCAGGTTCTTGGTCGGGTAGAAGCTGAAGGTGGAGGCGTCGCCGAAAGTGCCCACGCGCTGGCCGTCCACGGTGGCGCCATGCGCCTGCGCGCAGTCTTCCAGCAGCGGCACGCCGCGCGCGGCGCACAGCGCCGCCATGGCCTTGATTTCCGGCAGCGCCAGGCCGTACAAGTGGGTCACCACCACCGCTTTCACGCCCGCGTCCAGCGCGCGCGTCACTTCGGCCAGGGTGGCGCCGCGGGTGTCCAGGTCCACGTCCATGAAGAAGGGTTCGGCGCCGGCGGCCAGCATGGCCAGCGTGGTGTACATGCCGGCGTTGGCCACGGTGGCCACGCGCTCGCCCGGCTGCACGCCCAGCGCCTTGAGCGCCAGTTCAATGGCGTCGGTGCCGTTGGCCAGGCTGACGCAGTGCGACGCGCCCAGCCAGGCGGCGAAGTCTTGCTCGAAGCGCTTCACTTCCGGGCCCAGCACCAGCCAGCCGCTGGCGATGACGCGGTCCATGGCGGCCTTGATCTGGGTTTGGTGCTGGGTCAAACGGGTCGAGAGGTTGTTAATTTGTTGCATGTCGGTTTCCAATTCAAGTCTGTGGAAGTGTGGGGCTAGGGCCGGCGCCGCGCCGGCCATCTTATCATTTGTTCATGTCGCCGGGCGTCCCGGCAGGCAGCGCGCGGTACCAGCGCTGGCCGACGATGGCGTCCAGCAACTGCTGCGCGCTTTGCTCCCAGTTCAGCCACGGCATGCCGGTCGAGGCCGGCGCGGTGCCGGCGCGCAGCAGGTCCAGCCACTGTTTCAGGGCGGCCGCCAGCGGCTTGGGCGCGCCGTCCTCGAAGTAGTGCGCATGGGTACCGCACACTTCGCGGAACACCGGGATGTCGCGCGCCAGGATGGGAATGCCGTGCTGGGCCGCTTCGATCAGCGGCAGGCCGAAGCCTTCGCCCTCGGAGGCGGCCAGCAGGCCGCTGCAGCTCTGGTACAGCTTGAGCAGCATTTCGTCGGACACGCCGGCCAGCCAGAACAGGCGCTGCTCGCATTCCGGATGCTTGCGCAGCAGCTTGGCCACCTTCTCGACCATCCAGCCTTCCTTGCCGACGATGATGAGGTTGGCGTCCACGCCGTCTTTCCACAGCCGGTCGAAGGCCGCCAGCGCCTGGCCGTGGCCCTTGCGCGGCTCCACCGTGCCCACCATCAGCACGCTGGGGCGGGCCGCCACGGCGGCGAACACGGTGTCGGCGTTGTCCGGCAGGCCGAAGCTCGGCTTGCTGGCGTCGATGTCGGCGCCGAGGTGGAAATAGCCCACCTGCAGCGGCGTGGCGCGCAGGTTTTCGCGCTGCGCCTTCCATTGCGCCAGCTCGTCGGCCACGGCGCGCGAGATGCACACCACGCCGTCCGAGGAGTGGGTGATGGCGTCCAGGTAGTGGCCGAAGTATTCCTCGGTGCCGAAGGGGAACCAGTGCGGATGCAGCATGGGCAGCACGTCGTAGATGACGAAATACACTTGCGTGCCGCGCTCGCGCATCTGCTGCAGCAGTTCGCGGTTTTGCGCGGTGCCGTTGGTAAACAGGTCGAGGCCGAGGAACAGGTCGCCGTGCCGCGCCTCGATGGGCGCGTCTTCCAGTTTCAGGTGCTCGCCCACGCCCACCATGTCCAGCGTGAAGCGGCGCGCGTAGCGGTAGGGCTGGTTGCCACCGCAGCCGTACACCGGCTCGATGCGGTAGCCGGCCGGCGGGTTCACCATCAGCGCGTGCAGCACGCTGCGCACCACGCGCTGGATGCCGGTCTTCAGGTCGGTGTCGGCCAGGGCCGAGATGTCGACGAAGAGCTGGCGCGGCGACGACGGCGGCTGGTTGAAGGCGATCGCGTGCGCCGCCTGCAGCAGCTCGTCCTTGCCGGGCAGGGCCTTGGTATCGGTGCCGGCGGCGCCAGCATCAATGGCGCCCAGCGCGCCCAGCAGCTTGCGGTAGTGCTGGCGCGGATGGTGCTGCGCATAGTGCTCGATGGCCTCGCGGTACAGCGGGCCGGCGTGGCTGGGCGTATGGTGGGTGCGCGTGTGGCTGGCCGCCGCGCGGCTCAGGCTGGCGCGCAGGGCGGCGTCGCCGTGCAGGCGCGCCAGCGCGTCGCTCAGTTCGCTTACGGCGAACTGGTCCGGCAGCTTGACCAGCACCTCGTCCGGCAGGTCCACCGCCGCGCCGTGCGCGTTGATGATGGTGGGCGCGCCGTACAGCAGGCAGTCCAGGATGGCGGCCGAGGTTTCGCCGCGCGTCATGCTGCGCAGCTGCACCGCGATGTCGGCCGCCGCCGCGTAGCTGGCGTACAGCTCGGGCGTGACGAAGCCGGTGATGGCGATGCGCTCGGCCAGGCCGCTGGCGGCGATCTTGGCGTCCACCGCCTGGCCGTATTCGAAGACATTGTTCTCGCCCACGAACACCAGGCGGCAGTGCGGGTCCTGCGCCAGCGGCGAGGCCAGGAAGGCGTCGATCAGTTCGTCGTTCAGCTTGGTCGCGCCCATCATGCCGAAGGTGCACACGATAAAGTCGTCCTCGGCCAGGCCCAGGCGTTCGCGCGCGGCGGCGCGGCTGTATTCCTGCTCCAGGCCGCCCAGCGGCACGCGCGGCAGCGGCAGCACGCGCCAGCCTTCGGCGGCGCCGGGGCCGTACCATTGCTCGGCCAGGGCGGCCGCGTAGGGCGAGTGCACGATGATGCCGGCCGCGTGGTCCAGCACCGCCTTGTTGGCCGGATAGGCCCAGATGGTGTCGTTGCGGCTGGTTTGCTCCTGGCGCAGCAGCGCGCCGTAGCCGTGCGAGTCGTACAGCGCCTGGTAGAAGGCGCCGGCGCGGTAGCCGCCGCGCTCGATCTGGTCCACCACGCCGGACAGGAAGAAGTCATGCAGCACCACCACGCCGGGATGGCGCTGCAGCAGCTCGAACATATAGCGGTGCATGTGGTTGTTGCCGAAGTGGTAGACGATGCGGTCGAACTCGTGCGCGTGCCGCTCGAACCAGGCCACGTCGCGCAGCGGGAATTCGCCCTGCAGCAGGCCGGGTTCTATGCTGGCCTGCTCGGCCACGATGTCGATCTCGTACCACTGCGCCAGTTCGTTGACCACGCTGACGCTGTAGTCGGCGATGCCGGATTTTTCCGGCGGCAGCGGCGACAGATAGGCCAGGCGCGGGCGGGCGGGCGGAGCGGATTTCGTGGCCGTGTCCGCAGCGGCGCGCGCTGCTTCGAACTGGCGCCACAGCGCCAGCGCTGCCGCCTCCGGCGCGCCGGATGGCAAGGCGCCGCCCAGTTGCAGCGGCGCCTTGCCGGCGGCGCCATCGGCCTCGGTCTCGGCGCCGCCGGGTGCGTACACCAGGTCGGCGCCCAGCGCCTGCAGGAAATTGCCGCGCACCAGCGCGGCCGCTTCGGCCTGCCATGCGCTGCGCGGGCTGCCGGCATCGACGGCGGGCAGGCTGTAGCTGCGGATGCGGCCGGCCGGCACGCTGCCGCCCAGCGCGTGGCGCAGGGTTTCCTGGCCGGGCGCCTGCGCATGCAGCGCCACCCAGAGTTCGTGCTGGCCGGCGCTGGCGGCCAGCGCCTGCACCAGTGCGGTGGTGGCGGCGCAGTTGCCGCGGCTGCCATGCTGGCAGGCTTGAAGATCGATAACGAGGCGCATGGGGTTCAGTTGTTGGAGTGGCGGATGGCCTGGCCGAGATCGGCCAGCACGGCGCGTACCGACAGCGGCAGGCCGGCCAGTTCGGCGGACACGGCCGGCGTCACGGGCGCAGCGGCCGGCTCGGCGGATGCGGCCGCGCCGGGCGGGTGCGCGCTCGGCATGGGCGGCATGGGCGGCATGGCCGGGATAGCCGGCGGTGCCGGCGGCGCGGGCGGGCGCAGGGTGGCCAGCACGCGCTCGGCCAGGCGCGGGAAGCGCCACACCAGCGGCAGCAGCAGGCGGCGCATGCCTTCGCTGCGCTTCATGCGTTCGATCACGCTGCGCAGCGCCGGGCGCAGCGCGCGTTTCAGGCGTCCGCCCTGGATCTGCAGCACCCCCGCCGGCATGCCGAAGCGCCAGCGCCAGCTGCGTTCCATGGCCTGTGCGTGCTGCTGCAGTTGGGCCAGCTGCATGTGCAGCGCGATGGCGGCCGCTTGCTGCGCGGCGTACTGTTGCGCGGCCTGTTCGGCGGCTTGGGTCAGCAGGCCCTGCAGGCGCAGGATTTCCTGGCCGGCATGGTGCGAGGCGACTTCGAAATGGTGGGCGCGCGCGCTTGCTTCGGCGGCTGCGTCGATCGCCCGCAATGAGGCGGCAACGGCGGCGTCGGCGCGCTGGGCGGACTGCGCCGCCTGCTCGCCGGCCAGCGCCAGTGCCTGGTTGACGCTGGCGATGGCGGTGTCGGCCCGCCACACCGCCTCGTCGGCGCGGGCGATGGCTTGTTCGGCCTGCTGGTGGGCGCGCGCCGTCTGTTCCTGCGCCACGCGCAGTTCGGCGTGCGCCGCTTCGCTCAGCTGCGCGTTCTCGGCGGCGCTGGCCTGGGCTTGCTGGGCCAGCAGGCCCAGCTCCTCCTGGCGCTTCCAGGCCTTGTCCAGGTGGTGGCTGATGAAGCCGTCGAACACATTGGCCTGGATGTTGAGCACGTCCAGCAGTTCGGCATGCTCGTCGGCCACGTAGTAGCGGTTCAGGCCGTCGAAATAGGCGTAGCGGTAGCCGGCCCCGGTCACCAGGTGTTCCCAGGTGCCGTGGTTGGTCTCGCGGCTGTTGGGCATGGTGGCCTCGATGGCCAGCACCCACGGGCGCCAGCGCTTGAAATCCATGCCGCGCAGCACTTCGCCCTCGAAGCCTTCCACGTCGATCTTCAGGAAGTGGATGTCGCCGCGCACATGCTCGGCGCAGATGTCGCTCAGCGTGCGCAGCGGCACGGTCACTTCCTGCACCGCCACGCCGTCCTTGCGGTGCGCCTCGGCCACCGCGCTGTCGGTGGAGGCCCAGCCGTTGATGTCCGGCGTGTCGTACAGCGTGATCTGGCCCGCTTGCGCGCCCACCGCCACCGCCAGGTTGATGTCGCGCGGACGCGCCGCGACGAACTGGGCCTGGTAGGACGGCATCGGTTCGATGTTGATGCCCCACCAGCCGGCGTCGTAAAAGGCCTTGGTGACCGAGTGCAGCTCGGGGTCGTTGGCGCCGGCGTCGATGTAGAAGCCGTTCTTGATGTGGCCGAGCGCGCGCCACAGCAGCACGTCTTCGAAGTTCTGGGCGTAGGTCAGAAAGGTCATGGGCGGCTGATCGTTATGGTCGGGTCTATCCAGGCCGTGCCCTCGAAGTGGGGGCGGCGCATATTCATCACGGTAAATACCAGCGCCAGGTCGCGCCATTCGTAGTTGTTGACCAGATGGGTGTCGGTGCTGACGATGGCGGTGGCCACGGAATACGTGCCCGGCCCCAAATTCATCGGGAAGCGGAACTCGAACACCACGGTCTCGCCGGGCGCGACGTTGTCCAGCGCCATCTCTTTCAGGTGGGTGTTGGTGCCGTACATGCACTGGCCCAGCCTGTCCTTGATCATATAGCCCAGCACCATGCGCGGGATGGCGTCGCGCGCGCGCACCGTCACGCGCAGCGCGCAGTCGGCGCCCACGTCGACCACTTCGACCGGCTGGCCCTGCGCGTCCAGCAGCGCGATCTCGGCCACGCTGGCCTCGCCGGTGCCGGAAATGGTCTGCACCTTGCCGTCGGCGCGCTCGGCCAGGCGCAGCGTGCCGCCGGCGTTCTCGCGTTCGGCGATCATGGCGTTGTAATAGTCCATGATTTCCTCCGGCGGCCCGCTGCGGGCCAGGCGGCCGGCGTCGAGCAGGATGGCGCGGTCGCACACCGACTGGATGGCCTGCTTGTCGTGCGACACCAGCAGCAGCGTGGTGCCCTGGCGGCGGTACTGGCGGATGCGCTCGAAGCTCTTGTGCTGGAAATAGGTGTCGCCCACCGACAGCGCCTCGTCGACGATGAGGATGTCGGGCCGGCGCGCGGTGGCCACGGAAAAGGCCACGCGCATCTGCATGCCGCTGGAGTACACCCGCACCGGCTGGTCCATATAGTCGCCGATCTCGGCGAAGGCCTCGATGTCGGGCATCAGCGCGGTGATCTCGGCCACCGTCATGCCGATCAGCTGGCCGGCCATGTAGACGTTCTGGCGGCCGGTGAAGTCGGGATGGAAGCCCATGCCCAGCTCCAGCAGCGCCGCTACGCGGCCCTGCATGGCCACGCCGCCCGTGGTGGGCTGGGTGGTGCCGGTGATCAGCTTGAGCAGCGTGCTCTTGCCGGCGCCGTTGATGCCGATCAGGCCCACGGCCTCGCCGGGCGCGACGTGGAAATTAATGTCCTGCAGGATCCACTTGAGCTTGTGGCGCACGCCGCGGAAGGGCAGCAGCCACTCGCCCAGGCGCGACCAGCGCGTGGGATATTGTTTGTAGGCCTTGCCCAGGTTGCTGACTGTTATCGAGCCCATCAGAGTTCATCCACCATTTCACCCGCGCGCTTGCGGAACAATTTCATGCCGAGCAGGCACAGCGCCAGCGCCAGCGCCAGCGCCGGCAGCATGCTGGCCCAGTCCGGCGCCTGGCCCGCCACCAGGATGGTCTGGCAGGCCTGGATCACGGCCGCCATCGGGTTCCAGGCCAGCAGGCCGCGCACCTCGGCCGGCAAAATGCTGGCCGGGTAGACGATGGGCGTGAACCAGAACCAGAACTGGATAAAGATGGTGAAGAACTGGCCCACGTCGCGGAAGAACACATTGAGCACGCCCAGCACCAGGCCCAGGCCGATGGCCAGCATGACCAGCAGCAGCAGCACCGGTATCAGCAGCAGGAAGACGGCGCCCGGGAACTGGCCCGACAGCAGCAGGAAGGCGGTGAACAGGCCGAAGATAATGCCGAAGTTGACCAGCGCGTTGAGCACCACGATGACGGGCAGGCTGGTGCGCGGGAAGCTGATTTTCTTGAGCAGGTTGGCCTGCTCCAGGAACATGTTCTGGGCGCGCGTGACGATTTCCGAGAACAGCCCCCAGGCCAGCACGCCGGCGCACAGGTAGATGCTGTAGCCGTACTCGGTGCTGTTGCCCGGCAGCTTGCTCTGCATCACTTGCGAGAAGATCAGCGTGTACACCAGTATCATGGCCAGCGGGCTGAGCACGGTCCAGGCCGCGCCCAGCATGGTGTTGCGGTATTTGGACTGGAACTCGCGCCGGACACTGCCCAGCACAAAGCCGCGGTAGGACCACAGGGCGCGCAACATCAAACTCATGCCGCCCTCCGGCCGGGACGGGCAATAATTAGCATCATCGTGAATTGGGCCGCGCTGCGCGGACGGCAGGGCGGCGGGGATTGGTCAAGAGCGGCATTATAGCCTACCGTCCCAAGCCCCTTGCTACAGTTGTAACACGTTGTCACAAAGAAAGGAGCTAGCTCTGCACCAGCTTTTGCAGCGCCTCGGGGTTTTTGATCACCAGCCGGTGCGGCTCTTTCTGGACGATGCCCTGCTGCACCAGCGTGAGCAGCGCCCGGGTGACGGTCTCGCGGCTGGTGTTGATCATATTGGCAATATCCTGGTGGGTGGGCAGGTTTTCCACCACCGTGCCGTCGGGCTGCTTCTTCTGCATCAGCACCAGGTAGGTGTAGATGCGCTTGGCCGTGTTGTTGATGCTGAGCAGGGCGCGGAATTCGGAGTCGCGCTGGATTTTCTGTGCCAGGTGCTGCAGCATCTGGCGCGCCACGGACGGCGAATGCGAAAACAGGTGCATGGCGGTGGGGGCCGGCAGGAAGGCCACCAGCGCGTCCGTCATGGCCACCACCGAGGCCGAGCGGGTGGTGTTGTTGATCAGGGCGATTTCGCCGAAGAAGTCGCCCGGCACCAGGATGCGCAGGCCGATGGCGCGGCCATCCTCGGTAATGTCGACCACCTGCAGCTGGCCGGCCAGCAGGAACATCAGCCCGTCGCCATGGCCGCCCTTGTGCAGCACCACGTCGCGCTTGTTGTACTGGCGCACGCGCAGATCCGCCTTCACGCGGATGATCTCCTCGTCGGACAGTTCGGCCAGCAGCGGAATCTTGCGCAGGTGGATCTGCAAATTGCGCTCGGTCGGCGCCGCTTCCGTGCCCGGGGCGGGCTGCGGCGGCGTACTGGCGGGCGGGCTGGTGGTATTCATGCGTTTCGTTCAGTGGGTGACAGCGTCATTCTAGCTCAGATGGAGGCGAAGGCCGCCGCGCACAAGGCCCCCGCCGCCACGCCGGCCGCATTGGCGGCCATGTCGCGCCACGAGAAGCCGCGCCCCGGCACCAGCTGCTGCAGGCATTCGATCAGCCAGCCGGCCAGCAGCAGGCCCGCCAGCCACAGCGCCGCGCTGGCGGGCGGCGCGATGCGCACCGCCAGCAGGGCCAGCCCGGCATAGGCGCCGAAATGCATCAGCTTGTCGTTCGGCAAGCGCGACGGCAGCCACTGGTTGGGCACCAGGCAGCCCGCCACCAGGGCCAGGCTGAAGCCGATAAAAACCGCCATTTCCCACATCATGCGCTTATCCGTTTCACTACGCGCTGCGCGCGCGCCGGTGAACCATTCACAGACCCTGCCACTGCCAGCTCAATTGCAATTGGCGGTTATTGTACTGAAAGATGGGAATATTTTCCTTGTTGATGACTTGCCGCACTTCCAGGATCAGGTTTTGCTGGCGCGTGACCGGATAGGTGAGCGCGGCGCGCAGCGTGTGCGTGTCCTGCGTGCGCACCTGGTCGATCACGCCCGGCGCATAGGGCGCGCTGCCGCGCCAGTGCTGCAGCGTGTAGCCGGCCTCGGCGGTGAGCCCGGCGCCGTACTTGCGCTGCCAGTTCAGGGCGGCGTTGGCGCCGTGGCGGTCGCCGCCGGGGCGCGCGCCGGTGGCGCGGTCGGTCGCCGCGCCGATGCTGGCGCTGAACACGCTGTCGTTCTTGCGGCGGCTGAACTGGGCGCGCAGCTCGCCGGTGTTGGCGTCGAAGGTGTCCAGCGTCACGTAGCTGTTGCGCCCCACGCTGCCCTGCAGGTGCAGCGTGAAGCCGTAGGGCAGCTTGAGCGGCGGCCCCACGCGCGCCAGCAGCTGGTACTGGCGCTGGTAGAACTCGCCGCCCAGCGAGATGAAGCCGGCCAGCACGGTGCTGCGCAGGGTCCAGCCGTCCCAGCGCCACAGCGTTTCGGCGCCGGCGAACAGGGCGCCGCTGTCGTACTGGCGCAGGGTGTCGTTGCGGCGCTGCTGGAACTGGACGAAGCCGACGGTGCCGTTCGGCGTCAGGTCGCGCATATAGTCGCCCGACAGCATGGTGTACTGGTCGTGCTGCGGCTGGAACTCGGGCGACAGCGTGTACTCCGGACTGAGCACCCGGGTCGAGCCCTGGTTGACGTTCTGGTCGATGCCGCGCGAGACGGTCAGGCTGTATTGGCTGAGCGGGGTCCACTGCTCGCAGCCGATGGCGCGCGCTTCGCGTATCAGCTCGACGATGCCGGGCGGCGGCGCGAAGCGCTCCTCGATGGTGCGGAACATGCGCTCGGCCTCGTCCGGGCGGCCCAGGCTGCACTGGATCAGCGCCAGGTCCAGCCAGGCGCCGGCATGCTGCGGCTCCTGCTCGATCACGCGCCGCAGCGCCTGGTTGGCGTCCTGCTTGCGGCCCTCGGCGATGGATTGCAGCGCGTCCTCGTAGAGCTGTTTGGTCACGGCCGGCACCGGCGGCAGCTGCTCCGGCGCCGGGGCCGGCACGGGCGGCGTTTCCGCCGCAGCGGCGGACGGGCTGGCCGGCGCAGCCGATTCCGCGCCGGGCTGGTCTTGCTGCTGCTGTGCCGTGGCGGCGCCGCAGGCCAGCAGCAGCGCCAGCGCGGCCAGGGTGGAAGCCGGGCGCCTCATGCGGGCTGCTCCTCGGCGGCCGGCAAGGCGGCGTGGGTCATGGCGGGTTCAAGGGTGTACAAGATGGTGGTTTTTTCTTTCCCGCGCAGTACGCGTTCTCCCAGCAGCAGGAAGCGGTGGCGGCGCGCCTGCGCCACGGTGCCGGCGCCGATGATAATGTCGTGCGGCAGGTCGCGCGCGGCCTGCTCCAGGCGCGAGGCGGTGTTCACGCTGTCGCCCACCGCTGTATAGATGCTGCGCGAGCCGGTGCCGAAGTCGCCCGCGAAGGCGGTGCCGCTGTCGATGCCGATGCGCACCCGCAGCGGCGCAAAGCCGTGGAGCGCGCGCTGCCGGTTGTATTGCTGGACGCGCTCGACGATGTCGGCCGCCGCGTCCAGCGCCAGGTCGGCATGCTCGGCATTGGGCAGCGGCGCGCCCCAGAACGCCACCAGGCCGTCGCCGGTGTATTTGTCCAGCGTGCCGCCCTGGGCCATGACCGGGCCGGTCAGGCATTCCAGGAATTCGCGCGTGAGCTGCGCGGCGGCGGCCACCGGCAGCGCCTCGACGTGGGTGGTGTAGCCTTCCATGTCGGCGATCAGGGTGGTCACTTCGCGCTGGGCCGGCGCCAGCGGGTCTTTGATGTCGCTGCGCAGCAGCTCGGTCACCACTTCCGGCGCCACGTACTGGCGCAGCGTGTCGAGCAGGTGGCGCGATTTGCGCTGCGTGAGCTGCCAGTGGTAGGGCACGGCCACCGCCAGCAGGAACAGGGTGCAGGCCAGCGGGCCGGTGGTGGAGAAATGGGGATCGTGCGGGCTCATGGCATAGGCCAGCGCCAGCCAGGCCGCGCTCAGCGCGGCGAGCACGCCCACGCCCAGCGCGGCCGGCACGCGCGGCAGCGCCCACAGCGCCAGCAGCACGCAGGCGGCGCCGTACAGGCTGCCGATCCAGCGGCCCGGCCACGGCGCGGGCGCCGTGCCTTGCTGCAGGTCGAGCAGGGTGGACAGCATGGCGGCCTGCACCCCCAGGCCGGGGCGGTTGGCCGCCAGCGGCGTGGCCACGCGGTCGCTCAGCCCCAGCGAGGACGAGCCCACCAGCACCAGGCGGCCGGCCGCGCTGGCCGGGTCGATGCGCTGGGCCAGCACGTCGCTGGCCTGCACCAGGGTGTAGGCGCTCCAGTCGCGCTTGTAGGCGATGCGCTGCGGGCTGGCCGGCAGCGCGGCCAGGCCGCCGCCGCAGCAGTCGATCAGCGCCAGGCTCAGCGCCGGATAGCGCGCGCCTTGGTAGCTGGTGAGCAGGGGCAGGCGGCGCAGGGCGCCGTCCGGGTCCGGAATGAAGCCGATATTGCCGACGTTGGGCGCGCCGGCCCAGGCGGCCTGGTTGGCGATATAGCCGGTGGCCGGCGCGGCTTCGCCGGCGCGCGCGGTGGCGCCGCTCAGCCGGCCTTCGCGCAGCGCATAGGGCCGGCTTTGCGCATAGTCGAAAGCCTGCGCCAGCACCACCGGCGCGTGCCGGGCCAGCATGCCGAGGCGGGTGTCGCCGTCGGCGTCGGCCGCGTTGGGCAGCACGATGTCGAGCGCCACGCCGCGTGCGCCGTAGGTGGTCAGCAGGATTTCCACCAGGTCGGCCAGGCGCGCGCGCGGCCAGGGCCACGGACCCAGCTCGGCCATACTGGCCTCGTCGATGTCGACCACCAGCACGCGCGGCTCGGGCGCGTCCGTGCTTTGCCAGCGCAGGTAGCGGTCGCGCAGCCACTCGTCGGCGAACAGCGAGGCGCCCGGCGGCGCCAGCCATTGCGTGCCCAACGCCAGCATGAGTCCGGCAGCGGCTATCAGCGCGCGCGGCAGCCAGGCCGGCAAGGGCGGCAGGCGCCGTGACCAGGATGTCGTCGAAGATGTCAAAGGGGCTGCGGTGGGGTGAAGGTCAATCCGTTAGTATAACGCCTAGCCCTGTGGAAAGGCGAGTGGGGCTGCCTATGCTACAAAGTGTAACGTTTCGCGCAGTTGGCGGGCTTTTCCATGAGAATGTGACGGCTATCACGGCAACTTGCGTGCTGTGCCGGATAATAAGATGGAAAAGGGGAATATCATGTTACGTCATCTCGTGGCCGCTGCCGGCCTTGCACTACTCTCCCACGGCGCCTACGCGGCAGTCGCGGGCAAAATCGTCTATGTGACGGGCAGCGCGCAGGTGGCGCAGCAGGCCGCCGCGCTGGACGGTGCGGTGCAGGAAGGCGATATGCTGACCACCGGCGCCGACGGCTACCTCTATATCAAAACGGTGGACAACGGCCTGTTTATTCTGCGCCCGTCCAGCCAGGCCCGCATCGTCGCCTATTATATAGACGAGAAACAGCCGTCCAACAACCGCATCAAGCTGGAACTGCTGAACGGGGTGGCGCGCAGCCGCTCCGGCGACGCGGTCAAGAAGGCGCGCCAGAACTTCCGCTTCAATACGCCAGTGGCCGCCATCGGCGTGCGCGGCACCGACTTTACCGTCTTCACCGACCACGACACCACCCGCGTGACCGTCAACTCCGGCGGCATTGCGCTGAGCGGCTTTGGCGGCGCCTGCAGTCCGGAAGGCCTGGGTCCCTGCGAAGGCCAGGCCACACGCGACCTGTTCGCCGCGCAAAAGGGCAATCTGCTGCAGATCCGCCGCGGCCAGGCCGCGCCGCAATTGCTGCCGGAAACCAACACCCTGGCGCCGGACGCCGTGGCGCCGCCGCGCCCGGACGAGCCGGGCAAGCACGCCGGCCCTTCCGGCGGCGCCAGCCTGCCGCCGCAGCCTAATCTGGATGTGCAGAAGAGCGCCAGCCTGCAGCAGCAGATCGCCACCAACGGCAGCGGTACAAAAAACGACCCACCTTTGGTTACGGTGCCGCCGGTGACCGAGATTACGCCGCCGGCCGTCACTCCGCCGGTCGTGGTCGAACCTCCGGTTGTGCAGCCGCCGGTGGTCGGGCCGCCGGTGGAGCCGCCGGTGGTGACGCCGCCCGTGGTGACGCCGCCCGTGGTGGTTCCGCCGGTGCCTGAGCGCCAGATCGTCTGGGGGCGCTGGCAGCCGCTGCTGGACAAGGAGCGCCAGCTGGACCTGGTTGCGGAACTGAAGAAGGGCAATACGCTGATTGCGCAGAATCCAGACTTCGTTCTGCTGCGTACCGAGGGGCAGTCCTATCCGGTGCCGGAGCGCGGCGGGATCAGTTTCGCCCTCAAGCAGGGGGAAGCGTTCATTCATCATGACAACGCGGCCTTGCCTACTCTGGCGGCGACGCTGGAGAACGGCGCGTTGAGTTTTAATTTCGACAAGCGCACCTTCGCTACCAACTTCGACCTGGTCAACGGGGAGGAGCGCCTGCTGATGCAGTCCACGGGCAAGGTGGCCGACGACGGACGTTTTGTCGGGGACGCTTTGTACATCCAGCCCAATAATATGTCCGTCAGCGGCTTGCTCAGTACCGAAAATGGCGGCACCGCGGCGTACTTGTTCCAGCGCCGCATGGCCGGGCGCACGATCTACGGCGGCACGAGCTGGACTGCGCAGCCGGCTACCGCCACGAAATAAGCCCCTGTAGCCCTGTATACACGAACAGCCCGCCTCTGGCGGGCTGTTTTTTTTCGCCTGTCCAGTGTGTGATGCGCGCGTACAACAGTTCTGTGTGCGACAAAATTTTTACAATTACTTACTATTTCATCTGTGGCGCTTTCGGTGCGATGCCTTTTTGCAATCTTTCGTGTCGTGCTGCCACTGTTTTGCCTGCCGGGCAAGCCCCGTCAAGACCGCAAATTCCCTATGGCGGCGGGCAAAGCGCGGTAAACCGCGTCTATCCTTGCGTTGGGCGCAATCTTCTCTGATAATGACCCGCCGCATAGTTTTCATTGGTTAATTTACTAACTATCGGAGGATATTGCTTATTTTTGTGATGGCTGTCACATGCTTGGGCAATACCTTCTGAGATTATTCGGTACGTTAGATTGTTTTGGCCACCGCGAGTCATGCAATTAACTTCAATCAATCCTTACTAGGAGTTTTAAATGGGTATTTACGCTGCTGATCTGCAAAAGCTGTACGTTGCTTACTTCAACCGTCCTGCAGATCCAGTTGGTCTGCAGTACTGGGAAGGCGTACTGGAAGCCAAATCCGCTACTCTGGACGCGGTGGCAAAATCGTTCGGCGACTCGGCTGAGTACAAAGCTGAATACGCTAACCAAACCGTTGCTCAAATCATCAACAAGATCTACATCAACCTGTTCGGCCACAACGCTGATACCCCAGGTCTGCTGTACTGGGCTAACCTGGTAACCAACGGCACCATGCCGCTGACCGTTGCTGTTCGTCAGATCTCCCAAGGCGCACAAGGCACCGACCTGGTCGCTTTCCAATCGAAGACCGCCGCTGCTGCGTCGTTCACCGATTACATCCAAGAGCAACCAGGTGGCGTTGCTGCCTACAACGGCGCCGCTGCTAACCTGGCCGCCAAGACCTACCTGTCGGGCGTTACCGACGAAGCAACCCTGGCAGCCGCTACCTCGGACGCTGGCCTGAAAACCGCGCTGACCAACGTTACCGTTGCTGCTGACCCACTGTACGCCGCTTCGGTTGCTGCACAAGCTGTTGTTGACGCTGCTAACACCGCTGCCGCCACCAAGGCTGCCGCTGCTACCGCCGCTGCTACCGCCGTGACCACCGCGAACACCGCCAAGATCGCTGCCGACACCAAAGCTGCTGCAACCGACGCAGTCAAGCTGGCTGCTGATTCGGTGACCGCTGCTGCCGCTTCGACCGCCGCTGCTACCGCCAAGACCACTGCTGACGCAGCTGTTGTTACCGCTCAAACCGCACTGACCGCTGCTATCGCTAGCGGCGACGCTGCTGCTGTTTCGCTGGCCAACGGCAAAGTCATCATCGCTCAAGACGTTGCTGCTAAAGCCGCTACCGCTGCTACCGCTGCTGCTGCTGCTGCTACCGCCGCTGCTGCCGCCGCTACCGCTGCTGCTGCTGACGACGCTGCCGCTACCACCGCTGGCACCGCTGTAGCCAACGCGCTGACCGCCGCTGTGACCGCTTCGGCCGCTGCTACCGCCGCTGCTGACGCTGCTGCTAAAGCCGCTGCTGACTTCACCAAGGCTGCTGCCGCTTCGACCCAAGTGTCGGACGACGCTGCCGCTACCGCCGCCGCCGCTGCCGCTGCTGCTGCTGTTGCCAGCGCAAAAACCGCTGCTGCAAACGTAGTTGTGGTTCAGACCGCATCGACCTACTCGGCTGCTATCGCTACCGCCGCTGCTGACGCTGCTGCCGCTACCGCTGCTTCCGCTGCGACCAAAGCTGCTATCGCTGCAACCAACTCGGCTGCAACCGCTAACGCCGCTATCGCTGCTGCCGCTGCTGAAGCTACCGCTGCTGCCAAAGCAAAAGCATCGGCTGACGCTGCTGTTGCTGAAGCTGCCAAGTACGACGCTGCTGCCAAAATCACCGTCTCGACCACCGACGACGCTGCTGCCGCTGCTGCTCTGACCGCTGCTAACACCGCCGCTGCCGCTGCTGCCGCTGCTGTGATCGCTGCTGCTGCTCAGCAAACCGCTGCTGCCGCTCTGCCAGCAAACTACACCGCGAAATCGTTCGTGCTGACCACCGGCATCGACAACTTCGTTGGCGCAAACGGCGAAGACAGCTTCACCGCTTCGTACAACACCGCCACCGTTCTGGGCGGCCTGGACACCATCGACGGCGGCGCCGGCGTTGACACCCTGAGCATCGCTGATTCGCTGACCCTGACCGGCGCTGCGTTCACCCTGGGTGGCATGACCGTAACCAACGTTGAAAAACTGAACGTTGCCACCAGCGGCGGCCTGACCGGCCTGGACCTGTCCGGCCAAACCGCGCTGACCGACGTTAGCCTGTCCGCTTCGGGCACCGCTGCTTCGACCGGCATCGTTCTGGGCGCTGGCGTAACCGCAGCTGTGAACGCTGCTGCTGGCAACATCGGCGTCACCGGCGGCAAATCGATCACCGCAACCACCACCGGCGCTAACACCGTGACCCTGGCTGGTACCGCACTGACCACCGCCACCGTTAAGGCTGGCACCGGCGCAGTTTCGGTAACTGGCGACGTTCTGACGTCCGTTAAAGTCACCGGCGGTAGCCTGGCTGCTGCTGGTTCGATCAGCAACAACACCAAAACCACGCTGACCACCGTCACCCTGGACACCGTTGACACCGCTGCCGACATCATCGGTAACGGTATCGCTACGCTGAACATCGGCGGCGCAGTTACTGCTACCCGCACCACCACCATCACCAATCTGACCGCTGGCCACGCGCTGACCGTGAACAGCACCGGTGCTGGCCTGACCTCGGCTGGCGCTGCTGCTACCGCCGTTATCACCGACGCGAACGCTACGTCGATCACGCTGAACAACAGCGCAGCAAGCAACATCGATCTGTCGGGCTCGACCCTGGCGGCATCGCTGACGCTGACCGGCGCTGGTGCTCTGACCCTGGCTCCAATGGGCGCAGCTACCACCAAGATCGACGGCTCCGCTGCAACCGGCGCGCTGACCCTGGGCACCCTGAACGCCGCTGCTGTGAACGTGAAAACCGGTGCCGGCGCTGATAGCTTCGCTATCTCGGCTACCGCTGCTGCGAACGTTGATGCAGGCGCAGGCAACGACACCGTGACCCTGAGCTCGGTTCTGGCTGCTGGTTCGCAAGTTCAGCTGGGCGCTGGCGACGACAAACTGCTGGGCGTAGCTGCTCAGGCTCCAGTTGCTGTTACCGGCACCGTTATCGACGGCGGCGCAGGCATCGACACCCTGTCGGCTGACCTGATCACCGTTGGTAACGCATCGAAGTTCATCAACTTCGAAAACCTGTCGCTGAACAGCACCACCGGCCTGGATCTGGCTCTGCTGACCGGCAACACCATCACCGCTCTGACCATGGATTCGCTGTCGACCACCGCGACCTACCAGAACGTGACCGCAACCGGCATCACCGACACCTTCGTTGGTAATAACTCGGGCTTCGTCAACACCCTGTCGCTGCTGAACGTTTCCGGCACCGCCGACGCATTCGCAATCAACTTCACTGCTACCTCGGCTGCTGCTCACGGCGGCGCTGCTAACGTGAAGATGGGTACGATTGCTGCCGCTGGCATCGAAAACTTCAACATCGCTTCGGGTGGCACTTCCGCTGCGAACAACTGGAACAGCGTAGTTCTGGGTGCTGACTCCAGCGCCAAGACCGTTACCGTGACCGGCGCTTCGAACCTGGACCTGACCTTCGCCGCTGGCTTCGGTTCTTCCGGCTCGTCGACTGCTGGTGTGACCGCGATCAACGCTGGTGCAGCAACCGGCGCCATCACGCTGAACACCGCCAACGTGACCCTGGGCACTGGCGTAGCGCTGGCTGTGACCACCGGTTCCGGTGCTGACACCCTGACCCTGGCTAATGCAAACGCCGCTGGCGTGACTGTGTCGACCGGCGCTGGCAACGATATCGTTACCTTGGGCACCGGTTCCTACACCGTGAACCTGGGCGATGGCGCTGACCGCGTAACCACCAATACCGGTGCTTCCACCATCACCGGCGGTGCTGGCGCGGATAGCTTCATCGTGTCCGCTACCCTGACCACCGCTACCGCTGCTTCGGCACCAGTGCAGACCACCATCAACGATGCAGGTACCGGCGACGTGTTCACCTTCACCATCGGTGGCACCAATGCATGGACCGCAGCCAAGATCGACGTCAGCACCGCTACCGCGCTGTTCGGCGGTACGATCAACGCGCTGGATCTGGCAGTTACCGCTGCTGGTGGTACCGACAACCAGATCACCTGGTTCCAGTACGGCGGCAACACCTACATCGTCAACCACGCTACCGCTGGTACCGACCTGGCAATTGGCGACAACGTAGTCAAGCTGGTTGGTCTGATCGACCTGAGCGGCGCAACCTTCGCTGAAGGCGGCGGTGCTGCTTCGACCCTGACCCTGGTGTAATTGATCATACTTCCACCCCGAGCTTCGGCGACGGGTGGTAAGTAGAGTCGAACAAGACCTCATTGCCCGCAAGGCAGTGGGGTCTTCCTGCTTTTAGCGTCATTATTTTTATTGAGACAACTATGCCTACTATCACTATCGACAACGAGGTGTATGACCTCGACACCCTGCCGGAGGCCGCCAAGGAGCAGCTGCGCAGCCTGCAATTCGTGGATGCTGAACTGGATCGCCTGCAGGCCAAGATAGCCGTCCTGCGCACCGCGCGCGGCACTTACGCCAGGGCGCTGAACGAGGCGCTGGCGCCGCTGCAAGCGCCTGTGCAGGATGAAATTCTCAAATTCTAGCCAACCCGATCCGCAGCGCTGGCGCCTTGCGCTGCTGCGGGTTACGAATTGATACAAGCTTTTTTGCTGTCGGATGCCAAAAAATGTGATCTACGTCACATTTCATTGAGGTTTTAGGCGATAATGTCTCGTCTTTAATCGAGCGCGCTGCCGTGTGCACCGCGCCTGCCGCAGTTCGGGCGCCGCCCTCCCGGAGGGGCGCAACGTGCCGTTGCTGTGCCTTTCTGCCGTACTTAGCAAGTCAATCACATGAAAAAACTACTCAATCCCAAGAGCGAAATCGAGCAGATCCTGTTTCGCTTCAAGAGCACCTTCTATACGGTAGGGGTCTTCAGCGCCATCACCAACTTGCTGATGCTGGCACCGTCGCTGTACATGCTGCAGGTCTATGACCGCGTGCTGCAAAGCAAGAACGAAATCACGCTGCTGATGATTACGCTGATGCTGCTGGGGACCTATCTCGTGTTGGGTGGCTTGGAGTTAATTCGCAGCTTTATTCTGATCCGCGTCGGCGCCAAGTTCGACATGGAACTGAATCGGCGTGTCTACACGGCTGCGTTCGAGCAGAACCTGAAGCAAGCCGGCGGCAACGCCGGGCAATCCCTGAACGACCTGACCAGCCTGCGCCAATTCTTGACCGGGAACGCGCTGTTTGCCTTCTTCGATGCGCCCTGGTTCCCGTTCTACCTGATCGTGATGTTTATGTTTGAGCCATCGCTGGGCTGGTTTGCCCTGGTTGGCGTAGTCGTGCTGGTGATTCTTGCCTTTGTGAATGAGCGCGCGACCCGCAAACCGCTGGCGGAGGCGAATTCGATGGCGATTGCATCAAGCTCCCTCGCCACCAATAATTTGCGCAATGCGGAAGTGATCGAGTCCATGGGCATGCTGCCCAACTTGATGAGCCGCTGGTTCAAGCTGCACGGCAAATTCCTTCATCTGCAGGCGGAGGCCAGCGAGAAGGCCGGCCTGATCGGCGCATTCACCAAGTTTGTGCAATTGTCGATGCAGTCGCTGATCCTGGGCCTGGGCGCGTTGCTGGTGCTCGAAAATAAAATCACGCCAGGTATGATGATTGCCGGCTCCATCCTGTTGGGCCGCGCGACGCAGCCGGTGCAGCAGCTGATCGCAGTATGGAAAAGCCTGAGCAGCACGCGCAGCGCCTACGAGCGCCTGACGGTGCTGCTGGAAAAGAACCCGGCGCGTCCGGCCGGCATGGAACTGCCAAAACCCAAGGGCACCTTGACGGTTGAGGCCGTTATTGCCGCCCCGCCCGGCGCCAAGGCCGCGCTGCTGAAAGGCGTGAACTTCGGTATTCATCCGGGCGACGTGCTGGGCATAATTGGCCCCAGCGGCTCCGGCAAGTCGACGCTGGCGCGCCTGCTGGTGGGCGTGTGGCCGTCGGCCAGCGGCAAGGTGCGCCTGGACGGCGCCGACATCTACCAATGGAACAAGGCTGAACTGGGTCCGCATATTGGTTATCTGCCGCAGGATATTGAACTGTTTGGCGGCACCATCGCCGACAACATCGCGCGTTTCGGCGAGATCGACGCGGAGAAGGTGGTCCTGGCGGCGAAACGCGCCGGCGTCCACGACATGATACTGCATATGCCGGACGGCTATGACACCTTGCTGGGCGACGGCGGCGCGGGCCTGTCGGGCGGCCAGCGCCAGCGACTGGGCCTGGCGCGCGCCATGTACGGCGACCCGTCCCTGGTGGTGCTGGATGAACCGAACTCCAACCTGGACGACGTCGGCGAGCAGGCACTGGTGCAGGCCATTGCCGACCTGCGCAAGCACGGCAAAACCATTGTGCTGATCACGCACCGCACCAGCGCGATTGCCGCGACCAATAAGCTGCTGGTGCTGCGCGACGGCGCGGTAGACATGTTTGGTCCGAGCGACCAGGTCCTGGCTGCGCTGCAGAAGAACCAGAAGGCGCTGGCGCAACAGGCGCAGGCTCAGCAAGCTCAAACCAAGGCGCAGCAGGCGGCCATGCAACAAGCCGCCGTTGAGCAGGCGGCAAGCCAGGCGGCGCAAGCTGCGGATGGCGGCAAGGCGACCACGGAACAGGAATGAATATGAAACTGATCGATACTAAAGCTACCGCGACCGAAGTCATCAGCCATGATGTGGCGCCGCTGACTGTCAACACGGATGCGCGCGTTTATAGCAAACTGGGCTGGGTTATTGTCCTGGTGGGCGTGCTTGGTTTCCTGTTGTGGGCTACCTTTGCGCCGCTCGACAAGGGCGTTCCGATGCCGGGCAACGTGGCCAAGGAAGGCAACCGCAAATCCATCCAGCACCAGACCGGCGGCACCGTCGAGGACATCCTGGTCAAGGAAGGCGACACCGTCAAGCAGGGGCAAGTCCTGGTGCGCATGAATGGCGTCCAGGTGAAAGCGCAGGCGGAAATTACCAAGGTGCAGTTGATTTCCACCTCGATCGCGCAGGCGCGCCTGCTTGCCGAGCGCGACGGCAAGTCGTCATTCGGCGTGCCGGAGGTGGTGGCCAGCCTGAAGGACGACCCGCGTGTCGCGTCCAATATGGCGCTGCAGTTGCAACTGATGAGCGCGCGCCAGACTGGCCTGCAAAGCGAGCTCGCCGCGCTGGAAGAAACCGCCGCTGGCTTGAAGTTTCAGCTGAATTCGCTCCAGGCGGTCCGGGAAAGCAAGCAGCAGCAGGGCGCGTACCTGAAAGAGCAGCTGGACAATGTGCGCGACCTGGCCAAGGACGGCTATGTGGCGCGCAGCAAGCTGCTGGATCTGGAGCGCAACTACGTGCAGCTGAACGGTGAGCTGGCCGAGAATGCCGGCGCCATCGGCCGTACCCAGCGCCAGATCGCCGAAATGATGCTCAAACGCTCTCAGCGCAGCCACGAGTACCAGCGCGAAATTGGTTCGCAGCTGGCCGATGTGCAGAAAGAGGCGCAAGCGCTGGAAAGCCGCCTGAAGGCGGAAAGCTATGCGGTCGACAATATCGAAGTCAAGTCGCCGGTGGACGGCGTCGTGATCGGCATGGCGGTGTTTACCAAAGGCGGCGTGGTGCAATCGGGCTTCCGCATGATGGACGTGGTGCCTCTGGGCGACGTCATGATCGTCGAGGGCCGCCTGCCGGTCAATCTGGTCGATAAAGTCCACGCCGGCTTGCCTACCGAGCTGATTTTCTCCGCGTTCAACAGCAACACCACGCCGCATATTCCCGGCGTAGTCACCAAGGTATCGCCGGACCGCCTGATCGACGATCACACCGGCCAGCCTTACTACACTGTGCAGGCCCGGGTGACTCCGGCCGGCCTGAAAGAGATGCAACAGCATAAGCTGGAAGTGCGTCCCGGCATGCCGGTGGAACTGTTCGTGAAAATGGGCGAGCGCACGATGATGAGCTACCTGCTGAAACCGGTGCTGGACCGCGCCAAAACGTCCATGTCGGAGGAGTAATGCGGCACTTTTTGCGATCGAAACGGGGCCTGCTGGTGCAGGCCGTCGGGGCGGCCTTGCTGGCCCACAGCTCCGGCGCCGCCGCGCTGGGCTTGATGCAAGCCTACGAGGCCGCGCTGAAAAACGACAGCGTCTATCGTGCGGCCTACTATGCCAAAGAAGCCGGCCAGGAAAACCGCGTGCTGGGCCGTTCTGGCTTGTTGCCCAGCATTTCCGCCAGTTACAGCGGCAGCAAGGCCAAGAGCGAGATCACGAGTAACGGCCATTCCGTTAACCAGGACTACATCAGCCGCTCTTCCAGTGTGCAAGTGCGCCAGACGCTGATCAACTTCGACGCGCTGGCACGCTACAAGCAGGGCGTGCTGCAAACCGAGTACAGCGATGCGGTCTTCCTGAGTGAATCGCAGCAGGCTGCGATGCGCGTGGTCGGGGCCTATATCGAAGTGTTGTTCAAGCAAGACCAGCTGGCGTTGGCGAAAAGCGAACGCGACACCTATGTGGAACGCATGAAGGTCAATGACCGCATGCTGGAGAAGGGGGAGGGCACCCGCACCGATATGCTGGAAACCCGCGCCCGCCTGGACGTGGCGGAAGCGGCCGTGCTGGAGGCGGAGGATAACTTGGCGGCCACCCGTCTCGGCTTGCAAGCCATCGTCGGCGCGGACGTGAGTCTGGGTGAACTGGATCCGCTGACACCGGCCTTCCATCGTCCGCCCGAAGACAAGCTGGGCCTGGAAGGCTGGCAGCGTCTGGTTATGGAAAGCAATAATGAAGTGCGGGCGCGCAAGCTTGGCGTCGAGATCGGCCAGCAGGAGATCAACAAGCAGCGATCCGGGCACTTCCCCCGCCTGGACGCGGTCGCCTCCTATGGCAAGTCCGATTCGGATACCATCAATACCATCAACCAGTCGTCCACCACGCGCAGCATCGGCTTCCAGCTCACGGTGCCGATCTATGCCGGCGGTGCGGTGAACGCTTCCACCCGCCAGGCCGTGGCCAACCGCGAAAAGGCCAAGGCCGATCTGCAGACCGAGATCGACAAGGCCATGCTGGAGCTGAACAAAGATTACGACGCGCTGGTAAGCAGCGTGAAGAAGATCGAAGCGCTGATGAAGGCGGTTGATTCGGGCAAACTGCTGGTGCAGGCAACCGAGCAAAGCATCAAGGGCGGCGTGCGCATCAATCTGGACCTGCTGGATGCCCAGCGCCAGTTGAGCGCGACCGTGCGCGATCTGGCTCAGGCGCGCTACACCTACATTCTGTCCTATCTCAAGCTGCGCGCCGCATCGGGCACGCTGTCGTCCAGCGATGTCCGCGAGATGGCCGGATATTTCCGTTGAGCGTGCAATGGACGAGCCTTTGCAAGTAACGGTGGATGGCGTCAGCTACCTGGTGTCGGAGCTGAGCGCGGAAGCGCAGGAGCAAGTCAACAATCTGCGCTTTGTGGACCAGGAGATGGCGGCCTTGCGTTCGCGGCTGGCACTGTGCGGCACCGCCCGCATCGCCTACGAAAACGCGTTGCGCCTGGCTGTGCCGCGTTCGATACAGTAAGGCCGCCGCCGCTGGTGACGCGGCTTGGTTGTAGGGTAAGATTGCGGCCATGAAATCTCTCAATCTTCCCTACAACCCGCGCCTGGACCAGCTGCGCTGGCTGGCCGTCACCGTCGTCTTCCTGTTCCACTACTACCACGAGTACATGCGCCAGGGCGGCGCGCCGCAGTACAACGTGCTGCTGGCGCCGGTCACCGAAGGCCACACCGGCGTGGGCCTGTTCTTCGCCCTGTCCGGTTTCCTGTTCATGCAGATCGCGCAGCGCCAGCAGCACATCGTCTACCGCGACTTCCTGCGCAACCGCCTGCTGCGCATCGTGCCGCTGTTCCTGGTGGTGTTCGTGCTGGCCACCTCCATCGGCCGCGACAAGTTCGCGCCGCAGGATTTGCTGTATGTGCTGGCCACCAACCTGGGCCTGGCGCCGACCTCCTACACGGTGGTCACCGGCGCGGCGTGGAGTATTTCGGTGGAGTTCACCTTCTACCTGGTGTTCCCCTTCCTGGCGCGCTTCGCGCTCGAGCGCGGCGCCAGCTATCTGCTGCAGCTGCTGGGCATCATGGTCTTCCTCAAGCTGGCCGCCTACACCGCCAACGAGAAGAGCACGCTGATGTTCTTCAGCACCCTGGTGGGGCGCTTCGACCAGTTCCTGATCGGCATGCTGGGCGCATTTGTGGTGAGCCGCCACGCGGCGCAGCTGCGCCGCCACGGCGCCTGGCTGGCGGCGCTGGCGGCGGCGCTGGTGTATGGCAACTGCGTGCTGGAAGCGTCGGTATCGCGCTTCGACCCGGCCTCGCATGACAAGTTCTGGATTTTCTGGTCGATGCTGGAAGCGTTCGGCTGGACCTGTTTGATCGTGTGCTGGGTGGGCTGGGAGCGCCGCATGCCGGCCTTGCTGGAGCGCGTGCTCGAGCATGGCGGCAAGATCAGCTTCTCCTTCTACCTGCTGCACATGGCGGCGCTGACCGTGCTGGCCAATTTTATCGGCCTGCCGCACTGGACCAGCAGCCGCGCGCTGGACGCGGTGCTGGCCTTCCCGCTGGTGTACGGCGCCACCTGGGCCATCTCAGCGCTCAGCTACCACGTGATCGAACAGCCCTTCCTGCGCCTGCGCCGCAGCTACGGCGACAAGCCGGCTGCGTAGCGGACATGGCGGGTTACGCGCGGCTGCGCCGGCTCGGCGCCTCCCACTAACCCGTCCTACGCGTGTGTAAGACAGCAGCGTAGGGCGGGTCAGCGGCAGGGCCGCGTAACCCGCCGGCTCCGTCGCGTTGCAGCTTAAGCTGCGGCCTGCTTGCCGTGGCAGTGCGGGCAGGACACGCCGTACACATACTGCTCGGACAGCTGCTCGCGCGGCGTGACCACGGCGCGGCAGGCGAAGCATTGCGTGGTTTCCACCGCCTCCAGCTGCGGATTGAGCGCGGTGCGGTAGTCGAACACGAAGCAGTCGCCGGTGTAGTGCGCGCCGCCCACTTCCTCGAAGTACTTCAGGATGCCGCCTTCGAGCTGGTAGACGTTGTCGTAGCCGATGTTCTGCATATGGATGGCGGCTTTTTCGCAGCGGATGCCGCCGGTGCAGAAGGTGACCACGGTCTTGCCGTCGAAGTCGGCCTTGTGCGCCGCGATCAGCTCCGGGAACTCGGTGAATTTCTTGATGCGGTAGTCCACCGTGTTGTCGAAGGTGCCCACGTCCACTTCGAAGTCGTTGCGGGTGTCGACCATCACCACCGGCTTGCCGGCGTCGTCATGGCCCTGGTCCAGCCAGCGCTTGAGGGTGTGCGCTTCCACGAAGGGCGCGCGGCCTTCTTCCGGCTTGATCAGCGGCATGCGCATGGTGATGATCTCTTTCTTGATCTTCACCAGCATGCGCTTGTGCGATTGCTCGCTCGACAAGCTTTCCTTCACTTCCAGGTCCGCCAGGCGGGCGTCGCTGCGCACCCAGGCCAGGTACTGGTCGATGTCGGCGCGCAGGCCGGACAGGAACATATTGATGCCTTCCGGCGTCAGCAGGATGGTGCCCTTCAGCTTGAGCTGGGCGCACTGCTCCTGGTACTGCGGGCGCAGGTCTTCCAGGTTGTCGAGCGTGATGAATTTGTAGGCAGCGATGTTGACATACGGGGTCGCCGTTGCTGCGCCGGCTGCTGCGGGCGCGCTGGAGGTGTGAGCTTGCATGGTGCGTTTTCAGGAAAAAGCGGAACAGCCGCTATTATAAGCTGTGCCGCATCCGCGCTTGCAGAAATGCTGCGCGCAGCGCCGGCTGCGAAGTGTTCAGTTAGCGGCGGCGGGCTGTGGCGCGGTAGAATAGCAGCTCATTGGAACACTGGCGAGCAGCAGCATGAACATGATGGTAATCGAACAAGAAGGCGGCGCCGCAGCCGCCGCGCAACCGCCGCAAGGCCCGGCTTTCGTCCACCTGCGGGTGCACTCGGAATACTCGATTGTCGACGGCCTGGTGCGCATCGATGACCTGATCGGCGCGGTGGCCAAGGACAAGCAGGCGGCGCTGGCCGTCACCGACCTGGGCAACCTGTTCGGCATGGTCAAGTTCTACAAGGCCGCGCGCGGCAAGGGCATCAAGCCGGTGATCGGCTGCGAGGTGTGGATCACCAACGACGACAACCGCGAAAAACCGTCGCGCCTGCTGCTGCTGGCGAAAAACCGCATGGGCTACCTGCAGCTGTGCGAACTGCTGTCGACCGCCTGGCTCACCAACCAGTACAAGGGCCGCGCCGAGATCCGCACCGAGTGGCTGGCCGAGCGCGCCAACAAGACCTACGAGCTGCTGCCCAACGAGCGCACCGACAACGGCCTGATCGCCCTGTCCGGCGCGCAGTACGGCGACATCGGCGCCGCCATCGACAACGGCAACCTGGAGCTGGCCGAGCGCCAGGCGCGCAAGTGGGCCGCCATCTTCCCCGGCCATTTCTACGTCGAGATCCAGCGCGCCGGCCAGGCCAACCAGGAAGCCCAGGTGCGCCATTCGGTGGCGCTGGCGGCCAAGCTGGGCCTGCCGGTGGTGGCCACCCACCCGGTGCAGTTCATGTCGCCGGACGAATTCATCGCGCACGAGGCGCGCATCTGTATCGCCGACGGCGAGATGATCGCCAACGCCAAGCGCGTCAAGCGCTACAACGAGCAGATGCGCTTCCTCACGCAGGCCGAGATGGGCGAGCTGTTCGCCGACCTGCCGGCCGCGCTGCAAAACTCGGTGGAGATCGCCAAGCGCTGCAACGTCACGCTCACGCTGGGCAAGCCGCAGCTGCCGAACTTCCCGACCCCGCCCGGCATGACCATCGACGAGTTCCTGGTGGCCGAGTCCAAGAAGGGCCTGGAGATGCGCCTGGAGCACCTGTTCCCCGATCCGGCCAAGCGCGAGGCCGAGCGCCCGCGCTACGAGGCGCGCCTGAAGTTCGAGACGGACACCATCTGCAACATGAAGTTCCCCGGCTACTTCCTGATCGTGGCCGAGTTTATCCAGTGGGCCAAGGAAAACGGCGTGCCGGTGGGGCCGGGCCGGGGTTCGGGCGCGGGTTCGCTGGTGGCGTATTCGCTGCTGATCACCGACCTGGATCCGCTGAAATATAATCTGCTGTTCGAGCGTTTCCTGAACCCCGAACGTGTATCGATGCCCGACTTCGATATTGACTTCTGCCAGGAAGGCCGCGACCGCGTGATCCAGCACGTGAAGGACCTGTACGGCCACCACGCCGTGTCGCAGATCGCCACCTTCGGCACCATGGCGGCCAAGGGCGCGATCCGCGACGTGGGCCGCGTGATGGACTTCGGCTATATGTTCTGCGACGGCGTGTCCAAGCTGATCCCGTTCAAGCCGGGCAAGCCGGTCTCGATCGCGGAGGCGATCGAGGAAGAACCCATGCTCAAGGAGCGCCAGCAGAACGAGGAGGAGGTGCGCCAGCTGCTGGACCTGGCGCAGCAGGTCGAGGGCATCACCCGCAACATCGGCATGCACGCCGGCGGCGTGCTGATCGCGCCGGGCAAGCTGACCGACTTCTGCCCGCTGTACACGCAGGGCGGCGACGGCGGCGTGGTGTCGCAGTACGACAAGGACGACGTGGAGGCCGTGGGCCTGGTCAAGTTCGACTTTTTGGGCCTGACCACGCTCACCATCCTGGACCGCGCCGTCAACTACATCAAGGATCTCGATCCGAAAGAGGCCGACTTCGACCTGGCCAAGCTGCCGCTGAACGACCGCGCCTCCTACGATCTGCTGACCAAGGCCAAGACCGTGGCCGTGTTCCAGCTGGAGTCGCGCGGCATGCAGGGCATGCTGAAGGACGCGCGTCCCGACCGCTTCGAGGACATTATCGCGCTGGTGGCGCTGTACCGTCCCGGCCCGATGGACCTGATACCCGACTTCTGCAAGCGCAAGCACGGCGAACGCTTCGACTATCCCGATCCGCGCACCGAGTCCATTTTGTCCGAAACCTACGGCATCATGGTGTACCAGGAGCAGGTGATGCAGATGGCGCAGATCGTCGGCGGCTACTCGCTGGGCGGCGCCGACATGCTGCGCCGCGCGATGGGCAAGAAAAAAGCCGAAGAGATGGCCGAGCACCGCGAGATCTTCCGCGCCGGCGCCGCGAAAGACGGCCTGTCGGCCGAGAAGGCCGACGAGATCTTCGACTTGATGGAAAAGTTCGCCGGCTACGGCTTCAACAAGTCGCACGCCGCCGCCTACGCGCTGCTGTCCTACCACACGGCCTACCTGAAGGCGCACCACCCGGCCGCCTTCATGGCGGCCAATATGTCGCTGGCCATGGACGACACCGAGAAGGTGAAGATCCTGGTCGAGGACTCGATCGACATCTGCGGCCTGACGGTGCTGCCGCCGGACATCAACAAGTCGTCCTACCGCTTCCGTCCGGACGGCGAGGCGCCGTCGGTCACCGGCAAGAAGGTCACCCAGATCCGCTACGGCCTGGGCGGCGTGAAGGGCGCCGGCCAGAACGCGATCGAGGCCATCATCGCCGCGCGCGAAGCGGGCGGGCCTTTCGTCAGCCTGTTCGATTTCTGCAAGCGCGTGGACAAGAAGCAGATCAACCGCCGCACCATCGAAGCGCTGATACGCAGCGGCGCCTTCGACTGCCTGGAGGTGGACCGCGCCGTGCTGCTGGCCACGGTCACCTTCGCCATGGAATGCGCGGACCAGGAGGCCAAGGCGGCCAACCAGGTCAGCCTGTTCGGCGGCGACGATTCCGACCTGGTGGCGCCGCCCGAATACGTGAAGTGCGCGCCCTTCACCGACCGCCAGAAGCTGGCCGAGGAAAAGACCGCGCTGGGCTTCTACCTGTCCGGCCACATGTTCGATTCCTACGCGCCGGAAGCGCGCCGCTTCTCGCGCACCAGGCTGGCCGACCTCGAGCCGTCGCGCGAGCCGCGCATGATGAGCGGCGTGATCACCGGCATGCGCCCGCAGATGACGCAGCGCGGCAAGCTGTGGATCATCACCCTGGACGACAAGAGCGCCGTGGTGGAAGTGACCGTCTACAGCGAAGTGTTCGACGAGAACAAGCGCATGTTCAAGGACGACGAATTCCTGGCTGTGGTGGGCAAGGTGTCGGAGGACCGCTTCTCGGGCGGCCTGCGCATCTCGGCCGAGAAGGTGTACGACATCATCGCCGCGCGCAGCCAGTTCGGCCAGCAGTTCGGCTGGACCATGCCCACCACGGTGAGCGCGGCCAAGCTGCAGGAAGTGCTCACCCCTTACCGCGACGCCAACGGCCTGCCGGTGGCCATGCGGGTCAAGCCGCAGGGCGTGGACTGCGTGGTGCAGCTGGGCGAGGAGTGGCGCGTGGCGCCGTCGGACGCGCTCAAGCTGTCGCTGGAACAGGTGCTGGGCGCGCGCGAAGTGGCGGTCGAATACTAGGAGAGAAGCATGGCTACCGTTACCGAGGTCACCACCGCGCCGCTGTCCGGCCTGAACTACATCGACGCCTTGCTCGATGACGGGCCGGCCTGGAACTACCTGGCGCCGTCCACCGGCAACACCATCAGCTACACCTTCTCCACGGCCAGCGGCCTGCAATCGAGCAACAGCAGCATCCAGAGCGCGCCGCAGGCCTTCACGGCTGCGCAGCAGGCCGCCACGCGCACGGCGCTGGCCTACCTGAGCAGCATCACCGGCATCGTCTTCACGGAAACCACCAGCGGCACGGCGGCCAAGGTGCACTTCGCCTACGCCGACATCGTCGGCGCCAATACCTCGGGCCTGTGCAGTTGGGGCATCAACTACTCCTACAAGAGCGGCGAGGTGATCACGGCCTATAACGCCAACGCCTATATCTACCTGGACAATGTGCAGTGGGGCGGCCAGAACAGCTTCCTGGGCGGCGGCCAGGGCCTGGAAACGCTGCTGCACGAGATGGGCCACATGATGGGGCTCAAGCATCCCTTCGAGGGCGACATCGTGCTGCCGGCCGGCAGCGACACCACGGCCAACACCTTGATGTCCTACACCGATTCCGGCGGGCCGTATGCGAGCTACAGCCAGTACGACCTGGCCGCGCTGAAATGGCTGTACGGCGGCGACGGCCTGGGCGGCCTGCTGGGCGTGGGCTCGAGCGGGGGCGGGCGCTACTACACCGGCACCAGCGCGAACGACGCGCTGACCGCCGGCGCCGCCGACGACGCGCTCGAAGGCGTGGGCGGCAACGACACGCTGGACGGCGGCGCCGGCACCGACACCGCCATCTATGCCGGCCTGCGCGCGGCCTACAGCGTGGTGCAGCTCGACGCGCTGAACTGGCGCGTCAGTGGCGCCGAGGGCGTGGACACGCTGCGCAACATCGAACTGCTGCGCTTCGGCGACGGCACGCTGGCGCTGTCCAGCCTGGACTCGCTGGCGCCGGCCGCGCCGGTGCTGGTGTTCAGCAAGGACGGCGGCGCGGCCGCCAGCGGCAACCATCCCCTGTTCAGCGGCAGCGCCGAAGCGGGAGCCAGGGTGGAGTTGTTCAACGGCGCCGTCAGCCTGGGCGTGGGCACGGCGGCCGCCAACGGCAGCTGGAGCATCCAGCCGGTGGCGCTGGCCAACGGCAGCTACAGCGTCACCGCCAAGGCCACCGATGCGAACGGCAATGTGTCGGCGGCGTCGGCGGCGCAGGTGTTTACGGTGGCGAGCAGCCTGAACCTGAGCGGCACGGCGGGCGCGGACACGCTGGCCGCCACGGCCGGCAATAATTTCCTCGACGGCGGGGCCGGCACGGACACCGTGCTGTACGGCGGCGCGCGCGGCAGCTACACGGTGGCGAAAACCGCCTATGGCTACACGGTGGCCGACCTGGCCGGCGCCGGCGGCACCGACCTGCTGGTGGCGAGCGAGCGCATCAAGTTTGCCGACAAGATCCTCGCCATCGATATCGACGGCGCGGGCGGGCAGGCTTACCGCGTCTACCAGGCCGCCTTCAACCGCGCGCCGGACTTGCCCGGCCTGGGCTACTGGATAGGGGTGATGGACCGCGGCGTGGGCCTGGGCGAAGTGGCCGCCAATTTCATGACCAGCGCCGAGTTCATCAAGCTGTACGGCAGCGCCACGCCCAGCAACGCCACGCTGGTCAACCTGCTGTACAGCAACGTGCTGCATCGCGCGCCGGACGCGGACGGTGCGGCCTACTGGCTGAATGTGCTCAACAAGGGCCTGGCCTCGCAGGCCGCCGTGCTGGCTTCGTTCAGCGACAGCCCGGAGAATTACGCCCAGGTGATAGGCGCCATCCAGAACGGCTTCGAGTACACGCCCTTCGTTTAAGCCTTACAGGTCCTTCAGGCCGGTGATGGCGTAGCCTTTCACGCCGATCTGCTGGTGGGGCTGGGAGATATGGAAGTCGGGCAGGGCCTCGGCGCCATCGTCCACTTCCAGCGCCATGCTGGCCGCTTCCCAGTCGGTATTGATGGCTTCCTGCGGGATGGGTTTGCCTTCGGGCACGGCCAGGTAGGAAAACAGGCCGTCGTGTTCGGCCCGGCGGTAGATATCCAGTCGCATTGCATGCTCCCAGGTTGTGGTGGTGGTGCGGCGATTCTACCGCACCGCGCCGATTCAGGCCGCCGCCAGCGCCGTGTCCAGTGTGCTCTCCAGTTCGACGGCGCGCACCGGCTCCCGTGCGATTTCCCGCAGCGGCTGCTGCTGGCCTTGCGGCTGCGGCGCGCCGATGCCGTCCACCACGCTGGCCGCCACGGCCACCAGCAGTTCGTGCCGCTTGCGCGCTTCCGAACGCTTCTTGGAGGCGATCTCCTCCATCACCGGCGCCGTCAGCGGGCCGCAAGCCAGGGCGTAGTCGCCGTCGCTGCGCGGCTGGGCGCCCATCTCCGTCCACAGCGCGTTGTAGTCCGCATGCACGCGGCCTTTGCGGATCTGCTTCAGCACGGCGCGGTTGTCGTTGCCCACCAGCAGCAACTGGCTGCAGCCGTAGGCGTAGCCCAGCTGCTGCACCAGGCGCACCAGCAGGTTTTTCGGGCGCAGGCCGTGCAGGTCGCGGGTGGCCTCGCGCGCCAGCTCCAGGCCGTCGCCGCATTGCGGCCCCTGCAGGCAGCCTATGCCCACGCTGGCCTGGTGGCCGTCCGCGAGGAAGGAGAAGGCCACCGAGGACACCAGCGTCTCGCCGCAGCGCAGCTGGAGCACCAGTTCGCCTTCGCGCTCCATCGGCACGATGGCGCGCAGGTCGATCTGGTAGACGGTGCCGGACTTGCCGGCAAAGCTGGCCAGCTCCACCCGGCCGCGCGTGGCTTGCGCCACCACCGGCGCCAGGCCGTGCTGGAGCACGAAACGGTAGTGCGACACCAGGGCCGCCAGGCGCTGGCGCTGGGTCAGCCGGCTGCTCAGGTAGGGACGGTAGATTTTGTGCAGCAAGCGCGGCTGCATATGCGCCAGCTCGCGCAGCGCGTGGTGCGAATTGAGCGCCTGCAGCCAGCCGCGCGTGAGCAGCGGATGGGCCAGTGCGCGCACTTGCAGCTTGACGGCCGCACAGGCCATGGAGGGCAAAGATTTCCGTTCCAGCCCGGCGCGGAGGGTGATAGCCTGCATGTTGTTCGGTACTCCAGAGTGCGATGTTCAGTGATAAATGCGGGCGGCGAGGGCTGGGCCGGGGAAACACTACGTTACAATCAGAAATATATCGGTGCGCGCAAGCGCTGACAATTCGCGAAATAGCTTAAGGGAAACACTTACATGGCAGAAAGCTTGGCCCGATGAGGCGCTTCTCGGCATTGGCATGGTCAAATTTGCACGGGCCGTTATTCTTGTTGCTATACCTGCTGCTCGACTGGCTGACCTATGTCGACCCGCTGTACGGCGTCAATATCACGCCCTGGAATCCGGACCCGGCGCTGGGCCTGGTGTACTGGCTGCGCTACGGAAAAAAAGCCGCGCTGCCGTGGTTCGCCGCGTTGTTGCTGGGCGATATATTGTTTAGAGGAATGTCGGCCGGGCCGCTGTACACCTTGCTGGGCGCGCTCAGCCTGACCCTGGGCTACGGCCTGATCGGCGAAGGCCTGCGGCGCAACTTCAGCAACGGCGCCATGTTCGACAACCGCGACCGCCTGCTGACCTGGCTGGTGGCGGTGGCGGCCGGCGCCCTGCTGAACGGCGTGGCCTATGTGGCGCTGCTGTCCTCGGCCGGGCAGATTCCGGCCGGGCAGGGCGCGCTGGCGGTGTGGCGCTTCGCCATCGGCGACATGGTGGGCATCATGGTGTCCATGCCGCTGATCTGGATGCTGGCCGGGGAGGAGAGCCGCGCGCGCCTGCGCGCGGCCGCCTGGCGCTGGGAAACCCTGGGCTACCTGGTGCTGGCCGTGTGCATGCTCACGGCCGTGTTCGGCCACATTGCGCGGGCCGAATTCAAGCATTTCTACTTCCTGTTCCTGCCGGTGATCTGGGCCGCCACCCGCCAGGGCGTGTACGGCGCGGCGCTGATCGTGTTCACGCTGCAGCTGGCCATCGTCACCCTGGTGCGCTGGAACAACGCGGTCGACATCGAAGTGGCCGAACTGCAGCTGCTGGACGCGGTGCTGGCGCTGGTGGCCTTCTTTATCGGCATCGTGGTCGACGAGCGGCGCCAGGTGGCCGACGAACTCAAGCACACGCTGCGGCTGGCGGCGGCCGGTGAAATGGCGGCGGCGCTGGCGCACGAGCTGAACCAGCCGATGACGGCGCTGTCGGCCTACGGCAAGGCCTGCGAGCACCTGCTCGAGCGCGGCGAGACCGGCGAGCTGCTGAAAGGCGCCATCGGGCGCATGGTGAGCGAATCGGTGCGCGCGGCCGAGGTGGTGCGGCGCCTGCGCGACTTCTTCCGCACCGGCGCGCTGCGCCTGGAGCCGGTGCCGGCCAGCGCGCTGCTGGCCGCCATCACGCAGCAGTTCTTCAGCCAGTGCCGCGAGCAGGGCGTGGAGCTGGCGGTGGCCCAGGCGCCGCCGGTGTCGGTGCTGGCGGACCGGCTGCAGGTCGAACTGGTGCTGCGCAACCTGCTGGCCAACGCGCTCGACTCGGTGGCCGCCTGCGCGCCGGGCCAGCGCCGCATCACGCTGTCGGCGCAGGCGCTGGGCGGCGCGCGCCTGCGCATCACGGTCGAGGACAGCGGCGCCGGCGTGTCCGAGGCGCTGTCGCGGCGCCTGTTCGAGCCCTTTGTGTCGACCAAGTCCAGCGGCCTGGGCCTGGGGCTGGTGCTCAGCCGCGCGATTATTGAAGCGCACGGCGGGAAATTGTGGGCGGAGGTGGCCGAACACGGCATATTCCGCTTTATACTCCCGGCGCTGGAAGGCGAAACTGGAGAATAGCGTGGCATTGGACCTGACCGTATTTATCGTCGACGACGACCCGGCCGTGCGCGACGCGCTCGGCCTGCTGCTGGGCGTGCGCGGCTACCGCACCGCCGTGTTCGCCAGCGGCGAGGCGCTGCTGCAGGCCTGGCGGCCGGACTGGGCCGGTTGCCTGCTGATCGACATCCGCATGAGCGGCATGGACGGGCTGGAAGTGCAGCAGCGCCTGGCCGCGCTGGGCAACCGCATTCCCATCGTCATCGTCACCGGCCACGCCGACGTCGCGCTGGCGCGCGCCGCCTTCAAGGCGCAGGCGCTGGACTTCCTGGAAAAACCGTTCGACGACGCCAAGCTGGTGGCCGCCATCGACGAAGCGTTCTCGTCGGAAGCGCGGCAGCGCCGCCAGAACCGCGAGCGCGACGACCACCTGGCGCTGCTGCGCGAGCTGACGCCGCGCGAGCGGGAAGTGATGCAGCTGGTGGTGGAGGGGCGGCACAACCGCGAAATCGCGCCGGAGCTGGGCATCAGCGTGCGCACGGTGGAAGTGCACAAGGCGCGGCTCATGGCCAAGCTGGGGGTGGGCAATGTGGCCGACTTGGTGCGCATCGCCATGCTGGACCAGGGCTGAGGTCCCGGGACTTACTTATTTTATTTACTTGCTGGCGGCGGCCAGGCTGGCCTGCGCGGCAGGCCGCACGCCGGGCGGCACGGCTTGCGGCCCCGGCGCCGTGTTGGCCGGGGTCTGCGACTGCAGCCCCTGCGCCGCGCGCACGGTCTTGTCGGCGGCGCGCTGCAGCACGATATGCCGGTTGCGGTCCTCCAGGCTGCGCTCATTCTCCTTGTGCCACAGGTGGTACACCTCGGTGGCGAAGGCGCCTTCCTTGCGCATCACGCCGGCATTGAACAGGCGCACCACCAGGTCGGAATCCTCATGGCCCCAGCCCTGGAAGCTCTCGTCGAAGCCGTTCACGGTGGTCAGGTCGCTGCGCCACACGCCCAGGTTGCAGCTCTTGATGCGGCGCCAGCTGAAGCGGCGGCTTTCGCGGCCGAAGTTGGGCAGCGTCAGCACGGTCTGCAGGAATTTGTTCAGGTCGCCGGTCAGGCGCAGCTTGAGCTTGTCCCACACGGTCAGGCCGCGCAGGCTGAGGCGCTCGGCCAGCAGGCGCAGCGTGTAGCCCGGACTGAGCAGCACGCGGCTGCCCGTCACCAGGTAGCCCGGCCGGGCCAGCTTGCGGTGCTGGCTGATGAAATTGGGCTGCGGCATGCAGTCGCCGTCCAGGAAAATAATGTAGTCGCCGCTGGCGGCCAGGATGCCCTGGTTGCGCGCGCGCGCGGCGCGGAAGCCCTCATCCGGCTGCCACACGTGCAGCAGCGGCACCGGCGAGCGGCGCTTCAGGTTCTCCACGCATTGGCGCGTGTTGTGGGTGGAGCCGTCATCAGCGATAATGATTTCGAATTGATTATCGTCCTGGCAGAAGCAGGCCTCCAGCACTGCCGCCAGGGCGTCGGGCCGGTTGTAGGTCGTGATGATGACGGATATTTTTGACGCTTGTTGCATGAAGTGGATGCTGCCTGTGCTGATTTTTGCAAGAATAAGCTCACAAAACATTAATGAATAATACTTTTACAAAAAAAAACATTCTGCAAGACAACGCACTATCTTATCTCATCCACAGTCTGATTTTCCTGCTGCCGGCCCTGGCCTTAATCACGCGCAATAGTGTCAGCACGGTAGGCTTTCTGTTCCTGCTGGCCGGCATGCTTTGCTGGCGTGCAGCAAAACCAGGCTTATTGCGTCATCTTACTGAGGTTCGGACGGTTTTAACAGCGTTTGGTATCAGTTTCGCATTCGCGCTGGCGGGTCTATTGTTGCATCCCGACATACAATTGCGCGCACTGGAGAAACCCAGCCGTATCTTTTTCAGCGTCACCGTACTGCTGGCCGTGCTGGCGCTGCGCCCCAGCCGCAAGGCCCTGTGGGCCGGCCTGATCGCCGGCACCGTGGGCGGCGCCGTGTTCATCTGCTACCAGCGCTGGGGCCTGGGCATAGACCGGCCCGGCGGCCTGATCAACTCCATCACCTTCGGCGATATCGCGCTGTGCATGGGCATGATGTGCCTGGCGGCGGTGCTCGATTTCAAGGGCAGGCAAGTGCTGTGGCCGGCGCTGGGCGCGCTGGCCGGCCTGCTCGGCTCGGTGGCCACCGGCACCCGCGGCGGCTGGGTCGCCATCCTGTTTGCCGCCGTGCTGTTCATCAAATACGGCCATTTCCTGCGCAGCCGCGTCTCCAAGGCGCTCGCGGCGCTGGTGATGGTGCTGTTGGTGAGCACTTACTTCATCGACCAGACCGGCACCCGGGGCCGGGTGCTGCAGGGCGTGTACGACGTGACGGCCTATTTCGACGGCACCGTGCGCCTGACCAATGTGGGCGTGCGCTTCGAGCTGTGGAAGGGCGGGCTGGCGCTGGCCGCGCAGCACCCGTGGCGCATTTCCACCCACAAGGAGATCCGCGCGGAGCTGGAGCAGGAAGTGGCGGCCGGGCGGCTGCAGCCCTTTGTGCTGGAGGCCGAGCACTTCCATAACGACATGATGCACGTGCTGGTGTACGGCGGCATCCCCGGCCTGCTGGTCTACCTGTTCACCATGATCGCGCCCTTCCTGTTCTTCCTGCGCATACTGAAAACCCACGAGTCGGCCAGCCCGTCCGTCATCGCGCCCGCGCTGGCGGGCATGCTGCTGGTGACCGGCTATTTCAGCTTCGGCCTGACCGAGGTCATCTTCTGGTCCATCCTGAGCACCATGTTCTACGTACAAATGCTGTTCCTGCTGATGGGCTTTTGCCTGAACGCGCAGGACGAGAGGATAGCGCCATGAGCCAGGTACCGCCGCTGCCGCCGCTGCCGCCGCGCACGCTGGTGATTTCTCCCAACTGGATAGGCGATGCCGTCATGGCGCAGCCGCTGCTGGCGCTGCTGCGCGCGGCCCATCCGGAGCGGCCCATCGACGTGCTGGCGCCGCCCCAGGTGGCGCCGGTGTGGCGCCAGATGGCCGAAGTGGACCAGGTGCTGGAAACCCCGTTCCGCCACGGCCCGCTGCAGCTGCGCGAGCGCTGGCGCTATGCGCGCGAGCTGCGCCGGCGCGGCTACGCGGCGGCGTATGTGCTGCCCAACACGCTCAAGTACGCGCTGATCCCCTGGCTGGCGGGCATCCCGCAGCGGGTGGGCTATAAAGGGGAAAGCCGCTATGGCCTGATCAACGTCATGCACCGCGACGACGTGCCGCCGCGCCCCATGGTGCCGTTCTACGCGGCGCTGGCGCGCGCGCCGCAGGCGCCCCTGCAGCCGGTGCCGCGCCCGGCGCTGCAAGCGAGCGCCGAACAGATCGCCGCCGCCTGCGCGCGCACCGGGCTGGACCCGCAGCGCCCGCTGGTGGCCTTCGCCCCCGGCGCCGAATTCGGCTCGGCCAAGCGCTGGCCGGCCAGCCATTTCGCCGGCCTGGCGCAAGCCATCGTGGCGGCGCATCCGCAGGTGCAGATTGCGCTGCTGGGATCGCCCAAGGACAAGGACGTGTGTTCGGAAGTGGTGGCCGGCGCCGGGGGCAACGCAGCCGCGCTGTACAACCTGGCCGGCGCCACCAGCCTGGCCGAGGCCGTGGCCTTGATCGCCCACGCCAGCGCGGTGGTCAGCAACGACTCCGGCCTGCTGCACATCGCTTCGGCGCTGAACCGGCCGGTGGTGGCCATCTACGGCCCCACGGACCCCGGCCACGCGCCGCCGTTCTCCGACGTGGCCGCGTCGATCTCCCTGCGCCTGGAGTGCGCGCCGTGCAAGCAGCGCGAGTGCCCGCTGGGCCACCACGACTGCATGCAAAAGATCGCGCCGCAGCAAGTGTGGCAGACCCTGCAGCCCATGCTGGCGGCTATTGACTGATTAAAATGTAGGCCTACAATGTATATGCCAAACGTATATGCGAGGAGGCCGTATGGAACAGGGAGCTGTTTTTCAGAGCAATCGTAGCCAAGCAATACGTCTGCCTAAAGCTGTTGCGTTGCCGGAAGACGTGAAGCGGGTCGATGTCGTGGTGCTGGGCAGGACGAGAATCATTTCTCCTGCCGGGGAGTGCTGGGATAGCTGGTTTGACGCCCCTGGCGTGAGCGATGACTTTATGGCTGAACGTGGCCAGCCCGCAGAGCAGGAGCGGGAGGCGTTTTAATGCTGAAGCTCATTCTGGACACGAATACTTGTATTTTCACCATCAAGCACAAGCCGGCAGAAGTCCGGGAGAAATTCACTCGGCACCACGGTGAAATGTGCATGAGTACAGTCACGTTGATGGAGTTAATCTATGGCGCCGAGAAGTCTGCGAGCCCTGCGCAGAATTTAGCAGTGGTGGAAGGGTTTGCCGCACGTCTCGAGGTGCTCGACTATAACCAGGATGCCGCAGCGCATACGGCGCAAGTGCGCGCAGAGTTGGCCAAACTGGGTACTCCTATCGGTCCTTACGACTGCATGATTGCAGGGCACGCGCGCTCGCGGGGCTTGATCGTCGTAACAAACAATCGGCGCGAGTTTATGCGTGTGCCGGGCCTGCGGGTCGAGGATTGGGTAAGTGGCGTGGCGCCATGAGGCGCGGCGCCTGAAAAATAGTTGTAACATCGGCGAGTGAGCGGCGACTTAACAGCATATCCCCACTTTTTTGGAGAACTGTTTTGAACGCCACGCTTATCCACAGGAGCTTACTCGCCATGACCATCTCGCTCGTCGCCCACGCCCAAGCCCAAACGCCAGCCCAGGCCGAACCGTCTCCCGCCGCTCTGGTCGACGCATTGAACAACACCTTCGGCAAGCACGCGGGCAAGCGCGCTTCGCACGCCAAGGGCTTTTGCGCCACCGGCGTGTTCACCCCGGCCGCCGGCGCCGCCGGTTTCGCCGGCAGTCCTTTGTTCCGCCAGTCCAGCGTGGCCGCGCAGCTGCGCTTCTCGGTTGGCGGCGGCAATCCCGGTGTGTCGGACAAGAGCCGCAGCGTGCGCGGCTTGACCAAGCGCCTGAGCGGCGGCGGCGAGGTCTACGACCTGCTGCTGCTGTCGGAGCCGGTGTTCTTCGCCGCCACGCCGGCTTCCTTCGTCAGCTTCCTGGAAGCGCGCGTGCCCGATCCCGTCACCAAAAAACCGGACGCGCAAAAAATCGCCGCCCACAACGCCGCCTATCCTGATGGCGCGCGCCAGCCGGCGCTGCTGGCCGCGCACGCCGCGCCGCAGTCCTACGCCACCACGCCGTACTTCTCCAACAACGCCTTCGTGTTCGGCGGCGAAGGGCAGGCCAAGTAGCACGCCCGCATCGTGGTGGCGCCGCAGGCCGGCACGCACTACTTGAGCGCGGAACAGGAACAGAGCCTGCCGGACCAGTTCCTGCAGGCCGAGCTGCGCGAGCGCCTGGGCAAGGAGGGCGTGGCCTACACCATCTACGCCCAGCTGCCCGCCGCCGGCGACAGCCTGTCCGATCCGAGCCTGCCGTGGCAGGGCAGCGCCAAGGTGTCGCTTGGCACGCTGGCGGTGCAGGCGCTGGACGACGCGGGCGCGTGCGACGGCGTGGTCTTCATGCCGGGCAATCTGCCCGCTTCCATCACCATGAGCGACGACCCCATCCTGCGTTCGCGCGCGGCGGCCTACGCCGTGTCGCTGGCGCGGCGCAGCAGCGGCAAGTGAGGAAGGAGCGCAGCGCATGAAGGCAAGCGGCGAGGACGGGCAGGACGGCAAAGGCGGTGGCTGGCAGGAGCTGGCGCGCGAGCGCCCCTTCCTGCTGCGCCTCGCGCGCCTGCAGCTGTCCTCGGCCGCCGACGCGGAGGATGCCGTGCAGGAGACCCTGCTCGGCGCACTCAAGGGCTGGGACGGCTACGCGGGCAAAGCCAGCGTGCGCAGCTGGCTGACCGGCATCCTGCGCTTCAAGATCATCGACATCATCCGCGCGCGCCGCATGGCGCCGCTGGACGACGCGGCGGCCGCCGAAGACGCCGACGGCTTCAGCATCGACGCCCTGTTCACGGCCGAAGACGCCTGGCATCCGGAAGTGTTCATCGACACGGTGTGCGCCGAAACGCAGGCCTCGCAGCGGCAGCTGCTCGACATTGTGGAGCTGTGCATGGCGCGCCTGCCCGAGCAGACCGCGCGCATCTTCCTGATGCGTGAATACCTGGGCCTGGAGCTGGCAGAAATAGAGCAAGGCGCCGCCATCAGCGGCGGCAATCTGCGCGTGGTGCTGTACCGCGCGCGCATGCGGCTGCGCGAATGCACGGTGCGGGCCTGGGGAGAAGAGCAATGAACGACGAAGTAAAAAAACTGACCTGCCGCGAAACCACCTATCTGGTCTGCGGCGCGCGCGACGAAGCGCTGACGCCCGCGCAGCACAGCCAGCTCGCGCACCACCTGCAAGGCTGCGACGCCTGCCGTGTCGCCTCGCGCCAGTTCGCGGACCTGTTCGCGCAGCTCGACGTGCTGTTCGCCGCCGGCGCAGCGCGGGAAAATTAAATTAATATAAAGCTAGGTGATATGTGCAAAGCCGCGTATATTGCATCTCGTACTTGCATCAAGTCGTAATCTTGTTGGTCCCAATTCCGCATGGCTGTTATCCCAGGTCGTTCAGTTTTTCCTTCGGTTTTAATTCTTGGTTTCAAGTGCCCTTACGGCAAAGTTGCCTATTGTTTTAACTAAAGGAATACATCATGAGTACTCAGCAAACCGGTATCGTTAAATGGTTCAACGACGCTAAAGGCTTCGGCTTCATCACGCCGGACGCAGGCGGCGCGGACCTGTTCGCCCACTTCGGCGACATCCAGTCGACCGGCTTCAAGAGCCTGTCCGAAAACCAGCGCGTCTCGTTTGAGCGCAGCGTTGGTCCTAAAGGCGAAAAGGCCGGCAACATCCAGGTTCTGTCCTGATTGTTGCTACGCGGTCCCGCTCCAACCGGCTTTGGACACCTGGCAGATAGCCAGAACCCGGAGAAAATGGTTTAGCGGGACAGTGGCTCGTATCAACCGCCGGCACCGCGCAGATAGCGCGGGCGGGCGGTGGCGATGACACCTGGCAGATAGCCAGGGTGATCGCCGGGCCATGCGTCAAAGTGAATGGAAAAGCCCGCTGCGTGCGGGCCTTTTTTCGTCTGTCTCCCAGACCAGCTAAGGCAGCTCGACGGCGAAGCGGCAGCCGCCGGAGTGCGGCGCCTTGTCCAGTTCGACGGCGCCGCGCAGCCGCATGGCCGCTTGCCGCACGATGGCCAGGCCTAGTCCCGAGCCCGGCGCATGCTGTCCGGCGCGGCGATAGAAGCGCTCGAACACCAGCGCCCTTTCCGCGTCCGGGATGCCGGGGCCGTTGTCCGTGACGGTCAGCAGCAGCGCGCCGGACGCGCCGTGCGCGCGGCGCAGCTCAACCAGCACATGCCCGCCTTCCTGCACATAGCGCACCGCGTTGTGCAGCAGATTCTGCAGGATGGACAGGAAGGCGTGCCGGTCCAGCGCATGCATCAGCGTGTCCGGCGCTTCCAGCGCCAGTTCAATGCCGCGCCCGATGGCCAGCGGCGCCACGTCGGCGATGGCTTGCTGCGCCAGCTGGGCGGCGTCCAGCATGGCCAGCGGTGGACGCTGTTCCGGCCCGCCCTCGAGCGTGGCCATGTCGAGCATCTGCTGCACCAGGTGGGAAGCGCGCGCAATGGCCTGGTCCAGCAGACGCTCCGCCTCCGCGCGCTGGGCGGCGTCCGGCGCGAGCGCCAGCACGTGCGCCTGCGCGGAGATCACCGCCATCGGCGTGCGCAGCTCGTGCGCGGCGTCGTGCACGAAGCTGGCCTCGCGCGCCAGCTTGCTGCGCAGCTGGGCCAGCAGCTGGTCCAGCGCTGCGGCGAGCGGCTTGAGTTCCTCGTATTCGGGGGCGGCATTGAGCGCAGCCAGATCGCCTGCGCCCTTGCTCGCGATCTGGCGCGACAGCTGCCGCAGCGGCCGCAGGCCGCTGCGCACCGCAAGCCACAGCGGCAGCAGCACCAGCGGCAGCGCGATCAGCATCTGGCCCGCCAGTTCCGCGCCCATGCGCTGCAGTATCCACACCCGGTTGACGACAGGCGCGGCCACGCGCAAAGTGCGGCCGCCGGCCTGCTGCTGGTAGAGCCGGAAGGGCTGGCCGTTCACCACGGTGCTGCTCAGCTGCTGCGGCGCGGCGGCGAGCTGCGCGCCAGCGCTTTCCGGCGACAGGTACAAGGGTTGGGCGCCGGCGCCGTACAGCTGCATCAGCACGGCGCCCGGCACGCCCTGCGCGCGGTAGCTGTCGTTGACCAGGTCGGAGGTGGCGGCGGTGACGGCGCGCGCCTCGCCGTCGCTGCCGGCCGCCGCCAGCGCGGCGCCGAGGCGCTGGCCCAGCACGAGCAGGCGGCGGTCGAATTCGGCGCTGTCGGTTTCGGCGGAAAACTGCTGCGCCAGCAGCACCATCCACACCAGGCAGAACGCCGCCAGCAAGGCGAGCATGACGCGCCGAACCAGGGTGCGGCGGCCGTAAAACGGAAAGGGCAAGCTCATGCCGCCAGCATATAGCCGACACCGCGCACGGTGCGGATGCGCTGGGCGCCTATCTTGCGCCGCAGGTTGGAGATGTGCACTTCGATGGCGCCGAAGTCCAGCGCCTCGCCCAGCGGCTCGAGGCGCTGCGCCAGCACGCCTTTAGGTATCACCACGCCGGGCTCGCGCGCTAGTTCCAGCACCAGCTGGAATTCGCGCAGCGACAGATGCAGGTCGGCGTCCGCCAGCCTGGCCCGGTAGCGTTTCGGCTCCAGCTGCAGCTCGCCCACCGTCCAGACGTCGCTGGCTTGCTGCGCGTAGCGCCGCAGCACGGCGCGCAGCCGCGAGACCAGTTCGGCCGTCGCAAACGGCTTGACGAGGAAGTCGTCGGCGCCGCTGTCCAGGCCCGCCAGCCGGTCCGCCAGCGCGGACTGCGCCGTGATGATAATGACCGGCACCAGGCTGCCCTGGCGCCGCCAGCGGCGCAGCAGCTCCAGGCCGGCGCCGTCCGGCAGCGTCAGGTCGAGCAGCACGCAGTCCCAGTCCGCTCCGGCAAAACCGCGCGGCGCGTCGGCTGCGCGGCGCAGCCATTCGCTGCTGATGCCATCCAGCTTCAAGGCCTGCTGCAGCGCCGCGCCCAGCGCGAGATCGTCTTCTATGATGAGGATATGCATGCCGAAAGTATAACTGCTGAACCTTAAGCTTTGCCCAAGCTTGGCCGGCATAGAATGCGTTATCAATTGCACAGGCAAAGGGCCGGACATGACAGCTGAACCAGGCAGGCGGCGGTACGTGGGGTACATGGGGAACGCGGGGCGCTGGGGCGTATGCGGTGCGCTGGCGCTGCTGGCGCTGCTGGCGGCGCTGCATCCGGCCCGCGCGGCGCAGGATGCGGCCATGCCCAGCGTGACGGTGCCCGGCGCCAGCCCGGACCGGGACGAGAAGTCCTACCGCGACATGCTGGCGGGCGTGGACGTATTTGAAAAAAACCGCCCGCTGGCGCCCGCCGCCGTCCTGCGCTTCAAGGTGCTGCCGCGCCGGGCCGGCGTCGCCATGGAAGGGCTGGCGCTGCAGATCGCCGGTGCGCGCGGCAGGATCGCGGTGCCGTTGGCGGCCGACCAGACTTTCGTATTGCCGCGCGACGCGGACGCCGCCGGCGGCGACGCCATGGTGCGTTTCAACCGGCAGGCCAAAAGCCTGGCCTGGCGGGCCGACGTGCGCAGTCCGGGCCTGCCGCCCAACACGCGCCGCCTGGGCGACCTGCTGCTCGAATGCAAAGTGGCCATGGCCGGCGACCTGGTGGCCTATGTCCATCATCCCATCAACATGATGGTGGCCAGGCTGCAGGACCCGTGCCGCACGCTGCCCATCAATATGTACTACTTCGCCGACCGGCCCGTGTTCAGTGTCACCCTGCTGGCCGGCGCGCGGCGCAGCGTGATGCCGGCCGCCATGCTGCACGGCGCTGCAGCTCCGATGATGCCGGACTATGAAGACTGGATGCAGCTGCGCGATCGCGTGTACATGGTGAAGTTCAAAGCCCTGTACGAGCAGGGATGGCCGGACGATACCCTGCTGCAGTTCGACTATATGGACGACGAGCAGCCCGCGCAGGCGCAGGAACAGGGGCAGACACAGGAGCGCAGGCAATGAGAAAACAATTCCAGGCCGCGGCATGCTTTGCGCTCGCCGCCATGCTGGCCGGCTGCGCATCGAGCGGCAACGGAACGGTCAGGACGCTGTCGCAGCAAGGCGCTGCGCAGTCCATCGCCGTCGGCAAGTCGACCAAGGCGGATATCAGCGCCGCCTTCGGCGCTGCGGAGGTCAGCCGCTTCGACAACGGCTACGAGCTGTGGCTCTACCAGATCGGCCTGTCGAAAATGGTCGACTCGCTGCCGTATCTGAATCTGGTGCTGAACAGTGCGGACAACAGGAAGGAGCTGTCCATCCTGTTCGACAGGAGTGGCGTCGTCAAGAAGTACCAGCTGCGGGACGAATAGCCCCGGACGGCGGCTGCTACATCAGGATCACGTCGTACTGCTCCTGGTGGTAGGAGTTCTCCACCTGCAGCGAGATCTTCTTGCCGATGAAATCGCCCAGCATGGCCAGGTGCTGGGACTCCTCTTCCAGGAACAGGTCCACCACTTCCTGCGAGGCGAGGATGCGGAATTCGCGCGGGTTGAACTGCTTGGCTTCGCGCAGCAGTTCGCGCAGGATCTCGTAGCAGATGGTGCGCGAGGTCTTGACCTGGCCCTTGCCGGCGCAGGCCGGGCAGGGCTCGCACAGGATATGCGCCAGCGATTCGCGCGTGCGCTTGCGCGTCATCTCCACCAGCCCCAGCGCCGAGAAGCCGCTCACCGACACCTTGGTGCGGTCGCGCGCCAGCGTCTTTTTCAGCTCCAGCAGCACCGCGCTGCGGTGCTCCGCGTTCTCCATGTCGATGAAGTCGAGGATGATGATGCCGCCCAGGTTGCGCAGCCTCAGCTGGCGCGCGATGGCGTGCGCCGCTTCCAGGTTGGTCTTGAAGATGGTGTCGGCGAAGTTGCGCCCGCCCACGAAGCCGCCGGTGTTGACGTCGATGGTGGTCATGGCCTCGGTCTGGTCGACGATCAGGTAGCCGCCGGATTTCAGGTCCACGCGCCGGCCCAGCGCGCGCAGGATCTCCTCCTCCACGCCGTACAGGTCGAACAGCGGCCGCTCGCCGGTGTAGTGCTGCAGGCGCGGCAGCACGCTGGGGGTGTAGGTCTTGCCGAATTCGGTCAGCGCGATGTAGTTCTCGCGCGAGTCCACCTGGATGCTGGCCGTTTCGTCGTGCACGAAGTCGCGCAGCACGCGCTGGGCCAGGCTCAAGTCCTGGTGCAGCAGGCTGGTGGCGGGCAGGGTGCGCGCGCCGTGGGTGATGGCGCCCCAGGTCTTGCGCAGGTAGTCCACGTCGGCCGCCAGGTCGGAGTCCGACGCGTCCTCGGCCTGCGTGCGCACGATGTAGCCGCCCTTTTCCTCGGCCGGCAGCAGCCCTTGCAGGCGCGTGCGCAGCGACTCGCGCTCGCTCTCCTTCTCGATCTTCTGCGACACGCCGATGTGGTTGTCCTGCGGCAGATAGACCAGCATGCGCCCGGCGATCGAGATCTGGGTCGACAGGCGCGCGCCCTTGGTGCCGATCGGGTCCTTGATCACCTGCACCGTCAGCACCTGGCCGTCGAACAGGATCTTCTCGATCGGCGTGGGGGCGGCGTTCTGGCCGTCGTGCGGGCGCGCTTCCCAGATGTCGGCCACGTGCAGGAAGGCGGCCCGCTCCAGGCCGATGTCGATAAAGGCCGACTGCATGCCCGGCAGCACCCGCACCACCTTGCCCGAATAGACGTTGCCCGCCAGGCCGCGCGTGAGCGTGCGCTCGATATGCAGCTCCTGGACCGCGCCCTGGAGTATCAGGGCGACCCGGGTTTCTTGCGGGGTGATGTTGATGAGGATGTCTTCGTTCATGGAGTGTTGCCGCTATTGTGTTGAGAAAAGATCATACACGGCATCGGAGCAACGGCAAACCTGGCGTTTGCCTGGCGCGCCGCCGCCGGGCTTTTCTTTATGTTAATTTTCTGTGATCATGGGCCGCACAGGTCCGGGCCGGCACGGTTGCCGCCGCCCGCCGGCTCATGGAGGCGTCCCCCGCATGGCAGATTTGCGCAAGTTGCTGATCTTCACCGTCTTGCTCCTGGGCAGCGCGGCAGCGCCGTGCGAGCCCACCCGCAACGCGGCGCCGGGCGCATCGCAGCGGCGGCCGCTGGCGCTGGCCGAGTTCAAGGCCGGACAGTGGGACGGGGACGCGAACCGGGCAGCCACCTTCGGCCAGGCGTTTCCGGAGGCCATACAGGTCCAGCCGCACCTGTACAACGCCAACTCCTTCGTGGTGGCGCCCTTGCAGGCGCCGTTGCCCAAGTCGTGGGCCGAGCTGAAGAGCAAGAGCGTGGCCATAGTACGGGGCTACAAGACGCTGGCTTTCAGCACCGGCAGCGCGGCCGTCCGCGAGATCACCAACTCGGAAGATTCCTGCCTGCGCATGGCGCTGGCGGCCCGGGTGGACTATTGCGTGCTGCGCGGCGACGAGGCCGGCAAATGGCCCGGGGAGGAGCAATTCGGCGCCCAGATGCATGCCAGCCGGATCGACCAGGTCCCGGTCTACATCTGGCTGGGGCCGGCCTACGCGGACGAGGCCGGGCGCTTGTCCGAGGCCTTGCGCGGCATGGAGAAAACCGGCGAACTGCGGCGCGTGATGGGCCGCTTCCGGCTGGAGAACTGAGCGCCGCGCCGGCCGTCAGGGCAGCGGCAGTCCGGCCTGGCGCAGCAGCTGCGCCGTTTCGTACAGCGGCAAGCCCATGATGCCCGAATGGCTGCCTTCGATATGCTCGACAAACAGCGAAGCGAGGCCCTGGATGCCGTAGCCGCCGGCCTTGTCGTAAGGCTCCTGCGTGGCGCAATAGGCCTGGATGGAGGTGGGGGAGAGGGTGCCGAAGCGCACCTCGGACACTTGCGTGACCTGCAGCGCGATATTGTGGTGGTGCACGGCGATGGCCGTCATCACCTGGTGGGTGCGGCCGGACAGCTGCTCCAGCATGGCCACCGCCTCGGCGTTGCTGGCCGGCTTGCCCAGGATGGCGCCGTCCACGGTGACCGTGGTGTCGGCCGCCAGCACCGGGCGCGAGACCAGATGGCGGCGCTGCACCAGGTTCCAGGCGAAGGCCGCTTTTTCCGCCGCCACGCGGCCCACGTAGTCGTAGGCCTTTTCGCCGGGCAGCACCTCCTCGGTCACGTCGGCGCCGCGCGGGCCGTCGCTGCGCAGCAGCAGCAGCTCGAAATCGACGCCGATCTGGCGCAGCAGTTCGCGCCGCCTCGGGCTTTTAGACGCCAGGTAGATCTTTTTGTCGACCGGTTTCATGATGTTGTGCTTTCATCGTTCTAGACGCGATGATAAGGGTGGTTCTGCGTAATTGTCCACGCCCGATAGAGCTGCTCGGCCAGCATCACGCGCACCATCCCATGGGGCAGCGTCATGCTGGAAATGCGTATCAAGCCTTCGGCGCGCGCTTTCAGGGCCGGGTCCAGCCCGTCGGCGCCGCCGATCAGGAAGGCCGTGTCGCGCCCGTCCTGCTGCCACAGCTCCAGCTGCTGGGACAGGCCCACGCTGGTCAAGTCCTTGCCGCGTTCGTCGAGCGCGATAATGCGCACCGACTTGGGCAGCGCCGCCTCGATGCGCTCGCGTTCGAGCGCCATGGCGGTGGCGGCGGTCTTGCTGCCGGAGCGCTCGACCGGCTTGATTTCCTTGAGCACGATGCGCAGCTCGGGCGGCATGCGCTTCGTGTATTCGGCGTAGCCGGACTCGATCCAGGCCGGCATCTTGTGCCCGACTGCGGCGATAATCAGCTGCACTGCGTCCCCGGCCTTATTCGGCTGCCGCTTTTTTCAGGCGCTTGATCACGGTCTTGGCCGGCGCTTCGGCAGCGGCCTTGAGCTTGTTGGCGACCTTGGCTTTTTCTTCGCGGTTGGCCTTGGTGGAAGCGGTCAGCGACTTGGTGGCGCCCACTTTCACTTTTTTGCCTTCCGGGATGGACGGATCGACAGGCTCGGCTTTCTTGCGCGGCTTTTTCACCACGGCGTCGGTGTCGACCGGCGCGGCTTTCGGCTTGGCCTTGGTCACGCCAGGCTTGCGGGCAGGCACGGCCTTCTTCTCGATGACAGGCTCGGCGGCTTTCTCTTTCTTGCCGGCGGCCAGGTGGCCCGACACTTTCTTCGGCGCGGCGGCTTCGGCGCCTTCGGTGGTGGACTTGCGCTTGGCCGCGCCCAGTTTCACCGGCTTGTCGCCCCAGATCTCTTCCAGGCGGTAGTAAGCGCGGATAGGCGCCTGCATGATGTGGACGATCATGTCGCCCAGGTCGACCAGCACCCATTCACCGGTGTCCTCGCCTTCCATGCCGATCACGTCGCCGCCGGCGGCTTTCACCTTGTCGCGCACCGAGGCGGCCAGCGCTTTGGTCTGGCGGTTCGAGGTGCCGGAGACGATCGCGATGCGGTCGAACAGGCTGGTCAGGTGGGTGGTGTCGAACAGGGCGATTTCCTGGCCTTTAACGTCTTCCAGGGCGTCCACGACCAGGGTTTGCAGTTTTTTAATATCCATTATTCTTTGTAAAGATTATGTTGTTCAATATAGTCTAGCACTACCGGCGGAATAAGTAAGGCTGGCAAAGCCGGCCGCGTTCCGCGTTGTAATGCCGCACGAATACCGGTGGCTGAGATGTCCAGCGCCAGATCGGGCGCCATGCACGTCAGTCCAGACGGCGATTTTCCTATTTGCTCCGGCGCAGCCGCGCGCCGGGCGAATTCTTGCGCCACTGCCGGCGGCAGGGCGTCCAGCCGGAAGCCGGGGCGGGCCGCCACGCACAGGTGGGCCAGCCCGAACAGCGCCTGCCAGTCATGCCAGGTGTCGAGCCGCTGCAGCTGGTCGGCGCCCATCAGGAAAGCGATGGACGCCTGCGGCCCCAGTTCGGCGCGCAGCTCGCGCAGCGTGTCGACCGTGTACGTCGGCTGGCCGCGTTCCAGCTCGCGTCTATCCACCGTCACCGGGAAAGGCTGGCCGGCAAAAGCCAGCGCCACCATCTCGGCGCGCTGGGCCGGCGTGGCCTTCAGCGCCGCCTTCTGCCAGGGCAGGGCGGGCAAGACCACCAGCTCGTCGGCCTGCAGCAAGCGCATGAAATGCGCGCCGAGGGCAACGTGGCCGTTATGGACCGGATCGAATGTGCCTCCCAGCAGGGCGATGCGGCGGGCCGGTGCGGGCTGCATGGCATCGGGCACCGTGTGCACTACGCCAGCCAGTCGCGGTGCGGCAGGAAGTCGGTGTACAGCGCCGCTTCCGGCGAGCCGGGCTCGGGGTGCCAGTCGTAGCGCCATTTCACCACCGGCGGCATCGACATCAGAATGGCTTCGGTGCGCCCGCCCGACTGCAGGCCGAACAGGGTGCCGCGGTCGAACACCAGGTTGAATTCGACGTAGCGGCCGCGCCGGTAGGCCTGGAAGTCGCGTTCGCGTTCACCGTATGGGGTGTCCTTGCGGCGCACCAGCACAGGCAGGTAGGCGTCCAGGAAGGCGTCGCCCACGCTGCGCACCATGGCGAAGCTTTGCTCGAAACCGGCGGCGTTGAAGTCATCGAAGAAGATGCCGCCCACGCCGCGCGCTTCCTTGCGGTGTTTCAGATAAAAATACTCGTCGCACCAGCGCTTGAAGCGCGGATGCAGTTCATCGCCGAACGGCGCCAGCGCCTTGGCGCAGGTCTGGTGGAAATGGCGCGCGTCCTCTTCGAAGCCGTAGTAGGGCGTCAGGTCCATGCCGCCGCCGAACCACCACACCGGCGAACCGTCGGCCGCCGTGGTGCTGAAGAAGCGCACATTCATGTGCACCGTGGGCGCGTAGGGGTTGCGCGGATGCAGCACCAGCGACACCCCGGTCGCCTCCCAGGCGCGGCCGCCCAGTTCCGGGCGGGCCGCCGCGGCGGACGGCGGCAGCGCCGCGCCCATCACGTGCGAAAAATTGCAGCCGCCGCGTTCCAGCACATTGCCCTCTTCCACCAGGCGCGAAATGCCGCCGCCGCCTTCCGGGCGCTCCCACGCGTCGCGCAGGAAAGGCGTGCCGTCCAGCGTCTCCAGCGCCTGCACGATGCGGTTCTGCAGCTCGAGCAGGTAATCCTTGACGGCGGCAGGGGAGGGCGAAGACGACATTCGGCGGCGGGAAAAGAAATTGAAGGACGGGATTGTAACATGGGGTCAGTTCTGTCATCGCGTCATGCACTGGAGCATGACGTGATGACAGAACTGACCCCGGTGGTGGTGCTTAGTGTTTCAGGCCGCGCCAGCCGATGTCGCTGCGGTATTGCATGCCGTCGAAGTGGATCTTGTCGACCGATTCGTAGGCCTGCTTTTGCGCCATCTTGATGCTGTCGCCCAGGCCGACCACGCACAGCACGCGGCCGCCGCTGGTGACCAGCTTGCCGTCCACCTCGGCGGTGCCGGCGTGGAAGGTGACCGATTCCGGCGTCTCGGCCGGAATGCCGTCGATGATGTCGCCCTTGGCCGGGCTGTCCGGGTAGCCGGCGGCGGCCAGCACCACACCCACGGCGGTGCGGCGGTCCCATTCCAGTTCCACCGCGTCCAGCGTGCCGTTGACGGCGTGCTCCATCACCGCCAGCAGGTCGGTCTTCAGGCGCGCCATGATGGGCTGGGTTTCAGGGTCGCCCATGCGGCAGTTGAATTCCAGCGTCTTCGGGTTGCCGGCCGCGTCTATCATCAGGCCGGCGTACAGGAAGCCGGTGAAGGGAATGCCGTCCTTGTGCATGCCCGCGATGGTGGGGTTGATGATTTCGCGCATCACGCGCGCGTGCATGGCCGGGGTGACGATGGGGGCCGGCGAGTACGCGCCCATGCCGCCGGTGTTGGGGCCCTGGTCGGCGTCCTGCAGGCGCTTGTGGTCCTGCGAGGTGGCCAGCGGCAGGATGTTCTTGCCGTCGCACATGACGATGAAGGACGCTTCTTCGCCGGCCAGGAATTCTTCGATCACGATGCGCGCGCCGGCGTCGCCGAAGCGGTTGTCGGCCAGCATGTGGTCGACCGCCTGGTGCGCTTCTTCCAGCGTCAGCGCCACGACCACGCCCTTGCCGGCGGCCAGGCCGTCGGCCTTGATGACGATGGGCGCGCCCTTGGCGTCCACGTAGGCGTGGGCCAGTTTCACGTCCGAGAAGGTCTGGTATTCGGCGGTGGGAATGCCGTGGCGCTGCATGAAGGCCTTGGCGAAGTCCTTCGACGATTCGAGCTGGGCCGCTTCGCGGGTGGGGCCGAACACTTTCAGGCCGCGCGCGCGGAACAGGTTGACGATGCCGCCGGCCAGCGGGGTTTCCGGGCCGACCACGGTCAGCGCGATGTGTTCGTTTTCAACAAAGGCGGCCAGCTCGTGCAGGTCGGTGATGTTGATGTTTTTCAGGCGCGCGTCCAGCGCGGTGCCGCCATTGCCGGGGGCAACGTAGACCATCTGCACGCGTTCCGATTGGGCCAGTTTCCAGGCCAGGGCGTGTTCGCGGCCACCCGAGCCGACTACCAAAATTTTCATAAGACCGTTTCCGAATGTAAAACTGGGAAAGCGGCCCTGCGGCCGCTTGAAATGCTGCAGGCCGCGATCAGTCTTCGATCAGGGCGTTGGAGTAGACTTCCTGCACGTCGTCCAGGTTCTCCAGCGCGTCGAGCAGCTTTTGCATCTTGAGCGCGTCGTCGCCGGTGAACACGGTTTCGGTGGCGGGCTTCATGATGATCTCGGCCACTTCGGCCTTGAAGCCGGCCGCTTCCAGCGCGTCCTTGACGGCGGAGAAGTCGTGCGGGCCGCAGATGACTTCGAAGCCGCCTTCCTCGTCGGCCACCACGTCTTCGGCGCCGGCTTCCAGCGCCGCTTCCATCAGCTTGTCCTCGTCCGCGCCGGGCGCGAACAGGAACTGGCCGCAGTGCTTGAACATGAAGGCCACCGAGCCTTCGGTGCCCATGTTGCCGCCGTATTTGTTGAAGGCGTGGCGTACTTCGGCCACGGTGCGCACGCGGTTGTCGGTCATGCAGTCGACGATGATGGCGGCGCCGCCTATGCCGTAGCCTTCGTAGCGTACTTCCTCGTAGTTGGCGCCGTCTTCGCCGCCGGTGCCGCGCGTGATGGCGCGCTGAACGTTGTCCTTGGGCATATTGGCGTCGGCCGCCTTGTCCACCGCCAGGCGCAGGCGCGGATTGGTGGCGATGTCGCCGCCGCCCATGCGCGCCGCGACCGTGATCTCCTTGATCAGGCGGGTCCAGATTTTGCCGCGTTTCGCGTCCGTTGCGGCCTTTTTATGCTTGATATTGGCCCATTTGCTGTGTCCAGCCATGTTCAATCTTCCTTCGACGGTATGCCAGTGAGGCCGGTATTTTAACATAAGGCCCCTCTGAAAAAACGCGCCGGGGCCGGTGCCGGGTGCGCGGACCATGCAAAATAGTCATCGCCTGTCACCGCCGTGAAATACCATCGCTTGGGACGGCCGGGCCGCTTAGCCGTAAGGCGTGTAGGCGAAGCCGTCGCCTATGGTGACGGCGAGCTGGGCATAGTTTTCTCCGCTGTCGGCGAAGCCCAGCAGCACGTCTTCGCGGGTCACGCCCAGCTTCAGCACGCCGGTCCAGTAGTCGAAGCCGGCCTGTTCGTAAGGGCGGTGCAGCACGTTCTGGTAGAGCTGGGCGACAAAGGTTTCGTTGCTCAGCTTGGCGCCGTAGCGGTCCGCGAATTCCTGGCTGCCGATAAAGCTGGAGGCGATGCCGCGCATGGCCAGGCCCTGGTCAGCCATGGCGATCCAATAGCCCAGGCCCACCAGGTCGGGCTGGCGGTCGAAGGCGGCTTGGTACAGGCGGTACACCAGGCCGCCGGTCTCGCCCGCGCCCACGTCCAGCGCTACCATGGTGTCGCTGAACTTGAGCCGTTCTATGGTGCTCAGGGTATCGACGCCGTCGGCGCCGGTTTTGTCGCCCAGCACCACCGCGCCGTTCTGGCGCTGCACGGTGTAGCTGGCGCGCGCGCCGGCGAAGGTGGCGGTGTCCAGTCCGGCGCCGCCGTCCATCCTGTCGTTGCCCGCGCCGCCGGTCAGCACGTCGTTGCCTGCCGCGCCGGCCAGGCGGTTGTCCAGCGCGTTGCCGCCCAGGCGGTCGTTGCCGGCGCCGCCGAAGCCGTTCTCAATATCGCTGCCGAAGTTGATGGTGACCTGGCCCGCCGCCGTGATGGTGGCGGCCTTGGCGCCGATATGGCTCCAGTAGCCCGCTTCCAGGTAGAGCGTGAGGTCCTGCTTCAGGGCGCTGCCGTCGATGGTGTCGCTGCCGCCGCCGTCCCACACCATGCTGGAGGCGCCCGCGTCGAGCACGTATACCGAGTCGCCCGCGCGCGCCTGCGGCGCCACGCCGTACAGCGCTTGCAGCGCGGCGATGTCGAAGGGGGCGTAGACGTGGTAGCTGTCGCTGCTGGTGCGGTCCTCGGTGTAGCTCATGACGGACACGCTGGTCTTGTCCTCCGCCGCCGGCAGCACGGCGGGCGGCAGGTCGAACGGGTGTTTCAGGCCCAGCGAGTGGCCCAGCTCGTGCAGCAGGATGCGCCACATTTCCTTGCCGTTGTCGGTGCCGGGCGTCTCGGTCCACTTGGTGCTGCCGACCATCAGCACCGACCCGCGCCCGCTGTAGATGCTGGCCGCGTAGCCGCCCGAGGTGGGCTGGCGGTTGTAGCCGAACACGATGCTGTAGGGCGTGTCGGCGGAGGCGGTTTCCACGAAGCGCACATTGAGCAGCGAGCTGGCGTAGGCCATCGCTTGCAGGGCGTAGCTTTTCTGTTCGGCGTTGAAGGGATGGAAGCCGTCCAGGTCGGTTGTGGTGAAGAAGCTGGCCGCAGCCTGGGCGAAGCTGTAGTACACCACGTGCTGCACGGTGTTGGCCGTGGTGAAGGCCGCTTCGTAGGTCAGCGCGTCTATCCAGTAGGGCAGCTTCTGCACGCCGGGCGCCCAGCTCCATTGCTCCACGGCGCTGTTGGTCTTGTACCAGTCGGCGTAGATCACGCCCTTGTCCTGGCCGCTGGTTTCCTGGATGCGGTCGTAGCGGCTGCGGATGAGGTAGGTGTCGTCGCCGCTGCCGCCCAGCAGCAGGTTGGCGCCGGCGCCGCCGTCCAGGGTGTCGTCGCCGTCCTCGCCCCACAGCTCGTCGTCGCCGTCGCCGCCGGAGACGGTGTCCTTGCCGGCGCCGGCGTAGAGCTTGTCGTTGCCGGCGCCGCCGCTCATCACGTCGTCGCCCGCTTCGCCGAAGACTTCATCGTCGCCGTCGCCGCCGGACACGGTGTCGTTGCCGCCGCGCGCGTAGAGCTTGTCGTTGCCGCTGCCGCCGTCGATGACGTCGTTGCCCTCGCTGCCGAAGATGGTGTCCTTGCCGGCGCCGCCGTTCAGGACGTCGCCCAGCAGGTCGGTCAAGAAGGTGCCGGTGGCGCTGTCGTACAGCTGGCCGCTTTGCAGATAGTCGTCGCCGTCGCCGCCGTCGAGCTTGTCGCTGCCGCCGCCGCCGTCCAGGGTGTCGTTGCCGGCGCCGCCGTAGACGGTGTCATTGCCGCCGTAGGCATACAGCTTGTCGTTGCCGGCACCGCCGTCCAGCATGTCGTTGCCGGCGCCGCCGTACAGGGTGTTGTCCAGCGCGCCGCCCAGCAGGAAGTCGCCGCCGCTGCCGGCCTGGACCGAGCCGGAGGCGGTGTACAGCAGACGGCCGCCGCCGGACAGCGTGACTTTCAGCAGCTCCAGCTGCAGCGTCGCGCCGCCCGGTCCCAGCAGCGTGAGGGCGCCCAGCGCGGCGGCGTCCAGCACCAGGGCGCCGTTCAGCGTCTGCGCCCGCAGCGCGCTGGCGGCGATGCCGCTGGCGTCTATGCTGTCGCCCGCGGCGAAGGTGATGGTCTTGGTTTCGCCGGGCTGCCAGGTATGGATGGTCATTGCGCTGTAGAAATAATTCCTCGAGGATACACGTTACCATATTGCTAATTCGCCGTCCAGCGCAGGCTCAGCGCCAGAGTTTGTTTGGCCTTACAATCCACGGATGACAAATTTGCCTGCATCACCGCTCACCTCGCAGCTCTCCCGTCCGCAGTACCTTGGCGGACTCGCCATTGCCGTAGGCGGCGCGGTGCTGTTTTCCACCAAGGCCGTGGTGGCCAAGCTGCTCTACCGCTACCATATCGACGCCGTCACCCTGATCGCCTTCCGCATGATCTTCTCGCTGCCGGTGTTCGCCGCCGTGGCGCTGTGGAAGATGCGCACCGAAGCGCCGCTGAGCCCGGCGGACCGCTGGCGCCTGGTCGGCCTGGGGCTGATCGGCTACTACCTGTCCAGCTTCCTCGACTTCCTCGGCCTGCAGTACATCTCGGTGGGCCTGGAGCGCCTGATCCTGTTCCTCACGCCGACCTTCGTGCTGATTATTTCCACCCTGTTCCTCAAGCAGCACATCAGCCGCAAGCAGTGGCTGGCGCTGGCCTTGTCCTATGCCGGCATCGTGCTGGTGTTCCTGCACGACCTGAAGGGCGGCGGGCCGGACATCGGCCTGGGCTCGCTGCTGGTGCTGGGCTCGGCTAGCTCCTATGCGCTCTACCTGCTGTTCTCCGGCGAGATGGTCAAGCGCCTGGGCTCGCTGCGCCTGGTGGCCTACGCCATGTGCGTGTCCAGCGTGGCCTGCATCGCCCAGTTCTTCATCCTGCGCCCGGCCGCGCTGCTGATCCAGCCCATGCCGGTGTACTGGCTGTCGCTGGCCAACGGCATTTTCTGCACCGTGCTGCCGGTGTTCATGACCATGATCGCGGTGCAGCGCATCGGTGCGGGCACGGCCTCGCAGGCCGGCATGATAGGCCCGGTTTCCACCCTGTTCCTCGGCGCGCTGATACTGGGCGAGCCGGTCACCGACTGGCAGCTGGGCGGCACCGCGCTGGTGCTGGCCGGCATATATTTGCTGTCGAAGAAGTAGCCTCGAAATTGCCCTCCAACCCAACGATGGATGCCCTTATGAAGCCCCGCATTGCCCTGATCGCGCACGACAAGAAAAAAGACGACATGATTAAGCTGGCCGCCGAATACCTCGGCTTCCTGCAGACCTGCACGCTGACGGCGACCGGCACCACCGGCGGCCGCCTGGCCAACGAGCTGGGGCTGGCGGTGGACCGCAAGCACTCCGGCCCCTTCGGCGGCGACCTGCAGATCGGCTCCATGCTGGTGGAGGGCGGCATCGACGCGGTGATCTTCCTGCGCGACCCAATGACCCCGCAGCCGCACGAACCGGACATCAATGCGCTGGTCCGCGCCTGCGACGTGCACAATGTGGCTTGCGCCACCAATTTGTCGACGGCGCACCTGGTACTGTCCCAACTGCAACTGACACAACAGTAAGGAGCCGGCATGAGCAAAGCGATACGCATGACCCGCACTGGCGGGCCGGAAGTGATGGAGTATGTGGACGTGGAGGTGGGCGCGCCCGCTCCCGGCGAGGCGACCGTGCGGCACGAGGCCATCGGCGTCAATTTTATCGATGTGTATTTCCGCACCGGCCTGTATCCGCAGCCGCTGCCGGCCGGCCTGGGCATGGAAGGCGCGGGCGTGGTGGAGGCGGTGGGCGAGGGCGTGACGGAGGTGAAAGTGGGCGACCGCGTGGCCTATGCCGGCAGGCCCAATGGGGCCTACGCGCAGGTGCGCAATATGCCGTCGGCCCAGTTGCTAGTGCTGCCCGACAAGATCGACTTTGAAACCGGCGCGGCCATGATGCTGCAAGGGCTGACGGTGCAGTACCTGCTGCACCGCACCGTGGCCCTGAAGGCGGGCGACACCGTGCTGTTCCACGCGGCGGCCGGCGGCGTGGGCCTGATCGCGTGCCAGTGGGCCAAGGTGCTGGGCGTGAATCTGATCGGCACCGTGGGTTCGGACGAGAAGGCGGCGCTGGCCTTGGAGAATGGCGCGGCGCACGTAATCAACTACAACAAGGAAAACTTCACCGAGCGGGTGCGCGAGATTACCGGCGGGCAGGGCGTGTCGGTGGTCTACGATTCGATCGGCAAGGATACCTTCTATGGATCGCTCGACTGCCTGGCGCCGCTGGGCACCATGGTCAGCTTCGGCAACGCGTCCGGCCCGGTGCCGCCGTTCAGCCTGAGCGAGCTGCAGTCGCGCGGCTCGCTGTTCGTGACGCGGCCCACGCTGATGTCCTACGCGGCCAAGCGCGAGGACCTGGAGGCGATGGCCAAGTCGCTGTTCGGCGTGGTCAGCAGCGGCGCGGTGAAGGTGCCGGTGATGCAGCGCTATAATCTGGCGGACGTGGGACAGGCCCACATCGACCTGGAGTCGCGCAAGACGACGGGCTCCTCCATTTTGCTGCCATGAACGATATGAATCCAGAAGACCACGCCAGCGACGACGACGGCAACCCAAAATTCGGGCGCCTGCTCGCCGTGCTGGTGAGCGCGGTGCTGCTGGTGGTGGCGATTACCTTCGCTTCCGAGGCTTACTTCAGCTGAGCCTGGCGGGTTAAGGCCTGCGGCCTAACCCGCCCTAGGCAGCTTATTTTGCCGCCGGCACGCCGTCGGCGTTGAGCACGCTGACCTCGCCCCAATTGAGCGAGCGCACGCCTGCTTCGATCTTGCGCAGGTCGCCAATCACTATCCACACCACTTCGTCCGGCTTGATGAACTTGGCCGCTGCATTGGCCAACTGCTGTTCGCTGAGCGCGCGGGTGCGGGCGGCGTAGCTGCTCCAGTGGTCGTCCGGCAGGCCCAGGTTCAAGGTGGTCAGGCCCGCGCTTTCCAGCGCCTGGATGGTTTCAAAACGCCCGCTCAGGCGCGACGTCACCGTGCGCATGATGCTGGTGTATTCCTCCCCCGTGATCGGCCGCGCGCCGGCGATGTCCTTGATCTCCTTGGCGATCTCCTGCATCGACTCCTTGGTCTTGTCGGTCTGCACCGGCGCCACCACGAAGAAGGGACGCTGGCCGCGCGTGGCCGCGATCTGGCTGCTGGTGCCGTAGCTCCAGTGCTTGTCCAGGCGCAGGTTGCGGTTCAGGCGCGCGGTGGCCATGCCGCCGAAGTTGGTCATCACCGGCTCCAGCGCCAGGTCTTCCGGCTGGCCCTGCGTCTGCGAGATATGGGCCGCCATGATGGTCGACTGCGGCGCGTCCGGCTTGTCGATCAGGAAGATGCGCTTGCCTTGCGTGACCGGCGCGGTGACCAGCGGCTTGGCCGGGGCCTTGCCCGCCTTCCATTTGCCGAACGAGGCTTCCAGCATGGGCTTGAGCTGCGCCAGCGTGGTGTCGCCTGCGACGACGATGGTGGCGCTGCCCGGCTTGAACCAGTTGGCGTGCCACTTCACCACGTCTTCGCGGGTGATGGCGGCCACGGTCTGCTCGTAGCCGCTCTGCGGGCGGCCGTAGGCGCTGTCCGCGCCGTACAGCACCACCGGCATCACGCGCTGCACCAACGCCGAAGGCTCGGCTTTTTCCTGCGCGATTTCCTGCACGCGGCGCTCCTTGGCCAGCGTGAACTGGTCGGCCGGGAAGGTCGGCGTGAGCGCGGTTTCGGCCATCAGCTGCAGCGACGGCGCCAGGTTGGCGGTGGTCGCTTGCAGGCGGGTGATGGACTGGTCCTGCGTGGTGCTGCTGCGCAGGCGGCTGCCCAGCGAGTCCAGCGCTTCCGACAGCTGGAAGGTGTTGTGCTTGGCCGTGCCCTTGTCCAGCAGCTCCATGGTGAGCGAGGCCAGGCCGGCTTTGTCTTTGCTGTCCGAGGCGGCGCCGGCGTCGATGGCCAGCGCCACGCTGACGATGGGCGCGGAGTGGCGTTCCAGCAGCATCACGTTCACGCCGTTGGACAGCGTGGTGCGTTCGATGGCGGGGAATTTCACGTCCGGCGCCTCGCCCAGCGCGGGCAGCAGCTTGCGGTTCAGCGTGGACTTGGCGGCGGCCAGCTTGCCGAAAGGCTTGACCGTCATGGTGTAGTGGTTGGCGCGCAGCCACTGGTTGGCGGTGGCCTTGATTTCGGCCGGGGTGGCCTTGGTCATCACGTCCAGCTGGGCCATGTGGGCGTCCGGCGTGCCGCCGTAGGTCTGGTTCTCGGCCAGCTGGTTGGCGCGGCTGCCGATGCGCTCCATCTCGCGCGACAGGGAGGCCAGCTTGATGGTGCGCACGCGCGCCAGTTCTTCGGCGGTCGGGCCTTTTTCAAGCAGCTCTTTCACCGCCGCGTCGATGTCGCGTTCCACTTCGGCCTGGTCGGCGCCCGGCTTGAGCGTGGCCACGATCTGGAAGGTGCCGGCGATCTCGCCGCCGCGCGCGAAGGCGCTCACGCCGGTGGCCGTGCCCTTGTCGTACACCAGGCGCTTGACCAGGCGCGAGCTCTTGCCGCTGGCCAGCACGTCGGCCAGCAGGTCCAGGTGCTGCTGCTGCGGGTCTTTCCAGGCCGGCGCGTGCCAGGCGCGGTAGATGCGCACTTGCGGCACCTGGTCTTCCATCTCGTCGCGGATGTTGCGGTCCAGCGCGGGGATCCAGGTCTCGGTGCGCGGCAGCGCCGGGCCGGGCGCGATGCCGTCGAAGTACTTCTTCACCAGCTCCAGCGCGCGCTCGGGCGTGATGTCGCCGGCCAGCGAGATGACGGCGTTGTTCGGGCCGTAGTAGGTCTTGTACCATTCCTTGATGTCGTCCAGCGAGGCGGCGTTCAGGTCGTCCATGCTGCCGATGGTGGTCCAGGAATACGGGTGGGAATAGGGGTACATCTTGGCCGGCTGCTCAACGCGCACGCGGCCGTAGGGCTGGTTCTCGCCCTGGCGCTTTTCGTTCTGCACCACGCCGCGCTCGCGCTCCAGCATTTCCTTGGAAATGTAGTTGGCCAGGAAGCCCATGCGGTCCGCCTCCAGGTACAGCGTGCGCTCCAGCGCGGACACCGGCACGTCCTCGAAGAAGTTGGTGCGGTCGGTGTTGGTGGTGCCGTTGCGGTTGCTGGCGCCCAGGTCGTCCATCGCCTCGCGGAAGCCGTGCGGGTAGTTTTCGGAGCCGTTGAAGAAGAAGTGCTCGAACAGGTGGGCAAAGCCGGTCTTGCCGCGCTTCTCGTTGCGCGAACCCACGTGGTACCACATGTTGACGGCCACCACGGGCACGTTGTGGTCTTCATGCACGATCAAGGTGAGGCCGTTCTGCAGCACGAACTTCTTGTAGTTCAGGGCGTAGGGCTTGAGGTCGATGGCTGGCGCGGCCTTGGCCGGCTTGGCCGTTTCCGCTGCAGTGGAAGGGAGGGTCTGCGCAAAGCAGAGCGCAAGCGCGAGCGCCAGTTTGGTCTTCATCGTTCACCTGTTGTAGTTTTGAATAAAAAGATGCGCGAGCGGGGTTGCCGTCGCGCATGCTGTCTTTATTCTAACAAGGTGTCCTGCGGCAGCGTGCAGAGAATTGTAGCTGCCTGATACAAATGCTTTTTACTTCAGTTCCAGCTCCACTTGCCGCACCTGGCCGTTTTGCGCCGGGAAGCCGGTGAAGGCGCTTTGCACCAGCGCCGGCATGATTTGCGGCGTGGACTGCTTGCGGCTGGTGTTCTGCACCGTCACGTCATACAGCTTCTGGCCGGAGGTGCTGTTGATGGCCACGCGCAGCTGGCGCTCGTAGCTGTGGCGTATGGTTTCGCGCAGCGTGCTCGGGCCGTAGAAGAAGGGGTCGTAGAACGGGCTGTAGCCGCCCCAGCGCGAATAGTACGGGCGGTAGAAGCCGCGGCCGTAGTAGTAGCTGCTGGTGAGGTAGGGGCCGGTCCAGAACGGGTCATACGCTTCCAGCACGCGCACCGGGCGGTCTATGGTGCTGACGAAGACGCCCACTTTCAGCTTGGCGCTGTTGCCGTCGGCGGCAGGGGTGAAGCCCAGCTTGGCCAGCTCCTGGCCCACCATGGCCTGGTAGGTGCGCAGTTCCAGCGTGTCGTCCGCGCTGCGCGGCTGGTCGAAGACATAGGATTTTTCCGGCAGGCTGGCGGGCCAGGCCTGGAAGGTGGTGACGTCGCTACGGATGGTGGTGGCGCAACCGCTCAGCAGCAAACTGGCCGCGGCCACCAGAATGGCTAGTGATTTCATGATATTGCTCTCCTGCAATAATAACAAAACAGTTGTGGCTTGATACAGTGTACGGCGGCAGCGAAAGTTGCGCTTAACTATTACAGAATGTTACGCGGCCGCGCTCTCCCGTGGCCGGTGTTGGTAGAATAGCTCTTTCCCTAGGTCCCGATCGAATACCCCATGCGCACTGACAGCCCACAGACGATCTTCCGTAAAGACTACACCCCTCCCAGCTACCTGGTCCACACGGTGGAACTGGGCTTCGACCTGGACCCGGCCCGCACCATCGTGGCCAACCGGGTTACGCTGAGCCGCAACCCGGCCAGCAAGAGCAAGGACCTTGTGCTGCATGGCGAGGAGATCGAGCTGGTGGCGCTGCGCATGAACGGCAAGACCCTGCAGCCGGGCCAGTACCGGCTGGACAGCCATACGCTGACCATCCCGAAAGCCCCCGCCGAGGTGACGCTGGAAATCGAGACCCTGTGCGCGCCCGAGCTGAACACCACGCTGTCCGGCCTGTATGTCTCCAACGGCAGCTTCTACACCCAGTGCGAGGCCGAAGGCTTCCGCCGCATCACCTACTTCCCGGACCGCCCGGACGTGATGGCCAAGTACACCGTCATGCTGCGCGCCGACAAGCAGCGCTATCCGGTGCTGCTGTCGAACGGCAACCTGCTGGAGCAGGGCGACCTGGACGGCGGCCGCCACTACGCCAAGTGGGAAGACCCGTTCAAGAAGCCGTCCTACCTGTTCGCGCTGGTGGCCGCGCGCCTGGTGTGCCAGGAGGAGACCTACACGCTCAAGTCCGGCCGCGAAGTGCTGCTGCAGGTGTGGGTGGAAGAGGGCAACCTGGACAAGACCGACTACGCCATGCAGTCGCTGAAAAACTCCATCCGCTGGGACGAGGAGCGCTTCGGCCTGGAGCTGGACCTGGACCGCTTCATGATCGTCGCCGTGGGCGACTTCAACATGGGCGCCATGGAGAACAAGGGCCTGAACATCTTCAACACCAAGTTCGTGCTGGCCAACCCGCGCGTGGCGACCGACATCGACTACGCCGGCATTGAAGCGGTGGTGGGCCACGAGTACTTCCACAACTGGACCGGCAACCGCGTGACCTGCCGCGACTGGTTCCAGCTGTCGCTCAAGGAAGGCCTGACCGTGTTCCGCGACCAGGAGTTTTCCGCCGACATGATAGGCACGGCCAGCGGCCGCGCCGTCACCCGCATCGACCAGGTGCGCACCCTGCGCCAGGCCCAGTTCCCCGAGGACGCCGGCCCGATGGCGCACCCGGTGCGGCCCGACTCCTTCGTCGAAATCAACAACTTCTACACCGTCACCGTGTACGAAAAAGGCGCCGAAGTGGTGCGCATGTACCAGACCCTGCTGGGCCGCGAAGGCTTCCGCAAGGGCATGGACCTGTACTTCCAGCGCCATGACGAGCAGGCCGTGCAGTGCGACGACTTCCGCGCCGCCATGGCCGACGCCAACGGCCGTGACCTGGCCCAGTTCGAGCGCTGGTACAGCCAGGCCGGCACCCCCGTCGTGACCGCCAGCACGCGCTACGACGCCGCCGCGCAGACCTACGACATCACGCTGAGCCAGCGCTGCCCGGACACGCCCGGCCAGACCGGCAAGCTGCCCTTCCACATTCCCGTGGCCGTGGGCCTGCTGGGCGCGGACGGCAATGACATGGCGCTGGCGCTGGACGGCGAAATGGTGGGCGCCAAGGAGGGCGGAACGACGGCCGTGCTGGAGCTGAAGGAAGCCGAACAGACCTTCCGCTTCACCGGCGTGCGCGAGCAGCCGGTGCCGTCCATCCTGCGCGACTTCTCCGCGCCGGTAGTGCTGGAATACCCGTACACCGACGCCGAGCTGCTGCACCTGTTCCGCTACGACAGCGACGCAGTGAACCGCTGGGAAGCCGGCCAGCGCCTGGCCATGGCCCGCCTGCTCAAGCTCACCGCCGCCGTCGTGCAAGGCGCCACGCTGACGCTGGACGACACCTTCATCGCCGCGCAGCGCGCCGTGCTGGTGGACGAAACGCTGGACGCGGCCTTCCGCGAGCTGGCGCTGGTGCTGCCGTCCGAAACCATCATCGCCGAGCAGATGGAAGTGGTGGACCCGCACGCCATCCACGCCGCGCGCCAGTTCATGCGCCGCACCATCGCGCGCGAGCTCGCGCCCGAGCTGCTGGCGCAATACCAGGCCAACCAGACCCCCGGCCCCTACAGCCCGGACGCCCAGTCGGCCGGCAAGCGCGGCTTGAAAAACCTGGCGCTGGCCTACCTGCTGATCGACCCGGGCAGCGCGGAGCTGAAGCTGGCGCAGCGCCAGTTCGAGCAGGCCACCAATATGACCGACCGCGCCGCCGCGCTGTCCGCGCTGATACACAGCGGCGAAGACGTGCGCGCGTCCCTGCAAAGCTTCTACGACGACTTCGCCGGCGAAGCGCTGGTGGTGGACAAGTGGTTCGCCATGCAGGGCGCCGCGCCCAACACCAACGTGGCGGCCGTGCGCAAGCTGATGCAGCACCCGGCCTTCACCCTGAAGAACCCGAACCGCGCGCGCAGCCTGCTGTTCAGCTTCTGCAACGCCAACCCCTCGCAGTTCCATGCGGCCGACGGCAGCGCCTACGAATTCTGGGCCGAGCACGTGATCGCGCTGGACGCGCTGAACCCGCAGGTGGCGGCGCGCCTGGCGCGCAGCATGGACCGCTGGCGCCGCTACGCGCCCGCGCTGCAGGATCAGATGCGCGCCGCGCTGGAGCGCGTGGCGCGCGCCGCGCCGCTGTCGAACGACGTGATGGAAGTCGTCAGCAAAGCCCTGGCCAACTAATTCAATATCTGTAAAACCAAAGGAAAACAATGAAACGCATCAGCCTGACCCAGTACCTGGTCGAAGAACAGCGCCTCCACAACACCATCCCGGCCGAACTGCGCCTGCTGATCGAAGTGGTGGCGCGCTCCTGCAAAACCATTTCGCACAGCGTAGGCAAGGGCGCGCTGGGCGACGTGCTGGGCGCGCTCGAGACCGAGAACGTGCAGGGCGAAGTGCAGAAGAAGCTGGACGTCATCTCGAACGAAATCCTGCTGGAAGCGAACGAATGGGGCGGCCACCTGGCGGCCATGGCGTCGGAAGAAATGGAAACCATCCACCCGATTCCCAACCGCTACCCGATGGGCGAATACCTGCTGGTGTTCGACCCGCTGGACGGCTCCTCCAACATCGACGTGAACGTCTCCATCGGCACCATCTTCTCCGTGCTGAAAGCGCCGGACGGCATGGTCACGCCGTCCGAGCAGGACTTCCTGCAGCCGGGCGCGCAGCAGGTGGCGGCGGGCTACGCGGTGTACGGCCCGCAAACCCAGCTGGTGCTGACCACCGGCCACGGCGTGAACTGCTTCACGCTGGACCGCGAGATGGGCTCCTGGGTGCTGACCCAGCGCGGCATGCAGATCCCGGCCGCGACCAAGGAATTCGCCATCAACATGTCCAACGCGCGCCACTGGCACGCGCCGGTCACGCGCTACGTGAACGAACTGCTGGCCGGCGACACCGGCCCGCGCGGCAAGAACTTCAATATGCGCTGGATCGCCTCCATGGTGGCGGACGTGCACCGCATCCTGAACCGCGGCGGCGTGTTCATGTACCCGGCCGACACCCGCGACACCTCCATGCCCGGCAAGCTGCGCCTGATGTATGAAGCGAACCCGATGGCCTTCATCGTGGAGCAGGCCGGCGGCGCGGCCACCGACGGCAAGCAGCGCATCATGGACATCCAGCCGCACAAGCTGCACCAGCGCGTGCCGGTGTTCCTGGGCTCGCGCGAAGAGGTGGCGGTGGTGACCGGCTACCACGCTGAATGATATTTTGACAATGTGCTTAAAAAGCACTAGCGCGTTCCTACAGTTTATTGTTAGAATGCGAGCCTCCTTGCTGTAGCTGCTTACGCACCGCTACAGCTAAAAGGTACAGTTTCGCCGCTGTAGCTCAGTTGGTAGAGCAGCGCATTCGTAATGCGAAGGTCGCCAGTTCGATTCCGGCCAGCGGCACCAGAAAGTAGTAAAAAGATCAAAGGGTTACAGGCTTCGGCATGTAACCCTTTTTTTGTTTTCGACACTGCTTTAATTTCATGTAACCGCTGTGTAACCCGAGTGGATCAACGCTACTCTATGCTTGTCGCTAAGTAGTCAGCGGGTTTGCTTTTCGGGCGTGCAGTCCCAAGAACAAATGCAACTGGTCCGATAGTCTGAACCGGCCCGGAAATCTGGGAGGCTCCAATCTTTGAGAGAATGGAGCCATGAACAAGAAATCGACACGATATTC
>NZ_JBWKSD010000004.1:0-690950 GCF_059419605.1 Pseudoduganella sp. GW821-FHT05F09
GAGACAGGCGATGTGCCAGAGCCTGAATCTTCCACGCCATCGGTTGACATGCCCGCGCTGCGCCAGCGCCTGATGGCGGCCGTGGACGACCGTATCGCTGCGATTTACGCGCGCTGGACCAGGTTCGAAACCGAGTACACCGCACGCGAGGCTGCGGCGCGCGAGTTTGCTGCGGCCGAGTACGAGGGCGAGGCCAGCGTATGGGTCTCCTCCTTCGCCACGGCGGCCGGATTGGCGAATGCGGCCGCTGCTGACCTGATCATCGAGCAGGCGGACGGGCTGCACGCGGCCTTGGAGTTGCTCGGCGCGCTGCGCATGCGCAAGTATGAGATCGCCGGCGCCGGGGATGCGGTCAGCGCGCAGGCCTCGCACGACGACATCGTAGCGCAGGCCAATGCCATCGAAGCGGGGCTGTAATGTTCCGCGCCGCCTTCTATAAGGGCACGCGGCCCGGCCTGGCTGGCATCTATAACCGTGCGGTGCGCTGGTGGACGGATTCGCCCTACAGCCACGTCGAGCTGATCTTCAGCGACGGCATGGCCGGCAGCGCATCGTTCGCCGACGGCGGCGTGCGGCTCAAGGCCATCGAGTTCGACCCGTCTCGCTGGGACTTCATCGACCTGCCGGACCACCTCGAGGCGGCAGCGCGCGCCTGGTTCGAGCGGCACACCGGCGCCGGCTACGACCTCCGCGGCAATTTCCAGTTCGTACTGACCCCAATTGGCCAGAGCCTACTCCGCTGGTTTTGCAGCGAAGCCGGAGGCGCCGCCTTGGGTCTGCCGGAGCCATGGCGCTATGACCCGCCGACGCTGGCCAGCGCGCTGACCCTGATTTCCATCCAACCCGCTTCGGCGGGTTTTTTAATGCCCACCTGAAAGGCACATATGGCAGAACCTGCAAGCTCCACCGTAGGCGTGGCGATTGCCGCCGGCACCATTACGCTGACCGGTTCCATCCTTGGCGTGCAATACGACGCGCTGCTCGCCGGCCTGGCTGGCGGGCTTGTGTCGCTGTCCTACCTGCCGCCGATGTCCCCGGTGCGCATCGCTGGCAGCGTGGCCGGATCGTCGCTGATTGGCGGGTGGTTCGCGCCGCTGGCCAGCATCACGGCGGCGAACTACTTCCCCTTCATCAGTGGTGCTGGCGAGACCGCGGTGCGCATGGCGGCGGCTGCGACGCTGGGCCTGTGCGCGCAAGTCCTGATCCCAGCCGCCTTCGCGTGGCTGCGCGCCAAGGGCGGTGCTGCGAAAGGAGATGCATCGTGATGATCCTCAACGTGATTGCCGCCTTCGTCATCTTGGCGCGCGGCGCGCTCGCCGTTAGCCACCTGTGCCCTGGCACGCCGCTGCGCGTGCGGGCTGGCTGGATCCTGCTGGCCATAGGCGCCGCTGCCGTCATGCTCTCCGGCGGCACGCCCGCCTGGCCGAACGTCGCACTGCACTGCGGCATAGCGGTGCTGGTCTGCTTTGAGCGGCGCACGCCATTCTTCTGCGAAAAAAAATGATAACTACCGACCAACTTATCCAGATCTTGCCGTTCGCGCGCAAGCGGGCGCCAGCATTCATCGATCACATAAACGCTGCGATGCTGGAATTCGGCATCACCACGCCCGCGCGCCGCGCGTCGTTCATCTCCCAGGTGGGCCACGAGTCCGGCCAGCTGCAGTATGTGCGCGAGCTGGCCAGCGGCGAGGCCTACGAAGGACGCAAGGACCTGGGCAATAATTGGCCCGGTGATGGCCGTCGGTACCGGGGGCGCGGCCTGATCCAGATCACTGGCCGCGCCAACTACGCCGCGTGCGGTGCCGCGCTGGGGCTGGATCTGCTGGCGCAGCCGGAGCTGCTCGAGCTACCCGCCAATGCCTGCCGGTCCGCTGGCTGGTTCTGGAAGACCCATGGCCTAAACGAGCTGGCCGACGCCGGCGACCAGGTGCGTGTGACGAAGCGCGTCAACGGCGGCACCAACGGGCTGGCCGACCGCCTGGCGCTGTTCGCGGTGGCGCAGCGGGTGCTGTCGTGAGCGCCCTCGGCGCCCTGGCTGGCGCGGCGGCGGGGCAGGGATGGAAGATCGCCAGCGCGGTGCTGGCCAGCCTACTGCTGACGGTGTCCGGCGCCGGCGGCGCGGCATGGTGGCTGATCGCCAGCGCGGTGCTGGCCAGCCTACTGCTGACGGTGTCCGGCGCCGGCGGCGCGGCATGGTGGCTGATCGCCAGCGCGGTGCTGGCCAGCCTACTGCTGACGGTGTCCGGCGCCGGCGGCGCGGCATGGTGGCTGATCGACCGCGCGGTGCTGGCCAGCCTACTGCTGACGGTGTCCGGCGCCGGCGGCGCGGCATGGTGGCTGATCGACCGCGCGCTGACGAAGGCCGAGGCCGAGGTAGCCGTGCAGCGCGGCCGGGCCGACGACTACCAGGCCGCCATCCGCGAGCAGAACCGCGCCACGGAGGTTCTGGCCCGCGAGACGGCCGCCGCCCAGGCGCGCGGTCTGGCTGCCCAGCAGCAGGCCGCCGCTGTCGGCAAACGCTACGACGCGGCGCTGCGGCAGCTGGACGGCGCGCGCGTCACGACCTGCGCGGACGCCATGCCGTTCGTGAATAAGCTCCTGGAGGATGTGCGATGAAGATGCTGCTGATATGCTTGGTGCTGGCCGGGTGCGCCAGCGTGCCGCCACCCGCTACGCAGACCGTGGAGGTGCCGGTCTACGTGCCGTGCGTGGTAGAGCGGCCGCAGCGACCGGCCTACGAGTTCGACAAGTTGCCAGCGGACGCTAGCGACGGGCGGAAGATTATGGCTCTGGCGGGCGACTGGCTGCGTGCACGTGCTTACGAATTGCAGCTTGAGGCGGCACTGGCGGGGTGCTGAAAGCCGTCTAATATTCAATCTGAAGGCACGCGTTTTCGTGATTTCCGGAGGTTCAAAGTACTACTGTATATTAGACCGCAATTCCAGCAAGCCTTTATTCATGCGCCCTACAGCCAATAGCGGGCGCGGATGGGGTGCAAGGGGTCGGAAGTTCGAATCTTCTCGCCCCGACCAATAGATTCAACGGGATAGGCCAGTCTTCGGACTGGCCTTTTTCGTATGTGCAGTACGGCCATCATCACAGCCAACGCTGAACGGCTCAGCGCCGCGTAACGCCTCACAGTTCCAGCACCAGCCGGCCCGGCGCGGCCCAGGAGACGCAGGTGCACATGCCGGTGGCGCGCATGGATGGGGTGAGGCAGACGTCGCGGTGCAGGGGCTGGCCTTCGCTCACTTGCGTGTAGCAGCTGCCGCATTCGCCGCGCTTGCAGTCGTAGGAGACAAAGATGTCGGCGGCGATCAGCGCATCGAGAATGGGTGTGCCGGGCTGCACTTCCAGCGTGATCTGGGACAGTGACAGTTCGACGGTGAGCGGCGCGTCGTCCGGCTGTGCGCGGGCGCCGAAGCTTTCGAAGTGCATGGCGCTTGCGGGCCAGCCCTGCTGCGTGCCGGCTGCGGCCAGCGCTTGCAGCAGCGCGGCGGGGCCGCAGGCGTAGAAGCTGTCGCTTTCGCTGTAAGCGCCGAGCAGGGCTGGCAGGTCTGCGCGTCCGGATTCCTGCGAGATGTGCTCCGTCACGGCGCCGTGCGGGATGGCGCGCAGTTCATCCGTCAGCACCAGCTTGTCCCGGCTGTGCGCCAGGTAGTGCAGCTCAAAAGGCTGGCTGCGCGCGCCCAGCGCATGCGCCATCGAGACCATGGGCGTGATGCCGATGCCGCCTGCGATGAGCAGCGTGCGGGGCGCAAGCTGAACCTGCGGCTGCGCCAGCAAGGGAAAGCTGTTGAACGGGCCGCTCACCGCGACTTCGCTGCCGGGGCCGAATTCGTCGTGCAGGGTGCGCGAACCGCCCTTGCCGTGTTCCTCTCGCTGCACGGCGATGCGGTAGCTGTCCGCCGGCCCGGGCGTGCCGATCAGCGAATAGTGGTTTTCGTATGTCTTGCCCCCCGCGCCGGCGAAGCGCAGCACGATGTGCGAGCCGGGCTTCCAGCTTGGCAGCGCTGCGCCGTCCTTGCGGCGGAGGTGGAATTCCTTGACGCTGCCGCCAAGCTGGACGGCGTTGGTGATGACGTGGCTCATGGTCTCCCCCGCTCAGTACGGCGTGCCAGGGTTGAAGGGCGAGGCGTCCAGGTATTCCCATTCCAGCGGCTGGGGCGTGTCGCGCAGTATCCATTTTTGCACCTTGAACTCCCAGTAGCGCCGGGTGCCGCCGGTTTCGTTGTCCGGATCGTCCTGGTCCCAGTGGACGGACGCGGTGCCGGTGAGCTGCAGCAGCTGGCCGTGGATGAAGTCCGGGATGCACAGTCCCGCGTGCGGGTCGGCGGTGATATTGCCGAGCGTGTTGAACAGGCTGTTGCCGTGGTAGTCGGGAATGCGCAGCGTGGTTTCGTCCACCACTTTCACAAAGCCGGGGTTGCCGCCGCGGTGCGAGGCGTCGGCGCCGCTGTCGGAATGGCGGCTCGCCACGAACACGGTGTCGGCCTGGCGGATGATGTCCTCCACGGTGCCGCGCAGCACGGTGCCATGCGCCGCCTGCACCGGCAGCGCCGGCTCGCCCAGCTGCCGCAGGTGGCGGCGCTGGATGTATTTGGGGCAGTTCGGGTAGGCCTCGCGTATCGCCACCTCGGCGCCGCGTGCGTCGAGCTGCTGCACGGTGCCGTTCACGCGGTAGCGGCGGCGTGAGCCCAGTTCGATGAACAGCATGCCGATGTCCGGCTGGAAGGCCAGGTTTTCCCACAGCGGGTCGGCCAGGTCGCGCTCCTTTTCCGGCAGGTCGATCAGGATGCTGTGGCCGCTGTCGGTATGCAAAAAACCCGGTTTGCCGAACACCAGCGAGGACCAGACCTGGCCTTCGGCATCGATGCTGGCCAGCACCGCCATGAACTGTTTGGCGATGAAGGGCCGGGCGCCGGCTATCACGGTGTCCGACAAGACCGCGATGTTGCGGTCTGCGATGGCGCTCTCGCCGGCGCGTTCCTGGACGGCGCGTTCGCCCTGGTGGAAACTGCTGTGCACGTTCATTGTTATCCCCCGGTTGATGTTGCTTGTATTTTGCGAAATAATCGGACAAACAAGAATGGGCGTCCCACGCAAATCACTATTTCGCTTGGAGTAATGAATGGATCAGGTGCACCTGATGAATGTGTTTGTGGCGGTCGGGGAGGAGGAGAGCTTTGCTGCGGCGGCCCGGCGCCTGGATTTGTCCCCTGCGGCGATCACCCGCGCGGTCTCCGCCCTGGAGGAGCAGCTGGGTGTGAAGCTGCTGCTGCGGACCACGCGCAACGTCCGGATGACCGAGGCGGGCCGGCGCTATATGGACGACAGCCGCAACATCCTCGCCAGTATCGTGGAAGCCAACGAGGCCGCCGCTGGCGTCAATTCCGCGCCCAAGGGCAATCTGTCGGTGACGGCCTCCGTGCTGTTCGGCAAATCCTTCGTCATGCCGTGCATCGTGCGTTTCCTGGACTCCTACCCCGAGGTCGATGTGTCGGCCTATTTTCTGGACCGGGTGGTCAACCTGGTGGACGAAGGCATGGACGTGGCGGTGCGCATCGGCCATCTGCCCGATTCCAGCCTGAAGGCGCTGCGCGTGGGCCAGGTGCGGCGTGTGCTGTGCGCTTCGCCGGAGTATCTGGCGAAACACGGCGTGCCCCAGCATCCGGCGGATTTGCTGCGCCATACCATTATTGCCGCCAGCGGAATTTCGCCGCGCGTGGAATGGAAATTCGGCGCGGTCGATGATCCCACCATGGTGCGCATGCGGCCGCGCTTGATGGTCACCAGCAATGACTCGGCCATCGACGCGGCGATAGGCGGGCTGGGCATTTGCCGCTTGCTGTCCTATCAGATCGCCACGGAACTGGGCGAAGGGCGCTTGAAAGTCATCCTGGCCGAGTATGAGGAGGCGCCCTGGCCGGTGCATGTGATGCATCGCGAAAGCAAGTTCGGCTCATCGAAAGTGCGCAATTTCATCGATATGCTGGTGCAGCATCTGCGCGCGCACCCGCACTTGAACCTGCCGACGGGCGTTTCCCGTAGCGAAATAATGAATTGACGGCAGCGCGGTTTCTCTCTCGTTTCTTAGTCCCTAGAATGGCCTCATCCGCTGAACGACGGGGCGGCCTACCAGACTGACCATAGAGCGAAAGGGAACCATCATGAAAGCAGCCATCATCATCTTGTCCGATCCAAAAGCTGGCGAAGAGGCTTTGGGCCGCATGTTCAACGGCCTGGCGGCCGCGTATGACTTCAAGCAAAAAGGGACGGAAACCGGGATCTACTTCCAGGGCACCGGCACCCGCTGGCCGGGCGTGCTGGCTGCGGCCAGCCATCCCATCCATGCGCTGTACAAGGCGGTGGAAGACAAGGTGGTGGGCATTTCCTGCGGCTGTGCCGATGTGTTCGGCGCCCGCGAGGAGGTGGAAAAAGCGGGCTTCGACCTGATTACCGACAACAGCGTGCCCGGCACGTCGGGGCTGCCCAGCATCGCGCAGATTTCGGCCGACGGCTACACCGTCTTCATCTTCTGAAGGGGGCGAGCCGTGAACACCAACCGCACTCTTGCCGCAGCCGCCTTCAGCCTGGTCCTGCTGGGCGCCGGCGGCGCCGCGCCGGCCTTTGCTGCGCCGGCGTCGCCCAGCGCGAATGTCGCCGGCGCCGCCGATGTCAGCTACCGCACCGTGAAAGTGGACGGCGTCAATATTTTCTACCGCGAGGCGGGACCGAAAAATGCGCCCACCTTGCTGCTGTTGCACGGCTTTCCCACTTCGTCGCAGATGTTCCGCAATCTGATCCCGCAGCTGGCGGACCGCTACCACGTGATTGCGCCCGACTATCCCGGCTACGGCCAGAGCGATATGCCGCCGATGGACAAGTTCACCTACAGCTTCGACAACATGGCCCGCGTGGTCGACAAGTTCACCGAAGCGGTTGGCGTGTCGCGCTACGCGCTGTATGTGCAAGATTACGGCGCGCCGATAGGCTTCCGGCTGGCGGCGGCCCATCCCGAGCGCGTGTCGGCCATCGTGGTGCAGAATGGCAACGCCTATGATGAAGGGATCGCCAACGAGTTTTGGCAATTGCCGAAAGCCTACTGGGCCGAGAAGTCCGAGGCGAACGGCGCCAAGCTGCGGCCCTTGCTCGAGCTGGGCGGCACCAAGTGGCAATACACCGAGGGCGCGCGCGACGTGCAGCGCATCAGCCCGGACGCGTGGACGGTGGACCAGGCTTATCTGGACCGTCCGGGCAACAAGGACATTCAGATTGAAATGTTCTACAGCTATGGCAGCAACCCGGGGCGCTATCCGGAATGGCAGGCCTACTTCCGCAAGCATCAGCCGCCCATGCTGATCGTCTGGGGCAAGAACGACAAAATCTTCCCGCCAGCCGGCGCCCATCCTTACCTGCGTGATTTGCCGAAAGCGGAGCTGCATCTGCTCGACACCGGCCACTTCGCGCTGGAGGAAGACAGCGTGGCCATCGCCGGCTATATGCGCACCTTCCTGGGGCGCACGCTCAAAAGCGGGAAGTAAACGGTTACTGCGAAACCGTTACTGCGGCCGGGCTGGCCGTCAGATATTGAGGTAGGGGCGCGCGAACAGTGCAGCGGTGGCCACGAGGTAAGTAAAGAAGAGGCCCATCACCCAGCGGTTCATGCGGTCGATCTTGTTGTCGAGACGGTGTATTTCGCGCTGTAGCGCTTCCCAGATGGACTGCTGCGCGTCGGTTATCTGTTTCAGGCTGGCGCGTAGCGCATCGCAGTTGTGTTGCAGTCTCGCGTCCTGCATAGCACTCTCGTGCTGCAATCTCGCGTCCAGCATATCGCTATCGTGCTGCAGCCTGGCGCTGAGTTCATCGCTGCTATGTTGTAGTCTGGCGCTGAATTCTTCGCTATGTCGCTGCATCTTGGCACTGGATTCATCGCTTTGGCGCTGAAGCTTATCGCGCAACTCATCCCCATCGTGCTGCAGCTTGGCGCTGAGTTCGTCGCTATGACGCTGCAGCTTTTCGCTGAGCTTGTCTCCGTCGTGCTGCAGCCTGGCGCTGAGTTCGTCGCTCTGTCGCTGCAGTTTATCGTTGAGCTTGTCGCTATCGTGCTGCAGGGCAGCTCGCAACGCGTCGCTATTGTGCTGCAACGCCGAGCCCACGGACTCCATGACGCGTAAGTGTTCTGCGCGCAGTTCCTTTGCGACATCAGCCATAAATTCCGTCAGGGACTCGAATTTTTGATCCATGCGCTCTTGCATGGATTCCAGCGTCACGCTCACGTTGCTCATCTGGACCTCCAGCCGGATGATACGGGTATCGTGTTCATGGTGGTCCGCAAGCGTAGGGCTGTCAAGCGGCGGGATGTCGTTCATATTGCGCTCCAGTGTGATCCATCCCGTCAGGATGCCGCCACTGGAGGCAGGTGGTTTTGCGCTGGCGCAAAGCTGCGCGGGGATTAAGTTTCTGTACTGAATTTTGGCGGCGGCGACGAACGCCGCGCCACCAGGCTCACCAGCCCCACGCCTATCAGCAGCATGAGGTAGACGGGCGGCTCGGGGATGGGGCTGACGGCGGGCTGCTGCGCTTGCGCACCGGTAGCGGTAGCGCCCGTCACGCTGAGCAGATCCGCTTCATTGAGATAGCTGGCTTCACCGGGAACAGGCGGCAGCAGGGCCTTGTTGCTGGCCTGGTGAACAAGGTCCGCCGCGTGCGCAGTGCCGGCGGCGGCCCCTGCCAGCAATAGCGCCAGCAGGGATTTTTTCAGTACAGTATGCATAGCGACTCCTAAAGCGATAACGTGTCGTTAACCACATTAGCACCAAATTTTCAGGCGTGTCGCTTGATTAAGAATTTCATTTTTGCAATGTTTCCATTGCGATTTGTTAGTGTCGGCGGCGCAGCTCGGGGTAAGCCAGCACGCGCATGATGACCCCGGCCGGCACCGCCTTGTGCAGCATATACGCCCAGGCATTGGCCGCGCCGATGCGGCTTTCTATCGTCAATCCTTCATCGACGCAGCGCGCCAGGATCTGGTTGCTGCGCTGCGGCTGCTGAGTATGCATGGTTGCTCCGTGGGTTTTGTTGGGATTGGGTACAATCACTCTATACCTCATCACCCGGAGAGCAAGTGAAACCCAACGCAGCGGCTATGCCGGGAAAAGTTGTGCTCGTATTGCAAGGCGGCGGCGCACTGGGCGCCTACCAGCTGGGCGTGTACCAGGCGATGAACGAAGCCGGCATCGAGCCGGACTGGGTGATCGGCACCTCGATTGGCGCGCTCAACGGCGCCATTATTGCCGGTAATCCGCCGGAGCGGCGCGTGGAAAGGCTGCGCCAGTTCTGGACCATGATGGAGCAGCATTCAGCGCTGTATCCCGGCATGCCGCGCGAGTTCGCCAATGCGCTCACGATGTCGCAGGGCATTCCAGCCTTCTTCGCGCTGAACCCGGCCACATGGTGGAATCCGAACGCCAAGGTGGGCGTGGAAAACGCCTCCTTCTACCGCACCGGGCCGCTGCACAAGACGCTGGCCATGCTGGTGGATTTCGACTACCTGAACAGCAACGGCACCCGCTTCACGGTGGGCGCGGTGAATGCCCGCAACGGCGAGATGCGCTATTTCGACAGCCAGAAGGAAACGCTGAGCGTGGACCACGTGATGGCGTCCGGCGCCATCCCGCCCGCGTTTCCCGCCGTGCGCATAGACGGCGAGCCTTACTGGGACGGCGGCATTTATTCGAACACGCCGATCGAGGCGGTGCTGGACGACGAGCCGCGCCGCGACTCGGTGATCTTTTCAGTGCAGGTGTGGAACCCGGACGGCAAGGAACCGCAGAGCGTGCTGGACGTGCTGGAGAAGCACAAGGAGATCCAGTACGCCAGCCGCGTCAGCAATATCGAGCAGCAGCGCCGCATGCACCGCCTGCGCCACGTGATACGCCAGCTCACCATGCACTTGCCCGCCGAGCAGCGCCGTAGCGCGGAGGTGCGCGAGCTGGCCGGCTGGGGCTGCGGCACGCGCATGCACATCGTCATGCTCAAGGCGCCGCGCCTGGACAGCGAAGACCACACCAAGGACATCGACTTCACCGCCGCCGGCATCCACAGCCGCTGGCAAGCCGGCTACGAGGACACCCGGCGCGCGCTGGCCGCCAAGCCGTGGGACGGCGCGGTCGATCCTATCGAAGGCGTGGCGATACACGAGCATTTCTGAGCGCGCCGGCGCGCGGCCCCAGCACCTCGCCGCACACGTCCAGCCAGGCGCGCGCGGCGTGCGACAGGTAGCGCCCGTTCCACACGTGCGCCACTTCCCATTCCAGCGCCGGCTCCACGATGCGCACCGCGTGCAGGCGTTCGTCGGCCAGCCGGTGCACAAAGGGCTCGGGCAGCAGCGCCACGCCTATCCCGGCTGAAGCCATTTCCACCAGCCAGTCCCACTGTCCGCTTTGCGCGGCAATCGCAGGCTCGATGCCGGCGGCGGCGAAGGCGCTGCGCAAGGTGCGGGTGAGGGCGAAGTCGTCGTTCAGCAGCACCAGCGGCAGCGCGGCCAGCTGCTTGAGCCTGAGCGTGCGGCGCGTGCGCTGGAAGGTGCCGGCGGCGGCCAGCGCATACAGCGGATAGCTGGCGATGCGCCCGGTCTGCAGCTCCAGCGCCGGCTCGGCCGGCAGCACCGTCATGCCTATCTCCAGTTCGCCCGCCGCCACGCGGCGCTCTATGCCCTGGCCGGTGTCCTCGCTGAGCGCCAGCGCTATGCCGGGATGGCGTTCGCGGAACGCTTTCAGCACCGGCGTGAACAGCAGGTTGATCATGGGCGGAATGCCGATCGCCAGCGTGCCGCGCTGGCGTGCCTGGGTGTCGCGCACCTCCAGCTGCAGCTGGCGCAAGGTGGCCAGCATTTCCCCGCCGCGCGCGTAGACCACGGCGCCGGTGTCGGTCAGCGTGAGCTTGCGGCCGTCGCGCACCAGCAGCGGCGCGCCCACCTCGTCCTCCAGCTGGCGCACCATCTTGCTGATGGTCGACTGGGTGACGTGCAGCGTCTCGGCGGCCTGGGTGAAGCTGCTCAGGCGGGCGGTTTCGATGAAGTAGCGCAGCGACCGGATATCCATGAGTTTTTCGACTGGAATGGTGGAATTTAAGTCATGCAATGCATGAATATCCGATTCTATACTGGCTTCATCAAAACCATAAATGATCTGGAGCACATCATGCATGAGGACCGAATTCGCCTGCCGGCGCTGATGGACAAGGTAATGACGGCCGCCGCCGCCGCGCGGCTGTTCCGCAACGGCATGACGGTCGGCATGAGCGGCTTCACCCGCGCCGGCGACGCCAAGGCGCTGCCGCTGGCGCTGGTGGAACGCGCCCGCAGCGAACCGCTGGCGCTCACGCTGATCACCGGCGCCTCGCTGGGCAGCGACAGCGACGGCCTGATGGCCAATGCCGGCGTGGTGGCGCGCCGCCTGCCGTTCCAGTCCGACGCGGCGCTGCGCCGCAAGATCAACAGCGGCGAGGTCATGTTCATCGACCAGCACCTGTCCGAAACCGCCGAGCAGCTGCGCGGCGGCAGCCTGAAGCCGGTGGACATCGCCGTCATCGAGGCAGTGGCCATCAATGCGGACGGCGGCATCGTGCCTACCATGTCGGTCGGGAATTCGGCCAGCTTCGCCGGGCAGGCAAAACAGGTCATCATCGAAATCAACCTGAGCGCGCCGCTGGCGCTGGAAGGCCTGCACGACATCTACCTGCCCGCGCAGCGGCCCGACCGGGCGCCGATTCCACTCACGCGCACCGGCCAGCGCATCGGCACGTCCACCATCCATATCGACCCGGCGCGCATCGCGGCCATCGTCATTACGGACAGCCCGGACAGTCCGTCCAACGTGCTGCCGCCGGACGCGGAAACCCAGGCCATCGCCGGCCATATCGTCGCTTTCCTGGAGGCCGAGGTGGCGGCCGGGCGCATGGGGCCGGAGCTGCTGCCGCTGCAGGCGGGCATAGGCACCATCGCCAACGCGGTGCTGCACGGCCTGACCGGCTCGTCCTTCCGCAACCTTTCCATGTATTCGGAAGTGCTGCAGGACAGCGCCATCGAACTGCTGGACTCGGGCCAGCTGGCGATGGCGTCCGCTTCGTCCATCACGCTGTCGGCGTCCATGCACGAACGCTTCCTGCGCAACATCGAGCGCTACCGGGACCGCATCGTGCTGCGCCCGCAGGAGATCAGCAACCACCCGGAGCTGGTCAAGCGCCTGGGCGTGATCGCGCTGAACACGGCGCTGGAGTTCGACATCTACGGCAACGTCAACTCCACCCACGTGGGCGGCACGCACATGATGAACGGCATAGGCGGCTCGGGCGACTTCGCGCGCAACGGCCAGCTGTCCTTCTTCGTCAGCAAATCCGTGGCCAAGGACGGCGCCATCTCCAGCGTGGTGCCAATGGCGCCGCACGTCGATCACACCGAGCATGACGTGGACGTGCTGGTGACCGAATGGGGGCTGGCCGACCTGCGCGGCCTGGCGCCGCGCGAACGGGCGCCGCTCATTATCGAACGCTGCGCGCATCCGGACTACCGCGCGCAGCTGCGCGCCTACCTGGACGAAGCGCTGCCGCGCGGCGGCCAGACCCCGCACGTGCTGGAAAAGGCCTACTCCTGGCACGCGCGCTACCGCGAGCACGGCACCATGCGCGAGCTGTGGCAAAGCCAGTGATTTGCAAAAGCTATTGCATCGATAAAATCAATTGCCTTTGTTAATCTTGTTTGCTTGTCTAGAATGAAGTCACCCCGAACAACATTCCAGAGGAGCAAGCAATGAGCCAGCAGCCACCAATTACAACCGCGTCCGGCATTCCGGTCGCCGACAACCAGAACTCCATCACCGCCGGCCCGCGCGGCCCGGTGCTGCTGCAGGACTTCCACCTGATCGAGAAGCTGCAGCACTTCAACCGCGAGCGCATCCCCGAGCGCGTGGTGCACGCCAAAGGCTCGGGCGCCTATGGCACCTTCACCGTCACGCACGACATCACCCGCTACACCAACGCCAAGCTGTTCTCGGCCATCGGCAAGCAGACCGAGACCTTTGTGCGCTTCTCCACCGTGGGCGGCGAAAAGGGCAGCGCCGACACCGAGCGCGATCCGCGCGGCTTCGCGGTGCGCTTCTACACCGAGGAAGGCAACTGGGACCTGGTGGGCAACAACACGCCCATGTTCTTCATCAAGGACGGCATCAAATTCCCCGACTTCATCCACACCCAGAAGCGCGATCCGCAGACCAACCTGAAGTCGCCCACCATGATGTTCGACTTCTGGAGCAAGGCGCCGGAAAGCCTGCACCAGGTGACCATGCTGTTCTCGGACCGCGGCACGCCGGACGGCTACCGCCACATGGACGGTTTCGGCAGCCACACCTATAGCCTGATCAACGAAGCGGGCGAGCGCGTGTACGTGAAGTGGCACTTCAAGACGCGCCAGGGCATCAAGAACCTGGCTGCGGCCGAAGCCACCCGCATCGCCGGCGAAGACCCGGACTACGCGCAGCGCGACCTGTTCGGCGCCATCGCGGCCGGCAATTTCCCGCAGTGGGAAGTGAAGATCCAGGTCGCCACCGACGCGGAACTGGCGGCATGGGGCGAGCGCACCGGCTGGAACCCGTTCGACCTGACCAAGGTCTGGCCGCACGGCGACTTTCCGCTGCAGCCGGTGGGCGTGTTTGAACTGAACCGCAATCCGGTCAACTACCACGCGGAAGTGGAGCAGGCCGCGCTGTCGCCGTCCAACGCGGTGCCGGGCATGGGCTACTCGCCGGACAAGATGCTGCAGGCGCGCCTGTTCGCCTACCACGACGCGCAGCTGTACCGCGTGGGCACCAACCACCAGCACCTGCCGGTGAACGCGCCGCGCTGCCCCTTCCACAACCAGCAGCGCGACGGCGCCATGGCCATCAGCAACGGCGGTTCGGCGCAGAACTACGCAACGGTGGAGGCGGCGGGCGTGCACGGCAAGGGCCTGGGGCACGGCGAACCGGAGCTGGCGCTGGCCGGCGCGGCGGCGCGCTACGACGGCCGTGGGCATGAGGACGACTACACCCAGGCCGGCAATCTGTTCCGCCTGATGCCGGCGCAGGAGCAGCAAAACCTGTTCGACAACCTGGCCGGTCCCATGAGCCAGGTCAGCGACGAGATCATCCAGCGCCAGCTGGGGCATTTCGACCAGGCCGACCCGGCCTACGGCGCCGGCGTGCGCGCGGCCCTGAAGGCGCGCGGCCGCAACGTGGGCTGATGTTGTTGGCGGGTTAGCGCTTTGCGCGTAACCCGCCGTGCTCCGTTAAAATAGCGGTCTTGGATCTATCTCTACACAGGACCGCCATGACCATCAAAATCAGCCAGAACTTCGACTCCGGCGCCATCGAAGTGGTGCGCGCAGACAGCGCCGCCACCATAGAACTGAATCTGCGCAACGACAACGCGGCCGATATCCGCCAGTGGTTCCACTTCCGCCTGCAAGGCGCGCGTGGCCAGGCCGTGACCATGCGCGTCCTGAATGCCGGCCAGGCCACCTACGCCAAGGGCTATGAAGGCTACAACGCCGTGGCCAGCTACGACAGCGAGAACTGGTTCCGCGTGCCGACTTCCTTCGACGGCGAAGTGATGACCATCAAGCACACGCCGGACCTGGACAGCGTCTACTACGCCTATTTCGAACCGTATTCCTGGGAGCGCCACCTGCGCCTGCTGGGCGAAGTGGCCGAGAACCCGGCCGCGCGCGTGCTGGACCTGGGCTCGACGGTCGACGGCCGCGACATGAACCTGGTCGTCATCGGCGAGCCGGAAGCGGAGAAAAAGATCTGGGTCATCGCGCGCCAGCACCCGGGCGAATCGATGGCCGAATGGTTCGTCGAAGGCCTGGTCGACTCGCTGCTGGACGACGCCAATCCCATCTCGCGCAAGCTGCTGCAGCGCTGCTGCTTCTACATCGTGCCTAACATGAACCCGGACGGCTCGGTGCGCGGAAACCTGCGCACCAACGCGGCCGGCGCCAACCTGAACCGCGAATGGATGACGCCGACGCTGGAGCGCTCGCCCGAAGTGCTGTGCGTGAAAAACAAGATCCACGAAACCGGCGTCGACATGTTCTTCGACATCCACGGCGACGAAGCGCTGCCGTACAACTTCGTGGCCGGCAACGAGATGCTGGAGAACTTCACGCCGCAGCAAGCCGCCGCGCAGAAGGCCTTCATCGACCGCTACAAGAACGCCAGCCCGGACTTCCAGGACACCGTGGGCTACGCCGCCAGCAAATACAAGGAAGACATGCTCACGCTGGCCTCCAAGTACATTGGCCACCACTTCAAGTGCCTGGCGCTGACGCTGGAAATGCCGTTCAAGGACAACGCCGACCTGCCGGACGCGCACGTGGGCTGGAACGGCGCCCGCAGCGCCGCGCTGGGCCGCGCCATCCTGCAGCCCATCCTGCTGTCGCTGGACGACTGACCGTGGGCGTCGAGATCGAACGCAAGTTCCTGGTCACCAGCGACGCCTGGATGCAGCAGGGCGAACCCGTGCTGCTGCGCCAGGGCTATCTGTCCTCGCACGCGCAGCGCGTGGTGCGCGTGCGCATCGAAGGCGAGCGCGCGGTGATGACCATCAAGGGCAAGAACGTGGGCGCCAGCCGGGGCGAGTGGGAGTACGACATCCCGATGGCGGACGCGCAGGAGTTCCTTGAGAAGCTGTGCGAGCAGCCCATCATCGAAAAATACCGCCGCCGCATTCCCTACGCGGGCTTTGTGTGGGAAGTGGACGAGTTCCTGGGTGTGAACGCCGGGCTGGTGGTGGCCGAGATCGAGCTGCCCAGCGAAGACCAGGCCTTCGACAAGCCGGACTGGGCGGGAGAAGAAGTCACGCACGATATGCGCTACCTCAACTCCAACCTGATCAAGCACCCGTACTCCGCTTGGTAAGTCCCGTCTTCCGTCCTAAACTGGAGGGATGGAAGACGACTGGAAAATCTTCGCCGCCCGCATGGAGGCCATTTTGCCGACCTTGGCCACCAAGGCGGACATGGAAAGCTTGCGCGCGGATGTGGCGCGCTGGACGCTGGCGACGGTGATAGGCCTGTTTATCGGCTTCGGTGGCTTGTTCGTGGCAATGAGCAATATCCTGAAGCCGGCTGCGGCTCCGCCGCCATGCAACTGCTCGGCGCCGGCCGTGCAGGCAGCGGCGCCGGTGCCGCAGGCGCAGCCTTTGCCGCAGCGGACCCAGCAAAAATAAAGCCCTCTTGCGAGGGCCTTTTCGTAGGGCGGGTTAGCGGGGCACCCGCGTAACCCGCCGAGCGTGCTCAATGAAAATGCTCGGTCCCGGCCGGCGCATCCTCCGGCATTTCGGCGTGGACCAGCTCGCCCGTCGGGTCGGCGAACAGCGGCGCGCCGCAGTCGTCGCAGTATTCGGACACATAGCGCTCGCCCAGCTTCTTCACCTGCGTGACGCCCAGCGCGTTCAGGTGCTCGACGATCTCCTCGACCGGCGTGCGCGGCTTCAGCAGCTCGGCGATGCTGCCCGGGATGGGGCCTTCCGGCGGCGTGCCTTCCTCGTCTTCCTGGCCGTATAGCGGCCACACCACGCCGTACACCACATCCGCGCTCTGGCGCGGCGTGAAGGCCACGCGGTATTCGTCGATCTGGCCGTCGGCCGCTTCCTCGCCAAAGCCGGCGATCACTGCGCGCAGCTCGGACGGTTCCACCGCCAGCGAATGCGTCAGGTAGTGCACCGCCGCGCGGATCGACACCGGGCGGATCAGCTTGTCCGCCTCGCGGCAGGCCATGTAGTACGCTTCCGGCAGCAACAGCTCCACGCCGCAGCCCGGCAGCAGGCGGTTCACGGTCGGCAGCGCCTGCGTGCGCCACTGTTCCAGCGCGGCCTTGCGCTCCTCGGCGAAGTTGGCCTGCGCGGCCGGCATCTGCCAGCGGAACAGCGGGCCGCCGTGCGGCGCCACCACGGCCACCAGCAGGTAGCGCGTATCGGCCAGGAAGGGCGCCGTTTCCGGGGCCTTGGCTTCCGACTTGAAGGCCACGCCCTTGAGCGCGGCCTGCGCCAGCTTGAGCGTCTTGCTGTAGGCCTCGGCGTGGCTGCGCGGCAGCTGGTCGATGGAGTACAGCATGGAGGCCATCGCCATCTGCGTGCCGTCGGCCAGCAGATGGGCCGAGAAGTGCGCCGACAGCGTGTTCAGCACGTCGGCCGGAATGGCGCCGGAGGCGATGGAAAAACGGGTCCAGGCCAGCACGGGCGCGGCCACCAGCAGCACGTCGTACTGGGTGCTCACGCCGTCGACTTCCACCGTGATGGTGCTCGATTCGCTGACCGCTTCCACGCCGTCCATCAGCACGTCGTAGGCGTTCAGGTCTTCGCGGAACAGGCCGTTCAGGGCGGCATCGACGGTATCCTGGTGGCCGGACTTGAGCAGCTTCTGCAGTTGCAGTTCCAGCGTGTGCTCCCAGGTGCGCTCCTCGAGGCGGCTGGCGGCCTGGCCTACGGCCTGGGCGAGGGTAACGAGGCGCTGGCTGTCGGCAGTTAACTTGTGTTGCGATTCTTTGGATGGGCGACGCATAGCGCTTACTAGTCTCTGGAAAGTTCGGTTATCCGTATTGTAGTGGATTCGGGGCGGGGCGGCGGCCCAAATAAAAAACGCCGGACGAATCCGGCGTTTTTGGTGGTGCTGAGACTAATTACGCGGCCAGCAGCTGGCGCAGGACGAACGGCAGGATGCCGCCGTGCTTGTAGTAGTCCACTTCGATCGGGGTGTCGATGCGCAGCAGGACTTTGACTTCCTGCGACGAGCCGTCGGCGCGGTGGATGACCAGGGTGGCCAGCTGTTGCGGCTTGATCTCGCCTTCCAGGCCCTTCAGGTCGTACACTTCCTTGCCGGTGATGCCCAGCGATTCAACCGAGTCGTTGCCGATGAACTGCAGCGGCAGCACGCCCATGCCGACCAGGTTGGAGCGGTGGATGCGCTCGAAGGAGCGGGTGATCACGGCCTTCACGCCCAGCAGCTGGGTGCCCTTGGCGGCCCAGTCGCGCGAGGAGCCGGTGCCGTATTCTTCGCCGCCGAAGATCATGGTCGGCGTGCCCTCGGCCACGTACTTCATGGCCGCGTCGTAGATCGACAGCTGTTCGCCGCTAGGCTGGTGGATGGTGATGCCGCCTTCCACCGCCGAACCGTCGGCCTTGGCCGGGATCATCTTGTTCTTGATGCGCACGTTGGCGAAGGTGCCGCGCATCATGATCTCGTGGTTGCCGCGGCGCGAGCCGTAGGAGTTGAAGTCGGCCTTGAGCACGCCGTTGTCCTTCAGCCATTTGCCGGCCGGACCGTCTTCCTTGATCGAACCGGCCGGGGAAATGTGGTCGGTGGTGATCGAGTCGCCGAACACGCCCAGCGCGCGCGCGCCGGTGATGCCGGCCGCGGCCGCTTTCGGGGTCATCTCGAAGCCGTCGAAGAACGGCGGCTCGGCGATGTAGGTCGAGTCCGGCCAGTTGTAGACCTGGCCTTCGGTCGACGACACGGCTTCCCACAGCTTGCCCGGTGCGCCCTTGACGTCGGCGTAGTTGTCCTTGAACACTTTCGAGTTCATGGCGAACTTCATCAGCTTGCCGATTTCCTGCGAGGTCGGCCAGATGTCGCCCAGGTAGACGTCCTTGCCGTTGGTGCCCTTGCCAACCGGCTCGGTCATCAGGTCGCGCGTCATGTTGCCGGCGATGGCGTAGGCCACCACCAGCGGCGGCGAGGCCAGGAAGTTGGAGCGGATGTTCGGGTGGATGCGCGCTTCGAAGTTGCGGTTGCCCGACAGGACGGCCGAGGCCACGATGTCGTTCGAGGCGATCGCCGCGTTCAGTTCCGGAGTCAGGTCACCGGCGTTGCCGATGCAGGTGGTGCAGCCGTAGGCGGTCACGCCGAAGCCCAGTTGCTCCAGGTAAGGCAGCAGGCCGGCGGCGGTCAGGTACTCGGTCACCACGCGCGAGCCGGGGGCCAGCGAGGTCTTGATGTGCGGCGCCACGGTCAGGCCTGCTTCCACGGCTTTCTTGGCCAGCAGGCCGGCGGCCAGCAGCACCGACGGATTCGAGGTGTTGGTGCAGGAGGTGATGGCTGCGATCAGTACGTCGCCGTTGTGCACTTTCACGCCGTTCGAGGTGGTGTACTCGGTGGTCAGGTCGGCGGCGTCCTTGTTGAAGCCGTTTTCGGTGGTCGGTTTCGAGAACAGTTCGGTGAAGTTGTTCTTCACGTTGCCGATTTCGATACGGTCCTGCGGACGCTTGGGACCGGCCAGGGAGGGCGTAACGCTGGTGAGGTTCAGTTCCACCACGCGGGTGTAGTCGATGTCGCCGGCTTTCGGCACGCCGAACAGGTTCTGGGCCTTGAAGTAGGCTTCGAAGGCGTCGATTTCCGCCTTGGTGCGGCCGGTGCCCTTGAAGTAGTCGATGGTCGCTTCGTCAACCGGGAAGAAGCCCATGGTGGCGCCGTATTCCGGCGCCATGTTGGCGATGGTGGCGCGGTCGGTCAGCGACAGCGTCTCGGTGCCTTCGCCGAAGAACTCGACGAACTTGCCCACGACTTTCTCTTTGCGCAGCAGTTCGGTGATGGTCAGCACCAGGTCGGTCGCGGTGCAGCCTTCGCGCAGCACGCCGGTCAGGTTCACGCCGATCACGTCCGGGGTCAGGAAGTAGACCGGCTGGCCCAGCATGCCGGCTTCCGCCTCGATGCCGCCCACGCCCCAGCCCACCACGCCGATGCCGTTGATCATGGTGGTGTGCGAGTCGGTGCCCACCAGGGTGTCCGGGTAGTACACGCCGTCGGCGGCCTTGTGCACGCCGCGCGCCAGGTACTCCAGGTTCACCTGGTGCACGATGCCGAAGCCCGGCGGCACCACGCCGAAGGTGTCGAAGGCCTGCATGCCCCATTTCATGAACTGGTAGCGCTCGTTGTTGCGCGAGAACTCCAGCTTCATGTTCAGGTCCAGCGCCTTCGGCTCGCGGAAGTGGTCGATGGTGACCGAGTGGTCCACCACCAGGTCCACCGGCACCAGCGGCTCGATCTTTTTCGGGTTCACGCCCATTTTCGAGGCCACGTTGCGCATCGCGGCCAGGTCGGCCAGCAGCGGCACGCCGGTGAAGTCCTGCAGCACCACGCGGGCCACCACGAAAGGAATCTCGTCGGTGCGCTCGGCGGTCGCGCCCCAGCTGGCCAGCTGTTTCACGTGCTCTTCAGTGACCTTTTTGCCGTCGCAGTTGCGCAGCACGGATTCCAGCACCACACGGATCGATACCGGCAGGCGCGAAACGTTGATACCCAGGCTCTTTTCCAGTGCCGGCAGGGAGTAGAACTTCCCCTTCTTGCCAGCAATGTTGAAATCCTTCAGCGTGTTCAGTGTGTTGCGGGACATGACCTCTCCTTCAGTGGGTATCGTCTGTTGTTAATATGGTTCTGGATCAGCCTTGCGTAGCAGGCGCGGCAGGGGCCGCGGCGGCCGGTTTCATCTGCTCTGCGTTGCGGCATTCGTTGGCCAGCTGGCGGTTCTGCTTGGAGTCCAGCAGCATGCCCTTGGCCGGGATGCCGATCCAGATCAGGCCGTACAGCTTGTTCTCAAAGCGGTTGGCGCCGGTGGTGGTGCCGACGCGCTTCAGGCGGTGCAGGCGTTTTTTCCAGCGCAGGGCGATGAAGTTGTCGTCGCCGGCGTTCTGGTAAATGGTGATCTTGTTGCCCAGTTCGCAGTCGAAATCGACCACGGAGGAGCCTTCCACGCCCGGTTCGGCGGCTTCCTCGGCTTCCTCCGGCGAGGTGGGCGACACCGCCGGCGCAGCGCCCGTTTCGGACGGCTTGGCCGCCTTCCTGGCGCCTTTCACGGCCTTCTTGGCCACGGTGTTGACTTCGGCCTGCGCGGCTGGCGCCAGGCACAGGGACAGCGAGCCGAGCGCGATGCTGCAGGCCAGGAATAGTTTGGAGATGGTCATGGCTTTGATTCCGTTACAGGTTCGACAGGGTTGAGCAGGGCGGCGGCCGCTTCCGGCAGCGCCAGGCCCGCCAGGCGCGCGCGTTGCAGCACGGTCCAATAATAGCGGTAGCTGGCGCGGTCGTGCAGGCGGCCGTTTTGCGAGATCGGTCCCCACTGCACGCGCTCGGCGTCCTGCAGGATGTGGGTCGCTTCGTTCACTTCGGACAGGCGCGGCGTGAAGGCCTTGATCACCGGCTTGATCTGGTTCGGGTGGATGCTCCACATGCGCGTGTAGCCGAATTCGGCGGCCGCGCGCTGGGCGTCGTTGGCCACCACGGCCGGGTCCTTGATCTCGGTGGTCACATTGTGCGAGGGCACCTTGCCGTGCGCGTGGCAGGCGGCGGCGATCTCGAGCTTGGCGCGCACCACCAGCGGATGCGTGAACTGGCCCGGCGTGCGCATGGCGTTGCCCGGCACCGCGCCGTAGTGGCTGGACACGAAGTCCATGATGCCGAAGGACAGGCATTCGACCTGGGGCAGGGCGGCGATGGCGTACACGTCGTGCAGGGCGCCGTGGGTTTCGATCAGCACGTGCACCGGCACGGCGGCGCGGCCGGCCTTCTGCGCGTAGCCGTTGATGACTTCGATGGCGCGCATCACCTGCTGCACGCTGTCCGGCTTGGGCAGCACCACATAGGCCAGCTTGTGCGCGGCGGCGCCGCAGATGATTTCCACGTCGCGCTCGAAGTGCGGGCTGTGCAGGTCGTGCACGCGGGCGCCGATGCGGCCGAATTTGTTGTCGTCGCTGAGCAGCAGCTCGGCGACCAGGCGCGCGTGCGCCTCCTCGTTGCCGGCGGAGGCGCCGTCTTCGCAGTCGAAGGTGATGTCGAACAGCGGGCCAAGTTCTTGTTGCAAGGCAATCGATTTGCGCATCAGCTTTTCGGAGCCGGCGTAGTGGTCGCAGGCCGGCAAGAGCAGCGGCTGGCGTGTGCCCTGGAATAAAACCTCGGATGGATGCATGCGGGAAGGGGGAGTTGCTGAAGAGGGTGATGCGGCTGCGGCGGGCGCAGACGGAAGCGCCGCACTGCTCTCGGCAGTGCGGCGGGTGCGGCGTATGGTCGGCTTAACCGGTTCCACAGTCGCCAGGCAGGCAGATTATGGCAGCAGGTGCTTCACGCCTTCACGCTCTTCGGTCAGTTCCTTCAGCGTGATGTTGATGCGCTCTTGCGAGAAGGCGTCGATTTCCAGGCCCTGAACGATGGTGTATTCGCCGTTCGCGGTGGTCACAGGGAAGCCGAACATGGTGCCTTCAGGGATGCCGTAGGAGCCGTCCGATGGGATGCCCATGGTGGTCCACTTGCCGTTGGTGCCCAGTACCCAGTCGCGCACGTGGTCGATGGCGGCGTTGGCGGCCGAAGCAGCCGAGGACAGGCCGCGCGCTTCGATGATGGCTGCGCCGCGCTTGCCCACGGTAGGCAGGAAGGTGTTGGCGTTCCATTCCTGGTCGTTGATCAGGTCCTTGACCGATTTGCCGTCCACGGTGGCGAAACGGTAGTCGGCGTACATGGTCGGCGAGTGGTTGCCCCATACGCACAGCTTCTCGATGTCTTTCACCTGGGTGCCGGTCTTGGCAGCCACTTGCGACAGCGCGCGGTTGTGGTCCAGGCGCAGCATGGCGGTGAAGTTCTTGGCCGGCAGCGAAGGGGCCGATTTCATGGCGATGTAGGCGTTGGTGTTGGCTGGGTTGCCGACCACCAGCACTTTCACGTTGCGCGAAGCGACGGCGTCCAGCGCCTTGCCCTGCACGGTGAAGATCTGGGCGTTGGCTTCCAGCAGGTCCTTGCGCTCCATGCCTGGGCCGCGCGGACGGGCGCCGACCAGCAGGGCCACGTCGGCGTCCTTGAAGGCGGTCATCGGGTCGGAGTGGGCGGTCATGCCGGCCAGCAGCGGGAACGCGCAGTCGTCGATTTCCATCATGACGCCTTTGAGCGCCTTTTGCGCTTTTTCGTCAGCGATTTCAAGCAGTTGCAGGATGACCGGCTGGTCTTTGCCCAGCATGTCGCCGTTGGCGATGCGGAACAGCAGGGAATAGCCGATCTGGCCGGCGGCGCCGGTAACGGCAACACGCATTGGGGTTTTAGCCATGATGAATCTCCAAAGTGGAATAGAAAACGATCTTGAAGCTGGGCCTACGCTTGCGGAAAACTATAATGATACCAAAACCGGCAAGGTTTAATGTTTGCCTTTGACCGGTGCAACGACTATGCTCTTCTTGTTCCGATGCGCGCTGCGCGCGGGCGGACAAAGAGGGCATAGCCGCCGAGTGTAGGCCGGTCTTCTGCTTCTGTCAATCATATCTTATGTCTTATATAAGACAGATAAGTTGTCGTGTTTTGCTGGACTCGACCGGGCTTTTGTGGTGAAATCCGGGTCTATGAATTCCGCCTCGTCCAATCTGACCAACCAAGGCGCCGCCGCGAGCGGCACGGTCAGCCCGACGGCGCCGTCCGCCGGCCCGCTGGCGCCCGCCGCCGCAGGCCCGGCGTCCTCCCCATCCGCGTCCTCCCCCACGTTTTCCCCGCTGTACCAGCAGATCAAGGCCCTGATCACGCAGAGCTTGCAGTCGGGCGAATGGAAGCCGGGCGAGCTGATACCGAGCGAAGTGGAGCTGGCGGCGCGCTTCAAGGTCAGCCAGGGCACGGTGCGCAAGGCCATCGACGAACTGGCGGCGGAAAACCTGGTGATGCGCAAGCAGGGCAAGGGCACGTTCGTGTCCACCCACCACGAGGCGCGCGCCCATTTCCGCTTCCTGCGCCTGATGCCGGACGAAGGCGTGCCGCACTACCCAGAATCGAAGTTCATTGAAGTCAAGCGCACCCGCGCGCCCGCCGACGTGGCGCGCCTGCTGGAGCTCAAGTCCGGCGACGCCGTGGTGTTCATCAAGCGCGTGCAGTCCTTCGACGGCATGCCCACCATCGTCGAGGAGCTGTGGCTGCCCGGCCTGATCTTCAAGGGACTGACCGCCGAACGGCTGGTCGAGTACAAGGGGCCGATGTACGGCCTGTTCGAATCCGAGTTTGGCACGCGCATGATACGCGCCGCCGAGAAAATCCGTGCGGTGTGCGCCGACGAGGGCGCCGCATCGCTGCTGCAGGTCGCGCAGGGTACGCCCCTGCTGATGGCCGAACGCGTGTCCTTCACCTACGGCGACAAACCGGTGGAGCTGCGCCGTGGCCTCTATTCGACCGAACGGCATCATTATCAGAATGACCTGAACTGAAAAACGCATAAGGGAGACGCGCTGTCCGGCTGCCGACCGGGCTATGTTGCGCTAATAACACGCCACCTTGCACAATTTGCAAAAGTCGGCTACGACAAAACATAATTTTGGTTATATGTAACAATACATATTGGTCTGAACTGCAAAAATCGGCGAAAATCGCAGTCTCATAAATTTAGCATTACGTATAGGGAGGTCTTGTCATGTCAGAAGCCGTAAGAGAAGCACCAAAAAAAGAACGGCCGCAATTCACCAACATCCACGTCACGCAATTGTCCAACTACCGCCTGCCGCTGGCCGGGGTAGTGTCCATCCTGCACCGCATTTCCGGTTTCCTGATGTTCGCGCTGTTGCCCGTGGTGCTGTATCTCCTTGAGAAGAGCCTGTTATCTGAGATCTCTTTCGAGCATTTCAAGGGCATCGCCTCGCATTGGTTCATGAAGCTGGTGATCCTGGCGCTGGTCTGGGGCTATATGCAGCATTTCTGCGCCGGCGTGCGCCACCTGATCATGGACACCCACGTGGGCCTGGATAAAGACTCGGCGCGCAAGTCGGCAGCCACCGTGCTGGTGATCAGCCTGGCGCTGACCGCCCTGGTCGCACTGAAACTGTTTGGAGTATTCTGACATGGCAAAAAACAATATCGGACCTAAGCGCCTGGTCGTCGGCGCAGGCTACGGCGTGCGCGACTGGCTGGCCCAGCGCGTGACCGCGGTACTGATGGTGGTGTACACCGCCGTCCTGCTGATTTCCTTCCTCACCGGCAGCAACTTCAGCTACGAAGGCTGGGCTGGCCTGTTCGCCCAGCAGTGGTTCAAGCTGTTCAGCGCCGTGACCCTGTTCGGCCTGTTCTACCACGCCTGGGTAGGCATGCGCGACATCTGGATGGACTACGTCAAACCCGTAGGCATCCGCCTGGCGCTGCAAATCATCACCATCGGCTGGCTGATTGGCTGCGCCGTGTGGTCGGTACAAATACTCTGGAGTGTGTAATCGTGGCAGCTATTAAAACTGCAATCCCTACCCGCCGCTTTGACGCGGTGATCGTTGGCGCCGGCGGTTCCGGCATGCGCGCCTCCCTGCAACTGGCGGAAGCCGGCCTGAACGTGGCCGTGCTGTCGAAAGTGTTCCCAACCCGCTCGCACACCGTGGCGGCGCAGGGCGGCATCGGCGCTTCGCTGGGCAATATGGCCGAGGACAACTGGTTCTGGCATATGTTCGACACCGTCAAGGGCGGCGACTACCTGGGCGACCAGGACGCGATTGAATTCATGTGCCGCGAAGCACCGAAGGTCGTGTACGAGCTGGAACACTTCGGCATGCCGTTCGACCGCAATCCGGACGGCACCATCTACCAGCGTCCGTTCGGCGGCCACACCGCCAACTTCGGTGAAAAAGCCGTGCAGCGCGCCTGCGCCGCGGCCGACCGCACCGGCCACGCGCTGCTGCACACCCTGTACCAGCGCAACGTGCGCGCCCGCACCCACTTCTTCGTTGAGTGGATGGCGCTGGACGTGATCCGCGACGCCGAAGGCGACGTGGTCGGCGTGGTGGCACTGGAAATGGAAACCGGCGAATGCATGATCCTGGAAGCGAAGACCACCATCTTCGCCACCGGCGGCGCAGGCCGTATCTTCGCCGCATCGACCAATGCCTTCATTAACACCGGCGACGGCATGGGCATGGCGGCACGCGCCGGCCTGCCGCTGCAGGACATGGAGTTCTGGCAGTTCCACCCGACCGGCGTGGCCGGCGCGGGCGTGCTGATCACCGAAGGCGTGCGCGGCGAAGGCGGCATCCTGATCAACTCGGAAGGCGAACGCTTCATGGAGCGCTATGCGCCTACCCTGAAGGATCTGGCGCCGCGCGACTTCGTGTCCCGCTCGATGGACCAGGAGATCAAGGAAGGCCGCGGCTGCGGTCCGAACAAAGACCACGTGATGCTGGACCTGCGCCATATCGGCGCCGACACCATCGCCAAGCGTCTGCCGTCGATCCTGGAAATCGGCCACAAGTTCGCCAACGTGGACGCGACCAAGGAACCAATTCCAGTCGTACCGACCATCCACTACCAGATGGGCGGCATCCCGACCAATATCCACGGTCAAGTTGTCACGCCTAACGGCGACGGCACCCAGAAAGTGGTCAACGGCCTGTACGCGATCGGCGAATGCGCCTGCGTATCGGTGCACGGCGCCAACCGCCTGGGCACCAACTCGCTGCTGGACCTGGTGGTCTTCGGCCGCGCAGCCGGCAACCACGTGGTCGCGTCGAACCTGAAGCAGAAAGAGAACAAGCCTCTGCCGAAGGACGCCGCCGACTTCGCGATGAACCGCCTGAACAAGCTGGAAACCTCGACCGGCTCGGAAAAAGTGCAGGGTGTCGCCAACGACATCCGCGCCACGATGCAGAAATACTGCGGCGTGTTCCGTACCGACGAGCTGCTGACGCAAGGCGCCAAGGAAATCATGGTGCTCGACGAACGCCGCAAGCACGTGTCGTTCAAGGACAAGTCCAAGGTGTTCAACACCGCCCGCGTGGAAGCGCTGGAGCTGGACAACCTGATCGAAACGGCGAAAGCGACCATCACCTCGGCAGTAGCGCGCAAGGAATCGCGCGGCGCCCACGCGCACAGCGATTTCCCGAACCGCGACGACGACAACTGGATGAAGCACACCCTGTGGTACTCCGAAGGCAACCGCCTGGAATACAAGGCTGTCGTCACCAAGCCGCTGACGGTCGATACCTTCAAGCCGAAACCACGTACTTTCTAAGCAAGGGCCCAGAACATCATGGCACGCACTCTCAAATTCAAGATTTACCGCTACGATCCGGACCAGGACGCCAAGCCCTACATGCAAGACCTGACGGTGGAACTGAAAGACACCGACAAGATGCTGCTGGACGCGCTGCAGCGCATCAAGTCCGACGTCGACGACTCGCTGGCCCTGCGCCGCTCCTGCCGCGAAGGCGTGTGCGGTTCGGACGCGATGAACATCAACGGCAAGAACGGCCTGGCCTGCACCACCAACCTGAACGAGCTGACCGAGCCTATCGTGCTGCGTCCTCTGCCAGGCCTGCCGGTGATCCGCGACCTGATCGTCGACATGACCCAGTTCTTCAAGCAGTACGATTCGATCAAGCCTTTCCTGATCAACGATTCGATCCCGCCTGAAAAAGAACGCCTGCAGACCCCTGCCGAGCGCGAAGAACTGGACGGCCTGTACGAGTGCATCCTGTGCGCGTGCTGCTCGACCTCGTGCCCGTCGTTCTGGTGGAATCCGGACAAGTTCGTCGGTCCTGCCGGCCTGCTGCAAGCCTACCGCTTCATCGCCGACTCGCGCGACGAAGCCACCGGCGCACGCCTGGACAACCTGGAAGACCCGTACCGCCTGTTCCGCTGCCACTCGATCATGAACTGCGTCGATGTCTGCCCCAAGGGTCTGAACCCGAACAAGGCCATCGGCAAGATCAAAGAGCTGATGGTACGCCGCTCGATCTGATATGAGCGAACTGGAAAAATCTGCGCATCAGGCAGACCCGGCCAACCGCGCGCGCCTGCGCTGGCGCGCCCGCCGGGGTTTGCTGGAAAACGATATCATCCTGACTCGCTTTCTCGATGCGCATGAAACCGAATTGACCGACGAAGAAGTGGACGCGTTCACGCGGCTCCTCGACTTGTCGGACAATGCGCTGATGGATCTGGTGCTGGCTCGCGCAGAGCCGGAAGGCGAGATCGATCTGCCGCATGTGCACGCACTGCTGCAACGTCTGCGTCTCGCCTGATCGCGCAGGGCGGCCCCATGGCGGGCCGCCCGCGCCGCCGGAAGTTTAGAAGTTTTTTTTATAAGCCGCATCTCTCCAAGAAGGAAGAGTCCATGAACATCTCTGACAACAAAGCTACACTGTCGTTCTCTGACGGCAGCCCATCGGTCGAGTTCCCTATCTACAAGGGCACGGTCGGCCCGGACGTCATCGACATCCGCAAACTGTACGCCGGCACCGGCAAGTTCACCTACGATCCGGGCTTCATGTCCACCGCAGCGTGCAACTCGTCGATCACCTACATCGACGGCGACAAGGGCGAGCTGCAGTACCGCGGCTACCCGATCGAACAACTGGCCGTGAACGCTGACTTCATGGAATCGTGCTACCTGCTGCTGAACGGCGAACTGCCGAACGCCGAGCAGAAAGCCAAGTTCGTCGACACCGTGACCAAGCACACCATGGTGCACGAGCAGATGCAGTTCTTCTTCCGTGGCTTCCGCCGCGACGCGCACCCGATGTCGGTCCTGGTTGGCACCGTCGGCGCGCTGGCCTCGTTCTACCACGACTCGCTGGACATCAACGATGCCAAGCACCGTGAAGTATCGGCCATCCGCCTGATCGCCAAGATGCCGACCCTGGTCGCCATGGCCTACAAGTACTCGATCGGCCAGCCCTTCGTGTACCCGCGCAACGACCTGTCGTACAGCGCCAACTTCATGCGCATGATGTTCGGCAATCCGTGCGAAGAATACAAAGTCAACGACGTGCTGGTGCGCGCCCTGGACCGTATCCTGATCCTGCACGCGGACCACGAGCAGAACGCGTCGACCTCGACCGTGCGTCTGGCCGGCTCGTCGGGCGCGAATCCGTTCGCCTGTATCGCAGCCGGTATCGCCTGCCTGTGGGGCCCTGCCCACGGCGGCGCGAACGAAGCGGCGCTGACCATGCTGAAGGAAATCGGCTCGGTCGAGAACATTCCAGCCTTCATCGCGCAAGTGAAAGACAAGAACTCCGGCGTCAAGCTGATGGGCTTCGGTCACCGCGTGTACAAGAACTTCGACCCGCGCGCCAAGCTGATGCGCGAAACCTGCCACGAAGTGCTGAACGAACTGGGCCTGCAGGACGACCCGCTGTTCAAGCTGGCCATGGAACTGGAAAAGATTGCACTGAACGACGAATACTTCGTTTCGCGCAAGCTGTACCCGAACGTGGACTTCTACTCGGGCATCGTGCAATCGGCGCTGGGCATTCCAGTGTCGCTGTTCACCGGTATCTTCGCCATGGCCCGCACCATCGGCTGGATTGCCCAGTGGAACGAAATGATTGCCGATCCAGAGCAGAAGATCGGCCGTCCGCGCCAGCTGTTCGTCGGCGCCACCAACCGCGACGTGCCGCCGCTGGCCCAGCGTTAATCGCCGGTCTGTAGCAGCACAACAAAAAAGCGAGCGTAGGCTCGCTTTTTTTGTGCCCCCGCTGTTTGCGGAGTTGGGACGTTCGCTTACTTCTCTTGATCCAGCAGGGCCTGGATTTCCTCGCGTTCCTTGGCGCTGACGTGGCCGCCGCGCAGGGCGGCGAGGACCAGGGCTTTGCCGGAGCCGGAGAAGGCCTTCTGGATCAGCTCTTTCAACAGATTCGTTTGGACCGACTCCTGCTCCTGCACAGGCGCGTAGACGTGGGCGCGCTGGCTTTCGTCGCGCGTCAGCAGTCCCTTGGTGTGCATTACTTGCAGCAGGCGCAATACCGTTGCGTAGTTCATGTCGGGCCGCGTTTCGATGGCGGCGGCGTGTACCTGCCTGGCCGTGGCGGGGCCTAGCGCGAACAGCAGGCGCAGCATCTCCAGCTCGGAGGCGGTCGGTTTGGGTGGGGCGGTGTTCGTCATGGACCTAGAATAAAATATCTAGAACGAATTGTCTAGTGCTGCCTTGCGCAGCGTGGCCAGTTGCGCGTCGATATCGCTAAATAGCGGCCGGGCGGCGCTGTGCGCCAGGCAGGCCGTTTGCAGCGCGGCGAGGCGGTCCAGGGTGGGGCGGGCGGCGTCCGGCGCATCGCAGCGTTCCAGCAATTCCTCCAGCAGGCAGCCGAAGGCGCGCACTTCCAGGCGCTGCAGGCTGGCGGCGTGCGGCCCCTCCGGCGCGTAGAAGGAGGCGGCGCCGAAGTCGCCTAGCAGGGTGCGGCCCTCGCCGCAGTGCAGAATGTTGTGGCCGTACAAATCGCCGTGCATGATGCCGCGCTGGTGCAGTTGCTTGGCCGCCGAGGCGATGCTGGCCGCGATGGAGAGCATGGCGGGCAGGCTGAAGCGCTTGCCGTCCGGATAAATGTCCCGGGTGCAGCTGTCCAGGCTGGGCGGGCCCGCCAGGTTGCCGAAGTCCGGCTCGATCAGCGACATGACCAGGCCGTGCGTGCCGTCCGGGTGGCCCGCCACCTCGCCCAAGATGGGAATCAGGTTGGGGTGGGTGCCCGCGCCGAGGCAGGCCGCCATTTCGCACAGGGGCGAGCCGTCGCTGGTGATGGCGCCCTTGAACAGCTTGACCGCTACTTTTGCGGTGTTTCCGCTGTCTTTCCGGTGGTCCGCGCGGTGGATCACGCCGGAGGCGCCTTCGCCCAGTTTTTCGCCCAGTTGCAAACTGCCCCAGGCGATGCTGGCGCCGGATTCGGCGTGTTCCAAGTGGGCGCAGAACGGGTTGCCGGCGTAGGCGAGCCAGGTCAGGCGGGGCAGGGCGGGCAGCCAGGCCGGCAGCTCGGCCAGCTGGTTGGCAGCGATGCGCAGTAGTTCCAGGCGGTGGCAATTGGCCAGTTCGGCGGGCAGGGCGTGCAGGCGGTTGCCGGCCAGCATGAGTTTTTGCAGCAGCGGTCGATGACCCAGCTCGGCGGGCAGTTCTGCCACTTCATTGCCGGTCAGAACCAGCCAGCGCAGTTGCGGCGGCAGCGATTTGCCCGACACGGTACGGATGCGGTTGGCCTTGAAGCCCACCATGCTCAGTGCGGCGCAGCTGCCCAATACTTCGGGCAGTTCCGTGAACTGATTGTCCGAACAGAAAATAATGCGGAGTTTGTGCAGGCGCGGCAAATCGTCCGGCAGCGAAGACAGCGCATTGCCGGACAAGTCCAGGATTTCCAGCGTATCGGCCAGGTCGAAGATTTCGCGGGGGAATTCGGTAAGGCCGCAGGCAAGCTGCAGGCGCTTTACGCCAGCCAGTTCACCAGCGCGAAGCTGCTCAAGGGTAGACATTCAATGCGGGCGCTAGGGTAAAACGCAGAGTCTACCATTTCCGCCTGCAAGCGCCTATTCCTCGTAGATATCCTTAAACATCGAATCAGGAAATTCCGGCTGCCGCTTGGGGCGGACCGGCATGGGGAAGCCGTGTTTCTTGGTCCACTCTCCGATGTTGCTGATAATGCCCGGCTCCTCGCCATTGGGGCATTCGTGCAGGCAAACCCATGTCTTCATGTGTTTCCCAATAACTGGCTTGGGTTTGTTCTCAAATCCTGACCAGCCTACGAAGTCAGAAATTATATTGTAGTCGTCATAGTAAGAGGTGACGTCTATATAAGGATGATCATCATCCTGTAGCTGGGCCGACCACTCACGGCAGCCAAAGCCCCCGATGTAGTGTCCGTTCTTGGGGTTGTTTGTTTTATAGCGATAGGAATCGGCGCCAGAACAAACCGCTGGGGACATAAAATGTTTTCCGGGAAGTTCCCACCAATATGCGAAATGATATGGCTTGTTGGACGCATCGCCTAGTCCATTTTTGAGTAAAACCAGATTCCCGAGTTCCGTGTGCCGCGATTCGAAATGAATGCCTGGATTGTTGGCGTCGAGTACGCGCCCCGAAGTGGAGAATTTCATCACAATAATGCCGATCGAGCTGGAGGCTAGTTTCATGATTTTTGCTGGTGGAAGGAATTCGTCTGCATCGCGATATACGGATTGTTTCGATTTGTGGGTTGGGAGGTTTCTTTCTTTACCTAGTTGATTAACTCTGATCATCCAGTCTGCTTTGTCGACATAGATGAAATAACGTAACTGCCACGGGTGTTCAATCCAGTCGTAAGCCCGGGAACGCCTTTCACCGGCGAGTGATGTTTGAGGTTGTAACAGTAGAGCTGCGAGTGAAAAGAGTAGAAGTGTACTGGGTAGCATGCTTAAGTTCAGCATGTTTGCGCTAAATTCTGGCATGATAGGCTTGTTGATCATAGGATTTTGTCCTCGATGACCGTAATATGCAGGTGGTTGTTGTGCATACTTTCTACGGCAGAACGCTGTTCATTCGGGGAGGCAGCAGTGTTGTCGTGGGTATCGAGATCTATATACCAAGGATCCAACACTTGCTTGATATCCTGTCGTCGGCTTAGCTGTGTTCGGAACGTCATTATGCTGTTTGGTTCATTTGTATTTCTTTCCGCATTCCACGCGGCTTTTGCAGCAGATTCCGCTTTCCTCGCATTTCTCATATCTTCGTCAGCATTCTGCGCTTCCCTCTGAAGCGCTGCATTGTCCCGGGCCTCTGAAGCAGCCTTCGTCAATTTTATAGAAATCTGTTCTTTCTCTTCTGCCTCAGACTGCCGACGTCGATATTCTTTAAACAGGGATTTTTCTGCCTGAGTGACGTTTAGTTCACTTTTTTGGCTTTTGCTGGTTAAGGCGATACGATCAATTTTTAGTTTGCCGGCAGGAGACTCTATATACTGAACATCAAGGCCCAGCCCAGCGCGATGGACTATGCTGCCAAGTAGAGGTCGCCACGCTGAGTTGACCGTTAATTTTGAAATTCCACAGGAGCGCGCTTCGCATATGAGTGCAAGATAGCATTTGGGATGGGTTCTGGTGAGGACGTGAGATAGCAGCGGGCAGTAGGATATATTCGAATGGGCATTTTCCTGCTCAAGGAAGCTGATGCTGAGCGTTCCACTTGGAGAGCTTGGGCTTGCGGGGAAATTAACTGTTAATGCGGGTGCTGTGAGCGGTGCATAGATCTGAAGTACTGCGGTGCGAATAGCGGGCTCAGTATCGGCTGGTATCAGTTTGGCAACTTCTTCCGGAGTATATGTATGCGACACTTTCATCCAAATATCGCCCGTTAATGTTGCGTCATATTTGTCGAAACGCTTGCCGTCGGCGGACTGGATACAGGTTGCTGCACTGAAGGATGCTGTTTCTGTATTTCCACGGCCCAAGCGTTCCGTAATCGAGACCTCTACGTCGCGGGAACGGGCTTGGACGGCGTAGACAGGTCGGGTGCGGTAGGCCGGATGGGCGTCGCTGTTCAGGTAAAGGGCGACTTTTGTTCCAGGTGCCACCTTCAGTTTAATTTTGCGGTCTTTACCGAGGCAGCCGGGCTTTTTTGCGAACTCAGGCAGCACGACGCCGTTTATCTCCACGGCATAGGGAATTTGCAGCGTGACGGAGTGGCTTGCGCTGGTGTCGAATGTGTAAGTGACGGAGAGTTTCTGGCTAACCGGGACGTCGGTGATGGCGCCGCCCGGCGTAAGCGTGCAGCTGGCTGCTGCCTGGCTGGCGCTCACGATTTGTCCTCCAGTGTTTCCCAGTGCAGGGTCACTGTGGCTGGATCGTGGTGCTGGACGGGCTCGGTGCGGCCGTCTTCGCCGGTGACGCCGCGCAGGCTGGTACCGTCGGGGAGGTCGATGCGGTAGGGGAGGCCGGCGATCGGTTCGCCGGTGTGCTGGTCGATGGCGCGGAAGGTGCCGGCGTAGTTGGCGCGGCCGGGCTGGCCGGCGGCCTGGGCGGCTGGCATGCCTTGCGCGCCGGGCGCGGCCTGGCTGGGGGATGCCCCTGCCGCTGCGCCGCCATCGCCGCCGGTTCCCCCACCGCCATCATCCACCGTCATCACATGCTGGGTGGCGATCAGCGTGGCGCCGCACGCGGTTTTCATGCCTTCCACCACCGTGCCGATGCCGCCGAAGCTGTGGTGGCCCAGCCCCTCGGCTATCGGAAACTGTCCTTTGCACAGCGGGCAGTAGGTCTGGTGCCCCTTCAGTGCGATGGGCTTGCCCAGGCAGGTGGCGTTTTCATTGCCTTCGAGGACTTTGCCGCCGTGCGAGGTGGGATCGCCTTTGCATATGACTGCGCGCGCCATGGTCTGCTCCGTTCAAGTGGGATGCTTGAACAGTAGTGGACTTCATGGCGCGGCAATTTGATCTATGGCAACTAAATGCTTACCATTTCATTTCGCCCTTGGCCACCTTGGCGCTGATGTCGAGCGCGCTGGCCAGGCCGGCTGCCGGGTAGGCGGCTTTCATGGCTGCGCTCAGGGCGGCCGAGTCGGCGGCCTGCGGGATGGCGGTTTCGAACCGGCGCAGGTAGCCGGCGGTGTAGGCGATGCTGTCCGGCGTGAGCGCCGCGCCGGGGGCGAAGTGGCCGGGGACGACGGTGGCGGGCTTGAGTGCGGCGATGCGGTCCAGCGTGGCTATCCACTGCTGGCGCGACTCGGCGGTTTGCGTGTCGGCGGTCCACACATGCAGGCCTTTGAACAGCACGACGCCGCCGGCTACCGCCTTGATCGATGGAATCCAGACATAGCTGCGGTCCGGCGTGGCGCCGTCCAGGCCTTCGATTTTCAGGCTTTGGCCTTCCAGTTTGATGGTGTCGCCTTGCAGCACTTGCGGCATGACGATGTCCTGCGGGGCGTTGTCCTTCAGGATCGGTCCCCAGTAGGCCACTTTGGCCGCAGCCTTCTTCTCCATCGCCGCCACTGTGGAGGCGGTGGCGACGATGCGCGCTTCCGGGAACGCGGCTTTGATTACGTCCAGGCCGAAGTAGAAATCCGGGTCGCCGTGGCTGATATAGACCGTGGTGAGGCGCTTGCCGCTGGCCTTGATCTGCTGCACCAGTTTTTTCGCTTCGCCGCGCGAGAACTGGGCGTCGATCAGGACGGCGTCCTTTTTGCCTTTCACCAGCACCGAAGCGACAGGGAAAATGGCCGCTTCGCCCGGATTGAATACTTCCAGCGTCAGCGGGGCGGCCGATGCGGCGGCGGTGGAGGCGGCGAGGGCGGCGGCTACGAAGGTGTGCTTGATCATGATGCAGTCCTTAATGAGAAGTTGATGACGCCAGTGTAAGCCGGTCCATTCATCTGAAAAACAGTGTAAATTGCAACTATCAATTGCATAAATCGGACGAATGATGGACAGGCTGACGGCGGCGCAGGTATTCAAGGAAATTGCGGAACGGGGCAGCATGATCGCTGCGGCGGAGGCGCTGGACATGTCGCGCGCCATGGTGACGCGCTATCTGGCCGAGATGGAGGAGTGGTGCGGCGCGCGCCTCCTGCACCGGACTACCCGGCGTGTGAGCCTGACGGCGGCGGGCGAAGTGACGCTGGCGCGCTGCCGCGAAATGCTGGCCCTTGCGGCGGACATGAACGCGGCCGGCGATCCGGACGCGCCGCACGGCCTGCTGCGCATCGCCAGCTCGCATTCGCTGGCGCAGACGGCGCTGGCGGGCGCGGTGGCCGATTTCCTGCGCCGCTACCCGCGCACGGCGATTGACCTGCAGGTGGACAACCGCGCCGTCAACCTGGTCGAGCAGCGCATCGACCTGGCCATCCGCATCACCAACGGCCTGGAGCCGAACATGATTGCGCGCCGCCTGGGCGACTGCGATTCGGTGGTGGTGGCCGCGCCGTCCTACCTGGCCGGGCGCCCCGCGCCGCAGCAGCCGGGCGATCTGGCGCAGCACAACTGCCTGACTTATAGCTATTTCGGCAAGAGCGTGTGGCGCTTCGAGCCGGCGGGCGGCGGCGTCGAGGGCACGAACGAGCCCGCGCTGCAGGTGCCGGTCAGCGGCAACCTGTCCGCGAATGAATCGATGGCGCTGCTGGCGGCCACGGTGGAGGGCGCGGGCGTGGCCCTGCAGCCGCGCTTCGCCGCCGCGCCGCTGCTGCGCGCCGGCCAGCTGGTGGAATTGCTGCCCGGATGGCGCCCCCAGCGCATGGGAATTTACGGCATCTACAGCTCGCGCGAGCACATGCCGCCGGCCCTGCGCGCCATGCTGGACCACCTGCTGGACTGGTTCGCGCGCAACCCGGTTTGGCTCGCCGCGACCATACCACTTGCGGAAACGACATGATTAACACCCTGCCTATCCCGCAATTTTTCGTGCTTGCATGGTTGTTCAATCTCAATACCGCGTGCTATCCTAGGCGACCGTTTTTGGAACTACAGAATTACCCAAGTCCTTCCCCACAACTTGATGTGCAATCCGCTAACCGGTCAGGCCGTGTCGCGGAAGGTTAGATTAACCCGCTAATTCCTCGCGAAGCGCGAAGAAAGGTGAGCAATATGATGCAGCAGCAGTCGTCCAACTCCTACCTGTTTGGTGGGAATGCACCGTACGTTGAAGAACTGTACGAAGCGTATCTCGACAACCCAGGTTCCGTGCCCGATAACTGGCGCGCGTACTTCGATTCCATGCAGCACGTGCCAGCAGTCGACGGCTCCAACAAGCCGGACGTGGCCCATGCCTCCGTGATCGCCTCCTTCGCCGAACGCGCGAAAGCCGGTCCTATCCGCACCGTGGTTGCTTCGGCCGACGCCGAAATGGGCCGCAAGCGCGTGGCCGCCACCCAGCTGATCGCCGCTTACCGCTACCTGGGTTCCCGCTGGGCCAACCTGGACCCGCTGCAGCGCCAGGAACGTCCATCGATCCCGGAACTGGAACCGAGCTTCTACGGTTTCACCGATGCCGATCTGGACACCGTTTTCAACATCAGCAACACCTACTTCGGTCCTGAAACCGCGACCCTGCGCGACCTGACCAACTTCCTGCGCGACACCTACACCCGCTCCATCGGCGCGGAGTACATGTACATCTCCGACCCGGCCGAAAAGCGCTGGCTGCAAGAGCGCCTGGAATCGATTCGCTCCACCCCGAATTTCACCGCAGACAAGAAGAAGCACATCCTGGAGCGCCTGACGGCAGCTGAAGGCCTGGAACGCTATCTGCACACCAAGTACGTCGGCCAGAAGCGCTTCTCGCTGGAAGGCGGCGAAACCTTCATCGCCTCGATCGACGAAATCATCCAGCGCGCCGGCGAAAAAGGCGTGCAGGAGATCGTTATCGGCATGGCCCACCGCGGCCGCCTGAACGTGCTGGTCAACACCCTGGGCAAAGCGCCCAAGGACCTGTTCGAAGAATTCGAAGGCAAGCACGGCGACGACCTGCCGGCCGGCGACGTGAAATACCACCAGGGCTTCTCGTCCGACATCTCCACCGCAGGCGGCCCGGTCCACCTGTCGCTGGCGTTCAACCCGTCGCACCTGGAAATCGTCAACCCTGTGGTTGAAGGTTCGGTCAAGGCCCGCATGGACCGCCGCGGCGATCCGCTGGGCGCGCAAGTGCTGCCTATCCTGGTGCACGGCGACGCCGCCTTCGCAGGCCAGGGCGTTGTGATGGAAACGCTGAACCTGGCGCAGACCCGCGGCTACGGCACGGGCGGCACGGTGCACATCGTGATCAACAACCAGATCGGCTTCACCACCTCCGACCCGCGCGACGCGCGCTCCACCATCTACTGCTCGGACGTCGTCAAGATGATCGAAGCGCCGGTGCTGCACGTGAACGCGGACGATCCTGAAGCCGTGGTGCTGGCTTCGCAGATCGCCATGGACTACCGCCTGCAGTTCCAGAAGGATATCGTGGTCGATATCATCTGCTACCGCAAACTGGGCCACAACGAACAGGACACGCCAGCGCTGACCCAGCCGCTGATGTACAAGAAGATCGCCACCCACCCAGGCACCCGCCGCCTGTACGCCGACAAGCTGAGCGCGCAAGGCGTGATCCCTGCCGACGGCGGCGAGAAAATGGTTGCCGCCTACCGCGACGCCATGGACGCCGGCAAGCACACCGTCGATCCAGTGATCTCCAACTTCAAGAACAAGTACGCCGTCGACTGGCTGCCGTTCCTGAACCGCAAGTGGACCGACTCGGCCGACACCGCCGTGCCGTCGACCGAACTGAAACGCCTGGCCACCCGCATCACCACCGTGCCGGAAGGCTTCAAAGTGCACTCGCTGGTCGAGAAAGTACTGGGCGACCGCGCCGCCATGGGCCGTGGTGAAGTGAACCTGGACTGGGGCATGGGCGAACACCTGGCCTACGCCTCGCTGGTATCGTCCGGCTACGCCGTGCGCCTGACCGGCCAGGACGCCGGCCGCGGCACCTTCGTGCACCGCCACGCCGTGCTGCACGACCAGAACCGCGAGCGCTGGGACGCAGGCACCTACGTGCCGCTGCAGAACATCTCCGATTCGCAAGCACCGTTCACCGTGATCGACTCCGTGCTGTCCGAAGAAGCCGTTCTGGGCTTCGAATACGGCTACTCGACCGCTGAACCGAACACCCTGACCATCTGGGAAGCCCAGTTCGGCGACTTCGTCAACGGCGCCCAAGTGGTGATCGACCAGTTCATCAGCTCCGGCGAAGTGAAGTGGGGCCGCGCTTCCGGCCTGGTCATGATGCTGCCGCACGGTTACGAAGGCCAGGGTCCTGAGCACTCGTCCGCGCGTCCAGAGCGTTTCCTGCAGCTGTGCGCAGACAACAATATGCAAGTGGTGCAGCCGACCACCGCGTCGCAGATCTTCCACCTGCTGCGCCGCCAGATGGTGCGCCAGTTCCGCAAGCCGCTGGTGATCCTGACCCCGAAATCGCTGCTGCGCAACAAGGACGCGGGTTCGCCGCTGAGCGACCTGGCCAAGGGCGCCTTCCAGACCGTGATCGGCGAAGTGGACGAGAAAATCGACGCCAAGAAGGTCAAGCGCGTTGTGGCCTGCTCGGGCAAGGTTTACTACGATCTGGTCAACGCGCGCAAAACGCGCGGCCAGACCGACACCGCCATCGTGCGCGTGGAACAGCTGTATCCGTTCCCGCACAAATCGTTCGCTGCTGAACTGAAGAAGTTCCCGAACCTGGCGGAAGTGGTGTGGGCCCAGGACGAGCCGCAGAATCAAGGCCCTTGGTTCCAGATCCAGCACAACATCTTCGAAAGCATGGACGCAGGCCAGCGCCTGGCATACGCAGGCCGTCCGGCCTCGGCATCGCCAGCCGTCGGTTACTACGACAAGCACTACGCGCAGCAAAAAGACCTGCTGGAAACCGCGTTCTCGAAGCTGAAGGGCTTCATCCTGACTAAGTAATTAGGTCCGCCCCCGCCGCAGGCGATGGCCCTGGCGGGAGCATCAAAAAAATACAAGATACGGAGTTATACATGGCACAAATCGAAGTTAAAGTCCCACAACTGTCGGAATCCGTCGCTGAAGCGACCCTGCTGACCTGGCACAAGAAAGTCGGCGAAGCCGTCTCCCGCGACGAGAACCTGATCGACGTTGAAACCGACAAAGTGGTACTGGAACTGCCAGCACCGGCAGCCGGCGTGATCGTGCAGATCCTGCAAGCTGACGGCGCAACCGTGGTGGCCGACCAGGTCATCGCCATCATCGATACCGAAGCAACCGTGGGCGCAACCCCGGCCGCCGCAGCGCCAGCCGCCGCCGCTCCAGCCGCAGCAGCCGCTCCAGCCGCCGCCGCCAACAAGGGCGACGTGGCCATGCCGGCCGCCGCCAAGATCCTGTCCGAAGCCGGCCTGTCCGCTTCCGACGTAGCCGGTTCGGGCAAAGACGGCCGCGTGACCAAGGGCGACGCCCTGGCCGCCGCCTCCGCACCGAAACCAGCCGCTCCAGCGCCGCTGGCGCCAGCCGCCGCCAAGGCATCGCTGCCAAAAGTCGCCGCGCCTGCGCCTGCACTGGGCGAGCGTCCGGAAGAGCGCGTGCCGATGAGCCGCCTGCGCGCACGTATCGCCGAGCGCCTGCTGGAATCGCAGTCGACCAACGCCATCCTGACCACGTTCAATGAAGTGAACATGGCGCCGGTCATGGAACTGCGCAACAAGTACAAAGACAAGTTCGAAAAAGAGCACGGCGTGAAGCTGGGCTTCATGTCCTTCTTCGTCAAAGCCGCTGTTGCCGCGTTGAAGAAATACCCTATCATCAACGCATCGGTCGACGGCAACGACATCGTCTACCACGGCTACTTCGACATCGGTATCGCAGTCGGTTCGCCACGCGGCCTGGTGGTGCCTATCCTGCGCAACGCGGACCAGATGAGCATCGCTGAAATCGAGAAGAAAATCGGCGAATTCGGCGCGAAAGCCAAGGAAGGCAAGCTGACCCTGGAAGACCTGACCGGCGGCACCTTCTCGATCTCGAACGGCGGCACCTTCGGCTCCATGCTGTCGACCCCGATCATCAACCCGCCGCAATCGGCCATCCTGGGCGTGCACGCCACCAAGGACCGCGCTGTTGTGGAAAACGGCCAGATCGTGATCCGTCCTATGAACTACCTGGCCATGTCCTACGACCACCGCATCATCGACGGCCGCGAAGCCGTGCTGGGCCTGGTGGCCATGAAGGAAGCGCTGGAAGATCCGGCCCGCCTGCTGCTGGACCTGTAATTCACCGGTAATACCCCGGCCTCGGCTCCGAGGCCGGGCAGTCCATAGCCCGAGGTGTTGATGAGCGTTTCCGAAGAAATCAAGCGTTTGCACGAACTCAACCAGGCTGGCGCGCTGAGCGATGAAGAATTCGCGCGCGCCAAACAGAAGCTGCTCGACACCACGCCGGTCTCGCTCGGCAAGGACAGCGGCTCGGGCGATTTCGCCAGCGAATTCAACCGCTTCCGCCGTTCCCGCGCCGACCGCTGGCTGGGCGGCATCTGCGGCGGCCTGGGCAAGGTGTCCGGCATGGAGTCGTGGATCTGGCGCCTGGTCTTCACGCTGTTCACAATCTGCTTCGGCTTTGGGCTGGTGATTTACCTGCTTCTTTGGATTTTCGTCCCGGACGAAACGTAACAAGCCAATCATTAGGAATACAACATGAGCAACAAACAATTTGACGTCGTCGTCATCGGCGCCGGTCCTGGCGGCTACATCGCCGCAATCCGCGCAGCGCAGCTGGGCTTCTCGGTCGCTTGCGTGGACGAGTGGAGCAACGAAAAAGGCGGCCCGGCGCCTGGCGGCACCTGCACCAACGTCGGCTGCATCCCGTCGAAGGCGCTGCTGCAGTCGTCCGAGCACTACGAGCACGCCGGCCACTCCTTCAAGGAACACGGCATCGACGTGTCCGGTCTGTCCCTGAACCTGGGCCAGATGGTCAAGCGCAAGGACACCGTGGTCAAGCAGAACAACGACGGCATCCTGTTCCTGTTCAAGAAAAACAAGGTCACCTTCTTCCACGGCCGCGCGGCCTTCGAAGGCGCGGCAACGGCCGACGGCTATCCTATCGCCATCACCGGCAAGGCGCCCGAGACCATCAACGCCAAGCAAGTCATCGTCGCCACCGGCTCCAACGCGCGCGCGCTGCCGGGTGCGGACTTCGACGAGAAACTGATCCTGTCGAACACCGGCGCACTGGCGATCGACGCCGTGCCTGCCAAGCTGGGCGTGATCGGCGCCGGCGTGATCGGCCTGGAAATGGGTTCCGTATGGCGCCGCCTGGGTTCCGAAGTGACCGTGCTGGAAGGCCTGCCGACCTTCCTGGGCGCCGTGGACGAGCAGATCGCCAAGGAAGCCAACAAGCTGTTCACCAAGCAGGGCCTGAAGATCTCCCTGGGCTGCAAGATCAACAGCGTGACCAAGGGCGCGGACAACGTCACCGTGGAATACAACGACGCCAAGGGCGACGCCGTGACCGCCGTGTTCGACAAGCTGATCGTCTCGATCGGCCGCACCCCGAACACCAACGGCCTGGGCGCCGACAAGGCCGGCCTGGCGCTGGACGAGCGCGGCTTCATCGCCGTCGACGGCGACTGCAAAACCAATCTGCCCAACGTGTGGGCGATCGGCGACGTGGTGCGCGGCCCGATGCTGGCGCACAAAGCGGAAGAAGAAGGCGTTGCCGTTGCCGAGCGTATCGCCGGCCAGCATGGCCACACCAACTTCGACACCATCCCTTGGGTAATCTACACATCGCCGGAAATCGCGTGGGTAGGCCGCACCGAGCAGCAGCTGAAAGCCGACGGCACGCCGTACAAGGCAGGCACTTTCCCCTTCCTGGCGAACGGCCGCGCACGCGCGCTGGGCGACACCTCGGGCATGGTCAAGTTCCTGGCGCACGCCGAGACCGACGAAATCCTGGGCGTGCACATCATCGGCCCTATGGCTTCCGAGCTGATCTCCGAAGCCGTTGTAGCGATGGAGTTCAAGGCTTCGGCCGAAGACATCGCCCGCATCTGCCACGCCCACCCATCGCTGTCCGAAGCGACCAAAGAAGCCGCGCTGGCGATCGACAAGCGCACGCTGAACTTCTAAGCAGTAATGGCGGGTTACGCCGCGGCGCGGCCAACCCGCCCTACCTCCCACGAGATGCGGACCGTAGGGCGGGTTAGCGCAAAGCGCGTAACCCGCCATGCGTAACCGGCATCTCACATGAACGTCCAAGAGTTTTACCAGCACGCGCTCACGCAGCGCGACTTCAAGGCCGACGCAGCGCAGCAGCGCGCGGTCGACCGCCTGCAGCAGTGCTACGACCAGTGGGTGGAATATAAAGCCCAGCGCTCGAACGGCTTCAAGCGCTTTATCAACCGTCCGGACGTGCCGCGCGGCGTGTACATGTGGGGCGGGGTAGGGCGCGGCAAGTCCTTCCTGATGGACAGCTTCTATTCGGTGGTGCCGCTGGTGCGCAAGACGCGCGTGCACTTCCACGAATTCATGCGCGACATCCACCGCCAGCTCGATGAGCTCAAAGGCGTGGCCAATCCCCTCGAGGAAGTGGCGCGCAGGGTGGCCAAGAAATACCGCCTGATCTGCTTCGACGAATTCCATATCTCCGACGTGGCCGACGCCATGATCATGTACAACCTGCTGTCGGCGCTGTTCGACAACGGCGTGTCCTTCATCATGACCTCGAACTACGACCCGGAACTGCTGTACCCGGACGGCCTGCACCGCGACCGCATCCTGCCCACCATCGCCCTGCTCAAGCAGAAGATGGACGTGATGAACGTGGACGCCGGCGTGGACTACCGCGGCCGCGCGCTCGAGCAGGTTGATTCCTACTACACCCCGCTGGGCGCGGAGACCGACGCCGCGCTGCGCGCCGCCTACGCGCGCATCGCCGAGACCGCCGACGACGACCCGCACGTCACCATCGAAGCGCGCCAGATCCGCGCGCTGCGCCGCGCCGGCACCATCATCTGGTTCGACTTCGCGACGCTGTGCGGCGGGCCGCGTTCGCAGAACGACTACCTGGAAATCGCCAGCCAGTTCCATACCGTGATATTGTCCGGCATACCGATGATGTCGGCCGGGCAGTCGTCCGAAGCGCGCCGGTTCACCTGGCTGATCGACGTGTTTTACGACCAGAAGGTCAAGCTCATCATGTCGGCCGAAGTGGAGCCGGAGGAGTTGTATACTTCCGGCATGCTGGCCAACGAATTTCACCGCACCGTGTCGCGCATCGTCGAGATGCAGTCGCGCGACTATATGGACAAGGAACAGCGCGGCGCAGCCGAAGCGCTGTCCTAAACGACAGGATCAGGATGGCAAAGTACTTCAAACTGGCGGCACTCTGCATGGCGGCCGCCGTGGCGGCAGGCGCCGTGCTGCCGGCGCAGGCCCAGAAAATAGGGCAGGCGCCGGTCGGCGAGCCCTTGGTGCCGCAATCGCACTCGGTCGAACAGGCCGACGCCCGCCTTGCCGAAGTGGCGCGCGAGCGCGCCGCCGTGCAGGCCGAGTACAACGCGGCCGAGCAGGTCTGCAACGGCAAGTTCTTCGTCAACAACTGCCTGGACAAGGCCAAGGAAAAGCGCCGCCTGGCGCTGGCCGGCCTGCGCGCGATCGAGGTGGAAGCCAGCCATTTCAAGCGCAAGACCGCCGTCGACAAGCGCGACGCCGAACTGGCCGAGCGCGTGAAGAAGGACGAGGAGGAGCTGGCGCGCCGCGTGGAGACGCCGCCGGCGCCGCATGTCGAGCGCGAGCCCGCCAAACCGGCAGCCAAGCCCGGCCCCACCCAGGAGCAGCGCCAGGCGCAGCACGAGGCCAAGGTGCAGGCCCAGCTGGCCAAGGACGCCGCCGAGGCGCCCAAGCGCGCCGCCGCCGTGGCGGCCTTTGAAAAGAAGAAAGCGGAATCCGAAAAGCGCCAGGCCGACATCGTCGCCAAGAAGGCCGCCAAGGATGAAAAGGCGCGCAAGCGCGAAGCCGACGCGGCCGCCCAGGCAGCGAAAGAAGCGGCGGCCGCCGCCGCCAAAGCCGCCAAGGCCAAGTAAGCGCTACACCGCTTTGCCCATTTTTTGCACCGTATAGGTGGGCGCTTCCTTGGCCGGGGCCACCAGCTTGATGATGGCCATGCTGCAGTTGTCGCCCTGGCCCTTGGCCCGCTCGATGGCCTTGTTGATCAGCATTTCGGAAGACTGGCGCGGCGTGCCGCGCGCCACCACGGCGGCCAGTTCCGCCTCCGTGAAATATTGCCACAGCCCGTCGGAGCACAGCAGGAAAGCATCGCCGGGCTGCAAGCCCTGGTGCATGCCGAAGCTCACAAACGGCGCCTTCTGCCGGTTGCCCAGCACATTGGCCAGCAGCCGCGAACTGCGGTGCTTCCTGGCCGCCTCCACCGGCAGCCTGTCCACCGTCACCAGGTGTTCAACATAGGCCGCGTCGTTGCTGCGCTCCACGCACTGCGGGCCGGCAAAGCGGTACAGGCGCGAATCGCCCACATGCGCCCACACGGCCTGGCCCTGGGGCGTGAGCACCAGCAGCAGCAGCGTGGTTTGCGGCTCGCCGCTGGCGCCCAGCGGATTCATGGCCAGGATCTCGTGCGTCTCCAGTGCGATGCTGCGCAACAATTCCTGCACGCGCGCCAGGTTGGCGCTGTCGCCGGCGCGGTAATCGTCGAACAACTGTTTGGCGGTGTGCAGCAGCTGCTCCGGCGCCGTGCTGCCGCTGCCCATGCCGTCGGCCAGCACCGCCATCACATAGCCGGGTGCTTTCGCCGCCGTGTAGAGCACGGTGCGGTCGTTCTGTTGTGGCCGGTTGCCCAGATGCTGGGCGGTCCCGGCTTCGATTTTATAAATGCTCATATGTAGCAGCTAGCCTGCATCAGTGCCGTGAGTTAAACTATGCACCGGTAAGCAGTTTTGTTGCAAGCGTAGGGTTGTTGACCAGGCGAAACTGTTGGGAAATATAACAGAACTGAGCAGAACTAAGCAGAACCGAGACCCTGTACCCTATGACAGACGTAGAAGAAATCAAGCGCCGCATTGTTGAGCTCGACGTGGAACACCGCGACCTGGACGCCGTGATCGATATGCTGACCCTGGACGGCCACCACGACCAGCTCCAGCTGCGCCGCCTGAAGAAACGCAAGCTGCAACTCAAAGACTACATCACCTTGCTGAAAATGCAACTGGTGCCCGACGTACCGGCCTGAGCCGCGCCCGCCAGCGCGCCGCTGCCTCATCTTAGCTTATTTTGACCGATCCACGACCCACGGCTGACGCGGCCGCTCCCGCAGGCGCGCCCGAACCCACCCCCGAACCCGGCAAGCACGACGCCGAAATCGACCGCATGTTCGGTCCCGGCGGGCCGCTCAGCCCGGCTGTCGGCGGATTCCGTCCGCGCCGCTCGCAAACCGAGATGGCCAAGGCGGTGGCCGCCGCCATCGACGGGCGCAGCACCTTGATGGCCGAGGCCGGCACGGGCACGGGCAAAACCTTCGCCTACCTGGTGCCGGCGCTGCTGTGGGGCGGCAAGACCATCGTCTCCACCGGCACCAAGAACCTGCAGGACCAGCTGTTCCTGCGCGACATCCCCACCGTGCGCGCCGCGCTGCAGGCGCCGGTGTCGGTGGCGCTGCTCAAGGGGCGCGGCAACTACCTGTGCCACTACCACCTGGAACGCACGCTGCAGAACGGGCGCATGACCTCGCGCGAGGACGTCGGCTATCTGCGCGAGATCTCGCGCTTCCTGAAGATGACCTCGTCGGGCGACAAGGCCGAGCTGGCGCGGGTGCCGGAGAACGCCAGCATCTGGAACCTGGTCACGTCGACGCGCGACAACTGCATGGGCGCCGAGTGCCAGTACTACCAGGACTGCTTCGTGATGAAGGCGCGCAAGGAAGCGCAGCAGGCCGACGTGGTGGTGGTCAACCACCACCTGTTCTTCGCCGACGTGGCGTTGAAGGACACCGGCGTTGCCGAGCTGCTGCCGTCGGCCAACACCATCATCTTCGACGAAGCGCATCAGCTGCCCGACACCGCCACCCTGTTCTTCGGCGACACGTTCTCGACCTCGCAGGTGCTGGAACTGTGCCGCGACGTGCTGGCCGAAGGCCTGGCGCACGCGCGCGACGGCGCCGACTGGGGCAAGGTGGTGACGGTAGTGGAGAAGGCCGCGCGCGACTTGCGCCTGACCTTCCCGCAGGACATCGTGCGCCTGTCGCTGCCGCAGATCGCGCCGTCGAGCGGCTTCTTCCCGGCGCTGGAAACGCTGAAGGACGAGCTGGACGGCATGCTGGCGGTGCTGGAGAAGCAGGGCGAGCGCGCCGAAACGCTGGACCAGTGCCGCATGCGCGGCATCGAGCTGGCGACCGCGCTGCGCGACTGGAAGTTCGATCCCAAGGCCAAGGTGGCCAGCGGCGAGGAAGCCGTGTACTGGGTGGAGGCCTACACCAGTTCGCTGCAGCTGCACAAGACGCCGCTGTCCATCGCGCCCATCTTCAACGGCCAGCGCGAAGGCGTGCCGCGCAGCTGGATCTTCACCTCGGCCACGCTGGCGGTGAAGAACGACTTCAAGCACTTCGCCGAACAGATGGGGCTGACGGGCGAACCGGCGCGCACCTGGCCCAGCCCGTTCAACTACGAGCAGCAGGGCATCCTGTACGTGCCGCAGGGCTTGCCGGACCCGAACTCGATGGGCTACACGGACGCCGTGCTGGACGCGGCGCTGCCGATTATCGAAGCCTCGGAAGGGCGCGCCTTCCTGCTGTGCACCACCTTGCGCGCCGTCAAGCGCGCGGCCGAGCGGCTGCGCGACGAATTCGAGAAGCGCGGCCTGCCGTATCCGCTGTTCGTGCAGGGCGACAAGGGCCGCACCGAGCTGCTGGACCAGTTCCGCAAATCCGGCAATGGCGTGCTGATCGGCAGCCAGAGTTTCTGGGAAGGCGTGGACGTGCGCGGCGAAGCGCTGTCGCTGGTGATTATCGACAAGATGCCGTTCGCCCCGCCGGACGACCCGGTGCTGGCCGCGCGCATCGAAGTGATGGAAAAGCAGGGGCTGAACGGCTTTATGCACCACACCTTGCCGGAAGCCATCATCAACCTCAAGCAGGGCGCCGGCCGCCTGATCCGCGACGAAGGCGACCGCGGCGTGCTGATGCTGTGCGACCCGCGCGTGATCACCAAGCCCTACGGCCGCCGCGTCTGGCAAAGCCTGCCGCCGTTCAAGCGCACCCGCGAAGCCCAAGTCGTGATCGACTTCTTCAAAGGCGCGCCCCCGGACACCGAAGCAGCCCCCTCATAGCCTCTCCGCAAAGCTAGCGAACTGAGCCGCATTCGGGGTCTGACCCCGAATGCGGCTCAGCCCGCTTTGGCTCGGGTTTGATGATGACTGTGCCGCATTTGGGGTCTGACCCCGAATGCGGCTGAGCTTGCTTAGGCTTGGGGATTGATGATGACCTTGCCGGTGACTTTGCGGGCGGCCATGTCGCTCAGGGCCTGGGGCGTGCCGGCCAGCGGGTAGCGGGCGGAGATGTGGGGCTTGATCTTGCCTTCGGCCAGCCAGCCCAGCAACTGCCGCATGCCGGCCAGGTTGGCCTTCGGCTCGCGCTTGGCGTATTCGCCCCAGAATACGCCCACCAGCGACGCGCCTTTCAGCAGCGCCAGGTTGAGCGGCAGCTTGGGGATCTCGCCGTTGGCGAAGCCCACCACCAGGTAGCGCCCGCGCCACGCGATCGAGCGGAACGCCGCTTCGGCGTAGTCGCCGCCCACCGGGTCGTACACCACGTCCGGTCCCTTGCCGCCGGCGGCGGCCTTGATGGCTTCGCGCAGGTCTTCCTTGCTGTAGTTGATCAGCGCGTCGGCGCCGTGCGCCTGGCACACGGCCAGCTTCTCGTCCGTGGAGGCGGCCGCGATCACGCGCGCCCCCAGCGCCTTGCCGATCTCGATCGCCGCCAGCCCCACGCCGCCGGCCGCGCCCAGCACCAGCATGGTCTCGCCCGCCTTCAGCGCCGCCCGGTCCGCCACCGCGTGGTGCGAGGTGCCGTAGGTGAGGGTGATGGCGGCGGCGGTGTCGAAGTCCATGCCGGGCGGCATGGGCATCAGCGCCTGCGCCGGCACCGCCAGCTGCTCGGCGAAGGCGCCGTGCGCCGAGAAGGCTATCACCTTGTCGCCGACCTTATAGCCCTCCACGCCGTCGCCCACCGCGCGCACCACGCCCGACACTTCATTGCCCGGCGTGAACGGCAGCGCCGGCTTGTACTGGTATTTGCCCTGGATGATGAGCACGTCCGGGAAGTTGACGCCGGCCGCCTTCACGTCCAGCACCACGTGGCCGGGCGCGGCGGCCAGGTCGGGCAGCTCCTCCACGGTCAGGGTGTCGGGCAGGCCCCAGGCTTTGCATACGATGGCTTTCATACGGTCTCCGGTTTTTATTAATAGTACGGTCGTTTTATTTTACGCTGCTTCGGCGCGGCTGTGGCGCGGTTGTGGCATAAATCCGGCGGGACGTCCGTTTGCGTTTTCGCAAAGCGCGGTGCGGCCAGAGCGCTACAGTGGCTTTATAAGCAAGCAGGAGGCTGCCATGTCAACGATACGCTACGGCTGTTTCTTCAGTTATGCGCACGGGCGCCATCCCCACATGATCAAATTCAAGAATGACCTGGCCGAGGCGCTCAAGTGCTACCTGGAGCCCCATTTCGACAATGAAAGCGAGCTCTTCATCGATACCGAGCAGCTGGGCGGCGGCGATGACCTGGACCGGCGCATCGCCACCGCGCTGTGCGAAAGCGTGTGCATGATCGTCATTTATACACCCAAATACGAGGCTCACGGCTACACCCGGCGCGAGTTCGCCGCCATGCAGCAGATCGAAAACGAGCGCCGCCTGTGGTATCCGCTGCCCAGCCACCTGATTATCCCGGTCATCATGACGCGCCATCCCTTCAGCCTCCCCACCCAAATCACCGATCCCGGCATGTATGTGGATTTTTCGCGCTACACCCTGGCCAGCGGCGACCTCAAGACCAATCCGGACTTTCTGCCGGACATAGAAAAAATCGTCCAGCGCATCGCCGCCCACTATCACTATCTGAAGCACAGCATCCCGCCCGAGCACGATTGCAGCCGCTTCGTGCTGCCTCCCATCCCCGAGGAGTGGCGCGCCACGCCGCCGCCCCATTTTCCGCGCTGAAGGTACATCATGGAAAACCCGCATCTGCTGCCGCCGCTGGCCACGCCCGGCGAAGTCATCACTTTCCACTCGCACCAAGGCGGCGCCGGGCGCAGCATGGCCGTGGCCAACACCGCCATGCTGCTGGCCGGCCGCGCTCACGCCACCGTGCCGGTGCTGATGGTGGACTGGGACCTGGAGGCGCCCGGCCTGCACCAGTATTTTCCGCCGCTGGCCGACGGCCCGGGCCTGCTGGAACTGTTCACGGCCTGCCGCGACCAGCTGCAGCGCCGAGGCCGGCGCGCGGCGGCGCACGATGACGCCGAGCAGGCCAGGGCGGTGCTGGACGCGGTCGGCTGGCAGCGCTACGCGGTGCGGGCGGACCAGGGCCGCCCGCTGTACCTGATGCGCGCCGGCCGCTTCGACGCCGGCTACGCCGAGCGCGTGGCGGCGCTGGATTGGGAGGCGCTGTTCCACCAGTGCCCGGCGCTGTTCCGCTGTTTTGCGGAGATGCTGGCGCGCCAGTTCCGCTACGTGCTGGTGGATGCGCGCAGCGGCCGCAGCGACAGCAGCGGCATCTGCACCACCTTGCTGCCGACGCGGCTGGTGCTGCTGTTCGAGGCCAACCGCCGCAGCCTGGAAGGTCTGCAGGCGCTGGTGCAGCGCGCCACCACCTACCGCCGCAGCCACGAGGACGAGCAGCGCCCGCTGCTGATTTACCCCTTGCCCACCCGCACCGACATGGAGTGCAGCGCGCAGCGCGCCCTGTGCCGGCGCGGCGATCCGGCCACCGGCTTGCCGGGCTACCAGCCGCTGTTCGAGCAGGTGCTGGGCGAGGCTTACGGCATCGCACGCCCGTCGCTGGAGAGTTATTTCGACGAGGTGCAGCTGCCGCAGTCGCGCAGCCTGGCGCGCGGCGAGCGGCTGGCGGTGCGTGGCGAGCCGGTGGCCGACCGCTTTTCCGCCACGCGTTCCTACGAAGCCTTGCTGGGCTGGCTGGCCGGCGGCCATCCGCCGTGGCAGTCGCGGCGCGAGATCCCGCTGCAGGCCGCGGTGGCGCAGTCGCGCCGGGCGGTGGAGGCGGGCGGCGCCTACAGCATGATGCTGGCGCGCGACCTGTTCCGGCTGGGCCTGCTGTATGCGGACGAGGGCCGCGGCGCCGCCGCTGTGCTGGCCTTGCGCGAAAGCGTGGAGCTGCATGTGAAGGTGGTGGGCGAGGAGCATCTGGAAACGGCCGCCGCCAAGGCGCTGCTGGCGCGCGCGCTGCTGCGGGAGGGCGAGCTGGACCAGGCGCGCATCCTGCTGCGCTGCGTGGTCGAAACGCGCACGCGGCTGCTGGGCGGCGAACATCCGGATGTGCTGGAGGCGTGCAGCGCCCAGGCCGCCGCCCTGGCGCGGCAGGGCTATGCCGAGGCGGCGCTGGACCGGCAGGAGGAGGTGCTGCAGATTCAGATGCGCTTGCTGGGACCCGAGCATCCGCTGACGCTCTCCAGCCTGGCCGCGCGCGCCGCCATCCATTACCAGTGCGGCGAGCTGGAGCTGGCCCGCCAGGCGCAGGAGCAGGTGCTGGCGGTGCGCGCGCGCCTGCTGGGCGCCGAGCACGAGGAGACCTTGCGCGTGGGCGCCGCGCTGGCGCAGACGCTAGCCCGCATGGACGAGATGGCAAGTCCGCAGTTGCACTATGGCCTGGCGGCGCAGCAGCTGGTGCAGCCGCTTGCGCAATCGCCAGGGCACGCGCCGTTGCAAGCGCCTTTGCAGCCAGCGCTGCAGCGCCCGGCGCAGCGTCCCGTCCTGGCGTCCGGCCACGGCGGCGTCGGCCCGGCCGGCGTGATTCTGCGCGGCCCCGGCGTGGAGCAGGTGCAGGCCTGCTACGAGGAGCCGTACCCGCTGCAGCGCGCCGAAGCGGTGCGCGAGCAGGTGTTGCCGGAGGATACGCCCGCGCCGCGCGCTTAGCGCCAGGTCCTGCAGGCCGGCAGCCCGGCCCGGCGCGCGGGCCGCTTTGCCCTTGGGCGCGCCACCGTTGCCACTCGGCTATTAAATTTGTTTGAGGCGGCCGTCGGCATGTGCTGGCGCGCCATTGCTTCAGGTAAAATCCCAGCCATGCGTATCCTAATTAGTAATGACGATGGCTATCTGGCGCCCGGCATCAACGCCCTGGCGGAAGCGCTCGCGCCTATAGCGGACATCGTGGTCGTCGCGCCCGAAGGCAACCGCTCCGGCGCCTCCAATTCGCTATCGCTGGACCGTCCGCTGTCGGTGCAGCAGGCCGCCAACGGTTTCTACTTTGTTAACGGAACGCCTACCGACTGCGTCCACATCGCGCTCACCGGCTTGCTGTCCGAAAAGCCCGACCTGGTGGTGTCCGGCATTAACAACGGCCCCAATATGGGCGACGACACGCTGTATTCCGGCACCGTGGCCGCCGCCACCGAGGGCTATCTGTTCGGCATCCCGGCCATCGCGTTCTCGCAGGGCGCCTACGGCTGGCAGCACATCGACGACGCCGCCAAGGTGGCGCGCGACATCGTGCAGCGCTATTTCGATCTGCTGGCCAAGCCGTACTTGCTTAACGTCAATATTCCGAATCTGCCTTACGCGGGCATGGGCGAGCTGACCGCCACCCGCCTTGGCCGCCGCCACCAGGCCGAGCCGGTGATACGCGCGCAGGACCCGCGCGGCCGGGAAATCTTCTGGATCGGCCCGCCGGGCGCTTGCAAGGACGCGGGCGAGGGCACCGATTTCCACGCCGTGGCCCAAGGCCGGGTGTCGCTGACGCCGCTGCAGGTGGACCTGACGCACCGTACCCAACTCGAGACGCTGGCAAAGGGCCTGGCATGAGCGACAAACACCGCACCTTCCCGCTGCCGCTGTCGTCCGTAGTGGACAACGCGCAGAAAAAAACGGCGGTGTTCTCGCCGGTGGCCACGCCGCAGACGGCCACGCAGAACGCCGCCCGCAACGCGGCGCTGGGCGGCACGCATCCCGGCGTGCGGGTGGGGGCGGCGCCGGGCACGGCGGTGCGGCCCGGCAGCGCGCCGGTCGCCATGCCGTCGCGCTCGCACACCCTGGCGATGGAGCGGGCCCAGGCGGCCCCGGCCGCCGCGCCGCGCCAGAACCCGCTGGTGTCGGACGCGGTGCGGCGCGCCATGGTGGCGCGCGTGGCCAAGCAGGGCGTGAAGGACGCGGCGGTGCTGGGCGCGCTGGAGGCGGTGCCGCGCCATATGTTCATGGACGAGGCGCTGGCCTCGCAAGCCTATATCGACGCCTCGCTGCCGATCGGCCACCACCAGACCATTTCGCAGCCCTATATCGTGGCGCGCATGATAGAGGTGATGCGCAACGGCGGCCAGCTGCGGCGCGTGCTGGAGATCGGCACCGGCTGCGGCTACCAGGCCGCCGTGCTGTCCTGCCTGGCGCAGGAGGTGTATTCGATCGAGCGCATCAAGCCGCTGCACGAGCTGGCCAAGGCCAATTTGCGCCCGCTGCGGCTAGCGAATCTACGCTTGCATTACGGAGATGGTATGCTTGGCCTGCCTCAGGCCGCCCCGTTCGACGGCATCATCCTGGCCGCCGCCGGCCTGGAAGTGCCGCAGGCGCTGCTGGACCAGCTCGCCATAGGCGGCCGCCTGGTCGCCCCGGTGGGCGCGCGCGCCCAGCACCTGGAGCTGGTGACGCGGCTTGGCAAGGCCGAATGGACCAGCCAGACGCTGGAGGACTGCCATTTCGTGCCCCTGCGCCCCGGTACCGCGTAAGGTCACGCTGAAGTTTACCTATTAAGATGAGTATGACGAATAAGAGTTCCCTGTTATTGCTGAGCATTTCCCTGTGCGTGCTGAGCGCCTGTAGCACCGTGCCCAACCAGGCGCCCGTAGTCGACCGCACCACGCCGGTGGCCACGCCGCCGTCCGCCAAGCCGCCCGCGCCCAGCGAGGATGCGCAGAAGGAGCGCGACGAGCGCGGCCTGTACACCGTCAAGCGCGGCGACACCTTGATCCGCATCGCGCTCGAGCATGGCCAGAATTACCGCGACCTGGTGGCCTGGAACAACCTGGCCAACCCGAACGACATCAAGGTGGACCAGGTGCTGCGCGTGCAGCCGCCGGAATCGGTGGGCGGCGTGCAGACGCTGGCCGTGCCGCTGCCGGGCAGCACCGAGAGCAAGGCGCCGGTGCTGAAAAAGACCGGCCCGCGCGGCGAGAAGAAGCCTTGGAGCGAAGGCGCGCTGGCCGAGCTGCAGCGTTCCGACGACGGCGACAGCGGCAACGGCAAGCCCGCGCCTGCGCGCGTGGACAAGCCGGTGCCGGCCGCCGCCGCCCCGGCGCCGGCCGCCGCCGCACCCGCCGCAGCGGCCCTGCAGCTGAGCGCCGAAGACCGCGAGCTGACCTGGTCCTGGCCGTCCGAGGGGCGCGTGATCGCCACCTTCGACGAAGGCAAGAACAAGGGTCTCGATATCGCCGGCAAGGCGGGCCAACAGGTGATGGCGGCAAGTGCAGGAAAAGTGATGTATGCCGGTAGCGGCATCCGTGGATATGGTAATCTCGTTATTGTGAAGCACAGTAATAGTCTGCTGTCGGCCTATGCGCATAACCGTACCATCCTGGTGAAAGAAGGGGATAGCGTGCGCAAGGGGCAGATGATTGCAGAAATGGGGGATTCAGATACCGACGCCGTCAAGCTGCACTTTGAAATCAGGCAGCAGGGCAAGCCGGTCGATCCATCGAAGTTCTTGCCTAACCGCTAGCTACCCATGACACACTCGCCGCACGACCGCCTGGATGACGATGCCCTGCCGGATGATTTTCCGGACGAGCAAATCGACGATGCAGCCGGCGACGGCGATGCGGAAGACGGCGATGTGGGCGGCGCCAGCGGCGCGGCGCCGGAAGTGGGCGCGGTGCTGGAAAGCGTCGACGAGCTGAAAAAAGTGCTGGCCGCCGAGCTGTCCACCGACACCACCCAGCACTACCTGAACCAGATCGGCACGCGCCCGCTGCTGACCGCGCCGCAAGAGGTGCACTACGCCACCTTGGCCAAGGCGGGCGACTTCTCCGCCCGCCAGACCATGATCGAGCACAATCTGCGGCTCGTCGTTTCCATCGCCAAGCACTACATCAACCGCGGCGTGGTCCTGCTCGACATGATAGAGGAGGGCAACATCGGCCTGATGCGCGCCATCGACAAGTTCGAGCCCGAGCGCGGCTTCCGCTTCTCCACCTACGCCACCTGGTGGATACGCCAGAGCATAGAGCGCGCCATCATGAACCAGGCGCGCACGGTGCGGCTGCCGGTGCACATGGTGCGCGAACTGAACCAGATCCTGCGCGGCAAATACCATCTGGAAGCGCAGCACCACAACGGCAAGGACGCCACCGCCGAGGATATCGCCGAGCTGGTGGGGCGGCCGGTGGAGGAGGTGCAGGACATCCTGGCGCTGTCCGAACACGCCACCTCGCTGGACGCGCCGCTCGACAACGACCCGCAATCGTCGCTGATGGACATGCTGCCCGGCGACAGCGACGACGCGCCGGACGCGCGCGCCGAACACCACGAAATGACGGTGCTGGTGCGCGACTGGCTCACCAAGCTGCCGGACAAGCAGCGCATCGTCATCATGCGCCGCTTCGGGCTGGATAACGACGATCCGGCCACGCTGGAAACGCTGGCCGAGGAAATGGGCGTCACGCGCGAGCGGGTGCGCCAGATCCAGCAGGAAGCGCTGGTCAAACTCAAGCGCGCCATGGCCGCGCGCGGCGTGGTGCGGGACTCCCTGCTGTAAACACCGCCGGCCGGTCCCCCGCCGCCCGCCCCCTCAGCCTCAGGCCGCGACCTGCGGGCGCGCATCTGCTATCATATCGCCCTTCCGAAAGCCCCCTGCGGCTTGCTTTAGCCTCCCTATCATCTTGAACGTTATGCAAGACACTATCATCGACATCAAATCGCTTGACATGGACGCCCGCGGCGTCGGCCACATCGAAAACGAAGACGGTACGCCGGGCAAGGTCGTCTTCGTGGAGGGCGCGCTGCCGGGCGAGCGCGTCACCTTTGCAACGTTCAAGAAAAAGAAGAACTGGGAAGCGGCCACCCTGGTCGAGATCCGCAAGGAGTCGTCCATGCGCATCAAGCCCAAGTGCGTGCACTTCGACTATTGCGGCGGCTGCTCCATGCAGCACCTCGAGCCGAGCGCGCAGGTGGCCATCAAGCAGCGCACGCTGGAGGACAACCTCTGGCACCTGTCCAAAGTCAAAGCCGGCAACGTGATGCGCCCGATGTACGGCCCGACCTGGGGCTACCGCTACCGCGCGCGCCTGTCGGTGCGCTTCGTGGCCAAGAAGAACACGGTGCTGGTGGGCTTCCATGAAAAGAAATCGTCCTACGTGGCCGACATCCAGAGCTGCCAGATCCTGCCGCCGCACGTGTCGGACATGATGATGCCGCTGCGCGCCCTGATCGGTTCGCTGAGCATCTTCGACAAGGTGCCGCAGATCGAACTGGCCATCGGCGAAGACCTGACCGTGCTGGTGCTGCGCAATATGGAAGCGCTGACGGCGGACGACGAGAGCAAGGTGAAAGCCTTCGCCGACCAGTACAACATCCAGTGGTGGCTGCAGCCCAAGGGCCCGGACACCGCCTACCCGTTCTACCCGCTGGACAAGCAGCTGCACTACCTGCTGCCCGAGTTCAATGTGCGCATGCCGTTCAAGCCGGTCGACTTCACGCAGGTGAACCACCACATCAACCGCGTGCTGGTGTCCAAGGCCTTGCGCCTGCTGGAAGTGCAGCCCCAGGACCGCGTGGCCGACCTGTTCTGCGGCCTGGGCAACTTCACGCTGCCGCTGGCCACGCAGGCGCGCGAAGTGGTGGGCATTGAAGGCAGCACCGCGCTGACCGAGCGCGCGCTGTCGAACGCGGTGGTGAACGGCGTGTCGGAAAAGACCAGCTTCATGACGCGCAACCTGTTCGAGGTGAGCAAGGAAGACCTGATCGCCCTCGGCAAATTCGACCGCATGCTGATCGACCCGCCGCGCGACGGCGCCATGGCGCTGTCGCTGGCGCTGGCGGAGCTGAAGAAGACCCATCCCGAGCTGCTGCCGAAGCGCATCGTGTACGTGTCCTGCAGCCCGTCCACGCTGGCGCGCGACTCCGGCGTGCTGGTGCACCTGTGCGGCTATGTGCTGAACAAGGCCGGCGTGGTGAACATGTTCCCGCACACCTCGCACGTGGAATCGATGGCGGTGTTCGACCTGGACATCGACGCGCTGGTCACCCAGCTGGCCGACGGCCGCGACATCCCGGCCGCCGTGGCGCCGGAAGACGCGGTCAGCCCGCTGGGCGCCGCAGCCTAAGCTGGCGCCGTTCCCGGGGCGTCCGGGTCCTTGGCATGGTTGACATGCGTTAGTGGATTTGCAACACTGGCAGCTGCATCCAGCCTGGGAGTCCATATGCGCGCCGTGCCGACTTTAGCTTTACTGTGCCTGCTGTCCTTCGCCGCGCAGGCGCAGACAGCGGTGGAAGCCTTTTCGCCGCAAGGCGTGGTGAAAGGCGTGCGGCAGGTCAAGGCGCGCTTCACGGCGCAAATGGTCCCCCTGGGCGACCTGCGCCTGGGCGATCCCTTCGACGCCGACTGCGGCGGCGCCAAGGCGCCGGCGGGGCAGGGCCGCTGGGTCGACGGCGGCAGCTGGGTCTACGACTTCGAGCGCGACCTGCCGGCCGGCGTGGCGTGCCGCTTCACCCTCAAGCCCGCGCTGAACGACGTGGCGGGCAAGCCGCTGGGCGGTGAGCGCAGCTACAGCTTCAGCACCGGCGGCCCCTCCGTGCTGCTCTCCATGCCGCGCAGCGGCGCCGGCTATATCGACGAGAACCAGGTCTTCGTGCTCGTGCTCGACGCCGCAGCGCGGGCGGAGGACATCGCGCAGCACGCTTACTGCACCGCCGAAGGCATCAACGAAAAAATCCCGCTGCGCCTGATCGAAGGCAAAGAACGCCAGCAGGTGCTGGATGCGCGCAAGGACGGCCGGCGGCAGATGCCGGTCAGCGTGGTGCAGTGCAAGCGCAGCTTGCCGCAGGACGCCAAGGTGACGCTGGTGTGGAGCGCCGCCATCGCCACGCCCGGCGGCCTGGCCAATGAGCACGACCAGGTGCTGAGCTTCAAGACGCGGCCTGACTTCACCGCCAGCTTCCAGTGCGAACGTCCGTCCGCCAAGGGCCGTTGCATACCGTTCCAGCCGGTGCGTGTGAATTTCAGCGCGCCGGTGCGCATGGCGGACGCACGCGCCATCGTCCTGTCCGGGCCGGGCGGCAAGAGCTGGAAGCCGCAGTTCTCCAAGGAGGAGGCGCAGGCCGAGTATGTCAACGGCGTGAACATTCCCGGACCTTTCCCCGAGCAAGCCAGGCTGCGCCTGGTGCTGCCGGACGCGCTCAAGGACGACGCGGGCCGCAGCCTGCTGAACCAGGCCCGCTTCCCGCTGGCCGTGCAGACCGGCGACATGCCGCCGCTGGTGAAATTCCCGGCGCGCTTCGGCATCATCGAGGCGCGCGGCGACAAGCTGCTGCCCGTCACGGTGCGCAACGTGGAGCCAACCCTGGCCGCGCGTAAAGCGAAGGCCGGCGATGGCGCCCGGGGCGCCGAGGGCGCCATGCTGCGCCTCGACGGCCCGGATGCGCAGCAGGACCTGCAAGTGATCTCCTGGCTGCGCCGCCTCAGCGGCAAGACCCGCGACCGCGGCTGGGTGCCGGGCGAGCTTTGGCAACTGAACGAGTCCGTGTTCACCGAGCCGAAAGGCAAGCCGCAGCCGAAGACGGAGCGCTTCAACCTGCCCAAGCCGGGCGGCGGCAAGGCGTTTGAAGTGATCGGCATCTCGCTGCGCAAGCCGGGCTTTTACGTGGTGGAGCTGGCCAGTCCCAAGCTGGCGCTGGCGCTGCAGGGCAAACCTGGCCAGGCCTATGTGAGCGCGGCGGCGCTGGTGACGAATATGGTGGCGCACTTCAAGCATGGCGCCGAATCCTCGTTGGTGTGGGTCACCACGCTGGACAAGGGCCAGCCTGTGCCCAACGCGCAAGTGGCGGTGCGCGCCTGTACCGGCAAGCTGCTGTGGCAAGGCCGCACGGACGCCATGGGCGTGGCCAGCATACGCGAGGACATCCAGCACGAAGGCTGTCCATACAACGAAGGCTATTTCGTCAGCGCCCGCAGCGGCGGCGACATGACGTTCACGCTCTCCAACTGGTCCGAGGGCATAGAGAGCTGGCGCTTCAACGTGCCCACCGAATACCTGGGCGCGGACAAGACCGTCGCCGCCACGGTGTTCGACCGCACCTTGCTGCGCGCCGGTGAAACGGTGCACATGAAGCACTTCCTGCGCCGCCGCAACGCGGGCGGCTTCGCCTACGGCACGCCGCAGGCCAGCGATGGCAAGGTGATCATCACGCACCAGGGCAGCGAGCAGAAATACGAACTGCCGCTGGCGTGGAGCGCCGGCGGCGTGGCGGAAAGCGCGTGGACCATACCGGCCGATGCGAAGCAGGGCACGTATGACGTGATGTTCGAAGGCCGCTCGGGCGGCAGCTTCCGCGTTGAGCAGTTCCGCGTGCCGACCATGAAGGCGCTGCTGCAAGGCCCGTCCGCGCCGGTGGTGCAGGCGGAGCAGCTGGCGCTGTACGTGCAGCTCAGCTATCTGTCCGGCGGCGGCGCGGCGGGCGCGCAGGTCAAGCTGCGCACCACGCAGCAGGGACGCAGCGTCTCCTTCGAAGACTACGATGATTTCTCCTTCGCCATGGGCGATGTCAAGCCGGGCAAGGTCAAGGAAGGCGCGCAGCTGGAAGAGGACGAGGGCGAATACGAAGGCATGCCGGGGGAGGGCGAAGCTGCGGGCGACGCCAGCGCGCCGGTGAAAACGCAAAGCATCACGCTGGACCGCGCCGGCGGCGCGCGCGTGGTGGTGGACAAGCTGCCCAGGCTGGAGCAGCCCGCGTCGCTGTTCGCGGAGATGTCCTACCAGGACGCCAACGGCGAAACGCTGTCCTCGTCCACCAGCGTGCCGCTGTGGCCGTCGAGTGTGGTCATCGGCATCAAGCCGGACAGCTGGGTGCTGAGCAAGGCCGCGCTCAAGTTCCAGGTGGCCGTGCTGGACACGCAAGGCAAGCCCGTGGCAGGCGCGCCGGTGGAGGTGGACTTCTTCCAGCGCCTGAACTACTCGCACCGGCGGCGCCTGATAGGCGGCTTCTACGCCTACGAGAACAACAGCGAGATCAAGGCGCTCGGCAAGGCTTGCGCAGGCGCCACCGACGCCCACGGCCTGCTGGTGTGCGAAGTGGCCGCGCCGGAGTCGGGCAACCTGATCCTGCGTGCGAAGACGCAGGACGGCGAGCAGCGCGTGGCCGTCACCAACCGCGAAACCTGGGTGGCGGACGGCGACAACTGGTGGTTCAAGGCCAGCGACGACGACCGCATCGACCTGCTGCCCGAGCGTAAGCGCTACGAGCCGGGCGAGACGGCCACCTTCCAGCTGCGCATGCCCTTCCGCTCGGCGACCGCGCTGGTGACGGTGGAGCGCGAAGGGATACTCGATACCTATGTGCGGGAGCTGTCCGGCTCCTCGCCCGTGTTCAGCATTCCCGTCAAGCCGAACTACGCGCCGAATATGTTCGTGTCCGCGCTGGTGGTGCGCGGCCGCGTGGCGGGCGTGCAGCCTACCGCGCTGGTCGACCTGGGCAAGCCGGCCTACAAGATGGGACTGGCGCAGCTGCGCGTGGGCTGGGCCGCGCATGAGCTGAAGGTGGCGGTGAAGACCGACCGCCAGGTGTACAAGGTGCGCGAGCGGGCGCAAGTCTCGGTCAAGGTCACGCGGGCCGACGGCTCGCCTGTACCGGCGGGCGCCGAGGTGGCGCTGGCGGCGGTGGACGTCGGCCTGCTGGAGCTGATGCCGAATGCCAGCTGGGACCTGCTGGAGACGATGATGCAGCAGCGCGGCCTGCAAGTGGAAACCGCGACGGCGCAGATGCAGGTGGTCGGCAAGCGCCACTTCGGCCGCAAGGCGGTGCCGCACGGCGGCGGCGGCGGCAAAGGCGGCGGACGCGAGCTGTTCGATACGCTGCTGTTCTGGAAAGGCCGCGTCAAGCTCGACGCCAACGGCGAGGCCAGCGTGCAGGTGCCGGTCAACGATTCGCTGACCGCGTTCCGCATCGTCGCCATCGCCACCGCGAACGCGGACCTGTTCGGCACCGGCCGCACGGAAATCCGCAGCTCGCAGGACGTGATGCTGCTCTCCGGCCTGCCCGCCATGGTGCGCGAAGGCGACAAGTTCCGCGCCGGCTTCACGCTGCGCAACGCCACCGCGCGCGACCTGACCGTGGCGCTGGACGCGCAAGTGTCAGGCAAGGCGCTGCCGCGCCAGAGCGTCGCCATTGCCGCCGGCATGGCGCAGGAAGTGGGCTGGGACTACCAGGCGCCTGCGGGCGCCAGCGAACTGGCATGGGACGTATCGGCCAGCGTTGCGGGCGCGGAGGCCGCGTCCTCGGACCGCCTGCGCGTGAAGCAGGCAGTGAAGGCCGCCGTGCCGGTGCGCACGCTGCAGGCCACGCTGCTCCAGCTCGACAAGCCGCAAGCCATGCAGGTGCAAATGCCCGTCGACGCGCTGCCGGGACGGGGCGGCGTGCAGACGCTGTTTGCCGCGCGCCTGGGCAGCGAGCTGCCCGGCGTGCGCGACTACATGCAGGCCTATCCCTACACCTGCTTCGAGCAGAACACTTCGCGCGCCATCGCCCTGCGCGACCGCGAGCGCTGGCAGAAGCTGGCCGCGCAGCTGCCCGCCTATCTGGACAGCGACGGCCTGCTGAAATACTTCCCGGTGATGGAGCAGGGCAGCGACTCGCTCACCGCCTATGTGCTGTCGGCAGTGCAGGAAGCCGGCTTCGCCATTCCGGCCGAACTGAAAGCGCGTATGGAGGACGCCCTGCTGAACTTCGTGCAAGGCCGCATTACGCGCGGTTCGCCGCTCGCCACGGCGGACCTGGCGGTGCGCAAGGTGGCTGCGCTGGAAGCGCTGTCGCGCGTGGACCGCGTGACAGCCGCCGAGCTGGAATCATTCAGCCCCGAGCCGAACCTGTGGCCCACCTCGGCCGTCATCGACTGGTACCTGATCCACCAGCGCGTGGCCAATCTGCCCGAGCGCGACAAGCGGCTGGCGCAGGCGCAGCAGATCCTGCGCGCGCGCCTCAACCTGCAAGGCACCACCATGGGCTTCTCCACCGAGCGCAATGACAACTGGTGGTGGCTGATGGTGTCGGGCGACGTGAACGCCAACCGCCTGCTGCTGGCCATGGCGGACAACCCGGCATGGAAGGCGGACATGGGCCGCCTGGCGCGCGGCGCGCTGGGCCGCCAGCACCAGGGGCGCTGGAACACCACGGTGGCCAACGCCTGGGGCGTGCTGGCGCTGGACAAATTCTCGGACAAATTCGAGCGCGAGCCGGTGCGGGGCAGCAGCACGGCGGCCATCGGCGGCGCCAGCAAGAGGGTGGCGCTGGACGCGGGCACTGCCAGCGGCAGCGCGCTGCTGCCCTGGCCGCGCGGCGCTGCCGAGCTCTCGCTCAAGCACGCCGGCAGCGGCAAGCCCTGGGTGACCGTGCAGAGCCTGGCCGCGATTCCGCTGAAGGCGCCGATTTCGTCCGGCTACAGGATCGTCAAGACCATCACGCCGGTGGAGCAGGCGGTGAAGGGCGTGTGGACGCGCGGCGACGTCTACCGCGTGCGCCTGGACCTGGAAGCGCAGGCCGACATGACGTGGGTGGTGGTGGACGACCCCATCCCCGCCAGCGCCTCCGTGCTGGGCACGGGACTGGGCAAGGACTCGCAGCTGATGACGGCGGGCGAAAAGAGCAAGGGCTGGGTATGGCCTGCGTTCCAGGAGCGCACCTTCGAAGCCTTCCGTTCGTATTACGAGTACGTCCCGAAAGGCAAATGGAGCGTCGAGTACACGGTGCGCCTGAACAACGCCGGCCAGTTCCAGCTGCCGCCCACGCGTGTCGAAGCCATGTACAGCCCGGAGGCGTTCGCCGAGTTCCCCAACGCCGCCGTGAGTGTGAAATGACTGTGATGCGGAGTGCGATGCGGATTGGGATGCGCGCCCGCAGCAGCCTGCGTGGCGCGTTGCTATTGCTGGCCGCCGCTCCCGCCTTCGCCACCCCCACGCCGGCCGAGGTGCAGGCCGCCTACCGCGCCTCAGACTCAACCCTGCTGGACCGCAACGGCGTGGCGATCCAGTCGCTGCGGGTGGACCTTGCCGCGCGGCGGCTGCCGTGGGTAAGGCTGGACGACATTTCTCCCGCCGTCGGTGCTGCTGTCATGCAGGCCGAAGACCAGCGCTTCATGCAGCACGACGGCGTTGACCTGGAAGCGCTGGGCAAGGCCGCCTGGGACAACCTGTTCCGCCGCCGCCCGCGCGGCGCGTCCACCATCACCATGCAATTGGCGGCGCAGCTGGACCCGGCCCTGCAGCCCGTGGCTGCGGGCCGCAGCTGGAGGCAGAAATGGGACCAGGCCAGGGCTGCGCAGGAACTGGACCAGGCCTGGACCAAGCCGCAGATCATGGAAGCCTATCTGAACCTGGTCACTTTCCGGGGCGAGCTGCAAGGCATAGGCGCAGCCGCGCGCGGCCTGTTCGGCAAGGCGCCGTCCGGGCTGAACGTGGCCGAATCGGCCATCCTGGCCAGCCTGCTGCGCGCGCCGTCGGCGGCGCCCAAGCTGGTAGCGCGGCGCGCTTGCGCGCTGGCGGGGGAGCTGAACGCCCACACCCCATGCTCCGCCATAGAAAGCGCCGCAGCCAGCGCCTTCGCGCGCTCGGCCGCCATGGCGGCGCTGGCGCCCGCGCCGCAAGTGGCGCAGAAGCTGCTGACGGCGCCGTCGCAGCAAGTGCGCAGCACGCTGGACGCGGCCTTACAGCGCTTTGCGCAAGCGGCCTTGCGCCAGCAGATCATGTCCCTGCGCGAGCGCAACGTAAAGGACGGCGCGCTGGTGGTGCTGGACAATGCCAGCGGCGACATCCTGGCCTATGTCGGCAACGCGGGCGGCAGCGAGGTCGACGGCGTTGCCGCGCTGCGCCAGGCCGGCTCCACCCTGAAGCCCTTCCTGTACGGGCTGGCGCTGGAGCGCAAGCAGCTCACCGCCGCCTCGCTGCTGGACGATACGGCGGTCGACATCTCCACCGCCTCCGGCCTCTACATACCGCAGAACTACGACAAGGAATTCAAAGGCTACGTCAGCGCCCGCACCAGCCTGGCCGGATCGCTCAACGTGCCCGCCGTGCGTACCCTGATGATGGTGGGCCTGGACCGCTTCCACGAGCGCCTGCGCAGCCTGGGACTGGACAGCCTGACCGAAGCGGCCGATTACTACGGTTATTCGCTGGCGCTGGGCTCGGCCGACGTCAGCTTGCTGGAGCTGGCCAACGCCTACCGCACCCTGGCCAGCGGCGGCCTGCAGGGCACGGCCAGCCTGCTGCCGCGCGCGCCGGAGCGCAAGCACCGCGTGCTGGATGCGCGGGCCGCCTTCATCGTTGGCGACATCCTGTCCGACCGGGCCGCCCGCAGCGTCACCTTCGGGCTGAAAAACGAGCTGGCCACCACTTTCTGGGCGGCGGTCAAGACCGGCACCAGCAAGGACATGCGCGACAACTGGTGCGTGGGCTACAGCGAGCGCTACACGGTGGGCGTGTGGGTCGGCAATTTCGACGGCGGCTCTATGTGGGACGTGTCCGGCGTCACCGGCGCCGCGCCGGTCTGGCGCGACGTGATGGACTATCTGCACCAGCACGTCCCCAGCCGCGCCCCGGCCGCGCCGCCCGGCGTGCTGCGGCGCGACGTGGCCTGGCAGCCGGCATTCGAGCCGCCGCGCGCGGAGTGGTTTATCGCCGGCACGGAGAGCGCCGAAGTGGCGCTGCTGCAGGACGCCCGCCGCGCCCCGCGCATCCTGTACCCGGCCGACGCCAGCATCATCGCCATCGACCCGGATATCCCCGACGCCAGCCAGCGCGTATTCTTCCAGGCCCAGGCGGGGCAGGGCCTGCGCTGGCAGCTGGACGGCGCCACCCTCGGCCCCGCCGCCAGCTACGCCTGGCGTCCGGAGCCTGGCCGGCATGAGCTGGCGCTGCTCGATGCGGCCGGCAGCCCGGTTGCCACCACCCGCTTCACCGTGCGCGGCGCGGCCCGCGAACCCTAATTGCCGGACTCGCGCAGGCGTAAAAAAGCCGGCGCGAGGCCGGCTTTTTGAGGGGAGGGGGGCTGGCGCTTAGTCGCGCGAGCCGCCCAGACCCAGCAGGCTCAGCAGGCTGGTGAAGATGTTGTACACGTCCAGGTACAGGGCCAAGGTGGCGCTCACGTAGTTGGTTTCGCCGCCGTTCACGATCTGCTGCACGTCGTACAGGATGTAGGCCGAGAAAATGCCGATCACCATCACCGAGATCGCTATGTGCAGCGCCGGCATCTGGAAGTAGATGTTGGCCAGGCTGGCCACGATCATTACGATCACGCCGGCGAACAGCCATTTGCCCATGGCCGAGAAGTCGCGCTTGGACACGGTGGCGATACTGGCCAGCGTGGCAAACACGGCCGCCGTGCCGCCGAATGCCAGCATGATCAGCGAGCCGCCGTTGGAGAAGCCCAGGGTCCGCGTCAGCAGCGGTGTCAGCATCAGGCCCATGAAGAAGGTGAAGCCCAGCAGCAGGCCCACGCCCAGTCCGCTGTTCTTGTTCTTTTCGATGCCCCAGATAAAGCCGTAGGCGATCGCCATGAAGACGATGAAGCCGATAAAGCCGCGCGGCACCGGAACCTGCATCAGCACGCCGGCGAAGGCGCCCAGCACGGTCGGGATCATCGACAGGGCCAGCAGCCAGTAGGTGTTGCGCAGCACGTTGTGGCGCACCGCCATGGTGTTGGCGCTACTGCCGGACAGGTCGTAGGTTTTCTGCATGTTGATCATGAATTGCCTCCAAAGGATAGGTGCGGAGCACCGCTTGCTAAAAGCATAGCACGCTCCGCCCAAAAGGCGCAAAAACCGGCTTAGAAGGGGCTTAAAATCGGGCCTGGCAGTGAATCTGGGTTGGGCATGGGGTTCTATGGTAAAATCGAAGGTTGATTGAGTCATCAATTTTGTTTTAAACCTTTCTTTTTATTGGAGTTTTTCAAATGGCAATCGAACGCACCCTGTCGATCATCAAACCAGACGCAGTTGCAAAAAACGTTATCGGCCAAATCTACAGCCGTTTCGAAGGCGCTGGCTTGAAGATCGTTGCTGCGCAAATGAAGCAGCTGTCGCGTGAAGAGGCTGAAGGTTTCTACGCTGCGCACAAAGAGCGCGGCTTCTTCAAGGATCTGGTTGACTTCATGGTCTCCGGTCCTGTCATGATCCAGGCACTGGAAGGCGAGAACGCAGTCCTGAAAAACCGCGAACTGATGGGCGCTACCGATCCTAAGAAGGCTGAAAAAGGCACCATCCGTGCTGATTTCGCCGATTCGATCGACGCCAATGCTGTCCACGGTTCCGACGCTGTCGAAGCCGCCGCCGTAGAAATCGCTTACTTCTTCGGTAAGTAATTTTCGCAATACCCCGTTTCCGCCTCGCCCCGGCGGGTGGAAACGGTGTTTTTTAGAATTGTTTTGAACCCTGAAATGAATACGCCCGTGAACGCCGCCGCTCTGACCAACCTTCTGGATTTCGATCCGGAGCAACTGATCGCCTACTGTGCGGAGTTGGGTGAGAAGCCGTTCCGTGCCAAGCAACTGCAGCGCTGGATCCACCAGTTCGGCGCGTCGGACTTCGATTCGATGACCGACCTGGCCAAGTCGCTGCGCGACAAGCTGAAAACCCGCGCCCACATCACGGCGCCGGCCATCATCAGCGACCATACCTCCACCGACGGCACCCGCAAATGGCTGGTCGACGTCGGCAACGGCAATGCCGTCGAAACCGTGTTCATTCCGGAAGAAAACCGCGGCACGCTGTGCATCTCCACCCAGGCCGGCTGCGCCGTGAACTGCCGCTTCTGCTCCACCGGCAAGCAGGGCTTCTCGCGCAACCTGACCGTGGGCGAAATCATCGGCCAGCTGTGGATGGCCGAATTCGAACTGCGCCGCACCAAGGGCATCGAGCCCGGCCCGAAAGGCGAGCGCCAGATCACCAACGTGGTGATGATGGGCATGGGCGAGCCGCTGCTCAACTTCGACCCGACCGCCACCGCGCTGAAACTCATGCTGGACGACAACGCCTACGGCCTGTCGCGCCGCCGCGTGACCCTGTCCACCTCCGGCGTGGTGCCGATGATGGACAAGCTGTCCCAGGTGGTGCCGGTGGCGCTGGCCGTGTCGCTGCACGCCTCGAACGACCCGCTGCGCGACGGCCTGGTGCCGCTGAATAAGAAATACCCGCTGGCCGAACTGATGGCCGCGTGCAAGCGCTACCTGGAATTCGCCCCGCGCGACTTCATCACCTTTGAATACTGCATGCTGGACGGCTTCAACGACAGCGACGACAACGCGCGCGAGCTGGTGGCCCTGGTCAAGCACCGCGAATTCGGCGTCAACTGCAAATTCAACCTGATACCGTTCAACCCCTTCCCGGAATCGGGCCTGTTCCGCTCGAAAAACGAGCGCATCAAGCAGTTCGCCCAGATCCTGATGGACGCCGGCATCGTCACCACCATCCGCAAAACGCGCGGCGACGACATCGATGCCGCCTGCGGCCAGCTGGCCGGCGAAGTGCAAGACCGTACCCGCGTGCAGGAGCGCATGGGTAAAATGGCAGAATACCAGAAGAAATTCGGCGCCGACTTCGGCAAGATCGTGGAGATCCGTTCCTGATGACCGTACTAGCCCACCGCTGCCTGCTGCGCCTCGCCGCCCTCGGCCTGGCCGGGCTGCTGTGCGGCTGCGCGTCGACTTCGGCGCCTGCGCCGGGGCAGAGCGGCAAGGCCGAGCTGGCCACCGCGTCGGACCAGACGGCGGCGCAAAAGCGCGCCGAGATCCGCATGCAGCTGGCCATAGGCTACTACCAGCAAGGCCAGTACGCGGTGGCGCTGGACGAAATCAAGAAGGCCCTGGCGGCCGAGCCCGAGAAGGTGGACGCCTACGCCATGCGCGCCGTGATCTATATGGCGATGGACGAACGGGAGCTGGCCGAGGACAACTTCGTGCGCGCCCTGAAAATGGCGCCGAACAATCCGGAAGTGAACAACAATTACGGTTCCTTCCTGTGCCGCCACGGCCGCGTGGCCGAATCGTTCAAGTATTTCGACGCCGCGCTGGCTGTGCGTACTTACCAGTCGCCGGCGGATGCCTACAATAACGCGGGCAATTGCGCGCTGAAGCTGAAAGATAACAGCACGGCAGAGAAGTATCTGCTGCCGGCATTGAAGATTGCGCCGGACGTGCCGGCGACCAACGCCAACCTGGCGCGGATCTACTACGAGCGGCGCGACTATGTGCGCGCCGGTTTTTTCATTACCCGGCTGGGCAAGCTAGCCAAAATGGACAGCTTGTCGGCAGACGTGCTGTGGCTTGCAATCAGGGTGCAGCATAAACTCGGCGACACGGGCGCGGAATCGGCTTGGGTGACGCAATTGCGCCGCCACCATACCGGCTCGCCGGAATATGCTGCCTATCAACGTGGGGCGTTTGATGAGTGAGACAGGTATACCTATGAATTCAGAGTGGGCGGAACAGCCTGAGAAGCAGAGCGGCACGCCCGGTGCGCAGCTGAAGGCCCAGCGCGAGGCGCTGGGATTGACCGTGGACCAGATTGCGGACCAGCTGAAGCTGGCGCCGCGCCAGGTGGTGGCGCTGGAAGCGGGTGACTATGCGGCCCTGCCGAACATGGCCGTCACGCGCGGCTTTGTGCGCGCCTACGCCAAGGTGCTGAAGCTCGATGCTGCGCCGCTGGTGGCCATGATAGAAGTGAATCCGGCGACCAGCCAGGAAACCGCGCCGCCTGTGCGCCGCGAAAAAATTTCTGCCACGTTCTCGGAGTCGCGCTTCCCGTCGCTCACGCAGCGCTCGTCCAAGCCTGCGGGCTGGGTGATAGGCGCGGCCGTGGTGGCCGTAGTGGTGGCCGTGGCCGGCGCCTACCAGGCCGGCATGATACCGAACCTGCCGCACAGCGCCAGGGAAGAAGCGCCTGCCGCCAGCGCGCCCGCCGTGGCGCCGCTGGAAACGGTGGCCAAGCCGGGCGCCGACACCGCACCGCTGATTTCGCCCAACGTGCCGCTCGTATCCTTGCCGCCGGCGGACGCCACGCCGGGCGCCGCTGCCTCGGCTGCCAGCCCGGCGGCAACGCCGGCCGGCGTTGCCCCTGCGGCCGCTCCTGCGCCTGCGGCCGCCGCTCCTGCGCCGGTCCCGGTCCAGCCCGCGCCTGTGACTCCTGCGCCAGCCGCCGCCCCTGCGCCGGCCGCAGCCGCTCCCGCCGTAGTTCCCGCAGCCGCCGCTCCGGCGCCGGCCGCCGCAGCCGGCCCGGCCACGCTGGTGCTGAAGTTCACCGACGATTCGTGGGTGGAAATCCGCCGTCCCGGCAAGCCGTCCCTGATTGCGCGCCTGGTCAAGGGCGGCAGCACGGAACAGTTCGAGATCAACGACGCGGCGCTGCTCATCGTTGGCAAGCCCGGCCACGTGCAGGCGACCCTGCGCGGCCAGCCATTGGCGCTGCCAGAAGTGCCAGGCGGTACAATTGCACGCGTGAATATTAAATAAGTATCAAGCAATCAAGATGGACGATACGATGCCGAACACCGCAATCCCCTCCGGCCCGCAAGCGCGCCGTGGCAGCCGCAGCGTGCTGGTGGCCCATGGCGACCGCAAGATCTGGGTCGGCGGCGACGCGCCCGTGGTGGTGCAGTCGATGACCAATACCGACACGGCCGACGCCGTGGGCACCGCCATCCAGATCAAGGAACTGGCGCGCGCCGGTTCCGAGCTGGTGCGCCTGACGGTGGACCGCCCGGAAGCGGCCGCCGCCGTGCCCTACATCCGCGACCAGCTGGACAAGATGGGCATCGACGTGCCGCTGGTGGGCGACTTCCACTACAACGGCCACACCCTGCTGACCGACTACCCGGACTGCGCCCAGGCGCTGTCCAAGTACCGCATCAACCCCGGCAACGTGGGCAAGGGCGCCAAGCGCGACACGCAATTCGCGCAGATGATCGAAGTGGCCATCAAGCACGACAAGCCGGTGCGCATCGGCGTCAACTGGGGCAGCCTGGACCAGGCGCTGCTGGCGCGCATCATGGACGAGAACGCCGCGCGCGCGAATCCGTGGAGCGCGCAGGCCGTCATGTACGAAGCGCTGATCACGTCCGCGATTGAAAACGCGGTGCGCGCGGAAGAGCTGGGCATGGGCCGCGACAAGATCATCCTGTCCTGCAAGGTCTCCGGCGTGCAGGACCTGATCGCCGTGTACCGCGAGCTGGGCAAGCGCTGCGACTATCCGCTGCACCTGGGCCTGACCGAAGCGGGCATGGGCAGCAAGGGCATCGTGGCCTCGACCGCCGCGCTCTCGGTGCTGCTGCAGGAAGGCATAGGCGACACCATCCGCATTTCGCTGACCCCGGAACCGGGCGGCGACCGCACCAAGGAAGTGGTGGTGGGACAGGAGATACTGCAAACCATGGGCTTGCGCAAATTCACCCCCATGGTGATCGCGTGCCCGGGCTGCGGCCGCACCACGTCCACCACCTTCCAGGAGCTGGCGGACGACATCCAGACCTATCTGCGCGACTCCATGCCGGAATGGAAGCAGAGCTATCCGGGCGTGGAAGCGATGAACGTGGCCGTCATGGGCTGCATCGTCAACGGACCCGGCGAGTCCAAGCACGCCAACATCGGCATCAGCCTGCCCGGCACCGGCGAATCGCCTGCCGCGCCGGTGTTTGTCGACGGCCAGAAATTCGCCACCTTGCGCGGCGACAATATCGTCCAGGAATTCCAGGCCATCGTGCTGGATTACGTTAAAAAGAACTACGGCAAAGCATATGTCTGATAATAAAAAAGCTGAAAAGATTACCGCCATCAAGGGCATGAACGACCTGCTGCCGCAGGACGCGCACCTGTGGGAGCTGTTCGAGAACACCGCGCAGTCCGTGGTGCAGAGCTACGGCTTCCAGCAGATCCGCACCCCCATCGTCGAGAACACCAGCCTGTTCGCGCGCGCCATCGGCGCCGTCACCGACATCGTGGAAAAGGAAATGTACTCCTTCACCGACTCGATGAACGGCGACGCGCTGACCCTGCGCCCCGAAGGCACGGCCGGCGTGGTGCGCTCCGTGATCGAGAACAACCTGGTGTACGAAGGCCCGAAACGCCTGTGGTACAAAGGCCAGATGTTCCGCCACGAGAAGCCGCAGCGTGGCCGCTACCGCCAGTTCCACCAGTTCGGCTGCGAGGCCGTGGGCTTCACCGGCCCGGACGTGGACGCCGAAATGATCATGCTGTGCCGCCGCCTGTGGGACGACCTGGGCCTGGAAAACATCCGCCTGGAACTGAACTCCATCGGTGACGCCGACGAGCGAGCCAAGCACCGCGTGGACCTGATCGCCTACCTGGAATCGCACAGCGAACTGCTGGACGCCGAAGCCCAGCGCCGCCTGCACACCAACCCGCTGCGCATCCTGGACACCAAGAACCCGGCCATGCAGGAGCTGGTGAACAACGCGCCCAAGCTGCTGGACTACCTGGGCGAAGGCTCGCTGGCGCACTTCAACGGCGTGCAGAAGATCCTGAACCACAACAACATCCCGTTCACCATCAACACCCGCCTGGTGCGCGGCCTGGACTACTACAACCGCACCGTGTTTGAATGGGTGACGGACGAGCTGGGCACGCAAGGCACGGTCTGCGCCGGCGGCCGCTACGACCCGCTGTTCGAAACCTTCGGCGGCAAGCCTACCCCGGCGGTGGGCTTCGCCATGGGCATCGAGCGCCTGGTGGAGCTGATGAAATCGGCCGGCGAGCCCGCCGACCCGAACCAGTGCGACGTGTACATGGTGCACCAGGGCGAAGAAGCCCAGCTGCAGGCTTTCGTGCTGGCCGAGCGCCTGCGCGACGCCGGCCTGGACGTGGTGCTGCACTGCGCCGCCCTGAGCGGCGCCGGCTCCTTCAAGAGCCAGATGAAGAAGGCCGACGGCAGCGGCGCTTCCTTCGCCGTCATCATCGGCGAATCCGAAGTGGCGAACGCCACGGCCAATGTGAAGGCCATGCGCGGCGAAGAAGGCGAGCATCAGCAAGCCACCGTCGCGTTTGACAGCGTGGTGGACTACATTGTGGACCACATCACGGGCGATGGTGAGGAGCACCACCATTTCCACGTGCATGACGAAAACTGCAAGCATTAATATCAACCCTTAACCAGAGCACAGAGTAATTTCATGGCATACGATCTCGAAGAACAAGAACAGCTAGCTAACTTCAAAGCCTGGTGGGCCAAATACGGCAACCTGACGTCGTGGGTACTGATCGCGGGCCTGGCGGCCTATTCCGGCTGGAATGGCTGGAACTACTACCAGCGCGACCAGGCCGCATCGGCCTCGGCGCTGTACGACGAACTGCAGACCGCCATCGCGGCCAAGGACGCGGCCAAGGTGCAGCGCGCCACCGCCGACATGGAGACCAAGTTCGCCAGCACCTCCTACGCGGCCATGACCGCGCTGGCGTCGGCCAAGCAAGCCTTCGAGGCGAATGACCTGAAAACCGCGAAGACCCAGCTGAACTGGGCCATTGAGCACGGCAACGACGAATACAAAGCCATCGCGCGCGTGCGCCTGGCCGGCGTGCTGCTGGACGAAAAAGCCTACGACGAAGCGCTGAAAGTGCTGGCCGTGGCGGTGCCCAAGCAGTTCGAAGGCGCCGTGGCCGACCGCAAGGGCGACGTGCTGGCCGCGCAGAACAAGCTGGCCGAAGCGCGCACCGCCTACCTGGCCGCGCTGACCGCTACCGATAAGAAAACCCCGGGCCGCCAGCTGATCCAGCTCAAGCTCGAAGCCATCGGCGGCACCGTGCCAGCCGAACCCAAGGCCGCAGCTTAAGAACGAAAAATCGGAGCGTAGGGCGGGTCAGGCGCGCAGCGCCGTAACCCGCCGCGCCGTCGCAATGCATGCTTAAGGATATTTATGCGTATTACCGGTAAAGTAGTTGGCGTAAGCCTGCTGGCCCTGGCCGCAGGTTGCAGCACCTTGGACAAGATCAATCCTTTCGCCAGCGAGCCCAAGGACAAGCCCGCCGCGCTGGTGGAACTGAAAAGCAGCATGGCGGTGAAGACCGCCTGGAAATACTCGATCGGCAAGTCCGGCGCGTACAACTTCAGCCCCGCCGCCGCCGCCGGCAGCGTGTTCGTGGCCGACGCGGACGGCGCCCTGGCGCGCCTGGACGCGGCCAGCGGCAAGCAGCTGTGGCGCGTCAAGGCCGGCAGCGACCTGACCGCCGGCGTGGGCGTGAGCCCGAACGGCGAAGTGGTGGTGGTGGGCGGCCTGAAGGGCAACATCATCGCCTTCGACGGCAGCGGCAAGCAGCTGTGGAAGGCCCAGGCCTCGAGCGAAGTGCTGTCCTCGCCGGTGGCGGCGGACGACGTCGTCATCGTGCGCTCGGTGGACAACCGCATCACGGCCTTCGAAGCCAAGACCGGCGCCAAGCGCTGGTCCGTGCTGCGCACCACCCCGGCCCTGACCCTGCGCAATGCGCCGGGCATGGTCATCAGCGGCGCCAACGTCTACGTCGGCCAGCCCGGCGGCAAGCTGCTGGCGCTGACCCTGGCGACCGGCGTGCCGCGCTTCGAAGTGTCGGTGGGCGAGCCGAAAGGCGCCACCGAACTGGAGCGCGTGGCCGACGTGGCCGGCACCCCGGTGGTGTTCGAGAAAGATATCTGCGCGGTGACCTACCAGGGCCGCGTGGGCTGCTTTGACCTGGCCGGCGGCCAGGCGCGCTGGACCAAGGAAGTGTCTTCCGACGTCGGCGTGGCGGTGGACCAGCGTTTCGTGTTCACCGCCGACGAGAAGGGCGCCGTGGCGGCCTTCTCCCGCGAAGGCGGCCAGAGTGCCTGGAAAAGCGACAAGCTGGCCTTCCGCCGCCTGTCCACGCCCGCATCTTTCGGCCGCAGTGTGGCCGTGGGCGACTTCCAGGGCCACATTCACTTCCTGTCGCGCGAAGATGGCGCACTAATAGCCCGGGTCAGCACCGACGGCACGGCGATCCAGTCGTCGCCCGTCATCGCTGGCTCGAATTTGATTTTCCAAACCCAATCAGGGACAGTGACCGCGTTAGCGGTCGAGTAATACAATGAAGCCGGTTATAGCACTCGTAGGTCGACCCAATGTCGGGAAATCGACCTTATTCAATCGTCTGACCCGCTCGCGCGACGCGCTGGTGGCGGACTTGCCAGGCCTGACGCGCGATCGCCACTATGGCGAAGGCCGTCTGGGCGAACGCCCCTTCCTGGTCATCGACACCGGCGGTTTCGAGCCGGTCGCCAAGGAAGGCATCATGTTCCAGATGGCGCTGCAGACCAAGCAGGCCGTCGCGGAAGCGGACATCGTGGTGTTCCTGGTCGACGGCCGCCAGGGCCTGACGCCGCATGACAAGACCATCACCGACTTCCTGCGCAAATCCGGCCGTCCGGTGCTGCTGGTGGTGAACAAGTCCGAAGGCATGCGCTACACCGCCGTGGTGTCCGACTTCTACGAGCTGGGCATGGGCGATCCGTATGTGATCTCCGCCGCCCACGGCGACGGCGTGCACGACCTGGTGGAAGAGGCGCTGGACAAGGCGTTCGAGCAGCGTCCGGAAGACGCCGAGGAGCTGGCCCCGGCCGAGCGCGGCGTGAAGATCGCGCTGGTGGGCCGCCCCAACGTGGGCAAGTCCACGCTGATCAACACCCTGCTGGGCGAAGAGCGCGTGATCGCCTTCGACATGCCGGGCACCACGCGCGACTCGATCGAGATTCCCTTCGAGCGCGACGGCAAGCAGTACACGCTGATCGACACGGCCGGCATCCGCCGCCGCGGCCGCGTGTTCGAAGCCATCGAGAAATTCTCGGTGGTCAAGACCCTGCAGTCGATTTCGGAAGCCAACGTCGTGATCCTGATGCTGGACGCCCAGCAGGACATCTCCGAGCAGGACGCCCACATCGCCGGCTTCGTGCTGGAGTCGGGCCGCGCGCTGGTGGTGGCCGTCAACAAGTGGGACGGCCTGCAGTCGGACGACCGCGACGAGATCAAGATCGACCTGGACCGCAAGCTGGACTTCCTGGGCTTCGCCAAGATGCACTTCATTTCGGCGCTGAAGGCCTCCGGCATCGGCCCGCTGATGAAGTCGGTGGACCAGGCTTACGCCGCCGCCATGGCCGACCTGTCGACCCCCAAGCTGACCCGCGCGCTGCAGGAAGCGGTGGAGAAGCAGGAACCGAAGCGCAAGGGCTCCATCCGTCCGAAGATGCGCTATGCGCACCAGGGCGGCATGAACCCGCCGGTCATCGTTATCCACGGCAATTCGCTGGACGCCGTGTCCGACCCGTACAAGCGTTATCTGGAAAAGCATTTCCGCGATACCTTCAACCTGGTCGGCACGCCGCTGCGCATCGAACTGCGCACCGGTAAAAACCCGTTCGACAAGCGCGTAAAATAAGCAGCTGGCTTAAAAACTGATAAGCAGCTTAAAGATTGACATTCCTGCACGCTACGCACTGCACGAATGTCAAAAACAGGTTACAGTAGCTTGGCAGCATCATTCTCCAGGCAGAGTATGATGCCGGGCACTTGAAATACAGCGAGTCGCCTCCAATTCTTACACAACAACATAAAACGGAGCTGTTATGAGCAACAAAGGGCAACTGTTACAAGACCCATTCCTGAACGCATTGCGCAAGGAACACGTTCCTGTCTCGATCTACCTGGTCAACGGTATCAAGCTGCAGGGCCATATCGAATCGTTCGACCAATACGTGGTATTGCTGCGCAATACCGTGACCCAGATGGTGTACAAGCACGCCATTTCGACCGTGGTGCCGGCCCGCGCCGTGAACCTGAACATCGAATCCGAAGCGGAATAATCATTGAGCTTTAATCTTCGCCTCCCACCTTGCCTGGCGGTCGCATGCGCGCAGCTTTAGTCGGGGTAGACTTCGGTCAGGGCGATTTTGCCGCCAGCGTCGAGGAACTGATGCTGCTTGCCCGTTCGGCGGGAGCAGACCCGGTCACCACGATTACCGGCAAACGCTCCAGTCCGGACGCGGCATATTTCGTCGGCAGCGGCAAGGCCGACGAGATCGGCTTGGCCGTCCAGGATCTCAAGCTTGAGATCGTCATCTTCAATCACGCCCTGTCTCCCGCGCAGCAGCGCAACCTGGAAAAGCGCCTGCAGGTGCGCGTGCTCGACCGTACCAGCCTGATCCTCGACATCTTCGCGCAGCGCGCGCAGAGCCACGAGGGCAAGCTGCAGGTGGAGCTGGCGCAGCTGCAGCACCTGGCCACGCGGCTGATACGCGGCTGGACCCACCTGGAACGGCAAAAGGGCGGTATCGGCCTGCGCGGTCCCGGTGAAACCCAGCTCGAGACCGACCGCCGCCTGATCGGCGAGCGCGTCAAGGCGCTGCGCGCGCGCCTGGCCAAGCTGCGCAAGCAGCACGAGACCCAGCGCCGTTCGCGCGGCCGCAGCCAGACGTTTTCCGTGTCCCTGGTCGGCTATACCAACGCCGGCAAGTCCACGCTGTTCAACGCCATGACCAAGGCCGGCGTCTACGTGGCCGACCAGCTGTTCGCCACGCTGGACACCACCTCGCGCCGTGTCTACATGGGCGAGGAAGTGGGCAATGTGGTGATTTCGGATACGGTTGGTTTCGTGCGGGAACTGCCGCACCAGCTGGTGGCGGCATTCCGCGCCACGCTGGAGGAAACCATCCACGCCGACCTGCTGCTGCACGTGGTGGACGCCGCCAGTCCGGTGCGCATGGAGCAGATCGAGCAGGTGAACCTGGTGCTGCGCGAAATCGGCGCCGACCATATTCCGCAGATCCTGGTGTGGAACAAGATCGACGCGGCCGGCCTGGAGCCGGCGGTCGAGCGTGATGAATATGATAAAATTTCTCGCGTTTTCACCAGTGCACGCACCGGCGCAGGCCTGGACCTGCTGCGCAGTGCCATCACCGAAGCGGCCAAGGCCGCACCCGGCAAGGCTTATCTGTACCAGGCGCCCGAGGAAGACGAGGATCTGCTGGATGTAGACGGCGATTCCGGCTCCGAAGGCCATTCCACTTCCACCCAAGTTGGATCTCATTAGCATGCCTTTCTCCTCCTTAAAAAAAAGAATAGGCTTGAAGCTGAACCTGAACGACCCTCGCTGGGGGGCGGACAAGAAGGACGGCAACAAGCAGGCCCAAGAAGGCAAGAAACCCGGTGAAGGTCCGCCGGACCTGGACCAGCTGTGGCGCGATTTCAATCAGCGCCTGAACGGCTTGTTCGGCCAGAAACGGAATAACAACGGCGGCAGCGGCGGTGGCGGCGGCAGTGGCGGCGACATGCGCGGCGCCGGCTTCACCATAGGCGCGGTCGGTGCGATCGCCGCGCTGGTGTGGCTGGCCAGCGGCGCCTTCATCGTGCAGGAAGGCCAGACCGGGGTGGTGTTCACCTTCGGCAAGGTCTCGCACGTCACGCCTGCCGGCCTGAACTGGCGCTGGCCTTATCCCTTCCAGAGCGACGTCACCGTCAACGTGTCGCAGGTGCGCACGGTGGAAGTGGGCTACCGCAACAACGTCAAGAACAAGCAGCCGCGCGAGTCGCTGATGCTGACCGACGACGAAAACATTATCGACATCCAGTTCGCCGTGCAGTACACGCTGAAGAACCCGGTCGCCTGGATCACCAGCAACACCAATCCGGAAGAAACCGTGATGCAGGTGGCCGAGACCGCGATCCGCGAAATCGTCGGCAAGAGCAAGATGGACTTCGTGCTGTACGAGGGCCGCGAGAAAGTGGCGTTCGAAACCCAGCAGCTGATGCAGCAGATCCTGGACCGCTACGCCACCGGCGCGCAGATCACCAACGTGACCATGCAGGGCGTGCAGCCGCCGGAGCAGGTGCAAGCCGCCTTCGACGACGCCGTCAAGGCCGGCCAGGACCGCGAACGCCTGAAGAACGAAGGCCAGGCCTACGCCAACAAGGTGATCCCCGAGTCGCGCGGCGCCGCGTCGCGCCTGACCCAGGACGCCGAAGCCTACCGCTCGCAAGTGGTGGAGAACGCCGAAGGTAACGCCGCGCGCTTCAAGTCGGTGCAATCCGAGTACGCCAAGGCGCCGGGCGTGACCCGCGACCGCATGTACCTCGACACCATGCAGCAGATCTTCTCCAGCACCAGCAAGGTGATGATCGATTCGCGCGCAGGCAACAACCTGCTGTATCTGCCGCTGGATAAACTCATCGCCCAGGCCGCCGCCAGCGACGCCGCCGCGAAAGCGAACGCCACGCCGCCGCCGCCCACCGCCGTGATGCTGCCGTCGGACGGCCTGCCGCCGCCGGAAGTCAGCCGCTCGCGCGACAGCCGTTCGCGCGAGTCCTCACGTGATCGGGAGAGCCGTTAATGAATCGCATAGTTACCATCCTGATCAGCGGCTTCGTCGCCCTGATGCTGTTGTCCTCCACCGTGTTCGTGGTCGACCAGCGCAAGTACGCCATCGTGTTCGCGCTGGGTGAAGTCAAGCAGGTGATCAGCGAGCCCGGCCTGCACTTCAAGCTGCCGCCGCCGTTCCAGAACGTGCTCTACCTGGACAAGCGCATCATGACCATCGATTCGCCGGACGCCGACCGTTTCATCACGGCCGAGAAGATGAACATCCTGGTGGACGCCTTCGTCAAATGGCGCATCGTCGAGCCGCGCTTGTACTTCGTCTCCTTTGGCGGCGACGAGAGCCGCGCGCGCGACCGCATGTCGCAGATCGTGAAAGCGGCGCTGAACGACGAGATCACCAAGCGCACCGTGCGCGAAGTGATTTCCGGCCAGCGCGGCAAGGTCATGGAAGCGATCCGCACCAAGGTCATCGTGGAAGCCAAGCAGATCGGCGTCGAGATCATCGACGTGCGCCTGAAGCGCGTGGACTACGTGGAGCAGATCAACAACTCCGTGTACGAGCGCATGAAGGCCGAGCGCGTGCGCGTGGCCAACGAACTGCGTTCCACCGGCACCGCCGACTCGGAGAAGATCCGCGCCGACGCCGACCGCCAGCGCACCGTGATCTTGGCCGAAGCCTACCGCGCCGCCGAGACCATCAAGGGCGAGGGCGACGCCAAGGCCAGCCAGATCTACGCCGACGCCTTTGGCCGCAATCCGGAGTTCTACAAGTTCTACCGCAGCCTGAGCGCCTACCGCGAATCGTTCAAGAATCGCAGCGACGTGCTGGTGCTGGACCCGAACTCGGAGTTCTTCAAGTACTTCAAGGGCGCGGGCGGCGACGGCAAGAAGTAATCCCGCAGCGTGCGCAGGGGCCGGACCCGTAACAGGGCCGGCCCCTTTTCATTGCTTTAAGATTGTCAAGCCGCCAATTGGCGAGCTTTTATTTCCATCGATCTGCATTTTCGCGTAAAATATGCGGTTCGGCCCTCCGATTGCCGTGTGCGTCCTGTGGGCGCATGATCGATATCTCAACAACACCGTTGCCGGTTTTCCCCATGCCGAATTGGCTATTGCCCGAACATATTGCGGACGTACTGCCGTCCGAAGCGCGCAAGATTGAAGAATTGCGCCGCCTGATGCTGGATAACTTCCGGCTGTACGGCTACGAACTCGTGATGCCGCCGCTGCTGGAATACGTCGAGTCCCTGATGACCGGCGCAGGCCAGGACACCGAGCTGCGCACCTTCAAGCTGGTGGACCAGATTTCCGGCCGCATGCTGGGCCTGCGCGCCGACATGACCACGCAAGTGGCCCGTATCGACGCCCACCTGCTCAACCGCGCCACCGTCACCCGCCTGTGCTACGCCGGCAGCGTGCTGCATACCCGTCCTTCGGGCCTGCACACCACCCGCGAGCCGCTGCAGATCGGCGCCGAAATCTACGGCCACGCCGGCCTGGAAGCGGACGCCGAGATCCAGGAACTGGCCTTGGCCTCCCTGGCGCTGGCCGGCTTCACCGACGTGCGCCTGGACCTGTCGCACGTGGGCGTGCTGCGCGCCATCCTGGCCGAGGACGCCAACGCGGCCAAGGACGAAGCGGCGCTGTACCTGCTGCTGCGCGCCAAGGACGTGCCGGGCCTGGAAGCCCAGACCGCCAATTACAGCCCGCTGGTACGCTCCGCGCTGCTGGCCCTGCCGAACCTGTACGGCGACGTGGACGTGCTCAAGCGCGCCCGCGAGGTGCTGCCGGACCTGCCGGGCATCGCCAAGGCGCTGGCCGAACTGGCCGCGCTGGCCGCGACGGCGGACAATGCCGCCATCGGCCGCGAAGTGGCGGTCGACCTGGCCGATCTGCGCGGCTACCAGTACGAGAGCGGCGCCATGTTCGCCATCTACGTGCCCGGCCTGCCGAACGCGGTGCTGCGCGGCGGCCGTTACGACCACGTTGGCGAAGCGTTTGGCCGGGCCCGTCCCGCCACCGGCTTCTCGATGGATTTGCGCGAACTGGCGCGCCTGCTGCCCACGGCCGAGCGCAAGCACTCGATCCGCGCGCCGTGGGGCAATGCGCCTGAATTGAAGGATAAAATCGCCGAACTGCGCAAGGCCGGCGAAGTGGTGATCCAGAGTTTGCCGGGTCACAGCAATGAACAGGACGAGTTCGAGTGCGACCGCGCGCTGGTGCTCGACGATAGTGGTAGCAACTGGATTCTTAAAAACTTAGGTTAGTACGATGTCGAAAAAAAATATGGCAAAGAACGTGGTTGTCATCGGCACCCAATGGGGCGATGAAGGCAAAGGTAAAATCGTTGATTGGCTGACTGATCACGCCCAGGGCGTGGTGCGTTTCCAGGGCGGCCACAACGCCGGCCACACGCTGGTCATCGGCGGCGTGAAGACCGCGCTGCAGCTGATCCCGTCGGGCATCATGCGTCCAGGCGTGGCCTGCTACATCGGCAACGGTGTGGTGGTGTCGGTGCCGGACGTGCTGCGCGAAATCGACAAGCTGGAAGCGGTCGGCGTGGAAGTCGCTTCGCGCCTGAAGATCTCCGAGGCTTGCCCGGTCATCCTGCCGTACCACAGCGCCCTCGACGCGGCCCGTGAAGCGGCCCGTGGCGCCGCCAAGATCGGCACCACCGGCAAGGGCATCGGCCCTGCCTACGAAGACAAGGTAGCGCGCCGCGCCATCCGTATCGCCGACCTGCTGAACGAAGAGCGTTTCGCAGAGAAGCTGAAAGAGAACCTGGACTACCACAACTTCGTGCTGGAAAACTATCTGAAAGCACCGAAGATCGACTACCAGAAGACCCTGGACGACGCGCTGGCCTACGTGCCGCGCCTGCGCCCGATGGTGGCCGACGTGTCGAGCGCCCTGTACGCCGCGCACAAGGCCGGCGGCAACCTGCTGTTCGAAGGCGCGCAAGGCTCGCTGCTGGACGTGGACCACGGCACCTACCCGTTCGTCACCTCGTCGAACTGCGTGGCCGGTAACGCCGCCGCCGGCGCCGGCGTCGGTCCTGGCATGCTGCACTACATCCTGGGCATCACCAAGGCCTACACCACCCGCGTCGGCTCCGGCCCGTTCCCTTCGGAACTGCCTACCGATGCCGGCGTTGGCCACCACCTGTCGTCGGTCGGCCACGAGTTCGGCACCGTGACGGGCCGCGCCCGCCGCTGCGGCTGGTTCGACGCCGCGCTGCTGCGCCGCTCGGTCCAGATCAACGGCGTGTCCGGCATGTGCATCACCAAGCTGGACGTCATGGACGGCCTGGAAACCATCAAAATCTGCACCAGCTACACGCTGGACGGCCGCACCGTGGACATCTTCCCGGTCGGCGCAGAGGACGCAGGCCGCTGCCAGCCCATCTATGAAGAGATGCCAGGCTGGAGCGAAAGCACTGTCGGCGCTAAATCGCTGGCCGCGCTGCCTGCAAACGCGCGCGCTTACATCAAGCGCATCGAAGAACTGGTTGGCGTGCCAGTGGATATGGTATCGACCGGTCCTGACCGCGAAGAGACCATCGTACTGCGCCATCCGTACGAGTAAGAAGGATAGAATAAATGAGCACCCCTCAATCCGACGACAAGCACCTGTGGGTGTCCTGGGATGAATACCACCGCCTGATCGAGCGCCTGGCGCTCAAGGTGCATGAATCGGGCTGGAAGTTCGACATGGTCCTGTGCCTGGCGCGCGGCGGCGTGCGTCCCGGCGACGTATTCTCGCGTATTTTCGACGTGCCGCTGGCCATCCTGTCGACCAGTTCCTACCGTGCCGACAAGGGCACCGTGCAGGGTGACCTGGACATCGCCAAGTACATGACGATGACCAAGGGCCCGCTGTCCGGCCGCATCCTGCTGGTCGACGACCTGGCCGATTCGGGCGTCACGCTGATCAAAGTCATGCAGCATTTGAAGGAAAACTTCGAAGGCGTGACCGAGGTGAAATCGGCCGTGATCTGGACCAAGGGCAGCTCGGCGTTCCGTCCGGACTACCAGATGGAAGAACTGCCGCACAACCCATGGATCCACCAGCCGTTCGAAGACTACGACGGCATCCGCCCGCACCAGCTGTCGGCGTGGATCAAGAAAGGCGAAGCGTCGAAGTAAGTTCGCGCGCGCATCGCACAAAGCGGCCTCCGGGCCGCTTTTTTTTTGCGCCGCGTATCGGCGGGTTAGCGCGTAGCGCGTAACCCGCCAAACCCGCCATGTGCGAGCCGGTACAGCATCGGCAGCACCAGCATGGTCAGCACGGTGGACGACAGAATGCCGCCGATCACCACCGTGGCCAGCGGCCGCTGCACCTCGGCCCCGGTGCCGGCGGCCAGCGCCATCGGCACGAAGCCCAGCGCGGCCACCAGCGCCGTCATCAGCACCGGCCTGAGCCTGCCCAGCGCGCCTTCCCGTATCGCCTCGTCCAGAGGCCTGCCTTGCTCGCGCAAGCTGCGGATGAACGAAATCAGCACCAGCCCGTTAAGCACGGCCACGCCGGACAGCGCAATAAACCCCACCGCCGCCGATATCGACAGCGGCAGTCCGCGCAGTGCCAGCGCCGCGATGCCGCCGGTGAGCGCGAACGGTATGCCGCTGAACACCAGCAGGCCGTCCTTCAGGTTGCCGAACATGGCGAACAGCAGCGCCAGCACCACCAGCAGCGCGGCCGGCACCACCAGCTTCAAACGGTCCACGGCAGACTGCAGCTGCTCGAACTGTCCGCCCCAAGTGATCCAGTAGGCCGGCGGCAGCTTCACCTGCTGCTGTATGGCTTTCTCGGCCTCCGCCACGAACGAGCCGATGTCGCGTCCGCGCACGTTCGCGCTGACCACCACGCGCCGCTTGCCCTGTTCCCGGCTGACCTGGTTCGGCCCCGGCGCCACCTCCAGCGTGGCGACTTCGCCCAGCGGAATGAAGCCGCCCGCGCCGGCAGTGTTGCCGCCCGCCGCGCCGCGCGCCTGTGCAGGGAGCGCAATCGGCAGGCGCCGTATCGCATCCAGGTCGCCGCGCATCTGCTCGGGCAGGCGCACCACGATATCGAAGCGCCGGTCGCCCTGGAACACATCGCCCGCCTGCTGCCCGCCCACGGCCGCCGCCACGGTCTCCTGCACCTCGGCCGAATTGAGTCCGTACCGCGCCAGCCTTGCGCGGTCGATATTCACCGTGAGCACCGGCAGGCCGCTGGTCTGCTCGACCTTCACCTCGCTCGCGCCCGCAACCTTTTCCAGCACCGCCGAAATCCGTTCCGCAGTCTCGTTCAGCACCGCCATATCGTCGCCGAACACCTTCACCGCCACGTCGCTGCGCACGCCGGAAATCAGCTCGTTGAAGCGCAGCTGGATGGGCTGCGAGAACTCGTAGCTGTTGCCGGGCAGCTGCTCCACGCTGGCGCGGATGGCCGCCTCCAATTGCTCGCGCGTCTTGCGCGGCTTGGGCCACTGGTCGCGCGGCTTGAACATGATGAAGCCGTCCGCGCTGTTTGGCGGCATGGGATCGGACGCCACTTCCGCCGTGCCGATGCGCGCGAACACGCGCTCGATCTCGGGAAATTCCTGCAGCAGCTTGCGCTCCAGCTGCTGCTGCATCGTCACCGATTGCGTCAGGCTGGTGCCGGGAATGCGCAGCGTCTGCAGCGCGATGTCGCCTTCGTCCAGGCTGGGCACGAACTCGCTGCCCATGCGCGAGGCCAGCAGCGCGGACAGCAGAACCGCCACCGCCGCGAAGGCCAGCACCACCGGCTTGTTGGCCAGGGACAGGTCCAGCACCGGCGCATACCAGCGCGCCGCCGCGCGCATGACGGCGTTCTCCTTCTCGCTCACGCGCTCGCCGATGAACAGCGCCACGGCGGCCGGCACAAAGGTCATGGACAGCACCATGGCGCCGAACAGCGCAATCACCACCGTCAGCGCCATGGGATGGAACATGCGCCCCTCCACGCCGCTGAAAGCGAAGATGGGCACGTACACGGCCATGATGATGAGCTGCCCGAACAGCAGCGGACGGCGCGCCTCGCGCGCGGCGGCGAACACCTCGTCCATGCGTTCGCTGCGCGTGAGCGGCCGCCCCAGCGCGGCCTGCGCGTGCGCCAGCCGCCGCACGCAGTTCTCCACGATGACCACCGCGCCATCGACAATAATGCCGAAGTCCAGCGCGCCCAGGCTGAGCAGGTTGGCGCTCACCTTGTACGACACCATGCCGGTGAAGGTGAACAGCATGGACAGCGGGATCACCATGGCCGTGATCAGCGCGGCGCGCAGGTTGCCCAGGAAGGCGAACAGCACCGCAACCACCAGCACCGCGCCTTCCAGCAGATTGGTGCGCACCGTGGCGATGGCCTTGTCCACCAGCGTGGTGCGGTCGTACACGGTGACGGCGTGTACGCCTGCGGGCAGGCTGCGGTTGATCTGCTCCATGCGCGCATCCACCGCGCGCGACACGGTACGGCTGTTCTGGCCTATCAGCATGAACACCGTGCCCAGCACCACCTCGCGGCCGTTCTCAGTGGCGGCGCCGGTGCGCAGCTCGCGGCCCTCCAGCACCTCGCCGATGTCGCGCACGCGCACCGGTATGCCGTCCGCGCTGGTGAGCACCACGTTGGCGATATCGTCGCGCGTGGCGAGCTGGCCGGGCACGCGCACCAGCAGCTGCTCGCCGTTGCGCTCGATGTAGCCGGCGCCGGTGCTGCCGTTGTTGCGCTCCAGCGCGGCCACCACGTCGCGCACGCCCAGGCCGTATGAGGCCAGTTTGTCCGGATGCGGCGCCACCTGGTACTCGCGCACATAGCCGCCGATGGAATTGATCTCGGTCACGCCGGGCACGGTGCGCAACTGCGGCTTGATGATCCAGTCCTGGATGTCGCGCAGGTCGGTCGGCGTGTAGGGCGTGCCATCCGGCTTCTTCGCGCCTTCCCTGGTCTCCACCGTCCACAGGTAGATTTCTCCCAGCCCGGTCGACACGGGGCCGAGCGCCGGGAAGACGTCCTTGGGCAGCCGCGCGCGCGTTTCCTGCAAGCGCTCGTTCACCAACTGGCGAGCGAAGTAGATGTCGGTGCCGTCCTTGAAGGTGACGGTGATCTGCGACAGGCCGTAGCGCGACAGGGAGCGGGTCTGGTCCAGCTGCGGCAGGCCCGCCATCGCCGTCTCCAGCGGCAGCGAGATGCGCTGTTCGGTTTCCAGCGGCGAGTAGCCGGGGGCGGCGGTGTTGATCTGCACCTGCACGTTGGTGATGTCGGGGACCGCGTCGACGGGCAGGCGCTGGTAGTTGTAGACGCCAAGGATGGCCATGCCCAGCACCAGCAGCATCACCAGCCAGCGCTGCGCGATGGACGCGCGTATCAATCGTTCAAACATGATGGTCGGCCTTTCGCGTCAGTGGGCGTGTTCATTGCCGGACTTGCCCAGTTCGGCCTTGATGGCGAAGCTGCCGTCCGCCGCGTACTGCGTGCCCGCCGCGAGGCCGGACAGCACCTCCACCAGCTTGCCGTCGCTGCGGCCCAGCGCGACCGTGCGCGCCGCGAAGCCGGACGGCGTGCGCACGAATACCGTGGCCTTGCCGTCCAGCGTATGCACCGCGCTGCCGCGCACCGCCACGGCCACCGCCGCCGTCGAGCCGTTGGCCGCAGGCGGGAACACGCTGACGTTGACGAACAGGCCGGGACGCCAGGCGGCGCCGGGATTCTTCAGCCGTATGCGCGCGGTGGCGGCGCGCGTCTGCTCGCCCAGCAGCGCGCCCACGTAGGCCACCGTGCCGATGGCGCTGGCGCCGGAAGAAACCGATTGCACCGAGGCGGGCTGGCCCACGCGCACCGTGTCGAGATGGGGCGCCGTGACGGCGAACTCCGCCCACACGCTGGACAGGTCGGACAGGGTGAAGATGTTGGCGTCCTCCTTCACCGCTTCGCCGGCGGCGATATGCTTTTCCAGCACGGTGCCGTCAAACGGCGCGCGCACTTCGTAGCTGTTCAGGGGGCCGGAGCCGGGCAGGGCGCTCGCGCCCAGCGCGTCCAGCTTTTGCTGCGCATTGCGCGCGGCGATGCCGGCCTCATTGGCATGCTGCTGCGCTTGCAGATAATCCTGCTCGGCCGAGATGCGCTCCTCCCACAGCTTGCGTTCGCGCGCCAGCAGCGTTTGCGCCAGCGACTGGCGCTGGCGGGCCGACAGCAGCTCGCTGCGCAGGTCGGACAGTTCACGGCTGGACAGCACCGCCAGCACCTGCCCCTTTTTCACCTGCTGGCCCAGCTCCGCGTTCACGCGCTCCACCATGCCCGCCAGGCGCGGCACCACGTGCGCGGTGCGGTCGCCGTCGTAGCGGATTTCTCCCGCCAGCGCGATGGAAGGCGCGATCGGCGCCGGTCCAGCGACCGCCAGGGTGATGGCGGCGGTCTTGATTTGCGCGTCGCTGAAGGCGGCTTGCGGCGCTTCGTCCGCGTGCTCCGCGTGGGCTGCTTCGCCTTGTTTTTCGCTATGTACCGCCTCCTGCGGCGCGGCTGGCTGCGCGCCGGGACGCAGTATGAATGCGGCAAGCGCGGCGCCGCACAGCACGATGGCCGCGATGGCGATGGTTTGTTTTTTGCTTGGGTTGTTGGTGAATTTCATGGCGGTTCAGTGTTCGTTGTTCGGCGCGGTATGGCCGAGGATGCGTTCGATGGCGGCAGTGGCGCGGTGCCCGTCCGACAGCGCGGACAGGTATTGCGCGCGCGCCTGCAGCAGCGTGCGCTGCGCGTCGAGCACGTCGATGAAGTTGTGCTTGCCGTATTCGAAGCCTTTGCGGGCGGCCTCGCTGGCCTGCTGCGCTGCGGGCAGGATGTCATTGCGCAGCATCTCCAGCGCCTGCCGCGCCGCGCGCAGCTCCTGCACCGACTGCGCCAGCTCGGACTCCAGCCGCATGGCCGCTGTGGCCAGTTCGGCGCCCGCCTTGTCGGCCTGCCGCTGTGCGGCCAGCACATTGCCCTGGTTGCGGTCGAACAGCGGCAGCGGCAGGGACAGGCCCACCACCGTCTGGCTGCGCGAGGGATCGGCCATGCGCTTGCTGCCCAGGCTCACGGTCAGGTCCGGCGCGCGGTTCGCCAGTTCCAGCCTGGAGACGGCCTTGCGCCGTTCCACTTCCAACCGCGCCGGTATCAGCGCCGGCGATTGCGCGCGCCAGCTTGCCATCGCCGCTGCGGACGGCGGCTCCGGCAGCATGCCGATATCGCCTTCCGCCGGCCCGAAGTCCGCCGCTGCGGGCTGCAGCCAGTGCGCCGCGAGACGCGAGCGCGCCGAGGCCAGCGCCGACGCCGCGCTGGACTGCTCCAGCCGCACATTGGCTTCCGCCAGTTTGGCCTTGGTCTCATCGACGGGTGACACCTTGCCCGCGATAACCCGCTTGCTGGCCGCTTGCGTGGCGCGCTGCGCCAGCTCGCTGCCGTCTTGCGCCAGGCGCAGGCGCTCCTGCGCCACCAGCACTTCATAGAAAGCTGTCACGACGTCCGCGTGCAGCTCCAGGCGTTGCGCCTCCAGCGCCGCGCCGGCCACGTCGCGGCCACGCTCGGCAGCGGCCACGCGCGCCGCGCGCTTGCCGCCCAGTTCCAGCGGCTGGTTTAGCTGCCAGGTTTTTTCGCCGTCGCCTTCAGCGCCTGCGATGCCGCTGCGTCCCACGCGCTCGAACGACAGCGTGGGGTTGGGCCGCGCGGACGCCTGCATGACCACGCCGTCCTGCGCCTCGGCTTCATGGCGGGCCGCCGCGAGGCCGGGGTGGGCTTGCATGGCCAGCGCCAGCGCGGCCCGCAAGGTGAGAGCCGTTTGCGGCTCCGGTGTTTGTGCGGCCGCATGCATGGACGCGACGAGCGTCGCCATGGCTAGCGGCCAAAGGAATTTGACCATCGAATTCTCCAAAATCGGGAAAAGAAATTCGACGGGACTTCAGTGAATGGAAAGAGTCCCGCCGCGCTAGGCAGCGCGGAGCCAGTCGGGCTTTTTCGGCCCTTCGGCTATGTGGGAAGTGAAGCGGAGTACGGAGGAGGGCGGATAGAATGCGCCTGCGGCATCCGGCGGCGGCGCCGCGCCGGACAGCAGCGAGGCCTGCACCGCGTGGTGGCAGACCGCGCAGTCGGCATGCACCTTGGCTTTGCCGGGCAGCTTGCCGTCGTTGCCGCCGTTGCTGTCGTTGCCGTCGTGCTGTGGTTCGGCCTGCGCGTTGTGCTGGTGCGAGTGGTGGCCGAAGTGCGAACGCTTTTGCTGGCTCTGTTCCTGTTCATGCCCGCAATAGGCCGCAGCCGCAGACCAGGCATACTGGAGCGGCAAAATGGCAAGCAGCAGGATCAGGAACAATTTACGCATGTGTCAATTCTAGCAGCATTCTCCGCCGCGCCCTGGCCGTGTAGTAGACTCCGGGCTAGCCACTCCAGAAAGCCCCGAATGACCCAGAATTTTTTCCAGACCTTTATCCTGCTGTTGCTGGTGACCGACCCGTTCGGCAACGTGCCGCTGTTCGCCACCGCGCTCAATCCCGTGCCGCCCTCGCGCCGGCCGCGCATCGTGATCCGCGAATGCATGATCGCCTTTGTGGTGCTGCTTATCTTTATGTTCTTCGGCCGCCACTTCCTGCAGGCGCTGCAATTGTCGGAAGCGTCGCTGCGCATTGCCGGCAGCGTGATCCTGCTGCTGATCGCCATCCGCATGATCTTCCCGCATCCGGACGGCGTGTTGGGCCGCAACGAAGGTGGCGAACCATTCATCGTGCCGCTCGCCATCCCCGCGCTGGCCGGCCCCTCTGCGCTGGCCACCGTGCTGCTGTTCTCGCGCGACAGCACGGGCGAAGTGCTGATCCATGTTGCCGCGCTGGCGGCGGTGGTGGTGGTGTGGCTGGCCGTGTTCCTGGGCGCCGAGCGCTTGCAGAAAGTGCTCGGCCCGCAGGTGATGACGGCGTTCGAGCGCCTCATGGGCTTGATCCTGGCCGCGATGTCGATCGAGATGCTGTTGGGCGGCATCCGCGAGTTCGTCAAGACCCTGTAAGCCGGCTCAGATCTGGCGCATGCCGCCGTCGACGAACAGCTCCACGCCGGTGACGAAGCTGGCGTCGTCGCTGGCCAGGAATACGGCGGCCTTGGCCACTTCGTCCGGGTCGCCCACGCGGCCCATCGGTATCGTCGACGCCAGGTGGTCGAGGAAGCCTTGCTGCTGCGCGGCGTCCGTGCCTACCAGCTCCACCAGGCCGGGCGTCTTGATCGGACCCGGGCTGAGCGTGTTGACGCGGATGCCTCGGTCTTTCAGGTCCACAATCCAGTTGCGGGCGAAAGAGCGCACGGCGGCCTTGGAGGCGGCGTACACGCTGAAAGCCTCGGTGCCGCCGCTGGCTGCGGTGGAGCCGGTGAGGATCACGGACGAGCCTTTGCCCAGCAGCGGCAGCGCGGTCTGCACCGTGAACAGCGTGCCTTTCACGTTGCGCGCGAAAGTGTCGTCGAACTGCGCTTCGGTGATCTGGCCCAGCGGCAGCAGGGAGCCGCCGCCGGCGTTGGCCACCAGGACGTCAAGCTTGCCGTGGTCCGCCTGGATGCGGTCGAACAGCGCCTGCAGCTGTGCCATATCCGACGAATCAACGCGGGCAGCGATGGCGCCGCCGCCGATGGCCGCCGCCGCCGCGTCCAGCTCCGCCTGGCGGCGGCCGGTGATGTAGACCTGCGCGCCTTCGCTGACAAAACGCTTGGCCATGGCCAGTCCGATGCCGGTGCTGCCACCCGTTACAACGGCGACTTTTCCTTCAAGTTTCTTCGTCATGATGCTTCCTTTAATTGAGTTCGATGGGTGTAGTTTGCCGGTCAGGCGCGCCGGCGATAAGACAGGCCACTGGCATATGATTTATGCTTTGACTGCATGGGCTGGATGGGAGCTGCGATGAAGATGAATAAATTGTTGTGGATGCACTGCTTTGTGCGCGCGGTGGAAACCGGCAGCTTTTCCGCCGTGGCGCGGGAGCTGGGCATAGGGCAGCCCAACGTGAGCCGCCACATAGCCTCGCTGGAGCAGGATCTCGGCACGCGGCTGCTGCACCGCTCCACGCGGCAGCTGGTGGCCACGCCGGAAGGACAGCGCTACTACGCCCAGGCCCGCGAAGCGCTGGACGTGATTGCGCGCGCCGAGTCCGATGCGCGCGGCGGGCAGAACCCGCATGGATTGCTGCGCGTGGCCTGCCCGGCCGGGCTGGGCATCGAGAAAATCATCGGCGCGCTGCCGGAGTTCATGGCGCGCTATCCGGACGTGGAACTGGATTTGCGCCTCGGCGACGGCTATGTGGACCTGGTGGCGGAAGGCGTGGACGTGGCGATCCGGGGCGGGGTGCTCAAGGACAGCGCGCTGCGTGCGCGGCGCGTGGGCATGTCCGAGCGCATCTGCGTGGCCAGCCCGGCCTATCTGGCGCGGCACGGCACGCCGCAGCATCCGGACGAATTGCTGCGCCACGAATGCATCGTGTACACCCTGCTGGCGGGCAGCGGCTGGCCGTTCAAGGACGGGGAGGTGCATGTGCGCGGGCGCCTGCGCATCAACAGCCTGGAAGGGATACGGCGCGCCGCGCTCGACGGCATGGGCATTGCGTATCTCCCGGCGTGGATGGTGCTGGAGCACCTGGACGGCGCAGCCGCGCCAGCGCAGCCATTGCAGCCATTGCAGCGAGTGCTGGGCGGGCACGCCGCGCCCCTGACGCCGCTGAACGCGGTCTATTCAGCAGAGCGGCTGCTGCCGCACCGCGCCTCGGTCTTCATTGAATTTGTCGCCGCCGTGTTCGCGGCGACGCCGGGTTTGGCGATTCGTCCAGGGCAAAGAGTTCGTTAAAACTTTATAGTTACAAATAATCAGGAAGTCGAGCAATGAGCACAGGCGTTCCATTTTAAGCTGGTGTGCCGCCTAAAGTTTGAGCAAGGGGCGGGCGGCACATCCCAAACTATAAAAACGGAGACGCAATGCATCAACTCAAACACCATCTGAAACTCAAGACCATGCTGGCCGGCTGCGCGCTGTTTGCGCTGTCCGCCGCACCGCTGCAAGCACTGGCCGCATTCGGCCTCACCACCAACACAGGCGACTACACCATCGACACCGGCGCGGGCCTGGTGTTCAAGGTGCTGCGCACCGCCACCTCCCAGGCTGGCGTGGGCGACATCTCCAGCCTGGTGTACAACGGCGTGGAGCTGCAAGGCCAGACCAAGGGTTCGCACATCGCCAGCGGCTTCAGCGGCTTGTACACGGGCGTAACGGCGGTCAGCGTGAGCGCCACCCAGCCTGACACGGACACCATCAAGGTGACGGTGACGACCGGGAACCTGACCCACTACTACATGGCGCGCCGCAATGTGTCCCACATCTACATGGGCACCAACATCACGGCCGAGCCGTCGGTGGGCGAGTTCCGCTGGATCACGCGCATGAAGTCCTCCATCCTCACCGGCGTGCCGGCCGAGTCCAATCTGAACGGCACCACCACCACGGTGGAAAGCACCGACGTCTTCGGCTTTGCCAACGGCGAAACGCGCTCCAAGTACTACGGCAACCAGCGCACGCTGGACTACACGCTGCGCGGCATCACCGGTTCCGGCGTGGGCGTGTACATGGTGTACGACAACCGCGAGGGCGCCTCGGGCGGCCCCTTCTTCCGCGACATCCAGAACCAGAGCAGCAGCACCACCAGCGGCGACACGGAGCTGTACAACTACATGAACTCCGGCCACAACCAGACCGAGGCTTACCGCATGGGCTTCCACGGTCCGTATGCGCTGCTGTTCACGGGCGGCAGCACGCCGGCCATTCCGGACATGAGCTGGGTCGCCAACATGGGCCTGACCGGCTACGTGGCGGCCAGCGGCCGTGGCGGCGTAACGGTGGCGGGCATGACGGGCCTGGACAGCAGCTACCCATACACGGTGGCCTTCTCCAACAGTACCGCGCAGTACTGGGGCGCGGCCAACGCCAGCAGCGGGCAGATGACCAAGACCGGCATGAAGCCGGGCACCTACACCATGACGGTGTACAAGAACGAACTGGCGGTGGATAGCCGCAGCGTGACGGTGAGCGCGGGCAGCACCACGAACGTGAGCAGCTTCGCGGTGACGGGCGATCCCGCTGCGAAGACGGCGCTGTGGCGCATCGGCAAATGGGACGGCTCGCCCAAGGAGTTCCTGAACGGCGACAAGGTGAACGCCATGCATCCGTCGGATACGCGCATGGCTTACTGGACGCCGGCCGATTACATCGTCGGCACCTCGTCCGCCGCGACGGGCTTCCCGGCGTACCAGTGGAAGGGTGTGAACGGCGCGGTGAACGTGCGCTTCAACCTGACGGCGGCGCAGGTGGTGGCCGGCTCCACGTATCAGCTGAGGGTGGGCATTACGGCCGCGTATGCGAACGCGCGGCCGCAGGTGACGGTCAATGGCTGGACCTCGGCCGTGCCCACCGCCTCGACGCAGCCGGACAGCCGCAGCCTGACGATAGGCACCTACCGGGGCAACAACGCGATGTTCACCTTTACCGTGCCGGTGGCCAACCTAGTGGTGGGGCAGAATATCCTGACGCTGGCGCCGGCTAGCGGTAGTTCGGGCACCACCTATTTGAGCCCGGGCTATGCGTTTGACGCCGTGGATCTGATCAAGACGCCGTAAGGCCTGCCGGCTTACGCGACGTTGTCCGCGCCCGGTGCGCCGAACAGCTGCTGTTTGAGCACATGCAGCTGGTCGCGCACCTGCGCGGCTTTTTCGAACTCCAGGTTCTTGGCGTGGTCCAGCATGAGCTTCTCCAGGCGCTTGATTTCCTTGCTGACCTGCTTCTCGCTCATGGCCTCGTACTTGGCCGCTTCCTGCGCCACTTCCAGCTGTTCGCGCGCGTCCTGCGGGCTGTAGACGCCGTCTATCATGTCCTTGATGGCCTTGTGCACCCCGCGCGGCACAATGCCGTTGGCGGTGTTGAAGGCGATCTGCTTGGCGCGGCGGCGCTCGGTCTCGCCGATGGCGCGTTCCATCGAGTCGGTCATGCGGTCCGCGTACAGCAGCGCCACGCCGTTCAGGTTGCGCGCCGCGCGGCCTATGGTCTGGATCAGCGAACGCTCGGAACGCAGGAAGCCTTCCTTGTCCGCGTCCAGAATCGCCACCAGCGACACCTCCGGCAAGTCCAGGCCCTCGCGCAGCAGGTTGATCCCCACCAGCACGTCAAAGGTGCCGATGCGCAGGTCGCGCAGGATCTCCACGCGCTCCACCGTTTCAATGTCGCTGTGCAGGTAGCGCACCTTGATGCCGTGGTCGCTCAGGTATTCGGTGAGCTGCTCGGACATGCGCTTGGTCAGCGTGGTCACCAGCACGCGCTCGTTCTTGGCGATGCGGTCCTGGATTTCGGACATCAAATCGTCCACCTGCGTGCGGGCGGGGCGCACAATCACCAGCGGGTCCACCAGGCCTGTCGGGCGCACCACCTGTTCCACCACCTGGTCGGCGCGCTTGTTCTCGTAGTCGGCCGGCGTGGCCGAGACGAACACAGTCTGCCGCATCTTCGATTCGAACTCCTCGAACTTCAGCGGCCGGTTGTCCAGCGCGGACGGCAGGCGGAAGCCGTAGTCCACCAGGTTGGTCTTGCGCGAGCGGTCGCCGTTGTACATGGCCGACAGCTGGCCGATCAGCACGTGCGACTCGTCCAGGAACATCAGCGCGTCCGTGGGCAGGTAGTCGATCAGCGTCGGCGGCGGTTCGCCGGCCTTGGCGCCGCTCAGGTGGCGCGAGTAGTTCTCGATGCCCTTGGTGAAGCCGATTTCGGCCATCATCTCCAGGTCGAAGCGGGTGCGCTGTTCCAGGCGCTGCTCCTCGATCAGCTTGGTCTCCTTGCGGAAGAACTCCAGCCGCTCGCGCAGCTCGTCCTTGATGGTCTCGATGGCGCGCAGCACGGTGGAGCGCGGGGTGACGTAGTGCGAGCCCGGATAGACCGTGAAGCGCGGGATCTTCTGCTTGACGCGGCCGGTGAGCGGGTCGAACAGCTGGATCGATTCCACCTCGTCGTCCCACAGCTCCAGGCGCACCGCCAGCTCGGCGTGCTCGGCCGGGAAGATGTCGATGGTGTCGCCGCGCACGCGGAAGGTGCCGCGCCCGAAGTCCACTTCGTTGCGCGTGTACTGCATCTGGATCAGGCGCGCGATGATGTCGCGCTGGGCCAGCTTGTCCTTCTGGCGCAGCGTCAAAATCATCTGGTGGTATTCGCTGGGATTACCGATACCGTAGATGGCCGACACGGTGGCCACGATCACCACGTCGCGCCGCTCCATCAGCGACTTGGTGCAGGACAGGCGCATCTGCTCGATGTGCTCATTGATGGACGAGTCCTTTTCAATGAACAGGTCGCGCTGCGGCACGTAGGCTTCCGGCTGGTAGTAGTCGTAGTAGGACACGAAGTACTCGACCGCGTTCTCGGGGAAGAACTCGCGGAATTCGCTGTAGAGCTGCGCGGCCAGCGTTTTGTTGGGTGCGAACACGATGGCGGGCCGGCCCTGGCGGGCGATCACATTGGCCATGGTGTAGGTCTTGCCGGAACCGGTCACGCCGAGCAGGGTCTGGAAGAACAAACCGTCGTCTATGCCCTCGCACAAAGCGTCGATCGCGGTCGGCTGGTCGCCCGCCGGAGGGAAGGGCTGGTGCAGCTTGAAGGGCGAATCCGGGAAGGTGACGACGGTGGGGGCAGCAGAATTATTAGGTTGCGAATCAGCCATGAGGTCAGACCTTTGATAGAATATGCGATTGTTGGCGCTTAAAACCGGATTTTGTTCGGGCGCTGACACGTATCCGCTGCGAACCGCTTCTAATCGAATCCAATCTTATCATGACGAACCCTTCCGTTTTCAGCGCCATCGAGATGGCCCCGCGCGACCCTATCCTCGGCATTACCGAGGCCTTCAACGCCGACACCAACCCAGCCAAGATCAATCTTGGCGTGGGCGTCTATTATGACAACAATGGCAAGGTTCCGCTGCTGTCTTGCGTGCAGAAAGCTGAAGCGGCATTGATCGCCCAGCCCACGCCGCGCACCTATCTGCCGATCGAAGGCCTGGCCGCTTACGACAAGGCGGTGCAAGAGCTGGTATTTGGCGCCGACAGCGCCGTAATTCAAGAGAAACGTGCAGTGACCGTGCAAGCCATCGGCGGCACCGGCGCGCTGAAAATCGGCGCCGACTTCCTGCAGCGCTTCGCGCCGGGCGCGCAAGTGTACATCAGCGATCCGAGCTGGGAAAACCACCGCGCGCTGTTCGAAAGCGCCGGTTTCAAGGTCAACAACTACACCTACTACGACGCGGGCACCCACGGCGTGAACTTCGCCGGCATGCTGGCCGACCTGAAGGCCATGCCGGCCGGCTCCATCGTGCTGCTGCACGCCTGCTGCCACAACCCGACCGGCGCCGACCTGAGCTCGGCCCAGTGGGACGAGATCATCGCCGTGGTCGCGGCCAACGGCCTGGTGCCTTTCCTGGACATGGCCTACCAGGGCTTCGGCTCGGGCATCGCCGAAGACGGCGCCGTGGTGCGCCGCTTCGCCGCCACCGGCGTGCCGCTGCTGGTGTCGAACTCCTTCTCCAAGTCCTTCTCGCTGTACGGCGAGCGCGTGGGCGCGCTGAGCGTGGTGGCCGCATCGGCCGACGAAGCCGCGCGCCTGATGTCGCAGCTGAAGCGCGTGGTGCGCACCAACTACTCCAACCCGCCGGTGCACGGCGGCAAAGTGGTGGCCACCGTGCTGGCCACGCCGGAACTGCGCCAGCTGTGGGAAGACGAGCTGGCCGGCATGCGCGTGCGCATCAAGGAAATGCGTGATGCTTTCGTCAAGAAGCTGAAAGAGAAAGCCCCGGCGCACGACTTCGAATTCGTGCGCGAGCAGGTGGGCATGTTCTCCTACTCGGGCTTGACCAAAGCGCAAGTGGAAGCGCTGCGCGCCGAATCGATCTACGCCGTGGACACCGGCCGCATCTGCGTGGCCGCGCTGAACTCGACCAATATCGACAAGGTGGTTGACGCCATCGCCAAAGTACTCTAAAATCTTGTTTCTTCGAGCTGAGCAAAAACTTGGCTCGATAGATCCCTGATAGCTCAGTTGGTAGAGCGACGGACTGTTAATCCGCAGGTCCCTGGTTCGAGTCCAGGTCGGGGAGCCAGAATACAGAAAAGCCCAGCCTTAACCGGTTGGGCTTTTTGCATTGCTCAGGGCGTTTGCGCCCGGTCAATTCGAGCGGTCTGGGCGGCGAGGAGAGCGGCGATCAGCAGCAGGGCTGCGCTCGCCATGAACGTGGCTTGATGGCCGCTGCCATCGAACAGCATGCCGCCGACGGTCGAGCCCACGGCGATGGAGAGCTGGACCGCAGCCACCATCAGGCCGCCGCCCGCCTCCGCGTCCTGCGGCAGCGATTTGGCCAGCCATGCCCACCATCCGACTGGGGCGGCCGTCGCCACCAGTCCCCAGCAGCCCAGCAGTACAAAGACCGAAGGCAGCGAGGTGCCGAATGCAATCAGGGCCAGTGCTATGGCGGCCATGATGAGCGGGATGGCAATCAGTTGCCGGTACAGGCCGGCTTTGAGCCATCCGCCGATCAGCACCGTGCCGGCAAAGCCGGCGATGCCGAGCACCAGCAGGATGATGGAAAGCATGCGCACGCCGACGCCGGTGACGCTCTCAAGGAAGGGGCGGAGATAGGTGAACAGCATGAACTGCCCCATGAAGAATGTGCCGACCGCAAACATGCCCAGAGCTATCAAGGGCTTTTTCAGCAGGCGAAAGACATGGGCGGAGCCTGCTGCCCGAGGCGCGGCCGGCATGGACGGCAAGCTGGCCCATTGCCACGCCATGGCAATCAAGGTGAGTGGCACCAGGCAAAGAAACGTTCCGCGCCAGCCGATGACGGCGCCGAGATAGCTGCCCAGCGGGGCGGCTACCACCGTCGCCAGGGCGTTGCCGCCGTTGAAGATGGCCAGCGCCCTGGGCACGCTTTGCGGCGGCACCAGGCGCATCGCCACCGCCGCCGACATTGACCAGAATCCGCCGATCACCACGCCGATCAGCGCGCGGCCCAGCATGAACATCGCGTAGTTCGACGACAGGCCGGTGATCAGTCCGGAGACGCCCATCAGCCCGGTCAGCAGCAACAGCAATGTCTTGCGGTTCATTGCGCCCGCGATCGATGAAATGGAAAGACTGGTCAGCACTGCGAAGGCGCCGGATATGGCGATGCCGTAGCCCGCCATGCCCTCGCTGACGCGCAGGTCCGCCGCCAGCGGCGTCAGCAAGCTGACCGGCATGAATTCCGACGCGATCAGCGCGAAGACGCACAGCGTCATCGAAAAAACGCCGCTCCAGAAAGCCGGGGGATCCGCAGCGCCGGGAGCAACGCGCCCGTTGCCGTTGCGTGCGTCTAGTACCTGATTTGTCATGGGTTTTCCTTTGCCTGCCGCGTTGTGGTTACCGAGGCCTGCATTTTCGCCCGCGCGCATAGCATTGATAAGCCGATATAATCTTGATGTAGTTATGAGGAAAATTCAGCAATGGCGCAAATGAAGGTAAACGATTTGCAGGCTTTTCTTGCGGTGGCGCGGGAGCGGAGCTTCACCAGGGCCGCTGCCCGCCTGGACGTTACGCCGTCCGCCCTGAGCCATACGATCAGGGCGCTGGAGGAAAGGCTGGGCGTGCGGCTACTGTCGCGCACGACCAGAAATGTTGCGCCGACCGAGGCGGGCGAGAAGCTGATGCGTTCCATCGCGCCACTTTTCGATCAGATAAACGCAGAGGTGGAAGCGCTCGGAGAGTTGCGGGAACGACCCGCTGGAACGATCCGCATCACCTGTACTGATGATGCAATCGAGCTCTATCTGAGGCCCGTGCTTGCGTCCTTCCTGAAAAGCTATCCGGACATCACACTGGAGCTCTTTGTCGACTATGGGTTCGCCAATATTGTCGAGGAGCGCTTCGATGCCGGCATCCGGCTCGGCGAAGCGATCAGCAAAGACATGATTGCGGTGCGCATCAGTCCGGACTGGCGCCTGGCCGTGGTGGGGGCTCCAGCCTATTTTGAGCGGTGTCCGCCACCCGCGACGCCGCATGAGCTGACCAATCACGCTTGTGTCAACATACGGCACAGGCCGTCCGGCGCCATCTATGCATGGGAGTTTGAGAAGGGTGGGCAAGCGTTTAGCGTCAAGTGCGACGGGCAACTCGTCTTCAACAGCATCGTCCATGTGCTTAACAGCGCTGTGGATGGCATCGGCTTGGCCTACGTTCCCGAAGCGCTCGCTGCGCCTTACCTGGCCGACGGGCGGCTGAAGGAAGTGCTGGCCGACTGGTGTCCGTATTTCCAGGGCTTTCACCTGTACTACCCGCACAGGCGCCACGCATCCCCGGCCTTTTCCGCATTTGTGGACGCGGTCAGGTATTCAGAACGTTAATAGAGCGCACCGTCGCATCAGGCCTGTTGTCCGAAGATCTCGCAGCCGCTCTTGCCGTTGCGCTTGACCTGATACATGGCCTTGTCGGCGCGCTGCACCAGCTCGGACAGGTTCCTGCCGTGCTGCGGATACAAGGCGACGCCGATGCTGGCCCCCAGCGCGTATTCCTTGCCATTCACCGGTATGCATTCCGTCAGCCGCGCCAGCAGTTTCTTCGCCACTTCGCCCGCCTGCGCCTCCTCGTCCAGCTGGGTGGCGATGACGACAAACTCGTCGCCGCCGACCCGGGCGCAGATGTCCGTGCTACGGGTGCTGCTCTTGAGCCTGGCGGCGACCGTTTTCAGCACTTCGTCGCCTACCGCATGGCCCGCCGTGTCGTTGATGGGCTTGAAGTTGTCGAGGTCGATGTAGAACACCGCCACCACGTGGTGGGGCCGGGTGGCCAGCACCAGCGCCTGGTCGAACAGCGTCTTCATGTAGCGCTGGTTGTTCAGGCCGGTGAGCGGATCGTGGAAGGCCAGTTCGAGCGCCTTGGATTCGGCGTCGACCAGCCGCGTCTCGAAGAGCGCCAGCACCGCCGCCATCAGCGAGAAGTACTGCACCAGCACGAGTATGGTCCCCAGTACGAAGCCGTTGCTGGCCCAGCTTGGAAAGAGTTCTATCAGAACCGGCCCCGACAGCCAGTGGGCCGTGAGGGCGAAACTTGCAGTGGCCGTCACCGCGAGCGGCCAGCGCGGGAAGCCCGCGCTTTTCTTGAGGGCGATCCAGCCCATGTAGAGCAGCAGCGCCGCGTTGACGGCGCAAAACACCATGGCGCGCGCGAAGGGCGGGAAATCGGCGGCCAGGGCGGCCAGCAGCCAGACCCCGGAGGCCAGCGAGGCCAGCCAGAACCAGCGGGTGTCGGTGTCCAGGTTCAGGAAGCGGATCAGGCCGGTCAGCAGCAGCGGTTTTTCCAGCGAGATGAAGACCACGTAGAGCGGCAGCGCCATCGGCTGGCCTGCGATGGGAAGGAAAAAGAACATGCTCAGCCGGGCGAGCAGGGCGCAGCAGATCGACAGCGCCCACCAGCCGGCTCCCGAGTTGGTCCTGGGAATCGTGCTCATCCACAGGAACAGGAGCATGAAGATGAAGTACGCGGTGCCCCCGAATGTATGGACGGTCTCAGACGACATCGTCGCGTCTCCTTAGTGAAACGCCGGCCTTGCTCCCTGGCGGCATGTCTAAATATTACTCCCGCGTATGGATGAGTGGGGCGTATCAAGTCCGATTTCCAGCGGGATGGCGGGTGGCGGCATGCAAGCCAGGTTCGATGTTGCTATTTCGCCACCATACCCGTGCCGGAAGTCATGCTTTCCAGCCGTGCCGGATGGCACATGCGCCGTGGCGGGTGCGTTCTTAGAATCGCTGTACTGATTCGGCCCATCGCCCGGGTCGGGATCAGCACTCATTCCAAGGAACCGTATGAACAAACTACTGATATCGACTCTGCTGGCCGCCGCCGTGCTGGCTAGCTCCGCTGCTCACGCCCAGGATTACTACGCAGGCGCCACGGTGGCGAACGGCGGCGAACTGACCTTCCGCAATCCCCTCAACGGCAAATCCGCCACGGCCGATCCCGGCGCCATCTTCAAGTTCTACGGCGGTTTTGTGGTGGCAAACAACCTGGCGCTGGAAGCGGCCTATTCGCAAGGCGCCAAAGCTCTTTTCGACAAGGCCAAGCTGGGCCTGGCGTCCGACCCAAGCTTCGAGCTGCGCAGCTTTTCGCTGGCCGCCCGCGCCACCCACAGTTTCAATGACGACTGGTCGGTGTTCGCCAAGGCGGGCCTGGCGCGCACGCGCTACAAGGCCGCCGCCGCCGGCACGTCCGACAGCGTGTCCGCCACCAAGCCGCTGCTGGCAGTGGGCATCGCTTACAACGTGACCAGGGAAGCCGCCCTGACGCTGGAAGTCGAGAGCATAGGCCGCACCCGCAAGGAAGGCATCAATGTCAGCCAGAATACCTTGCAGCTAGGCGTGAAGGTGGGCTTCTAGGCTTCAGTAGCCGTATTGCAGCGCCAGTGAAGTGGCGACGCCGGTGCGCTGCTCGGTGCGAGGGCTGGCGGCGGCGCCGCCCAGCAGGCGGCTGGCGCGCACGCCGGCGGACAGCGTGTACTTGCGGCTCACCTGCCACTGCCAGCGCGCCTCCGCATACATGTCGCGCAGGCCGCCGGATGGGCGGTAACGCGCCGTGCCGAAATCCGACTGCATATAGGCGCCGTCCGCTATGCTGGCGCCTACCCCGGCGGCCAGGAAGTGATGCGGCGCCAGCGCCGTTTGCGTGGACGCTTTCATGTCGAGCAGCACGCCGCTGCCTTCCCTGCCGGCCGGCGCAAAGGCGTGCGCGTGCAGCAGGAGTCCGTGCAGGAGCGTGTAGTTAATGAACGCGCCCAGCACAGGACGAAGTCCGGACCTGCCGCCGTCGGCGCGCTGCGCGCCCAGGTCCAGCGCAATCAGCGGGCCGTAGCGCAGCAGCGGATCGGCGGACATATGCATGCCCAGCGCCAGTCCCTCCACAAACACCCCGTTGCTCCATTCCGCCGAAAACTGCGGCACCAAATAGCTTGTGCGCTGCTTGCTGCCTGCGCGCGCGGGCGCGTTGCCTGCGACGGCGCCCACCGCCACATCGACCGAGCCGTCCGGCAGCAGCGTCATGTCCTGCTGGGCCAGCGCGGCGTGCATGGCGCTGGAGAGCAGGGCTGCCAGCAGATAGTGCTTCGCCATCTCAGATATGGCCCAGTTCCAGGCCGCGCAGCACGGCGCGCACGCGGTCGCGCACGCCCAGCTTGGACAGGATGCTTGAAACGTGGTTCTTGATGGTGCCCTCGCTGGGGCCGAGCGCCTGGCCGATTTCTGCATTGTTGAAACCCGCCGCCATGAGCGCCAGGATTTCCGTTTCGCGGCTGGTGAGCGGCGTGCAAATGTCCATGGGCGAGGCGGCGGTTTTTTCGTAGGCGGCGCGGGTGCGTTCGGTGAGCGCGGGGCGGAACAGCGTGGCGCCTGCCGCCACGCTGCGGATGCCGTCGGCCAGCCGCTCCAGCGATATGTCCTTGAGCAGGAAGCCGCGCGCGCCGGCGCGCATGCCGTCGAACAGCGCGTCGTCGTCGTCGAAGGTGGTGAGCAGGATGGTGGGCGGCAGCCGGCCCTGTTCGCGCCGCAGCAGCTCGATGCCGCTGCAGTTCGGCATGCGCACGTCCAGCAGCAGAACGTCCGTCTGGGCCTGGGCGAGCACGCCGACGGCTTCCGCGCCGTCCGCCGCTTCGGCCACCACGCGGATGTCCGGCGTGAGCTCGAGCAGGCCGCGTATGCCGCTGCGCACCAGCATCTGGTCGTCCACCAGCACCACGCGGATCATGCGCGCGCTCCGGCGAAGGGCAGCGAGAATTCGAGCCAGTGGCCGGGGCTGGCCGGTGAGCGCCTGCCGGCGCCGGAGCCTGAGCCCGCGCCAGTGTTCGCGCCCGGGCCGCTGCCGGTGCTGAGCGAGCCGCCGTGTTCGGCCAGACGCTCGCGCATGCCGGCCAGGCCGTTGCCCTCGGGCGCGCCCTTGCTGCCTTGGCCGTCGTCGGCAATGCGCGCGTGCACGCCGCCGTCCTGGTAGCGGATGTCTATCGTCAGCAGGGCGGCCTGCGCGTGGCGCATGGTGTTGGTGATGGCCTCCTGCACGCAGCACAGCAGCGTATGGGCTGCGGCGGCGGGGCAGGCGTCCACGCCGCTGTCCATCGTCAGTTCAATGGCGGGCGAGGGAATGCCGCTGCACAGCAGCCGCAAGGCCTGCCGCACGTTGATATCGCTCTGCTGCCGCTCCGCGCTGACCACGCCGCGCACCTCCGACAGCAGCGACTTCGCCAGCTCGCGCGCGGTGGACAGCGGTGCAGAGGGCTTGACGTCGGCCTGGCGCACCGCCAGGTCGAGATGCAGATTGAGCGCGGTCAGATGGTGCCCTACCGCGTCGTGCAGGTCGCGCGCGATGCGCATGCGTTCGGCGGAGCGCACCGTGTCGGCCAGCAGCGACTGCGTTGCGCGCAACTGCGCGTTCGACGCAGCCAGTTGTACGCGCATGCGCTGCTCCTGCCGCATCAGATAGACAAAGGCGAAACCGAGCACCTGCACGAAGCGCTCCGAAGTCAGCACGGCCAGCGTGGTGTGGATGCGCTGGTCGTTCAAGTGCAGGCTGGCGCTGGTGAGCACCCACAAGTCCATGCCCGCGCCGAGCAGCACCTGCACCGCCAGCCACACCAGTGCGCGCCGGAGCGTAAGCAGCGCCGCCAGTTCCATGGAAAGGATGAGGTGGAAGGCCAGCGAGTTGAGCATGACGGCCAGCACCAGTTGCGCGCCGAGCAGCAGCGCGCCAGCCAGCGGCGTGCGGCCTGGCGATGGACGGATGCGCCACCACAGCAGCGCGATAAACGCGCCTATCAGCAGCGCCTCGCCGCCTAGGAACAGCCGGTAGGCCATCTCGGCCCGGTCCGATCCCGCGCGCAGCAGCGACGGCGCGGGCGTCGTCAGGCTCGCAACGTAGCGCGCCAACCGGCCCACGGCGTTGTAAAGCTCCGCGCGGGCCGGGTCCGCAACCCAATGCGGAGCCAGCTCCAGCAAGCCCAGTATCAGGCTGGCGAGGATGGCTGCGGCGGGATAGCGGCTGGGCGCGCGCAATGGGCGAAGGCTGTTGTTGTTCATTTGGCCTGTAAATTTGACAATGTTTAGCGCCGCCATTCTACGTGAGCGGGGCGGGGCGTCAAAGTGCCGAAAGTCATGCGGCCTGACTTTCGGCATATGCCGCTGCGCGGGTGGTGTCGTAGAATCGCTGCCGTGATAACAATTTGCAAAGGCGCGCTTTGAACTGGACACGATGGTGGGCACTGGCACTGCTGACAGGGCCAACGCTGGCGCAGGCGGATGAGGCCATCCCCAAGGTGGTGGTTCCGGCCCAGCGCGACGCCGAGTGGCACAGCTACCGCCACGCCTACAAGGCCGCGCGTTTCTTCGAGCCATACCTGAAGGCGCGGCCCCTGATCCAGGCGCATATGCAGATCCGCCCCCGGCAGCCGGACCTGCCAATGGAGGGCCTGCAGCTGCAACTGGCCGGCGAAACCGTGAATGTGGACATTCCGGTCGACGCGCTTGGCCGCGCCACCTTGCCGATGCTGAAGCAGGCCTACGACGAAGACGCCGTCCTGCGCCTGAACAGGCAGAAGGGCAACTACAGCTTCAACGGGCGCTATTCGATCCGCGAGCGGGATGACGGCGTCTACAGCGCAGCGGACCTGCGCACCGCCTGCGAGCAGCTGATCAGCGCGCAGCGCGAATCGGGCTACCGGCTGCGGCTGATAGGGAAGAAATGCGCCGGCGTGAAATTCGTCTACCCGCGCGGCGCGGCGGCGCCCGACGTGCAGTTCCGCGACGCCGACGGCAAGCTCACGCCGCTCGCCGCAGTGCGCGGCTATCCGTTCGAGAATCCGACCATGGGCGATTACCAGATCGTCCTCTACCGCTTTGCCGACTGGCCCGCGCAAGGCGACTTCCTGGTCCGCAGCAAGCCGCTGGCGGTGGGGACCGAGTACGAGTGAGCGTAAATTTTTGGCCTTGCACTGGTCAATTCGAAATCCCGCGTATATAATTCGGGCCTCAATTCCCTGATAGCTCAGTCGGTAGAGCGACGGACTGTTAATCCGCAGGTCCCTGGTTCGAGTCCAGGTCGGGGAGCCAGAATTCAGTAGCACCAGAAAGCCCAGCCTTAAACGGTTGGGCTTTTTGCGTTTCAGTGGCGCTTATTGGGCTGCTGGGTTGCTGAGAGACTCGGGAGCGATGTCTGCCCAAGAGAGAGGGCGAGTATCCGCGTGGTACTTGGCGACGGATGCGGGCAAGCGACGCGACGAATGCCTGAGTTTGGCGTGCATCACTGCATGCTGTCCAAGAGATGTCGATCCCCACGATGGGCTGCTGACGCCCCGTTGCGGACCTTCAGGATTCCCAGCCGCTACTTTATCTTTTTATTATAAAGGCGAAGTCGCATAGCCAAAATTCCGCAGTACATTGAAGCTGCATTCTCCAATTTTCCTTCTCTTCGAAGAGTATGTGCAGCCGTCAGTTTCAAGTCGCTATCATCTTCAATATTCTTGCTCCAGTAGGCATCACCAATCGCATCAAGACCGCGCTGGCATAACTCAATGGCGCTGCCGGATCAAAGACGCGGTATCGATCAGCGAGCGGCCGGCAACGGCAGCGGATCGAGCCGTGCCAGGGCATTGGGAAGGTGATCTGCTGTTTGGCAGCCACAACAGCCAGATTGCTACGCTGGTCGAGCGTCAGACGCGTTATGTCATGCTCGTAAAAGTCGCCGGCAAGGACACTGAGACAGTGGTCAACGCACTGATCGACAATGCCCGCAGGTTACCGCACGAGCTTTACAAATCGCTGACCTGGGATCGAGGGAAAGAGATGGCCGGGCACAAGCGTTTCACCTTGGCCACCGATGTCCAGGTCTACTTTTGCGATCCGCAGAACCCGTGGCAGCGAGGCTCGAATGAAAATACAAACGGGCTATTACGCCAGTATTTTCCGAAGGGTCTGGACCTTTCCACCTACTCGCAGGACAATCTCGATGAGGTGGCTAGAAGGCTGAACGAACGTCCCAGGAAGACGCTACACTACCGAACGCCGGCTCAACAATTTGAAAGGTGTGTTGCGACCACCGATTGAATCCGCAGCCGTACACAGTCGTTCATAGTTGCGGCTCAGCGCTGAGAACTACGGCGCGGATGCATTGGAACAAAGCTGTGCTCTTGTCCGGTCCATGAATCTGTTGGCACTTCTCCACCTGCGGCCGCACGGTTGCTAGGCGTGGCATCCTCACACCACCTAACGTTTCGCGAAAGCACACCTCAGAGCGGAACGAATACTGGGTATAGGGGGAAAGGTCAGGAAAATCGAACGTGTCCTCGATACTTTCTTGCATGGCACTCACTACGCGTAGCGACAGGGTCTTGGGTGCATCAGGCAACAACGCCAATACTTCTGCTTTGCTTCTGCCTCGTGCACGGAGTGCACCAGCGACCAGAGTCGACTTAGCTTGGTCGATGCATAGGACGTTGGATGCCTTGACCATCTCATCTGGGTCCGGCAGCAACCACCTCTCAAGAGGTTGCGCATGTGCGGTAGCCAAGGATATAGCGCCGCCGACAAGTAAGAGGATGCGCTTCATAGCTTGCAATGTAAAAATAGCCAGTTGGAAGTGGGGTAGAATGGTTGATTGTGCCCCCATTCCGCCGATGAGCAAGGATACCATCTTGCTCAGATGAAAAACTCACCAATTATCACATCCCCTGCGGCCTCGCGCCAAAGCAGGCAAGGCGCATAGTAGAGCTCCCATCCAGGAGGTCTATCATGAACAATCAAGTGAAAGGTTTTGGCCAAACTACGCCGTGGAACAAGGGCAAGTTGGTCGGGCAAAAAGCGCCGCTGCGTATAAGCGAAATCTGGGCAATTCGCGTTCGCTTGGAAATCTTCGGCAGGTCCCGGGACTTGGCACTCTTCAACTTGGCCATCGACAGCAAATTGCGTGGCTGCGACTTGGTCCAGCTGCGCGTCAACGATGTATGCCATGGAAGCCATGTGGCAGCGCGGGCCAGCGTGATGCAGCAGAAAACCAAGCAACCCGTCCAATTCGAACTCACGGCAGGAACCAGGAAAAGCTTGGAGGACTGGATAGCGGCCGCAGCGCTGCGCCACAGTGACTTTCTTTTTCCCAGTCGAATCTCAGAATCGCCGCATATTTCGACTAGGCAGTACGCGCGTATTGTTCACCAATGGTTCGACGAAATAGGCTTAGACCCGACGGCATACAGCACGCACACGATGCGCCGGACAAAGCCAACACTCATCTACCGGCGCACAAAAAATTTGCGTGCGGTGCAGCTATTGCTGGGCCATACGCGCCTCGAGAGTACCGTACGATATCTGGGCATCGAGGTCGATGACGCACTCGAAATGGCCGAGCAGACAGATGCTTAAGAACAAGGGCGACGCCAGCAGTCGCCCCATCGCGGACGTTGAGGAACTAGTTCGAAGGCCCCGCAGGTAGCGTATTCCATCGCAAGGAAATAGCCAGTGCCTCTGCTACGACCTTCGCATTGTTCAGAAAATCTACAGCGGTCGTCGGCAACGGATAACGGCTGATGAGGTCAATCCGCAGAGACTTTCCTTCTGCGGCCGGATACGCCTCGTGCATTTGACCGTTCTCGACAAAACCGAAGTAGGCGTTCAGCTTGCTTTGTAGCGCGAGTAGATGGCCATGCTCATCGGACCAGTCCCATGAATCGATAATTGACAGGACAACGCAGTCCGAGGCCGTTTCAGTGCCAACAGCGTCCACTACGCTTACATTCTCAAGCCCCATCCGTCATATCCCTCGTGGTGTTCGGCGACGATGTGTCGTCTTTGGTTACATCCGCTAAGGGCCGGCTGCCGTCACCTTACCCTAAGGCGTTCCATCTTAAAATTAGTGCCACAACTGGCGCAATCAATAATCCCACCAGAATCGCCGTGAGCCAAAACTCTTCCAATTCGCCCTCACGCAATAGCCTGCGACAACTCGTAACAGCGCGAAACAACGCGACTGCGTACAAGCTTCCGCCAAGCAGGACAGCAAGCAAAATAAACGGCCCAAAAATACTGAGTTTCAACCAGGCATCAAGGAACACTGTTCTTCCATAGTCTAATAAATCAGCAAATAACCACTGTCGGCTTATGGCCGTTATACGTCAAGCCAAGTAATCGACCTCGACGCCCAGTTCGGCGTACCCAAGAACTCGAAACCCGGTTTCCGTGGACGCTCCTGGAACGTGGACCTTGGCTAGCTCAGTCAATACCGCCTGCCGTTGCGCGGGAGATTCGATAGCGATTTCTACCCATTTAATGTATTTATATCCGCCATTCCGGAAATGGTAAAACCATTCGCCATCCCAATCTGAGAGGTGTCCATTTTCCACGTCAAATGTACGCCATTTGGGTGAGAGTGGCCCAAGCTCATACATGGCCAGCCTCAACTTCTCCCACTTCGTGTCGTTCATCAATGACAGCATACGGCTGTTCTTTCTATGACTAGGTCCGGTTCTGGCCGAACTCGGCCGACGGTCTTCAGGATAGCAGCTTGCTCATCTGCAAAACTCACGAATTCTCACTTCTGGCAAAGCCGCATCAGCTCCTAGCTCTGCTCGTGCAGATACCAGACTGTTAATCCGCAGTCCCTGGTTCGAGTCCAAGTCGGGGAGCCAGAATACAGAAAAGCCCAGCCTTCGCGGTTGGGCTTTTTGCATTTTATTTCCCGGCATACTCAACCGCCACGCCCTTGCTGTTTTTGTGGGACGGTGACAATTCGCGCATTTTACGCCCATAAAAGATGCTATTCTGCAATATTTGTATCTTTTAAACACCAAAAGGGAATGTGCAAATGTGGTCAAGAATTATCTCAACGGGCATCGTAGGCCTCATCATGAGTGCTTGCGGTGGCGGCGGCAACGGCTCGCCGGTGTCCCAGGCCCCAGTGACACCCCCTGTCACGCCGCCAGCACCCATTGAATTTAACCGTATGCCCAGCACAGCTGGCGATTTTTACACTCAAAAAACAGTGCAAATTGTCAAGTATGCGGATGGCCGGGAAGAACCCGCCACGACTTACTCAACTGAATTCGTCAGTGAACAAAATAGTACTTCCTACTCAACTATCACAACAAATGACAATTTGTACGGCTCCAGTGTCGCACGCATATACGATGCCAACGGTAAGTTAACGCACTCCTCCTCTGCTGCTAGCTGCCCTACTAGCTTTGTGCCCGCTGTCGCCCCCGGTCTTCCCTCCACAGTGCGTCTTGATGCCACGTGGGAGACCAAGTACGTAAGTACCTCCGTTTGCACACTGTCGCAGGCTTCGGAACAGGTCTCATTGACGGGCAAAGTGTTGGGGCAAGAAACAGTGACCACCGCTGCCGGCACTTTCTCAACCATCAAATACGCCATCAAGAAGACTGTCACAAGCCCCACCAGGATTCTGGTTATTGAAGAAACCTGTTGGGCCGACCCCAATTCTGGCGTTGACGTCAAATGCGATAGCGCTGATGTAGAGACAGCTCTTGTCGCGCCGAAGAACAGTTCCACCGCCACAGTTAGCACTGAATTGATCGCCTATTCCCATGCCACCTCCAATCGTAGGAAACTGGGCGTCGAGCGTTTTGCCGGCCAGTGGAAAGGTACTTACGTTGGTAACAGCCAAGGAGGAGTTTGCCTTTTTTATGTAACGCTACCGGGGCAATTGCAAGGGTCCTGTGGAGGCCAGACGGTATCCGGGGCCGTCGATGCAAATGGCAACGTGAGTTTCGTCTTGAGTGCGGACGGTAACTCGGTTCAAACTTTCAAGGGTGGGGCAGTCTCGCCTGGTGCGATGAGCGGGAGCTGGCTGCTGCCCGATGGAAGTGGTGGGACCTGGGGCATGACTCACAAATAATCTTCATGGAAAGCGGCTGAGACGCAGCGGGTGTCCAGGATGCTGTTTTATTTCTTCTGTGAGTCCGCAGGATTTGGTTCGAGCCCAAGTCGAGAATCCAGGATACAAAAAAGCCCAGCCTTGGTGGTTGGGCTTTTTTGCATTTGGGGGGCAAGCTTACAGGCTTTTCACCTGCAGGGTTTGATCTGCCGTTTTAATGTTGAACAGGCGGTCAATGTTGGGATGTTTCCCAGGGTTGGCGCGGGCATCCTGAGTGTGCTCGGCATAAATCTTCAGGCCGAGTTCCGCTGCTTCGGGGGTAATTGCGCCGAGTGTGTCGCTCAGCCAGCCATAAACCCGGAGCGATCCCGCTTGGCCTGGTTTATTTTCGATCGTTGCCACTGGAGCGCCGGACTGGTCGGCAAGTTCGATTGCTGCAACCGTATCCTTCGACGGAAGCAGGGCGAGGTTGTCGGAAAATTTATCGCTGAAGTTTGGTAGTTGCATAGGGGCTCTTGCAAGTGCTCATGTGATTAAAGCGTTATTTTGTCACATGTGGCGTTTGGCTGGGGTTAGTCCGCAGCTCCCACTATTCCGGCACAGGCAGCGACAGCGTAATCTCCGTGCCTTCCGGCCCGCTTGCAATCGCCAGTTCGGCGCCGATGGCGGCGGCACGTTCGCGCATGCCCACGATGCCGTAGTGCCCCGGCGCCAGGCCCTGGCCGACGTGGTCCGGCATGCCTTTGCCGTTGTCCTTCACGGATAGCCTTAGCTTGCCGCCGGTGTGCTGCGCCGTCAGTTCGACCAGGCTGCCTTCCGAATGCCGGGCCGCGTTGGCCAGCGCCTGCCGGCAGATGGCGTAGAGTTCGTCCGCCACCTCGGCGCTGACCGGCGGCAGCTCCAGCGAAGCCGTCACTCTGATGCCGTACTCGGACTCGATGGCTTGCGCCTCCATCCGCAGCGCGGCGTCCAGGGAGCGGCTGGGCGGGGTGGCGTTGCGCAGGCCGCGCACCTGCTCGCGGCCTTCGACCAGCAGCTGGTCCGCGCGCTGCATGGCGTTTTCCAGCGCGCTGCGCGCCATGCCCTCCGGCAGCTGCGCCGCCACCGCCTGGATGCGCAGCACCAGGCCATACACGCCCTGCAAGAAGGTGTCGTGCAGCGTGCGCGCGATACGTTCGCGCTCCTCCAGTTGCGCGTGCACCCGCTCTTCGATGCGGGCCGTGGCGCGCTGCAAGTGCCAGCGGTACATCAGGTACAGCGCGCCCGCCGCCAGCGCGCCCGCTGCAGCCTTGAACCACCAGGTCTGGTCGAAGCGGTAGGCGATGTCGAACACCAGCGGCGGGGCGGGCGGGCCTTGTACGCCGTCTTCATTGGTGGCCTGCACTTCGAAGCGGTAGCTGCCGGGGGGCAGGTTGTTGTAGTACGCGGTGCGGCGGGGGCCGGCTTGCTGCCAGTCCCGGTCCACGCCCGAAAGGCGGTAGCGGAAGGTGACGCGTTCCGGTATCACGTAACTCATCGCCGCGTAGTGGATGGCCAGCGCTTCAGTGCCCGCCGGAAAGCTGCGGACGTCGGCGGGCTGGTAGTCGTAGCCGCCGCTCGACAGCATAGTGATTTCCGATGGCGGCGGCACGCGGTTGACCGGCAGCTTGAGTGGGTCCAGCCACGCCACGCCCTCGCCGGTGGAGAACCACAGCCGGCCGTCGCGGGTGCGCAGCGCGTCGGGACGGCGGGCGCCGCTGACGGCGTCGCCGACGTAACCGTCCAGCCGGTCGAACAGCGTGGCGGGCAGCGGCGCCGTGGGCGCGGCCATGGTCTTGCGCCAGTCGGCGGCGCGTACGCGGCGCAGGCCTTGCTGGGTATTGAACCAGCGGTCGCCGCGCTCGTCGGCGAGCAGGCCGGAAACGCTGATTGCGCCGGCGTCGGCGAATGACAGGGTATGGAATTTCGCGCCCTGCAGCAGTTGCAGCACGCGGTCGGTGCTAAGCAGGACTTCCTCATTGGTGTTGATGAATTGCATGCGCCCCGTATCCAGGCCGTGCTGCGCGCCGTAGATCCTGGCCTGCGGGCCGCTGCCGACCTGCAAGGTGGCGCTCTTCGTCGTAAACCACATCTCGCCATCCGGCGCCCGGCTCATCGTGACCGGGAAGCCGCCCGGCCCCAGCGGCTCGGTATGCCACTGACCGCCGGCATATTTCAGCGCGACCTGGGTGGTGGTGCCGAGCCAGACGCCGTGCCTGTCTTCGCCCAGCCTGGACACCCAGGCGTTTTCAACGACGGTATTCGGCGGCAGCGGATGGGCGCTTACGCCGTTGCGCCCGCGCCGCTCCAGCGCCTGGCGTCCCGCCAGCAGCAGGGAGCCGTCCATGCCGGTGGCGACCCGTGTATGCGCATAGGGATTGGGCTGCTGCACGGCCTTGCCGTCGACGACGCGCCACAGTTTGGCGGAATGGTCGAGCGCACTGGTCGCCAGCCAGACCGAGCCGTCGCTGTCCTCGGCCATGCTGGAGAAGCCGTCCTTGATGCCGTCCAGCGTGTTGACCTTGTTCAGGCGCAGCCGCTCCATGCCGCCGGTGGTGCTGATCCACAGGCTGCCTTCCCGGTCCACCATGGTGGCGTAGACCTGCAAGCTGGTCATTTCCCACTGCTCGCTGAAGCGCTCCGTGGCCGAGAGTCCGCTGAACTCGGCGCTGGCTTGCCAGTCGCGCGGACGCAGGCGGCACAGGCCGGCGGGGCAGTTGCCGGTCCAGAAATTGCCGTCGTCGTCGAATACGCTCTGGTAGGAGCTCTTGGCGTAGGTGCGCTGCACGCGAGCGGTGACGCCTTGGGGGCCGGCCAGCAGGATGACTTGCTTGGCCTGCACCAGCCAAACGCGGGCGTCGGCCGACTCCAGCATCATGGTGTCAAAGCCCACATCGCGGATGCGTTCGAACAGCTGCTTGCTGCGGTTGAGCAAATACAGACCGGTGCCGGACGCCACCCACAGGCGTCCCGAGCTGTCGTGCAGCGCGTAGTAGGCGGTGCGGTCCGGATAACCCATGCTGGCGTCCATGCGTTCCAGCTTGCCGTTCCGGTAGCGCAGCAGGCCGCCTTGGCCGGTGGCCGCCCACAGCGTGCCTTCGCTATCGAGTTCCATGCAGAACACGGCCCGCGCCTCCGGGCTGGACAGGATATGGGTCAGCTCGCCGTTGCGCAGCAGGCTGATGCCGCCGCCGCCGTAGCCTATCCACAGGTCGCCATTGGGAGCGGGCTGCAGCGCGCTGACATTGGTTTTGAGCAGGCGTCCGCCATTGCGCGGCTGGAAGGGCTGAAAGTGCACGCCGTCGTAGCGGTACAGGCCGAAGGACGAGCCCTGCCACAGCCAGCCGTCCGGCGTTTGCGCCAGCGCGCCGGCGTGGCGCACGCCGCCGTCGGCGGCCGGCCATTTGTCATGACGGTAGCTCGCCAGCGACAGCTCCGGATTGAGGGCCGTCGCACGGGACGCGAAGCACAAGCAGGCGATCAGCAAGCAATACCTGAACAGTCCCGGCATGAAGGTTTTCCATGGTCGTATTGTAAGACTGCCAAGCATAACCCGAACCGGGTGCGTGCGGACGCCGCAGCGCTCTGCCATTGGTAGGGGAGGGGCCCTAGTTTTTTTCTATTTGGCCTGCGATATGGTAACGCGCAGCGATGTCGCGCCAGGACGGGTTGCTGTCCAGCTTTGCGGCGGTGGTTTGCACATAGCGTATCAATTCCGGCGGCAAGCCGGGGGTGAGCATGATATGGCGTGTAAAGCTGTTGCGCGGCTGCGCGGAGACATGCAGCTTGTTGTCGAATTCCGGCACGCGCTGATGCAGGCCGTTCAATGTGCTGCGCGAGATAAACACCACATCGACCCGCTTCAGCAGGAGTTTGCGCACGCTGTTTTCCTGGGAAGGCGCGTCGCTGCGCCGCAGCTGTTCGCTGGCGATCATGTCCTCGACATCGGCGTAGCGCTGGTTCAACACGGTGCCCAGCACTTTGCCCCGCAGCGACTGGACGCCGGTGAATTCCACCGGCGCGTCGACACGGGAGACCACCAGGTCGGTTTCCTGCATCAGCGCCTTGGTCCACACATAGCGCGACTTTGTCTCGTCGTTGACGAAGCGTGGGTTCAGCCATGCCACCATCCCTTGCCAGCCGCCGTGCTGCAGCATCTGGTCCAGCCGGCCTTTGGGCAGCAGGGTTGGCACAAAGCGGTAACGGCCAGCCGAGCCGGCGGTAAGCAAGTCGGCCAGTTCGCGCGTGAGATCGGCGCGCTCTTGCGGCATACTGAAGGGGGCGTAATCATAGTAATTAACCAGCGGCACGATTACTTGGCCGGGATCGGCGCAGGCGGGCGCCGCCAGCAGGCAGGCCAATAAAGCGAACAGTGGATGGCGGTTAGTCATGGCGCAGCCCGGCGTTAATTGCAGAGGATGTTACCACTGCAATGACGGTCGCACTACGCAGTTGCTGACAGCGAATTGTTAAATGGTGACGCCGCCCTGGCATGGTAGGATCTCGCGTGAAAAACTTTAGCTGGACGGGCGGGCCTGGTATGAAACTGACGCTGGTGGTACTTGATGGGGTGCAGGCGCTCGACGTGGCGGGACCGCTGGATGTCTTCGCGGAGGCGAACCGCCTGCTGCCGGAGAAGGACCACTACCAGACTACGCTGGTGGGCGGCCGGCCGGACAGCGTAATGTGCTCCAGCGGCATGGAGTTCAAAATCCATTGCGACTATCCCAACTTCCACACCGAGTCGGACCTGCTGCTGGTGGCGGGCGGTCCGCGCTATCCCGAGTATCAGCCCGACCCTGCCTTCCTGGCCTGGCTGGGCGAGCGGGCGCGCAACGCGGGCCGGTTTGGCGCGGTCTGCAATGGCGTGTTCCTGCTGGCGCACGCCGGGCTGCTGACGGGCCGCGAGATCACCACGCACTGGGACCACGCGGAGCGGCTGTCCATGCAGTTCCCTGATGCGAATGTAAGGCCGGACAAGATCTTCGTCCGCGACGGCAATCTGTTCACCTGCGGCGGCGTGGCTGCCGGCATCGACCTGTGCCTGGCCCTGATCGCCGAGGACTGGGGCCATGAGCTGGCCATGAAGGTGGCCAAGCGCCTCATCGTCTACATCCGCCGCGACGGCGGCCAGTCGCAATACAGCCCCTATCTGGCGGTTGGTCCCGATGAGGATTCGCTGGTCTCCAAAGTGCTCAAGTACGTGAGCGACCATATCAGCGACGCCCTGACCATAGAGGACATCGCGGACGCGGTGGGCGTAAGCCGCCGCACCTTCTCGCGCGCCTTCGCAAAGCATGCGCACGTTACGCCGTCCGTGTTTGTGGACCAGGTGCGCATCGACTTTGCGCGCAAGCTGCTGGAGGAGACCGATGTGCCGATGAAGACGGTGGCCTTCCGCTGCGGCTTCCACACGCCCACGCAGATGCGGATGATCTTTTCGCGCCAGCTGGGCACCACACCCAAGCTGTACCGCGAGCGTTTCCGCGCAGGCGACGAGGGCAGGGCGGCCGCCTGAGCACCGCCTGACCAGGCGCAGATAGCCGCTTTTGGGACAAGCGCTGCGCGTTTTGGGTCAAGCGGGGGGGGCCCTGCTCACAGGCCGCATTTGCTCGTGCAGAATGGCTCCACGTTATTTCAACTGGAGTCATCATGCAATCCGCCCAAGCACGTCCCTCTGTCCGGTTTCTGCCGGTCAGCCTGTTCGCTTCCGTCATGAGCATTGCCGGCCTGTCGCTGGCCTGGCGCCTGGCGAGCAAATCCTACGGCGCCGATATCGCCGTGTCCAACGCCATCGGCGTAGTGGCCTTGCTGCTGTTCGCTGTACTGAGCCTGTCCTATCTGGGCAAGCTGGTCAAACATCCCGAACTGGTGAAAGCCGAGTTCTCGCACCCTGTCATCGGCAGCTTTTTCGGCACCGTGGGCATCAGCATTTTGCTGCTCTCCAGCGTGATCGGCGCCTACAGCGCCAGCGCGCAGCTGGTGGTGTGGAGCGTAGGCGTGGTGGTCACGCTGGCAATGAGCGCGGTGGTGATTTCGCGTCTGCTGAACGGCAACGCGGCGGCCGCCAGCGCCGTTCCCGCCTGGCTGATCGCGGGCGTGGGCAGCCTGGACATCGTGGTCACCGGCGGCGCGCTGACGGCCGAATGGACGCGCGAGGTCAACCTGCTGGCCGCTGCCATAGGCGGCGTGAGCGCGATTGTCTTCTTCATCCTGATCTTTGCGCGGCTGGTGCATCAAACCCCGCTGGCCGAGGGCATGCGCCCGTCCAAGATGATATTGGTGGCGCCGTTTGCGGTGGGCTTTATCGCCTACGTCAACCTGGTGCAGAAGGTCGATATGTTCGCGGCGCTGCTGTTCTACTTTGGCCTGTTCCTGTTTGTGATCGTCTGCTACCGCCTGGCCGCCAAGCCAGCGCCGTTTTCGCCGGCCTGGTGGGCGGTTGGCTTCCCGATGGCGGCGCTGTGCAATTCGGCGCTGGTGTACACGGGGCCAGGCGGCAACCACGGGCTGGAATGGATCGCCATCGTGTTGCTGTGCATGCTGACGGTGTCAGTCGCCGTGCTGGCCGTCCGCACGCTGCACGCGCTGGCCACCGGCCGCATGCTGACCGCTTGAGGGGGATATATGCTGGACACAAAACTGATACTCAGCCCCAACCTCGACGACTACGACGGCTTCTATGACATGCTCACCGAGTCGCATCATGAACTGGATGAAGGCCAGAGCAAAATGCTGAGCGCCCAGCTGATCCTGCTGCTGTCGAACCATATCGGCGATATGGCGGTGCTGCGCGACGCATTTGCCCTGGCGCGCGTGAACGTTGAAAGGACGCTGCCACGCTGATCAGGGAAGCGCATTCTCCGGCAGCCATTTGCGGTGGATGCGCTGGAAGGCGCCGTCGCGCTTGGCCTGGCGCAGGCAGCGGTCCCAGGTCTGGACCAGGCTTTCCGGGGTGCCAGCGGAAAACGCAAAGTAGGCCGGATGCGGCGGAAACTGCACCATCCTTGCAACGTCGTGCATGGCGTAGCCGGCCCGTTCCAGCGCGTCTTTGACCAGCACTTCGCTTTCAAACCAGAGATCGAAGCGTCCTGTCATCAGCATGCGCGCCGCCAGGTCGGACGTGTTGGTCTCGTCGGTCAGGTTGAAGCCGTTGGCGCGGGCCTGGCTGACAAACACGCTGCCGCGCCGGCCGCCGGCGTGCAGCGTGTGCAGGCCTGGATCGCGGGCGCGCAATTCTTCCGCTTTGCCGCGCAGCGCGTATCCGGCCGTGTGGGAACTGAAGATGGGACCGACAAAACGCAGGTAGCCGCTGCGCTCCGGCGTGGGGACGATGGACAGCAGCAGCACATTCGGCTTGCTGGCTGCCAGCGCATTGGCGCGCGCCCAGGGGATGATTTCTATCGTCTCCCGGCTGCCGGCGCAGCGCTGCATTTCCCGCGCCAGCTCCACCGCCAGGCCGTCCGGCTTGGCGCCGCTGCTAAACATGACAGGCCTGGCTTCCATGCCGTAAATTTTCAGATCGTGGTGATCTGCATCAGCGGCCGTTGCCGCCGACGCTACTGCCATGAAAGCCAGTGCCAATAAAAAACGCATCGTGTTCCCCAATACAGAAGGCTGTTCGGACGAAGTATAGTTACATAGCCCGAAAAACCAAAATTATTGAGGCTGGCTTGTTTACCTCCTTTGTCCGGCTAGCCTGCGCACCACGGTGATGAGGCGGTCGATTTCGTCGAAGGTGTTGTAGAACGCGAGCGAGGGACGGACCGTGGTCTCCACGCCAAAGCGGCGCAGTATCGGCTGGGCGCAGTGGTGGCCGGTGCGCACGGCGATGCCTTCTTCGTTCAGCGCCTTGCCCACTTCCTCGGTGCTGTAGCCGTCCAGCACGAAGGACATCACGCTGGCTTTCGCGCGCGCGGTGCCGATCAGGCGCACGCCCGGGATGGCGCCCAGCTGCTGCATGCCGTACACCAGCAGGTCGTGCTCGTAGCGGGCGATGTTTTCGATGCCGATCTTGTTCACGTAGTCGATCGCCGCGCCCAGTCCCACGGCGTCGGCGATATTGCCGGTGCCTGCCTCGAACTTGTTGGGGATGGGCTGGAACACGGTTTTGTCGAAGGTGACGTCTGCGATCATATTGCCGCCGCCCTGCCATGGCGGCATGGCTTCCAGCACTTCGCGCTTGCCCCACAGGACGCCGATGCCGGTGGGGCCGAATACCTTGTGGCCGGAGAAGACGAAGAAGTCCGCGCCCAGGTCCTGCACGTCCACGCGCATGTGCGAGATGGACTGCGCGCCGTCGACCAGCGCCTTGGCGCCTGCGCGGTGCGCCAGCGCCACGATTTCCTTGACGGGTGTGACGGTGCCCAGCGCGTTCGACACCTGCGTGACGGCGACCAGCTTGGTGCGGCTGTTGAGCAGCTTGCTGTATTCGTCCAGCAGCACCTGGCCGCTGTCGTCCACCGGGATCACGCGCAGCTTGGCGCCTTTGGCGGCGGCCAGCTGCTGCCAGGGCACGATGTTGGCGTGGTGCTCCAGGTGGGAGACGATGATCTCGTCGCCTTCCCCAACGTTCTGCGCACCCCAGCTCTTGGCCACCAGGTTGATGGCTTCAGTGGTGCCGCGCACGAAGATCACCTCGTTCACTTCCGGCGCGTTCAGGAAGCGCCGCACGCGTTCGCGCGCGCCTTCGTAGGCGTCGGTGGCGCGCGCCGCCAGGGTGTGGGCGGCGCGGTGGATGTTGGAGTTCTCGTGTTCGTAGAAGTAGCTGATGCGGTCGATCACGGACTGCGGCTTGTGCGTGGTGGCCGCGTTGTCGAACCACACCAGCTGGCGGCCGTTGATGCGCTCCTGCAGGATGGGGAAGTCGCGCCGCACGGCGTGCACGTCGAACGGCGCGTGGCGGCTGCTGCCCGCCAGCGGTGCGCCGTCGTGCGGCGCCTGCTTGGCGGGTGTGACGTAGCCGCTGGGCAGCACCACCGAGTCGATGAAGTAGTACTGCGGCGTTTGCGACGGCGTGGCCGAAGCGGATGGAAACGGCGTTTGCGGAGCCTGCGGCGACAGCGATTCCGGTACGCCCAGCACGGCGCCGCCCAGGCGCGGTTCATACGCCGGCAGGGTGCTGAATACCTTATCAGGCACGCCGTTGCCGGCCGGGGCCACCGGCGCCAGCGCGGGCGCGCGGTTGCCCAGCGATAGCACCTGGGTGGGCGAGGCCGGTATCAAATTGGTGCCGGGGATCTGGCCTTGCGGTATGGGCGTGCCGGGCACGGACGGGCCGAAGCCGGCCGGGCTGGCCAGCGGCGAGCCGGCCGGCGCGATATTGGCGGGCGCCTGCACGCCGCGCGGCGAGAACGGCGGCGCGGCAAAGAACTCCGTCGCCAGGCGCGCCAGCACGGCCGGGTCGAACGGCGCGCCGGACAAGTCGGGCGCGCCTGCCGGCAGTCCCGCCGGCAGGGAGGGGGATGGCGTAAGGTTGCTCACGTGGCGGCTTATTTATAGGTGTCGGGATAGTCGTGGTATTTGCCGATTTCTACGTCGTCCAGCACCGCCAGCGCGTCCGTGGTCAGCACCGCCAGCGAGCAGTACAGCGAGATCAGGTAGGACGAAATGGCGTGGTTGTTGATGCCCATGAAGCGCACCGACAGCCCGGGGCTTTGCTCGCCCGGCAGGCCGGGCTGGAACAGGCCGACCACGCCCTGGCGCTTGTCGCCCACGCGCAGCAGCAGGATCTTGCTCTTGCCGTCGGCCACAGGTACTTTGTCGGACGGGATCAGCGGAATGCCGCGCCAGGTGATGAACTGGGAACCGAACAGGCTCACGGTGGGCGGCGGCGTGCCCCGGCGCGTGGCTTCGCGGCCGAAGGCGGCAATCGCCAGTGGGTGGGTGAGGAAGAAGGCCGGTTCTTTCCATACCTTGGTCAGCAGCTCGTCCAGGTCGTCCGGCGTGGGCGCGCCGGTCAGCGGGAAGATGCGCTGCTCGTCCGTCACTTGCGCCAGCAGGCCGTAGTCCGGGTTGTTAATCAGTTCGCTTTCCTGGTTTTCCTTGATGGTCTCTATGGTCAGGCGCAGCTGCTCCTTGATCTGGTCGTGCGGGCTGCTGTACAAGTCGGACACGCGGGTGTGCACGTCGAGGATGGTGGAGACCGCGTTGAGGAAGTACTCGCGCGGATTTTCCTCGTAGTCGACATAGGTGCGCGGCAGCTGGTTTTCTTCCTGGCGCGCGGTGCAGGTGACCTTGATCGCTTCCGGGTTCTTCACCTTGTTCAGGCGGTAGATGCCCGCTTCCACCGGCACCCATTGCAGCAGGTGCGTCAGCCAGCGCGGGCTGATGGTCTCGAGCTGCGGGGCTGTCTTGGTTGCGTTTGCTAATTGCCGTGCTGCGTTATCGCCTAGTGCTGTAGTGCCGCCAACTGTTGCGGACATCGTGACTCCATTTAAAAGATAGATTGGAAAAGCGGGTGAATATTCAAGCTGCGAGTGTGCTGGCGCCGGGCGGCGTGCTCAACATGCTATCGCCATCAACTGCGTGCCCCGCTGCACATGCATCTGCCGGATGGCTTCGCCGCGCGTGATCAGCGCCGAAGGCGTGAGCTTGAGCGCGGCGGCCAGTTTCTCCACCGTGAGCAACGAGGCAATGACGCAGCCGCGCTCGATTTCGCCTATGTAGGAGCGGTTCAGATTCGAGTTCTCCGCCAGCCGCTCCTGCGACCAGCCGCGCTCCCTGCGCAGCTGCCGCACGCCGATGCCGAAACTCTGCACCAGCGGGCTGGGAACACTGTCGGCTGCGTTCTGGGCTGCGTTCATATTCGGCTCCTGTTGCGCGCTTATGCGGCGGCGATGCTGTTGGCAAAAGCGCCTTCGCGCGACTCGGCCTGCGCCACGCGTCCGCCCGGCGGCACGTCGTGCGTGACCCACACATTGCCGCCGATGACCGCGCCTTTGCCCAGCGTGATGCGGCCGAGGATGGTGGCGCCGGCGTAGATGACCACGTCGTCCTCCACCACCGGATGGCGTGGCAGGCCTTTCTGCAGCTTGCCGTCGGCGTCGGTGGGGAAGCGCTTGGCGCCCAGCGTGACGGCCTGGTACACCCGCACGCGCTGGCCGATGACGGCCGTTTCGCCTATCACCACGCCGGTGCCGTGGTCGATGAAGAAGCCCGCGCCTATGGTGGCGCCGGGATGGATATCGATGCCGGTGGCGCCGTGGGCCAGTTCGGCCACGATGCGCGCCAGCAGTGGCAGGCCCAGTTCATACAGCTTGTTGCCGAGCCGGTAGTGGATCATGGCCAGCACGCCGGGATAGCAGAGCAGCACTTCGTCCACGCTGCGCGCCGCCGGGTCGCCCTGGTAGGCGGCCAGCACGTCGCTGTCGAGCAGGCTGCGGATGCGCGGCAGCGCGGCGGCGAAGGCGCGCACGGCGGACAGGGCGCGCTCGTCCAGGTCGTCCAGGGTTGCTCCGGACAGGGCCGCGTTGTATTTCAGTTCGCGGCGCACCTGTTTCAGCAAGGCGTGCAAGGCGGCGTCGAGGGCGTGGGCGACATGGAAGTCCTCGCTTTCCTGGCGCAGGTCCGGCGGGCCCAGGCGCATTGGAAACAGCACGCCTTTGAGGCTGTCGAGGATGGAGGCCAGCGCATTCCGCGACGGGAACTCGCGGCCGCCGGCTTCGGCCGAGCGGTCCTGCGCGCGGCGCCAGCTATGCCGCGCTTCGTGCAGATCCTGCACAACGGTGGTGATGTCGAAAGTGCTCATGTGGTTTCCTCAGTCCTGCACCCAGGGCAGGCCGCGGAAGCGCCAGCCGTCGGCCTTGCCGCGCTGTTCCTTGGCGTCGATTTCGCCTTCAAAGCCTTCGAGCACATTGAAGATGGCGGTGAAGCCGGCCTTGACGGCGGCTTCCGCCGCCAGCGCGGAACGCTTGCCGCTGCGGCACAGCAGCAGGGCCGGCACGTCCTTGCCGCCGATTTTGGCTTCCAGTTCGCGCACAAAGCGCGGGTTGCGGGTGAGCGCGGTGCCGGTGGCCCAGGGCACATGCACGCTGCCGGGCACGTGGCCGACGAATTTGCGTTCTTCTGCGGTGCGTACATCGACCAGCAGCACGCCTTGTTCGCTGAACAAGTGCCAGGCGGTGGCGGGCGGAACGCCGCCGGCGAGCGGCAGTCCGGGGGCGGTAGAGTCAACTTGCATTCAAGACCTCACGATGGATACGGGACAGTGTTTCTGATGGCGATAGACGGCAGCCAGTGGGTTGAATATACGGTTGGCGAAAACTAAACAGAACGAATAAAAACAAGTTCGAAAAGATGAAAAACGAATAAGCCAGGCCGGTATGGGGTTGCTCAGGTGGAACTTTTTTCGCCAAGCTGGGGCTGCGCCGCCAAGTTTTTTCGGGTTGGCTCTGGTCAATTCGAAATCCCGCGTATATAATTCGGGCCTCAATTCCCTGATAGCTCAGTCGGTAGAGCGACGGACTGTTAATCCGCAGGTCCCTGGTTCGAGTCCAGGTCGGGGAGCCAGAATGCCGAAAGGCCCCGCGAGTAATCGCGGGGCCTTTTTCGTTTCTGCAACCACAATTGCCGCAGAATGGGCGAATGAGGTGGACGAGTGCAGCACCGGCCAGTATTCTTGAGGTATGTGCAAGCGAGCCGTGCTCGCGGGCTAGAAAATAAAAGGGATGATGATGGTAACGGAAGACAAGGTTGTATACGGCACCGAAGATTTGCTGACCAGTCTGTGCGATTCGGTCACGCGCGTGCTGAACATCGCCACGCAAAGTACGGTGCACTACTCCGCCATGGTACAGCGGATTACCAAAGTGGGCCTGAAGCCCGATATCGGCTGTTTCGTGTTGTTCGACGGCGGCTTTACCGGCCTGGTGGTGCTGAACTTCACCAAAGACACGGCGATGGAGTTGTACGAACGCTACATGCTGCACATGGGTATGCCCAAGTCCGAGCTGGCCGGTTCGCACACCTCGGACGAGGTGTCCAACATCCTGGGCGAGCTGATGAACCAGATCGTGGGCGACTTCACGGGCAAGATCCGCCGTGAGCTGCAAACCAACATCACCCAGAACCAGCCGAAAATGCTGGTGCTGACCAAGCAGGTGATGCTGAACGTGGACACCCCGCTGGACCGTCCGGAAATGCGCCGCGTGTCGTTCTACACCGAGAAGAACAATGTGTTCTACCTGGAGCTGGCGATCGACCGCACCGAGTTTATCCGCCTGCACGACTTCGACCCGCACGAGGAAATGGACCCGGACACGCTGATGGATATGGACCATTCCAGCCCTGCAGCGGACACCGCCGCGTCGACGTCGGAAGAGGACAACGACGAGCTGCTCAAGTCCCTGGGCATGTAATCGTCAGAACGCCAGCGCTGCCGCCTGGCGCGGCAGCAGCGCCGGGCAGAAGCCGTGGCGCGCCTCAAAGGGATTGAGCCACAATTCCTTGCGCCTGAACAGGGCGGGATCGAGCTGCCGGTTGGGCAGCTCGAATCGTTTACGGCCGCACAATTTGGCGCGCCGCAGGTCGTTGCGGTGGTAGCTCAGCACCAGGCGCTCCAGCGTGCCGTCCTTCAGCAAGGCCTCCATGCCCGCCGTAATGCGCCGGTGCAGCCGCACCTCACGCGGCGAGACGAAGAACAGCGAAGGGATCTGGTCGTGCAGCAGCAGGGTTTCCTCCACGGCCAGCGTGGAGTTGGCCGGCTTGTGGGTGTCGTACTCGGCGAAGATCTCGTTCACGCCGCGCGGCAGATAGTCGAAGCGGCCCGCCATCAGCATCTGGAACAGGCCGATGTAGTTGCTGCCGGTGACCACCTTCAGCTTCGCCTCCTGCAGCGACTGCAGCGTGGCCCAGGCGCTGCCGGCGCCCGCTCTCAATTGCCCCAGTTCGTCCAGCGTTTGCGCGTTGCGCAGCGCGGGCTGGCTTTTCTGGTCGATCAGGAATATGCGCCACGACTGCAAGCCCATGTCGATGGGTATCGGCACCGGCTTCAGTTCCCGCATCCAGTCCGCCGTGGCGGGGTAGGCGGTAAGGTTGGCCAGCTTGCCTTCCTTGAGCGCCTCGAACAGGCGCGGGCGCTCCATATGCACCGCCGCGTGCTTGATCTGGTAGGGGCCGAATTCGGGCGTGGTGCGCTCCATGACGGCGTTCAGCACTGCATTCGCGTACTCGCGCCGCCGGTCGGCCTTGCTGACGGGCTGGTCGAAGATGACGACGTCCATGGCGGCGGCCTGGCCGCCGGCCAGCAGCAAGGCGGCAAGCGCGGCGCGGATATAAAGGCGGACTATCGGGTTCGGCATGGCAGTCAAGATACTGCATGATCGCGCTACAGTCCACAATTGCAAACTATCCATAGTTCGCCAGTTTGGCTAATATGGCTCCATGAAGAAAACAACATTACTCCGCGTGGTACCCGCTGCGGTGGCCGGCGCCGTGGCGCTGTATGCCGGGATTGGCTTCCTGGCTTTGCCCGCAATCGTTAAAAGCCAGGCAGTGCAGTTCACGGCCGACAAATTGCACCGTCAACTCAGCATCGATGAAGTGACATTTAATCCTTTTACGCTGGCGATGCAGATACGCGGCTTCAAGCTGCTGGAGCCGCAGGGCGGGGCGGTTTTTGCCAGCTTCGATGCGCTGTCGCTGGACCTGGCGGGCGAGTCGCTGTGGCGCCTGGCGCCGGTGGTGCAGCAGGTGCGCCTGGAGCAGCCTTATGTCCATCTGGTGCGCAAGGACGCCAATCATTACAGCATAGACGACATTCTGGAACTGGCGGCCAGCCAGCCGCCGTCGCTCGAGCCGGCGCGCTTTGCGGTGCACAATATCGAGCTTGAAGGAGGGCGCATCGCCTTCGAGGACATGCCCGCGCGCGCCACGCATACGGTGGAGGGACTGAAGCTGGGCGTGCCGTTTGTGTCGTCCATGCCGTCCGATGTGCAGGTGTTTGTCGAGCCTTTGCTGAGCGCAAAGATCAATGGCGCGCCACTGCTGGTGAAGGGCAAGGCGCGTCCCTTCAGCGACGCGAAGGAATTCGCGGTGGACCTGAACCTGGATGGCGTGGACTTGCCGCGCTATCTGGACTACTTGCCGGGCACGCCGAACTTCAAGCTGCCCGGCGCGTCGCTGAGCACGCGCTTGACGGCGAGCTTTTTACAGCCCAAGGGCAAGGCCGCCGCGCTCGTGGTGCGCGGCGAGGCGAGCCTGAAGAATCTGGCGATGACGCAGACGGATGGCAAGCCTTTGCTCAAACTGGCCGCGCTGGATGCGAAGCTGGCCAGCCTGGATATTTTCGGAGGCCGCTACGAACTGGCGCGCCTGGCCTTCGACGGCCTGGATGTGAATGTGGCGCGCGACGCCAAGGGCCGCCTGAACTTTGACCAGCTGCTGCTGCCCGCCGCTGCGCCCAAGGCGGCCGCTGTTGCACCCGCTGTTGCCCCCGCTGTTGTTCCTGTAACCAAGCCCGCGCCGCAGGACGCCGGCACGCAAGTCTCGCTGAAGGAGCTGGTGTTCAGCAACGCGTCGCTGCGCTATGCGGACGACACGCCGCAATCAGCCGCCAAGGCCGGCGTTGAAAAATTTGCGCTGACCGTGCGTGACATTGTGGCCGACACAGGCAGGAAGACAGTGGCGATAGGCGAAGTGGCGTCGTCCAGCGCGAACGTCGCCTACACGCAGGGCAAACGCGCCGCTGCCGGCGCTGCGGCTGCTCCCGCCGCCAAGGCCTCGGAGGACGCGCCTTACCTGGTGACGGTGGCGAATGTCGACATCAAGGACTGGGCGCTGCGCGTTGAGGACCGCAGCCACGCGGAGCCGGTTATTTTCGCGCTGTCCCCGGTCAGCCTCGCGGTGCAGGACATATCCACCGCGCCGGCCAGCCGCAGTAAATTCGACCTGAAAGCGGCGGTGAACAAAACCGGCCAGCTGGGCGTTTCCGGCACGCTGGGACTGGCTCCCTTCAATGCCGACCTGGCGCTGGACCTGAAAAATATCGGCCTGCTGCCGGTGCAGCCTTACGCCACCGACTACGTCAATTTGCGCTTCACGCAAGCGGCGGTGAGCACCAAGGGCAAGCTGCTGCTGGAGACCGGCAGGGACGGTGCGCTGCTGGGCGGCTTCAAAGGCAACGCCAGTTTGAACAACCTGGCCACGGTGGACAAGACCAGCGCCAACGATTTCCTGAGCTGGAAAGCGCTGTCGTTCGACGGCATGGACGTGAAGCTGCAGCCGTTCGCCCTGAGCGTGGACAAGGTGGCGCTGAGCGACTTCTTCGCCCGCGTGATTATCGACCCCACCGGCCGGCTCAATGTGCAGGACATCAAGCGCAGCGCCGCCAACGAGGACCGCAGCCTGACCGAAGCCGGCTCGCGCGCAACCGCGGCGATAGCGCAAGCCAAGGCGGCCAAGGCCGACAAGGCCGCCGCACCTGTCCGTGCGCCTGCTCCTGCTCCTGCGCCGGACGCCGCCCCCATGCCGCCCATCCGCATCGGCCAGCTCACGCTGTCCGGCGGGCGCGTGCGCTTCACCGACAACTTCATCAAGCCCAATTACACGGCCAACCTGAAAGGCATAGGCGGCACCGTCGCCGGCCTGTCGTCGGACCCGAACAGCAACGCCAGCGTATCCCTGCGCGGAGAAGTCAACAGCGCGCCGCTGCTGATCGCAGGCCGCGTCAATCCGCTGAAACGCGACCTGTCGCTGGACCTGAAAGCCGAAGTGCGCGGCATGGAGCTGGCCTCCCTGTCCGCCTACGCGGACAAATACGTCGGCTACGGCATCGAGAAAGGCAAGCTGACCTTCGAGGTGGCCTACCAGCTGGAGAACCGCGCGCTCAAGGCGGAGAACCGCCTGGTGCTGGACCAGCTCACCTTCGGCAATGAAAGCACCAACCCGGAAGCGACCAAGCTGCCGGTGCGCCTGGCGGTAGCCTTGCTGAGCGACCGCAACGGCGTCATCGACATCAACGTGCCTATCGGCGGCTCGCTGGACGACCCCGAGTTCTCGCTGGGCGGCATCATCCTCAAGGTTATCGGCAACGCCATCGTGAAGACGGTGACGGCGCCGTTCGCGCTGATTGGCTCCCTGTTCGGCGGCGGCGAAGAACTGTCCAAGCTGGACTTCGACGCCGGCCACGCCAGCCTGCTGCCCGCCAGCGAAACGCGGCTGCAGGCGCTGGCCAAGGCGCTGACCGAGCGCCCCGGCCTGAAGCTCGACATCACCGGCCGCGCCGACCCCGTGGCGGACCTGGAAGCACTCAAGCACGTAGCCATCGAGCGCAAGCTGCGCCAGCTGAAAACGCGCGACCTGCAAGCGCGCAATGCCGTGCCGGAGGGCGGCGTGGTGGTGGGCAAGGACGAATATCCGGCCCTGCTGGCGCGCGTGTACAAGGATGAAACCTTCGCCAAGCCCAAGAACGCGCTCGGCCTGCAAAAAACGCTGCCGCCGGAAGAAATGGAAAAGCTGATGCTGGCCAATTCCACCGTCACCGAGGCGGACGTGCTGGCCCTGGGCGCGCGCCGCGCGCAAGCGGCCAAGGATTGGCTGAGCAGCACCGGCGCGGTGCCGTCCGAACGCATCTTCATCGTCACCGCCAAGACTTCGCCGGCATTCTGCGGCGTGGATTTTGCACTGAGGTAATAAATTGCATAACACATATCGCGAAAAATATGTTGTTCCTGTTGATATAGGGCATATATAATTCGCGCACTTTTGATGCAAGGTGTTGGGGCCGCGCCACTAGCGCGGCCTTTTGCATTTTGCGCAACATAAAACACTCCCTACGAGGGAGGGGTTGGAGACAACTTTCTCAACCAAGCACGACCCAGACAGGAATGTGAATGATGAAGATGTCCAAGATGCAGAAGCGATTTTCCCGCACCGGCGGCGCCGTACTGGCGCTGAGCGCACTGGTGCCAGGCGGCGCGGCCATGGCCCAATCGGCCGACGCGCAGCAAGCCCAGGCCGGCCAGCTGGAAACGGTTACCGTGACCGCGCAGCGTCGTACCGAAAACATCCGCGACGTGCCGGTATCGGTCTCCTCGCTGAAGGATGAAAAGCTGGACGTGATCCTGTCCGGCGGCCAGGACATCCGCGTACTGGCAGGCAAAGTGCCCAGCCTGAACGTGGAATCGTCGACCGGCCGCGTGTTCCCGCGCTTCTACATCCGTGGCTACGGCAATGCCGACTTCAGCACCTTCGCATCGCAGCCCGTGTCGCTGATCTATGACGACGTCGTTCAAGAGAACCCTATCCTCAAGGGCTATCCGATGTTCGACCTGGCCAACGTGGAAGTGCTGCGCGGCCCGCAAGGCACGCTGTTCGGCCGCAACACCCCGGCCGGCGTGGTCAAGTTCGAATCGGCCAAGCCTAGCCTGAAAGGCACGGAAGGCTATTACAACCTGTCCTACGCCAGCCACGGCACCGCCAACGTGGAAGGCGCGTTCAACATTCCGCTGTCGAACGAGTGGGCCATGCGCGTATCGGCGCTGCGCCAGCACCGCGACGACTACGTGTCGAACACCTACACCAAGGAAAACGACTCGCTGGAAGGCTACAACGAACACGCCGAGCGCGTGCAAGTGCTGTACAAGCCGAACGCCGACTTCAACGCGCTGTTCAATGTGCACCAGCGCGTGACCACCGGCAGCTCGCGCCTGTTCCGCGCCAATATCATCAAGAAGGGCACGAACGACCTGGTGGACGGCTTTGACGCCGACACGATCGCCACCAACGGCCAGAATTACCAGAACCTGAAAACCACCGGCGGCAACGTGCGCCTGAGCTGGGACCTGGGCGCCGTCAAGCTGTACTCGATCACCGGCTACGAAGCCATCAACCAGTACCTGAGCCGCGGCGACATCGACGGCGGCAATCCGGGCAACGCGCCGGCCGTGCCGTTCCAGGTGGAGACCGCAGGCAGCATCCCCGACCTGAAGCAGTACTCGCAAGAGTTCCGCGTGGAGTCGAAGAACGCCGGTCCGCTGAACTGGCAGGCAGGCGTGTACTACTTCAATGAAGACGCCACCGGCACCACCGACAACTTCAGCACCGCCGGCGTGCGCACCACCCGCGTGACCAGCCAGCAGAAGAACACCGCCTGGGCGGCCTTCGGCTCCGTGAACTACGCCGTGAACGAGCAGTTCACCGTGCGCGGCGGCCTGCGCTACACCAAGGACAAGAAGGACTTCAACACCCTGGAAGCGATCAACACCACGCTGGTGGGCCCATCGTCGGTGGACGCCAGCAAGGACAAGATCAACTGGGACCTGAGCGGCACCTACGCGCTGAACAAGGACGTGAGCGTGTACGGCCGCGTGGCGACCGGCTTCCGCGCGCCGAGTATCGCCGCCGCATCGACCTCGGTGCCGATCACCGTGGCCGACGCCGAGACCATCACCTCGGTGGAAGCCGGCGTGAAGGCCGACCTGCTGAACCGCCGCGCGCGCGCTTCGCTGAGCGTGTACCAGTACGACGTGAAGAACCAGCAGCTGACCGTGGTTGGCGGCAACTCCAACGTCAACAAGCTGATCAACGCAGCCAAGACCAAGGGCCACGGCCTGGAAGGCGAGATCGAAGGCTTCATCACCAACCAGTTCAAGGTTGCGCTGAGCGGTTCGTACAACTTCACCGAAATCAACGACGCGTCGCTGTCGGTGAACAAGTGCGCGCAATGCACGGTGATGGACCCGATCAACGCCGCTGGCCGCGTGGTCATCGACGGCAACGCGCTGCCGCAGGCGCCGAAGTGGATCTTCAACGCCAGCGCGCGCTACAACTGGCCGCTGGCTGAAGGCAACCTGTTCGTGCTGACCGACTGGTCCTACCGCAGCAAGGTGAATTTCTTCTTGTACGAAGCCAAGGAGTTCACCGGCAAGGCGCTGACCGAAGGCGGCGTGCGCGTGGGCTACAACTGGGCGGGCGGCAAGTATGAAGTGGCAGCATTCGGCCGCAACATCACCGACACCCAGCGCATCACCGGCGCCATCGACTTCAACAACCTGACCGGCTTCATCAACGAGCCGCGCCAGTGGGGCGTGCAGTTCAAAGGCAGCTTCTAAGCAGCCCGCAGGCGGCCCGGACCCGGCGGAATATTTTCCGCCGGGGCTGGACAGCCTGAAACTGGGTCACTATAATGTGGCCTCTTTTCCCTGATAGCTCAGTCGGTAGAGCGACGGACTGTTAATCCGCAGGTCCCTGGTTCGAGTCCAGGTCGGGGAGCCAGAATTCAGTAGCACCAAAAAGCCCAGCCTTAAACGGTTGGGCTTTTTGCGTTTCAGAGCCCTGTTTTGATTTTCGTCAATGCCTTTGCTTGCAAAGAGCGTAATTTGAACTGTCTATTATTTGTTAGTACAATAAATTAATGCTGACGGTCATTGAGACACCGGAGTTCATTTCCTCGGCTGTAAAAATTTGGAGCGACGAGGAGCGTATGGACTTCATCGACTGGATTTCGCTTCATCCATTGGCTGGTGAAGTTATTCCTGGGTCTGGCGGTCTGCGCAAGCTGCGTTGGGGGCGTCCCGGTATCGGCAAACGGGGTGGTGCGCGTGTCATTTATTTTGCGCGACTTCGTAGTGGTGAGGTGGTCCTGTTGCTGGTATATGCAAAGGCGAAATTCGACAATTTGCGGCCCGAATTCTTGTTGAAGTTGAAGGAGAAGTTTGATGAGCAAAGCCGCTTTGGTGGTTGATCCTGAAGTCGCCGAGTTTGAGGCGGCGCTGCTGCGCAGCGTGGAACAGGCAGGACTCGGATTGGGACGTGTATCTACGCCCGAGCAGATTGCGGCCCGCCGTGGTCGTCCTCCCGGCAGCACCAAGCCCAGCCCCAAAGTTGCGACCACTATCCGTTTTGATCGGGATGTCATTGACGGTTTGAAGGCAACCGGAAGGGGCTGGCAAACACGTGTGAACGACGCGATGCGGGAGTGGCTTAAAACACAGTCCGGAACTTAGTTAACTAAATTAGGAGCCGGAATGCATAAGGCTGCATTCCGGGCCATGATCAACATGGTGAGCAAACGGCGGCTGCATCGCCGCGCATGAGGCGGCTGGACTACACTGGCTCGCCTGCCATATCCACCGGTCCTTCCAGGAGTCCCATGCGCGCTTTCAGCACCATCTCCGTCATGGCCATCGCGGCCGCCATCGCATCGCTGCCCGCAGCCGCCCAGGCCCAGCTTCCATCCCATGCCGCCGAACCGTTCCCGGTGGCCATCGAGGTCGACGCCGCCAAGTCGGCGGGCCCGCTCACGCCGATCTGGCGCTTCTTCGGCGCCGACGAACCCAATTACGCCACCATGAAGGATGGCCGCAAGCTGCTCAAGAATCTTGGCGAGCTGCGCCCCGGCCATGTGTATTTCCGCACCCACAACCTGCTTAACACCGGCGACGGCACCGGCGCCTTCAAGTGGGGCAGCACCAACGCCTATACCGAAGACAAGGACGGCAAACCGGTGTACGACTGGACCGTGGTCGACGGCATCATCGACACTTACCTGGCGCGCGGCGTGCGGCCTTACTTGCAGATCGGCTTCATGCCCGAGGCGCTGTCGAGCGCCAAGCCCGGCACACCTTACCAGCACAGCTGGCGCCCCGGCTTTGCCTATGAGTTGATTGAAGGGGGCTGGAACGCGCCGCCCAAGGACTACGCCAAGTGGGGCGAACTGGCCTACCAGTGGACCAAGCATAATGTGGAGCGCTACGGCCGCGACGAAGTGAAAACCTGGTACTTCCAGGTCTGGAACGAACCCAACGGAAAATCGTACTGGACCGGCACCCAGGCCGAATTCAACAAGCTGCACGACTACGCCATTGCCGGGGTGCGCAGGGCGTTGCCTGAAGCGCGCGTGGGCGGCCCCGACGTGGCCGGCCCCGGCGGACAATTCATGGACGCCTTCCTCGATCACGTGGCCAACGGCACCAACCACGCCACCGGCGAAATCGGCACGCCCACCGACTTTTTGGCCTTTCACGCCAAGGGCAGCCCCACGCTCGTGGACGGCCATGTACGCATGGGCATAGCCAAGCAGTTGCAGGGCGTCGATGCCGGTTTCCGCCGCATCGCCGGCGTGCCCAAGCTCAAGGACAAGCCTATCGTGATTGGCGAGAACGACCCCGAAGGCTGCGCCGCCTGCCCCGGCCCGCAAAACGCTTACCGCAACAGCACCATGTATTCCAGCTACACGGCGGCCAGCTACAAGCGCATCTGGCAACTGGCCGCGCGCAACCAGGTCAACCTGGACGGCGCGCTGACCTGGGCGTTTACCTTCGAGGACCAGCCGTGGTTTGCCGGCTACCGCCAACTGGCAAGCAATGGGGTCGACCTGCCGGTGCTCAACGTGTTCCGCATGTTCGCCAAGCTGGGCGCCACGCAACTGGTGGCCAGTAGTGATGGCGAAACTCCGCTCGACGATATCTTGAAGAACGGCGTGCGCGGCAAGGCCGACGTTGGCGTTCTGGCCTCGCGCACCGACGACGGCAAGGTGGCCGTGCTGGTATGGCACTACCACGACGACGACGTGGCCGGTCCTGACGCCGCCATCGCACTCAAGCTCACCGGTCTGGGGCGCCAGACCAAAGCGACCCAATGGCGCGTGGACGGCAGCACCGCCAACGCCTTCAGCGCCTGGAAGGCGATGGGCGCACCGCAATCGCCCAACGAAAAACAATACGTGGAACTGGAGCGGGCATCGGTGATGCACGCGGCCACATTGCCGGCGCCGGCGATCAGTAATGGCGCCGCCACTATCCGCTTCGCGCTGCCGCGCCAAGGCGTGAGCTTACTGGTACTGGAGTAAATCCGGATCGCGAAAGCGCTGCTCAATGGCGCTCGCGTATGACCGGCGACGGCGGCACACTGGAACATGAGTTGATTCTGCTCAACGCTACAGCACGGAGGTCGCATTAGGATGGGGCTTTATGCCCATAGAGGTGCGAAATGCCATACGTTGCAATCGAAAGCTATAGCAAGCAAACCGAAAAAGTCGGTAGTGGCCAGTGTGTGGATAGGCCAAAACCCGGTCAAGCGGAAAATCTACTTCGGCCGCCCCGCGAGCAGAGGCGTGGCACAGCGTCCTGAGCTTTACTTTATCGTGCAATGAAGCTTCACTTGACTCTTGCCTTGTCGCTCCTGGCCGTGGCCTGCGGTGCGCCCGCGCGGCCTTTGAGCTGCCCTGCGGTAGGACCTGCTAAATGGGGGCTTGACCGGGCAACGCTGGCATCGGTGCGGATAGTCTCGTTTCATCGAGAGAATAAGACTCTGGATGACGCCGTGCTGCCTATCATGGCGCCCGCAACCGAGACCATACACAGAGGCGTTGTATCTCAAAAGTGGGCTATGAATACTGACGCGCCGCAGTTCGCTGACTATGTCGATTGTCTTTACTCAGGCACGGAAAAATATGTGCGCCTGGACGCATCGAAAACCCGCGAATGCCGCGCTCGCTGGCGCCAGCATGGCCAGCAAGTCACTTTGATTTCATTCGGGTGCGACTAGTACGGAAGTTAGTGCCTTCCGCCCCAATTTTTGACGATAGCTTTCTGCGGCTTGACGCAGACGGTCACCAGGCTCGCTGGCGCTCAGCAATGCTGATATGAGAGCAACTTGATCGTCTCGTGCCAAGTGAATCAGCTTATGTTCTTGCATGAGCTTGGCTGCGGTCTCTCGCACTGTATCCGACATAGTAGTACCTCATTTCAGCCCGCATACATCTACCTCTTTTCGAGGGATAGCGGAAGATCACCGGATTTTCGCCTTTTCAGTCGCCGACCTTATCCTTGGCTTTCTGGAAGCGCGTGATTGCCGAGGCCAGGATTTCGAGGTTGCCGCCGTTGACCGGCTCGAAGCTGTTGCGGCTGGTGTGGAAGGACAGGTGCTCGTCCTCGCCGCCTTTTTGCCGCATGCCGATTTTCTTCAGCTCGCTGCGCCCGTACACGCATTCCTTGGCCTGGCCGTTTTCGTTGAAGATCGAGTAAGAATAGCATTCGTGCACTTCGCCGCGCCCGATGTTGTCCTTGTGCGGATGGTCCTGCGTGATGCGGCCAAACTGCACCAGCACCTGCTGCTTGCCGTCCACTTCCACGGTCTTGGGGTTGAGCCCGCCCGCGTCGGCGAAGTAGACGGTGAACTTGATGTCCGCCAGGTCGCCTGTGTAGCCAAGAATGTTTTCTTTCTTGTAGAAATCGTCCCGATAGCCCATGGTGCGTCCTCCTTTGCTGGTCTATTCAACATAGCACAGCGAAAAAGTTTCACATCCCTAATCTTTCAGGCCCTTGCCGGAGAGGATGTGCGGCACGCATTTGTCCACCCGGGCACTGCGGGTGGCGGCTTGCTTTGCTTCGGAGAAATACAGCAGGTAGGCGCGCTGGCGGCCCGGCGTGAGCGCTTCGAAGGCTTCCTGCAGGGCCGGCGAGTCGTCCAGCCTGGCCTGGAATTCCTCGGCCATGTCGAAATCCGCCGTGGTCTTGAACGGCACTTCCAGGCCGGCCTGTTCCACCGCGATGGCGGCTTTGACGTAGGCTTTGATGGCGCCGCGCAGCTGGTCCACCTGGGCGGGACTGGTGAAGCGGATCTGGCGCGCGGCCTGCACGTTTTTGGTCTGCTGCACCAGGATGCCTTCCTCGTCCTTGAGCAGGGCGCCCTTGAAAAACAGGATGGCGCAATAGTCCTTGAAGGTGTGGATCAGCACGATATTGCTGCCCTGGTGCGTGTAGCAGGGCACGCCCCATTTGAGTTCTTCGTCCAGCTTGCAGCCGAGTATGATGGCCCGCAATTTTTGCAGCTCCTCCTGCCAGGCCGTGGCCTGCTGCAGGTAGGCGTCTACCTTGGGATTCATGTCATTTTTTTATGGAAGTTGACGGTTTGCGCAGCATAGCACGATCGTTTTCCCGTAGCGCGGCGTTGAATTTGCGCAGCAGTTCGTCATCCACGCGCTTGCTGCACATCAGCCGGCGCGGGTAGCCGGCCGGCATTTCGGGGAACTCGATGATGCGAATGCTGCCGCCGCTGATGGAGCCATGCTCCAGGTGGTAGCGGATTTCCTCCAGCGGCGCAAAGCTGATGTCGGCGCGGCCGGCGGCGATCATCTTGAACAGCTGGTGCATGTCGCCGTTGGTGTCCATGCGCTGCGCCGTCATGGCGGCAATGGCCTGGTCCAGGTAGTCGCCGTAGACGAAGCCTTGTTTCAGCAGGATTTTGGTATTGGGGTCGGAGAAGATGGCGCGCACGGTGGCGTTGGGCGGCGGCGTGTAGCTGCGGGAGGCGAAGGCGGCCCAGGGTGAGTCTTGCGATACCGGGTCGCTGAATTTGGCGTAGCGCTCGCGTTCCGGCGTCTTGTACCAGCCCACCGAGCACAGGTTTTCCTGGTTGGCCTGCAGGCGCTGCAGCTGGCGCAGCGCCGGCACTTCCTCCCACGCCACGTCGATGCCGGCGCGCCGGAAGGCCGCAGCCGTGGGCGCGACCGAAATGCCGCTCATCTGCTTGCCGGGACCCACCATCAGATAGGGCGCGCGCTGGACGACTTGCAGGATCAGGGCGGGGGCGGCGTTGCTGGGCGGCAGGGCGGACAATACGGCAAGTGCGGCAAGCACGGCAGGGGCACAGAGGCGATTCTTCTTCATGCAGCCAGCATAGAAGCGGGCCTGGCGGCAGTCACCATGCTTTAGGATGGGCCGGACGGCCGGGCCGGCGCGGCGGCGGCCAGCAGCCCGGCCTGGCGCGCGCGGTGCACGGCCTGGCCCCGGTTGTGCACGTCGAGCTTGCTGAAGATTTGCGCCAGATGCCACTTGACCGTATTGACCGACAGGCCGAGGCTGCTTGCCACGTCGCGGTTGCTGCGGCCCTCGGCCACCAGCGCCAGCAGGGACAGCTCGGTGCGGGTGAGGCCGTCGGCCGGCTGATGGACGCCGTCCGCGCCGGTGGCGTAGTCCAGCAGCAGGCGCAGGTGGTCGGCGGCGGCCGGGCTCAGGCTGCGCGGCCGCGCTTGCAGTTTGCGCAGCAGCAGCGTAACGCCCGTGCCTTCGTCCAGGAAGGTGCGCACCAGGCCGGACTTGGCGGCCTGCTCGGCCGCCAGCGCCAGTTGCGCCAGGGCTTCGTCTTCCTGGCCGGTCTGCTCCAGCGCCAGCGCCAGCAGCACGCGCAGCTTGGCGGCGCGCCACAGCCGCCCGGTAGCGGTGGCGTGGCTGAGCAGCGGGCGCAGCTGTGCCACGGCCGCTTCGGGGCGGCCGGCGCTGGTGTCGAGCCGGGCTTGCGCTATGCCGGCGCCGTCTATCTCCTGGCTGGGGAAGATCCAGGCGGCCGGCGCGCCGGAGGGCAGGGCCAGCTGTGCAGCGTAGGCGGCAATGGCGCTGCGGCTGTTGCCCAGCACCGCCAGGCGCGACAGTTCGCCTTCCAGCGCGGCGGCGACTTGCGGCGGCCGGTTGCCGCCTATTTTCATGATTTCCCCTTCCAGCCAGCGCTTGGCGCTGGCCGTGCCGTGCTGCAGCGCCCACATGCGGGTCTGGATCACCAGGGCGGCGCTGAAGGTGTCCCAATGCAGCGAAATGCCGGCCAGGCCGCGCGCCACTTTCATGCGGTCGGCCAGCGCGTCCATCAGGTTGCGCTCGTACAGCACCATCAGCAGCAGGGCGGCGCTGTAGGAGTAGTGGAAGGTGGGGGCGATGGTGTCGCTGTGCTGGTGCAGGATGGCGTCTATGCTGGCCAGCTGCTGCAGGCAGATGTCGAGCCGGCCTTCCACCGCGTCCAGGTAGGCCTGCACGAAGATGACGACCGCCGTGTTGCTGATGTTGCCCGATTCGGCGCAGATGCGGCGCGCGGTGATGAGCATGCCGGCGGCCTGCGGCAGCATGCCGCGCACCAGATAGGAATAGGCCAGCACGGTGGCCAGCACGCCGCGTTCGTGCGGATTGGCGTGCTGCTGGTCCGGCCAGTGGAGCTCGGCCAGGCGGATGGCGCTGTCCACGTCGCCCAGCTGGAAGGCCAGCACCGGCTCGTAGGCGCGCAGCGCGTCGCCATAGGCCGGGTCGGCGTCCGGCAGCGTGCTTTGTTCGCGGAAGTAGCCCAGCCAGCGCGCGGCGTCCGCCAGCCGGGTGGAATAGCTCAGCGCCACCACCAGGTTGCGCGTGATGTTGGGGCGGCGCCGCAGCAGCGCTTCCGGCAGTTGGTCGCAGCACAGCAGCAGGCTGGGGAACTGGCCGCTGGCGCGCAGCGCTCCGGCCAGCGTTTCCAGGGCGTCTGCCGCGCCTTCGTGGTCGCCGGCCATGATGTAGTAGTCGAACGCTTCCAGGCCGCGCCCCTGGCCCAGCAGCCAGGCCGCCGCGCGCGCCGCGCTGCTGCCCGGCGCCTGCTGCCGGCCTGCGTGGTGGCGCGCGATATGCTGGGCGAACAAGGGGTGGTATCGGTACCACTGGTCGCCCAGCGGATGGATGGGCAGGCCGGCCAGGCGCAGCCGGGCGATCAGCTGCGCGCTGTCGCCGGCGCCGCGCACGGCGTCGGCCAGTTCGGCGCTGAAGGAGGCCAGCGGCGCGGTGGCTTTCAGGAAGGCCTGGATATCCTCCGGCTGGGCCTGCAGTACTTCGGCCGCCAGATAGTCGCTCAGCTCGCTGCCGTGCAGGCAGGGCAGGCCGGCCGTGCTGCCGCCCTGGATGCGGCGCCAGGCCAGCACCAGCAACTCCACCGCCGCCGGCCAGCCCTCGGTTTGCTCGCGCAGCCAGGCCAGTTCGCGCTCGTCCAGATAAAGCGCGCTTTGCCGCAGGTAGCTGGCGGTTTCGTCGGGCGCGAAGCGCAGCTGCTCCAGGTTGAGCTCGCACAGCACCTTGCGCACCTTGAGGTTGGCCACGCTGACCTGGTGCAGGCTGCGCCCGGCCAGGAAGATGTGCAGGCCGGGCGCCAGGATTTCGGTGGCGATGGAGAGCAGCAGCCGGATGGCGGCGGCGTCGAGCTGGTCCACTTCGTCCAGGAACAAATGGGTGATGCGCGCCTGCTTGAGCGAGCGCACCGGCGCGTCCGGCTGCGGATGCTCGCCGTGCAGCGCGGCGCGCAGGCTGAGCAGCATGCGCGCGGGGTCGTTGTCGGCGCTGTCGAAAGTCAGCCAGCCGACGGCAGCGCCGCGGCTGCGCCAGTCCGCGTGCAGCAGGCGCAGCACCGAGGTCTTGCCGTAGCCGGCCGGGGCGCGCAGCAGCACCAGGCGGTAGGAACGCGCCTGCTCCAGGCGGGCCATGATGCCGGTGCGGGGCAGCAGGGCGCTGGCGGTGGAGGGCGGCGCCAGCTTTTGGGCGAGACGGTCAAACATGAGGCGGCCGGGTCCGGGTTAGAACAGTTCGATGGTGCCACATTCCACTTCATCCAGGATACCCTGGCTGATCAGGGCGTCGTAATGCAGCACGCGGTTGCGGCCGGCGGCTTTGGCCTGGTACAGGGCGCGGTCCGCTCTGTCCAGGACGGTTCCCGGCAGCAGCGTGGGTGTGGCGCTGCAAAAACCGCCGCTGATGGTGACCCGGCCCACCTGCGGGAAGGTGAACTGTTCGATGGCCAAGCGCAGGCGTTCGAACAGCGCGGTGGCGCCGGCCAAATCGGGCGCCGTCACCACGGCGATGAATTCCTCGCCGCCGTAGCGGTACAGCAGGTCGGCGCGGCGCAGCGTGCGGCCCAGCAGGCGGGCCACCAGCAGCAGGATCTCGTCGCCGATGATGTGGCCGTAGTGGTCGTTCACGCGCTTGAAATGGTCGATGTCGAGGATGCCGAGCCAGTATGCCTGCTGGGGCGCTTCGGCCACGGCCGGGCCGGCACCGGGCGCCTGCTGGGTGGCCAGCTCCTCCCACAGCCGGTCCAGATTGAGTTCCAGCGAATAGCGGTTGCGCAGGCCGGTCAGGCGGTCGCGCTGGCTGGTGTCGAGCAGGTTGTAGTGGTTGGTGTACACCTTCAGCACGCCGGCGATGACGGCTTCCTCCAGCGGCGTGATGTCCTGCTCGCGCTCGAACACGAAATAGCCGCGTTGCTGGCCGTCGCCGTGGGTCAGCGGATAGCCGAACAGGTAGCCCTGGCCGTGGGCGCGCCGGCTGGGCTGCTTGAGCAGGCGCATATAGTCGAGCAGCGCGCTCACGTGCGGCGCCACGCTGGCGTCGTTGCGGATGTCGTCTATGCGTTCGGTGGTGCTGGCGGCGCCGTCCGGGCCGCGCGTGTCGGAGCGGTAGTGGTGCAGCTTGTGCGTGACCTGGTGGTGCTCATTGGTGCGGTAGAGCGACGTTTCCGCCACACCCAACAGCGGGGCCAGCGTGCGCAGCAGGCTTTGCTCCACGAGCTGCAGCTCGCGTATAGAGGTCATGGCGCCCAGCTTGGCCAGCATACTGGGCAACGTCGATCCGCGGCGCTGGGATGGCATTTCTTACTCTCCTGGTCGGTCTGTGATTGCAGCAACCGGCCAGCGTATCTGCCCTTGGATAGATGGTCACCATCCTAAAGCATGGGCTTGTCGTTATGATATGCTGAACTTATGAAGTACCTTTCCGCATCCGCATTGAAATATGCGTTCCTGTGCGCGGCCCTGGCGGCTGCGGGGGCCGATGCCGCCGTGACGCTGTGCGTGAGCGACCGTCCCGCCGCGCCGCTGACCTTTCCCGACCATGAAGGCCAGGCCCAGTATCTGGCGCGCAGCGCCGTGCGCGCCGCCGGCGCCGAGCCGCAGTTCGTGGTGCTGCCGTGGCGGCGATGCATCGAATCGGTGAAGGCGGGCCAGGTGGATGGCGTGCTGGGCGTGCAGGCCTTCCAGGCGTATCGCGACTTTGTCCGCTTTCCGCTCAAGAACGGCGTGCCGGACCGCGCTTTCTCGCTGGGCGTGGACACCTGGGTGGTGGTGACCACGGCGGACAGCGGCGTGAGCTGGGACGGCCGCACGCTGCGGGGCGCGAGCGGCCCGGTGTCCTATCCGGCCGGCGTAAACGTAGTGCGGCAGACGCTGGACAGTCTGGCGATCCGCAACGTCGACAGCGCCAAGACGGCCCTGCAGCTGATGCATATGCTGAAGGCGGACCGCTACCAGGCGGTGGTGATACGGGAATCGGACGCCAGGGGCTTTCTCGCCCAGGACGATTTCAAGTCCTTGCGGATTCTTGCGCCGGCCTTCCTGGTGAGCGACGCCTATCTGGTTTTCAGCAATGAGTATGCGCAGTCCAATCCGGCCGTCGTGCTGGCCACATGGGAAACGATACGCCGCATCCGCTCCACGCGCGAATGGACGGAGCTGGCGCCGTCGCTGGCGAAGTAGGGGGAAGGCGCTCACAAGGAGGCAGGCCATGGCAAACTGGAGACATTGGACCGTCCGCATCGCTGCGCTGGCAGCGCTGGCCTGGTGCGGACAGGCGTGGACGCAGCCCTTGCAGCAGCCCTTCCTTTGCCGCACCGAGGAAGCGGGCCTGGGCCAGCCGCTGGTGGACAACCAGCAGGGCATAGGTCATCCGGTGTTCAATGCGGACCGCGAGCTGCTGGGCCACAGCCAGCATTGCGCCATCCAGACCCGCGTGCTGCGCTTCTATTACAACGGCAGCCGCTTCAAGGCCTACGACGCGGCCGACCCGCCATCGGACCTGCGCACCGTCAGCGTCAACGGCGTGCAGGTGCCGTTCGTGGTGCGGGTGGAGGTGGGCAGCATCAACCGCTTCCTGTACACCATCGCCACGCTGGAGCAGGCGGCCTGGAACCGCAAGCTGGTGTACTGGATGCGCGGCGGCGTGGGCATCGGCCACCAGCAGGGCATACCCATGTGGGTGAACGAGCGCCTGAACAGCTCCGAGCGCGTGCTGATGCCGCAGCTGCTGGCGCAGGGCTACGCGGTGGCCAGTTCCACCGGCAACGAGACTGGGGTCCACTACAATATGGCGCTGGCGGCGCAGACGGCCTTGCTGACCAAGGCGCGCTTCGTGGAAGCCTACGGCAAGCCGCTGTTCACCATCGGCATAGGCGGTTCCGGTGGCGCGGTGCAGCAGTATATGTTTGCGCAGAACCAGCCCGGCCTGATCGACGCCGGCATCGCCATCCAGTCCTACCCGGACATGGTGACGCAGACCATACCGGTTTCCGACTGCCCCTTGCTGGAACAGTATTTCAAGGAGGAGGCGGAGCGCAACCCTTCCTCGCCGTGGGCCAAGTGGCGCAACCATGCGCTGATCGAGGGCATGAACGCCACCGATTCATCGACCGAGTGCATCGCCGGCTGGCGTATGGCCATGCCCACCGTTCTCAATCCGGTCTATCGGGACGCCAGGTTCGACGCCGGCGCCAGGCAGTATGGCTATCCTGCGAATGTTTTCGCCGGCGTGAAATGGACGCACTGGAACGACCTGGCCGATATCTACGGCGTGGACGCGCGCGGCTATGCGCCCATCCCGGTGGACAATGTCGGCGTGCAGTATGGCCTCGCGGCCCTGGCGCGCGGCGCCATCACGGCGGATGAATTTTTGCGCATCAATGCCTGCGTGGGCGGCTGGAAGGAGCAGGCCGACTTCGTCAATTGGGACAAGGCCGATCCGTTCGACAGCCGCAACATGCTGCGCAGCGCCACCTGCCGCGATCCCGCGGGCGCGCCTGCGCCGCGGCGCGCGGGCGATCTGGCGGCCATGCACAAGGCTTACGCGTCCGGCCATGTGTTTACCGGGCAGCGGCTGGGCATACCGGTGATCGACCTGCGGCCCTATCTTGAGCCCAAGCTGGACATGCACAACGCGCGGCAGTCCTTCTCCGTCCGCCAGCGCCTGCTGGACGCCGGTGCGGGCGAGGCGAAGCGGCAGGTGATCTGGTTCACGCGGCTGGACGAGGATTTGATTACGCGCGTGATGGAGGCCTTGCCGGTGCTGGAGCGCCATCTCGCCAGCGGCGTTGCGCCGCCGGAGTTCACCGACAAGTGCTACGACAGCGGCAGCACCCTGATCGCCGCCGGGCCGGCGGTGTGGGACGGCATCCTGAACAGCAATCCGCCGGGCGCCTGCACCAAAGCCTATCCGGTGTTCAGCAGCCCGCGCATGGTGGCGGGCGGCTCCATCAAGGGCGACGTGTTCAAGTGCGCCCTGAAACCGCTGGAGACGGCGCTGGCGGATGGCACGTATCCTGCCGGCGCGCAGTTCAGCCCCGCCCAGCAGGACTGGCTGCGCCGTATCTTCCCGCAGGGTGTGTGCGATTACAACAAGCCTGACGCGGGACGCCCCTGAAGCGGCAATCCCCCACGTGGGGGTGTACCAAAGTACAAGTTGCAAGCGATTTCCTTATAAGTACAGTGACTCTTTGCGCGCATTTCTTATAAGGGGACGGCATGAAACTCCATACATTGTCACTAAAACAAACCATCAGCCTGTTCCTTGCCGTGATGGCGGGCCTGGCCGGCCTGACGATGTGGGGACTGACGCAGGTGACGCGCGCTCAATCCGGCGTCAGCGCCGCCACGGCGGCGCGCTACCAGTCCTACTTGCTGGCCGATGAACTGCGCCAAAGCTCGGACGACCTGACGCGGCTGGCGCGAACCTATGTGGTGACGGGGGATGCGTCGTTTGAACGGCAGTACGGCGAGATCCTCGAGATCCGCAACGGGGCCAGGCCGCGCCCGAAGGACTATGAGCGCATCTATTGGGACTTTGTGGCGGCGGGCCAGCCCAAGCCGGGCGGGGACACGGCGGCCGTTCCCTTGCTGGAGCTGATGAAGAAGGCGGGCTTCTCGGAACAGGAGCTGGGCAAGCTGCGCGAGGCGAGCGCCCAGTCGGACGATCTGGTGAAGGCGGAGACGGTGGCCATGAACGCGGTCAAGGGCTTGTACGATGATGGCGCGGGCCGCTTCACGAAGAAGGGCGAGCCCAATCTCGAACTGGCGCGCCGCCTGACGCACGACGCGGCCTACCACCAGAACAAGGCGAAGATCATGAAGCCGGTGAACGAGTTCCTGGCCCTGCTGGACCAGCGCACCGGCGATGCCGTGCGCGCGGCTGAAGCGGCTGCGGCGCGCGCGCTGCAGGTGACCATGGCCTTGCTGGCGTTCTCGGTGCTGGTGTCCGCGCTGGCGATGTACCTGCTGTACCGCAGCCTGATGCGCCAGCTGGGCGGCGAGCCCGCATATACGGCGGACATCGTGCGCGAGATCGCCCAGGGCAACCTGGGCGTGGCGATGGCGTTGCGGAGCGGCGACAAGAGCAGCGTGCTGTACGCCATGAACGGCATGGTGGCCAAGCTTTCCAGTGTGCTGCGCGAAGTGTCCGGCAGCGCGCTGGCGCTGACGCGCGCTTCGGAGGAGATCAGCGGCACGGCGCAGTCGCTGTCGCAGGCATCGAGCCAGCAGGCCGCCAGCGTGGAGCAGACCAGCGCTTCGGTGGAGCAGATGACGGCGTCGGTGTCGCAGAACACCGGGAACGCCAGGGTGACCGACGGCATCGCCGCGCAGGCGGCGCAGGAAGCGGCCGAGGGCGGGCAGGCGGTGAAGTCGACCGTGTCGGCCATGCGCCAGATTGCGCAGAAGATCGTCATCATCGACGATATCGCTTACCAGACCAATTTGCTGGCCTTGAACGCCGCCATCGAGGCCGCGCGCGCGGGCGACCATGGCAAGGGCTTCGCGGTGGTGGCGTCCGAAGTGCGCAAGCTGGCAGAACGCAGCCAGGTTGCGGCGCAGGAGATAGGCGAAGTGGCGTCCAGCAGCGTGGAGCTGGCCGAACGCGCGGGCAAGCTGCTGGACCAGATGGTGCCCAACATTAAGCGCACCTCGGACCTGGTCCAGGAGATCACGGCCGCGTCCGAGGAGCAGAACAGCGGCCTGGCGCAGATCAATCTGGCGGTGGGCCAGCTGAGCGAAACCACTCAGCACAACGCGGCGGGTTCGGAGCAGCTGGCTTCCACGGCCGAGGAGATGAGTGCGCGCGCGGAGGAGCTGCAGGCCGCCGTCTCCTTCTTCAAGGTGGCTGCGCAATAAGGCGGAGGGCGGGGCCCGCCCGCTTGCCTTACAGCGCTTTCAGGAAGGCGCCCAGATCCGCCATCTCCTGCGGCGTGAGGCCGATCTGGAAGCGGCGGTCATAGAAGCGCACCACGCCCTGCAGGTCCGGCTGCGATCCGTTGTGGAAGTAGGGCGCGCGGGCGCTGAGGTTGCGCAGCACGGGCACTTTCATCTTGCCGATGTCGCGCCAGCGGCCGGTGAGCATGGCCTGGCCGGGGTCCGTGGTGTCCACGGTCTCGCCGGTGGCGTTGTTGCGCAGCGTGTAGAGCGGCATGTCCGGCGTGCGGAAGCGGCCGTCGGCCACGCCGATGGAGAGCAGCAGCGGCACCGAATGGCTGCCCGTATTGGGCGCGCTGTGGCAGCTGGCGCAGCTGCCGCGCTGCGGCTGGACCTGGCCCGGACGCTGCGGGAAGCCCGCCACCTGCGTGATATTGAAAGGCCGGTTGTTGAACAGGGCTTCGCCGCGCGCGATCGATGCGCGCGCCAGGTCCGCAGCGTTGGCCGGTGCGGGCTGCGCGGGTGCGGGCGGCGGATTGCGCTGGCCCGGCAACGGCGGCGGTGGCGGCGGGGCGGGCGGCGCGGCCAGGTTGCGCCATGCGCCGAACATCGTCATCACGTTGCGGTTGAAGGGCGCTTGCGTGCGGTAGTCGCCTGCCTCCAGGTCGTTAATCCCGAAATAGAAGGCCGTGCTGGCCAGCGCTTGCGGGCCGCCGCTAGCGCCGTTGGCCAGCAGGCTGCCTGCCGCGTTGCTGGTGGACTGCGCGGCGTACAGGCCACTCTCGAAATCCACAATGGCGCGCTGGTCGGCGGCGCTGAGTTCCCGGGCCGCTTCGGCATGGCCGCGCACGGCGCTGGCGGCCTGGGACAGCAAGCTGCTGTCCATGCTGCCGTAGCACTGCGCGGGACGCGCGTTGAGCAGGCAGTTGACGCCTGTGGCGGAGCCCGGGCTTTCTCGGCCGTCCCACATCACGCTGCTGATGAAGGCCAGGTTGGCCGAAGGCAGCGGGCGGCGGAACAGCGACAGCTCGCGCGCGCTGGCGTAGCCGTAAGGATCGTCCGCGCGCAGCAGGGTGAACTCGGCATTGGCCGGCATCGCCATGCCCACGCGGATCAGGCCCTTGGTCAGCAGCATGCTGTAGGCAATGCGCTTCTGGTCCAGCGTGGCCACGGCGGCGGCGGGCGAGTTGGCGCCGTCCACCAGGCGGAACACCGGGTCCGCGCCCTGGCTTTGCTCGAAGCGCTGCGCAAGGCCGCTAGGGGTGACGCTCCATCCGGCGTTCTCGCTGTGGCAGCTGGCGCAGCTGCGGCCGTTGCCCATGGGCGTAAAGAAGGGATTCGCCATGTCGATGTAGCCCGCGCGGCTGACGGTGAGCGAGGCGCCGTCGGGGTTGGGCTGCGGCAGCGGCGCGGCGGGCGCCGGAGCGCCCAGCGCCGCGCGGGAGACGGTTGTGGTGACGGCTGTGGTGGTCTCGGCGCTGGTGCCGGCGTCCGTCGCCGCTGGCGCCGCCGTTGCCTCCGCCGTAGCCGCCGCCGTTGCAATCGCAGGGCTTGGCCCGCCGGCTGCCAGCCTCGGGGTTGCGGATGCGGCGGTGCTGTCCGTGGTTCCGCCGCCGCATCCGGCCAGCGAGGCTGCGATGGCGGCGGCAAGGCCGGTGGCAGCAAAGCGTATGGTTGCACGCATGTTTTTCTCCTCTTTGTTCTGGTGGAGACCATATTGGCGCGGCAATGTGGAGGAAAAATGGATGCCGCCCTGTGGCGCAGCGTGCACAATTGCTGCACATTCGGCAGGTATGATGGCGGGATGAACCCACTCCACATTCCGCAGCCGGAACGCGCATGCGGCTGACCATCGCACGCAAGATCGCGCTCGCCGTCAGCGCCATCGTCATCCTGTGCATAGGCACCATGGCGTGGCTGGCCAGCGTCAACCTGCAGCGCGGCTTCATCGCCTATCTCAACGAAATGCAGGCGCAGGATCTGGAGCAGGTGAGCAGCCTGCTGGCCGAGCGCTACAAGCAGGAGGGCAGTTTTGACTGGCTGCGCGGCCGTCCGCGCGCCATGCGGGATGTGCTGGACCAGATGGCGCCGCAGTTCCAGATGGAGCCGGACGCGCCGCCGCAGCGAAGGCCGCCGCCGGTGCATCCGGGCGGCTACGGCCCGCCCAGGCCGCAAGATCCGCCCCCGCGCCAGGGACCGCTGCGCGACCCGATGGCGTTTGCACAGCGCCTGTCGGTACTCGATGAGCTGGGCAGGCCGCTGGTCGGTCCGCGCGATCCGCCGCCCGGCATCGAGCGGGCCATCACGGTGGACGGCAAACAGGTGGGCAGCGTGCATCTGCTGCAGCTGCGCCAGGCCAGCAGCGCCAACACCAGCGCGGCCGGCTTCCTGCGCGCGCAGGTGCGCGACATCCTGCTGCTGTCCGGCGTGCTGCTGCTGGTGGCGGTTGCGCTGGCGGCGGCGCTGGCGCGCCATCTGCTGCGGCCCGTGGCTGCGGTGCACGGCGTAACGGCGCGCCTGGCGCGCGGCGAATTCTCGGCGCGCGCGCCGGTGCTGAGCCGTGATGAACTGGGCGAGCTGGCGCTGCACGTGAACGCCATGGCGCAGGAGCTTGAGCGCAACGAGCAGCAGCGGCGCCAGGTGATGGCCGACGTGTCGCACGAACTGCGCACGCCGCTGACGGTGATACGCGGCGAAATCGAAGCGCTGCTGGACGGCATCCGCAAGGCCGATCCCGGCGCGCTGGAGTCGCTGCACGGCGAAGTGCTGCGCCTGACCAAGCTGGTGGACGACCTGCACCAGCTGGCGCTGGCGGACGCGGGCGACCTGCATTGCGAGCTGCGCGAGCTGGATTGGCGGGACGCGCTGCCGCCGCTGCTGGAGCGCTACCGGCCGCGCGCGGCGGCGGCCGGGCTGGAACTGGCCTGGGCGCTGGGCTATGAGCCGGCGCCGGTGATGGCGGACGCAGGCCGCCTGGACCAGGTGGTCATCAACCTGCTGGAGAACAGCGTGCGCTACACCGAGGCCGGCGGGCGCATCGCCGTGGTGCTGGCCGTGCGCGGCGGCCATGCCGAGCTGTCGATCGACGATAGCGCTCCCGGCGTGCCGCCCGGCGCCTACGCCCGCCTGTTCGAGCGCCTGTACCGGGTGGACCGCGCGCGCACGCGCGAGCGCGGCGGCAGCGGGTTGGGACTGTCGATTTGCAAAGCGCTGGTGGCTGCGCACGGCGGCGAGATTGTGGCGCAGCCGTCCGCGCTGGGCGGCGTGCGCATCCGCCTGCGGCTGCCGCTGGCGAAACATTGAGGTGACCATGGAAAACGCCCACGTACTCGTGGTGGAGGACGACGCGAAAATCGCCGCGCTGCTGGCGGACTATCTGCATGCGGGCGGCTACCGCGCCACCTGCATCGCCGACGGCGCGCAGGCGCTGGCCTGGCTGCGCAGCACGCCGGTGGACCTGGTGCTGCTGGACCTGATGCTGCCGGGGATGGACGGCCTGGAGCTGTGCAAGGCGGCGCGCGCCTTCCTGCAGGCGCCCATCATCATGCTCACGGCGCGCGTGGACGAGATAGACCGCCTGCTGGGGCTGGAGGCGGGCGCGGACGACTATGTGTGCAAGCCCTTCAGCCCACGCGAGGTGGTGGCGCGCGTGCGCGCGCAGTTGCGGCGCGCATCCGGGGCGCTGGTGCAGGCGGCGCCGCTGTTTGCGGTGGACCGCGCCAGCATGCGCGTGCTGCTGGCCGGCGCGCCACTGCCGCTCACGCCGGTGGAGTTCCGTTTGCTGGCGGAGCTGATCGAGCATCCGGAACGGGTGTATTCGCGCCAGCAGCTGCTGGACGTGGCGCACGAGGACCTGCGCGACATCAGCGACCGCACGGTGGACTCGCACATCAAGAATATCCGCCGCAAGCTGGCCGCGCGGCCCGCTGCTGCTGAGTGTTTGCAGTCGGTGTATGGGGTAGGCTACAGATTCGAGTTGGCAATCTGCTAAAATTGTGTCGAACCCCTCGCAGACCCTATCGCAAATTACGGAGCAGCAATGAAACGTGTGATTTTCAACCAGAAGGGCGGCGTCGGGAAGTCGACCATTGCCGTGAACCTTGCCGCCATCGCCGCGCACAAGGGCAAGAAGACGCTGCTGATCGACATCGACCCGCAGTGCAACTCGAGCCGCTACCTGCTGGGCGACGCGGCCAAGGAGATCGAGCCTACCGTGGCGGGCTATTTCGAGCAGACCCTGAACTTCATGGTGTTCTCGCTGTCGGCGCGCGGCTACGTGCATGAAACCCGCTTCGAAAACCTGTCGCTGATGCCTTCGCATCCGGAAGTGGGCGAGCTGCAGTCGAAGCTGGAGTCGCGCCACAAGATCTACAAGCTGCGCGACGCGCTCAACGAGCTGGCCAAGGAATTCGAGGAAATCATCATCGATACGCCGCCGGCCTACAACTTCTTCACGCAGTCGGCGCTGATCGCCGCGGACACCTGCCTGATCCCTTTCGACTGCGACGATTTTTCGCGCCAGGCCTTGTACACGCTAATGAACAACGTGAACGAGATCAAGGCGGACCACAATCCCGCGCTGGAAATCGAAGGCATCATCGTCAACCAGTTCCAGCCGCGCGCCAACCTGCCGCAGCGCATGGTGGACGAGCTGCTGGCCGAAGGGCTGCCGGTTTTGCAGAGCAAGCTGTCGAGCTCCATCAAGGTGCGCGAATCGCATGAACGCTGCCTGCCGATGATACACCTGGACGGCCGCCACAAGCTGTCGCAGGAATTCCTGGCGCTGTACGAGGAGCTGGAGTTCGCGCAGCAGGACCAGGCCAAGGCGCGCAAGCGCGGCTGATGCGCTTCCGGTTTTAGCCTGCGCTGTAGTCGCCCACGTAGCGGGCGCGCGGCCGTATCATGGCGCCGTCCGTTGCCTGTTCGGCGGCGTGCGCCAGCCAGCCGGCGGAGCGGGCCAGCGCGAACAGGATGATGCCGCTGTGGGGCGGCAAATCCAGCACCAGTTCCAGCGCCGCCAGCGCGTAGTCGGAATTCGGTTCCGCGCCCTTGCTTGCGGCTGCCCTGGCCGCCAGCGCAAGCACGCCGGCCGCCTGCGGCAAGGGCCGCATCATTTCCAGCAACAGCGTTGCGCGCGGATCGCCATCGGGATAGAGCGGATGGCCGAAGCCGGGCTGCATGGGCGGCAGCTGCGCCTGCCCCTCGCCGCGCAGCTGCGCTTCCAGCACTGCTTTCGCCATCAGGTAGTGGCCGCCGTGCTCGCGCCCGGAGAGCGCGGCCAGGCCGGCGCACAGCACGGCAGGCAAGGCGGCGCCGGTGGAGGCAACGCAGCGCACCGTGAAGGCGGATGTATTGAGTTCGTGGTCCGCCAGCAGCACCAGCGCTGCGCGCAGCAGCTCCTGTCCCGCGCCGTCAACTCCCCATGCGCGCGCCACTTGTTCATGCAGCGGCGCGCTGCTGATCTCCGTATCGAGCAGCAGGGCCGCGAGCATGCGCATCAGCTGCGCCTGCGTGGCGGGCCTTGCCGCCAGCACCGGCAAGAAAGCCATGGCGCGCTCCAATGGCGGCATCGCGCGTCCCAGTGCCGCCACTGCCGGGGGCAGCGCCGGCGTGCCGTGGGGCGCTGCCGCTTCACCGGGCGCATCGTCCCACAAGATGGCGGCGGTTTGCTCCAGCGTCGCATACGCGGCCAGCTCGCTGCTGTTGCGGCCGCGATAAAACAGTTTGCCATCGGCGATCAGCGAGATGCGCGACTCCAGCACCGGCACGCCCCAGTGCATGGCGGCGGCGACTGCGTGGCCTGCGCGCTTGCCGTCGGCCTTGCGCGCCGCCAGGCGCAGCACTTCCTCACGCGCATAGCGCTTGCTGCGCGCCGCGCCGTCGGGAATGGATGCGAGCAAGCCACGGCTGACATAGGCGTACAGCGTGGCGGCCGATACGCCCAGCAGGGCCGCCGCTTCCCTGGACGTGAGTTCTTTATTCATGCACCGCTCGTCGTTGTATTGATTTATTTATGTTGATTGCCGGAGTCAAGATTGACGCTGTTTTCCCGCGCCGCATAGACTCATTGTATGCACAACACCACACCACCCGCAACGCCTTCCGCGCCGCCGGCGCGCCGCAAAGTCCCTATGCTGCAGCCGCTGCGGCACCGGCGCTACCGCCAGCTTTGGCTGGCCAACCTGCTGTCCAACCTGGGCACCTGGACCCAGACCTTCGCCGCCGCCTGGCTGGTGGCCAGCATATCGCACAGCACCCAGGCCACGGCGCTGGTGCCTGCCGCCAGCTACGCGCCCATGCTGATGTTTGGCCTGCTGGCAGGCGTGGTGGCGGACGCGCTGCCTCGCCCCAAACTGCTGTTCGCCGTGAACGCCTTCATGGCGCTGGCGGCGGCCGGCATGGCGGCGCTGGCCGCCAGCGGCGCCGCGTCGCCGGCCGCCGTGCTGGCGCTGGTGTTCATGATGGGCTCCGGTTCTGCCTTCATGTGGCCGGCATGGCAGGCCGCCATGTCCGGGCTGGTGCAGCCGGATGAAGTGGAGGCGGCGGCTTCGCTGAATAACCTGAGCTTCAACTTTGCGGCCGCTGCCGGGCCGGCGCTGGGCGGTGCGCTGTTCGCCGTGGTGGGGGCGGCGCCGCTGTTCCTGTTCAACGCCTTGTCTTTCACCGGCTTGCTGCTGGTGTATCTGGACTGGATGCGCACCGGCGGCAGGGAAGAAGGCCAGGCGCAGCCTCCGGCAGGCGGAATCAGCTGGCAGGGCTTGCGCACCGGGCTGCAGGCGGCGTGGGGATCGGCCTCTTTTCGCAGGCTGCTGCGGCATACGGTCTGCATCTTCGGCGCGGCCATCGCTTTTACGGCCTTGTTGCCGCTGTTGGTGCGCGACGTGCTGCTGCTGCAAGGCGGCGCGTTTGGCAGCCTGATGGCCTGCGTGGGCGGCGGGGCCGTGCTGGCAGCTTTCGTGCTGCCCGAATTGCGCGCGCGCTTCGAGCGGCGGCAGTTGCTGGCGGGGGCGGTGGCTATCTTTGGCGCCATGCTGCTGGTCCTGCCGCTGGTGCGCGCCTGGCCTGTGCTGATGGCTTTATCGGCGCTGGGCGGCGTGGCGTGGTCCACCATGGTCACGTCGCTCAACAGCGCGGCGCAACTGTCCTTTCCGGGCGCGCTGCGGGCGCGCACGCTGTCGGTTTACCTGATGGCGATGGCGCTCGGGCAGACCGGCGGCAGCCTGCTGTGGGGCGCCGCAGCTGAAGTGGCGGGCGTGCCGCGCGCCATGGCGCTGGCCGGCGCCTGGCTGCTGCTGTACGCGCTGGTGCTGCTGCGTAGCGCGGCGGGCGGGAGGCAGTGTAATCTGTAGCCTGGCGTAACGGAGGAGATGGCAATGGCGATGCTGGAACTGGCCGATGGCGGCCGGCTGTATTACGAGTGGGTAGGGGCGGATGGCGCGGACGGCGGCGGCGCGCGCAAGCCGGTGCTGGTCTTCCTGCACGAGGGCCTGGGCTGCACAGCCATGTGGAAGGATTTTCCAGCGCGTCTTTGCGCGCGGCTGGGCTGCGCGGGACTGGTCTATGACCGGCGCGGCTATGGGCAGTCCGATGCGCTGAGTACAGGCCGCAGCATCCACTATCTGCACCGCTATGCGCTGGATGAGTTGCCGCAGGTGCTGGCGCTGCTGGCCGGGCGGCCGTATGTGGTGGTCGGCCATTCCGACGGCGGTAGCATCGCGTTGATCCATGCGGCGGAACAGGCGCCAGGCCTGCTGGGCGTGGTGACCGAGGCGGCGCACGTGTTTGTGGAGGACGTGACGCTGGCGGGCATACGCGAGGCCAGGCTGGCCTACGGCGAGGGCAAGCTGCGCGGGCTGGAGCGCTACCACGGCGCCAAGACGGCGCAGATTTTCGGCGCGTGGGCCGATACCTGGCTGGCGCCCGCATTCAGCCGCTGGAATATCGAATACCTGCTGCCGTCGATAGCATGCCGGGTGCTGGCCTTGCAAGGAAGCGGCGACCAGTACGGCACGCCGGCCCAGCTGGAGGCTATCGCGGCGCAGGCGCCGCGCGCGTCCGTGGCCCTGCTGGCCGGATGCGGCCACACGCCGCACCAGGAGCAGCCGGAAGCGGCGCTGGAGGCGATGGCGCAATTTATTATGGAGCTTGAGGAAAAATGATAGGCCATCTGGACCATCTGGTGTTGACCACGCGCGACCGCGAGCGCTGCATCGACTTCTACACGCGGGTGCTGGGAATGGCGCTGGAGACCTTCGGCGCCGGCCGCGTGGCGTTCAAGTATGGCGGGCAGAAGATCAATCTGCACGAATATGGCAAGGAATTTTTGCCCAAGGCCGCGCAGCCGACCCCGGGTTCGCTCGACCTGTGCTTTATCGCGTCTATTCCGCTAGACGACGTGATCGCGCGGCTGGAGCGGCTCGGCGTGCCGATCGAAGAAGGACCGGTGGCCCGCACCGGCGCCAACTGGCCTATCCGCTCGGTCTACCTGCGCGACCCGGACCAGAACCTGATCGAGATATCGGAACGCGCCTAGCGCGGACGGGGCGCATCAGTCGCTTACCGGCATGCGGCAGGCGGCTTCGTGCAGCCATTGGCCATTGCAAATGCGCGCGCGGCACAGGCCAGCTTCGGCGCCGCCGAGGCGCTGGCAGCGGCGCAGCAGCGCGTCGGTACTGTCGCCGTCGCGGCGCTCCACCACGTCGCGGCTGTAGTGCATGGCGGATGCCTGGCTGCCGCTGTGGGCGACCAGCGCGGCGAGCAGGGTCACGTCGCTGTCCGGCGGCGCGGCGGAGGCCAGGCGCAATGTGCCTTCATGCGGTGTGCTGCGCGTCTTGTTCACCGGGATGCCGGACCTTGCCGGCGTACTGCGCTCAGCACGCAGCGCCGGACGCGCCGCCGCCGCAGCAGCAGGAGAGGCGGCGGCCGGCATCGCCTGGTTGGCGGCCTGCCTGTGCCTGGCCGGAACTATCGCCGGAAGCGGCTCGTTGACGATGGCGGCGGCGAGCCGCTGTACCTCCTCCGGCGTATCCGCAGGCGCCGCTTGCGGCGCGTGGATCGAGAGCGGCGCTGCGGACGTCCATGCCTTGCTTTGCTGCGCCGGCGCCATGCCGTAGTAGCTGATGCTGGCGACGCCGGCCGACAGGATGGCCAGCAGCATAAGCAGCATCACCAGATAGCTGGGCCGTATCCTCGCCAGGCGCGCAGCCGGCGACTGGGTCTTGCCGCTGTTTTCCAGGCTGGCCAAGATGCGCCGGCTGCCGCCGCCGGATGGCGCAGCGGAGAACAGGTCCGGCCGCTGCGTCGGTGTGGATTTGTCCAATCTATCCTCCCAAGGTTTGATTTTCTTCGGAATGGCATGCCGGGCAAGGGCATACGATGGAGCGATTCCGGTACTGCCGCCATCAGTGTGCGGCCAGCCGCCCGGCCACGCTTTGACGGAGCGCACTATGCTTGTCGTTTCCTTGATGCTGTTGTTTGTATTGGTGTGCACCAGCGGATGGCTGCTGCTGTTTCCGGCCCGGCGCGAGGCCTTGGCTGCGGCGCTGATGCCGCGCTGCCGCGTCCTGCTGCGCCAGCGCTACGCATGGCTGCTGGCCGGCGGCGCGCTGCTGCTGGTGCTGCCGCCCATGCTGGCGCTGGTGGCCATCCGCCGCGTGGCGCTGCCTGCTTTCGACTATGACGGGCGGGCGGTGAACAGCCAGGTGGCCGAGCTGCTGCAGGGCGAGCAGCTGGTGCCGCCGCCATCGCTGCCGCCGCTGGCTTTCACCACGGTGGAGGTGGTGCGCGCGCGGCCCTTGCTGGCGGGCGCGAACCGCAGCTGGCAGCTGTTGCATCCGGACTTCGAGCAGCGGCTGCTGATGGTGTTCCGCATCATGAAGGAACAGCATGGCTACGACATGGCGCTGCTCGAAGGCTACCGCAGCCCGGAGCGCCAGGACTTGCTCGCCAGCGCCGGCGCCAGCGTGACCAATGCGCGCGCCTTCCAGAGCTACCACCAGTTCGGCCTCGCCGCCGACTGCGCCTTTCTGCGCGACGGCAAACTGGTGATCTCCGAAAAAGACCCCTGGGCCATGCGCGGCTACCGCCTGTATGGCGAGGCGGCGGAAGCGGCGGGACTGACCTGGGGCGGCCGCTGGACCATGATGGACTTCGGCCACGCCGAGCTGCGTTTGCCCGGAACCATGCAACGCAAACGCTGAGGCTTGTTCTGCCTCAAGAATGCATGGCAAGGCAGGTGGCACCATAGCTCGGGTCTGCCGACTGGCGCCCCGGAGCTATCATGATGCGACGAACCTGGCTGTTCCTGACCGACTCCCGCAACCTCACCATCGCCGGCTTTGTGGCCATGGCGGCGCTGTTCTACCTTGGCGCCGAGCTGCTGGAGCTTGCATTGATCTGGGCCGTGGCCGCGCTGGCGGCGGCCCTGCTGGCGTGGCTGCTGGTGCGCTGGCTGCGGCGCCGCCACGCCGCGCGCGCCACCGCCGGCCTGGCGGAAGCGATGGTCCCCGCCGAGGCTGCGCCGGCCGAAGACGGCGCCAGCCGCCACGAGGTGGACGCCATCCGCAGCGGCATGCTCAAGGCCATCGCCACCATCAAGGGCTCCAAGCTGGGCCGCATGCCGGGCTCGCGCGCACTGTACGAGCTGCCGTGGTACATGATCATCGGGAATCCGTCCGCAGGCAAAAGCAGCGCCATCGTCAACTCCGGTTTGCAGTTTCCGTTTGCGGACGCGCGCGTGGTGCACGGCGTGGGCGGCACCCGCAATTGCGACTGGTTCTTCACCACGGACGGCATCGTGCTCGACACGGCGGGGCGCTACGCGGTGGAGGACGAGCACCTGGCGGAATGGCGCGGTTTCCTGGACTTGCTGAAGAAGCACCGCAGGCGCGCGCCGGTGAACGGCATCATCGTGGCGGTCAGCATCGCCGAGCTGCGCAGCGATCCGGACGGCGCGCTGAAGCTGGCGCGCAGCCTGCGCAAGCGAGTGCAGGATCTGATCGAGCGGCTGGAAGTCTATGCGCCGGTGTATGTGCTGTTCACCAAGGCGGATCTGATCGCGGGCTTCAGCGACTTCTTCTGCCAGTGCGAACGCAGTGAACGCGAGCGCGTGTGGGGCGCCACCATGCCTTACCGGCGCAAGGCCGGCAGCGAGGAACTGCTGGCCTTCTTCGACCAGGGCTTCGACGAGCTGCACGCCGGCCTGGTGGAAATGAGCATGGCCAATATGGCGCAGCCGCGCCGCACGCGCATGGCGCCCGGCGTGTTCACATTCCCGATGGAGTTCGTCTCCTTGCGCGCGTCGCTGCGGGCCTTCCTGGCCACGCTGTTCGAGGAGAATCCGTTTCAGTACAAGCCCGTGTTCCGGGGCTTCTATTTCACCAGCGCCTTGCAGGAAGGGCAGCCGGTCAGCGCGCAGTCGCAGCGCATCGCCGAACGGTTTGAACTGGCGCTCAAGCCGGAGCAGCAGCAGGCCGCGCCCATGCCGTATGGCTCCGCCGGCGGCTACTTCCTGCTCAAGCTGTTCCGCGACGTGGTGTTTGCGGACAAGGCGCTGGTGTCGCAGTACGCGAGCCGCGCCAGCGCGCGGCTCAGGTATGCGGCATTTTTCGGCGCGGTGCTGCTGCTGGGCGGCGCGCTGGGCGGATGGACCTGGTCCTATATGGGCAACCGCCAGCTGGCGGCCAATGTGCAGGCGGACCTGGACAAAGTGGTGAAGCTGCAGGACAAGAGGCTGGACCTGCAATCGCGCCTGGAAGCGCTTGAAATCCTGCAGGACCGTATCGAGCAGCTTGAAAAGTTCGGCCGCGAGCGGCCGTGGCTGCTGGGCATGGGGCTATACCAGGGCGGCCTGCTGGAACGCAAGCTGCGCGAGGAGTACTACGCGGGCATCAAGGAGGTGATGGTGAGGCCGGTGGCGGCCAGCCTGGAGGCGCTGCTGTTCGAGATGAACGCCAATGCGGACCGGCTGGCTACGCCGCAGGCGGCAACGTCAAGCACCGCGCCCGCCGCCGCAGCGGCCCCGCGCCAATACGCCGAGGCCAACCCGCTCAGCGTTGAAGACGCCTACAACGCCCTCAAGACCTACCTGATGCTGGCCGATACGCCGCGCGCCGAGGCGGGCCACCTGAACGACCAGCTCACGCGCTACTGGCGCGGCTGGCTGGAAGCCAATCGCGGCGCCATGCCGCGCGAGCAGATGATACGCAGCGCCGAGCGCCTGCTGACCTACTACCTGGCGCAGTCCGGCGACCCGTCCTGGCCGCGCATAGAGCAGAAGCTGGCGCTGGTGGACCAGGCGCGCGAGAATCTGCGGCGGGTGGTGCGTGGCATGCCCGCGCGCGACCGCGTGTATGCGGACATCAAGGCCCGCGCCGGTACGCGCTTTCCTGCCATGACGGTGGTGCGCATCGTCGGCGAGCAGGACCAGGGGCTTGTCGCGGGCAGCTACGCCATCCCGGGCGCGTTCACGCGTGAGGCCTGGGAGAAGTACGTCCAGGGGGCCTTCCGCGACGCGGCCAGCCGCGAGCTGCAAAGTACGGACTGGGTGCTGAAGACCTCCACCAGGGATGACCTGACGCTGGAGGGCAGCCCCGAGCAGATCCAGAAAAACCTGGTGGAGATGTACAAGGCCGACTACGCGAAAGAGTGGCAGAAGTTCGTGCAGGGCGTGGCGGTGGCCGACCTGGGCGGCTTCAACGGCGCGGTGGCGGCCATGAACCGCCTGGGCGATCCGCAGTCCTCGCCCATCATCAAGCTGCTCGGCACCATCAGCGAGCAGACCTCCTGGGACAATCCCACGCAGGCCAGCGCGGACGTGCAGAAGGCGCAGCAGGGCTTCAAGGAGTGGATGATGCAAACCGTGCTGCGGCGCGCGCCCGTGCCGGTCAATGTGAACCTGCAGCTGGACCCGGCGCGCACCGATCGCCCCATGGGCGCGGTGGGACGCGAGTTCGCGGCGGTGGCCAAACTGGTCGGGGCCAGGGACAAGGACGCCACGCTGCTGCGCGGTTATATGGAGACCTTGTCGCGCCTGCGCACGCGGCTCAACACGCTGAAGAACCAGGGCGACCCCGGCCCCGGCGCGCGCCAGTTCATGCAGCAGACGCTGGAAGGCAGCGGCTCCGAGTTGGCCGACGCGCTGCGCTTTGTCGACGAACAGATGCTGACCGGGATGAGCGATAGCCAGAAGCGCGCAATACGGCCCATCCTGGTGCGCCCGCTGATGCAGACCTTCGCCGTCATCGTCGCCCCGGCCGAGGCGGAGATCAACAAGACCTGGCTGGCGCAGGTCTACGAACCCTTCCAGCGCACGCTGGCGGCAAAGTATCCGTTCTCGCCGGGCGCGAAAATCGAGGCCAGCAGCGCCGAGATAGGGCAGTTCTTTGGCCCCGACGGCCTGGTGGCGAAGTTTGTCACCACGTCCATGGGGCCTTTGGTGGTGCGGCGCGGCGATGTGCTGGCGCCGCGCACCTGGGCCGACATGGGCATTGCGCTGTCGCCGCAGGCGGTGGCGCGCTTCCCCGGCTGGATCGCGCCGCTGGGTGCCGGCGGCATTGCCGCTCCCTCGGCCGCCGCGCAGACCGTGTTCCAGATCCAGCCGCTGCCCGCGCCGGGCACGCTGGAATACACAGTGGAGATTGACGGCCAGCTGCTGCGCTACCGGAACACGCCGGCGCAGTGGACCAGCATGGTCCATCCCAGCCCGCAGGGCGTGCCGGGCGCGCGCATCACGGCGGTGGCGTTCGACGGCCGCAGCGTGGAGCTGTTCAACGAAGCGGGCCAGTTCGGCCTGAAGCGCATGATCGACGCGGCCGCGCGCAAGCGCAAGGAGGAGGGCGTGCATGAACTGCGCTGGACCAATGGCGCCATCAGCGTGGCGCTGGATTTGAAAATCACCAGCAGCCCGGAGGCTGGCGGCGGCGACGCCGGGCCGCAGGACCAGGGCTTCCGGGGCATGAAGCTGCCGGAGGCGATAGTCGGCGCGGCGCCGTCCGCCTTGGCCGCGCTGCCGCAGACGGCGCAGCAGGGAGCGCAGCAATGAGCCGCGCACCTGTCAGCAGCGCGCCGCAGATGGTCCGCGTGGGCTACTTCGGGAAGATCCCCGCGCGCAGCGACTTTATCAAGGCCGGGGATAACCACGCGCTGGCCGAACTGCTGGACGGCTGGCTGGCCGACACCATGACGGAGCTGACCACGGAGCCGCGCTGGAAGCTGCACTACGACGCGGTGCAGCCGCTGCATTTCGCCTTCGTGGGCACGCGCAGCAAGCGCGCCGTTGCGGGCCATCTGGTGGCCAGCAGCGACCAGTCGCAGCGGCGCTTTCCCTTCCTGGCCATGGGCGCCCTGGACGTGGCCGATCCGGGCGACTTCCTGCGCCACAGTCCCATCGCCCTGGCGCCGTTCTGGGCCGCGCTGGCCGGCGGCGCGGCGGCGGCGGCCATGGCGCTGCATCCGGCGCCGCACTTGTACGCCCTGTCCAGCTCCGCGCTGGCGGTCGAGCCGCATCACGCGGGCCATGCCGCGGCGCTGGACGACTTCCTCGAGCACACCTCGCTGGGCGGGCTGGAGGCGATGCTGGCGCAGCATGGCGCAAGCTACTCGGCGCGGCGCATGCTGCTGGCCGTGGGCCTGCTGCTGCAGCCCTTCGGCTGGTCCGGCAGCACGCGGCTGGACCGCAGCCTGGCGCTGCCGCTGCCGCGCGATCCGTTGCACCGTCCCACCGCAGCCGCGCTGTGGCTGTCGCTGGCCGAACCCTTTCTGCGGCAGGCGGACATAGAACTGGCGCTGCTGGTGTGCGAGCAAGCCGGACGGCCCATGCTGGTGCTGGGTTTCAGCGGCGCGTCGCCCGCCACGTTGCGCGGCGTGATCGATCCGCAGTTCGCCCAGGCGCAGCAGATCACGTTCGACAGCACCGGCTGGGTGGACGACATGATCGCCAGCGACCACAAGGTGCTGCGCCTGTCGGCGTGCCTGGAACAGGAGCGCCTGTCGCTCAAGTCGGCCTGCGCGCTGTTTCATGAAACCTTTGCCTGAGGAGCGAACCATGCGTTACCTTGCAGCCGCATTGCTGTGCAGCGCCGCCGTCCATGCCTACGCCCAGTATCCCTTGCCCGCCACGCCCCGGCCCGGCCAGGTTGTCGTGACGGGCACCGTGCCGGACGAGGCGAGCAAGGCCGCCATGCTGCAGCGCTTGCGCGAGCTGTATGGCGCGGAGCGCGTGGTGGACCAGATCGGCATCGGCAACGTGGCGCTGCCGCCCAACTGGAGCGGCTATGTGCAAAAATTAATAGGTCCCAATCTGAAGCTGATCAGCAAGGGCGAGCTGAAAGTGGAGGGCAATATAGTCACCTTGCGCGGCGAGGTGGCCAACGAGGCGCAGCGGCAGCAGATCGCCAGCGACGCTGCCGTCAGCCTCAATCCCAGCTACACGGTCAACAACGGCTTGCGCGTGAGCGCGGCCGAGCAGGAACTGCTGGACGCCACGCTGGCCAAGCGCATCATTGAATTCGAAAGCGGACAGGCGGCGATACGCCCGTCCGGCAAGGACATCCTGGACGAGATGGCCGGGGCGCTGCAGAAAGTGAAGGGCAAGAAGGTGGAAGTGATAGGCCACACCGACAATGTTGGCCTGCGGGACAGCAATGTGGCGCTCAGCCTGGCCCGCGCCGAGGCGGTGCGCGGCTACCTGGCGCAGAAAGGCATCAGCCCGGACATGATCACGGTGTCCGGCCAGGGGCCGGACCGGCCGGTGGCGGACAACGCCGCCAGCGAAGGCCGCGCGCGCAACCGCCGCATCGAATTCCGCATTGCGCAGTAGCTGTTCGGGATCCGGGCTTGCGCCCGGCGCCAGCTTTTCAGGGCAGCGTCACGGTCAGAGTTGCGGGACGCGGCGCCAGTTTCACCAGGTGGGCGTAGCCCGCCATGCTTTGCTGCGTGGCCTGGTCCAGCGACGTCTTCATGCCGATGTAGACGCACAGCGCCGCCAGCGCAAACAGGGCGGACAAGGTCCACAGCGGCACGTCGCTGCGCAGCTTGTGCGCCACCTGGTCGGGCCGCTCCGCGCGCGGCGCAAAGCCCCGGCTCTTGCCCTTGATGTGGGCGATCTCGTCGCCCAGGCGCGCGGTCAGGCAGGCCAGTTTGTCGCTGCTGTCGAGCGCGAACTTGCCCTTGAAGCCCAGCAGCAGGCACAGATGGAACACCTGCAGCGCCTGCAGGCGCGCGCCGCCCTGGCTGCGCAGCGTCTCCAGCCGGTCGAAGAAGTGTTCGCCCGCCAGCTGGTCGCCGAACACGGTCAGCTGCAAGGGCCGCCGCTCCCAGGGCTCGCGGATGGGAAAGCCGGACGCCAGGATAATCTCGTCCAGCGCGGCGCAGTAGGCGTACTTGGCCGCCTCGATGTCCTCGGCGTTGGCGCGCAGGCGCCGCGCCTCGCTTTCGAAGCCCGACAGGAACTGCGCCACCTTGTCCGCAAACTCATGCTCGCCCGGCGGCGCCGAACCGTTCTTCAGCATGAACAGGACGTAGAAGCCCTCGTGCATGAGGTCCAGCAGGGATTCGATGCGCGGGCCGGCGGCGGCGCCCGGCGCAGCGCGGCCGCCGAACAGGGAGGGCGCCACGCGGCGTTCGATCTGCGCGCTCATGCCGTCACCGCTATCAGTTCGAGGCGCAGGTCGCGGATACCGGCCGGCACATAGATCGAGATCGACTGCGCCTTCAGCATCTGCTCATACAGCACGCCTTTGTTCTCCAGCACGAAGTAGCAGGTGTCCGGCCGCACCGGGATGGCGGCGGGCACCTGCGGCGCGTGCGACAGCTTCACGCCCGGCATGGCGGACAGCACGCACTGGTCCACGTCGTCCGGCGCGCCGGCCTTGATGCGCAGCGGCGCCACCTCCACCAGCTCCATGGCGGGCATGGCCGCGCCGATGGCGAGATAGAGCGTGGCCTTCTGGTCGATCTTGCCCGAATCCAGCTTGCCCTTGTGGTAGCAGGGTCTCTCCTCGCTCAGCGCAATCGAGAAGTAGCGCGCCGAGATGACCGTATCGAGCAGCTCGCGCACAATCGCGTCCAGCTGCGCGAAGCAGGGGCCGGGCTGCTCGTGCTGGTAGGCGGGCAGGCTGGCCAGGGTATGGGCTTTGGAATAGGTCATCAGCGCGCCGGCCAGGCCCAGCATGGCCTCGAACAGGCGCTCGGGGTGCAGCGCCGGGTGGCGCAGGTAGTGCATCAGCGTGGCGCTGGCCGTGCTCACGGTGTGCAGCAGCCAGAAGGCGGAAACGTCGCCGGAGCGGAATTCGATCACGTTGCGGCTGGGTTCGCGCATATGTCCTTGCAGCGCGTTGACCTTGGCCTGCAGCGCGTCCATCAGCTGCTCCAGCTGGATCTTCAGGCGCGGCGCTGCCGCCACGGACAGGCTGGGCGGAATGAAGGCGGGGTCGGCCTCGAACCCACCCGACACGGCGCGGCGCAGGCGTATCAGCGGAAAGCACTCGTAGCCGCCGTGCGGTTCCTGGTCGGACACCAGCCGCACCGCCTTGCGCAGATAGCTCAACTCCGCCGGCGCGGCCTGGGTGTAGATGTCCGCCGTGGTGCGCTCGGCCTGGGCGTAGCGTGCGCCATGGTTCTGAGCCCCGGCCGGAGCGCAGTTGCTGTTGTCCGGCGCCAGCGAGGGCAGGGCGGCATAGTAGGTCACCTCCTGTACGTTGGGCGGCAGCGCGCCCAGGTCCACCGCCGGCGGCAGCGGATCGCTGGCGGGCGCGTCGCTCAATTCGCCGTCGCGGAACATGGCGGACAGCGCGTGCAGGCGCAGCATGCCGGCCTGCAGCGCCGCCGTGTCCCACTCCACCGCCAGCACGCCCCACAAATAGGGCTGCAGCGCTTGCGCGGTGAGCCGCAAGCGCGCTTCGTGATAGCGGTCCTGCTGCTGGAAATGCTGGGGGCGCAGGAACAGGCCCTCGCCCCAAAGTACCTTTGCTGCTGTGCTCATGGATGCTCCCAAGGTGGTGTCAGGGCTGGCAGCGCGTGCCAACCAGTGGCTGGCCCTGCACGGTGAGCGCGCACGCGTGCAGGCCTATGGTGATGCCGGATTTTTCCGCTTCGCTGGCGGAGAACGCGGCGCGCCAGCGCTGCGGCGCCGGGTTGCGGAACAGCGCCACAACGCCGATGTGGGCTGCTTCACGGCCCACGCTTTCAACCACGTCGTAGCGCTGGCCGGGTATCAGCTGTACTTCCTTCACTTCCACCAGGTCCGCGCCCAGCAGCTCGCGTTCGGTCTGCGCGTTGAGAAATCCGCCGTAGCTGGCGCGCTCGAAGGCCGCGCTCTGGCGCAGCTTGTAGATGCGCGCGGCCAGCGCCAGCGGCTGGCCGTCCGCGCCCGCGTTCAGATTGCCGCCGGCGTGCAAATGGATGGCGATCTGCCGTGGCGGCTTCTGGAATTCCGGCAGCTCGGGCGGTTTTCGCAGGCCGGCAAGCTCCATGGCGGCGCCCGCGATCGAGCCTGCGGCGCAGCCGGCGAGCGTGAATGCCGCGGCAAACAGCGGCGCCATCGTCAATGGGGCGAGCAAGCTTGCGGCCTGAATGCGGCGCAGGTTTTTCATCGGAACGTCCTTTTGCGGGAGGCGGTCCAGCCATTAAATCCAAGCGCGGCGCACGCGGGTTTGAGGCGGCGCAAGCCGTGGGCCGCCGTGCCGCGCGGGCAAGCGCAGGCTTTGCGCAAACGCAATCGCTGTTGCATTTTCAGCCTCAATAATGGCCTCCACCCGTACCGAAGGAGACCATGATGAAACTCGGAACCACCATCCCCGGCCTGGCTTGCGCGCTGCTGCTGTCGGCCTGCGCCACGGACGCGCCGCTGCTGCGGCCCGAAAAAGCCAGCGCCGTCACGCTGGACAGCGCGCTGGCCGAAGCGAACCGCATGGCCGCCGGCGGCCAGCAGGACAAGGCGATGACCCTGCTGCGCAGCGCGGCCGGCAGCTACCCGGCCGACAAGGCGCCCTGGCTGTCGATGGCGCAGATGAAGTTCGACCGCGCCAGCTACGGCGAGGCGATATTGCACGCGCAGGAGGCCTTGCAGCGCGACCCATCCGACCAGGTGGGCAACAGCATCATCGCGGTGAGCGGCTTGCGCCTGTCGACCAAGGCGCTGGCGGACCTGAGCCAGCAGAACAACCTGAGCGGCTCGCTGCGCACCGAAGCGCAGGACCTGGCGCGCGTACTGCGCACCAGCCTGGGCGAGGACGTGCTGGTGCCGCCGCCGGCGACGGCGCGCAAGGCGCCGCCAGTGCCCGCCAGACGCGCGGCGCCGGTAAAGCCGGGCGCGGCATCCTCCGCCGATCCATTCGGCGCCATTCGTTAACCTGAAGGAGAAGCAAGATGGCCAGTGGCGAAAGCGTACAGAAACGGCTGGGCAAGGTGCGCGCTCCGCGCGTGCAAATGAGTTACGACGTCGAGATCGGCGACGCCATGGAAAACAAGGAGCTGCCCTTCGTGGTTGGCGTGGTGGGCGATTTCGGCGGCAATCCGGAGGCGGCGCAGAAGCGGCTGAAGGACCGCAAGTTCGTCAACATCGACAGCGACAATTTCGACGAAGTGCTGGCCGGCGTGGCGCCGTCGGCGCGCTTCCAGGTCGCCAATGAACTGGCCGGCGGCGGCGAGTTCCCGGTTGAACTGCAGTTCCGCACCATGGCCGACTTCCGTCCCGAGTCCGTGGTGCGCCAGGTGGAGCCGCTCAGCCGCCTGCTCGATGCGCGCAGCAAGCTGGCCGACCTGCGCAACAAGCTGGCCGGCAACGACAGGCTGGAGGACATCCTGACCAATGTGCTGAACAACACGGACCAGCTCAACAGCCTGGCGCCGCGCGCTGAGAAGAAGGGGGACTGACCATGTCGGCACAAATGCAGGCGGCGCAGCCGCAAGCAGCGCAGGGAAGCGCCGTGGCGGCAATTTCCCTGCTCGACGAGATCGTCGAGCAAAGCAAGGTGGCCAAATCCGGCGTGGAGCACGAGCGCGCCAAGGACATCATCAGCGAGCTGGTGAACCAGGTGCTGGAAGGCAGCATGCCCGTGTCGCACAACCTGAGCGGCACGCTGGACGCGCGCGTGGCGGAGCTGGACAGCCTGATCTCCCGGCAGCTCAGCGCCATCATGCATGCGCCGGAATTCCAGAAGCTGGAGCGCAGCTGGACCGGCTTGCACTACCTGGTGAAGAACTCCGCCACCGGCCAGAACCTGAAGCTGCGCATGCTCAACGCCACCAAGCGCGAACTGGTGAAGGACTTCCAGAGCGCGCTGGAATTCGACCAGAGCACCATGTTCAAGAAGGTCTACGAGGAGGAGTTCGGCACCTTCGGCGGCGCGCCCTATGCCGCGCTGCTGGGCGACTTCGAGATTTCGCGCCAGCCGGAGGACATGTACTTCATCGAGCAGATGTCGCACGTGGCGGCGGCATCGCATGCGCCCTTCATCAGCGCCGCCTCGCCCGAGCTGTTCGGGCTGGAGAGCTACGGTGAACTGGGCAAGCCGCGCGACCTGGCCAAGGTGTTCGACACGGTGGAATACGCCAAGTGGAAAGCCTTCCGCGAATCCGAAGACGCGCGCTACGTGGGCCTGACGCTGCCGCGTTTCCTGGGCCGCCTGCCGTTCAATCCGGTGGACGGCAACAGCGTGGAGGGCTTCAACTTCGTCGAAGAAGTGGACGGCACCGACCACCACAAATACCTGTGGTGCAACGCGGCCTATGCCTTCGGCGCCAAGCTCACCAAGGCCTTCGGCGAGTTCGGCTGGTGCGCCGCCATCCGCGGCGTGGAGGGCGGCGGCCTGGTGGACGACCTGCCCACCCACACCTTCAAGACCGACGAAGGCGAAGTGGCGCTCAAGTGCCCGACCGAAGTGGCGATCACCGACCGCCGCGAGAAGGAACTGAGCGACCTCGGTTTCATCTCGCTGGTGCATTGCAAGAACACCGCCTACGCGGCCTTCTTCGGCGCGCAGTCGGCGCAGAAGGCGCGCAAGTACAGCTCCGAGGCGGCCAATGCCAACGCCGTGCTGTCGTCCCAACTGCAATACATCTTCGCCGTGTCGCGCATCGCCCACTACATGAAGGCCATGATGCGGGACAAGGTGGGCAGCTTCGCCGCCGCCTCCGGCGTGGAGGACTTCCTCAACCGCTGGCTGATGAAGTACGTGCTGCTGGACGATAACGCCAGCCAGGACCAGAAGGCCCGCTTCCCGCTGCGCGAGGCCTCGGTGCAGGTGCACGAGGTGCCGGGGCGGCCCGGCGTGTACCGCGCGGTGTCCTTCCTGCGCCCGCACTTCCAGCTCGACGAGCTGTCCGTTTCCCTCCGATTGGTCGCGGAGTTGCCTCAACCGACCAAAAGCTAAGCACCATCAACCACAACCTAGGAGCATGCAATGGCAATCGACGTCTACCTGTACATTGATGGCATCAAAGGCGAATCGGCGGATGACCGCCACAAGGACTGGATCGAATGCAAATCGGTCAACTTCGGCGTGGAGCAGCCCAAGTCCGCCACCGCCTCCACCGGCGGCGGCCACACGGCGGAACGCTGCGAACACCGCGACATCGTGATCTCCAAGCTGGCCGACCTGGCCTCGCCCATCCTGCTGCAAACCTGCGCGGCCGGCCGCACCATCCCCAAGGCCAAGTTCGAGTTCATGCGCGCCGACGCGCAGGGCGAACGCGTGAAGTACTTCGAGATCGAAATCGAAAACGTGCTGATCGGCGCGGTGGCGCCGGCGGTGGAGGAGGGCGACATCCTGACCGAGGAAGTCGGCTTCAAGTTCTCCAAGGTGCGCTGGAAATACACGCAGCAGAAGATCAGCGGCGGCGCCGGCGGCAACACCTCCGGCGGCTGGGACCTGTCCGCCAACCGCATCGCCTGACCGGCTAGCCTGTCGCCCTGCAGCATGCCGCAGTGCCAGCCGCTGCGGCATTTTTTTGAAAGGAGCAGCCATGAGCGGCTTTGCCCCCGGCCTGATGGACCGCCTGCTGGGCGCGCGCGGCAGCGCGGCCGCCGGCTTCACCGCCGCGCAGCTGAAGGACGCCGTCGCGCGCGACCTGGAAGACCTGCTGAACACCCGCGCCGCGCTGCCGGAAGCGCTGCTGGCCGATTACCCCGAATGCGCCGCCTCCATCGTCAATTACGGCCTGGTCGACTTCGCGGGCATGTGCCTGAGCAGCAGCGACGACCGGACCCGCATCTGCGCCAGCCTGAAAGCCGCAATCGAGCGCCATGAACCGCGCCTGCTGCAGGTGCAAGCCCGCATCGAGCAGCAGGCCGGCAGCATCAACCGCGTCAACTTCATCATCAGCGGCGTGCTGGCCGTCTTTCCCGTGTTTGAACCCGTCAACTTCGACGCCGTGCTGCAGCCGTCCACGCTGCACTACGCCATCCACCACAGCGGAGCACAGGCATGAGCATCAATCTGAAAACCCTGATCGCAAAACTGAACGACACCACCCGCCTGGCCGCCACCCGCGCCGCCAGCATCTGCGTTGGCCTGGGCCAGTACGAGGTCGACATCGAGCACCTGTTCCTGGCCTTGCTGGAGCAGGAACAGAGCGACTTCGTGCTGATCGCGCGCAAATGCGGCATCAGCCTGGAGGCGCTGGACGGCGACCTGCGCAAGGAGATTGCGCGCTTCAAGAATGGCAGCGCGCGCACGCCGGTGTTCTCGGCGCATTTGCCCGTGCTGCTGGAACACGCTTGGCTGATCTCCTCGCTGTCGCTGCCACAGCCGGACCTGATACGCAGCGGCCATCTGCTGCTGGCGCTGCTGACCGAGCCCGGTCTGGCCCAGCTGGCCGCGCGCGGCTCCAGGCTGTTCGCGCGCTTCCCGGTTGATGAGCTCAAGCACAATATGGACAAGTACACGCGCGGCTCGCAGGAGGAGCGCGGCGCCGCAGCGGAGACAGACAATGAGGCCGCGCAGCAGGCCGCCGATCCGCTCCGGCAGCTGGACGCGAAGACGCCCGCGCTGGACCAGTACACCACCAGCCTCACGCAGCAGGCGCGCGAGGGCAAGCTCGATCCGGTGATCGGGCGCGAGGCCGAGATCCGCCAGGCGATGGATATCCTGATGCGGCGCCGCCAGAACAATCCCATCCTGACCGGCGAAGCGGGCGTGGGCAAGACCGCCGTGGTGGAAGGCCTGGCGCTGCGCATCGTGGCGGGCGACGTGCCGGAAGTGCTGCGCGGCGTGGAGATACGGGCGCTGGACATGGGCCTGCTGCAGGCCGGCGCCAGCGTGAAGGGCGAGTTCGAAAACCGCCTCAAGGCCGTGATCGACGAAGTACGCAAGAGCGCGCACGCCATCGTGCTGTTCATCGACGAGGCCCACACCATGATAGGCGCCGGCGGCCAGGCCGGCCAGAACGACGCGGCCAACCTGCTCAAGCCGGCGCTGGCGCGCGGCGAGCTGCGCACCATCGCCGCCACCACCTGGAGCGAATACAAGAAGTACTTCGAAAAGGACGCCGCGCTGGCGCGCCGTTTCCAGGTGGTGAAGGTGGAGGAGCCCAGCGAGGAAATCGCCTGCGCCATGCTGCGCGCGATGGCGCCGCTGATGGAAAAGCATTTCGGCATCCGCATCAGCGACGAGGCGGTGGTGGCGGCGGTCAGCCTGTCGCACCGCTACATCAGCGGGCGCCAGCTGCCGGACAAGGCGGTCAGCGTGCTCGATACCGCCTGCGCCCGCGTGGCCCTGGCCCGCAGCGCCGCGCCGCAGCAGGTGGAGCAGGCGCAGAAGCACGTGGAGCGCATCGGCTTTGAAATCGCCGCGCTGGAGCGCGAGCAGGGCGACTTGCCGCAGGACGGCCGCACCGCCGCGCGGCTGCGCGAGCTGCGCGTGGCGCGCGAAACGCTGATGCAGGAGCACCAGAAGCACCTGGAACGCTGGGAGCGCGAGAAGGCGCTGCACGCCGCCATGGCGGTGCAGCGCGGCAGCTATCCGCCGGTGGGCGGCGGGGTGTCCATGGCGGCGCTGGAGGAGGAACTGGCGGCGCTGCAGGGCAGCGAACCGATGGCGCCGCAGCGCGTGGACGCGCACACGGTGGCCGCCATCGTGTCCGGCTGGACCGGCATCCCGCTCGGCAAAATGGTGCGCGACGAGATCCGCGCCGTGCAGAAGCTGGAAGCCGCGCTGCAGGCGCGCGTACTCGGCCAGCCGCATGCCGTGGCCGCCGTGGCGCAGCGCGTGCGCACCGCGCGCGCCGGCCTGGACGACCCCAACAAGCCGCAGGGCGTGTTCCTGTTCACCGGCCCTTCCGGCGTGGGCAAAACCGAGATGGCGCTGGCGCTGGCGGAGCTGCTCTACGGCGGCGAGCGCAAACTCATCACCATCAATATGAGCGAATACCAGGAGGCGCACAGCGTCTCGGGCCTGAAAGGCTCGCCGCCCGGCTACGTGGGCTATGGCGAAGGCGGCGTGCTGACCGAGGCGGTGCGGCGCGCGCCCTACAGCGTGGTGCTGCTCGACGAAATAGAAAAGGCCCATCCGGACGTGGCGGAACTGTTCTTCCAGGTGTTCGACAAGGGCGTGCTGGACGACGCGGAAGGCCGCGAGATCGACTTCCGCAACACGGTCATCATCGCCACCTCCAATGTGGCCTCGTCCGCCATCATGCAGGCCTGCCTGAACAAGCCCGTGTCCGGGCGGCCCTCGCCCGGTGAGCTTGAGGAGCTGGCCAGGCCGCAGCTGATGAAGCACTTCAAGCCCGCCTTCCTGGGCCGCATGCAGCTGGTCCCGTTTTATCCGATCGCCGACGAGGTGCTGGCGCGCATCATCGCGCTCAAGCTGGACCGCATCGGACAGCGCATCCGCACCAGCCACCATGCCGAATTCAGCTACGACAGCGCCGTGGTGGACACCGTGCTGGCGCGCTGCACCGAGGTCGATTCCGGCGCGCGCAATGTGGACCACATCCTGAACGGCAGCCTGCTGCCGGCGATAGCGGAAGCGGTGCTGGCGCGCATGGCGGACGGCGTGGCGATCGCCAGCATCAAGGCCGGCGCCAGCCGCCAGGGACAGTTCAAGTACACCATCAAATAAAGGAGGCGGCACATGTTCAATATTGCGCAACTGCTCCAGCCCATCAGCGTGCAGCAAGCCTGCGGCGAGGATATCTCCTTCGGCAGCGAGGTGGATGAAATCGTCAAGGCGCGGCTGGCGGACGACCCCACGCTGGACCAGGGCGCCTGGGTGACCACGCTGAAGGAGGCCGATTGGCCTTTCGTCTCCGCGCGCTGCGCCGCGCTGATCGAAGGCCGCAGCAAGGACTTGCGGCTGGCGGTCTGGCTGGCGGAGGCGCAGGCCAAGACGCGCGGCTTCCGTGGCCTGGGCGACGGCTACGCGCTGCTGGCCGGCCTGTGCGCCCGCTATTGGGATAGCCTGCACCCGGCCATCGACGGCGGCGACGCCGAGCAGCGCGTGGGCAATCTGTATTGGCTGCTGGCGCACACGCCGCAACTGGTGAAGGAAATTGCGGTGACGGAGAGCGGCGGCGTCTCCATGGCCAGCTTCGATGCGGCGCGCCAGCGCGTGGCCATGGCCAGCAGCGCCAGCGCGGCGGCGGGCAGCGGCGGCTGGCCTACGCCTGCCGTGGCGGCGCCGGAGGGGCCGGGGCTGGCCGAGCTGGATGCCGAGCGGCGCCGCAATTCGTCTCAATTCAACAACGTTTTGCTGGCAGACGCGCGCTACTGCCTGGCGTCGCTGCAGGAGCTCGAGCGCGCCGTGGATGAGCGGCTGGGCGTGGACGGGCCGGGCTTCGGCGCCGCCCGCGAGGCGCTGCTGAACGCCATCGATTTTATTGAACCGTTGGCCACGCCGTCCGGTGAGGAGGGCGGCAGCGAGGCCGGCGCGGTACAAGGAGCCGGCAACACGCATGGCGGCGCCGAAGGCCCGGGGCGTATGCCTTCCGGCCCGCCGCTGAACCGCGCGCAGGCGCTGGCCCAGCTCCGGCAGGTGGCGGAATTCTTCCGCCGCACCGAGCCGCACAGCCCGGTCGCCTACCTGGCCGACAAGGCCGCCGGCTGGGGCGAACTGCCGCTGCACCTGTGGCTGCGCGACGTGCTGAAGGAGCCCGGCGCCATCGCCCAAATGGATGAATTGCTTGGCGTTGCGGCGCCGCCCGCGCTTTGATCGGCCACCTGGCCGAATAGCGGCCTCAAATAATTTCCTTCTGGTAATTGTTGCAATCCGATGGAAATGCGCTCAGACTGCCAAAAAAGCACGATAAATTCGGCACGAGGAGACAGGCATGAAGAATTTGAGGATAGGCGTCAGGCTGGGTCTGGCCTTTACCGTGGTGCTGTTGCTGTTGACGGCGCTAACGCTGGTAGGCATCGCCCGCATGCAGCAAGCCAGCGCCATGACCGAATCGCTGCTGCAGGACCATCTGCGCGTCGAGCGCATGGCAACCGAATGGCAGAAGGTGGTGGAAGTGAACGCCGCCCGCACCACGGCCGCCTGGAAGGTGCAGGACCCGGCCGACCAGAAGGGCTTTGAACAGCAGATGGCGCAGGCCTCCAGCCGCGCCACCGAGCTGCAGGACGCCCTCGGCACCATCCTGCAGGACCCTGTGGGCAAGGAGCAGCACGCCGCCATCCTCGCCTCCCGCAAGGCCTACGTGGACGCCCGCAAAGCCGTTTTCAAGGCCAAGGCCGACGGCGACCTGGAACTGGGCAAGCGCATCTTCGAGCAGGACATGGAGCGCAACCGCGTGGTCTACCTGGCTGCGCTGCAGAAGCTGGTCGACACGCAGCGCGCGCAGCTTGACGCCAAGGCGGACCAGATCCAGAGCGGCAACGCGAGCGGCCGCAATATGCTCATCCTGCTGGGCGTGGCCGCCGTGGCGCTGGGCGTGGGCTTCGCCTGGTACATCACGCACACCATCACCAGCCCGCTCAGCGAAGCGGTCAAGGTGGCCGAGTCGGTGTCCGCCGGCGACCTGACCAGCGACATCGTGGTCGGCAGCCGGGACGAGACCGGGCAGCTGATGCACGCGCTGAAGAATATGAACAGCAATCTGGTCAACATCGTCGGCCAGGTGCGGGGCGGCACGGACACCATGTCCAACGCCTCCAGCGAAATCGCGGCGGGCAATATGGACTTGTCCTCGCGCACCGAGGAGCAGGCCAGTGCGCTGGAACAGACTGCGTCGTCGATGGAACAGCTGACGGCCACTGTGAAGATCAACGCGGAGAATGCGCGCCAGGCCTGCCAGCTGGCGGTGGACGCGTCCGAAATCGCAAGCCACGGCGGCGCGGTGGTGTCGGAGGTGGTGGCGACGATGGGATCGATCAACGATTCTTCGCGCCGCATCGTGGACATCATCAGCGTGATCGACGGCATCGCCTTCCAGACCAATATCCTGGCGCTGAACGCGGCGGTGGAAGCGGCGCGCGCCGGTGAGCAGGGCCGGGGCTTTGCCGTGGTGGCCTCCGAAGTGCGCAATCTGGCGCAGCGTTCGGCCTCGGCCGCCAAGGAGATCAAGGAGCTGATCAACACCTCGGTGCACCAGGTGGAAGCCGGCACCGGCCTGGTGGACAAGGCGGGACGCACCATGGACGATATTGTGGCCAGCATTGCCAAGGTGTCCGGCATCATGAGCGAAATCGCGAACGCCAGCGAGGAACAGCGCACGGGCATCGAGCAGGTGAATTTCGCCATTACGCAAATGGACCAGGTGACGCAGCAGAACGCGGCACTGGTGGAACAGGCCGCCGCTGCCGCTGCCGCCATGCAGGACCAGGCGGCGCAGCTGGCGCAGTCGGTCAGCGTGTTCAAGCTGACGGATTCGCAAATGCATGAGCGGGGCGGCGCCGCGCTGCCGGGCCGCGCTGCACGGCGCGCGGTGTCCGGACGCGAAGTGGCCAGGCTCACTTAAGGTCCACGGGCTGGCGCGCGGCCCGCTGCTGCGGCTACAATCGCGCCATGCCTTCCGACCAGCCTTCCGACCAGTCCCCCTACAATAAACGCCCGATGTGCGCGGCCTGCCTGCGGGCGCAGGCGGCGTGCATCTGCCGCTGGGCGGCGCCTGTGCCCAGCGCGGCGCAGGTGCTGATACTGCAGCATCCCATGGAAGTGGCGAACGCCAAGAACAGCGGACGGCTGCTGCATCTCTGCCTGCCGAACAGCCGCCTGGAAGTGGGCGAAGCGTTCGATCCGGCGCGGCTGGAGGCACTGCTGGCCGGGCCATCGGCGGCGCGGCCGGTGCTGCTCTATCCGGACACGCCGGGCGACGCATCGATGGGCATCGCGCCCGCGCCGCCGTTCGATTCGGCCTGGGCGGACGAGCCTTCCGGCCTGCTGCTGGTGGTGCTGGACGCAACCTGGCGCAAGAGCCGCAAGATGTTGTATCTGAATCCCGCCTTGCAGCGCCTGCCCCGTTTGCCCCTGCGCGATACACCTGAATCGCACTACCTGATACGCAAGGCGCATGGACCGGACCAGCTGTCGACGCTTGAGGCCACGGCGTATGCGCTGGCACAGCTGGAAGGGGATGAGGGAAAATACGCGCCGCTGATCACGGCGTTCGACGCTTTCGTGGCGCAGCAGCAAAGCTACGTGCCGCTCGCTTAGCTTAGCAGCTTCAATCCCGGCGGCAGCGCCTCGCCCAGCATGCGCTTCTCCATCGCCTGGTCCAGCTGCACCACCTCGCGCACCATGGCGCTCCACGCGGCGGGCGCGCGGGACGCTTCCATGCGCTGCAATATCTGCGCGCGCAATTCCTCGCCAATGTCGCGCGTGCGGTCGCCGGTCATGCGCGCCAGATGCGCGGCGGCGAAGCCAGCGGGTTCCACCTTCTTCCAGTCCAGCGTGAGCAGCACCGCCAGCCATTGCTCCACCGCCGCCACCGGCGCCACGTCGTGCGCACTGCCGTGGAAGGGATGGCGCGAACCCACGCGGCCCAGCGCCCACAGGAAGCGCCCCAGCGCGGCTTCGGCCTTGTCCGCCCTGGCGGCGGACGCGGTGGCCAATTCCTGCACCTGGCCCAGCAGCCATTCGCCGATCTCGCCCTTGTAGGCGGATGGAATGCGCTCCAGCGACGCGCCCAGGCGCAGCATGTCCTCCTCGCTGCCGTTCACCAGCGTGACGGGGCGGCGGCCGCGCTCCTGCTCGTCCGCCTGCAGGTTGAAGGCGAAATCGTCCAGCAGGCGCAGTTGCTGCGTGGCGTCCAGGCCGCCGGACACGCGGCGCCACAAGGTCCACCATTCCGAGCAGGCCTGGCTGTCCTTGTGATATTGCAGGCCGGTGTCGAACATGGCCCACAGCTGCTCGATGCGCCATGCGTCCAGCGCGTGGCCGAAGCCGGGGCGCAGGCAGTAGCCGGCCAGGTTGAGCCACGCGCGTTCGTGTTCGGCCGAGCGGCGGCGGCCCTTGGCGCGCTGCAGCAGCGCGTCGAACAGGTGGCGCAGCAGCGGCGTGGGCCAGCTTTCGCGCGCGCCCAGCAGGTGGTCCAGCTGGCGGCCCAGCTGGCGCACTTCCTTGCTGTCGACCTGCTGCGCGCGGCTGCCGAAGATGCGGTCTATTTTTTCCAGCGCGTCCTTGTAGCGGGGCGGCAGGGCGATTTCTTCCGCGCCTTCCGCGCCGCCGGCCTTTCCCTGGTCCTGGCCGCGCAGCTGGAACTCCAGCAGCCAGCGCTGCGGCTTGCCGCCTTCGTTCGCCACGCAATGCACTTCCAGCGTGCCCACTTCGCTCAGCGTAGCGGCCAGCTGCACCGGGATCTCCTTGAGGGCGGCCGCGTCGCCGCTGTCGCGCAGCACGGTGGCGATGGGCGGCAGGCGCACAAAGGACGACGGATCGAGATCGGCCAGGTCGCCGGCGCGCGGCGGTGCGCCCGCGTCTGCGGTCAGGGACACAATGTGGAAGCGCACCGGGCGGCCCAGGCGCAGCGCGAAGCTGCGGTCCGCCAGGCGCAGTTCCACGCCGGTTTCCGCGCCGCGCGGCAGAATGCAGACGGCGCGGCGGCTTTCCTGCTTGCCGTTGCCTGCTTCGCCGTCCAGCAGCAGGAAGTAGGAGCGCGGCGAGCCGCCGCCGATAGTCGGGGCGCGGCCCTGCTTGCCGATGGCGTAGGCCACGCCGCCGCGCGCCACCGCCACGTCCGGATTCTCGTTGTGCAGCACCTGCACCGGCTGCCCGCGCCAGGCGGACAAGGTGGCTTCCAGGCGCCTGGCCAGCGCGTCCGCGCGGAACACGCCGCCGTTCAGCAGCAGCGTGTCCGGCACCGGCAGGCTGGTCTCACCGTTGCCATCTTCGGCCGCCATGCCCAGCGCCTGGCGCGCGGCCGCCGCGTGCTGGCGCAGGAAGCTGGCCAGGTGGCGCGTAATGGCGGCGTCGCTCGCGTAGGGCAGGCCGAATTCGACAATGCCGCCGCGCGCGCGCCGGGCTTCCTCGTGCGGCTCGCCCATGGGGAAGAAGCCGTCCACCACCATGCGCTCCACGTCCTCGCGCGCCAGGTCGGCCGAGCGCGTGCCGCCTATCAGCCTGGAGCCCGCGCCCAGCAGCGTGACGGACACGCGCTCCGGCGCGTCCGCCGCCAGCAGCTGCTCTTTGGCCGCGCGGCAGCGCTCCGTGAGCTGCGCCATGCGCGCCGCCGACAGCCGCGTGGCTTGCGCCGCTTCCTGGCCTTCGCCCGCCAGCCGCGCTTCCACCAGCCGCGCCAGCGCCAGGTCCATATTGTCGCCGCCCAGTATCAGGTGGTTGCCCACGCCGATGCGCGTCAGCACCGGGTCGCCACCGCCGGCCGGCAGTTCCACCTTGATCAGGCTGAAGTCCGTGGTGCCGCCGCCCACGTCGCACACCAGCACCAGGCGCGTGTGCGCCAGCTCCTGCGCCAGCGTGGCGCGGTGCCGGTACAGCCAGTCGTAGAAGGCGGCCTGCGGTTCTTCCAGCAGCCGCAGCTTGGGCAGGCCCGCCATGCGCGCCGCCTCCAGCGTGAGCGCGCGCGCGCCCTCGTCGAAGGAGGCGGGGATGGTCAGCACGATCTGCTGCTGTTCCAGGGGATGCTTGGGGAAGCGCTGGTTCCATGCCGCCCGCACGTGCGCCAGGTAGCTGGCGCTGGCCGCCACCGGCGACACCTTGGCCACGTCGTCCTCGGCGCCCCACGGCAGGATGGCCGCCATGCGGTCCACGCCGGGATGCGACAGCCAGCTCTTGGCGCTGGCCACCAGCCGGCCCGGCACTTGCGCGCCCAGCTTGCGCGCCAGCTGTCCGCCAGCCACTTCGGCCACGCCGGCCACGTCCGGCAGGCGCCACGGCAGCTGCAGTTCGCCGGCCGCCAGCTCGCCCTCGGCCGGGTGGTAGCGCAGCGACGGCAGCAGCGCCGCCGTGCCCACCTCGCCCGGCGCCACCAACTGCTCGATGGCGAACAGCTGCACCGCATCCGAGCCGGGCTCGGAGTAGGCCAGCACCGTGTTGGTGGTGCCGAGGTCGATGCTGACGAGGTATTGCTTCATGCGGCGGTGTTGATCGTTAGTCGTTACTCGGCAGTGGCTGCGCGGACGTCGAACTCCACCTTCCAGCGCTGCTGATTGTCATTGGAGACCGCCAGCAGCTCCAGCGTGCCCGATTCCGTGGCCTGCGCGTGCAGGCGCACCTGCACCACGTCGCCCGGCTGGCGGCCTTCCGGCGACAGCGTCATCTGGATCGCGTTCAGCTCCACCAGTTCTTCCGGTCCCCAGAAGTCCAGCAGCTCGCCGATCTGGTCCTGGCGGCGGGTGGACGAACCGAAGAAGCGGAAGTCCACCGGCTCGCCGACCACCAGGCCGAACTCCTGGCCCGGCAGTTCCATCTCGCTGCCTTCCTCCATGCCGAACGGCGCCACGCACAGCGCCTGGATAGGCGGCTCCATGCCCGGGATGGCGGGCATGGACGACTCCACCGCCACGTAGTAGGAACGCGCCGTGCCGCCACGGATGCGCACGCCGCTGCCACGGCGCACGTAGCTGTAATAGGCCGCGCCGCGCGCCACGGCCAGGTCCAGGTCGGCGCCGCCCAGCATGCGGGCAGGCTCCGCGCCTTCCAGGTAGAGCCAGTCGTTGATGGTGTCCATCACGCGCTTGGCCAGCAGCTCGGACTTGAACACGCCGCCGTTGAACAGCACGGCGGTCGGATGCAGGAAGGTCGCATCGGCGCTCTGCGCGCCGGCGTAGCCTTGCAGTTCGCTGGTGGCGCCCAGTTGGCGCGCCAGGAAGGAGGCCAGGTGGCGCGTTACGCCCGCGTCCTGCGCATACGGCAGGCCAAGCTGCGTCAGGCCGGCGCGGGTGCGCACGGCGGGGCGGGCCGACGCTTCCACTTGCGGGAAGAAGCCATCCAGGATGAAGGCCGTCACTTCGCTGCGCGTCAGCTCGGTGCGGATGGAGCCGCCGATCAGTTTCGAGCCACGGCTCGGCACCACGATAGGCCAGCTTTCCACGCTGGCGTCGGCCAGCAGGGCTTCCTTGGCGGCGCGGCAGCCGTAGGTCAGCGCGCGCAGCTGCCACGCGTCCAGCTGCGTGCCGTTGGCGGCCAGCTTGCGCGCCACCAGGTGGGCCAGCGCCAGGTCCATATTGTCGCCGCCCAGCAGGATGTGGTCGCCCACCGCCACGCGGTGCGGTTCCAGCACGCCGTCGCGTTCCAGCACGGCGATCAGCGAGAAGTCGCTGGTGCCGCCGCCCACGTCCACCACCAGGATGATGTCGCCCGGCTTGACCTCCTTGCGCCAGCGGCCTTCGCTGCCCTGGATCCAGCTGTACAGCGCCGCTTGCGGCTCTTCCAGCAGCGTCAGGGCCTGGTAGCCGGCGGCCTTGGCCGCGTCGGCGGTCAGCTCGCGCGCGGCCGGGTCGAACGAGGCGGGAATGGTCACGGTGACGGCCTGCTCGGTGAACGGCGCGTCAGGATGCGCCGCGTCCCAGGCCTGGCGCAGGTGCGACAGGTAGCGGGTGGACGCTTCCAGTGGCGATACGCGCGTCACTTCTTCCGGCGCGTCGTTCGGCAGGATGGCGGCGCGGCGGTCCACGCCGGGGTGGCACAGCCAGCTCTTGGCGCTGGAGACCAGGCGGATCGGCGTGGTGGCGCCACGGCTGCGCGCCATTTCGCCGGCCACGGCGGCGGGCGACGGGCCTTGGCCGTCGGCCTGCCACGGCAGCGCCAGCTGGCCCGGCGCCATTTCGTCCGGATGCGGCAGGTACAGGAAGGAAGGCAGCAGCGGCAGTTCTTCCACCGTGCCCGGCGCGGTCAGCTGCGGCACGCCCAGCACCGACTGCGCGGTCTTCTCGCCGTCGCTGGCCTGCAGGTCCACATAGGACAGCGCGCTGTGCGTGGTGCCCAGGTCGATGCCGATGGCGTAGCGCGGGCTGTTGCCGCTGTTGTTCATATCGCCGCTCACAGTTCCACCTCCGCCGGCGCCAGTACCTTGGCGTCATGCGCTTCGGCCAGTTTCGGCAGGCGCACGCTGGTGGCGCGCCAGCCGCGATGGCTCAAGCTGCCCTTGAACGGCGCCTTGCCCACCACGTTGCCGGTCAGGCGCACGGCGGCGGCGTCAAAGCCTTCCTCCAGCGTGACGCGCGAGCCTTCGGCTTCCGCGCGCACAGGTTCGATGGTGAAGTGCTCGCGCAGCACTTTGGCGCAGCCTTCGTGCACCACGCGGGCGGCGGCGCCGATGTCGGCGTCGGCATAGGCGCTCAGGTTTTCCTGGGTGAAGTCGATCAGGCGCGCTTCGCGCTGCAGCAGGCTAAGCAGCTGCAGGGCGGCGTCCGGCGTGGCTTCGCGCAGGATCACCGGGGCCGGCGGCGCGGTGGGGGCTGCGGTGGGGGCTGCCGTTGGTGCGGCGGTCGGGGCTGCCGTTGGTGCTGCGGCCGTGGCGCCGGCCACGCGCTGGTTGATGCGCTGCAGGCGGGCGGCGAACTGCGGGTCCGACAGGGTGCGGAAGAAAGTGCCGAAGGAGAGCGCGATGCGGCTTCCCAGCGAGGGCAGGTTGGTGTTGGTATTGGTCATGTTGTGGTCAATTCGGGTCAAAAATCAGCCCGCCGCAGCAGGGTGCGCGGCCATGGACTGGCGGTGTTGGTGACATCGGAGAGCGTGCGCGGCGCGGGGCGCCGGGCGCACGTGCGCCTGGGACAATGCGCATGATACCAGCTAGCGGGCTGGCGGCGAAATCCCCGCCCCGCCGGGCGAGGGATTTACAGGGCGGAGGGGCAGGGTGGTGCGGCGGCTCAGAAGCGGACGAACTCGCCCTCGTCCATGTCCTCGCCCTGCTGGGCCAGGGACGGGTAGACCTCCCTGCTGCGCACCATCTTGACGGCCGATGGCCTGCGCACCACGGCGGCCGGAGCCTGCCGCCGCAGCGGCGCCGCGTTCACCTTGAAGAAGCCCATGGTCTGCTGCAGCTGTTCGGCCTGGCCGCTCATTTCCTCGGCGGTGGCGGCCAGCTCCTCCGAGCTGCTGGCGTTCTGCTGGGTGGTCTGGCTGAGCTGGTTCACCGCGGAATTGATCTGCGCCACCCCGGCCGACTGCTCCTCGGACGCGGCGGCAATCTCCTGCACCAGCCCGGAAGTCTTCTTGATGTTCGGCACCATCTGCTCCAGCAGGATGCCGGCCCGCTCGGCCAGCTCCACGCTGCTGGTGGCCACCTCGCCGATCTCCTGCGCCGCCACCTGGCTGCGCTCGGCCAGCTTGCGCACCTCGGCCGCCACCACCGCGAAGCCCTTGCCGTGCTCGCCCGCGCGCGCCGCCTCGATGGCCGCGTTCAGCGCCAGCAGATTGGTCTGGTAGGCGATGTCGTCGATGATGCCGATCTTGCGCGCGATCTGCTTCATCGCCGCCACGGTGGCGTCGACCGCCGCGCCGCCCTCGGTGGCCTCCTGCGAGGCCTTGGCCGCCATGCCGTCGGTGGCCTTGGCGTTGTCGGTGTTCTGCGCGATGGAGGAGGTCATCTCTTCGATCGAGGCGCTGGTTTCCTCCACGCTGGCCGCCTGCTCGCTGGACGCCTGCGACAGCGCCTGCGCCGTCGCGCTGACCTGCTCGGACGCGCTGGCCAGCGACTGTGCGCCCGAGTTGACCTCGGTGACCACCTGCAGCAGCTTGGCCATGGTGTTGTTCGCGTATTCCTTCAGCTCGGCGAAACTGCCCTCGTACTGCTTGTCTATGGTCTTGCTCAGGTCGCCGTCCGCCAGCGCGCCCATCACGCGCACCACGTCGGCAATGCTGGCCCCGGTGGTGGCCATCAGGCGGTTCAGGCCTTCGCCCAGCTCCTTCTGGAAGCCCTGCAGCCCGGCCAGTTCCACGCGCGCCTCGAAGTTGCCCTGGTTGGCCGCGCCCACCACGCGCTGCTGGCCCTCGATCACCTGGCTCAGCTTGTTCACCGTGTTGTTGGCAAAGCGCTTCAGCTCGTCGAACTCGCCCTCGTAAGGCTTGGTGATGGTCTTGCTCAGGTCGCCCTCCGACAGCGCGCCCATCACGCGCACCACGTCGGCGATGCTGGCCCCGGTGGTCTCCATCAGCTGGTTCAAGCCCGAGCCCAGCTCCTGCTGGAAGCCCTGCAGGCCGGCCAGGTCGATGCGGACCTCGAAATTGCCCCGGTTGGCCGCCTCCACCGCGCGTTTCTGGCCGGAGATCACCTGGTTCAGCTTGGCCACCAGGTTGCGCATGGCGCGCAGCAGCTGGCCGGTTTCGTCCCGCGACTCGTCCTTGATGTCGATCGACAGGTCGCCGGCCTCCAGCCGCTCGGCCACCTGCACCGCCTGCCGGATCGGGCGCACGATGCTGAGCGTGATCCAGGCTGCAATCGCCACCGCCAGCGCGATGGCCCCGGCCGACAGCGCCATCACCAGCGTGCGCGTGGATTCATAGGTGGCGGCGGCGTCGTCGGCGGCCTTGTCCATCAGCTCGCCCTGCGATTTGGCCAGTGCCTCGAGCGCCAGCCAGAACTGGTCGTTGGTGGGCACGAACTCGTTTTTCAGGTAGTCGATCGCGCCCTTGCGGTCCGCCTTCACCAGCGCGTAAAAGGGCTCGTACTTGGCCGCCACCAGCTCGCGCTTGTCGAGGATGGTTTTGTACATCTGCTTGCCGGCCTCCGTGCTGAGCAGTTTTTGCACTTTGCCCAGGCCCTCGTTCATCTCGCCGCGGTTGGTGTCGACCAGGCGGCGGTACTTGTCCACCTCGGCATCGCTGCTGGAGAGCAGCATATTGCGCATCTGGCGCGCGTTGTCCATGCTGTCTTTCAATACCTCGTTGATCAGGACGACCTTGGCATAGTGCTCCTCGTACATGACGCGGCTGCTTTCGTTGACCGTGCCCAGGCGCTGGACACTGATGACGGACAAAATCAATAGCAGCACAACGACGCTGCCAAAGCCTAAGCCGAGGCGGGTGGCGATCTTCAGGTTTTTCAGCATGGGGTGTTCCCTGTCTGGTTGGCGGTGAATTGTTAATTATGCGCTGACGCTTCACGGCCAATTCTCTCCAATAATCACCGTTGCGCGGACGCGCCATACAGCCTAGAATACTGTATATAAACACAGTTATCATCTCAACCCGGGGCCACCATGGACGACGAACAGCTTGAAGGGCAAGCCATGCTGCCGCCGGCGCCGCTGCGGGCGCAGAAAGGGCGCGGCGCGGTCAGCAATCTGCAGGGCCGCTACGAGGTGCAAGGCCGCGAGCAGTTCGACGACGGCTGGGAGCAGGAGGAGGACGGCGAGCCGCGCGTGTGGAAGACGCACGTCACGGACGAGATCGCCAAATCCATTCTCACCCGCAACAGTTCGCCGGACGTGCCCTTCGACGTGTCGCTCAATCCCTACCGGGGCTGCGAGCACGGCTGCATTTACTGCTTTGCGCGGCCCACCCACAGCTACCTGGGCCTGTCGCCCGGCATGGACTTCGAGAGCAAGATCTTCGCCAAGGTGAACGCGCCCGAACTGCTGCGGCAGGAGCTGGCGCGGCCTTCCTACGTGCCGGAGCCGATCGCGCTGGGCGTCAACACGGACGCCTACCAGCCCTGCGAGCGCGGGCTGCGCATCACGCGGCGGGTGCTGGAGGTGCTGCACGAGTGTAACCATCCGGTGGGGCTGATCACCAAGTCCGCGCTGATCGAGCGGGATATTGACCTGCTGGCGGCCATGGCGGCCAAGGGCCAGGCCTCGGCCGCCATCACCATCACCACGCTGGACCCGGCCATCGCGCGCACGCTGGAGCCGCGCGCGGCGGCCCCGGCGCGGCGCCTGCGCACCATCCGCATGCTGGCGGACGCGGGCATTCCTGTCGGCGTCAGCATCGCGCCGGTGATCCCCTTTGTGACCGAGCCGGACCTGGAGCGGGTGATGGAGGCGGCATTCAAGGCCGGGGCCATGCACGCCAACTACATCGTGCTCAGGCTGCCGTGGGAGGTCAACCCGCTGTTCCAGCAATGGCTGGAGGCGCATTTCCCCGACCGTGCCCAGCGCGTGATGAACCGCGTGCGCGACATGCGCGGCGGCAAGGACTACGAGAGCGACTTCGGCAAGCGCATGAAAGGCGAGGGCGTCTGGGCCGATCTGATACGCCAGCGGGCCGAGAAGGCGATCCGCCGCTTCGGCATGGAAAAGCGCGGCAGCCGCTTCCGCCTGCTCGACGCCAGCCAGTTCAAGCGCCCTCTGGTGGTGCCTGCCGTCGGCGCCAAAGCCAAGGCCGCTGCGGCGGCGGGACAGATGGATTTGTTCTGAGGAGACAGGGAGGATGTATGGGATGGCTACTCATCAGCATCATACTGCCGCTGGTCGCACCGATTTGCGCGCTGCTGTTCCTGCGGCCTTTGCCATTGCCGCCCGAACTCGCCCCACTGCGGGATTTGGTGGTACCAATTAAAGATGGCCAGCTGTGCTGGGTGGCCATCGGTTTTTGCGCTTCGGCACTATATGAAATGGCCGTGACGAGTTTTTGCGGCACGCACGTGTTGCGAGCCTACGGTGGCATGGTTACTGGAGGGCTGGTTACGGTACTTGCCGGCAGTAGTATCGTTGCTGCCGGTGGCGCAATTTTCCCTACCGCCACCGTCCGACGACCATCGACGACCTGGATGCATCATTACTCGTGCCTGATAGTGTCTCTCGCGTTGGCGTTATGCGCTGCGGCTTTGTACGCGCTGGTACACTTTGATTTACTCATTAACCACACGGTGAGGGAGATGCCATGTTTACCAGTTGGGTGAAATACCATTTTCGGGACGTAGACCATGCCCGCATGTCGATCAGTGTCATTGGTGGGACGCTCGGCTTGATCGGTGTCGGAATCGTTTTGCTGGGTGCGTTGCTTGCGTAGTCAGGCTCGTTACGCGCGCGAGGCGATCAGTTCCATCAGGTATTGCTCGATGGCGAAGACATGGGCGTCGTGCTTGCCGAGTTCGCGCAGGGCCAGCGCGAGATGGGTCAGGTAGTCGCTGTTGGGGCCGCTGGGGCCGGCGGAGCGCGCGATGTGGCGGGCGATTTCTTCTTCGCTCGCTTCGCCCAGGAAGGCTTCGTTGTCTTCCCGCGCCACGTAGACCACGCCTGCGGCCGCTTCGCCTTCCACGTCGTCGAACGCCATCTCCACGGCCACCCGCAGGTAGCCGTTTTTCTCGCGGTAGTCCAGGTGGCCGAACACTTCCGGCGTAATCAGGTAGGCCATGCCGTGGCAGACCGCGCCCGCGTCGGGGATGATGGTGACCACGCGGCCCGGCGCCGAGGGCGTGCCGCGATGGTCGTGCGAACCTTGCCAGAAGCGGCGCGACCAGCCTTCGATATTGGCCGGGCGCCGCTGCAGGTAGGGGAAGTCCGCCTTGTAGATCAGCGAGCCGTAGCCGAACACCCACACGCTGGCGTGACCGGTGAAGTCCATCTGCTGGTTGATCGCGATCGTATTGGCTGACATGGCTGAATTATAGCGAAGCGCGCCGTACTGCCCAGTGCTGTAGCGCTATCAGGCCGGGCGCAGTTCCGCAGCCTGCCGCAAAGCGCCCTGTATCGCTTGCGCGCGCAGTTCGGCGCCCAGCGCGATGCCTTCGGCGCGCACCACGTCCACCTGCGCAATGCCCATGATGGAGAACACGGCCTTGAGGTAGGATTCCTGGTGGTCGGCCAGCATTTCGTGCGGCTGGCCGCCGCGCGTCGACACCAGCACCACGCGCTTGCCCGCCGCCAGGCCCACGGTGCGGCCGTCCGCGCCCACGTCATAGGTGCGGCCCTGCTGCAGCACGCGGTCCAGCCAGGCTTTCAGCGTGGACGGCACCGACAGGTTGAACATCGGCGCGCCCAGCACCAGCACGTCGGCCGCCATGAATTCGGCCAGCAGGGACTCGGACAGCAGCGCCTCGGCGCTCAGCTCGGCGTTCATGGGCAGGGCGGTGTTCCATTCGGACCGCATTACTTGCATCAGCGGACCGTTGACATGCGACAGTGGCGAAGCCGACAGATCGCGGTAAATGACGCAGGCCTGCTCGTTGCCGGCGCGTAGCGCTTCCACGGCGGCGGCGCTCAGCTGCCTGGAAGCGGAGTTGTCGCCCAGACAAGCTGAGTCGATATGCAAGATATTCATGATGAGCGCAATAAAAAACGAATGCGGGCAGCTTATACCTGCAACAATCATCGCGAAAGAGGTGATAATGCAAATTAGTTTTGCAAAATTAGAATAATGCGGGTGACACAATGGCGGCTGAAAACCTTAACGACATGTATCTGTTCGCTAAAGTTGTCGAACATGGCGGCTACAGCGCGGCGGCGGCCGCTTTGGGCATGCAGGCGTCCCGCCTCAGCAGGCACATTGTAGCGCTGGAAAAGGATTTGGGCGTGCGCCTGCTAAACCGCACCACGCGTCGTATTTCCGTCACAGAAGCGGGCCAGACCTACTACCGCCACTGCGCCGCCGTGGTGGCCGAAGCCCAGGCCGCGCGCGACGCCATCGAGCGCACCCGTTCCACGCCGCAGGGCCTGGTGCGCCTGAGCGCGCCGCTGGGACTGCTGCAAAACGGCGTGGGACGCATTATTTCAGCTTATCTGAATGCTAACCCGCTGGTGCGCATCGCCATCGACGCCACCAACCGCCGCGTCGACGTGATCGAGGAAGGCATAGACATCGCGCTGCGCGTGCGCACGCCGCCGCTGGACGACAGCGACCTGGCCGTGCGCGTGCTGGCGCGCTCCGAGCCCATCCTGGTGGCCAGCCCGCGCCTGTTCGCGCACTACCCGCGCCCCACGGACGCGGCCGGGCTGGCGCAGCTGCCCACGCTGGCCATGGCCCGCCCCGGCGACAAGTTCGTGTGGAATTTCATCAACGTCGCCGGCGCCAGCGTCAGCGTCACGCACGCGCCGCGCATGGTGACGGACGACATGCCCACGCTGAAACTGGCCGCCATCGACGGCCTCGGCGTGGCCCAGCTGCCGCAGGCCCAGGTCCAGTCCGACCTGGACAGCGGCCTGCTCGAGCGCGTGCTGCCGCAGCTCAATTTCCCGTTCCGCCTGGTGCATGCGGTGTTCCCGTCGCGCCGGGGCCTGGTGCCCGCCGTGCGCGGCCTGCTCGACGAGCTGGTGCTGGGCTACCAGCGCAACTGCTGCCTGGCCTGACGCCTGGCCTGACAGGCACTCAGGACTGCGGAATGTTCCACTCGTGCGCGGCCACGAACTGGAACAGGAAGTCCGCAAAGCTCTGCGCAGCCGGCGACAGCGAACGCGCGCTCTTGGTGTAGACGAAGAAGCGCCGCGTCAGTTCCGGTTCGCGCAGCAATCGCATCTGCAAGCCGTACAGCTTGACCATGGGTTCCGCGTAGGGCAGGCAGGCGGTCACGCCCAGGCCCGCGTTCACCATCGCCAGCGCGGTGGTCATGAAGGTGACTTCGTTGTAGGGATTGAGCGCCACGTCGCGCAGCAGGCGCTCGGTGAACTGGCCCTGCAGCGCGATCAGCGGATGCTCGTTGACGTCGCTCCAGGTCACGCTGTCCTTGCCCGCCAGCGGGTGCGCCACCGGCAGCACCAGCACGAAAGGCATCTCGAACAGCAGCTGCGCGGCGATCTCGGCCGCCGGATCGCGCTCCGGGCCGATGCCGAAATCCACCTCGCCGCTGAACACGCGGCCGGACACGTTCTCCACCGGGCAGTCCACCAGCATCACCTGCACCGCCGGGTAGGCCGCGCGGTAGGCGGCGATCACCTCCGGCAGCAGGGTGCAGGCCATCATCTGCGGCGCCGCCACGCGCACCGTGCCCTTTTTCAGCGCCTTGCGGTTGGCAATGTCGGCCATGGCGCCGTCCAGGTCCTGCAGCATCTTGTCGAACAGCGGATACAGCTCGCGCCCCAGCTCGGACAGCTGCGCGCGCCGCGTATTGCGCTCCACCACCTTCACGCCCAGCACCTGTTCCAGCTCCTTGATCTGGCCGCTCAGCGAGGACTGCGTCAGGTTCAGCAGTTCGGCGGCCAGCGTAAAGCTGCCGGTGCGGGCGATGGCGACAAGGGCGCGCATCTGGCGCAGTGTGGGACTCATAAGGAATTCCGATAAATCGATTGAAAAATACCGTTTGTATGATATCTCATTCTGGATTCTAATATCGGCATACTCTTGGAGAGACCACCATGAAAATCAAGCAAATCCACCACGTCGCCTACCGCTGCAAGGACGCCAAGCAAACCGTCGAGTGGTACGTCAAGCACCTGAATATGGACTTCGTGCTGGCCATCGCCGAAGACGAAGTACCGTCCACCAAGGCGCCGGACCCGTATATGCACGTGTTCCTGGATGCGGGCCACGGCAATGTGCTGGCCTTCTTCGAGCTGCCGACCCAGCCCGCCATGGACCGCGACCACAACACCCCGGCCTGGGTGCAGCACCTGGCCATGGAAGTGGACAGCATGGACGAGCTGCTGGAGGCGAAGCAGCGCCTGACGGACGCCGGCATCGACGTGATCGGCCCGGTCAACCACACCATCTTCAAGTCGATCTACTTCTTCGACCCCAACGGCCACCGCCTCGAGCTGTCCGTCAACACCGGCACGCCGGAAATGATGCGCAAGCTGGACGAAGTCAAATGGGACATGCTGGAAGAATGGTCCAAAACCAAAAAAGCGCCCAAGCACGCCGCCTGGATGCACGCCCCCGCCACCGGAGAATAAGCAATGAAATTAGCCACCCTGAAAAACGGCAGCCGTGACGGAACCCTGGTGGTCGTCAGCCGCGACCTGAAGCACTACGTGAGCGCCGGCGGCGCCGCCCCCACGCTGCAGGCGGCGCTGGACAACTGGGAATACACCGCGCCGCAGCTGGCCGCGCTGTACGCCGCGCTGAACGAAGGCCGCGCCGCCGATGCGCAGCCGTTCGACGAAAGCGCCTGCCACTCGCCGCTGCCGCGCGCCTACCAGTGGGCCGACGGTTCCGCCTACATCAACCACGTGGAACTGGTGCGCAAGGCGCGCAACGCCGAGGTGCCGGCCTCCTTCTACACCGACCCGCTGATGTACCAGGGCGGTTCGGACAGCTTCGTCGGCCCGCGCGACAGCATCTACGCGCTGAGCGAAGACTGGGGCATAGACCTGGAAGCCGAAGTGGCCGTGATCACCGGCGACGTGAAGATGGGCGCCAGCGAAGCCGACGCCGCCAGCGCGATCCGCCTGGTGATGCTGGTAAACGACGTCTCCCTGCGCAACCTGATCCCGAACGAACTGGCCAAGGGCTTCGGCTTCTTCAACTCCAAGCCGGCCAGCGCCTTCTCGCCTGTGGCCGTCACGCCGGACGAACTGGGCGCGCACTGGGCGGACAACAAGCTGCACCTGCCGCTCACCGTGCACCTGAACCGGCAGCCTTTCGGCAAGCCGAACGCCGGCGAAGATATGACTTTCAGCTTCGCCCAGCTGGTGGCGCACGCCGCCAGGACGCGCGAGCTGGCGGCCGGCACCATCATCGGTTCCGGCACCGTGTCCAACAAGCAGGGCAGCCTGCACGGCTCCAGCATCGCCAACGGCGGCGTGGGCTACTGCTGCCTGGCCGAAGTGCGCATGTACGAAACCATCGAAGGCGGCAAGCCCGCCACCGGCTTCCTCAAGTTCGGCGACACCGTGCGCATCGAGATGTTCGACGGGCAGGGCGCCAGCGTGTTCGGCGCCATCGACCAGACCGTGGCGCACTACCAGGAGCGGGGCTGATGAAACTGTACACCTACTTCCGCAGCTCGGCCGCCTACCGCGTCCGCATCGCGCTCAACCTGAAGGGGCTGCCCTACGAGGCGGTGCCGGTGCACCTGCTGCGCAACGGCGGCGAGCAGCTGGGAGAGGCCTACCGCGAAATCAATCCGGGCGCGCTGCTGCCCGCGCTGGAGGATGAGGGCGTGCTGCTGACGCAGTCGCTGGCCATCGTGGAGTATCTGGAGGAGACGCATGCGGAGACGGCCTTGCTGCCGGCCGACGCGGCGGGCCGCGCCCGCGTGCGCGCGCTGGCCATGACCATCGCCTGCGACACGCACCCGCTCAGCAATCTGCGCGTGCTCAGGTATCTGGTGCACACGCTCAAGCTGGACGAAGCGGCCAAGCTGGATTGGATACGGCACTGGATGCGCCTCGGCCTGGCCACGTTCGAAGCGCACCTGGCGTGCGACGGCGCCACCGGCCGTTTCTGCCACGGCGACACGCCCACCCTGGCCGATTGCTGCCTGGTGCCGCAGGTGTTCAATGCGGAGCGCTTCGAGGTGGATCTGGCGCCGTATCCGAACATCGCGCGCATCGCCGCCAATTGCGCCGCGCTGCCTGCTTTCCAGGCCGCGCACCCGTCGCAGCAGCCGGACGCCGAGTGAGCTGGTAGCTTAGGCGTTCCCCAGCACCACCCGGTCGCGCCCTTCGTTCTTCGCCTGGTACAGGGCCTTATCCGCCCGCATCAGCAGGGACGAGGGCGAATCCGGCGCCTCCTGCAAATACGACGCCGCCACGCCCACGCTGATGGTCAGCGACACTTCCAGCCCGCCATCGAGTTCAATGCGCAGCTGCGACACCGTCTCGCGCAGGCGTTCGGCGGCGGCGCCCGCCGTTTCCAGCGAAGCCTCCGGCATCAGCAGCACAAACTCCTCCCCGCCGAAGCGCGCCACCAGGTCTATGCTGCGCAGGCCCGCCGACAGTGCGCTCGCCACCGCCACAATGGCCTGGTCGCCCACATCATGTCCGTAAGTGTCGTTGATGCGCTTGAAGTGGTCGATGTCCACCATCAGCAGCGCCAGCGGATGGCGGTAGCGCCGCGCGCGGTCCAGCTCCTTGGCGATCTGCTCCGTCATGCGGCGCCGGTTGGCGATACCGGTGAGCGGATCGGTGGTGGCCAGCTGTTCCAGCTTGGTATTGGCCATCAACAGTTCCAGCGTGCGCTGCAGCACCCTGTCCTCCAGGTTGTTGCGCTCGTCGTTCAGCGCCGCCAGCGCCATGCGCCGCGAGCGCAGCACGCGCACCAGCACCGTGATCAGCGCCGCCTGCAGCAGGATCAGCGTGCCGCCCAAGAGTATCTGCCAACGGTACAGCTCCCACACACCAACGGGCCGGTTCTGCAGCACGGCTTCCGGCGGCAGCTTGCGCAGCTGGAAGCGCTCGGCGGTGGGGTAGTCGAAGATATAGCGCTGCACGCCGCTCAGATCGGCCGGCTGGCCATGCAGGATGCGCGCGATGACGCGGCCTATGGCCTCGCCGCTCAGCACATAGCCGCCCACTATGCCGGGCACCACCAGCGAGTCGATATGCGTGAACACCGGTGCTGTCGTCACCGCCGCCAGCTTGCGCGTTACTTCGGCCGGCGTCGCCCTGGCGCCGGTGCTGTCGCGGTAGGTGGCCAGCAGCAGGATGGCCGTGTCCGAGCCCAGCATGCCGGCGCGGCGGTACAGGTCGGCGAAAGGCTGCTGGTCCCAGTAGTCGAAAACGATCTGCTTGCTGTAGGGGCGCGACGCGGCGCGCACGCCGGCGATCCATTCCTGCACGCGCGGACTCGGGTCGCCCACCACCACCACGCGCTTCACATTCGGCGCGACCAGCGGAATGGCCCCCACGATGCGGCCGTAGTCCGGCGCCACCTCCAGCGCCTCGCCGTCGCCCGGGCGCCAGTTGCGGCGGCCATGGTTCACATAGAAGCGCGGCACGCCGGGGAACAGTTCCGGGTGGCTGTTCAGGAAACCCGAGGCCAGGTAGTTTTCGGCAACCACGGCGTCCAGTTTCACGTTCGCGTACTTGATGCGGAGATAGGGCTCCATGCTCTCCAGCGCGGCTTGTTCGCCCACGCGGTTGAAGTCGAAGTGCTCCTCGAAGACGCTGGGCTCGTCGTTCCAGCGCTTGCTTGCCATTTCATCATGCAAGCCCTTGTGCACCAGCCGCTGCCACAGCGAGGCCGACTCCGAGCCCAGCGAATACAGCACCAGCACCTTGCGCTGCTCCGCCGCGCGCGCCTGGCCCGCAGCCAGCAGCGCCAGCAGGCACAGTGCGCAAGCGGCCAGCAGCCAGCCGGCGCGGCGCATGAGGGTGGGGGAGGGGTGCGGATAGTCCATAAACGGCGTTTGTCTGACGAACAAGACAGTTTGACACAAAGTATCTATGGCTGTTTACATTTGTCTCGCGGCGCGGGCCCGGGCGCCAGCCTAGGCTGCGCGCAGTGCGTCCACAATTTTCATGCGCGCGGCGCGCACGGCAGGCAGGAAGCCGCCGATAAAGCCCATCACCAGCGAGAACAGCAAGGTCTTGGCCACAATGGCGCCATTCAGCCGGAAACCGAAGGCCAGTTCGGAGAAGGACTGGAAATTGGTGGTGGAAAAGGACAGGAACTGCATGAAGGAGGCAAACCCCAGCCCGACCGCGCCGCCCGCCACCGCCAGCAGCATGGACTCGGCCAGGAAGGCGGCCAGGATGTTGCGCCGCTGGTAGCCCAGCGCGCGCAGCGTGCCGATCTCGCCGGTGCGGTTGGCCACCGACGCGTACATGGTGATGGCCGCGCCTATCATCGCGCCGATGGAAAAGATGATGGACAGCGTCAGCCCCAGTATGCTGATGAAGGTGGACAGCGCGCGCGACTGGTCCGAGTAGAAGGTCTGTTCGCGCTTGGCCTCCAGTGTCAGGCGCTGATCCGATTCGATATCCTGCTTGAAGCGCTCGAACAGCGTGCTGTCCGCCAGCCGCAGCACCATGGACGAATAGCCGTTGCGGCGGAAGGCCTGCATCAGCTGGTCCGCGTCGCCCCAGATCTCGGAGTCAAAACCGCTGTTGCCGGCGTCGAACAGGCCCACCACGGTCCATTCGCGCTGGCCGAAGCGCAGCTTCTCGCCTATGCCCGCGCCGGCGAAGCGCTTGGCGATGCTGGCCCCGGCCACGATCTCGGAGGCGCCGGGACGGAACATGCGGCCCGCGCTCAGCTTCACCTGCGGCCGCAACACCAGGCCGCGCTGGTCTATGCCGCGTATCACCACGTTGGAGGGCTTGTCGGAACCCCGTTTGCGCAGCGAGATCAGCACCACGGTCTCCTTGGACACCATGCGCTGGCCGTCCGCGCCCAGCGCAATGGCCGGGTGGCTGGAGGCGATATTGGCCTGCGCGCGGTCCACGCCGCTCTGCACTTCGCTTTCCGCCGAGCGGCGTATCAGGATCACGTTGTCGTACTCGCCGGTGGTGACCAGGGTGGTGCGCAGGCCCTCGTCCAGCATCAGCACGGTGGCAAACACGAACACCACCAGCGCCAGGCCGCTGGCGGTGAGCGTGGTGGTCAGGCGCCGCGCCCACAGGTTGCGCGCGATGTAGGACAGGGGAATGCGCATCAGCCTATGCTCCTCAGTCCCTCGACGATGTTAACCCGCACCGCGCGTATGGTGGGCGTAATGCCGGCCACCACGCCGATCAGCAGCGCCGCCAGCCACTGCAGCAGCAAGGTCAGCGGCGCCACCTGGAACACCGGGAACATGGTGCCCATGGCCGAACCGATGATGGCCGCCAGCGGGAACAGCAGCGCGATGCCGAGCGCCGCGCCGAACAGCGACAGCAGCAGCGATTCGCCGAAGATCAGCGCCGCCAGGTAGCCGGGGCCGAAGCCCAGCACCTTCAGCGTGGCGTATTCGCCTAGCCGCTCGCGCGCGCTCATGGCCATGGTGTTGGCCATCACCGCCATGATGATGACGATGACCACGAAGGACACCACGCGCACCGCCACCACGATGGCTTCGGACATGGACACGAAGCCGAGCTGGAAGGCCTTCTCGGTCTCGGTCAGCGTTTCGGCCAGCGAGTTGCGGAACTGGCCGTCGATCACGCCGGAGGTGGCGGCGGCGTCCTCGGCGCGGGCGATGCGCACCACGTACACGCCCACCTGGTTGGCGCGGCGCGGGTAGATCTTCTTCAGGCCTTCGTTCACATAGTCCCAGTGGAAGAACATGGTGGCGGTGTTGGTCGAGTCCTGCCTGCCGTCGTAGATGCCGCGCACCACGAACTCCCACTGGCCCGGATAGATGGTGCCCTTGATGGGGATGGTGTCGCCCACCTTGAATCCGTACTGGTTCGCCAGCTTGCGGCCCACGATGGCGCCTTTGCGGTCGCGCAGGAAGGCGGCGCGCTGGTCGTCGGGCAGCAGGTAGTCGGGATAGATGTCCAGGTAGCTCTGGCCGGAAATGGCGAACTGCGCGAAGAAGTTCTTGGGGTCCTTGTACACGCCGCCGAACCAGCTCGCGTAGCCCACGCCGGTCACGCCGTCCACGGCGCGGATGCGGGCCTGGTAGGCCAGCGGCAGCGGGAACACCAGCGAGGTGGCGTTGCGCGTGACGAGGGTGGTGTTGGAGGCGCCCTCGGCGCCCGCGTACCACGCGTCCACCACGGTTTGCAGCAGGCCGAAGGAGAGCGTGGCCACCACCAGGCCGAGCACCGTCAGCGCCGTGCGCAGCTTGTGGCGCAAGGCGTTCTTGGCGATCAGCTTGAGCAGGTACATGGCGGGCCGGGCCTAGGCGGGCGCGGAAATGAGCTCACCTTTTTCAAGGTGGATCAGCGTGCGCGCCTGGGCCGCGGCGTGCGCGTCGTGCGTGACCATGATGATGGTCTTGCCCAGCTCCCGGTTCAGCTGCTGCAGCAGCGCCAACACCTCGGCGGCGGACTGGCGGTCCAGGTCCCCGGTCGGTTCGTCTGCCACGATGATGGTGGGGTCGGTGACGATGGCGCGCGCAATGGCCACGCGCTGCTGCTGGCCGCCGGACAGCTCGTTGGGCGTGTGGTCCATGCGGTCGGACAGGCCGACCATGGCCAGCGTCAGCTCCACGCGCTCGCGCCGTTCGCGGCGGGACAGCGCCGTCAGCAGCAGCGGCAGCTCCACGTTCTCGAAGGCGGACAGCACCGGCATCAGATTGTAGAACTGGAAGATGAAGCCCACATTGGCGGCGCGCCAGTGCGCCAGGTCGGTCTCGGACATGGACGCGATGTCCAGGCCGTCCACGCGCAGCAGGCCGGAGTCCGGCTTGTCGATGCCCGCGATCAGGTTCAGCAGGGTGCTCTTGCCCGAGCCCGAAGGCCCCATCAGCGCGGTGAAGTCGCCGGCCTGGATGTCCAGCGTGATATCGGTCAGCACCGGCACCACCTGGCCGCCGCGCTGGTAGGATTTCACGAGGTGCTCGATCCGCACCAGGGGCGCATCGCCGGGCGCCGTCATTTCTTCGCCGCCGACACCGGCTGGCCGTCGTGCAGCTTGGCGTCCGGATTCGCCACCACCTTGTCGCCCGGTTTTACGCCGCCCACTTCCACCAGCTCGCCCACCTTGCGGCCGCTGGATACGGCGACCTGGCGCAGCTTGCCGTCCGCCACCACGAACACCACGGCCTTGCCGTCGCGCGTGGCGATGGCGGCCGGCTGCAGCGCCGTCACCGCCGCCTTGTCCCCGGCCGGCACGGGCTTGGACAGGAAGGCCACCTTGGCGCTCATGTCCGGCAGCACGCGCGGATCGCGGTCGATGAAGCACACCTTCACCAGCAAGGTCGCCTTGCTGCGGTCCACGGTCGGCACCATGCGCGACACCACGCCCGCCAGGCGCAGCTCGGGGAAGGCGTCGAGCTGGATTTCCACCGGCTGGTCCACCTTGATCCTGGACAGGCTGGACTCGGACACGTCCGCCTCCACCTCCAGCGTATCCATGTCGGCGATGGTCACCACCGCGCCCTTGCTGTCGGCGGCGGAGGAGAAGGGCGTAATGTTGTCGCCCACGTTGGCGCTCTTGGTCAGGATCACGCCGTCGAAGGGGGCGCGGATCACGGTCTGGTCCAGCGCCACCTGCGCCGACTGCGCGCTGGCCTGCGCGGCGGCGATGCCCGCGCGCTGCGCCGAGATGGCCGCCTTGGCCTTGTTGTAGCGCGCCTGTGCGCTGTCGTAGCTGGCCGCCGCGATGAACTTCTGCGCCAGCAGCTCGCTGGCGCGCTTGAGCGCCTGCTGCGCGTCCAGCAGCTCGGCCTGGCCTTGTTCCAGATTGGCCTGCGCCACCTTGATATTGGCCTGCGCCTGGCCCAGCGAGGCGCTCACGTCGCGGTTCTCCAGGCGCGCAATGACCTCGTCCTTCTTCACGCGCGAGCCCTCCAGCACGCCCAGCCACTCCAGCCGCCCGGTGGCCTTGGACGACAGCGCCGCCTTGCGCTGCGCCACCACGTAACCGGTGGCGTTGAGCAGGGTGTAATTCTGCGAGGGATAGGCCTGCGACACGGTCACCGTCTCCACCTCCGCCTTGCCGCCGCCCAGGCGGCTGATGAACACGGCCGCCGCCGCCAGCGCCAGCACCGCCAGCGCTATCTTCAGCCACTTGCGCCTGCGCGAGCGCTGGCCCGGCACTTGCGCTTTCGCCGTGCGCTCTATCTTCAGTTTGGAGAGATCAGGAGAACTGGGCACGTAGCACCTCGGCAGCGTATGGTTATAAATTGATAAGTGGATGGTGCGGCAAAACCGGCTGGCTTGCAACTTCGTTGCCGCTTCACTTCGGCCCGTTGAGCATAAAGGGCAGCGGCAGGTGTGCCAGCGTGGTGCGCTGCCGCGACGGCTTGGCGCTCATTTGGATGATTTGCCTGCCCGGCACGCTGCCCGGTTCCACTCCGTAACGCACCGCCACCACGTGGAATTGCTCGGTCTTGCCTTCGACCTGCACCGTATATGGCATGACGGCGCCCGGCGTCATGCTGCCGCCGCTGGCGCTGTGGTTAAAGTGCAGCTCGTAGCGCATGCAGCCTGCCCAGCGGCGCGCGCGCTGCTGGGCCGCCACCAGCAAGTGGACCAGGAAGCGGTTCAGCAGGTAGGCCTTGCCGAAGTGGCTTTCGCGTACATAGTGGCGCACCACGCCCGTGCCCGGACGCAGGGCCAGGCGCAATTGTTTGCGGATGGCGGGATTGCCAGCCAGTTCCAGCGCCAGCTGCCGGCAGGCTGTATCGACCTGCCGGTATGCGCTGCCGCCTGCCGTCCAGCTGGTGAACAGGCAGCTTTGCTGCTCCATGGCCAGCAGGCGCTGATGCACCGACGCCAACGCCTCGCGCACCGCTGGCGCGCGCTCCATGGCTTGTATCGTTTGCAGCGGATGATCGTGGATGGTCATGGCGCGCAAGGCGTCCTGTAGGCCGCCGTCGCCGCCGCCGAATATCCCCACTTGCTGCGTGCTGGTGGCCGGCTCGCGCAAGGTGTCCTCGCCCCAGAAAGCCGGTCCCTTGAATGCCGTTTTACCGCGGCATAAGTTGGTGTCCTCAGCGCCCATGCCGCCGGCCAGCAGCACGTAGTCCGGCGTGATGGCCAGTTGCGCGCCGTAGTCGCCGCGCGGCCAGGGCCGCCAGGCACTGGGCATGATCAGACTCTCCTTCGGCGGCGGCTTGACGGACGAGCTCCAGCGCCGCGCGCGCAGGCCTTCCGTGACGGCAAAACGCTGCACGAAGTCCGTCATCGCGGCGCGGTCCACGCCGGTACGCAGAAACACCGGCCTTTGCCGGATTGCCGTGCGCGCCCACATGCATAATTTAAAGTAGAGCTGGTGCGCGCTGATAGGCTGCGCCGCCAGCCAGGCCGGCGAGCCGCTGTGCTCCGGCCCCCACTGCGGCCCGCTGGGCGGGTAGTCCTGTGCGGCGTGGATGCAGCTTGGCCAATCATACATGAAGGGGCCGACATGGCGGCCATGCACGTTGCGGAACAGCGTAAACGGGCGCTGCGCGGACTCGGCCACGACAACGTTCACACCCAGATCGGCGGCGGCCACCGCAGCGGCAATGCCGGCTACGCCGGCGCCCACTACCAGCATTTGGCTGAGCGAAGGGTCGGCCTTGTGCAGGTCGCGCACCAGCAGTTGGGCGCGCACAATCTGGTCGCGGATGCTGACTTGCATCATCCCGCTGGACAGGTCGAACACGTTGGGCGCGCATTTGTGGGCCAGCAGGGCCAGGCTGTCAACGGTGTCTATCATCGCTCAGCCCCGCCGCCTACCGCGTCTGCCAGCACGCGGTCGAAATCCGGCCTGTCCAGCGAAAACAGCATGGGGTCGGCCAGCACTTCCAGGATGCCGCCGCCGAAGTCTCCGTTGTTTTCGCCGTTGCCGATAGCGGGCGGTAGAGGGCGGTTGCCGCCGCCATTCTGGTTGCTGGGATGCCAGTCGTCGCCACAGCTCCAGGGCATTCCTTCAAGAAAGTCTTCCAGTGGAAAGTTCGCTTCGGCAAGCCCAAGTGTTTGCAGTTCGGCCAGCGTCCTGTGAACCGCGAAGGATATATTTCGGCCGGTATCCGGCGCGTTCGCATAGGTCCCGTAAGCGGCTGCAATTGCCGCTGCGGTGGGGCGCGGGGCGCCGTCGATGTATGCCTGGCGTAATTGGCCCAAGACGAAAATGGTCAAGTCGGGACGTGCAGGCTGTCTTGCTCTGGGCATGGGAGCTCCGGCATTCGAGACGAAAGTTTAATATTATTCGATTGATAACTCATTGTCTATCGGCAATTGAGCGCAAAGCGTTCCGGGCCGCAGCCACCACGGCCGCGCTCAGCCGCTCCAGCTTGGGCGACTGCACGCGCCAGGTGTGCCAGTGCAGGGCGATGTCGGAATGTTTGCCCGGCGCTAGGTCGAGCAGGGCGCCGCTGGCGAGGCGCTCGCCGATCTGCTGTTCGGCCACCATGCCGTAGCCCAGGCTCAGGTCTATGCAGCGCAGGAAGCTTTCGTTGGCCGGGATGAAGTGGCAGGGATGGCTGAACGGCGTGAGGCCGAATTCGCGCTGCATGAAGTTCGATTGCAGCAAGTCCTTGCGGTCGAACACCATCATGGGGGCGGCCAGCGCGGCTTGGCGGTTCAGCCCGTCCGGGAACCAGCGCGCGGCGAAGGCGGGCGTGGCCATCATGCGGTAGCGCATCACGCCCAGCGGCTGGGCCACGCAGCCGCGCATGGGCTGCGGCTCGGTGGAGATGGCCGCCAGCGCCTGGCCGCGCTCCATCAGCGTGTAGGTGTGGTCCTGGTCGTCCAGCGACAGGTCCAGCAGGATGTTTTCCGCAGTCAGGAAGGGGGCCAGGCCGGGCAGCAGCCAGGTGCCCAGGGTGTCGTTGTTGACGGCCAGGGACACGCTCAGCGGGCGGGCGTCTTCTTCCTCCATGCCGGACAGGAATTCCTCCTCCAGCAATTTGCTGCGTCGTAAATACTGCACCAGGCGCTGTCCGGCGCTGGTGGGACGGCAGGGGCGGCTGCGTATCAGCAGCGGCGTGCCCAGCGCCGCTTCCATGGCGCTGACGCGCTGCGACACGGCCGAGGCGGTAACGTGCAGCAGCGCGGCGGCCTGTTCAAAGCTGCCGGTGGCTACGATGGCGAGCAGGGCTTCGGCCTGGCGGGCGTCGGGCAGCATGGCGGTCTCCGGGTTTGCTTGGATTAGCGATTCTTAACTATCGTGAAGAATATTAATCCAGCTTCATCTTGGCGGGCAAGCGCCGCAAAATGGCCGCTTCTCCACTCATCAGCGAGCTTGCCATGTTTACTCCCCACGTATTCCTCAACGGCCTGGGCCTGGGCGCCAGCCTGATCATGGCCATCGGCGCTCAGAACGCCCATGTATTGCGGGTCGGCGTGCGCCGCCAGCACGTCGCGGTGACGGTACTGGCCTGCATCGTGATCGACGTCGCGCTGATCGCCGCCGGCGTGGCCGGCATGGGGGCCTTGATCCAGGGCTCGCCGCTACTGATGGGGCTGGCGCGCTGGGGCGGGGCGGCCTTTCTGGTGTGGTACGGGCTGCGCAGCTGGGCCTCCATGCTGCGCGCGGACGCGCTGGATGCGCAAGCCGGCGCGGTGCCGCCCAGCCTGCGGCGCGCGCTGGCCAGCGTGCTGGCGCTGTCCCTGCTCAATCCGCATGTCTATCTGGACACGCTGGTGCTGCTCGGCTCACTGGGCGGCAATTATCCGGCCCACCAGCGCGCCAGCTTTGCCGTCGGCGCCATGACGGCGTCGCTGCTGTGGTTTACCGCGCTGGGTTTCGGCGCCAGCCGCTTGTCCGGTGTATTCCAGCGGCCGCTGGTGTGGAAGGGCATAGAGGGGCTGACCGGCGCCATTATGCTGGCGCTGGCGGCCGGACTCATATCAGGGTGATGGAGCGGCCGCGAGCGAGGAATGCCGGGGTCGGGTAAAATCTTGCCCCATGCCCAAGAAAGCCCGCTGCAAGTCAAGCCGTTTGGCGGGGTGCCTGACAAAATTGGTCAAGTTTGGTATACTTGACTAAATCATTCAACTAATCGGTGTTTCGGCTAGTTGAGATCGCGTGAAACAAGCGCGATATTTTAACCGAACCGAGGTTGTGATGCGTCTGACCACCAAAGGCCGTTTTGCAGTGACTGCGATGATCGATCTGGCTTTGCGCCAAGGCAAAGGCCCGGTCACGCTGTCCGGCATTTCGCAGCGCCAGGCCATTTCGCTGTCCTACCTGGAGCAGCTGTTCGGCAAGCTGCGCCGCCACGAGATAGTTGAATCGATACGCGGCCCCGGCGGCGGCTACAGCCTGGCCCGCCGCGCCGACAAAGTGACGGTGGCCGATATCATCATCGCCGTCGACGAGCCGCTGGACGCCACCCAGTGCGGCGGCAAGGAAAATTGCCACGGGGCGGACGCCGCCACCGGCGCGCGCTGCATGACCCATGAGCTGTGGGCTACGCTGAATGAAAAAATGGTCGATTACCTGGACTCCGTATCGCTGCAGGATCTGGTCGATCAACAGAGACAAAAACACGCCGAGCAGGCCGTGGTGGTAATGCACCGCAACGCCGTCGCCGGCTAACAAAGATACGCAGATACGCTGATTGGAGTAATAGATGAACGCCCCAGAAAAAAACGTCGCCCAGGTAGCACCGGTGGAATTCAAGACCGCCCCGCACTTCCCGATCTACATGGACTACTCGGCCACCACGCCGATCGACCCGCGCGTGGCCGACATGATGATCCCTTACCTGCGCGAGCAGTTCGGCAATCCCGCTTCCCGCAGCCATATGTACGGCTGGACTGCTGAAAAAGCGGTGGAAGAAGCGCGCGGCCACGTCGCCGCGCTGGTGAATGCCGATCCGCGCGAAATCATCTGGACCTCCGGCGCCACCGAGTCGAACAACCTGGCCATCAAGGGCGCGGCGCAGTTCTACAAGACCAAGGGCAAGCACATCATCACCGTGAAAACCGAGCACAAGGCAGTGCTGGACACGGTGCGCGAACTGGAGCGCGTGGGCTTCGAAGCCACCTATCTGGAACCGCAGGACAACGGCCTGATCACCATCGCCCAGCTGGAAGCGGCGATCCGCCCGGACACCATCCTGATCTCGGTCATGCTGGTCAATAACGAGATCGGCGTGATCCAGCCTATCGACGAAATCGGCGCGCTGTGCCGCTCGAAAGGCATCATCTTCCACTGCGACGCCGCGCAAGCGACCGGCAAGGTGGTGATCGACCTGCAAAAGACCAAGGTCGACCTGATGACCTTCACCGCGCACAAGACCTACGGCCCGAAAGGCATAGGCGCGCTGTACGTCTGCCGCAAGCCGCGCGTGCGCATCGAAGCGCAAATGCACGGCGGCGGCCACGAGCGCGGCCTGCGCTCGGGCACCCTGCCTACCCACCAGATCGTCGGCATGGGCGAAGCCTTCCGCCTGGCGAAAGTGGAAATGGACAGCGAAATCTCCCGCATCAAGGCGCTGCGCGACCGCCTGGCCGCCGGCCTGCAGGAAATTGAAGAAACCTACATCAACGGCGACATGGAACACCGTGTGCCGCACAACCTGAACGTGAGCTTCAACTACGTGGAAGGCGAATCGCTGATCATGGCAGTGAAGGATCTGGCGGTATCGTCCGGTTCGGCCTGCACCTCGGCCTCGCTGGAGCCGTCCTACGTGCTGCGCGCCCTGGGCCGCAGCGACGAACTGGCGCACAGCTCCATCCGTTTCACCATCGGCCGTTTCACCACCGAGAAGGACATCGACTTCGCAGTTGAGCTGATGAAGTCCAAGGTCGGCAAGCTGCGCGAATTGTCGCCGCTGTGGGACATGTTCAAAGAAGGCATCGATATCAGCTCGATCCAATGGGCAGCGCACTAATTTAAAGATTACAGGAGCATCAAAATGGCTTACTCGGAAAAAGTGTTGGACCACTACGAAAATCCACGCAACGTCGGCGCCTTTGAAAAGGGCGACGAATCGGTTGGCACCGGCATGGTCGGCGCGCCGGCCTGCGGCGACGTGATGAAGCTGCAAATCAAGGTTGGCGCCGACGGCCTGATCGAAGATGCGAAGTTCAAGACCTACGGCTGCGGCTCGGCGATCGCCTCGTCGTCGCTGGTGACCGAATGGGTCAAGGGCAAGACCCTGGACGAAGCGCTGGCCATCAAGAACACCGCCATCGCCGAAGAACTGGCGCTGCCGCCGGTGAAAATCCACTGCTCCATCCTGGCCGAAGACGCCATCAAGGCGGCGGTTGAAGACTACAAGGCCAAGCACGCGGCACCAGTGGCAACAGCGGCACAAGCGGCTTAAGCGCGCCGGAGAACAGCATGGCAATTACCCTGACCGAAAAAGCGGCCAAGCACATCAACCGTTACATCGAACGCCGCGGCAAAGGCCTGGGCCTGCGCTTCGGCGTGCGCACCACGGGCTGCTCCGGTCTGGCCTACAAGCTGGAATATGTGGACGAAGTGGCGGACGAGGACAGCGTGTTCGAGTCGCACGGCGTGAAGGTGTTCGTCGATCCGAAAAGCCTGCCTTACATCGACGGCACCGAGCTGGACTTCGCGCGCGAGGGCCTGAACGAAGGCTTCAAGTTCAACAATCCGAACGAAAAAGACGCCTGCGGCTGCGGCGAAAGCTTCCGTATTTAAATCCGCAGTTTTCTTAGTAATGCGCCGTGCAAAACCACTTCGAACTATTCCATCTTCCGCAGCAGTTCGCCGTCGACGCGGGGGCGCTTGACAGCGCCTACCGCGACGTCCAGAGCCGCGTCCATCCCGACCGTTTCGTCAACGCCACCGACGCCGAAAAGCGCGTCGCCATGCAATGGGCCACGCGCGCCAACGAAGCCTACCAGACTCTGAAAAACCCGCAGAAGCGCGCGCAATACCTGTGCGAACTGAATGGCGTGGATCTGCAGACCGAGTCGAACACCGCCATGCCGGCGGCCTTCCTCATGCAGCAGATGGAATGGCGCGAGGAGCTGGATGACGCGCGCAGCGGCAAGGATATGGACTTGCTGGAGAAGCTGGACGGCCAGCTGCGCGCCGCGCGCAAAGACCAGTTGAAGGACATCGAGGCCCGCATCACGGCAAACGACTTCCATGCCGCAGCCCAAGGCGTGCGCGCCCTGATGTTCCTTGAAAAATTCGGCGAAGAAGTCCGCTTCGCCTTTGACGCCTTAGAAATATAACACCATGGCACTACTGCAGATTTCCGAACCCGGCATGTCGACCGCGCCGCACCAGCACCGCCTGGCGGTGGGCATCGACCTGGGTACCACCAATTCGCTGGTGGCCACCGTGCGCAACAGCATACCCGAAGTGCTGAACGACGAGGAGGGCCGCCCACTGCTGCCGTCCGTGGTGCGCTACCTTGCCAACGGCAACGCCAATATCGGCTACAAGGCGCAAGCGGCGCAGACCACCGACCCGAAGAACACCATCGTGTCGGTCAAGCGCTTCATGGGCCGCGGCCTGAAGGACATCGCCTACGCCGAGAACCTGCCGTATGACTTCGTCGACGGCCCCGGCATGGTGCAGCTGAAAACCGTGGCCGGCGTGAAGTCGCCGGTGGAAACCTCGGCGCAAATCCTGGCCACCCTGCGCCAGCGCGCCGAAGACTCGCTGGGCGACGACCTGGTGGGCGCGGTCATCACCGTGCCGGCCTACTTCGACGACGCGCAGCGCCAGGCCACCAAGGACGCGGCCCAGCTGGCCGGCCTGAACGTGCTGCGCCTGCTGAGCGAGCCGACCGCCGCCGCCATCGCCTATGGCCTGGACAACGGTTCGGAAGGCCTGTTCGCCGTGTACGACCTGGGCGGCGGCACCTTCGATATCTCCATCCTGAAGCTGAGCAAGGGCGTGTTTGAAGTACTGTCCACCGGCGGCGACTCCGCGCTGGGCGGCGACGACTTCGACCACCGCCTGTTCTGCTGGATACACGAACAGGAAAAGCTGGCCCCGCTGTCCGACGAGGACACCGCCGTGCTGATGGTGAAGGCGCGCGAAGCCAAGGAACTGCTGTCCACCAAGTCCGAAGTGACGGTGGACGCCATCCTCGGCTCGGGCGAGGAAGTGCACCTGAAAGTGACCGCCGAGACCTTCGCCGAGATCACCAAGCACCTGGTCGGCAAGACCATGAACGCCATCAAGAAAGCGCTGCGCGACGCCGATGTGGACGCGGACGACGTGGACGGCGTGGTCATGGTGGGCGGCGCCACGCGCATGCCGCACGTGCAGCGCGCCGTCAGCGAGCATTTCCACACCATCCCGCACGCCAATATCGACCCGGACAAAGTGGTGGCGCTGGGCGCCGCCATCCAGGCCAATCTGCTGGCCGGCAACCGGGCGCCGGGCGACGACTGGCTGCTGCTGGACGTGATCCCGCTGTCGCTGGGCATAGAGACCATGGGCGGCCTGGTCGAGAAGATCATCCCGCGCAACTCCACCATTCCTTGCGCCCGCGCGCAGGAGTTCACCACTTTCAAGGACGGCCAGACCGCCCTGGCCGTGCACGTGCTGCAGGGCGAGCGTGAGCTGGTGACCGACTGCCGTTCGCTGGCGCGCTTCGAGCTGCGCGGCATTCCGCCGATGGCGGCCGGCGCGGCGCGCATCCGCATCACGTATCAAGTCGACGCCGACGGCCTGCTGTCCGTGTCGGCGCGCGAGCTGCGCTCCGGCGTGGAAGCGTCGATCTCGGTCAAGCCGTCCTACGGCCTGGGCGACGACGACGTGGCGCGCATGCTGCAGGATTCCTACAAGTCCGCCGACGTGGACATGAAGGCGCGCGCGCTGCGCGAAGAACAGGTGGAAGCCGAGCGCATCCTGTTGGCCACGCAGTCCGCGCTGGACGAGGACGCGAGCCTGCTGGACGAGGCCGAGCGCGCCGACGTGGACGCGCTGATGGCGCAGACCCGCACCGTGCTGGCGCAGTCCGCCACCGGCGAGGCCGACCACGCCGCCGTCAAGCTGGCCGTGGAAGCCCTGGCGCGCGGCACCGAAGAATTCGCATCGCGCCGCATGGACCGCAGCGTGCGCAGCGCACTGGCCGGCAAATCGCTGGACCAGGTTGTTTAAATCGAAGGATCACAATGCCTCAAATCGTATTTCTGCCCCATCCCAAGCTGTGCCCTGAAGGCGCCGTTGTTGAAGCGCCGGCCGGCAAGACGCTGTGCGACGTCATGCTGGAAAATGACATCCACATCGAACACGCTTGCGAGAAGAGCTGCGCCTGCACCACCTGCCACGTACTGGTGCGCGAAGGCTTCAACTCGCTGAGCGAAGCCAGCGAAACGGAAGAAGACCTGCTGGACAAGGCCTGGGGCCTGGAAGCGGTGTCGCGCCTGTCGTGCCAGGCGGTGGTGGCGGACGAAGACCTGGTGGTCGAGATTCCGAAGTACACCATCAACCACGCCAGCGAAGGCGGGCACTGAGGAGCGCAGCATGAAATGGAGCGACATTACGGCCATCGCCGAAGCGCTGTACGATAAATTCCCGGAGATCGACCCGATCACCATCCGCTTCACCGACCTGCACAACTGGGTGGTGGACCTGGACGGTTTCGACGACGACCACACCCGTGGCGGCGAGAAGGTACTGGAAGCGATACAGCAGGCGTGGATCGATGAAGCAGCCTAAGACCGCAGCCAAGCCAGCCAGGCCGGCCCCGCTGGGCGACACCGTCACGGCTGCCGCCAACATGCCCGAGGTCCGCGAAGGCCAGTCGGTCGCGCTGCTGCAGGAACTGCACATCCTCACGCGGGACGGCAAGCTGAACCAGGACAGCCGCCGCAAGCTGAAGCAGGTCTACCACCTGTACCAGTTCATCGAGCCGCTGCTGAAGGAAGTGCAGGCGCAGGGGCCGGGCGTATCGCTGGTCGACCACGGCGCGGGCAAGTCCTACCTCGGCTTCATCATCTACGACCTGTTCTTCAAGCACCTGGAAGACAACTCGCACATCTACGGCATTGAAACGCGCGCCGAGCTGGTGGCGCGTTCGCAGGAGCTGGCCGCCAAGTTCGGCTTCAAGGGCATGTCCTTCCTGCCGCTGTCGGTGGCGGAATCGACCGAGTCGAAAGAGCTGCCCGGGCAGATCGACATCGTCACCGCGCTGCACGCCTGTAACACCGCCACCGACGACGCCATCGCCTTCGCCTTGAAAAAGAAGGCCAAGTTCATGGTGCTGGTGCCGTGCTGCCAGGCCGAAGTGGCCACGGTGCTGAAGAGGAACAAGGCCAAGCAGCTGAAAAGCCCGCTGACCGAAATCTGGCGCCACCCCATCCACACGCGCGAATTCGGCAGCCAGGTCACCAACGTGCTGCGCTGCCTGCAGCTGGAAGCGCATGGCTACCACGTGAACGTGACCGAGCTGGTCGGGTGGGAGCACTCGATGAAGAATGAGCTCATCATTGCCAGCTACAAAAACCTGCCGCGCCGCCGTCCGACGGAGCGCTTGCAGGAAGTGCTGGAGACGCTGGGACTGGAAGAAATGGGCAATCGCTTCTTTGCGGAGCAGTTGGCCAAAGCTGAATAATCGAAAAAAAGGGCGGGAAAATGAGTGAGCAGTGGATAGACCTTCGCAGTGACACCGTAACCCGCCCCAGTCCAGCCATGCTGGACGCGATGCGCGCCGCCGACACCGGCGACGACGTCTACGGAGACGACCCCACCGTCAACCTGCTGCAGGACACCGCCGCCGAACTGTTCGGCTTCGAGGCGGCCCTGTACGCGCCTTCCGGCACCCAGTCCAACCTGATCGCGCTGCTGGCCCATTGCGGCCGCGGCGACGAATACATCGTCGGCCAGGAAGCGCACACCTACCGCTACGAAGGCGGCGGCGCGGCGGTCCTGGGCAGCATCCAGCCGCAGCCCCTGCCCAACCAGGCCGACGGCAGCATCGCCATCGCCGACATCGAAGCCAACATCAAGCCGGACGACGTGCACTTCGCCCGTTCGCGCCTGCTGGCCCTGGAAAACACCATAGGCGGCCGCGTGCTGCCCGCCGCCTACGTGGCGCAGGCCACCGCGTTCGCGCACCAGCGCGGCCTCGCCACCCACCTGGACGGCGCCCGCATCTGCAACGCCGCCGTGCAGCAGGGCGTGAGCCTGCGCGACGCGGTGCAGGGCTTCGACAGCGTGTCCGTGTGCCTGTCCAAAGGCCTGGGCGCGCCGGTGGGCTCGGTGCTGTGCGGTTCGCGCGCGCTGATAGAGCAGGGCAAGCGCTGGCGCAAGATGCTGGGCGGCGGCATGCGCCAGGCCGGCGTCATCGCCGCTGCCGGCCTGTACGCGCTGCAGCACAACGTGGGCCGCCTGGCGGACGACCACGCCAACGCCGCCTTCCTCGCTGCCGAACTGGGCAAGATCCCCGGCCTGAAAGTGAGCACGCCGCAAACCAATATCTTCTACGTGGACGTGCCGCAGCAGCACACGGCAGGGCTGCAGGCAGCGCTGCTTGCTGCGCGCATCCGCGTATCCATGGCGCCGCGCCTGCGCCTCGTCACCCATCTCGACGCGCCGCGCGCCGGCCTCGAACGCACCGCCGCAGTCTTTGCGGCCTACTTCAGCAAATTATGACCGAACAAGACAACACCGTCCGCCTCGCCAAGCGCGTGGCGGACATGCTCCCGTGCTCGCGCCGCGAGGCCGAGCTGTATATCGAAGGCGCTTTCGTCCGCGTGGACGGTGTGCTGGTCGAGGAGGCGGGCGCGCGCGTCGCGCCGGAACAGACCGTGGAGCTGGATAAGGACGCCACATTGCTGGAGATCGCGCCGGCCACCATCTTGCTGAACAAGCCGGCCGGCGTCAGCGCCGGCATCGACAAGGACGGCCAGCCGGTGTTCAGCTGCATCAGCGAGGCCACGCGCAGCGAGGCCGCGCGCGGCGAGCGCTTCCTCAAGCGCCACCTGGTGAACCTGTCGCTGGAGTCGCCGCTGGAAACCATGGCCAGCGGCCTGGTGGTGCTGACGCAGGACTTCCGCATTACGCGCAAGCTGGGCGAAGGGCTGGAGCAGGAGATCATCGTGGAAGTGGAGGGCAGCATCGCCGACAACGGCCTGGCGCTGCTGAACCACGGCCTGCCCTACAACGGCAAGCCGCTGCCGCCGATCAAGGTCAGCTGGCAGAACGAGAAGCGCCTGCGCTTCGCGCTGAAAGCGCCCAAGCCGGGCCAGATCCAGCACATGTGCAAGCTGGTGGGCCTGAAAGTGGTGGCCATGAAGCGCATCCGCATCGGCCGCATCGCCATGTCCAGCCTGCCGGTCGGCGAGTGGCGCTACCTGCAGGGCTACGAGCGCTTCTAAGCGGCGCATTTCACGGAATGCTATGGAGCATACGTTGCATTACGTCCTATTGTCGTATCGCTATGCGACAAACGTACTGGTAAGCAGCTGCTTACGAATAATAAATTCGTTTCGCCCCTTGGCGCCTACTGTCCTTATTGGACGGGGCCAAAACTAGCTCGCTCGAGACATTGTAGTCAGATAAACCACACAGATCATCGGCTTGCTATCAGGTGACTGCGACCGCGCTGTATTGTTGCAATGCCGATTGCGAAAACTGTTTTCACAAGGCTGTTGCAGCTTTCCAGCTGGCATCGTAATATTGCTATATTGAAAAAATCGAGGAATACAGTGAAAATACTTGACATGCAAACGGATGCAGTTATTAACGGGCAAGTGGCTTTCGCAAAGGCATCATACAATGACGCAGTCAGGCTTTTGGTTCCATTGATCGATAAGACGGAGTTCCAGCGAAAACTTCAGGATAAGAAATTCTACAATAAATTGGAACGTGACATCGAGGATGGGTGTGTAATGCCGCCAATCACCGTTGCAATTCTTACACCGGAGACCTTCGCTACTTTAGGCGCTGTTCAAGATCATGTAACTAAAAATATTTCAAAGTCTTTCGTTTTAGATGGAATTCAAAGGCTCAATACTTTGTCCCGCGCGGCCGCAAAATACGAATTCACGGATGACTATCAAATATATATTAACTTTATTTTATGTGATTCTGTGGAGAAGTTGCTGTACCGAATGATAACGCTAAACAATGGCCAGCGGCCGATGACACCCCGGCACCAAGTAGAAATTATGATTGCTAACGTCTTTAACTTTAAGGCTATGGGCATTGATGTTGTCGCTGAGAAGGATTCTACTATAGCCAGTGCGCGGAAAGCGTTCCGGAAAGCAGACATAATCCAAGCTTATCTCGCATTCATGGCGGATAGCCCCATCGTTGATAATAAGAAAATCATCGAAGAAAAGATGGATGAGTTGTTGGTTGGGCGCATCATGGATGTTGAACCTAAAAAGTATATGTCTAGCTTTAAGGATTTTGTGACGCTATTGGCTAAATTTCAAAAAAACCCGGAAGCATTCAAATGGTTGAAGATAACTAATAACTTAGTTGGCTTGGCTGCCGGGATTAAACACTCAATGAAATCGATGCAAAAACTGAATGGCGATACTTTTGCTGAGTATATTGAAGTATTTGACCAAGCGTTTGCTGATTTCAATCCATCTAAGATTAAAGTTGGAAAATATCGTAGAGAGCTGGTCTACGAATATTTCAAGAGTTTTGATGAGTATAAAAGTATGGACTCTGATGAGCTGTTGAGTGTGTTTGCAGAGCTGACTGCAAATGATTGAACGTTATTCCTACGTTGAGAGAATTTTCGGTGAGGGGAAGTCGGATTATCCAGGATTATCTTTAATAACCAATAGTAATCCCGCGTTGAGGATATTCCGGTTGTTGTCCGGGAGTTGCGACATTCGAGACGAATATTTCTCTCAAGTTTTTAAGTTTAGAATTAATTATCTATCCTTGCCATTCGAGAAAAATTTACGGCTGAGAAGAAATTTGATTCGACAAAATTTCCCCGAGGAAGTCACGCTGGGGGATTTGTCAAAATATTTCCAAAATTTCAAACACAATAATGAGTTTTATACTTTAATTGAGTTTGAATTGATAAATTGTTTAACCTCGCGATCGCAGGGGCGTTATCTGGAGGCTTTCATTTTTCTCTATAGATTGCTTGAGGGAATAAGTTACAGTGTTCCTCTGATGTATATATCGAAATCGAAAAGCTTCATGAGTTCCTTTAAGGCATTGCAGGCCGCAATGCCGACTTCTGAGAAAGAAGGGGAGTTGCTTCTTTTTAAGAATTTTATCGAACAGCATTGGAATAAAAAGGCTTTTTTTCTGCTGACAATGGATATTAATTTGTCAGAAATTGAAGTTGAGGAGATGCGTGGTGTTTATTTCGATATTTATAAAAAATTAATACCGAAAAATGGAATAGAGTCCGAGACCGAAGACGAGGAAATTAAGGTTAAATTTTCTGAGTTCCGTGCATTCCTAGTGTCAATTCGTAATCGATACTTTCATTTTCTCCAGGGTAGTTGGCAAAAAAATATCGAAACAGGGGAAATTGTATTTCCTGACCTCTTCTTCAAACCTTTAATTGATCTCGGGCTAAACTGGATCGCGATAGCGTTGTTCGAAATAATTACGTTTGAAATAGATAACGGCGGGAAGTAATTTGAACGGAGGCTCGGGCTTGGAAGCTACTTAACAGACTTTTCAGGCTTGGGCAGTTGGACCATGCGGGTACCAGCAATGCGGTCGTGCAGGAACTGGCGGTCCTTGTTGAAGAAGGCGGTCAGCGACCAGGCCAGGATGCCGGCGCCGATGGCGTTCAGCGCCTGCCAGCGGCTCAGGCCGAAGGCGTAGTCGACCACCAGCGCGGGCAGCACCCAGCCCCAGCTGAGCAGATAGCGCAGCGCGGCGATTTTGGGCGGCACGTGGGCGTGGCCCGGCAGCACCACCTTGATGCGCCAGGTGCGCATGGCCAGCGTCTGGCCCTCGCGCACCCATTGGTGGATGAAATAGGCGCCCAGCACCAGGAAGGCCAGCATCTGGCGCATGTGCTCGGCCACTGGCGTGTGCGACGCGCCGGAGACGACTTCAAAAATCAGGAAGGGCAGGAACAGCACCGCGAACGCCAGCAGCAATTCATACACCATGGAAATCAGGCGGCGCTTGACGGTGGGCGCCGGCTGCGCGATCGGCAGGCTATTTGACATTGGCTGGCGTGGGTTGGGGCGGCGTGACAGGTGCGGTGGCCGGAGCGGTGGCGGCGGCCGGCACGGCGCCCGGCGCCACATTGGCCGCGCCGGGCAGGGCGGCGGCTGGGCTGGCAGGCGCGGCGGCAGGCGCCGGTATGCCCGGAATCAGTGCGCCCTGGGCCGGCGGCAGTTTGGACTTCACCGGCGCCACGGTGGGCGCCTTGCTCTGGGTCGGCGTGGGGGGATTGGCAACCAGTTTCTTGGGCGCCTTGTCGGCCAGCTGCTTTTTCTTTTCTTCCGGCAACTGCTGGTACTGCTCCCACTGGGCCGACTTCTGGCCGGGCGTGATCTTTTGCGAGCGGGCGAAATTTTCGCGCACCTGGCGGCGCTGCTCCGGCGTCAGGCGCAGCCAGTCCCGCATGCGCTCGTGCACGCGCTGCTGCTCGTCCGGCTTCATCGACGCAAAGCGGTTGGCGATTTCCAGCCATTTCTGCTTGCGCAGGCCGGTCAGCTTGTTCCACTCGGCCGACAGCGGCTCCAGGGCGCGCTGCTGGGCCGGCGACAGGTCTTTCCACAGCGGTTTTTCGAGGGCGATGGGGGCAACCGCGTGCTTGCCGGGCGCCGCCGCCGGCACGGAGGCCGGGGGGGCGGCAGGGGATGCGGCGGGGGCGGCAGTTGCGGCGCCGCCCTGCGCGGCGGCCACGGCAGCCCAGCCGCACAGTGCCAGGCTGACCAGTTCACCCTTGTAGCGAGACAGAGTCATCAGGCTGATACGCGCCATCCTTATTGCTCGCGATTCTCAAGATAGGCGTTGAAGCCATGGTCCAGATAGGCCGACAGCGGCAGCTCGTCCGACAGCACGGCCGCGTCCAGCTCGGCCAGTTCGGCGATGCGCTGCTGTTCCTCGTATTGGTACACGCCCACCATGCCGGCCACCAGGATCAGCATGGGCACGGCCACGCGCATGCGGCCCAGCCAGCTGAACGGGCTGCTGAGGAAGCCGGCCGGGTGATTGCCCGCGCCGGCCAGTTCGGCCTGGGTCACGCGCACCGGCACATGCGCCTTCTTGCGCGCCATGGCCGCCTTGCGGGCGGCGGCCAGGCGGTCGGTGGTCGAAGCCGGCAGGTCGTCCAGCTTCTCGTTGAGTGCGTGGCGCACCCGATAGGCAAAGTTCAGATCGTCGGTATTCATAATTTAATTCCCTTGGCTTTGAGCGCTTCGGCGAGAGTGTGGGTTGCTCTTGAGCAATGTGTTTTCACGCTCCCTTCGGAACATCCCATCGCTTCGGCCGTCTCGGCCACGTCCAGATCATGTAGATAACGCATAAGGAAGGCTTCCCGTTGACGCGCGGGCAGTTTTTGTACTTCGTCATCGATGGCGCTCAGCGTCTGCATGCGCTCGACCTTGTCGGCGCTCGATTCGGCCGCCTGCGAGCCTTGTTCGGCCTCGTAGGACTCCAGGATGTCGTAGTCGTCATGCTCGTCGGCCGAGGAGCTCATGCCCGAGAATAGGCTGACCCAGGTGTTGCGCACCTTTTCGCGGCGGAAATAATCGAGGATGGTGGTCTGCAGGATGCGCTGGAACAGCATCGGCAGCTCGGCGGCCGGCTTGTCGCCGTATTTCTCGGCCAGCTTGATCATCGCGTCCTGCACGATGTCCAGCGCGCTCTCGTCCTTGCGCACGGCGTAGACGGCTTGTTTAAAGGCGCGCCGCTCGACGTTTTCGAGAAAATCCGATAATTCTTTGTCTGTTGCCATGCGTCGGGGAGCGTACTGCCGGGGGGAGATGAACAGGCTGCATCCTAGCAAAAAACGGGCCTTTCCGCTTGGTTTTCACGTTTTGCAACAAGTAAATGCACCAGAATGGGCCCTCAATTGCAGATTGCTCGCTATTTTACTTGACCAAATTGGTGCGGCGCAGTACCGTATAGATCGCTTCGAACACCACGAAGTCCTTGGTTTTGTCCGGCAGCACACAAGGCTGTCATCGGCAACTCCCGCTTTCATTTGTCAGCAGTTTGCTCTAACCCGCGCCACAAGCGCGAGAGGTATGCACAACCGCGGCAGACACTCCGGCCAAACGAGTTGCGTTTAGCGCCACTTTGCACCGTATCTATGGCTACGGGAAGAAGTGACGTGACCGCAGAGAGAAGGGAAGCCAGGAGAACTGCCCCGCATTGCATAGCTTCGCCAGGAAAGAGCATCCGATCAATCTCCTATGGACCTTGAAAGGAATGTTTTATGAACACCGAAGCCAATGCACCCATCACGGGCGCAGAGATACTCGTTCGCTGTTTAGCTGAGGAAGGCGTAGAACACGTCTTTGGCTACCCCGGCGGCGCAGTGCTCTACATCTACGACGCCATCTTCAAGCAGGACAAATTCCAGCACATCCTCGTTCGCCACGAGCAGGCCGCCATCCATGCCGCCGACGCGTATTCGCGTTGCTCGCAAAAAGTGGGCGTTGCGCTGGTGACTTCCGGCCCGGGCGTGACCAATGCCGTGACCGGCTTGTCCACCGCCTATATGGATTCCATTCCCATGGTTGTGATCTCGGGCCAGGTGCCCAGCCACGCCATCGGCCAGGACGCCTTCCAGGAATGCGACACCGTGGGCATCACCCGCCCCGTGGTCAAGCACAACTTCCTGGTCAAGGATGTGAAAGACCTGGCGGAAACCGTCAAAAAAGCTTTCTTCATCGCCCGCACCGGCCGTCCCGGCCCCGTGCTGGTCGATATCCCTAAAGACATCAGCATGCACAAGGCGCCGTACTCCTATCCCAAGGAGATCGAAATGCGCTCGTACAAGCCGGTGGACAAGGGCCATTCCGGCCAGATCCGCAAGGCCGTGCAACTGCTGCTGCAAGCCGAACGCCCGATGATCTACACCGGCGGCGGCGTGATCCTGGCCAATGCCGCGCCCGAGCTGAACAAGCTGGTCGACAAGCTGGGCTTCCCGGTCACCAACACGCTGATGGGCCTGGGCGCCTACCGCGCCTCCGACGACAAGTTCGTCGGCATGCCCGGCATGCACGGCACCTACGAAGCGAACATGGCGATGCAGAACTGCGACGTCCTGATCGCCATCGGCGCCCGTTTCGACGACCGCGTGATCGGCAATCCGAAACACTTCGCCACCAACCCGCGCAAGATCATCCACGTGGACATCGATCCATCGTCGATCTCCAAGCGCGTGAAAGTGGACATCCCCATCGTCGGCAACGTCAAGGACGTGCTGATCGAGTTCCTGTCCCAGCTGGACGCGGCCGAGCAGAAGCCGAATCCCGCCGTCGGCAACTGGTGGAAGCAGATCAATGAATGGCGCGGCAAGGACTGCCTGAAATACAGCAGCTCCGACCTGGTCATCAAGCCGCAGGACGTGGTGGAAAAACTGTGGCAGGTCACCGGCGGCGACGCCTACGTCACCTCCGACGTCGGCCAGCACCAGATGTGGGCCGCGCAGTACTACAAGTTCGACAAGCCGCGCCGCTGGATCAACTCCGGCGGTCTGGGCACCATGGGTGTCGGCCTGCCTTACGCCATGGGCGTGCAGATGGCCAATCCGGACGCCACCGTCGCCTGCATCACCGGCGAAGGCTCGATCCAGATGAACATCCAGGAACTCGCCACCTGCAAGCAGTACCACCTGACGCCGAAGATCATCCTGCTGAACAACCGCTTCCTGGGCATGGTCCGCCAGTGGCAGCAGATCGACTACGGTTCGCGCTACTCCGAGTCCTATATGGATTCGCTGCCGGACTTCGAGAAGCTGGCCGAGGCCTATGGCCACGTCGGCATGAAGATCGAAAAGCCGGGCGACGTCGAGAACGCGCTCAAGGACGCCTTCCGTATGAAGGACAAGCTGGTCTTTATGAACTTCATTACCGACCAGAGCGAGAATGTGTGGCCGATGGTGAAGGCGGGTAAAGGCCTCTCCGAAATGCTGCTGGGTTCGGAGGATCTGTAATGCGACATATTATTTCTGTACTGCTGGAAAACGAAGCCGGCGCCCTGTCCCGCGTAGTGGGCCTGTTCTCGGCGCGCGGCTACAACATTGAAACGCTGACCGTGGCGCCGACCGAAGACGCGACCCTGTCGCGCATGACCATCGTCACCACCGGCTCGGACGACATCATCGAACAGATCACCAAGCACCTCAATCGCCTGATTGAAGTGGTCAAGGTGGTCGACCTGACCGAAGGCCAGCACATCGAGCGCGAGCTGATGCTGATCAAGGTGAGGGCGGTGGGCAAGGAGCGCGAGGAAATGAAGCGCACCGCCGACATTTTCCGTGGCCGCATTATCGACGTCACCGAAAAGACCTACACCATTGAGCTGACGGGCGCCAAGAGCAAGCTGGACGCCTTCATCGATGCCATCGACCGCACCTCGATCCTGGAGACCGTCCGTACCGGCGGCTCGGGCATCGGCCGCGGCGAACGCATCCTCAAAGTTTAATTTTTAAAAATTTACCAAATATCTCACCAAGGAATGACCATGAAAGTTTTCTACGATAAAGACGCCGACATCTCCCTGATCAAGGGCAAAAACGTTGCCATCATCGGCTACGGCTCGCAGGGCCACGCGCACGCGCAAAATCTGACCGACTCGGGCGTGAACGTCACGGTCGGCCTGCGCAAAGGCGGCGCCTCCTGGCAGAAAGTGGAAGCGGCCGGCATCAAGGTCGCTGAAGTGAACGACGCCGTCAAAGCGGCCGACGTCATCATGATCCTGCTGCCGGACGAGAACATCGCCCAGGTCTACAACGAAAACGTGGCGCCGCACGCCAAGCAGGGCGCCGTGCTGGCCTTCGCGCACGGCTTCAACGTGCACTATGGCCAAGTCGTGCCACGCGCCGACCTGGACGTGATCATGGTTGCGCCTAAAGCGCCAGGCCACACCGTGCGCGGCACCTACCGCCAGGGTGGCGGCGTGCCGCACCTGATCGCCGTGTACCAGGACAAGTCCGGCAACGCCCGCGACATCGCCCTGTCCTACGCTTCGGCCAACGGCGGCGGCAAGGCCGGCATCATCGAAACCAACTTCCGTGAAGAAACCGAGACCGACCTGTTCGGCGAACAAGCGGTGCTGTGCGGCGGCGCGGTCGAGCTGATCAAGGCCGGCTTCGAAACCCTGACCGAAGCGGGCTACGCTCCGGAAATGGCTTACTTCGAGTGCCTGCACGAACTGAAACTGATCGTCGACCTGATCTATGAAGGCGGCATCGCCAACATGAACTACTCGATCTCGAACAACGCCGAATACGGCGAGTACGTGACCGGCCCGAAAGTCGTGACCTCGGCCACCAAGGAAGCGATGCGCCAGTGCCTGAAGGACATCCAGACCGGCGAATACGCGAAGAGCTTCATCCTGGAAAACAAGGCCGGCGCACCGACCCTGATTTCCCGCCGCCGCCTGACCGCCGAGCACCCGATCGAAGAAGTCGGCGCCAAGCTGCGCGCCATGATGCCTTGGATCGCGAAAAACAAGCTGGTTGATCAATCGAAGAACTAAGCAGTCGAATAACGCGCAGCGCGGGCGCCAGCCCGCCGTGCAGCAAGCCCGCCCGCGCAAGCCGGCGGGCTTTTTTTATTCAGGACTCCGCATACTCGATCGCGATGGTGGCCTCGTCCGCCAGGCTTTTATCCTGCAGCGGCAGGATAAAAGCATAGCCGTTGCGCACGACCTTCAGTGGCAAGCGCTGGCCGCCGTGCTCCAGCGTGGCGCCGCTCACCTTGCGCCCCGGCTCGTAAAACAGCGTGCTCATCTTGCTGGCGCAAGGGCTGCCCACGGCCTGCATCAGCTTGCGCCGGAAAAAGCCCATATCCTCCTGCTCGATAATCCACCACACCTCGCACTCCAGCCGCAGGTCGCCCAGGCGGCGCACGGTGTCCGGCTCGCCTGCGGGGCGGATGTCCGGCGTCCAGCGCACGCTGCCTTTTTTGGCGTTGACGATCAGTTCCGCGTCGCCGCTCAGTTCCGGCAGGCGGGGCAGGGCGAAGGTGCCGTTCGCCTCCACCGGCACGCCGACCGAGGTTTCGTCGTTGGCGATGCGCAAGGTGAACGGCTTGGCTGGCGCGCCGTCCGGCGCCAGCAGGCGGAAACGCAGCGTGGTGTTGGGCGCCCTGGCTTTCATGCGCTCGTAGACCTCCGCCCCCGCCAGCATGGTCTTGTAAGACTTCAGCACCGGATTGCGCAGATTGGCCACTTCCACCGCCGGCGCGTCCGCGCCGGGCTGCGCTGCGGCGTCGCGGTTGGCCTCGGTTTGCTGGGCGCCGGCGGCGCAGCAGGCAAATAGCAGCAGGGGGACTAAACGTTTCATGCGTTCTCAAAAAGATAACAATTCGCCATGGTCGCAAACAATGTTCCTTTTGGCAAGTTTTCCGCGCTGGTTTTGTGATGGCCGGCACATTTTCAAATTGATAATTCTGACAATCTTATAACTCCAAGTTGTTTCGACTACTCAACCATACAGGCGCCACCATGCCCCTCTCACCGACCGATATCGCCAAGCTCTTTGTCGCTTACAGCAACCGCGTGCCGGAAGCGCTGGTAATCACCTACAGCACCAATCTGAGCAACGCGGAGCTGGCGGCGACGCTGGCCGCCTCCGCAGAATTCAAGGCGGCGCACGCCGACGAAAGCAATGCCGCGATGGTGCGCTCGTTCTACCACCAGATGTTCGGCCACGCCGCCGACGCCGCCGGGGCGAATTACTGGACCGGGCTGCTGGACAGCGGCGCGGTCAGCCGCAGCACATTGCCGCTGTATCTGGCGCTCGGCGCGCAGGGCAGCGACAAGACGGCGCTGGAAAGCAAGGCGGCGGCGGCTTTGGCTTTCAGCGCCGAAATGGACACCGGCCCCGAGCTGGCCGCCTACCAGGGCAGCAATGTGGCCCTCGTCGGCGCCTACCTGGACCGCGTCACCGACACCGCCTCGCTGGCCGCCTTCAAGGCAGAGTTGCCCTTTCTGGCCTCCACGCTGAAGGACTGGGGCTACACCGCCTACACCGGCCAGGTGCAGGCGACCGGCTACGTGCAGGGCGCCACCGTGTTTGGCGACGCCAACGGCAACGGCCAGTTCGACCAGGGCGAATGGAGCGCCGTCACGGACAGCCAGGGCCGCTACATCCTGCCGGCCTCCAACGCCGGCATCGTGGCGCCGGGCCAGATTCCCCTTCCGCTGCTGGTGACCGGCGGCACCGACGCCACCACCGGCCTGGCGCAGCATGGCAGCTATGCCGCCACCACCCAAAGCAAGGCGGTCAATGCCTTGTCCTCGCTGCACCAGCAATTGCAGCAGCAGGGCGCGAGCGCGGCCCAGGCCAGCGCCCGCCTGGCCGAAGCGTTCGGCCTGGGCGCCACCGACGTGACCAAGACCAGTCCGCTGACCGCCGCCATCGACAGCGATCCCGGAGCGCCCGCCGCCGTGCCGGCCGCCCTGCATGTGCAAGTGGTGGCGGCCAGCCTGGACGGCCTGCAACTGGCGGTCGCCCGCACGCTGGTCAGCCTGGCCGGCGGTGCCGGCCAGCTCAGCGAAGCGCAAGCCTACAAGGCGGTTGCAGGCGCGCTGGCCGGGACCATCGCGCACGCCACCGGCGCCACGGACCTGAGCAGCGCGGGCTTCATCAGTGCGCTGCTCGCCAGCAGCGTCGCCCAGGCCGGCAATGCCAGCCTGACGGCGGCGGCCGCAAAACTGAGCGCGCTGGCGACCCAGGCTTTCGGCCAAGTGCTGGAGGCGGGCCTGGCCAATATCGAGCAGACCAACAATGGCGGCGGCGGGATCTACGGCGCGCTGGCCCACATCGGCCAGGCTTCGGTGGTGCTGCAGGCGTCGCTGGCGGACAAGCTGGCCGCCGCCATGGCCGGCGGGCATCCGGAAGCGCTGCTGACGTCCTATATGGGCTCCGCGCTCGGCGTGAGCACGCCGGCCGCGCACATCGCCGACATCGACACCGGCAGCCTGAACGACGCGGCCGCCATCGCGCGCGCCAACAGCGGCGCGGGCGTGCCCGCCATCAGCGCGATCGAAGTCGGCAAGCTGTACGCGGCCATTTTCCAGCGCCCGGCGGAGCCGGCGGGGCAGGGCTACTGGCAGGCCCAGAGCAGCGTGCATGTGCTGGAGACGGCGCTGGTGCAGTCGGCTGAATTCCAGCAGCAGTTCGGCGGGAAAGCAAACGACGTGGCCGTCAACCAGATGTATTTGAACATGTTCGGCCATGCCGCCGACCCTGCCGGCTTGCAGTACTGGACCGGATTGATCTCCAAGGGCTACTTCACCTTGGGCGGCACCGCCATCGCGCTGACGCAGGCGGCGCAGGGCAGCGACGCGCTGGCGCTGCAAGCCAAAGCCGTGGCGGCGGCGGAATTCACCGCCGGCCTGACGGTGCTGCAAACGGAAGCGGCCTACGCCGGGCAAAATATTGCGGCGGCAAGCGCCTGGCTGGCCGGCGTCCACGACGACGCCACGCTGTCCGGCGCCATTGCCGCGCTGCCGGCCTTGCTCAAGAGCCTGAACGAAAACCCCGGCCCGTTCCCGCCCGCCACGCAATTTGCCGTGCTGGTCGGCGTGGCCGAAGCCGAAACCGTCCACTTCGTCTGAGTCTCCGCCTTGGCCCCAGCCCGCCGACGCAAGCCGGCGGGCTTTGCATTTTGAACGTGACGTTTTTTGTGTCTCATGCTATTCTGCAACTCAGCAGTAATTAACATAGCTTGCCCCTCCGAGCCCCAGTCCCGCTCAGTTTTACCCGATTTCTCGTGCCGCCGCAGGCACGTGCCAGTGCCCAGTCCCGCATTGATTACCCCGCCCGCTGCCTTGCTGCGCGCGCCGTATCGACCCTGACCGGACCAGCCATGACTATTTCTTCCCAAACCGAAGCAGCCCGTCTCGACGCCCTGTATAAACTGCAATTGCTTGACACCCGCCCGAGCAAAGCCTTTGACCGCATTACGCGCCTGGCTGCGCGCATATTCGGCCTGGAGATTGCGGCGGTCTCCCTTACCGACAGCGACCGGCAGTGGTTCAAGTCGCGCCTGGGCCTGGAGCAGAACTCCATTCCGCGCCTGAAAGCGCCATGCGCCGAAGTGGTGGACACCGGCGGCGCGCTGGTGATTGCCGATCTGCTGGAAGACCATTATTTCCGCCACGGCGCGCTGGCCGCGAGCGGCGTGCGCTACTACGCCGGCGCGCCGCTGACCACCACCGGCGGCCACTGCCTGGGCGCCCTGTGCGTGATGGGGCAGGAACCGCGCCACACCACGCCGGAGGAAATCGCCTGCCTGTCCGACCTGGCGGCGATGGTCATGGCGCAGATCGAGCTGCAGCACACGGCCGGCCGGGTGGATCCGCTCAGCGGCCTGCCCAACCGCAACCAGTTCATCGAGGATTTCCAGGACATGCAGAACGACTGCCCGCCGGACGAGTTGCGCCTGGCGGTGGTGGTCAACCTCGCCACGCCGGAGCAGCTGGGCAGCGCGGCGCGGGTGCGCAGTTCGTCCTACCTGGACGAACTGGTGACCGAGGCCAGCCAGTGGATACGCGGCCAGCTCGGCCCGGGCCGCCAGGTCTACCATGTGGGCGACGCCCAGTTCGCGCTGTTCGCCCCGCCGTGCACCGTGCTGGAGGACTACCTGCCGGTGCTGAAGGAGAAGCTGGCCCGCGCCTCCAGCCTGGCCAAGTCGCGCCATATCGCCACGCCGACGATAGGCGTGGCGCCGTTCGTGCTGGGCGGGGCCGATAGCCTGGATGTGCTGCGCACCGCGCAGAGCGCCGCCCACGGCGCCATTTTCCAGCCCAGCCGCATCGCCATCTATTCGCGCATCGACGACGACGCCTGCCAGCGGCGCTTCCGCCTGCTCAACGAGTTCGGCGACGCGCTGGAAAGCAGCAGCCAGCTGCGCCTGGTGTTCCAGCCGCGCGTGGACATGGAAAGCGGCGCCTGCGTGGGCGCCGAGGCGCTGCTGCGTTGGACCCACCCTGAACTGGGCAATGTGTCGCCCGGCGAATTCATTCCGGTGATCGAGCGTTCCGGGCTGGCGCAGCCCACCACGGCCTGGGTGCTGAACGCGGCGCTGCGCCAGCAGCGCGCCTGGCGCAACGCCGGCCTGCAATTGCAGCTGGCGGTCAATGTATCGGCCGCCAATCTGCTCGAGCCGGACTTTGTGGCCCAGGTGGAGCACTACCTGAATATGTACGATTTGCCCGCATCCTGCCTGGAGCTGGAGATCACCGAGAGCGCCATCATGGAGCACCCGGAGCGCGCCCAGGCCACGCTGCAAGCCATCGCCGCCATCGGCGTGCGCCTGGCCATCGACGACTTCGGCACCGGCTACAGCAGCCTGTCCTATTTGCAGAGCATGCCGGCCGACGTGGTCAAGATCGACCAGTCCTTCATCATCGGCCTGGAGGACGACGTGCGCAAGCAGTCGCTGGTGAGCACCATGATTTCGCTGACGCAGGACCTGGGCCACCGCGTGGTGGCCGAGGGCGTGGAGTGCTGCGAGGTGCAGACCTTTTTGAAACTGGCCGGCTGCGACGAGGCGCAAGGCTATCTGTTTGCGCACCCGCTGGAGCCGGCCGGCTTCCTGGCCTGGTGCGGCGGCGGCGTTGCCGAGGCCCAAGCTGGCCGGCGCCTGATGCGCGCGCTGGCCTGACGCCGCCGTTCGGCAGGGTTTAGCCGAACAGCTTGCCCTTGAGCAGGCTGAGGCCCTGGGCCACCATATCGTCCTGCGGCACGGCGCCGTGCGGCGTGAGCTGGTCGATAATTTGCGGCAGCAGCTGGGCCAGGCCGGTGCTGGCGTGCTCCGGTTCCAGGCCGGCTTGCTGCGCGATTTGCGCCAGCTGGTCGCTGCCCAGCGCATCCGCGATCTGGTTGCCGGACACGGCCTGGTTCTCGCCCGTGCCTACCCAGGACGCGACCTGGTCGCCCAGGCCGCTGGCCTGCAGTTTCTGCAGCAGCCCCTGCAGTCCGCCAGCCTGCTGCACCAGGCCGATCACGGTGTTGACCAGGTCGCCTTGCGGCACCGGGTCCTGTTTCTGCGAGCCCAGTGAGCCGAGCACTTGTCCTGCGAGTTGATCGAGCAATCCCATGACATACTCCTAGTGGTGGTGATGGTGGTGGTCTTGTCGATACTATCACGCCGCGCATGCTTCCCCCCTGTTACAAACGCTCACTTAGTTGTGCCTGTGGCATCGTGAAATTCGGTTAAAGTTGCTTCACGATTTAACCAAGGAGCAACAGAATGACCAACAAGAAATCCCTCATTGCCGCCGCCATGCTGATCCTGGGCGCGCACGCCCACGCCCAGCAAACCCCGACCAGCGGCACCCTGGTCATCGTGCCGGCCCAGGGCGAGGTGCGCGCCAATAACGACCAGGCCGTGGCCACGCTGGCCATCGAGGAGCAGGACAAGGACAAGGCCGCCGCTGCCTCGCGCGTGAACCAGAAGATGAAGCAGGGCCTGGATATCGTGAAGAAGGAGGACCCGCAAGCCAGCCTGAAGACCCAGGGCTATTACACCTACCCGGTGTACCCGGACGAGCGTCCACTGCCGGCCGGCGCCGCGCCCAAGCCGCGCGTGCCGGCCGCCTGGCGCGTGGGCCAGTACCTGCAAGTGACCACCACCAGCCTGGACAAGCTGCCGAAAACCGTGGCCGCCGCGCAGAAAGTGCTGACGCTGAACAACCTGAGCTTTGGCCTGTCGCCGGCCGCCACCAGGAAGCTGGACGAGCAGCGCATCGCCGCCACCTACCAGAACCTCAACGAGCGCATCGCCTCCATCGCCGCCGCCATGGGCCGCAAGGTCAGCGACGCCACGCTGGACACGGTGGACTTCGAAGGCTCCGGCGCCTACGCCCGCGAAGCCATGGCCGCGCCCGCGCCCATGATGATGATGCGCGGCAAAGCCATGGACAGCGCCGAAGTGTCCGAACCGAGCTTCGAGCCCGGCGAGACCACGCTGGAAATGCGCGTAGTGGGCAAAGTGAAGTTCAAATAAGCGTTCAAATAAGCCAAACTTTCTCTTTGCTGTGTGCTCCCTTGCGTCGCCCTTATATAATAGGCGGGAGATTCCGGCCGCCCGGCCGGCCGGAAAAGCAAACACGCAGCACTAGAAATGGAACCCAATGGCAAATTTCCCCCGTCGCAGACCTAAAAATGGCGTAACCCTGGCCAAGCCCAAGAACTCGCGTTTCGCCCGGTTCGCGCGCAAGGCCCGTGGCGAGAACGAGAGCGGCGTGGCCGGCCCGCGTTCGCGCGGCATCTATTTGCTGCCCAACGCCTTCACGACGGGCGCGCTGTTTTGCGGCTTCTACGCCATCGTCATGGCCATGAACCAGCGTTTCGAACACGCGGCCTGGGCCATTTTCATCGCCATGGTGCTCGACGGCCTGGACGGCCGCATCGCCCGCCTGACCAATACCCAAAGCGAATTCGGCGCCCAGTACGACTCCCTGTCGGACATGGTCTCCTTCGGCGCCGCCCCGGCGCTGGTGATCTATGAATGGTCGCTGCGCGGCATGGGCAAGCTGGGCTGGATCGCCGCCTTCGTCTACTGCGCAGGCGCCGCGCTGCGCCTGGCGCGCTTCAACACCAATATCGAAGTGGTCGACAAGCGCTTCTTCCAGGGCCTGCCCAGCCCGGCCGCGGCGGCCATCGTGGGCGGCTTCGTGCTGCTGATGGTGGACATGGAAGTGCCCGGCCTGCAGCTGTCGTGGACCTCGTTCGCCATTGCCCTGTTCGCCGGGCTCACCATGGTCACCAACGTGCCGTTCTACAGCTTCAAGGAGCTGAATTTCCGCAAGTCCGTGCCCTTTATCGCCGTGTTCCTGATTGCACTGTTCTTCGCGCTGGTGTCGATCGATCCGCCCAAAGTGCTGTTCCCGCTGTTCATCGTGTACGGCCTGTCCGGCTACGCGGTGTTCTTCTGGCGCATGGCCAAAGGCAAGCCGGTCAGCATCGTGCAGACCGGCCACGAACCGGTGGACGAGAGCGAACGCCGCTAGCAAGTACGGGGCGGTTCAACCCTAGCCATAAGGAGACATCGTTATGAGCCTCAGCAACCGCCTCATTATTTTCGACACCACCCTGCGCGACGGCGAGCAATCGCCGGGCGCCTCCATGACGCGCGAAGAGAAACTGCGCATCGCCAAGCAGCTGGAACGGCTGAAGGTGGACGTCATCGAAGCCGGCTTCGCCGCCGCATCGCAGGGCGACTTCGAATCCATCAAGGCCATCGCCGCGCATGTGCGCGAGTCCACCATCTGCTCCCTATCGCGCGCCAACGACCGCGACATCGCCCGCGCCGCCGAAGCGCTGGCGCCGGCCGAGCGCAAACGCATCCACACCTTCATCGCCACCTCGCCGCTGCACATGCAGATGAAGCTGCGCATGGAGCCGGCGCAAGTGCTGGAGCAGGCCAAACTGGCCGTGCGCTTCGCCCGCCAGCACACCGACGACATTGAATTCAGCCCGGAAGACGGCAGCCGCTCGGAAGAGGACTTCCTGTGCCGCGTGCTGGAGGGCGTGATCGCCGAAGGCGCCACCACCATCAACTTCCCGGACACGGTGGGCTACGCGGTGCCGGAAATGTTCGGCGCCACCATCAAGCGCCTGCGCGAGCGCATCCCCAATTCGGACAAGGCCGTGTGGTCGGTGCACTGCCACAACGACCTTGGGCTGGCGGTGGCCAACTCGCTGGCCGGCGTGATGATAGGCGGCGCGCGCCAGATCGAATGCACCATCAACGGCCTGGGCGAGCGTGCCGGCAACACCGCGCTGGAGGAGGTGGTGATGGCGCTGCGCACGCGGCAAGCCTATTACAACCTGACCGTGGGCATAGACACCACGCAGATCGTAGCCGCGTCCAAGATGGTGTCGCAGATCACCGGCTTCGCGGTGCAGCCCAACAAGGCCGTGGTGGGCGCCAACGCCTTCGCGCACGCGTCCGGCATCCACCAGGACGGCATATTGAAAGCGCGCGAAACCTACGAGATCATGCGCGCCGAGGACGTGGGCTGGACCGCCAACAAGATCGTGCTCGGCAAGCTGTCCGGCCGCAACGCCTTCAAGCAGCGCCTGCAGGAGCTGGGCATAGAAATGGACTCGGAAGCGGAGGTGAACGCCGCCTTCGGCCGCTTCAAGGAGCTGGCCGACCGCAAGGCCGAAATCTTCGACGAAGACATCATGGCCCTGGTGTCGGACGAGGAGACGGCGCAGGAGAACGAGTACTACCGTTTCGTGTCGCTGGCGCAGCGCTCCGAAACGGGCGAAACGCCCACCGCCAGGATCGTGTTCTCCATGGACGGCAAGGAGTACAGCTGCGACGGGCAGGGCGACGGGCCGGTGGACGCCATGGTCAACGCCATCGAATGCCAGGCCAGGTCGGGAGCCGAGCTGGTGCTGTTCTCGATCAACGCCATCAGCACCGGCACCCAGTCGCAGGGCGAGGTGACGATGCGGCTATCGAACGCCGGGCGCATCGTCAACGGCGTCGGCTCCGACCCCGACATCGTGGTCGCCTCGGCCAAGGCCTACCTGTCCGGCCTGAACAAGCTGCACTCCAAGATCGAGCGCGTCAATCCGCAAACCGAATAATATTGGGGTCAGTTCTGTCATCGCGTCACGAGCTCAAGCGTTGAACGGATGAGCTTGTGACGCGATGACAGAACTGACCCCGCCGTGGGGGGGCTAGCGGAAGAAGCGCGGCTTGTCCTCGTAGGCCGGGTCCGGCCCGGCCATCATTTCGCGCACGATGCCGGCCTGGTCGAAATGCACGTGCATCATCGAGTTCCACACGCCGGACTGCTTGTAGCGGTAGGACCAGACCGTGAGATCGCGCAGCGCCAGGTAGCTGGTCTCGGCCGGATGTCCTATGGTGCGCAGCACGTCGTCGCGGGTGGCGATGCCCACTTTCAGGGTGGCGAATTTTTCGTCCGTCAGCACCTGCTCGTAGGATTTCAGCGCGCCGTCCGGCCCGAAGCGGGCCATGTAGGCGTATTGGCCGAAGGGCTGGGTGCTGTATTCGAGCAAGGTGTCGCCGCCCGCCTGGTAGCTGGCGCCGGGCTGGCCCAGCCTGGCTTTGACGGCGTCCATGCGCTCGCCTATGGCCGGCGGCGTGCCGCCCGGGCCGGCGCAGGCCGCCAGCAGCAGCGGCAATATTGCGATTGTGATCAGTTTTTTCATGGTTGCAAGCCTCGCACTCTCCGTCTACGGGTAATTCTAGCCATCCGTGATGTATTCCGTTATACTCGCGGGTCTGGTCTTTGGATCAGTATATTTTTAATCGATATCACGGTGCGCAGGGTTCAGACTCCGCATACCGCATGTGAAAGGTAATATCATGACCGTAGAAAACATCAACAAAGCCGCGATCATCGCGGACAACGCACGTGGCCAGAACGACACCGGCTCCCCAGAAGTTCAAGTTGCGCTGCTGACCGCACGCATCAACGAACTGAACGGTCACTTCAAAGCCCACAGCAAAGATCACCACAGCCGTCGTGGCCTGATCATGATGGTTAACCGTCGTAAATCGCTGCTGTCCTACCTGAAGAACAAAGATGCAACCCGTTACCGCGATCTGATCGCTAAACTGGGTCTGCGTAAGTAATCTTTGTACGTCCCGGCTTGAGCCGAAATGCCTGCGTCAGTTCTCTGCCGCGGGCATTTTGTCATTCTGAGGCGGGGAAATAGGGCAATCCGGCAATACCTGTAGCAAAAGTAGTAAAGGCGGCGGCCCCGGCCGTCGTCTGTGGTGAGGTGAACGACAGCTCCTGAAAATCTGTCGGCAAATAGAAAGGGATTACCCATGTTTAACAAAGTTACGAAAACCTTCCAGTACGGCCAACACACCGTGACCCTGGAAACCGGCGAGATCGCTCGCCAGGCATCCGGCGCGGTGCTGGTGTCGATTGAAGACACCGTTGTGCTGGCAACCGTCGTGGCGCGCAAAGAAGCCAAGCCTGGCCAGGACTTCTTCCCGCTGACCGTTGACTACCTCGAAAAGACCTACGCAGCCGGTAAAATCCCTGGCGGTTTCTTCAAGCGCGAAGGCCGTCCTTCCGAAAAAGAAACGCTGACGTCCCGCCTGATCGACCGTCCTATCCGCCCTCTGTTCCCAGAAGGCTACATGAACGAAGTGCAAGTGATCATTCACGTGCTGTCGGTCAACCCTGAAATCGATCCTGACATCGCCTCGATGATCGGCGCCTCGGCCGCCCTGTGCGTGGCCGGCCTGCCGTTCAACGGCCCGATCGGCGCCGCCCGCGTGGGTTACGCCAACGGCCAGTACATCCTGAACCCGACCACCACCCAGCTGAAAACCTCGCAGATGGACCTGGTTGTGGCCGGTACCGAAACCGCCGTGCTGATGGTGGAATCGGAAGCCAAGCAGCTGTCCGAAGAAATCATGCTGGGCGCGGTCGTCTTCGGCCACACCGAAATGAAAGCAGTTATCGACGCGATCCACGACCTGGTGCGCGACGGCGGCAAGCCTGAAGTGCAGTGGGCGCCGGCGCCGAAGAACGAAGCGCTGATCGCCAAAGTGGCGCAGTTCGCCGAAGCGAAAATCCGCGAAGCCTACCAGACCAAAGACAAGCAAGCCCGTACCGACAAGCTGCGCGCCATGTCCGCCGAAGTAGTGGCCGACCTGGCGGCCGACGCTGCCGCCAACGGCGCCGAAGCGCCAAACGGCGTGGACGTGGGCAACATCCTGTTCGACATGGAAGCCAAGGTCGTGCGTTCGCAGATCCTGGAAGGCGAGCCACGCATCGACGGCCGCGACACCCGCACCGTGCGTCCAATTTCGATCCGCACCTCGGTCCTGCCGCGCACCCACGGTTCGGCCCTGTTCACCCGCGGCGAAACCCAGGCACTGGTCGTAGCGACGCTGGGCACCGCCCGCGATTCGCAGAAGATCGACGCGCTGATGGGCGAGTACACCGACGACTTCATGCTGCACTACAACATGCCTCCGTTCGCCACCGGCGAAACCGGCCGCGTCGGTACGCCGAAGCGCCGCGAAGTGGGCCACGGCCGCCTGGCCAAGCGCGCGCTGATCGCCGCGCTGCCGGCAGCCGACGAGTTCAGCTACTCGGTGCGCCTGGTATCGGAAATCACCGAATCGAACGGTTCCTCGTCGATGGCTTCCGTCTGCGGCGGCTGCCTGGCACTGATGGACGCCGGCGTGCCGATGAAAGCGCACGTGGCCGGTATCGCCATGGGCCTGATCAAGGAAGGCGGCCGTTTCGCCGTGCTGTCCGACATCCTGGGCGACGAAGACCACCTGGGCGACATGGACTTCAAAGTAGCCGGTACCGCCAATGGCATTACCGCGCTGCAGATGGACATCAAGATCCAGGGCATCACCAAGGAAATCATGCAAGTGGCGCTGGCGCAAGCCAAAGAAGGCCGCGACCATATCCTGGGTGAAATGCAGAAAGCCATGCCGCACGTGAAAACGGAACTGTCCGATTTCGCACCGCGCCTGATCACCATCAAGATCAACCCTGAGAAGATCCGTGACGTGATCGGCAAGGGCGGCGCCGTGATCCGCGCGCTGACCGAAGAGACCGGCACCCAGATCGACATCAGCGACGAAGGCGTGGTCACCATCGCTTCCGTTGACGCTGCCGCCGGCCAGGAAGCCAAGCGCCGCATCGAAGAGCTGACCGCGTCGGTCGAAGTGGGCAAGACCTACGACGGCACCGTACTGAAGCTGCTGGACTTCGGCGCCATCGTCCAGGTTATGCCGGGCAAAGACGGCCTGCTGCACATCTCGCAGATCGCCAACGAGCGTGTGAACGCCGTGGCCGACTACCTGAAAGAAGGCCAGCAAGTGCGCGTCAAGGTTCTGGAAACCGACGACCGCGGCCGCCTGAAGCTGTCGATGAAAGCAGCCGCAGAAGAAGGCGCCGCGCCAGCCGCCGCGCAGTAATCTTCTCCGCTCAAGAAGCCGCCAGCGCGCAAGCCCTGGCGGCTTTTTTACGTCCGCGCGGAACCATTGCGGCGTTTGCTTGTCTCACCCACGGGAGGCAGGCATGGGAACGCTATATGACCAGGATATTGCCGCATGGGCGCAAGAACAGGCTGCACTGCTGCGAGACAGGCAATGGGACCAGCTCGACGTGGAGCACCTCGCTGATGAGGTTGCTGGGCTGGCTCTGCACGAACGCTATGAGCTGGCAGAGCGGCTTTCCCTTCTTCTGTATTACCTACTCAAATGGCATTGCTTCCCCGCGCGCCGAGGCCCAAGTTGGGCCAAAACGGTCTTGGATCAACGCAAGCACATTGTGCGCATGCTGGAGCGCGTCCCTAGCTTGGAGCAGGTGACAGGCGACGCCAAATGGCAGGACCAAGTATGGAATGACGTGCGCGACAAGGCCGTCCACGAAGCCGATCTGGATTATGAGACGCTGCCCTCAGCTTGGCCTTGGCCTTTTGAGCAAGTCTTGTCGCAAGATTTCTTCCCCTAGGACGGTGTAGCGGGGAGCTTGGCGGCTAGCGATAATCCTCGGCGGCGAGGCCGTATTTTTGCATCTTGTGGTACATGGTCTGCTTCGGCAAGCCCAGCGCGGTGCAGGCCTCGCCCACGTTGCCGCCGGCTGCGCGCAGGGCCTGCTCGATCAGCATGCGCTCAAAGGCGCCCACCTGATCCGCCAGCGGCAGGACAGGCGCGGCCGACTCGCCGGCTGGCAGGCCCAGCACAAAGCGGTCGGCCGCGTTGCGCAGCTCGCGCACATTACCGGGCCAGTCCTGCGCCATCAGCTGCTGCATCTGCGCCGCCGGGACCACGGGGCAAGGGCGCTTGTAGCGCGCCGCCGCGTCCAGCAGAAAGTGTTCGAACAGCAGCGGAATGTCTTCGCGCCGCTCGCGCAGCGGCGGAATCCGCAGTACGATCAGATTCAGCCGGTAATACAGGTCGCTGCGGAATTTCCCCTGGTCCGACCAGGCCTTCAAATCCTCTTTCGACGCGGCGATCACGCGCACGTCCAGCGGCACCGGCGTGTTCGAGCCCAGGCGCTGGATGCAGCGCTCCTGCAGCACGCGCAGCAGCTTGACCTGCATGGCCAGCGGCAGGCTCTCTATCTCGTCCAGGAACAGCGTGCCCTGCGACGCATGTTCGATCTTGCCGATCTGCCGCTTGGCCGCGCCGGTGAACGCGCCTTGCTCGTGGCCGAACAGCTCGCTCTCGAAGATGGTCTCCGGAATGGCGCCGCAATTGATGGGCACGTAATGGTGCCTGGCGCGCTCGCCGAACTGGTGCAGGCAGCGCGCCACCAGCTCCTTGCCGGTGCCGGTTTCGCCGTAGACCAGCACGTCCGCAGGCTGGCTGGCCACATCCAGTATCACTTGCCGCAGCGCTTGCATGGCCGGCGCGTTGCCCAGCAGGTAGGCGGCGATGCCCTCGCTGTGCGCCAGCCGCTGGCGCAGCGCGTGCACTTCGAGCTGCAGGCGGCGCTTGTCCGCCGCGCGCCGCACCACGTCGGCCAGCTGCTCGGACGAGTAGGGCTTTTCGATGAAATCGTAGGCGCCGTCGTGCATGGCCTGCACGGCCATGCTGATGTCGCCGTGGCCGGTCACCAGTATCACCGGCAGTTCCGGGGCGATGGCGCGCGCGGCGGCCAGCAGATCGAGGCCGCTCATGCCGGGCAGGCGCACGTCGCTCACCAGCACCGCCGCGCAGTGCGGCTTCAGCAGCCTGGCCACGGGCTCGGCGCTGTCGAAGCTGCGCACGGCAAAGCCGGCCAGGTCCAGCGCCTGGGCGCTGCCCGCGCGCACGGTGGGATCGTCCTCGACGAGGATGACCTCGATATCGTTGATTGCGTCGTCCATCACGTCTCCTGTGCCGCTTTGAGTTCGATCACGAAGCAGGCGCCGGCACCGGCCTGTTCCGCTTGCAGGCTGCCGCCGAAGTCGCGGATGATTTGTTCCGAAATGGCCAGCCCAAGGCCCAGTCCTTCGCCTTGCGGCTTGGAGGTGTAGAAGGGCTCGAACAAGCGCGTGCGCGCTTCGTCGCTCAGGCCGGGGCCGCTGTCGGCCACGCGGATGAACACGCGCTGCGGCGTGCTGTTGACGTCCACGCGCAGTTCACGCACCGCGCTGCCCGCCATGGAGTCGAGCGCGTTGGTCATCAGGTTCAGCAGCACCTGCTCGAGACGGTTGCTGTCGCACAGCGCGTAGATGTCGGCCTGGTCGATATGCAGCTGGAAGCTCACCTTGTCGAGCTGCAGGCGGCGCTCCACCAGCACCAGGGCGTTGGAAATCGAGGTGTGGATGGACACCGCCGCCAGTTCCGCATTGGACTTGCGGGCAAAGCTCTTCAGCTTGCCGGTGATGGTGCCCATGCGCGCCACCACCTGGGAGATGGTTTTCAGATTATTGCGCACGTCGTCCATGCGGCCGCGCTCGAACAGCAGCACGGCGTTGTCGGACATGGTGCGCAGCGCCGTCAGCGGCTGGTTCAGCTCGTGCGTGATGCTGGCCGACATCTGCCCCAGCACGGCCATCTTGCCGGCCTGGAACAGCTCGTTCTGCGTAATGTGCAACTGCTGTTCGGCCTGGCGCCGCACGTCCACTTCCTTGCTCAGGTCCTGCGCCATGCGCGCCAGGCTGGCGGTGCGCTCGTCCACCATGCGCTCCAGGCCGGCGTAGGCGTGCTGCAGGTCCTCCTTGGCGCGCAGGCGCTGGCGCCAGAACAGGAACAGCAGCACCAGGAAGCCGTAGGCCAGCAGCGCGAACAGGAAGGCCACGCGGGCGTTGGCGCGCGCCGCGTTCAAGTCGGACAGGTAGATGAAGGTCCAGTCGCGCGGCGCCAGCGAGCGGGTTTGCGCCAGCATGCGCGGCGGGGCCGGGGCCAGCCCGGCGTTGCCGTCGCGGATGGCGAGCAAGCGGGTGCCGTTGGCCAGCGCCTCGTCGTGTGCCAGCGTCAGCGGCGGCAGCGCCTGCGCGTGGTACTGGCGGGTCTGCTCGAGTTCGGCGCGCACGCTGGCCGCCAGCGGCTGCAGGGTCTTGAATTTCCACGCCGAGGCGGAGGTGAGGAAGACGACGCCGTTGCTGTCCACCAGCATCACCTTGTCCGCGCCTTGCGCCCAGCTCAGTTGCTGGCTTTCGATGCTGACCTTGATGGCCGCCACGCCCAGCATGCGGCCGTTCTTGTAGATGCCGTGCGCGTAGAAATAGCCCGGCTCCAGGCTGGTGGTGCCCACGCCGTAGAAGCCGCCCGGGCGCCCGCGCAGGGCGTTGCGGATATAGGGGCGGAAGTTGACGTCGTCGCCGACGAAGCTGTCCTTCTGGCGCCAGTTGCTGGCCGCCTGCGTGCGCCCCTGCAGGTTGACGATGTAGATATTGCTGGAGCCGGCTTTCTGGTTCAGGCCCTCCAGGTATTCGTTGACGCTGTTGCGCAAGTCCTCGTCGCCGGGTTTTTCCAGCAAGCCCAGCACGTCCTTGTCCAGCTCCAGCATGCGCGGCACCAGGTCGTACTTGTCGAGCAGGTTTTCCAGGCTGGTGGCGTACACCTCCAGCCGCTGCGCACCGGCTGCGCGCAGGCGCTCGGTGGTGACCAGATTCACCCACCAGTAGGCCAGATAGGGCAGGGCCAGCCCCGCCAGCAGCACCAGGCCCCAGACCGTGCGGACGTGCTGCGGCCGGCGCGGCTGCGCCTGGGGCGAGGCAATGGTGGTAGCGGAGGGCTGGGCTGGCATCATGGGCAACTATAGCAAACTGCGCGCGTGCAAGGCCGTTACAGCAGGTGGCGCAGGCCGAGATTGACGGCGCTGCGGCCTTTGCCGTCGTCGGTGGCGTTGCCTATGGTGAAGGTGGCGCCGTTGCTGTTGTTGACGCGGCCGTATGCGGCGTACAGGTCGGTGCGCTTGGACAGGCCGTACAGATAGCCCAGGCCGAACTGGCGCGCGTCCTTGTTGGCCGGGCTGCGGTCCATATGCTGCACCACCGACGCGGCGTAGCGGTGCGGGCCAAAGGTGGCGCACAGGCCCAGCACCATGTCGCGGCTGGCCGCGCCCGGCGCGCCCACGGGGCCGGCGGCGATACTGCCTCCGGCCGCAGCCAGCGTGCCGATGGCCGCGCCGGCGCCGCCCGCCGAGAAGGCCAGCGTGCCGCCGCCGCCCACGGTGCCCATGCCCCGGTTGACGGCGTAGGCGGCGTGCAGCTGGTAGGCGCCCAGCGTATAGCGCGCGGCCAGCAGGGTGTTGCGCGCGTGCAGGCTGGCGGCGGCGTCCTCGCGGCGGTAGTGCGACAGCGCCAGCGCCAGCGGCCCCGCCGCGAAATTGACGGCGCCGCTCAGCGCGCGCTTGCGGCTGCTGTCGCCCGCCACTTCGCCGGCGCTGTAGGCCAGGTCGGTGGACCAGCCCGCCAGCTTGGGCGAGGCGTAGACCACCGAGTTGTCCATGCGGCGGTTGGGCACCATCAGGTTGGCGGCCTGGCCGGCCAGGCCGTCGCCGAAGGGGTCGGCGATGTCGCGCAGGGCTTTGAAGTAGGGCGAGTACTGGCGGCCCGCGCTCAGCGTGCCGAGCGCGCCGCCCAGCGACACGAAGGACTGGCGGCCGAAGGTCAGCCCGCCCTGGCCGGAGGCGCCGCTGTCGATGCTGATGCCGCTCTCGAGCACGAAGCCGGCCGACATGCCGCCGCCCAGGTCTTCCGTGCCCTTGAAGCCGAGGCGCGAGCCTGAGGCCACGCCGCTGCTGACATAGCTGGTGCCGCCGGCGGGGCCGCCGCGCTCGAACACCAGGCCGGCGTCGGCCACGCCGTAGATTTTCACGGCGGACTGCGCTTGCGCGGCGCAGCAGGCCAGCGCCAGCAAAGGGGTAATTGCGTATTTCATCAGGTCTCCTTGTGTTGTGTTTTTATGCGGCGCGGGCGTAGGCCGGTTCACCGTTTTGTTGTTCTTCCTCGCCCAGCGCGCCTTCCCACTTGGCGACCACGGCGGTGGCGATGGCGTTGCCCACCGCGTTAGTGGCCGAGCGGCCCATGTCGAGGAACTGGTCCACGCCCATCAGCAGCAGCAAGCCGGCTTCGGGGATGTGGAACTGGGTCAGCGTGGCGGCGATCACCACCAGCGAAGCGCGCGGCACGCCGGCCATGCCTTTCGAGGTCAGCATCAACAGCAGCAGCATGGTGATCTGGGTGCCCAGCGACAGGTCGATGCCGTAGGCCTGGGCGATGAACAGCACGGCGAAGGTGCAGTACATCATCGAGCCGTCCAGGTTGAAGGAATAGCCCATCGGCAGCACGAAGCTGGAGATGCGGCGCTGCACGCCGAATTTGTCCAGCGCCACCAGCAGTTTCGGGTAGGCCGCCTCGGAGCTGGCGGTGGAGAAGGCCAGCAGGAAGGGCTCTCGGATCAGGCCGACAAGGCGCAGCACGCGCGGACCCAGCACTGCGAAGCCGGCTGCGATCAGCAAGGTCCACAGGCAGAACAGGCCGAGGTAGAAGCCGCCCATGAACTTGGCGAAGGTGGCGAGGATGCCGAGGCCGTTGGTGGTGACCACCGAGGCCATGGCGGCGAACACGGCCAGCGGCGCCATATTCATGATGGCGCCGGTAATGCGCAGCATCACCTGGGCCAGCTCATCGACCACGGCCAGCAGGCGCTTGCCGGACTCGCCCAGCGCGCCCAGCGCGGAACCGAAGAAGATGGAGAACACCAGCACCTGCAGGATCTCGTTGTTGGCCATCGCTTCGATGGGGGACTTGGGCACCACGTGGCTGATGAAGTCCTTCAAGGTGAAGGCCGAGGTTTTCAGGCCGGTGCTGGCGTCGATGGCTGGCAGCGGCAGGCCCAGGTTGGTGCCCAGCTGCATCAGGTTCGACAGCAGCATGCCCAGCGCCAGCGAGACCATGGAGGCGGCGATAAACCAGGCGAAGGCTTTGGCGCCGATGCGGCCGGCGGCCTTGCCGTCGCTCAGGTTGGCAATGCCCACGGTGAGGGTGGAAAACACCAGCAGCGCGATGATCATCTTGATCAGGCGTAGGAAGATGTCAGTCACCAGCGAGATGTGGGCGGAAATATCGGCGGTGAGTTTCTTGTCGGGGAACACCGTGTGGCAGGCGTAGCCGACGGCAATGCCGAGCAACATCGCGAACAGGATGTAGAGGGTGAGGGGGCGCTTCTTTTGCATACCGGTCTCCGTTGTAGTCAGATCCCCGCGCGGTAGGCGGGGTCCAGCCTCAATAGCAAGCCGTATGCCCGCCGTTTTTATGGAAGAAATTTCCGGTAAGTGTTTGATTTGTAAGGTGGCGGGCAACGCAATGATGTCGCTGAGCAAGCTTCTCGTCCCGATAATTGGACGGTTTTTGCTGCCTGCGTATGAGATTTGGGACGGAGTGCTAGACTGCTGAAACAGACAGGAGTGGACGATTGGTGATGCTGCGAGGATTGATATTGTTGATGCTGCCCGCGCTGGCGATGGGGGCGGAAGGGGATGCGGCGGCGGGCAAGCGGGCGTTTATGCGCTGCGCGTCCTGCCACCAGGTCGGGCCGTCGGCGCGCGGGGCGTTTGGGCCGCAGCTGAACGGCATCGTGGGCCGCAAGGCCGGATCAACGGCGGATTTCAGCTATTCGCCGGCCATGAAGCAGTCCGGCATTGTGTGGACCGAGCAGAAGCTGGCGGCCTTCCTGAAGTCGCCCAAGCAGGTGGTCCCCGATAACCAGATGCGCTTCTGGGGTATCGGGGACGAGCAGCAGATCGCCAACCTGCTGGCCTATCTGCGCACGGTGCGGTGATTACTTCCCGGCGTAGGTGACGCGGTAGACGCGGCCGCCGTGGTCGTCGGACACCAGCATGGAGCCGTCCGTCAGCACGGCGATGTCGACCGGGCGGCCCACCACTTCGTCGCCATCGCGCAGGAAGCCGTCGATGAAAGTGGTGGTGCTCACCACTTTGCTGTTGTACAGCGTCACCAGGCTGACCTTGTAGCCGATCTTGTTCTCGCGGTTCCACGAGCCATGTTCGGCGATGAACAGGTTGTTGCGGTACTGCGCAGGGAACTGGGTGCCGGTGTAGAAGCCCAGGCCCAGCGGCGCCACGTGCGGACCCAGTTTCGCCACCGGCGCCACGAATTGCTCGCAGGCTTGCAGCTTGCCAAACTCGGGATCAGGCAGCACGCCGCCGTGGCAGTAGGGGAAGCCGAAGTGCAGGCCGGCCTTGGGCGCCACGTTCAGCTCGCACGACGGCGTGTTGTCGCCCATCATGTCCGGGCCGTTATCGGTGAACCACAGTTCCTTGGTGACCGGGTGCCAGGCGAAGCCCACCGTGTTGCGGATGCCGCGCGCGTATTCCTCGAAATTGCTGCCGTCGGCATTCATGCGCCAGAGCTTGGAGTAAGGCTGGTCTTCCTTGTTGCAGGTGTTGCAGGGCGCGCCTATCGGCACGTAGATCTTGCCGTCCGGGCCGGCCTTGATGAATTTCTCGCCGTGCCAGGTTTCCTTCGGCAAGTCGTCCTTCACCACTTTGTAGGCGGGCTTGGCGGCGTAGGTGGCGTCGATATTGTCGAAGCGGATAATGCGCGAAATTTCCGCCACGTACAGCGCGCCGTTGAGCAGCGTTACGCCGATCGGGTTTTGCAGGCCTTCGGCGATGGTGACCACTTTTTCGGCCACGCCGTCCTTGTCCGCGTCCACCAGCGCGTACACCTTGCCCGCCTTGCGCGAGCCCACGTAGACCACGCCGCTGTCGGACACGGCCATCGAACGCGCGGTTTCCACCTTGTCGGCGTAGACGGCGATGCGGAAGCCTTTCGGCAGCTTCAGCCCGCTCAGGATGGCGGCGGTTTTGTCGGACGCGGCAGCGGCGACGGCCTTGGCTGCCGGCGCAGCGGCGGCAGGAGCGGCCGCAGCGCCCATTTTGTCGCCAGCGCGCGCGGACTGCGCCACGTAGTCCGCCAGTTGCGCGATCTGCGCAGCGTTCAGCGTGGGCGACCAGGGCGGCATGCCCTTGTCGGCCACACCCTTGCTGATGACGGTGATGAGGTTGGCCTTGGTCGGCGCACCGTGCAGCCAGACCTGGTCGATCAGGCTGGGGCCGGTGGCGCCTTCCAGCTTCACGCCGTGGCAGGCGGCGCAATGCGCCTGGTACAGCTTTTCGCCGGCGCTGATGGCGGCATGGGCGGCGAGCGGCGCCAGTGCGGACAGGCACAACAGCGCGGCAAGGCGTACTCGTAGGGACTTGTTCATGGCAAGTGGAATGTTGTTGTTGGGATGCGCGCATCTTACCGCCATCCGGCCGCCGCCGCAGGGAACTTTTTCGCTGCCCGCCTGTCCCACCAATACGGGAGGACGCCATGGACACCACGGCTTATCACGACGACATCGCGGCGTGGGCGCTGGAGCAGGCGCAGCTGCTGCGCGCCGGGCAGCTGGGACTGATCGACGCAGAACAGATTGCGGAGGAGTTGATTGGCCTGAGCCTGAGTGAACGGCGCGGCATCTCCAGCCGCTTCGTGGTGCTGCAGCAGCATTTGCTGAAATGGCAGTACCAGCCGGAACGGCGCGGCGCCAGCTGGCGCAACACCATCCGTGTGCAGCGCCGCGCGATTGAACGCATCCTCAAGCGCACGCCCAGCCTGCACCGCCTGCTGGGCGATCCCGAGTGGCAGGAAGAAAACTGGGACGACGCGGTCGACCGCACCGCGCGCGAAACCGGGCTGGACCCGGCCACGCTGCCCGAGCGCTGCCCCTGGAGCGTGGCGCAACTGCGCGACGAACAGTTTTTGCCGTGAGCTGGCCCGGGAGACTTAAGCCACCAGTATTTTCCTGAAGATATCCACCAGCGGCCGCAGCGTAACGCGGTGCCACACCACCCATAGCGGCGTGCGGTAGTCGAACCAGGGCGCTTCGCGCAGCACCACGCCGGGCGGGGCCTGGTGGCGCAGGCTTTGCTGGATCATGGCGATGCCCAGGCCGGCCGCCACCAGGCCGAGCGCCGTCATCGGCTCCGGCGCGCGCATGCGCACGTCCGGCGTAAAGCCCGCCTTGGCGCAGGTGACGGTCAGGTGGTCATGCTCGAAAGCGCCGTCCTTGTGGTGGATGGCGATCCATTCCTGGTTGCGCAGTTCCTCCACCGCCAGCGGCCGCGCCAGGGCGTCCGCCTGCGCCAGCGGGTGGCCGGCGGGCAGCGCCAGCAGCATGGGGTCGCTCACCACTTGCAGCCGGTCCAGCTCCTCATCGTCCGCCGCCGGCGGCGCGCAGACCAGGGCAACGTCCAGGCTGCGCTGGCGCAGGCCTTCCAGCTGGTCGGACGACTGCTGGTTGTACAGCGCCACATGCACCGCCGGCCGGCTGCTGCGCACGGCGCGCAGGGCGGCCGGCAGCACGCCGGAATGCATGGCGTTTTCCACATAGCCTATGCACAGCCCGCCCTCGTCGCCCTGGCCCAGCCGGCGCCCCAGCGACTCCAGCCGCTGCCCGTGCGTCAGGAAGGCGCGCGTTTCGGCCAGAAAGGTTTTGCCATCCGCCGTAAGACGGATGCGCTGCTGGCTGCGCTCGAACAGCGTCAAGCCCAGCCTTTCCTCCAGCTGGGCAATCTGCCTGCTGAGCGGGGATTGCGATATATGCAGGCGTTCGGCGGCGCGCCCCACGTGCTCCTCTTCGGCCACGGCGACGAAATAGTTGAGTTGGCGTATGTCCAGCATGTCAGACCCGTTGAGACTTAAGTTGTGCAAATTATGTCTTGGACGGCATTAACTTGGCAAGCTAAGATTTCATCACTTACTTCTCGAAAGGAAATGCAATGAGTCTCAAAGACAAACTCCCAGGCCAGCTTGGTTTCGGCACCGCTCCGCTGGGCAATATGTTCCGCAATATTCCGGAAGCCGAAGCGCAGGCGACGGTGGACGCAGCCTGGGACCACGGCGTGCGCTTCTTCGACGCGGCGCCGCTGTACGGCGCCGGCCTGGCCGAGAGCCGCCTGGGCGAGGCGCTGAGCAAGCGCAAGCGCGACGACTATGTGGTCAGCACCAAGGTGGGCCGGTTGATCCTGGACGAGCTGGAAGATCCATCCCAGCGCAGCCTGGGCGAGAAGGGTGGCTTGTTCGAGCACGGCAACCGCAACAAGATCGTCAACGACTACTCGGCCGACGCCACGCTGCGCTCCATCGAAGGCAGCCTGAAGCGCCTGAAGACGGACCGCCTGGACATCGTCTGGGTGCACGACGTGGCGCAGGACTTCTTCGGCGACGAATGGCTGTCCTATTTCGAAAGTGCGCGCACCGGCGCCTTCCGTGCGCTGGCCCGCCTGAAGGAAGAAGGCGTGATCAAGGCCTGGGGCCTGGGCGTAAACCGCGTCGAGCCTATCGAGCTGACGCTGGCGCTGGACGAACCCAAGCCGGACGGCTTCCTGCTGGCCGGGCGCTACACCCTGTTGGACCATGCCAGCGCCCTGCAGCGCGTGATGCCGCAGTCGCTGCAGCACGGCGCCGGGATCGTGGTGGGCGGTCCTTACAGCTCCGGCGTGCTGGCCGGCGGCCAGAACTTCGAGTACCAGCAGGCCTCGCCTGAAATCCTGGCCAAAGTGGCGCGCCTGAAAGCACTGGCGCAGCGCCACGGCGTCAGCATCAAGGCGGCGGCGCTGCAGTTCGCGCTGGCCAACCCGGCAGTGGCGGCGGTGATCCCGGGCGCCAGCCGTCCGGAGCGCATCGCGGAAGACGCGGCGGCCATGGCCGAGAAGATCCCGGCCGAGTTCTGGCACGCGCTGCGCGCCGAAAAGCTGGTGGCCGACAACGCACCGCTGCCTTTCGGCGCCTAAGCAGGCTCAGGCGAAGTGCGCGTGCTCGGCCGCGTGCGTGTGGCGGCCGATGAGCTGGACCTCGTGTTCCGGCGCCAGGTCGAGCGCCATCGAGCTGGCGCTGGCGGACTGGACCACGATGCCGCTGTTGTCGAGCGCCATGGTCTGGTCCGCGAACTTGATGAACTCGCTGCGCACCAGCAGGTCGCTGCCGCCGCCGGTGCCCGCCACGTCGGTCACCTTGTAGCCGTAGGCGGTCTTGCCCACGGTGTAGTTGGCGCGCGCGCCGCCGTACACCACGGTGTCGATGCCGGCGCCGCCGTCGATGTAATTGTTGGCGGTCAGCGCATTGAGCGTGTCGTTGGCCGCCGTGCCGGTGACGTTGCGCGCGCTCAGAACGGTAAAGTCCTGCGCCGCCGAGGCCGCCGACACATTGCCCGCCGCGTCGGTCGCCTTGGCCGTGACGTGGTAGCTGCCGTTGCCCACCGCCACCGGCGTGATGCTCCAGCTACCGTTGGCGGCCGCCGTGCCCACGCCCATGCTGGTGGAACCGTTGAAAATCTCCACCTTGGCGCCCGCTTCCACCACGCCGCTGAAGGTGGGATGGTTGCCGCTGGCCGCAGCCGAGCCGTCCTTGGTGAAAACGAGCGTGGGCTGCGCCGGCGCAGTGGTGTCCGGCAGCGGCGCCGTGGCGGCGATGGCGAACAGGCCGTCGCTGAAGCGCAGCTGCTCTATGCCGCTGAGCGTGTCCGTGCCCTGCGCGCCGCTCACACTCCAGCTGCCGGCGCCAAGCTGCGACACGGTGTAGGCCGTGTGCACGCCGTTGTAGAAGGCCGTGTCGGTGCCTGCGCCGCCGTTCAGCATGTCATTGCCCGCGCCGCCTTCCAGCATATCGTTGGCGGCCGTGCCGGCCAGCGTGTCGGCCTGGCTGGTGCCGGTGATGTAGCGCCCGCCGCCGGCCGAGTTCACGCCCAGCGCGCCGCCCAGCCCGTCGCCGCCGTACAGCCATTTCAGCGCGGCGACATCGTACTCGCCGAAGGTGGAGTGCACGCCGCCGCTATGGGTGTAGGACATCAGCGTATAGGCCGTGCTGTCGGTCGCGGCGGGCAGCTTGACCGTGCCCTCGAAGGAATGCTTCAGGCCCATCGCGTGGCCCAGCTCGTGCAGCAGCGTTTCATAGCCCTGCGTGCCCGGGGCGAGGTTGGCGTTCATGCCCGCCCATTCGGCATTGTCCAGATAGACCCAGGTCGCGGCGCTGAACTTGGTCACAACATTGCTGCTGTTGTAGGAATAGCTGTAGCGTGAACTGTCCAGGCCGGTGGTGCTGGAGCCGCTGATGTTGGCGTTGGCGAAGTGGATCTGCGCCGCGTTGCCGTCGCCGGTTTCGGCGAACTGGATGCCGGTCAATTGCGAGATGTAGTTCAGCGCGCCGCGCGTGGCCGTTTGCTGCGCGGCGCTGAAGGCCAGCGGCGCGCTCAGGATGGCGCTGTTGCCGGACTCTAGCCCGGCCGCCGTGGAAAAACTGTAGTAGAGGGTGTTGCCGCCGGAGGTCTGGTAATTCCAGTTCGGCAGATTGTTCAGGAGTGCATCGATGTGGTTGAGGCCGGAGAGGGTGGTGCTTTTGACTTCGGATACGGTTGCCATGTCGCGGTGCCTACGAGTAATCGGGCTGGTCAGTATTCAGCGCCGGCACTCCATGGTCAACCGCCGTGCCTATCGTGCGCGGGGTGAGTGTGCACTCATTTGCGGATTGCTAATGCACGTCCGGCAACTCTTGCGGCAACCGGTCAAAAACGGGCAAAAAAAGACCGGCGTTTGCCGGTCAAAAGAGGGTGCAGCGGTAAAGCGGTGGGTGGCGCCTCAGGCGCCCAGGCGCATTTCCGAGGCCGGGTCGAACAGGATGGCTTTGGACAGGTCGAACGCCAGCGCAATGCTCGCGCCCGGCTCGGCGCCTGCGCGCGGGTGGGTGCGGCAGGTGGCGCGCGCGCCGTTGAACCAGGCGAAGGCCAGCGTGTCCGGGCCGGTGGGCTCGGTCATCTCTATTGCGCAGGACACTTCCATGGGGTGGTAGCCTTCCGGCGTCTCTGCGCGGCGCGCGCTCAGCGCGTCGGTCACGTGTTCGGGGCGTATGCCCAGGATCAGCTCGCGGCCCAGCCAGGCGCCGAAGTGGCCGGCGGCGGCGTGGTTGGCCGGCAGCGGCAGCAGCGTGGTGGCGCCCTGGTGCTCCAGCGCGAAGGCCGCGCCCGCAGCGTGGGCCACCAGCTTGCCGCGCAGGAAATTCATCGACGGCGAGCCAATGAAGCCGGCCACGTACAGATTGTCCGGCTGGTCGTAGATTTCCTGCGGGCTGCCGAACTGCTGCACCACGCCGTCGCGCATGACGGCGATGCGGTCGCCCAAGGTCATCGCCTCGATCTGGTCGTGCGTCACGTAGACGATGGTGGCGCCCAGGCGCTGGTGCAGCAGCTTGATCTCGGCGCGCATTTCCACGCGCAGCTTGGCGTCCAGGTTGGACAGCGGCTCGTCGAACAGGAACAGCGAGGGATCGCGCGCAATCGCGCGGCCCATGGCCACGCGCTGGCGCTGGCCGCCGGACAGCATGGCTGGCTTGCGTTCCAGCAGGTGCTTCATCTGCAGCGTTTCGGCCACGCGGTTGACGATGATCTCCTGCTCGGCCTTGGGCACCTTGCGGATGCCCAGGCCGAAGGAGATGTTCTCGCGCACCGTCATGGTGGGGTAGAGCGCATAGGACTGGAACACCATCGCAATGTCGCGCTCCTTGGGCGGCACATTGTTCACCACGCGCTCGCCGATGCGGATCTCGCCCTGCGAAATGTTTTCCAGGCCCGCGATCATGTTCAGCAGGGTGGACTTGCCGCAGCCGGAGCCGCCCACCAGGATCAGGAACTGGCCGTCCTCGATATCGAGGTCGATGCCCTTGAGGATTTCGGCGCCGTTGGGATACACCTTGCGCACATTGCGGATAGATAAGCTTGCCATGAGAGTCTCCTTAACCTTTGACGGCGCCGGCGGTGAGGCCGCGCACGAAGTATTTGCCAGCCACCAGGTAGATCAGCAGCGTGGGCAGCGCGGCGATGATGGCCGCCGCCATGTTCACGTTGTATTCGGTCACGCCGGTGGAGGTGTTGACCAGATTGTTCAGCGCCACCGTCACGGGCTGCGCGTCCGAGCCGCCGAACACCACGCCGAACAGGAAGTCGTTCCAGATCTGCGTGAACTGCCAGATGAAGCACACCATGAAGATGGGCAGCGACAGCGGGAAGATGATGCGGCGGTAGATCATGAAGAAGCCCGCGCCGTCGATGCGCGCGGCGTTCACCAGCTCCTCCGGCACCGTCACGTAGTAATTGCGGAAGAACAGCGTGGTGAAGGCGATGCCGTAGATGATGTGGACCACCACCAGGCCGCTGGTGGTGTTGGCCAGTTCGGCCATGCCCAGCAGGCGCGCCATCGGCAGTATCACCACCTGGAAGGGGATGAAGCAGCCCACCATCAGCGCGGTGAAGACGGCGTTGTGGCCGGGGAAGCGCCAGTGCGCCAGCACGTAGCCGTTCAGCGATCCGATCAGGCTGGAGATCAGCACCGCCGGTATCGCCATCCGGACCGAGTTCCAGAAGTAGGGCGCCAGGCCTTCGCAGCGCACGCCGGTGCAGGCTTGCGACCAGGCTTTGCCCCAGGCCGCCGTGGTGGGCGCGAGCGGGAAGTCGAGCAGGTTGCCGTCGCGGATCTGGTCCAGCGTTTTCACGGAAGTGGTCAGCATCACGTACAGCGGCGCGAGGTAGTACAGCGCCACCAGCACCAGCAAGGCGTAGAGCATGACGCGGCCGGGCGTGATGCGGCCGCCGTCGTGGTTCAGGTCAGCGGCCATGGCGCGCTCCTTTCGTTTCGAGGTACATCAGCGGCACCAGCACGGCCAGCACGGTGGCCAGCATCATCATGGCCGAGGCGGCGCCCAGGCCCAGCTGGCCGCGCGTGAAGGAAAACTGGTACATGAAGATGGCTGGCACGTCGGACGAGGTGCCGGGGCCGCCGGCCGTCAACGCCATCACCAGGTCGAAGCTCTTGATGGCGATGTGGGCCAGCACCAGCAGCACGCTGAAGAACACCGGCCGCAGCGAGGGGATGACGATGCGCCGGTAGATGGTCGGCAGGCTGGCGCCGTCCACCTGGGCGGCCTTGATGATGCTGTCGTCCACGCTGCGCAGGCCGGCCAGGAACAGGGCCATGACGAAGCCGGACGATTGCCACACGCCGGCGATGACGACGGTGTAGATGGCCATGTCGGAGTCCACCAGCCAGCCGAAGGTGAAATTGGTGTAGCCCCAGTCGTGCATCATTTTTTCCAGGCCGAGGCCGGGGTTGAGTATCCACTTCCAGGCCGCGCCGGTGACGATGAAGGACAGCGCCATCGGGTACAGGTAGATGGCGCGCAGCGCGCCTTCGTGGCGGATGCGCTGGTCCAGCAGGATGGCCATGGTGAGGCCGATGGCCAGGCAGCCGAGGATGAACAGCGCGCCAAACACGCCGAGGTTGCTGGCCGAAACCCACCAGCGCTCGATGCCGAACAGGCGCTCGTACTGGGCGAAGCCGGCGTACTCGAAGTTGGGCATCATGCGCGACTCGGTCAGCGAGAGCCAGGCGGTGAGGGCGATGAAGCCGTAGACGAAGACCAGCGAGGCGATGATGGTGGGGGACAGCACCAGGCGCGGCAGCCAGGCGTCGGCCAGCGCGCCGAAGCGGCTGGCGGCGCGCTGTTTGGCGGGCGCGGCGGGTGAAACAGGGTGAAGCGGTATGGCGGACATGATGCGGGTTCTCCAGAGCTTGAGGCGGTATCCGTAGGGCGGGTTGGCGGAACGCGTAACCCGCCGGTGCGTGCGTTGCGGCGGTGCCGGCGGGTTACGCGCTGCGCGCTAACCCGCCCTACGGTGGTGCTTTGCCTCGGTGCGGCGGCTTACATGGTTTTGGCGGCCTTGGCCAGCGCTTGCGCGGCGGCTTGCGGCGTCATGTTCGAGTTCATGAACTTGGCGATCACGTCCTGGATGGCGCCGGCCTTCGCGCTGTCGATGGCCATGCCGTGCGCCAGCGAGGGCAGCAGCGCATTGGCCTTGCTGGTGGCCGCCATGTCGTCCATCGAGCGGGTGGCGCAGCTGTCGAACTTGGCGCGCGAGACGCCTGCGCGCACCGGGATCGAACCTTTGTTCAGGTTGAACACTTCCTGGAACTCGGGGCTCATCACCGCGCTGGCCAGCGTCAGCTGCGACTTCTGCTCTTCGGCGCTCTTGACCTTGAACATGGCCAGCGAGTCGATGTTGAAGGTGTAGCTATTGCCGGTGCCCGGCGCGGGCAGGCACAGGAAGTCCTTGCCCGCGACCTTGCCGGCAGCCGTGAATTCGCCCTTGGCCCAGTCGCCCATGAACTGCATGCCGGCCTTGCCGTTGATGACCATGGCGGTGGCCAGGTTCCAGTCGCGGCCCGCCGCGTCCTTGTCGATATAGGTCTTGATGCGGGCCAGCGTTTCGAAGGACTTGACCATGGTGGGGCCGGACAGGCTGGCCGGGTCCAGCTGCACCAGCGCCTTGCGGTAGAAGTCCGCGCCGCCCACGCCCAGCACCACGGACTCGAACACGGTGGCGTCCTGCCACGGCTGGCCGCCGTGGGCCACGGCCACCAGGCCGGCCTTCTTGATCTTGTCGGCCGCGTCGAAGAACTCGGCGAAATTGGTGGGCGCCTTGGCGCCGGCCTTGGCCAGCACTTCCGGGTTTACCCACAGCCAGTTCACCCGGTGCACGTTCACCGGCACCGCCACGTAATGGCCTTTGTACTTCATCACATTGGTGACCACCGGCGGCAGCACCGACTCCCACTTGCCCTCGGCGGCGGCTGCGTCGATATTGGCCAGCACGCCTTCCTGGCCCCATTCCTGGATGGCCGGACCTTTGATCTGGGCCGCGGCCGGGGCGCTGCCCGCCATCACGCGCGCCTTCAGCGCCGTGGTGGCGTTCTCGCCGGCGCCGCCCGCCACCGCGAAGTCTTTCCAGGCCACGCCTTTGGCTTCCATCATCTTCTTCAGTTCGGCGATGGACTTGGCTTCGCCGCCCGAGGTCCAGTAGTGCAGTACTTCGACTTGCGGCGCGGCCTGGGCCATCGTGGCGGTGCCCAGGGCGATGGCGAGGGCGCTCAGCGCCAGTGGATGCAGTTTCATTGTGTGTCTCCTGTTGAATTTTATGAGTGAGTTATGAGTGAATGTCCAGGCGCCGGCTTACCACCAGGCTTCCATGTGGATGCCGTAGGAAACGCCGCTGGTGTCGCTGCCGTACACCGCGCCGGAGTTGTTGAACGCGTTGACCGACTTGCTGGCCGCGTCGTTCCACTTGCCGTAGCTGACGAAGAAGCGCAGCTCGGGGCGGGCGAAGTAGTCGCGCGCCAGGCTGATGGTGGGGGCGATGGTCAGCTTGGTCAGGCGCTGGGTGCCTGGCGTCTTGTCCGCCTTCAGCTGGGTCACGCCCAGTTCGGCCTGCAGCTTGAAGTTCTCGGCCAGCGCGTACACGGGGCGGGCGCCGACGGTGGTCCAGGTGGTGGCGCCGTCCTTGTCGTTCTTGTCGCGCTGGTACAGGGCCACGAACTCCATGCTGAAGTCGCGGGTGGGCTGTATCACCACGTCGTCGAAGATGCGCAGGCGGGTGTAGTCAGACCCCAGCAGCGTGCTGCCGGACGGGCCGATGCGCGCGCAGCACGGGCCGTTGATGCCGGTGCCGGGACCGACGCCGTATTGCACGCCGACGGTGTTGCCGCCGCCGAAGACCTTGGCCTGGCGGTGGAACACCGACAGCTGCCAGCCGTCGTGCGTCGTTTTATCCTGGCCCTGGGCCGAGATGATGGAGGCGGCGAAGTCCAGCGTGCCGTTGGTATTGACCGGCAGGCCTTCGTACACCAGGTTCTGGCGCAGCGCGGACGGCGAGTCGATCACCTTGCCGGTGGCCGGGTCGGTGGTGTTGAAGTCGTTGTCCTTGAAGACGGCGTAGCTGATCTTGCCCGCGCCCAGCGGATAGCCGTCGATGCCGCCGCCGGTGCCGTTCATATTGATGTACTGCATATCCAGCATGTGGATGTCGGGACGGTAGTAGTGGCGCTTGCCGACCCAGACGATGCCGCCGTCCATGAAGGGCAGGTTCTTCGCTTCGATGTAGGCCTTGGACACGCCCAGCTTGGCGTCGCCGAAGTCGGAGCTGTTCTTGTAGGCGTCGGCCCAGAAGGTGCCGACGAAGCTGGCGCCGTTGGCGGCCTTGGCCAGCTCCTTGGTGTAGCCCAGCTCGGTGAAGCTGTCGCACTCGTTGCCGAGGCGGTAGGACATGGTGATGCCGCCCAGGCCGTAGCAGCTTTGGGTGCCGCCGTGGTTGCTGGTGCCGCCGCCGGCGCGCAGATAGCCGTGGAAGCCTTCGGTTTCATGGTCGCCGGCGTAAGCGGCGCCGCAGGACAGGGCCAGCGCAATGGCGGCGGGCAGGGAAAGGCGGACGAATCGGGTCATCATAAGGTCAGGTCTCCGGTATAAGTTTGTTTTGTGTTTTTTGCTACCGGGACGGACAGTAGCATCGGCCGAAATGTGATTCCAGCAGGCGCGGCCGGGGCGGTGATGTGATGCTTAAGTAATTGATTTTTATGAAAAATAGTACTTTCGGCGCAGGCCGGGCGCTAACATAAACTTACACAGCCCCAGTGTGCTGCGCCGCAGCGGCTGCAACATTTCGCAATAAATCCATACGCTTTCTTGCAAAATGCTTTGCATCCTTACCATCGTTTCAAGAATGCTTTGGGTTATAGTCTGGGCACACAAACGCCATCCTGGAATGGCTACAAAAAAATCACAGAGACATGACGGAAACCATCAGCCACAAGCTGCGCTTGGCCGCCTGCTTGCTATCCCTTCTGCTAGCCACCATGGCGTGCACCGGCGCACGCGCGGAGTCCCTGCAGGTGCTGCACTGGTGGAAGTCGGTCAGCGAGCGCAGGGCGGTCGACCTGATCGCGCTGCGGCTGGCGGAGTCTGACATTGGCTGGCGCGACAGCATGATCCCCAGCGGCTCCGGCGCGGGCGCCGGCATCGTGCTGCGCAGCCGCATGCTGGCCAAGGACGCGCCGGAAGTGGCGCAGGTGAACGGCATCGTCATCCGAGACTGGGCCAGGCTGGACCTGCTGCTGGACCTGGACGCCGTGGCTGCGGCCGGAAAATGGGATAAACAGTTATTGCCCACGGTGGCCGACGCCATCAAGTCGGACGGCCATGTCTACGCGGCGCCGGTGGGCATCCACCGCATGAACACCCTGTTCTACAACCGCAAGCTGCTGGCGCGCCTGAACCTGGCCGTGCCGGAAACCTGGGCGCAGTTCGAGCAGGCCGCCGCCAGGCTGCAGCAGGCGGGCGTGGTGCCGCTGGCGCAAAGCAGCGAGCCGTGGCAGGTGACCACCTTGTTCGAAGCGCTGGTGCTGTCCGAAGGCGCCGAGTTCCACCGCGACCTGTTCCAGCGCCGCAATGCCGCCGCCTACGCCGACCCGCGCCTGGCTGCGGCCTTGCAGCGCCTGCGCGGCCTGAAGAAGTGGATGGGCAGCCCCATCGCCGAGCGCAGCTGGGACGAGGGCGTGCGCGAGCTGGCGGACGGCCGCGCCGCCTTCATGGTGATGGGCGACTGGGCCAAGGGCGAACTGGTGTCGCGCGGGCTGACGGTGGAGGAGGGCTTTGGCTGCGCCGCCGCGCCGGGCACGGCCAGCTACCACCTGTACAACATCGACACGCTGGGCATGCTGGCCACGCGCGAGCCGCACCGCGCGGCGCAGGAGAAGCTGGCCGCGCTCATCATGTCGCCCGCCATGCAGAACGACTACAACCAGATCAAGGGCTCCATCCCCGTGCTGCGCAATCCCGCGCTGGCGAAGATGGACGTGTGTGCGCGCGCTTCGTGGAAGCTGTTCAACAGCGGCCCGGAAGCGCTGGTGCCCAGCCTGGTGCACCGCATGGCCACCGAGGAGGTGGTGCGCGACGCCATCGTGGCGGAAGTGCACCGCTACTTCCTGGACGACAATGCCGGCGTGGCCGACACCCAGCGCAGGCTGGCCGCCATCGCCCGCACTTTTACCAAGACAAAATAGAAACTCATCATGCGCAAGATCCTGATCGTCGACGACGACCAAAAAACGCGGACCCTGCTGAAGGCCTACCTGGAGAAAAACCAGTACGACGTCGGCCTGGCCCAGGACGGCCAGACCTTCATGGCCGAGTTCAACCGCTACGCCGACGAATTGTCGCTGGTGATACTGGACGTGATGCTGCCCGACACGGACGGCTTCGCGCTGTGCAAGGCGGTGCGCAGCCGCTCCAATGTGCCCATCATCATGCTTACCGCCAGCTCGGACGAGACCGACCGCGTGGTGGGCCTGGAGCTGGGCGCGGACGACTACGTGTCCAAGCCCTACAGCCCGCGCGAGCTGCTGGCGCGCATCAAGGCCATCCACCGCCGCACCGGCATGGACAACGCGGCCGCGCCGCGCTACTACCGCTTCGTGGGCTACACGCTGGACACGGTGGCGCGCACCGTCACCGGCGCGGACGGCGAGATCGTGCCGCTGACGGGGCTGGACTTCCAGCTGTTGAAATACTTCGTCGAGCACGCGGGCGATATCCTGGACCGCAGCGCGCTGTGCGAAGGCACGCGCGGGCGCGACTCCGGGCCGCTGGACCGCTTCCTCGACGTGCAGATCAGCCGCCTGCGCCTGCGCCTGAACGACGGCGGCCGCAATCCGCTGCTCATCAAGACGGTGCGCGGCGCGGGCTATGTATTCTCGGCCGACGTCACCGCCTCCAATGCCTAAGGCGATTCCCGGCCGCCTGGCGCGCCTGCTGCCGCAGTCCCTGCAAGGCCGCCTCACGCTGGTGATGGTGATCGGCGTGCTGCTGACCCAGCTGGTGGGCAATATCATCTGGGCCGCGCAGCGCCGCGCCGAGGCGCTCAGCGAAACCGGCACCGCCGCGCAGCACCTGGCGCACAGTGCATCGAGCGCGGTGCGCTTCTTTCTCAGCCTGCCGCCCAACTACCGGCCCCTGATCATCCAGCAGTTCCGCGAGATGGGCGGCACCCGCTTCCTGGTCAACATCAACCAGGCGCCGGTGCCGGCGCGCGCCATCGCCGGCCAGGAGCTGGCGGACGCCGCGCTCAAGCAGGTGCGCGCCACGCTGAAAGAGGACCTGCCGAATATCTCGGAGGTGCGGCTGGCGTTCGCCTGGCCGGACAAGCTGCCGGTGGGCGACAACGGCGCCACCGTGGCCGACCTGCCGGAAACCTGGGTGCAGCACATCATGCTGACCAAGCCGGCGCCGGTGCTGCTGATCCAGGTGGAAATGGACCCCGGCCACTGGCTCTACCTGGCCACGCTGATGCCCAATCCCTATTTCCTGGAAACCGGCAATCCGCTCACGCGCGACCGGCTGCTGCTGCAGGCGCTGTCGCTGGCGGCGGTGCTGCTGCTGTCCATCATGGTGGTGCGCTGGATCACGCGCCCGCTGGCCGCGCTGTCCGAGGCGGCCACCGCGTTCGGCAAGGGCGAGCACGGCCCCGCGCTGCCGGAGACGGGCAGCCGCGAGTTCGTCAACACGGCGCGCGCCTTCGAGGCCATGCGCCAGCGCATCCAGCGCTACATCGAAGACCGCGAGCGCCTGTTCGTCTCCATATCGCACGACCTGCGCACGCCCATCATGCGGCTCAAGCTGCGCACCGAACTGCTGGACGACGAGGCCATGCAAAGCGAGTTCCACGACGACCTGGACGAGCTGGACATGATGGTGAAGGGCGCGCTGCAAACCGTGAAGGACAGCGACATCCACGAGAACCCCACCGACATCCACGAGAACCCCACCGAGGTGCGGCTGGACGCGCTGCTGGGCCGCATGGTGCGCGACGCGCAGCTGGCCGGGCACGCGGTGCTGTTCAGCGCGTCGGGGCTGAGCGTGGCGGCCAAGCCGCTGGCGCTCAAGCGCGCCATCGGCAATCTGCTCAACAACGCGCTGCACTACGGCGACAAGGTGGAGCTGGCGGTGCGCGAGCGCGCCGGCAATATCGAAATCGAGGTGCGCGACCACGGCCCCGGCGTGCCCGAGGAGGCGCTGGCGGGCCTGTGCGAGCCCTATGTGCGGCTTGAACACGGACGCAGCCAGAACAGCAGCGGCATGGGACTGGGGCTGGGCATCGCCCGTGGTATCGTTCAGGCGCACGGCGGCGAACTGCTGCTGGCCAACGCCCCCGGCGGCGGCTTCCGCGCCACCATCGTTTTGCCGGGCGGCGCCTTCGTTCCACTTTGAAAGGCTGGCATGAGCAAATCACTGCGGTTGTCCGAAAAATGGTTCCAGCGCGGGCTGTGGCTGGTGGCGCTGGCGTTTGCGTGGTTCCTGATCGGCCTGGGCGGCAAGATCGTCGGCAACCTGGGCGGCGTGGAGGACACGCTGACGGTGGAGCAGTTCATGCAACAGCCGCGCGCCGCGCAGCTCAAGGCCACGCTGGCGCAGCAGCGCCAGCGCCAGGCCGAGGCCAACGCGGCCCTGTTGCAGGCGCGCCAGAAGCACCAGGTGGCGGTGGCCAACAGCCACAGCACGCGCGAGACCTTCGACAACTGGCTGGCCACCCGCAGCGTCACCGCGCGCTCGGAGCAGGACCCGGAAGTGATCAAGCGCACCCGCGAGTTGGACGGGCTGGCCGGCGCCGAGCGCCAGGCGCTGGCGCTGGTGGAAGCCCAGGAGCAGGCCTACCTGGACGCCAGCCAGGCCACCGACAAGGCGCAGGCGCAGTGGCAGGCGCTGGAGGAGGCCGCGCGCGAGCCTTACGGCGAGGCGCTGCGGGCCAGGGAGCTGCGCGTGTTCGGCTACCGTCTGCTGCTCACGCTGCCGCTGCTGGCGCTGGCGGGCTGGCTGTTCAAGACCCGGCGCAAGGGCAAGTACTGGCCCTTTGTATGGGGCTTCATCATCTTTGCCGGTTTCGCCTTCTTCGTCGAGCTGGTGCCCTACCTGCCCAGCTACGGCGGCTATGTGCGCTACATCGTCGGCATTGCGCTGACGGTGCTGGTGGGGCGGCAGGCGATCGTCTCGCTGCAGCGCTACCTGGAGCGGCAGAAAGCCGCCGAAGCCATGCCCGACCGCGAACGCCGCGAAACGCTGCAATACGACGTGGCGCTGGCGCGGCTGGCCAAAAGCGTGTGCCCCGGCTGCGAGCGCAAGGTCGACCTGAAAGACCCGTCCATCGATTTCTGCCCCCACTGCGGCATCGGCCTGTTCGACCACTGCGGCCACTGCCAGACCCGCAAGAGCACCTTCAGCCGCTTCTGCCACGCCTGCGGCACCTCCGCACCGGCTGCGCCCCAGCAGACTGGGTGACCTGAACGGTAATCTGCTCCGCGTTTTTTGCAGTTCGTCGCAAATTCGTCCGGGGCAGGGGCGGCTTGGGTATAGTGCTGGAATACCGATAATGCGCGGCGCCGCCGCCTTCCGAGGATTCCTGATATGACCATTTCTTCCCGTATTCTGTTCCGCCTGGGCCTGATTCTGGCCGCGTTCGGCCTGCTGCTGCCGGGCGCCCGCGCCGCCGACGACACCGTCACCGAGACCCGCGCCATCGACGCGCGCGTGGTGCGGGTCAAGCTGGACGGGGTGCTGGACCTGAAGCTGCGGCGCGGCGATACGCCGTCGCTGGTCATCATCGCGGACAAGCGCTACATGGGCAAAATCACCAGCGCCCAGTCGGGCGACACCTTGCATCTGGAGTCGGATGTGCGCAGCTTCAAGTTCAACCACAGCCTGGTGCGCGCCGAACTGGTGCTGCCGAATCTGCGCCAGGTGGTGTCTGACGGCGTGGGCACCACCGAAGTGACCGGCTTCAGCGGCGACGACATCGAGCTGACGCTGGAGGGCGCTGGCAGCATGAAGGTGGTGTGTGACTACCGCACCATGCGCGTCAACCTCGGCGGCGTGGGCAGCATGCACGTGTGGGCCAGCGAAAACGACAGCGTGGAGCTGGACCTGCAGGGCGCCGGCTACGTCACCATCGGCGGGCGCAGCAAGCTGCTGAAGGCCACGCTGGGCGGCCTGGGCGGCCTGAACGCACAGCAGTTCCAGGCCGACAGCGTGAACCTGGAGCTGAGCGGCCTGGGCAACGCCACCGTCACCGCGCGCGACAACGCCACGTTGAACCTCTCCGGTCTGGGGTCGGTCACAGTCTATGGCAAGCCGGCCACCCGCAATGTCAGCGTGGACGGCCTGGGCAAAGTCAGCTGGAAGTAAATGGTGCCGCGCGCTGGCGCGGCAATAAAACACAAGTACGGATACAAGTACCCATTTCTTGAGCAACATGAAAAAACTACTACTAGCAATGATCGCGATCGGTCTGGTGCTGGGCGCCCAAGGCGCCGCGCGGGCCGGCTTCGCGGAAGGGGCCACGGCCTACAACAACCGGAACTACAGCCTGGCGTACAAGGAAATCGAACCGCTGGCGCGCAACGGCAACACGGACGCCGAGCACCTGCTCGGCTTGATGTATTACATGGGCCGCGGCGTGCCGCAGGACTACAAGCAGGCGCTGAACTGGCACCGCAAGGCGGCCGTCAAAGGCAAGGCGGACGCGCAATACGTGGTGGGCGCGATGTACTACACCGGCAACGCCGTGATCCAGGACCACAAGCAGGCGGTGATCTGGTTCCGCAAGGCCGCCGAGCAGGGCCATCCGGACGCGCAGCAGACGCTGGGGCTGATGTACCGCTACCACATCGGCGGCATGCCGCAGGATAATGTGCTGGCCTATATGCTGTGGAACCTGGCGGCCGCCAGCGGCTCCATGAACGCGGCCGAGCAGCGCGCGGCCGTGGTGCGCAAGATGACGCCGGAGCAGATCGAGGAAGGGCAGGCGCTGTCGGCCGCGTGGAAGGTGGGCACGCCGCTGCCCAAGCAGTCACGCACCGGCGGCGGCTAATCGGAGGGCGTTTCGGGTGATTTATTGCCGCTGAACATGGCGGCAACCAGGTTTTCCCGGTGCTGCCAGCTGGTGAAAATGACGCCGCCTACATGGGCCGCGATCAGCGCCACCAGCAGCCAGGCCAGGCTTTCATGGATGCGCACCGGCCAGGCGTAGCCCCACAGCAGCTCGGTGGTGGTGAGCCAGCCGGTGAACGCCACCAGGCCCACGCAGGACAGCAGCGCCACCACCATCCATCCGCCCAGCGGATTGTGGCCCAGGTAGCGCGGCGCCGTGCCGGCCAGCACCTGGCGCAGATAGGCCATGGTCGGCCCGGCGCCCAGCACGAACTGCGGAAAGCGCGCATAGCTGCTGCCGGCAAAACTCCACAGCAGGCGGGCCGTCACGGCAAACGCCGCCGCATAGCCGCAGTACTCGTGCAGCGGGCCGATGTCCTCGCTGGTGTACCAGGCCGCCGCAATGCTGGACACCAGCAGCCAGTGCAGCAGGCGCACCGGCAGATCCCAGATTCTCAGTGTGGCTTTATTCTTCGACACGGGCAAAGGTCACCGGGTCGAAGAAGGCTTCCACGCGCTTGCCCTTGGGGTCCTTGGCGTACACCTCGTAGCAGGAAGCGGTGGCTTCCATGCGGCGGATCTGCCAGCCTTCCTTGGTGAGCTTCTGCGCCAGCTCCTCGTGCGACTTCCACTCGGTTTTCGGGGCCTTGGTGCATTTCACGTCGCCGTGCGCCCAGGCGCCGCTGGTGGCCAGTGCGAGCAGCAGAGGCAGGATGATTTTCGATTTCATGGCTTGTCCTTGGAATGTAGAAGTATGGCGCTGCTTCAGGTGGTGGCCCAGCGCCGTAACAGATTATGGTAGATCCCGGTCAGCTTGACCAGTTCCCGCTGGTGCTGCTCCAGCGCCGGGGTCAGGCGCTGGATGGACTGGTCCAGATCGAACAGCATGCTGCGCTCGCCGTCGTCCGCCACCAGGCTTTCGATCCAGAAGAAGGAGGCCAGGCGCGCGCCGGCCGTCACCGGCGCCACGCGGTGCAGGCTGGACGACGGATACAGCACCAGGCTGCCCGCCGCCAGCTTGACCGCCTGCACGCCGAACTCGCCTTCGATCTCCAGTTCACCGCCTTCGTATTCGTCCGGCTCGGCCAGGAACAGCGTGGCCGACAGGTCGCTGCGCAGCGCCGGGCCGCCGCCGGGCAGCTGCATCACCGCGCTGTCCACATGGGTTCCGTAGGCGCCGCCGTCCTGGTAGCGGTTGAACTTGGGTGGATAGATGCGGCGCGGCAGCGCCGCCGACACGAACAGCGGATGGCTGGCCACCGCGCGCACGATGTGGTTGCCCAGGCTGACGGCCGGCTCCACGCCGTCCGCCAGCTGCAGGTTGTGCTTCACGCGGCGCGCCTGGCTGCCGCCGGTGGCGGCGCCGTCCTGCCATTCGGCGCGGTCCAGCCATCCCCGGAACTGGCCAACTTCGTCCTTGCTCAGCACATTGTCTATGGTAATCAGCATGGTGTCCTTTTCGCTTGCAGGGCGCTGGCGGTGATCTGGTCCACGGTGGCGCAGCCCGCCAGGGCCATGCACACTTCCAGTTCCTCCAGCAGCAGTTTCATCATATGGGCCACGCCCAGCGCGCCGGCCACGCTCAGCGCGTACAGCTGCAAGCGGCCCACGGCCACGGCGCCGGCGCCCAGGGCCAGGGCCTTGAAGATGTCCGCGCCGGAACGGATGCCGCCGTCGAACAGCAGCGGGAAGTCCGCTCCCAGCGCGGCGCGGATGGCGGGCAGGGCGTCCAGGCTGGCGGGCGCGCCGTCCAGGCTGCGGCCGCCGTGGTTGGACACCACGATGCCGGCCACGCCCGCGCTGCGCAGGGCGGTGGCGTCGTCCGGATGCAGCACGCCTTTCACCCACACCGGCACGCGGGCCTGGGCCAGCAGCCAGGCCAGGTCGTCCCAGGTGGGGGCGCTGCGCATCACGCCCTGGAAGATGCGGCTCTCGCCGTCCGCCAGCTGGGCCGGGGGCGCGGCGGGGTAGGGCGCCAGGCTGGCCGCCACGCATTCTGGCGGCAGCTGGAAATCCAGCGCCAGGGCGCCCCGGCTGGCCACCTGGATGGGCGCGTCCAGCGTGAGCACGATGGCGCCGTAGCCGGCCGCTTCGGCGCGCCGCAGCAGGTCCAGCGTGGCCTCGCGCTGCGGCTGGAAGTAGAGCTGGAACCAGCGCTGCGGCCCGGCCGCGCGCGCCACGTCCTCCAGCGTGCAGGAGGCCAGCGTGCTGGTGACCAGGCAGGCGTCCACCGCGTGGGCGGCGCGCGCCGTGTCGATTTCGCCGGCGCCGTGCACCAGCTTGTGAAACGCCACCGGCGCCAGGAACAGCGGGTGGGCGTAGTCCTCGCCGGCCAGCGTGATGCGGGTGTGGCCCGCGCCGACGTCGCGCAGCAGGCGCGGCACGATATGCCACTGGCCAAAGGCGGCCCGGTTGGCCGCCACCGTGAGGTCGTGCCCGCTGCCGCCTGCCACATAGGCGAAGGTGGGCGCGGCCAGGTGGCGCGGCGCCAGCGCTTCGTAGTCCTGCGCGCAGCGTATGTCGGGAGGAATGGAATGGCTCATGAATGGAAAAATGCCGGGTCGTGACCCGGCATTGTAGCTGACGCTGAGGAGCTTACGCCCGGATTACAGCTCGTAGTTCAGGGTCAGGCGCACGGCGCGCGCATCGCCCTTGTACATGAAGAAGCCGGCGCGGTAGACGGCGGTGTAGTAGTCCTTGTTGGCCACGTTCAGCACGTTCAGGCGCAGGTCGAAGCGGCGGCTGAAGCGGTAGCTGGCGAAGGCGTCGTACACGGTGAACGCAGGCACCGGCTGCTGGCATACGCCGCCGGTGACGACCGCGCCGGTGTCCGGCTGGCCGCCGCAGCGGTCGCTCTCGTGGCGGGCCGTGCCGCCGAAGGAGAAGGCGTCCGTCGCCTGGTACTTCAGCTGGGCCGAGTAGGTCTGCTTGGCGAAGTTGCTCAGCGGGTTGTTCAGGTTGCTGGCGGTGGCCGAGGCCAGCACCTTGGAGTTCATGAAGGCCGCGCCCAACTGGCCGGACAGGTTCTCGGTGAAGTTGCCCACCAGGCCGAACTCAATGCCGCGCACGCGGTTCTTGCCGGTGTTGAAGGTGCCGATGGTGTCGTAGTTGGCGCCTTCCATCACGTCCTTCTTGGTGGTCTGGAACAGCGCCGAGGTGGCCAGCAGCTTGTGGTCGAACAGGTCCCACTTGGTGCCGATCTCCAGGTTGACGGAGGTTTCCGGCTTGGCGCCGGCGATCTGGTTGTTGTACAGCACGGCGCCGCCGTAGCCGCTGGCGGTGCCGGAGTCGGCCTCGCCGCCGTTGATGTCCTGCGCGGTGGCGGCGCTGGCGTAGACGATGGCGTCCTTGGCCACTTTGTAGCTCAGGCCGAAGTGGCCGTTGACCAGGGTGTCGTTGTAGCCGTAGTCGCCGGTGATGACTTCGGTGGTGTTGTTGCGGCGTACCAGCGACAGGTCGAAGTAGTCGGCGCGCAGGCCGCCGAAGGCGGTGAACTTGTCGCTCAGGTCCACGGTGTCCATCACGCTCAGCGAGGTGCTCTTCACGCGCCAGTCCTGGTTCCAGCCCAGGCGCTGGACGTTGCGCACGGCCAGCTTGCTCAGGTCGGCCACCGGCACGCCGGTGCTGTTGGTGAAGCACAGGGCGTTGTTGGCGCCTTTGCCGGCGGTCGATTTGCAGTTGAAGCCGCTGTTGTTGAGCGCGTAGTTGCCGGACACCACTTGATGGTCGGTGTATTCCAGGCCGAAGATGAACTCGTGCTTCAGGCCGCCCAGTTGCTTGTCCCAGCGCAGATTGCTCTGGTGCGCGAAGTAGTCGATGTCCTGCCAGCCGGTGTGGCCGGTGTCGATGTAGGAGGTGGTGTAGGCGTTGCCGGTGGCGCCGTCGTAGCGGGTGCCGCCGGAGGCGCCGGTGGTCACGTAGGAATTGTTGGACTTGCCGTAGCGGGTCAGGCTGGTCAGCTTCAGGCCGGGCTGGATGGTCCAGTTGATGCGGGCGGTGCCGGTGTCGACGTCGGACTTCAGGAAGTCGCTCTGCTGGGCGTACACGGGAATGTTCGTCACGGCCACGCGGTTCGGCACGGTGCCGCTCAGGTAGGTGCCCAGGTCCGGCATCTTGTCGTGCGTGCGCAGGCCGTAGTAGTCCAGCGTGACGGACAGGTCCTTGCTCGCTTCGTACAGGCCGGAAATGGCCACGCCCTGGCGCTGGCGGCTCGACGGCGAGCGGTCAGGCACGTCTTCCTTGGCGTCCAGCAGGTTGGCGCGCAGCGCGAAGTTTTCGCCGAAGCCCTTGTTGATGTCGGTCGACACGCGGTGGTGGCTGTCGCTGCCGACGGCGGCGGAGACGCGGGTGAAGTCGTGGTCCAGCGTGGCTTGCTTGGTGATGGCGTTGATGGCGCCGCCGGCGGTGCCGCGGCCGGCAAAGCTCGAGTTCGGGCCTTTGGAGATTTCCAGCTGCTCGATGGCGAAGCTTTCGCGGGTGCTCATGCCGGGGTCGCGCAGGCCGTCGACGAAGACGTCGCTGCGGGCTTCCTGGCCACGGATGATGTAGCGGTCGCCGAAGGCGTTGCCGTTTTCGCCGGTGCCCAGCGTGATGCCCGGCTGCGCCGCCAGGATCTGTTTCAGGTCGGTCAGGCCGGAGTCGTCGATGGCGGCCTTGGTCACCACGGAAATGGTTTGCGGCGTTTCGGCGATAGGGCGGGTGTGGCGGCTGTCGGCGGAGGTCCTGGCCTTGTAGGCCGCGCCTTGTTCGGCGTTCGGATTCGGGTCCAGGCGCTTGCCCAGGATGATGACGGAGCCGGTCTTTTCGTCCTTCTCGGCGGCGGCGGCGTCGGCGCCGGTGTCCGCGTGGGCGGCCAGCGGCATCAGCATGGCGGTGGAAATGCTCACGGCCAGCGTGGTCTTGGCCATGGTGCTCAGGGCGCTGTCGGATTCGAGGCGGAGGCTTTTAGGCTGGCAGATTGCTGGCTGTTTCATATGGTTCCTGGAAAGATGCTGGATTTATAAGTTCCAAAAATTATAGTTTCTTCCAGTAAAAAAGTAAATAGGAATCGATCTCATTATCACTACTAATATCGTTCAGCCTCGCGGCCGGCTGCGCGGGCGCGGCGGCTCGCGTACAATCGCTCTTTTCAGCGACCAGACCTAAGAGAGGGCAGCCATGCGTGCGATAGAAATCAGCCAGCCCGGCCCGGCAGACGTGCTGCGCCTGTGCGAGCGTCCCGTCCCCGAATTCAAGGCCGGCGAGGTGCTGATCAAGGTGCGCGCGGCCGGCATTAACCGTCCGGACGTGTTCCAGCGCCTGGGCAGCTATGCGCCGCCGCCGGGCGCGTCCGACTTGCCGGGCCTGGAAGTGGCCGGCGAGATCGTCGACGGCGACCTGGCCGGTAGCCGCTTCAGCAAGGGCGACCTGGTGTGCGCGCTGGCGCAGGGCGGCGGCTATGCGGAATACTGCACCGCGCCGGCCGACCAGTGCCTGCCCATACCCAGGGGCCTGTCCATGCTGGAGGCGGCCTCGCTGCCGGAAACCTTCTTCACCGTGTGGAGCAATGTGTTCGACCGCGCCCATTTGATGCAGGGCGAAACGCTGCTGGTGCAGGGCGGCACGTCCGGCATTGGCGTGACGGCGATCCAGCTGGCGGCCGCCATGGGCCACCGCGTGTTCGCCACCGCCGGCAGCGACGAAAAAGCGCGCATCTGCGAACAGCTGGGCGCCGAGCGCGGCATCAATTACAAGACCGAGGACTTTGCCGCCATCGGCAAGGAGCTGACCGGCGGCAAGGGCGTGGACGTGATACTGGACATGGTGGGCGGCGACTACCTGCCGCGCGAGATCAACTGTCTGGCCGACGACGGCCGCATTGCCGTCATCGCGCTGCTGGGCGGCGCCAAGGCCACGCTGGACCTGGGCCAGGTGCTGCGCCGCCGCCTCACCGTCACCGGCTCCACGCTGCGCCCGCGCCCGGTGGCCTTCAAGGCGCGCATTGCGGCGCAGCTGCGCGCGCGCGTCTGGCCGCTGCTCGAGTCGGGCGCCATCAAGCCGGTGATACACCAGGTGTTCCCGCTGGAGCAGGCCGCCGCTGCGCACGCGCTGATGGAAAGCAGCGCGCACGTGGGCAAAATCATGTTGGAAATATAATTAAAACAGCAACACTGTGGCGATGCTGGTTTGACCCCGGTTTGCGGCTCGCGTTAAAATAACGGGTTATTGAATTTTAGGCTACTATGCGACGCAAACTCGTCATCGGAAATTGGAAAATGAACGGCAGCCGCGACAGCAATGCTGCGCTGTTGTCCGGCATTAAGGCCGAATTGGCGGCCAAGCAGGCCGACTGCGCCGTGTGCGCGCCTGCGCCTTACCTGGCGCAATGCCAGGCCGCGCTGCAGGGTTCGCCCGTCGCATGGGGTGCGCAGGATGTGTCGGCTTACGCCGCAGGCGCCTACACCGGCGAAGTTGCCGCGTCCATGCTGGCCGACTTCGGCTGCCGCTATGTGATCGTGGGCCACTCGGAGCGCCGCGCCTACCACCACGAGAGCAACGAGCTGGTGGCCAAGAAGGCGCTGGCCGCGCTGGCTGCGGGCCTGACCCCGGTGGTGTGCGTCGGCGAAACGCTGGCCGAGCGCGAAGCGGGGCAGACCAATGTGGTGGTATGCGCCCAGCTGCAGGCGGTGCTGGACGTGCTGGAAACCCCGGCCCTGGCCAAGATTGTGCTGGCTTACGAGCCGGTATGGGCGATCGGCACCGGCAAGACCGCCACCCCGGCCATGGCGCAGGAAGTGCATGCGCAGCTGCGCAAGCAAGTGGCCACCCGCGACGCGGCGGTGGCCGGCGGCGTGCAGATTCTGTACGGCGGCAGCATGAAGCCGGACAACGCCAAGGAATTGCTGGCCCAGCCGGATATCGACGGCGGCCTGATCGGCGGTGCGGCACTGAAGGCGGCGGATTTCCTCGCCATCGTGCACGCTGCCGGCTAATGTTTTAAAGCAAACGATTTAACTGAAGCACCCTCAATTGGAAATGGAATAGCATGAACACTTTGCACAACCTCATCGTCGTCGTCCAGGTGCTGTCCGCGCTGGCTATCATTGGCCTGGTGCTGCTGCAGCACGGCAAGGGCGCCGACATGGGCGCAGCCTTCGGCTCCGGCGCTTCCGGCAGCCTGTTCGGCGCCAGCGGCTCGTCGAACTTCATGTCGAAGTCGACCGCCGTGGCAGCCGCCATCTTCTTCGCCGCCACCCTGGCGCTGGCGTCGATGGCCACCAACCGCACCGTGAGCACTGGCGGCGGCGTGATGGACAAGGTCACCGCCCCGGCGCCTACCAAGGGTTCGGCGGCAATCCCGGCCGCCGCGCCAGCCGCGCCGAGCGCCGCCGACGCTGCCGCCGCCGCAGGCGTGCCTGCTCCGGCAGCCGCATCGGCGCCTGCGTCCGCTCCAGTCCCGGCGCCGCAGAAGTAATGCCCTCGATGTCCCTGATATCCTTGATACTCTAGGGATTCAGTCAAGCTTTACCGTTTTCTTCTTGTTTTGCCGCAATACGCATTAACAAAGCAGTGAAATCACTGTAGAATAACGGGCTTAACGCCGACGTGGTGAAATTGGTAGACACGCTATCTTGAGGGGGTAGTGGCGAAAGCTGTACGAGTTCGAGTCTCGTCGTCGGCACCAAAGAAATACAGAAAGCCAGCAGGTGCGCCAGGGCAGGGGAAATAATCCCTCCACCCCGGCCTAAGCTGGTTTTTTTACGAGGATGTGTCGTTTGATCCTGGTCTCAATGTTGATTGGGGTCGAGCGTTTACTGCACCGCAGGGTAGCGCGGTGCCTTCCTAAACGATCGTTCAACATTAAGCTCATCAATGAACCTCGAAAATTACTTCCCCGTTCTCTTATTCCTGCTCGTCGGCCTCGGTGTCGGCGTTGTTCCCCAGGTGCTCGGCCGTCTGCTCGGCCCACACAAGCCTGACGCGGCCAAATTGTCCCCCTACGAATGCGGTTTCGAAGCCTTCGAAGACGCTCGCATGAAATTCGACGTACGATACTACCTCGTCGCAATTCTGTTTATTTTGTTCGATCTGGAAACGGCATTCTTCTTCCCATGGGGCGTCTCCATGCGCGAACTGGGCTGGCAAGGTTTCATTACGATGATGGTGTTTATCGCCGAATTCGTGGTCGGTTTTTGGTATATCTGGAAGAAAGGTGCCCTTGATTGGGAATAAGCCATGGCTATTGAAGGCGTATTAAACGAAGGTTTCATCACCACCACAGCCGACAAGCTGATCAACTGGGCGCGCACCGGGTCTATGTTCCCGATGACGTTCGGCCTGGCCTGCTGCGCGGTTGAAATGATGCACGTGGGCGCTGCCCGCTACGATCTGGACCGCTTCGGCATCGTGTTCCGTCCGTCGCCGCGCCAGTCCGACGTGATGATTGTTGCCGGCACGCTGTGCAACAAGATGGCGCCGGCGCTGCGCAAGGTCTACGACCAGATGTCCGAGCCGCGCTGGGTCATCTCGATGGGCTCCTGCGCCAACGGCGGCGGCTACTATCACTATTCCTACTCCGTGGTGCGCGGCTGCGACCGCATCGTACCGGTGGACGTGTACGTGCCGGGCTGCCCGCCTACGGCCGAAGCGCTGCTGTACGGCATCCTGCAGTTGCAAAACAAGATCAAGCGTACCAACACGATCGCACGCTAAACGGGGCGCTTCAGAACTATGAGTACACAATTGGAAGTCTTGCAAAACGCCCTGGCCACGGCCCTGGGCGATCGCGTTACTACGGTAGTAGCGCTGGGTGAAATCACCCTGACCGTGAAAGCGGCCGATTACTACGCCGTCATGCAGACCCTGCGCGACGATCCCACGCTGCATTTCGAGCAGCTGATCGACCTGTGCGGCGTCGACTATTCGACCTATGGCGACGGTACCTGGGATGGCCTGCGTTTCGCGGCCGTGTCGCACCTGCTGTCGGTCAAGCACAACTGGCGCGTGCGCGTGCGCGTGTTCGCGCCGGACGACGAGATGCCCGTGGTGACGTCCGTCATGCCGATCTGGCGCGCCGTCAACTGGTACGAGCGCGAAGCGTTCGACCTGCTGGGCATCCTGTTCGAAGGCCACAACGACTTGCGCCGCATCCTGACCGACTACGGTTTCGTGGGCCATCCGTTCCGCAAGGATTTCCCGGTCTCCGGCTATGTGGAAATGCGCTACGACGAAGAACAGAAGCGCGTGGTCTACCAGCCTGTCACGATCGAGCCGCGCGAAAACGTGCCGCGCGTGATCCGCGAAGAAAACTACGGGATGAAATAATGGCTGAGATTAAGAATTACACCCTGAACTTTGGTCCGCAGCACCCGGCAGCGCACGGCGTGCTGCGCCTGGTGCTGGAGCTGGACGGCGAAGTCATCCAGCGCGCTGACCCGCATATCGGCCTGCTGCACCGCGGCACCGAGAAGCTGGCCGAGCAGAAGACCTATCTGCAGTCCGTGCCGTATATGGATCGCCTCGACTACGTGTCGATGATGTGCAACGAGCACGCCTACGTGATGGCGATCGAGAAGCTGCTGGGCGTTGAAGTCCCGCTGCGCGCACAGTACATCCGCGTGATGTTCGACGAAATGACGCGCCTGCTGAACCACCTGATGTGGCTGGGCGCGCACGCGCTCGACGTGGGCGCCATGGGTCCCTTCCTGTACGCCTTCCGCGACCGCGAAGACCTGTTCGACTGCTACGAAGCGGTGTCGGGCGCGCGCATGCACGCGGCCTACTACCGTCCGGGCGGCGTGTACCGCGACCTGCCGGACACCATGCCGCAGCACAAGGCTTCGCCGATCAAGTCGGCCAAGACCATCAAGGAACTGAACGACAACCGCCAGGGTTCGCTGCTCGACTTCATCGAAGACTTCGCGCGCCGCTTCCCGACCTATGTCGACGAATACGAAACGCTGCTGACCGACAACCGTATCTGGAAACAGCGTACCGTCGGCATCGGCGTGGTGACGCCGGAAGACGCGCTGGCCATGGGCTTCACCGGCGCCATGCTGCGCGGTTCGGGCATCGAGTGGGACCTGCGCAAGCAGCAGCCCTACGAAGTGTACGACCTGATGGACTTCGACATCCCGGTGGGCACCAACGGCGACTGCTACGACCGCTACCTGGTGCGCATTGAAGAAATGCGCCAGTCCAACCGCATCATCAAGCAGTGCGTGGAGTGGCTGCGCAACAATCCGGGTCCCGTCATGTCCAGCAACCGCAAGGTGGCGCCGCCGTCGCGCGTGGACATGAAGACCAATATGGAATCGCTGATCCACCACTTCAAGCTGTTCACCGAAGGTTTCCACGTGCCGCCGGGCGAAGCATACGCCGCGGTGGAACACCCGAAAGGCGAGTTCGGCATCTACCTGCTGTCGGACGGCGCGAACAAGCCGTACCGCATGAAGCTGCGCGCGCCAGACTACGCCCACCTGCAGTCGCTGGACGAAATGGCGCGTGGCCACATGATTGCCGATGCCGTGACCATTATTGGTACACAGGACATCGTGTTCGGCAGTATTGACCGCTAAGTCCGAGAGGCAAAGAGAATGTTGTTATCAGAGCAGTGCTATAAAAAAATTGACCGCGAACTGGCCAAGTATCCGGACGACCAGCGCCAATCGGCCGTGATGGCCGCGCTGGCCCACGCCCAGGTTGAACTGGGCTGGGTGTCGACCGAGGTCATGCAGGAACTGGCCGACTACATCCGCATGCCGGCCATCGCCGTGCAGGAAGTGGCCACTTTCTACAATATGTACAACACCAAGCCGGTCGGCAAGCACAAGATCACCGTGTGCACCAACCTGCCATGCGCCCTGTCGGGCGGCGAGCGCGCCGCGCACCACCTGAAGCAGAAGCTGGGCATCGACTACCGCGACACCACCGCCGACGGCGAATTCACGCTGATGGAAGGCGAGTGCATGGGCGCCTGCGGCGACGCACCGGTGCTGCTGGTGAACAACCACCGCATGTGCTCGTTCATGAGCAACGACAAGATCGACGCGCTGGTGGTGGAACTGAAGGAAGCAAACAAATGACCAGTCTGCACGACCGTCACATCAAGCCGCTGATCCTGAAGGATCTGAACGGCGACAACTGGCACCTGGCCGACTACGTGAAACGTGGCGGCTATTCGGCGCTGCGCCGCATCATCGAAGAGAAGATCGCGCCCGAAGCCATCATCGCCGACCTGAAAACCTCTGGCCTGCGCGGCCGCGGCGGCGCCGGTTTCCCGACCGGCCTGAAGTGGAGCTTCATGCCGCGCCAGTTCCCGGGCCAGAAGTACCTCGTCTGCAATACCGATGAGGGCGAGCCGGGCACGTTCAAGGACCGCGACATCATGCGCTACAACCCGCATGCACTGATCGAGGGCATGGCCATCGGCGCGTACGCCATGGGCATCACGGTGGGCTACAACTACATCCACGGCGAAATCTTCGCCGAATACCTGCGCTTTGAAGAAGCGCTGGAAGAGGCGCGCGCCGCCGGCTTCCTGGGCGACAAGATCATGGGCAGCGAGTTCAGCTTCCAGCTGCACGCGCACCACGGCTACGGCGCCTACATCTGCGGCGAGGAAACCGCGCTGCTGGAATCGCTGGAAGGCAAAAAAGGCCAGCCGCGCTTCAAGCCGCCGTTCCCGGCGTCGTTCGGCCTGTACGGCAAGCCGACCACCATCAACAACACGGAAACCTTCGCCGCAGTTCCCTTCATCCTGAACATGGGTCCGGAGAACTACCTGGCGCTGGGCAAGCCGAACAACGGCGGCACCAAGATCTTCTCGATCTCGGGCGACGTCGAGCGTCCGGGCAACTACGAAGTCCCGCTGGGCACCCCCTTCGCCGAGTTCCTGGAACTGGCGGGCGGCATGCGCGGCGGCAAGAAGATCAAGGCGGTCATCCCCGGCGGCTCCTCGGCCCCGGTGGTGCGCGGCGAACTGATGATGCAAACCGATCTGGACTATGACGCGATCGCCAAGGCCGGCTCCATGCTCGGTTCGGGCGCCATCATCGTCATGGACGAGACGCGCTGCATGGTCAAGGCGCTGGAACGCCTGTCCTACTTCTACTTCGAAGAATCGTGCGGTCAGTGCACCCCATGCCGCGAAGGCACGGGCTGGATGTACCGCGTGGTCCACCGCATCGAGAACGGCCTGGGCCGTCCGGAAGATCTGGACCTGCTCAATTCGGTCGCCGACAACATCCAGGGCCGCACCATCTGCGCCCTGGGCGATGCCGCCGCGATGCCGGTACGCGCCTTCGTCAAGCAATTCCGCGAAGAATTTGAATATCACGTCGAGCACAAGCATTGCTTGGTGCCCGCTTACCTCTAAGCTGCGTAACGATCACCATGGTTGAAATCGAAATAGACGGCAAGAAAGTCGAAGTCCCTGCTGGTAGCATGGTGATGGACGCTGCCAACAAATTGGGAACCTACATCCCGCACTTCTGCTATCACAAGAAATTGTCGATCGCAGCGAACTGCCGCATGTGCCTGGTCGAAGTGGAAAAGGCGCCCAAGCCTTTGCCCGCTTGCGCCACGCCCGTCTCCGCCGGCATGATCGTGCGCTCCGCCAGCGAAAAGGCGGTGCAGGCGCAGAAGTCCGTGATGGAATTCCTGCTGATTAACCACCCGCTGGACTGCCCGATCTGCGATCAGGGCGGCGAATGCCAGCTGCAGGACTTGGCGGTAGGCTACGGCAAGGGCGAATCGCGCTACCAGGAAGACAAGCGCGTGGTCACGCCCAAGCAGGCCGGCCCGCTGGTGTCGATGCAGGAAATGGCGCGCTGCATCCAGTGCACCCGCTGCGTGCGTTTCGGCCAGGAAGTGGCCGGCGTGATGGAGCTGGGCATGGTAGGCCGCGGCGAACACTCGGAAATCACCAGCTTCGTCGGCGAAGCGGTCAGCTCCGAAATGTCCGGCAATATGATCGACCTGTGCCCGGTAGGCGCACTGACGTCCAAGCCATTCCGCTACAGCGCCCGTACCTGGGAACTGTCGCGCCGCAAATCGGTCTCGCCGCACGACTCGCTGGGCGCCAACCTGGTGGTCCAGGTCAAGGCCGGCAAGGTCATGCGCGTGCTGCCGCTGGAAAACGACGCGGTCAACGAATGCTGGATCTCCGACAAAGACCGTTTCTCCTACGAAGCGCTGGACAGCGCCGAACGCCTGACCCAGCCTATGCTGAAGCAGGGCGGCCAGTGGAAAGAAGTGGATTGGCAGACCGCGCTGGAATACGTGGCGCACGGCCTGAAGAACATCAAGCATGAACACGGCGCCGACGCCATCGCGTCCTACGCGACCGCGCACTCGACCACCGAAGAACTGCACCTGCTGCAAAAGCTGACCCGCGCACTGGGTTCCGAGCACGTGGACTTCCGCCTGCGCCAGAGCGATTTCGCGCTGGACGGCCAGGTTGCGCCATGGCTGGGCATGCCGGTTGCCGACGTGACGTCGCTGCAGCGCGTGTTCGTGATCGGCTCCTTCCTGCGCAAGGACCACCCGCTGCTGGCGACCCGCATCCGCGCCGCCGTCAAGTCGGGCGCCAAGCTGTCCGTGCTGAACGGCACCGCCGACGACAGCCTGATCAACGTGGCGAACCAGATCGTGGCCGCGCCGTCCGACTGGCTGGCCGCGCTGTCGCAAGTGGTGGTGGCCGTGGCCGCCGCCAAGGAAGTTGCCGCTCCGGCCGGTTTAGAAGGCATTGAAGCCTCCGACGCCGCCAAGGGCATCGCCGCGTCGCTGCTGTCCGGCGAGCGCAAGGCCGTCTTTATCGGCAACGCCGCCGCCGCGCATCCGCAAGCGTCCGCGCTGCACGCCGCCGCGCAGTGGATCGCCGAACAGACCGGCGCCAAGCTGGGCTACCTGGTGGAAGCCGCCAACACCGTGGGCGGCTACCTGGCCAACGCCACCGCGAAGAACGCCGCCGCCGCCTTCTCCGCACCGAAGAAAGCCTACCTGCTGCTGAACGCGGAACCGGAACTGGACGCGGCCAACCCGCAAGCCGCCGCCGCCGCGCTGAAGCAGGCCGAGATGGTGGTGGTGCTGTCCGCCTTCAAGCATGGCATGGACCACGCCGACGTGCTGCTGCCGATTTCGCCGTTCACCGAAACCTCGGGCACCTTCGTCAACGCCGAAGGCCGCGCGCAAAGCTTCAACGCCACCGTCAAGCCGCTGGGCGAAACCCGTCCGGGCTGGAAAGTGCTGCGCGTACTGGGCAACATCCTGGGCCTGTCCGGTTTCGACTACGACACCTCGGAAGCGATCCGCGACGAGCTGCTGGGCAAGGGCGTGACCGACCTGTCGGGCAAGCTGAACAACGTGTCCAAACAAGCTGTTGCCGCCGCCAAGTTCGGCGCCGCCGGTTCGCTGGAGCGCCTGGCCGACGTGCCTATCCACTTCGCCGACGCGATTGCGCGCCGTTCCGGTCCGCTGCTGGCCACCATCGACGGCGCCGCTCCCGTGGCGCGCATCTCGGTGGCGACCGCCGCCGCGCTGGGCGTCAAGGCCGGCGACAAAGTGAGCGTGACCCAGGGCAGCGGTACTGCCGTGCTGGAAGCCGTGATCGACGCTGGCCTGGCGGCCAATGTGGTCCGCGTGCCGGCCGCGCATGAGTCGACCGCCAAGCTGGGCGCCATGTTCGGCGCCATCACCGTAGCCAAAGCAGGGGAGGCCAAGTAATGGCGCTGGAATTCGTCAACACCATCACCACCAACGGCTCGGCTCTGCTGGGTCCGCAAGTGTGGTTCTTTGTCTGGACCATGATCAAGCTGCTGTGCGTGCTGCTGCCGCTGATGGGCCTGGTCGCTTACGCCACCCTGTGGGAGCGCAAGCTGATCGGCTGGATCCAGATCCGTATCGGCCCTAACCGCGTCGGCCCCGGCGGCCTGCTGCAGCCTATCGCCGACGCGCTGAAACTGCTGCTCAAGGAGATCGTGATCCCGACCAAGGCCGCCAAGGGCCTGTTCGTGATCGGTCCCGTGATGACCATCATGCCGGCGCTGGCCGCCTGGTCGGTGGTGCCTTTCGGTCCGGAAGCCGTGCTGGCCAACGTGAACGCCGGCCTGCTGCTGCTGCTGGCGATCACCTCGATGGAGGTGTACGGCATCATCATCGCCGGCTGGTCGTCCAACTCGAAATACTCCTTCATGGGCGCCATGCGCGCTTCGGCCCAGATGATCTCCTACGAGATCCCGATGGGCTTCGTGATGGTGGTGATCCTGATGGTATCGGGCTCGCTGAACTTCATCGACATCGTCCAGGGCCAGGAAAAGGGCCAGATGGTGGAGATGGGCATGAACTTCCTGTCGTGGAACTGGCTGCCGCTGCTGCCTCTGTTCGTGATCTACCTGACCTCCGGCCTGGCCGAGACCAACCGCCACCCGTTCGACGTGGTGGAAGGCGAGTCGGAAATCGTGGCCGGCCACATGGTGGAATACTCGGGCATGTCCTACGCCATGTTCATGCTGGCCGAATACGCCAACATGATACTGGTCGGCGTGCTGGCCGCCATCATGTTCCTGGGCGGCTGGGCTGCACCGTTCAAGTTCCTGGAATTCGGCGGCGGTTTCGGCGGTTTCTTCTGGCTGTTCGCGAAGACCTTCGCCATCGTCTCGATCTTCATCTGGGTGCGCGGTACCTTCCCACGCTACCGCTATGACCAGATCATGCGTCTGGGCTGGAAAGTCTTTATCCCGCTGACCCTGGTCTGGCTGGTGCTGGTAGCAGGCGTGATCAATTCGCCGTGGAATATTTGGAAGTAAGGAAGCGACATGGAAAAAGTTAAAGACTTCTTCGGCAGCCTGATGCTGTCGGAACTGATCAAAGGCATGGCCCTGACGGGCAAGTACATGTTTGCCCGCAAGATCACGGTGCAGTACCCGGAAGAGAAGACGCCGATGTCGCCGCGCTTCCGCGGCCTGCATGCGCTGCGCCGCTACCCCAACGGGGAAGAGCGCTGCATCGCCTGCAAGCTGTGCGAGGCGGTGTGCCCGGCCATGGCCATCACGATCGAATCGGAACAGCGCGACGACGGCTCGCGCCGCACCACGCGCTATGACATCGATCTGACCAAGTGCATCTTCTGCGGCTTCTGCGAAGAATCGTGCCCGGTGGACTCCATCGTGGAAACCCACGTGCTGGAATACCACGGCGAGAAGCGCGGCGATCTGTACTACACCAAAGAGATGCTGCTGGCAGTGGGCGACCGCTACGAAGCCGACATCGCCGCCAACCGCGAAGCGGATGCAGCGTACCGCTGATCGCCACCGATACTGATCTGGACTACAAATGGACTTTACAACCATTCTTTTCTACGTGTTCTCCGCCATCCTCGTGCTGGCGTCGATCCGCGTAATCACGGCCCCGAACCCGGTTCAGGCCGCGCTGTTCCTGGTGCTGGCCTTCTTCCAGGCGGCCGGCATCTGGATGCTGCTGAAAGCGGAATTCCTCTCCATCGTGCTGGTGCTGGTGTATGTCGGCGCGGTGATGGTGCTGTTCCTGTTCGTGGTGATGATGCTCGACATCCACGTGGCCAAGCTGCGCGAAGGCTTCTGGGGCTATCTGCCCATCGCCGGCGTGATCGGCGGCATCATCGTGCTGGAAATGGCTTCGGTGATCTGGCGCTCCTTCGGCATCAACGGCGCCACCGCGCCGGAAGCGGCCAGCCACATCGGCTCGACCAAGGCGCTGGGCATGCTGATCTACACCAAGTACATCTACGCCTTCGAAATCGCGGCCGTGGTGCTGCTGGTGGCGATTATCGCCGCCGTGGCGCTGACCCTGCGCAAGCGCAAGGACATCAAGTACTTCGATCCTGCTGACGCTGTGCGCGTCAAGCGCAACGACCGCCTGCGCATCGTCAAGATGAAGGCGACCGCCCGCGACGCGGCAACGAACGTAGCACCGAAGGAGGCTCAATGACTTTATCTCTGGCTCACTACCTGGTCCTGGGCGCGATCCTGTTCGCGATCTCGATCGTTGGTATTTTCCTGAACCGCAAGAACATCATCGTCCTGCTGATGGCCATCGAACTGATGCTGCTGGCAGTGAATATGAACTTCATCGCCTTCTCGCACTACCTTGGCGACGCGGCCGGGCAGATCTTCGTCTTCTTCATCCTGACCGTGGCGGCCGCCGAATCGGCAATCGGCCTTGCGATCCTGGTGGTGATGTTCCGTAACCTGGACACCATCAACGTGGAAGACCTGGACAGCCTCAAAGGCTGAGTTAATCACCTCGAAAATAATAGACAAGGTTCATCATGACGGGGCTTAACCCTAACCTCCTTTTGGCTGTACCGCTGGCTCCGCTGGCGGGCTCAGCAATTGCGGGCCTGCTCGGCACCAAATTCTTCGGCAACGTAGTTGGCCGAAAAGTGGCAACCACCGCGACCATCCTGGGCGTGCTGATTGCATTCATTATTTCCTTCCAGACCCTGCTCGCAGTGCTGGACGGCGCATCCTACAACGGCGATGTGTACCGCTGGATGACCGTGGCCGGCGTGAAGCTGGCCGTGGGCTTCCAGGTCGACGCGCTGACGGCCATGATGATGAACGTGGTGACCTTCGTGTCGCTGATGGTGCACATCTACACCATCGGCTACATGAAGGACGACGAAGGCTATAACCGCTTCTTCTCCTACATCTCGCTGTTCACGTTCTCGATGCTGATGCTGGTCATGTCCAACAACTTCCTGCAGCTGTTCTTCGGCTGGGAAGCGGTGGGCCTGGTTTCCTACCTGCTGATCGGTTTCTGGTACACCCGTCCAACCGCCATCTTCGCCAACATGAAGGCCTTCCTGGTCAACCGCGTGGGCGACTTCGGCTTCATCCTGGGCATCGGCCTGCTGCTGGCTTACGCCGGCACCATGGACTACCAGGAAGTGTTCGCCAAGAAGGACGCACTGGCGCTGCTGCACCTGCCGGGCACCGACTGGATGCTGCTGAGCGTGGCCTGTATCTGCCTGTTCATCGGCGCCATGGGCAAATCGGCCCAGTTCCCGCTGCACGTGTGGCTGCCGGACTCGATGGAAGGTCCGACCCCGATCTCCGCGCTGATCCACGCCGCCACCATGGTTACCGCAGGCATCTTCATGGTGACCCGCATGTCGCCGCTGTTCGAGCTGTCCGACACCGCGCTGTCCTTCGTGCTGGTGATCGGTTCGATTACCGCGCTGTTCATGGGCTTCCTGGGCATCATCCAGAACGACATCAAGCGCGTGGTGGCTTACTCCACGCTGTCGCAGCTGGGCTATATGACCGTGGCGCTGGGCGCTTCGGCCTACTCGGTGGCCGTGTTCCACCTGATGACGCACGCGTTCTTCAAGGCACTGCTGTTCCTGGGCGCCGGTTCGGTCATCATCGGCATGCACCACGACCAGGACATCCGCAATATGGGCGGCCTGCGCAAATACATGCCGATCACCTGGATCACCTCGCTGCTGGGTTCCCTGGCGCTGATCGGTACGCCGCTGTTCTCGGGCTTCTACTCGAAGGATTCGATCATCGAAGCCGTGCATGAAACCCATATCTGGGGTGCGGGCTTTGCGAACTTCGCCGTGCTGGCCGGCGTGTTCGTGACCGCGTTCTACTCCTTCCGTATGTACTTCCTGGTGTTCCACGGCGAAGAGCGCTTCGGCAAGGCCCACGCGCACGACCATGGCCACGACGCGCACCACGCTCCGGCAGCCGCGCACGGCGCGCATGGCGAGCATGACTCGGACGCGCACCACGAAGAGGAAGAGGACGATCACGGCCACCACGGCCTGGCGCCTGGCGAGAAACCGCACGAGTCCCCATTCGTGGTCTGGTTCCCGCTGGTGATGCTGGCGATTCCGTCGGTGCTGATCGGCTACTTCACCATTGCGCCTATGCTGCATGGCGACTTCTTCAAAGGCGTGATCACCATCGGCGAGAACCACAAGGCGATGGAAATCCTGACCGAAGAATTCCACGGCGCCTGGGCGATGGCGGTGCATTCGCTGACGTCGCTGCCGCTGTGGCTGGCCATTGCCGGCGTTGCGACCGCGTACTACTGCTACATGATCAATCCACGCGTACCGGCCTGGTTCTTCGCCAAGTTCAAGGCGGTCCACACCCTGCTGGACAACAAGTACTACATGGACAAGTTCAACCAGGCAGTGTTCGCCGGCGGCGCGCGCGTGCTGGGCAACGGCCTGTGGCAAGTGGGCGACCGTACCCTGATCGACGGCCTGGTGGTGAACGGCAGTGCAAAAGTGGTGGCGTGGTTCTCCTCGCTGACCCGTCTGGCGCAGACCGGCTACATCTACCACTATGCGTTCGTGATGATCCTGGGCATTGTCGGTTTCCTGGTCTACTTCCTGCCGTTTTGGCACGCTTAACAGCTGACACGCAACTAGAAAAAAGATACAGTCAACAATGAATAATCTTCCTTACTTGAGCCTCTCGATCTGGATGCCGATACTGGCAGGCCTGATCGTGCTGGCTACCGGGCGCGATTCGCGCGCCGGCATGGTGCGTGTCATGGCCCTGATCGGCTCCATCGTTTCGCTGCTGCCGACGCTGCCGCTGATCTCGCATTTCGACAACGCCGCCCACGGCATGCAGTTCGTCGAGAAGTCGCCGTGGATCGAGCGCTTCAACATCTTCTACTCGCTGGGCATCGACGGCCTGTCGCTGTGGTTCGTGCCGCTGACCGCCTTCATCACCATCATCGTGGTGATCTCGGCCTGGGAAGTGATACAGGAACGCGTGGCGCAGTACATGGGCGCCTTCCTGATCCTGTCCGGCCTGATGATCGGTGTCTTCACCGCCACCGACGGCCTGCTGTTCTACTTCTTCTTTGAAGCCACGCTGATCCCGATGTACATCATCATCGGCGTGTGGGGCGGCGCGAACCGCATTTACGCGTCGTTCAAGTTCTTCCTGTACACCTTCTTCGGCTCGCTGCTGACGCTGGTCGCCATCATCTACCTGTACAACAAGACCGGCAGCTTCAGCGTGCTGGACTGGCATGCAGCCAAGCTGACGATGAACGAGCAGATCGCCATCTTCTTCGCCTTCTTCATGGCCTTCGCCGTGAAAGTGCCGATGTTCCCGGTCCACACCTGGCTGCCGGACGTCCACGTGGAAGCGCCGACCGGCGGTTCCGCCGTGCTGGCTGCCATCATGCTGAAACTGGGCGCCTATGGCTTCCTGCGTTTCTCGCTGCCTATCGTGCCGGACGCCTCGCGTGAACTGGCCTGGTTCGTGATCGGCCTGTCGCTGATCGCCGTGGTCTACATCGGCCTGGTGGCGCTGGTGCAGAAGGACATGAAAAAGCTGGTCGCTTACTCGTCGATCGCCCACATGGGCTTCGTCACCTTGGGCTTCTTCATGTTCAACGACATGTCGGTGCAGGGCGGCATCGTGCAGATGATTTCGCACGGCTTCATTTCCGGCGCCATGTTCCTGTGCATCGGCGTTCTGTATGACCGCGCCCACTCGCGCAACATCGCCGACTACGGCGGCGTGGTGAACAAGATGCCGAAATTCGCCGCCTTCTTCATCCTGTTCTCGATGGCCAACTGCGGCCTGCCAGCGACCTCCGGTTTCGTGGGCGAGTTCATGGTGATCCTGGGCGCGGTGCAGTTCAACTTCGTGACCGGCATCGTGGCTGCTTCGGCGCTGATCTGGGGCGCGGCGTACTCGCTGTGGATGGCCAAGCGCGTGATCTTCGGCAAAGTGACCAACCACCACGTGGCGGAACTGACCGACATCAACGGCCGCGAGTTCCTGATGCTGGGCATCCTGGCAATCGCTGTGCTGGTGATGGGCCTGTACCCGGCGCCATTCACCGACACCATGCAAACCTCGGTGGCCGACCTGCTCAAGCATGTCGCGCAGACCAAGCTGCCATAAGAAATAAACGGGAAAGCTCTACATGAATCCAATCACTCAGGCCACCCACGTGGCCACACTGGCGCCGCTCTCCGCCGAGATCTTCCTGCTGGTGGCCGCCTCGGCCATCCTGCTGATCGATATGTTCCTCGGTGAGAGCAAGCGCGGCATCACCTACGTGCTCTCGCTGCTGACGCTGGCGGGCTGCGCGATGTTCTCCTTCGCCGACTTCAACGCCGGCACCACGGTGTACGCCTTCAACGACATGTTCATCTCGGACCCGATGGCGAACTTGCTGAAGCTGGCGTCCTATGTGGCAGTGGCGCTGACGCTGATCTACTCCCGCCAGTACGCGCACCAGCGCGGCATGCTGGGCGGCGAGCTGGGCGGCGAGTTCTACGTGCTGGCGCTGTTCGCGCTGCTGGGCCAGATGGTCATGATCTCGGGTAACAACTTCCTGTCGATCTACCTGGGCCTGGAACTGATGTCGCTGTCGCTGTACGCCCTGGTGGCGCTGCGCCGCAACCACGCGCAATCGACCGAAGCGGCCATGAAGTACTTCATCCTGGGCGCGCTGGCTTCCGGCTTCCTGCTGTATGGCATCTCGATGCTGTACGGCGCCACCGGCACCATGGAACTGAACGCCGTGGCCGCCAAAGCCGCCGACGGCACCATCAAGCCCGCCATCCTGGTGTTCGGCCTGGTGTTCGTGGTCGCCGGCCTGGCCTTCAAACTGGGCGCCGTGCCGTTCCACATGTGGGTACCGGACGTGTACCAAGGCTCGCCGACGCCGGTCACGCTGCTGCTGGGCGCCGCGCCCAAGCTGGCTACCTTCGCGATCTGCGTGCGCCTGCTGGTGGAAGGCCTGCTGCCGATGGCGAACGACTGGCAGCAGATGCTGATGATACTGGCCGTGCTGTCGCTGGGCATCGGCAACCTGACCGCGATCGCGCAGACCAATCTGAAGCGCATGCTGGCGTACTCGACCATCGCGCAAATGGGCTTCGTGCTGCTGGGCCTGCTGGCCGGCGTCGTGGGCGTGGACAAGAGCAACGCCGCCGCTGCCTACAGCGCCGCGATGTACTACTCCATCGTCTACGTGCTGACCACGCTGGGCAGCTTCGGCCTGATCATGGTGCTGTCGCGCGCCGGCTTCGAAGCCGACGAACTGAACGACTTCAAGGGCCTGAGCAAGCGCTCCCCTTGGTACGCGCTGATCATGTCCATCATGATGTTCTCGCTGGCCGGCGTACCGCCGCTGGTGGGCTTCGCCGCCAAGTTCTCGGTGCTGCAATCGGTGCTGCACACCGGCGCAGTATGGCTGACCGTGCTGGCCGTGATGTTCTCGCTGATCGGCGCGTTCTACTACCTGCGCGTTGTGAAAGTGATGTGGTTCGACGAACCTGCCGACACCGCGCCGCTGGCCGTGAACGCGGACACCAGCCTGGTGCTGGGCCTGAACGCGCTGGCCGTGGTCGGCATGGGCATGGTCCCAGGCCCGCTGCTGAACGCCTGCCTGGACGCCATGCGCAAGACCCTGGCGGCCTGATGGATATTGGCGCCTCCAGCTGGCTGGTCATCCTGCTCGCGCTTGCGGGCGCCAATCTGCCTTTCTTCAACGACAAGGTATTTGCACTCATCCCGGTCAAGGCCGCGCTCACCTCGGGCGCGCCTTCGGCCAGCCGGCGCGCCGGTTCCGCCCCGCACAAGACCTTTCTGGTGCGGCTGGTGGAGCTGGCCGTGCTGTACTTCCTGGTAGGCGGCGTGGCCGTGCTGCTGGAAGGCCGCATCGGCACCGTGTTCCCGCAATCGTGGGAGTTCTACGCCATCTCCGCCTGCCTGTTCATCGTGCTCGCCTTCCCGGGTTTCGTCCTGCGCTACCTGTACAAGCCCCGTCACTGATACACTGCGGTTTCTGTCTCAGCATGAGGAGGGCGCATGGATGCGCACCTGAAAGAAACCAAAATCGACGGCGGCCTGGCCTATGACGGCTATTTCCTCAAAGTCCACAAAGACCGCGTAGCGCTACCGGACGGCAAGCCCACCGGCCGCGAATACATCAAGCACCCCGGCGCGGTGGTAATCATTCCCGTACTCGACGACGGCCGCGTGCTGCTGGAACGCCAGTTCCGCTATCCGCTGGACCGCGTGTTCATCGAACTCCCCGCAGGCAAGAAAGATGCGGGCGAGACCGCGCTCGAGGGCGCCAAGCGCGAGCTGGAGGAAGAAACCGGCTACACCGCCAGCGACTGGCAGTTCGTCTGCACCATCCACAATGCCATCGCCTATTCGGACGAGCACCTCGACATCTTCCTGGCGCGCGGGCTGACCGCCGGCCCGCAAAAGCTGGACGAGGGCGAGTTCGTGGAAACCATGGCCGTGAGCGTGGAGCAGATGCTGGACTGGGTGCGCAGCGGCGAGATCACGGACGTGAAAACCATGATAGGCGCGTTCTGGCTGGAGAAAATCTTGGCCGGAGCGTGGCAGCCGGGCTGAGCGCGGTGAGCAAGCGGGCGTGCGCGCTGTTGGGTTGCTGGCTGGCGCTGTTCTGGCTGGCCGCCGGCCCCGCCGCCGCCGCCGGCCGCACGCCGTTCCAGGCGCGCTGCGAGGACAGCATCAACAAGTCGGTGTCCATTCTGACTGCGCAGCAGAACGGCTACAGCGTGGACAACCGCCTGTCCTTCCGCGCGCTCACCGTCATGAAGGGCGCGGCGCGCGCCAACACCTATGTGCTGGGCCTGACCAAGACCGATTCCCGCGTGGCCATCGCGTCCGACGGGGCAATGCTGACTGATCCGGTGACGGGCTACGAGTGCGTGTCGCCGCAGGTGTCGGTCAAGCTGAGCTATGCGCCGGTGCTGATCTACGTCAGCAGCGAATTCCCGCCGGGCAGCTGCGGCTACAAGGAAATCCTGGAGCACGAGTTCCGCCATATGAAGGCGTATATGGACCACCTGCCCAAGGTGGAGCAGACCGTGCGCGCCGCGCTGGCCAACCGCTACGGCGGCAAGCCGCTGTACGCGCCGGGCGGCACGGCGAGGACGGCGCTGGCGCGGGAAATCGATACCGGCTGGCTGCCCTATATCAAGGCCGAGATGGCCAAAGTGGAAACCGTGCAGGCGCAGATCGACGCGCCGGCGGAGTATATGCGCCTGAGCAAGGCGTGCAATGGCGAGATCCAGGCCGTGCTGAGCAAGGGCCTGGGCCGCCGGAAATGAGAACAGCATGACAGAACCAGTACACTATTTTGCGCTGATCCCGGCGGCGGGCGTCGGCGCCCGCATGGCGGCGGCCAGTCCCAAGCAGTACCTGCCCATCAACGGCAAGCCCATGCTGCGCCTGACGGTGGACGCCTTCCTGGCCAGCCCGCTGATTGCGCATGTCTTCGTGGTCGTGAGCGAGGCGGACGGCTATATCGCCAGCGTGCTGCCGGAGGCTGGGGAGGGCGGGGACGTGGCTGCCGCTGCAGCTGATAATGCGCGCGTCACCGTGCTGCGCTGCGGCGGCGCCACGCGCATGGACAGCATCCTGAACGGCCTGCGCGCCATTGGCGGGCGCATTGGCGGCGCCGACCTGGTGCTGGTCCACGACGCCGCCCGCCCCGGACTGACGCCCGGCCTGATTGCCAAACTGATCACGGAAGCGGGCGGAAATCCGGCCGGTGGCCTGCTGGCCTTGCCGGTGGTGGACACCGTCAAGACCACGCAGTCCGGCGCCACCGCCACCATCCCGCGCGACGGCATGTGGCTGGCGCAGACGCCGCAAATGTTCAGCTATGAACTGCTGCTGCGCGCCTTGTCGAGCGCCACCGACGCCAGCGCCATCACCGACGACGCCAGCGCCGTCGAGCTGCTCGGCCTGTCGCCGCAGCTGGTGGAAGGGCATCCGCGCAACCTGAAAGTCACTTTACCCAGCGACATCCGCATCGCCGAAATGTATCTGGCGCATCCAGAAAAGGAAGAAAAATGACCGTGCAACTCCCATTCCGAATTGGCCAGGGATATGACTGCCACCGCCTGGTGGAAGGCCGCAAGCTGATATTGGGCGGGGTGGATATTCCCCATCATCTGGGCCTGCTGGGCCATTCCGACGCGGATGCCTTGCTGCACGCAATTACCGACGCAATATTGGGCGCCGCCGCGCTGGGCGATATCGGCAAGCATTTCCCGGATACCGACCCTGAATTCAAGGGCGCGGATTCACGGGTATTGCTGCGCGAAGCCGCGAAACGCGTTAAAGCCACCGGCTATGATATTGGCAATATTGACGCCACGATTATCGCCCAGCGCCCCAAAATGGCGCCCCATATCCCGGCGATGGTGGCGAATATCGCTGAGGATTTGGGCGTGGCGATCAGCCAGGTAAATATAAAAGCCAAGACCAACGAAAAGATGGGCTATCTTGGCCGCGAAGAGGGAATTAATGCGGATGCGGTTGCCTTGCTTATTCTGGCTTAAGCATCTATTTGCTTGGCTGGATCTTGGTAAAAACATGCCTAAACTGTCCGGCCGCAATCGCTTCTTCAGTTAGCTCTGGATGTTCGTCGTCCAGAATAATGTCCTCGTCACGCATACTGTCTATGCGCTCCCAGTCAGTCAGGGAGATCTCTGGCGAGGACTTTTTCTTCGGATCGAGTCGTTGTTCGAAATGGGATGATGTCATTTTCATTCTCCGCTCAGTCTTCATTTTAGCGGCTTCCCAATCCAACGCAAGTCATACCATCTTGAGGTGAATCGGCTGCTCATGCGTTGAGTTTGCTCATCGCCACGGGCGTGGCATGCCAATAATTGGCTTGTTCGCGCCGGGAACAGGCATGATCGTGGCGGCAGTGGGGGAGCGTGGGTATAATGGACATTGGTAATTTATGAGGAGCGGCAATGGCGCGGGATATTTATGCTTATCGAGACGTGGCGGTGGAGTCCTGCTGGCGGAATGGGCAAGTGAAGATTTGCCCGGTGCCGGGCCAGGCTTATTCCAATTCCCTGCTGGTGCATTGCGCGCGCAGCATGAGCGATACGGATGTTTATCCGCTGGGAACGCAATTCCTGGTCTCGGCTAAATTAACCGACCGTTTGGGTGGAACGCCGTTTCTTTACGTTTATCACGGCGACCCGGTGAAGGTATTGACGCAGAAGGAGTGCGATACTTTCCTCGGCAAGTTCATTCGTGGCCGTATTTAAGGAGGCGCAATGATTAAACTGCGGGAAATTGACCATATCGTGCTGCGGGTGGTGGATCTGGATAAGATGGTCCAGTTTTATACCGGCGTGCTGGGATGTACTATTGAAAAGCGGCAGGAGGCAATCGGGCTGATTCAATTGCGCGCCGGCAGCTCATTGGTGGATCTGGTGCCGGTGGACGGCAAACTCGGAAAAATGGGCGGCGCGGCGCCCGGCAAGGAAGGCCGCAATATGGACCATTTCTGTTTCCGCGTGGAGGATTTTGACGAGGCGGCTATTCTGGCCGAATTGGCGGCCGCCGGCGTTCCGGCAGGGCCTGCCGAATCGCGTTATGGCGCGGAAGGGGAGGGGCCGTCGATTTATATCAACGACCCGGAAGGCAATACCGTGGAATTAAAAGGGCCGGCCTGGAAATAGCCGGCCCTGCAGCAAGATCGTTAATCCTGGTCGTCGTCGTCCGGTTCGGATTTGCCGGAGCGGACACGGGCGGCGTCGGCCTGGGTTTTCAGTTTGGCGGCTTCGGCCATGAAGTCGCTTACCGGATGGTCCTTGCTTTGGCGTACCACCGGCGGCAGCAGCACGGACATATACAGCTCGTCCGCCAGCCGGCCGGAATTCTGCATATTGCTTGCCAGTATTAAACCCGAGCCCAAGGCCATCAGCACCATGCAGCCCTTCATCAGCGTCTTCGGATTGCGCGGCTTGATGGTGCGCATGTGGAAGAAGATCACCCCGCAGACGATGGCCAGCGTGACAAGATTGCCGTAGCGCGTCAGCCACTCCAGCGACCAGGCATACGCCAGCACATTGCTCAGCACGCGCCACGCGCCCGCCATCACCAGGCCGGAGCCGAGGATGAACAGATGCCGCCCCATGCGGGCATGGCCGCCGAACAGGCGGTTGGCCAGCGCCCACAAGCCGCTCCAAACCAGTCCGCCGGCCAGGCCGGAGGCGATAACCAGCAGATAACGGATGGTCTGGAAGGATTGCGTTTCCGCGTCCACCAGCGCCGCCTCGGCGCCGATGAACAGCGCGATCAGCGCCAGGCCGGCCAGCGCCGGGGCGCCGCCTTCCCAGGCGTGCATGGTGGTGTCCGCCACCTCCGGCGGCACCGGGAAATTGGCGTCGCGCACGCGCAGGCGGGTGTGGCCCAGGCGCACCACGGTGGTGCCGCTGAGCGGCACGCTGAGCTGGCGCTTGCCGAGATGGATCACGCCGTTGTGCGTGCCCAAGTCGTGCAGCACCAGATGGCCGTCGTCGTCCGCCTCCACCACGGCATGGCGTTCGGCGGTGTGGGCGTCGTCCAGGATGAAGTCGTTGCCGTAGCCCCGGCCGATATGGATGGGCAGGTGCTCGATGCGCTGCCGCTGCAGCACGTCGCCGTTGGCGGCGAGGATTTCGATGAAATAGGGCGGCGTCATTTGACCGCTCCCCGCGCCAGCGCCTGCAGGAAGGCCTGCGTGGCGCGCATGCCGTTGTCGTAGGACACGCCGCGCGCGTCCATGCGGCTTTGCAGGTTCATCATGCTTTCATCGGTGCTGGCGGTGAGCAGCGCGAAGTCGTACAGGCCGGTGAATTTGCGGTAGGCGCGCACGCACAGCACGGCGCGCAGCGGCAGGGTCTGGTTCTTGACGAACATTTCCGTGCACTGCGGGCCGGTCAGATGCGCGTCCTTGTTGCTGCCGAAGCCTTCGTTCTGGAAGGAAGCGCTCGACAGCTGGGCGAAACGCAGCGGGTCCAGGCCGGTGCTGCGCATGAACTGGTGGCGGATGCCGATGGCGCCGGTCTGCAGGGTGCCGGACACGAAAATGGCCGATTCCATCGAGCAGCTGGTGATGTCCACCGTGTAGGGCTTGTTGGCCTTGACGTTGGAACGGCCCCAGCAGCGCATCTGCTCGGACTCGCGCACCGGCACCATATAGGGTCCCATGGGCTTCATGGTCATGGGCGTGGCCAGAAGCTGGTCGACCATGGCTTTCTGGTGCTGCAGCAGCTGTTCCACCACCACCGAGGTGAAGTTGCGCGGCGGCGCCTTGTCCTGCGGTACTTTTTTCAGCAATTCCTGCGCGAAGCGGGCCGGCACCAGGAAGCTCACCAGTTCGCCGTCCAGGCGCTTGGACACGTTCACGCCGGCGATGTCGCCATCCACCGTCACGCTGGGGCCGCCGCTCATGCCGGAGTTGATGGGGCCGGTGAACATGAGCTGGTCGTAGAAGCTGCGCGTGATGACGCCGTTGTAGGAGCCCTCCGAAATGGCGAAGCCGAGGTCGAGCGGGTTGCCCAGCGAGTACAGGTACTGGCCCTGGCTCAGGCGCGCCAGCTGTTCGGGCACCTTGAACACGCCGGTGCCGTTGCGGCTCACGCGCACCACGGCCAGGTCGTGCAGCACGTCCACCGCCAGCAGTTCCACGTTGCCGCGCTGGCCGGCGGTGTCCACCCATTCGCCGACGTAGTTGTCCGGGTCGAGCGCGAACTGCGAGACCACGTGGTAGTTGGTGACGACCAGGTTGCTATTGCCGACCAGGAAGCCGGAGCCGACCGAGGATTGGGTGCGGCCGCTTTTCAGCAGCGAGCGCACCTGCAGCAGGTCGGCCTTGGCGGAGGAATACAGTTTTTGCGCGGCGCTGGACGGCGGCGGCAGCGGCTGGCCGGCTTCAGCGGAAGGCGGCTGGCCGGGCTGAGTTTGCGGCGGCGTGCCGGGAATGGGGCGCTGGGCGATGCCGGGCGCGGGCGGAACTGACGAGGGGGCCGGCGCCGTGGGCGGGGCCGCCAGCGCCTGGGCGCAGCCCCAAGTCATGGTCAATATGGTGGCAAGACGGGTAAGTTTCATGCATTCCTTGTGACTTGGGGACGGGGCCGTTGGCGCTTACAGTTCGCCGTCCTCGGCGGCCGCCGGAGGCGGGGTCATCATATGGCCCAGCTTGGCGGCCTTGGTATTCAGGTAATTCTGGTTGAACTTGTTGCGGTTGACCAGCAGCGGCACGCGCTCGGCGACCGGAATGCCCAAGGCTTCCATGGCGGCGATCTTGCGCGGGTTGTTGGTCATCAGGCGCAGGCTTTGCACGCCGAACTGCTTGAGCATGGGTTCCACCAGCGCGTAGTTGCGCTGGTCGGCCTTGAAGCCGAGCTGTTCGTTGGCCTGCACCGTGTCGGCGCCGGCTTCCTGCAGGCGGTAGGCGCGCATCTTGTTGATCAGGCCGATGCCGCGTCCTTCCTGGCGCAGGTAGAGCACCACGCCGCGTCCCTCGGCGGCCACTTTCTTCAGCGCGCCTTCCAGCTGGGCGCCGCAGTCGCAGCGCTGCGAGAACAGCACGTCGCCGGTCAGGCATTCGGAATGCACGCGCGCCAGCACGGGCGCGCCGTCGCCGATGTCGCCCAGCACCATGGCCAGGTGCTCCTTGCCCGTGGCGTGCTCGACAAACGCGTGCAGCGTGAACTGCGCCCACGGCGTGGGGAGCGCGCAGGAGGTCACGTAATCGAGTTCTTCTTTCACTGGTGCTTCGGCGGCGGACTGCATGGCTGTACTCTCAATTGCTTTAAATTCAGGTGCTTGAAACTAAAAAGGGCGCGCCGAACCGTCCTGCGGATCGCGCGCGCCCTGCCATCATAGCAAAAATTACGCTATAGATATGTTAGGCCCTGTTATCCCTATTTCAATAGGGTAAATCAAAGACCAGGACTTCCGCCGCGTCGCCGCGCGCCAGCGTGATGCCGGGCTCGCCGCTGACCTTGAGGGCGTCGCCGCCTTTCAGGTCCACGCCGTTCACCGTCACGTTGCCGCGGATGACGTGGACGTAGGCGGTGCGGCCTTTTTCCAGCGTGTGCTCCAGGGCGTCGGCGCCGTTCAGGATGGTGGCGTAGATCGCCGCGTCCTGGTGGATCAGCACGGAGCCTTCGCGGCCGTCGCTCGAGGCAACCAGGCGCAGCTGGCCCTGTTTGCTTTCCGGCGCGAAGTGCTTCTCTTCGTAGCTGGGCTGGATGCCGGTCACGTTGGGCTGGATCCAGATCTGCAGGAAGTGCACGCCCTGCGTTTCCGAGTGGTTGAACTCGCTGTGCCGCACACCGGTGCCTGCGCTCATGCGCTGCACGTCGCCGTATTTCAGCACCGAACCGTTGCCCATGCTGTCCTTGTGGGCCAGCTCGCCTTCCAGCACGTAGGAGATAATCTCCATGTCGCGGTGGCCGTGGGTGCCGAAGCCCTGCGCCGGGGTGACCTTGTCTTCATTGATGACCAGCAGCGGGCCGAAGCCGGTGTGTTTCGGGTCGTGATAGTGGCCGAAAGAGAAAGTGTGGCGCGAATTCAGCCAACCATGATTAGCCAGACCGCGTTCTTCGCTTTTACGTACTTGCAACATGGTGAACTCCGTTTCTTTTCAGGTTATGTGCGATAAATTCGAAGGGTTTTCTTACTTGAACCTTGAATTCGCTGCATCGATAGGTCAAAGTATAGGCCTGCGCGGCCGTTTCAAAAAACGGAAAATTTATGGACCTATCATCGAAAAAATCGAATGCTTAGACTGAGCCTGGAAGCCTTGCAAATCGTGGACGCCATCGACCGGCGCGGTTCCTTCTCGGCCGCCGGCAAGGAATTGCACCGCGTGCCGTCCACCATCTCCTACACCGTGGGCAAGCTGGAGGACGACCTCGGGGTGCAGGTGTTCGAGCGCAACGGTCCGCGCGTGGAGCTCACGCGCGCCGGGCGCGAGCTGCTCAAGGAGGGCCGCTACCTGCTGAAGGCGGCGCTGGACCTGGAGCACCGCGTGCGGCGCGTGGCCTCCGGCTGGGAAACTGAACTGGCGCTGGGCATCGATTCGATGTTCTCGGCGGTGGCCTTCGACCAGGACGTGCGCGCCTTCTACGAGGTGGCGCAGCAAACCCGGCTGCGCATCGTGCAGGAGGCGCTGTCCGGCACCTGGGAAGCGCTGCTGGCGCGCCGGGTGGACCTGCTGGTGGGCGCGCCCGGCGACGGCCCGGCCGGCGGCGGCTATGTGTCGCACCCCATGGGCACGGTCAAATTCGTGTTCGCGGTGGCGCCCAGCCATCCGCTGGCCACGGCCACGGGCAAGCTGGGCCGCAACGAGCTGCAGCACCACCGCGCCATCGTCATGGCCGATTCCGCGCGCCAGATGGCGCCGCGCACCGTGGGCCTGCTGCTGGGGCAGGACACGCTGACCGTGCCCACCATGCACGCCAAGTTCCAGTACCAGGAGGCCGGACTGGGCTTCGGCTTCCTGCCCGAGCAGTGCGCGCGCGCGGCCATCGCCGCCGGGCGCCTGGTGGAGAAGGAGGTGGAGGAGCCCAAGCCGGACGAGACCTTCTACCTGGCCTGGCGCACGGGCGAGGAGGGCGCGGCGCTGAGCTGGTGGATCAAACGCATGCGCGAGCCGGGCGTGTTCGCCCATTTGTGCCGGTTTTTGTCGAGCTGAATGTGCAGCCGTCTGTTGTGCCCAAGCGGCAGCTTTGTTGACCAGTGCCAATGCTTTCGGAGTAACATGATGGAATCATTAAAGGCCCAGCCTCGCGCTCTACCCGGAACCACAACATGACCGTAATTACCGACACTCCACCTGTTTTTCTGCAGCTCCTGGCCGACCGCAACGGCAAGCCGGCCGGGCTGGTGCTGGACGGCGGCGCCGCCGCGCTGCCGGACGAGCAGATGCGCGCGCTGGCGGGCCAGTTCCCCTGTTTTGTGCGGGCCGGGCTGGAGCAGGCGCAGGCCTGGCTGGAGGCCGGCTGGCTGGCCCTGCCGGGCCAGATGGTGCGGGCCGACACGGTGTTCGACAAGGCCACCCTGCCGGCCGGGGTGGTGCTAATCGAAGGCAACTGGCCGCTGGCGCCGCCGGCCAAGGCGGTGGGCGCGCAAGCGGCCTCGCGCGCGCTGGCGCTGCAGCTGGTGCAGCTGGTCAGCAACGACGCCGACACCCATGAAATCGAAGCGCTGCTGCGGCGCGATCCCACGCTGTCCTACCATTTGCTCAAGCTGGTCAATTCGCTGGGCATGGGCAGCAGCCGCCGCGTGAGCAGCTTTGCGCAGGCGATCCTGATACTGGGGCGCCAGCAACTGCGCCGCTGGCTCAACCTGATGCTGTTCTCGGCGCGCGAAGGCGACATCCGTTCGCCCATGCTGCTGGCGCGGGTGGCGGTGCGCGCGCATGCGCTGGAACTGCTGGCGCGCAGCACCGGCCTGGGCAAGCCGCAGCAGGAGCAGGCTTTTATGGTCGGCATGTTTTCGCTGCTGGGCGTGCTGTTCGGCATGCCGCTGGCCGAGGTGCTGGAGCCGCTCACCATCAGCGAGGCGGCGCAGCAGGCGCTGCTGGGCAAGCCGGGCGAACTGGGCGAGCTGGGTGAATTGCTGGCGCTGCTGGAGGCGGCCGAACGGGGCGACTTCGCCGCCGTGGCGGGCCGGCTGGAGGCGGTGCAGCTGGAGGCCGCCGAGTTCAACCGCGTAGTGGCCGACGCCCATTTGTGGATGCTGACGGTGGCCACGGACCGGGCCGGCGGTGGCCATGCTTGACGCGGCGATCGCGCGCTGCCTGGCCCTGAGCCAGGCCGCCCGGACGCAACAGGGCGACGCCCTGGCCGCCACGCTGGCCGAACTCGACACGGCGCTGGCCGAGCTGACCGCCGCGCGCGCCGCGCAGCGCGGCGCGGACAGTAGGGACGATGGCGGCACCGACAGCGGCGCCATGCTGGAGCTGGACCTGGCCGGCTACATCACCGCCTGGAACGCGGGCGCCGAGCGCCTGTTCGGTTATCCGGCCGAGGAGGCGCTGGGCCAGAACATCCTGTTCCTGTACACCGAGGACGACGACGGCGCGCTGGCCGAGCTGCTGCACGAGCAGGACGGCGGCATGGCCGAAGTGCGGCGGCGCCGCAAGTCCGGCGAGGTGATCTGGGTGCAGCTGGCGTTGGCGCTGCTGCAGGACGAGCTGGGCGAGCCGCAGGGCATGCGGGTGCGCATGGCGCACGTGAGCGAGCCGCTGTCGGACCACGACAAGATCAGCCTGCACGCCCGCATTATCGAAGACAGCGACCAGGGCGTGCTGATCACGGACGCCAAGGAGCGCATCGTCTCCATCAACAGCGCCTTCACCCGCATCACCGGCTACACGCCGGGAGAATCGCTGGGCAAGACGCCGGACCTGCTGCGCTCGGGCGTGCACGACGCGGAGTTCCGCGCCAAGGTGCGCGCCGCCATGAACGGCGAGGGGCCGTGGCGCGGCGAGATCGTGGGCCGGCGCAAGAACGGCGAGCTGTTCCCGCAGTCGGTCACCATCAGCGCGGTGCGCGACGGCGAGGGCAGGGTCAGCCACACCTTCTCGCTGTTTTCCGACATCAGCGTGCACAAGGACGCCGAGGCGCGCATGCAGCGCATGGCCAACTACGACACGCTGACCGGCCTGCCCAACCAGTGCCTGCTGACCCAGCTGATGACGCAGGCGCTGACCGAGGCGCGCCGCAACCACGAGCACGGCGCCTTGCTGGTGGTGGAGATCAGCCGCCTGGGCTCGATCAGCGACACGCTGGGCCACGACGTGGGCAATGAACTGCTGAGCGCGATCGGCAAGCTGTTCCGCACCGCGCTGCGCGACGCCGACATCCTGGCGCGGCTGGACGGCAACCGCTTCGGCGTGGCGCTGCTGCATATAGAAAAGCGCGAGCACGCAGCCATCGTGGCGCAGAAGCTCGCGTCGACGCTGGCCGCGCCCATCCAGCTGGCCGCCCACAGCCTGCAGGTGGGCTGCAGCATAGGCATTTCCGTCTACCCGGAGGACGGGCTGGAGACCGGCGCGCTGATACGCCACGCCGACGTGGCCACCTCGAAGGCGGTGCAGGCCGAATCGGCCTTCCTGTTCTACAGCGAGGAGATGAACCAGCGCGCCAAGGAGCATCTGCGCATCGAAAGCGAGCTGCGCCAGGCTTTGCAGCACGACGAATTGCAGCTGTATTACCAGCCCAAGGTGAGTTTGCGCAGCGGCCGCATCGTGGGCGCCGAGGCGCTGCTGCGCTGGCGCCATCCGGTGCGCGGCCTGGTGTCGCCCGGCGTGTTCATCCCGGTGGCCGAGGAGACCGGGCTGATACTGGAGCTGGGCAACTGGGTGCTGGAGGAGGCCTGCCGCCAGGTGCGCGCGTGGAAGGACGCCAACCTGATCATGCCGCCGATTGCGGTCAACTTGTCGGCGCGCCAGTTCGACCGCGAGCTGCCCGCGCGCATGGCCGACGTGCTGCAGCGCCACCAGGTGCATCCCGAGCAGATCATGCTGGAGATTACCGAAAGCCTGCTGGTGCGCGGGACCGAGAATGTGGTGGCGATCATGAACGAGCTGGTGGCGATGGGGCTGGCGCTGGCGCTGGACGATTTCGGCACCGGCTATTCCAGCCTGGCTTATTTGAAGAAGTTCCCCATCAGCACGCTGAAGATAGACCGGTCCTTCGTGATCGGCCTGCCTTACGAGGAGAACGATTGCGCCATCGCGCGCGCCATCGTCACCATGGCGCAGCAGCTGCGCCAGGAGATCGTGGCGGAGGGCGTGGAGACGGCTGAGCAGATGAGCTTCCTGCGCGAACTGGGCTGCGACCAGCTGCAGGGCTATCTGTTCAGCCAGCCGGTGCCGGCGGACGATTTCGAGCGCATGCTGCGCGAGGGCAAGCGGTTGGCGTTCGGGCTGCGCTGAACGTCAGTCCAGCCGGATTTTCTCGATCAGGTAGTCCAGCATCACGCGCACGCGCGGCGGGAGCTGCTTGCCGGGGCCGAGGAAGACGGCGTGCACCGCTTCCAGGTCGGCCGGGTTGTAGTCTTCCAGCACCGGCACCAGCCGCCCGGCTGCGATGTCGTGCTTGGTGTGCATGCGCGACAGCCGCACCAGGCCCACGCCGGCCAGCGCCAGGTGGCGCATGCTTTCGCCATCCCCCAGCAGCGCATTGCCTTCCGGGCGCAGCTGCAGGATGCCGCCTTTGCCGTCGAGGAAGGGCCAGAGCGGCACCTGGCGGCGGAAGTTGAAGCCGAGCAGGTTGTGCTGCGCCAGGTCGTCCGGGACCTGCGGCGTGCCGTGCCGGGCCAGATATTCGGGCGAGCCCAGCACCACCATGCGGCCTTCGCCCAGCTTGCGCGCCACCAGGTTCGAGTCTTTCAGCGTGCCGGCGCGGATGGCGATGTCGGTGCGGTCTTCCAGCAGGTCCACCACCATGTCGGTGCTCGCGATGTCGACCGTGATGTCGGGGTAGCGCTGCAGGAATTCGGGCAGGATGGGCAGCAGGTAGAGCATGAAGAAAGGCACGAAGCAGTTGATGCGCAGCCGGCCGCGCGGCACGCCGGTGGTGGAGGCTTCGCGTTCGGCGCTGTCCATGTCCTCCAGGATGCGCACGCACTGGCTGTAGAAGGCCGCGCCTTCGGGCGTGGCGCGCACCTGGCGCGTGGAGCGGTGCAGCAGCCGCGTGCCCAGGCGCGCCTCCAGCCGCGCTATCAGCTTGCTGACGGCCGACGGCGTCATCTTCAGGCGCTGGGCGGCGGCGCTGAAGCCGCCCGCGTCCACCACGTCCACAAATACCGCCATTTCCGCCGCGCGGTTGATCTCCTGCCGGGCCATGTGTGAATCCATTTCATAAGAGTTTGGCTATTTGAGAGTCTATATCATTAGTGTGCCGGGTTCTAGAATGGAGGCAATCAATTCACTAATGGAGTACTCCATGAATAACCAGGAAAAGATGCACCCGGGCGTGCTGTCGCTGTCGGTGGGCGCGTTTGCCATCGGCGTGACGGAATTCATCGTGGTGGGCGTGCTGCCGGCCATTTCGGCGGACTTGAAGGTGTCGCTGGAGGCGGCCGGCGCGCTGGTGAGCCTGTATGCGCTGGCGCTGGCGCTCGGCACGCCGCTGGCGGTGCTGGGCTTGTCCCGCCTGCCGCGCAAGCAGGTGCTGGCGGGGCTGATGGCGGTGTTCTTGCTCGGTAACCTGCTGGCGGCGTTTTCCACCAGCTACGGCGTGCTGCTGGCCGGGCGCGTGATCACGGCGGTGGCGCACGGCGCCTTCTTCGGCATCGGCGCCACGGTGGCGGCCTCGCTGGCGCCCAAGGGGCAGGCGGGCAAGGCGATCTCGGTCATGTTCGGCGGCCTGACGCTGGCCATGGTGCTGGGCGTGCCGCTGGGCAGCTTCCTGGGCAATCTGATGGGCTGGCGCTTGCCCTTCTTCGCGGTGGCGGCAATGGCGCTGGCGGGCCTGCTGGCCATGCTGCGCTGGCTGCCGTCCGGCATGGCGCAAGCGAGCAGCGGCAAGGCCTCGACGCAGCTGGCCGCGCTGGGCGACCGCCATATCCTCACCATGATGGCGGTGACCACGCTGGGCTTCGGCAGCATCTTCGCCGCCTTCACCTATGTCACGCCCATCCTGACCGAAATCGCGGGCTTCTCGGCCACCACCGCCAGCGCGCTGCTGATCGTGTTCGGCGCGGCCACCTTTGCCGGCAACCTGGCGGGCGGCTACCTGAGCAGCCATCTGGGCTGGCAGCGTTCGCTGCGCATGATGCTGGTGCTGCTGGCCGTCACGCACGCCGGGCTGGCGCTGTCGCTGCATACGCCCTGGGCGCTGGTGCCGCTGCTGTTCCTGTGGGGCCTGTTCTCCTTCGGCCTGTCGCCCGGCCTGCAGGCCGGCATGCTGGCCACGGCCGAGCACTACACGCCGAAGGCGGTGGACTTTGCGTCCGGCCTGAACATCTCGGCCTTCAACTTCGGCATCTCGTTTGGCTCCTCGCTGGGCGGCCTGATGGTGGCGCGGAGCCTGATGGGTGCAACGCCGTGGGCCGGCGTGGCGATCTCGCTGGCGGCGCTGGTGCCGCTGGCCTGGCTGGCGCGGCGCAATATCGGCGCACCGGCCGGCGCGGTGGCCGCGCACTGAACTGGACCCGAGTTGGACCGCGCGCTTGTCAAGGCGCGCGATGCCGGATACATTGCGTCATCCGCAATGTCCCTGGAGGCGCCATGAGCCGTCCCGTATTAGAAGCATCCCGCATCCATCCCGCCATCCGCAGCAAGATCGACGGCCTGCACGCCGACATCGTGCAGGAGGTGCAGGCCGCCGTTGCCGCCAACAAGGTGGTGGTGGTCGGCATGGCGATGAATCCCTTCCCGCGCAAGGCGCGCGCGCTGCTCGACGCGCAGGGCGCGCCTTACGTCTACCTGGAGTACGGCAGCTACCTGAGCCAGTGGCGCCGCCGCACCGCGCTGAAGATGTGGAGCGGCTGGCCCACGCTGCCGATGGTGTTCATCAACGGCACCCTGGTGGGCGGCTTCCAGGACTTGAAGAAGCTGGTCGACAGCGGCGAGTTCACCGCGCTGGTGGCGCCCAAGCTGGTATGAGCTTGCTAGCGCATCCGCTCAGGCTGGGGCCGGGCGCGGATCTGCGCGCGGCCATAGAGGCCGCCGCCGCCGAACTGGGCGCGCAGGCGGCTTTCGTGGTGCAGGGCATCGGCAGCCTGGGCGTGGCGCAGCTGCGGTATGCGGGCATGCCGTCGGCGAGCGAACTGCGCGGCGATCTGGAAATCCTGACCTTGGCCGGCTCGGTGGCGCCGGATGGCGCGCATCTGCATATGTCCGTGTCGGATGCGCAGGGGCGCGTGTTCGGCGGCCATGTGGCGCCGGGCTGCGTGGTGCGCACCACGGCCGAAGTGCTGCTGGCGCTGCTGCCCGGCCACGCTTTCAGCCGCGAGACCGATCCGGCCTCGGGCTACAAGGAACTGGTGGTGCGGACGCTATAGCGCGTCCAGCCGCGCAGGCAGCTCGCGCAGCATGGCTTCGCGGGAGCGCGCGCCGCCCATGGCTTCCTGCTGTTTCGCATCCATCGCCAAACGGGCGAACACCACCTTGCGTCCGTCTTTTTTCGCCCAGCCGACATACCAGCCGTACTGGCGGGCCGGGTCGTCGGCGCCGCCGGGCAGCAGCGCCGAGGCGGTGCCGGTCTTGCCGAATACTTCCCATCCATTCTCCAGCACCTGGCGCGGCATGATGCTCTCGGTCAGCTGATAAGCCTGTTCGGACACCGGCAGCGTGCGGTTTGCCACCTGGCGCAGGAAGGTCACTTGTTCCAGCGGCGAAATGCGCAAGCTGGAGCCGACCCACGATTGTGCCAGGCCGTTGTCCTTGCCGGGATCGCCGGACAGGTCCTGGTTGCCGTAGCCGAAGCGCGCCACATAGTCCTGGAAGCGCGCCGCGCCCAGCCGCGCCGTCACTTGCTGGGCGTACCAGAGCACCGAGTTCTGCAGCCAGCTGCCGGGATCGGTATCGGCGCGCCAGGACGGGATGTAGGCCGGGTAGCCGCTCTTGAACGGCAGCACCGGCGCGTGTGCGCTGCGCAGGATGCCGCTGTCGTAGCCCATCAGCGCGACCGGGATGTTGAAGGTGGAGGCGGGCGTGACGCGCTCGTCGCAATGGCCTTCGCGCGCCAGTTCCTTGCCGCTGGCCGCGTCCACCAGCAGCGTGCAGACGAAGGGCGATTGCGATGCGGCGGGGCCGATGCGCCAGGCCAGCGCGGGCTGGAAGGCGAGGCTGGCGGTGAACACGCAGGCCAGGCCGGCCAGCGCCAGCAGGCGGGCGCCGCGCGCGCGGCGGCCCAGCGCGCGGCCCGGTTCGCGTATCAGCGCGATGCGCGAGGCCAGGGTGCTGGCGCACACGCCGCCGAAGGCCAGCGCGGTCTTGGGCGTGCCGTGCTGCAGGCGCAGCTGGGCCACCAGGGCCGCCGCGTAGGCTTTGCGCTGGGCCGGCGGACGGCCGCGCAGCACGTCGCGGTCGCAGCCCAGCTCCTGCGCCCAAGACAGGCTGCCGCGCAGCAGGCGCATGAAGGGATTGAACCAGAGCAGGGTTTGCAGCAGGATGCCGACGCCCATCCATTGCAGGTCGCGGCGGCGCCAGTGCGTCAGCTCGTGCTCGACGATGAGCTGCTGCTGGGCCGGGTCGAAGCTGCGCAGGTGGCGCGGCAGCAGCAGGCGCGGCTTGAGCAGGCCGAACAGCATGGGGGAAATCGGGGCGTCCACTTCGATGACGGCGGGGGCGCGCGCGCCCAGGTCCGCGGGCTGCAGGCGGCTGCCGGTGGCGGCCAGGCCGTTCAGCATGCGGCGCGCCTGCAGCAGCTGCACGACGCTGTAGCCCAGGCCCAGCAGGTAGGCCAGCAGCCAGGCTTGCGCGGCGCGCGTGAGCCAGGAGGCGGGCTGGTGCCGGGCGGCGGCGGCATCGGTTGAGCTGGCGCTGGACTGCGGCGCGGCCGGGCCGCCTTGCGCGGCGGGGCGGCTTTGCGCGGCTTCGGGCAGGTCTATGGGCGGCACCAGGCGCAGGCGCTCGCTGTGCGGCAGCAGGATCACGAGGAAGGCCGCCACCACGGTGGCCTGGCCCAGCAGCCAGGTCGAGCGCTGCAGCGCCACGCCTGGCAGGCGGCGGCACAGCGCCGTCAACGCCCACACGCCCAGGCCGGCGGCCAGGCAGCCGACGCTGGCCAGCAGGAAGCGCAGCAGCCATTCGTCCAGCGGTGCGGCGCCATTCATGCCGGGTCCTGCCCATCCAGTCCATCCGGCTCCTCCGGCCAGTCGTTCAGCAGCTGCTCCAGCTGGGCCAGCTCGGCCTGGTCGACCAGCTTGCTGCCGGTGAACATATTGACCGGCAGCGGGGTGTCCATTTCCATCACGCGCTTGCCGAAGTCGTGCGCGAAGGCGGCCAGGGTGCCGACCTTTTCCAGCGCCGCCTGGTACACCTGCACGCCGTGCCGCGTGTGCTGGCTCACGGAGCCTTTGTCCAGCATGCGTTCCAGCGTCTTGCGGGTGGAGGAAAAGGACCAGCCCAGTTCGGGTTCAACCTGGTCATGGATTTCACGCGCGCTCAGCGGCTGCTGCTTCCACAGCGCCTTGAGCACGGACAGTTCGGAGATAGAGGGGATGGCCATGGCGCTATTGTGCAAGGGATTGCGACCAATGTCACCAAAAATAAAATGTTTGACACGTATGTGACCAATGTCGCATGATGGTCATGTTTGTCGCATTTTGCGGCTTTGAGAGGAGAAGTATGGAATTCCGCATGATCGCCAGGGCGGCGCTGGGCAGTCTGGCCGCGCTGGCCGGCATGGCCGCCGCGCCCGCCGCCCACGGCGCCGAAGTCTGCACCGCCATTGCCGACGCCGCCACCGGCAAGGTGCGGATGCAGCGCGGCGACTGCCAGCGCCAAGTCACCCCCGCGTCCACCTTCAAGATCCCGATCAGCCTGATGGGCTATGACGCCGGCTTCCTGAAGGACGAGCACACGCCCGAGCTGCCTTTCCGCCCGGGCTATGTGGACTGGAGGCCCAGCTGGCGCAGCGCGTCCGATCCGGCCAAGTGGATGAGCGAGTCGGTGGTGTGGTATTCGCAGCAGGTCACGCTGGCGCTGGGCAGGGTGCAGTTCGCCGCCTACACGCGGCGCTTCGAGTACGGCAACGCGGACGTGTCGGGCGACGCCGCGCATGACGGGCTGACCGCGTCCTGGCTGGAGTCCTCGCTGCGCATTTCGCCGCTGGGCCAGCTGTCCTTCCTGGGCAAGGTGGTGAACCGCCAGCTCGGCGTGAGCGCGCACGCTTACGAGATGACGGAGCGGCTGATGCGCTTTGGCCAGTCGCCGGAGGGCTGGCGCATCCACGGCAAGACCGGCGCCGGTGCGGGCTACGGCTGGTATGTGGGCTGGGCGGCCAAGGGCGAGCGCAAGTACCTGTTCGCGCGGCTGATACAGAGGGACCAGAGCATGCCGCAGGAGGCGTCCAGCGGCCCGCTGGCGCGCGACGGTTTTATCGCGGACTTTCCCGCGCTGGTCAACGCCATCGAGGTGGACCAGGCGATTAAGCCGCTGCTGGAGAAGAATGCGATTCCCGGCATGGCCGTGGCGCTCAGCGTGAACGGCAAACATTACTTCTACAACTACGGCGTGGCGTCCAAAGAGAGCGGGCAGGCGGTCAGCGAGAGCACGCTGTTCGAGCTCGGCTCGCTGAGCAAGCCCTTCACGGCCACGCTGGCGACCTACGCGCAGGCGCAGGGCAAGCTGGCCATGACGGACCCGGTCAGCCGCCACGTGCCATCCCTGCGCGGCAGCGTGTTCGACCGCGTCAGCCTGATCCATCTGGGCACGCACACGGTGGGCGACTTCCCGATGCAGGTGCCGGCGGAGATCAAGAGCTACGAGCAGCTGATGGACTACTACAAGAACTGGCAGCCCAGCCACGCGCCGGGCACGCACCGCACCTATTCCAACCTGGGCATAGGCCTGCTGTCCATCGCCGCCGCCCGCAGCCTGGGCGTGCCGTATGCGGACGCGGTGGAGCGGACGCTGTTCCCGGCGCTGGGCATGGAGCACAGCTATATCCGGGTGCCGGCCGCGCAGATGGCGCAGTATGCGCAGGGCTACAACAGCAAGGGCGCGCCGGTGCGCGTGAATCCCGACGTGCTGGCCGAGGAGGCCTACGGCGTGAAGAGCAACACGCGCGACATGATACGTTTTGTGGACGCCAACATGGGCCTGCTGCCGCTGGAGGCCACGCTGGCGCGCGCGGTGGCGGATACGCATGCGGGCTACTTCACGCTGGGCGCCATGACGCAGGACCTGATCTGGGAGCAGTATCCCGGCCGGGCCGGGCTGGATCAGCTGCTGCTCAGCACGGCGGAGAAGACGGTGTGGCAGGCCAACCCGGTCAGCGCCATCGCGCCGCCGTTGCCGCCGCAGGCGGACGCGTGGCTGCACAAGACTGGCGCCACTGGCGGCTTTGCGGCTTATGCGCTGTTCAATCCGGCGCGCAAGGTGGGCATCGTGATGCTGTCCAACCGGGGCCTGCCGGGCAGCGAGCGGGTCGGCGCGGCGTATGAGGTGCTGAGCCGGGTCGCGCCGGCCCCGGCCCCCGCGCCCTAGGGGTCGAGATTCGGGATCAGCGCCAGCAGGTCGGTCACGCCCACGTCCACGCCGGCCTGGGAGAGCAGGGTGCTGGCCTGGCCCCGGTGGTGGGTCTGGTGGTTGAAGAAGTGCAGCAGCACGTCGAACAGCGGCTTGGCGTACTGCTCGCCGTTCATGCGCGCGTAGTGCAGCGCGGCGCCAAGGTCGGCCTCGGTCAGCGCGCCGGTCCACGCGGTGATCACGCCGTCCAGCCAGGCGCGCTGGGCGGCCATGGGCGCCAGCGCGTCGAACTGCGGCGCGTCCAGGCTGGCCGGCATGGCCAGCGCGCGCAGCGGCGCCAGCGCGGCGAAGGCGGCCGGCGACTGCGGCGGCGCCAAGGCGGACTCGGCGGCGAAGCGCTTGAGCCACACCGTGTCGGCCACCAGCAGGTGGTTCAGCGTGCCCTGCACCGAACCGAAAAACGCGCCCCGGTCGCGCACCAGCTCGGCCGCCGGCAGCGCGCCGGCCGCCTCGTACAGCTTCTTGTTCATCCAGCTGTTATAGCTGGCCATCAGTTGCACATGGCGGTGGCGGCTCATTGGGGCTTTCTCGGATAGGGGCGCGGCGCAGGGGGGCGCAAAGGGTCGAGCAGGCTGCGCAGGTTGTTGTGGTCGAGCTCGTACATCAGGGCCAGCAGGGCGCCCAGCTGGCCGCCGGGAAAACCTGCGCGCGCGAACCAGCCCAGGTAGTGGCCCGGCAGGTCGGCCAGCACGCGGCCTTTGTATTTGCCGTAGGGCATTTCATAGCGCAGCAGCTGCGCCAGGGCGTCGGAATCCAGGTTCATTGTTGATTTCAGTTCAAATATATTCTGCTCGGCGGCATCTTTTTCGGAATAATGAATGCCCCGATACTGCATGGCATCTACTTTACAGGAGTTATGCCATGCCTATTGCCTTGCTGGCGCTGACCATCAGCGCGTTCGCCATCGGGACCACCGAGTTTGTCATTGTCGGCCTGCTGCCGACCATCGCCGCCGACCTGGGCGTGAACCTGCCGTCGGCCGGGCTGCTGGTGAGCCTGTACGCGCTGGGCGTGGCCGTCGGCGCGCCGGCGCTGACCGCGCTGACCGGCAAGCTGCCGCGCAAGACCCTGCTGCTGTCGCTGATGGTGCTGTTTACCGCCGGCAACCTGATGGCCTGGCTGGCGCCGGGCTATGAATCGCTGGTGGCGGCGCGCGTGCTGACCGGCCTGGCGCACGGCGTGTTCTTCTCGATCGGTTCGACCATCGCGACCTCGCTGGTGCCGCGCGAGAAGGCGGCGTCGGCCATCGCCATCATGTTTACCGGCCTGACCGTGGCGCTGGTGACGGGCGTGCCGCTGGGCACCTTCATCGGCCAGCACTTCGGCTGGCGCGCCACCTTCCTGGCCGTGTCGGCGCTGGGCGTGCTCGCCTTCATCGGCAGCCTGCTGTATGTGCCCAAGGCGATCGCGCACAGCGCGCCGGCCTCGCTGCTGCAGCAGGTCAAGGTGCTGGGCCAGCCGCGCCTGCTGCTGGTGTACGCCATGACGGCGGTCGGCTACGGCGGTTCCTTTATCGCCTTCACCTATCTGGCGCCGATACTGCAGGGCGTGGCCGGCTTCGGCGAGAACGCGGTGGGCCTGGTGATGCTGGTGTACGGCGTGTCGGTGGCGGTGGGCAATATCTGGGGCGGCAAGCTGGCCGACCGGCGCGGCCCGGTGGGCGCGCTGAAGATCATCTTTGCCGGCCTGGCGGCGGTGCTGCTGGCGCTGACCTTCACCGCGCCGCATCCGTGGCTGGTGGTGGCGACCGTGCTGCTGTGGGGCGCGGTGGCCTTCGGCAACGTGGCGGGCCTGCAGGTGTACGTGGTGCAGCAGGCGGAGCACTACACGCCGGGCGCGGTGGACGTGGCCTCGGGCCTGAACATCGCCGCCTTCAACCTGGGCATCGCCGGCGGCGCCTGGGGCGGCGGCCTGATCGTCGAGCGCCTGGGCCTGGTGCACACGGGCTGGATAGGCGCGCTGGTGGTGCTGGGCGCGCTGGGCCTGACCGCGCTGAGCGGCCGCCTGGACCGCCTGCACCCGCGCGCGGCGGCGCTGGACGGCGCCGCGCCGCGCACGGTGCGCGTGGCGGCGCATTAGGGGCATCAGGCGCGGTGGCCCTAGCGCGGCTGGCCCGGGTAGATGCGCTCCAGGCTGCCCGGGCCGAAATAGCGTTCGTATTCCTGCGCCGCGTAGGAGTCCATCATGCCGGCGATGTAGTCGATCACAAGGCGCTCGCGGCTGTCCTTCAGGCAGCGCAGCTCCGGCGGCAGCAGGATGTTGTCCTTGTTGTACTGCTGGTCCGTCAGCACCTCGAACAGGCCGCGGATGATCTTCTCGCCGCGCTTTTCGTACAGCTGCACGTCCTTCTTGCGCAGGATCGCCTTCCACAGCAGGCTTTTCAGGCCCTTGGCCAGCAGCTCGGCCGAGCGGTAGCCCAGCTGGCCGTCCACCACGGCCAGGTCGCGGCACAGCGTATGCACGATTTCCGAGGTCAGCTCCTTGCGCAGCACGATGGAATATTCCTCGGACGAGGCCTGCTGCTCGCACTTGAGCGCCTCGTTGTGCGCGCGCTCGGCGATGGCCGAGAACAGCGGGTAGGCGCCGGCGTAGTCGGCGCTGATCTTGAACTCGTGCGCGATCTCGCCCACGGTGATGATGCCGAAGCTGAGCGCGTCCTCCACGTCGTGCGCCGCGTACGCGATCTCGTCGGACAAATCCATGATCTGCGCGTCGATGCTCTTGCGCGCCGTGATGCCGTGCCGCGCCAGTTCGGCGGTGAGGAAGGCGTGGTCCTCGTCGTACAGGAATTTGCGCGGGTTCTCGCTGCGCGTGTGGAAATACTTGGTGATGCCGAACAGGGTGCGCACCGTCAGGTTCAGGCCGGCGTAGCCGTAGTGGCGCTTTTCCAGCGTGCGCAGGATGCGGAAGGCCTGCGCGTTGCCCTCGAAGCCGCCGTGTTCGGCGCACAGGCTGTTGAGGATCTTCTCGCCGTAGTGGCCGAACGGCGGGTTGCCGATGTCGTGCGCCAGCGCGCAGGTCTCGGACACCACGCAGCGCTCCAGCCCCATGTCGGCGGCGATGGAGCGCGCGATCTGCGCCACCTCCAGGCTGTGCGTGAGGCGGTTGCGGTTGGACTGGTTGGCGTCCACGCCGAGCAGCTGCATCTTGCCCTGCAGGCGGCGGAAGGAGGCCGCGTACAGCACCCGCGCGTAGTCGCGCATGGCGTCCTCGCGGCCGTCGCTGCGGCTGTCCTGCTGCTGGTGGACGCGGTATTCCAGCGGCCGCACCAGGGCTTCCTGGGCGCGCGCGTAGGCGATCGTTACTGATGAGTACATGCGATAACTCTGGGTGATGGAAGGGCAAAGGGATTCTAGACCAGCGCGCGCCGGATCGGGTGTATATTGCTGGCGAAATATTTCCTCATCGGAGTCCCATGTCGCCAGCTGCCCTGTTCAGTGTCGTTCTCGCCTATTTCGCCCTGCTGCTGGGGGTGGCCTGGCTGACCTCGCGCAACGCCAATAACGACAGTTTCTTTATCGGCAACAAGAACAGCAACTGGATGCTGGTGGCCTTCGGCATGGTGGGCACCACGCTGAGCGGGGTCACCTTCATCAGCGTGCCGGGCGCGGTGGGGCGCGACGGCTTCGGCTACCTGCAGATCGTGCTCGGCTACGTGCTGGGCTACCTGGCCGTGGCCTATGTGCTGCTGCCGCTGTACTACCGCCTCAAAGTGACCTCGATCTACCACTACCTGGACGTGAGACTGGGCCGGCGCGCCTACCAGAGCGGGGCCGCCTTCTTCATCCTGTCGCGCACGCTGGGCGCGACCGCGCGGCTCTACCTGGTGGTCAACATCCTGCAGGCCACCATCCTCGACAGCCTGGGCGTGCCGTTCTGGGCCACCAACCTGGTGATACTGCTGATGATACTGCTCTACACCTACGAGGGCGGCGTCAAGACCATCGTCTGGACCGACACCCTGCAGACCACCGGCATGCTGCTGGGCCTGGTGGTCTGCACCGGCTGGCTGCTGCACCGCATGGACCTGGGCCTGCTCGACAGCCTGGCGCGCATGGAGACGGCCGGCCTGGCGCGCGTGCTGACGCTGGACGTGGACAGCCCGGCCTATTTCTGGAAGCAGGTGCTGGCCGGCATGGCCATCACCATCGCCATGACCGGCATGGACCAGGAGATGATGCAGAAGAACATCTCGGTCAGCACGGTGGGCAATTCGCAGAAGAATATGGTGGCGCTGACGGTGATCCTGGTCGGCGTGCTGGCGCTGTTCCTGTTCCTGGGCGGCCTGCTGCACCTGTACGCGCCGCTGGCCGGTGTGGCGGCGGCCGGCGACAAGCTGTTCCCGGCGGTGGTGATGGGCCATATGCCGGCCGCCATCCAGCTAATCTTCTTCATCGCGCTGGTGTCGGCGCTGTTCCCCAGCGCGGACGGCGCCATCACGGCGCTGACCTCGTCCTTCTGCATCGACATCCTGGGCCTGCAGCGCCGCCCCGGCCTGGACGAGCGCGCCCGCACCCGCCTGCGCCACCGGGTCCACCTGGGCTTCTGCGCGCTGTTCCTGGCGCTGGTGATGGTGTTCAAGTGGATAGACAGCGCCAGCATGATAGGCGTGATCCTGAAGCTGGCCGGCTACACCTACGGCCCGCTGCTGGGCCTGTTCGCCTTCGGCATCCTGACCCGGCGCACGGTGCGCGACCGCTGGGTGCCGCTGGCGGTGCTGGCCGGCCCGCTGCTGTGCTGGCTGATTGACCGCAATCAAGCCTTGCTGTTCGGCAGCTACAAGCTGGGGCTGGAACTGCTTATCATTAACGGCCTGCTGGTGATGGCGGGGCTGTTCCTGATTTCGGCGCCCGCGCGCGCACTAGGCAAGACTGGCTGATTCGCTTACAGTGTTGTCAGATTTAAATTATTGAAGGAGCATCCATGTCACGATCTATTGTTTCCCGCATCGGCAGCGGGCTGGGCTACGCCTGGCGCGCGCTGGACTTCGGCCGCCGCGCCGTACTGAATGTGCTGTTCCTGATCGTGCTGATCCTGCTGGCCATCGCCATCTTCAGCGGCGGTCCCAAGCCGCTGGGCGGCAAGACCATGCTGGTGCTGGACCTGAAGGGCGAGCTGGTGGAGCAGGGCGCCGCCGGCGTGCGCGAGGCGGTCAAAGCCAACCTGCTGGGCGGCGAAGTGCGCCGCACGGTGCAGCTGCGCGACGTGCGCAATGTGCTCGACACGGCCGCCAGGGACCCGCAGATCGCCGGCGCCGTGCTGCTGCTGGACGAGCTGGAAGGCGGCGGCCAGGCCAGCCTGCGCGAAGTGGCCGGCGCCATCGAGCGCTTCAAGGCCAGCGGCAAGAAGGTGGTGGCCTGGGGTTCGAGCTACAGCCAGCGCCAGTACCTGGTGGCGGCGCACGCCAACGAGGTCTACGTCCATCCCATGGGCGCGGTGCTGCTGGAGGGCTTCGGCCGCCACCGCAACTACTACCGCGACGCGCTCGACAAGCTGGGCGTGACCGTCAATCTGCTGAAAGTGGGCACCTACAAGAGCTTTGCCGAGCCGTATATCGCCAACGGCCCGTCCGAGGCGGCCACCGAGGCCGAGGCTTATCTGACCAACGCGCTGTGGGCCAGCTACACGAATGAAGTGGAACAGGCGCGCAAGCTGCCGCAGGGCCACATCATGAAGAGCATCAATGAGCTGCCGGCGCTGGTGGAGGCGGCCAAGGGCAATTTGGCCCAGGTGACGCTGAACACCAAGCTGGTGGACGGCCTGAAAACCCGCGACGAAATCCGCGCGCTGATGATGGAGCGCGGCGAGAAGGACGAGAAGGGCAAGTCCTTCCGCCAGGTGAGCTATGGCGATTATCTGGCGCGCGTGCATCCCAAGGTGATGGGCGATGCGGTGGGCGTGGTGATGGCGGTCGGTGAAATCAGCGACGGCATGGCGCCGGCCGGTTCCATCGGCGGCCAGTCGACCTCGAACCTGATCCGCCTGGCGCGCGAGGACGCCAGCATCAAGGCCATCGTGCTGCGCGTGAATTCGCCCGGCGGCAGCGCTTTCGGTTCGGAGCTGATCCGCCGCGAGCTGGAGCTGACGCGCGCGGCCGGCAAGCCGGTGGTGGTGTCCATGGGCGACGTGGCGGCTTCGGGCGGCTACTGGATTTCGATGGCGTCCGATGAGGTGATTGCGGAGCCGAACACCATTACCGGTTCGATCGGCGTGTTTGCGCTGCTGCCGCGCGCCGACAAGGTGATCGACAAGCTGGGCATCCATACGGCGGGCGTGACCACCACGTGGCTGGCGGATGCGGCCAATCCTTTGCGTCCGCTGGATCCGCGCTTCGGGCAGGTGATCCAGGGCAGCATCAACCATATTTATTCGGAGTTCACGTCCAAGGCGGCTGCGGCGCGCAAGACCACGCCGGAGAAGATCAACGAGGTGGCGCAGGGCCGCGTGTGGACCGGTGTGCAGGCCAAGGAGCGCGGCCTGGTGGACCGCCTGGGCACGTATGGCGATGCGCTGAAGATTGCCGCCGAGCGCGCGAAGCTGGGCAGCGATTACCGCGTGACGTATATCGAGCGCGAGGTGTCGAAGTTTGACCGCTTTGTGGAGTTCTTCGGCGGTTCGGCGGCGCAGGCTGCGGCGCAGGCGTTTGCGCCTTACGTCAAGGCGGCCGTGGCGCCGACCGGCTTGCCTATGGGCGTGGCCGCAGATGCGGCGCGGGACTTGAGCTGGCTGTCCGAGGTGGCCGACAAGCGCAAACCCTTTACGGCAGTGACGCACTGCCTCTGCGAATCACCTTGATTCAATCGCCGGGGAGGCGGGTGTTTGATTCGCCTCCCTGCAGGACACCGTACTGGATTTGGTACTGAAATTCCCTGAACGGTACTGGAATATACTGAAATCTTCCCTGGAATGGCCTGAACCTTCTGCTCTTGTTGAGGTCTAACTGGAGTTGGCTGGGAATTCAGTATCTTTCAGTACGATTCAGTACGTTTCAGGAGGAATTTCAGTATGTTGTCCTGTATGTCGCTCCAACTACCAACGGATACCCTGCACCGCCTGCTGGATTTTTTGCGCAACACCGGCAGCGGGCTCAACGCGGCGGAAGCGGCCGATCAGGCGATCCGCGAATGGATAGACCGCATGGGCCGGGAAGGCCATCCCGGACGCGTGCCGGACGGCTACCAATGGAAGATGTTGTTCCTCTATACCGATTGGGAACCGTTCTGAAGCGGCAAGGTGATGACGAAAGCGCTATGGCCGGTGTGCAGATGGTCGCAGCGCGCGTCGCCGCCGTGGCGGCGGGCGATCTGGCGCACCAGCGCCAGGCCCAGGCCCGAGCCCACGCTGTCGCGCGCGTTGCTGCTGCGGTAAAAGGGCTCGAACACCTTGTCATACTCGGCCTTCGGTATGCCCGGCCCCGCGTCCCGCACCACGATCTCCGCCACGTCCACACCGTCCGCGCTGCTGCGGCGCAGCTTCACCGTGGTGGGCGGCACGCCGTGGCGGCGCGCGTTCTCCAGCAGGTTGCGCAGCATGCGGCGCAGCAGGCGCGCGTCGCCGCGCACCGGCAGCGGTTCGCCGTCCAGGTCCGCCTCCTCGTAGCGCGCGCACTCCTCGGCCGCCAGCGGCAGCAGATCCAGTTCCTCGTTCTCGGTGCGCTCGCCCACCGCATCCAGGCGGCTGGCCAGCAGGATCTCGTCGATCAGCTGGTCCAGCTCCGCGATATCCTGCTCCAGGCCCGCGCGGCGCTTGGCGTCCACCTGTTCCTTGCTCAGCTCCAGCGCCAGGCGGATGCGCGCCAGCGGCGTGCGCAGCTCGTGCGAAGCATTGGCCAGCATGGTCTTGTGCGCGCCCACCAGCGCTTCGATCTGGTCCGCCGATCGGTTGAAGCTGGCCGCCAGCGCCGCCACCTCGTCGCTGCCCTTGACCTCCACCCGCGCCGACAGATTGCCCGCCCCCAGCGATTCCACGCCCCGCTGCAAATGCTCCAGCCGCCGCGTGACGCGCCGCACCACCGGGTAGGCGGCAATCGCGATAAAGATGGCCAGTCCGATCAGGATGGTGTGCAGGCGCATGCGCGAAGGCATCTGGCGCAGCGGCGTGTTGGAGATGATATGGCGGCCGTCGTCCAGCCGCATCTGGAAGCGGCGCAGGCGCAGCGGCCGGTCCAGGTCCTCGTCGCCGCGCGCCCAGCGCCGCGCGCGGTCCAGCGGCCCGGCGCGCGGCAAGGGCTCGGCGTCCGGCAGCGCGCGGCTCTCGCCGGGAGCGCCGTCGCCGCCAGCGCCAGCACCGTTGCGGCCGCCGTCGCCGGCGCTGCGTTCGCCGCCGCCGTTGCCGCCGTCACCGTCACCGTGCAGCCTGCCTTCGCCGCGCCTGCGCTCCTGCATGCGCTCCAGCATCTCCATGCGCTGCTGGCGCAGCATGCGGCGGTCGGGGCGCTCCAGCGGCTCGCCCACGTAGGCCAGCCGCTGCCAGTCCTTGCTGAACAGGGTAATGTCGGCGCGCAGGCCGCGCGTCAGGCGCTCCAGCGCGGCCTGCTGCTGCTCGGGCGGCGCCTCGGCGGCAGGCAGGGCGTTGCGCAGCAGCGTGCCCAGCGTGCGGTCCGACAGCTCGGTCGGCGCGCCTGCCCATTGCCACAGCAGCACCACGGCCAGCGTCAGCAGCGCCAGGCTGGCCAGCAGTGCGGCGTAAAAGCGGAAATACAGGCGCGGCATCAGTCCTGGTCCTTGGCGAACAGATAGCCCGCTCCCCGCACGGTGATGATGCGGCGCGGATGCTTGGGATCGTCCTCCACGGCGGCGCGGATGCGCGACATGTGCACGTCGATGGAGCGGTCGAAGGCCTCGGCCTGGCCGCCGCTGGTGGCGTCCATCAGCGCCTCGCGCGACAGCACACGGCCCGCGTTCCGGGCCAGCATCAGCAGCACGTCGAACTGGCAGGCGGTCAGCTCGCAGGGCCGGCCGTCCAGCCGCGCGCCGTAGGCCCCCGGCTCGATCTCCAGCCGCCCGAAGCGCAGCACTTCGGTGGCCGCGCGCTGCGCCTCGCCGCCCCGGCGCAGCACCGCGCGCAGGCGCGCCAGCAGCTCGCGCGGCTCGAAGGGCTTGGGCAGGTAGTCGTCCGCGCCCAGTTCCAGGCCGATGATGCGGTCGATGGCGTCGCCGCGCGCGGTCAGCATCACGATGGGGATGTTGGAGCCGGCGCGCAGCTGGCGGCACACCTCCAGGCCGTCCATGTCGGGCAGCATCAGGTCCAGGATCACGGCGTCGGCCTGGTTGGCCGCCAGCCAGGCCAGCGCCGGCTTGGCGCGGGTGTGGGCGGTGACCTCGAATTTGGCCGTGGTCAGGTATTCGGACAGCATCTCGCTCAGGCGCGGATCGTCCTCGATAATCAGGATATGTTCGCTCATGCCCCATTCTACGGAGCCGGGCCGCCGCCCATGATGCTGTTTTGTGATTTTTTTGTAGCAGCTTTGTATCGGCTGGTGAGCGCGTGTAACGTCTTGCCGTTGCAGGCGCTCTGGCCCGCATGCTGGCGCCATGCATGTTGCAACGCCGCAGCGGGGGCGCGATTTGTTTCAATTCGACATTTTGCCCAAATGGCATTGTGCTAGAGTCGTTTCATCTATGGCGCGTACTGGGCGCGCCGCACCAAAAAACAAGGACAACAGCGATGAAATCGCCAGCATCACCGACTACCACCAACTCCGCCGGCACGCCTGCGCCGGGCGCCCCTAAACGCAGCCGCCGCGCGCAAGTGATAGGCGGCGTGCTGGCCGTGGCCGCCATGGCCGGCCTGGGCGGCCTGGCCTGGCACCTGACCCATCCCGCAGCGGGCCAGGGCGGTCCCGGCGGCCCCGGCGCGGCTCCGGGCGCTCCCGGTCCCGGCGGCCCGGGTGGCGGCGGAGGTGGCGGCGGACGGCGCGGCGGCGCGTCCACCACGGTGGGCGTGGCCACGGCCGAAACGGCCGACCTGCCCATCGTGCTCGACGCGCTGGGCACCGTCACGGCGGCGGCCACCACCACGGTGCGCCCGCAGGTGTCCGGCATCCTGCAGAAAGTGCTGTTCAAGGAAGGCCAGATGGTCAAGGCCGGCCAGGTGCTGGCGCAGATCGACCCGCGCCAGTTCGAACTGGCGCTGATGCAGGCCAGCGGCCAGCGCCAGCGCGACGAGGCCCAGCTGGACAACGCCAGGCTGACGCTGGAACGCTACCGCACCCTGCTGGCGCAGGACTCCATCGCGCGCCAGGACGTCGACACCCAGGCCGCGCAGGTCAAGCAGCTGGAAGGCACGGTCATGACCGACCGCGCCAACGAGGGCACGGCGCGCCTGAACCTGGGCTACACCAAGGTGGTCGCGCCGATCAGCGGGCGGGTCGGCCTGCGCGTGGTCGACGTGGGCAACCTGGTCGGCTCGGGCGACGCGGCCGGCATCGCCGTCATCACCCAGCTCTCGCCGATCGACGTGGAATTCTCCGTGCCGCAGGACCAGGGCCCGCTGGTGATGGAAGGCGTCAACGCCGGCGCGCCGCTGCCGGCCATTGCGCTCGACCGCACCCGCGCCGTCACGCTCGACAGCGGCCGCTTCTCGGCGCTGGACAACCAGGTCGACACCCAGACCGGCACCATCAAGGCCAAGGCGCGCTTCGCCAACAGCCACAACGCGCTGTTCCCCAGCCAGTTCGTCAACGTGCGCCTGGAGCTGCGCACCATCAAGGACGCCGTCATGGTGCCGGTCACGGCGCTGCGCCACGGCAGCAAGGGCGATTTCGTCTATGTGCTGAACGGCGACAAGACGGTCAGCACGCGCCCGGTCACGCGCGGCCAGGCCACGGTGGACAAGGTGGAAATCCGCACCGGCCTGAAAGCGGGCGAACAGGTCATCACCGAAGGCGCGGACCGCCTGAAGGACGGCGCCAAGGTCATGCTGCCGGGCGATAAGCCGGGCGCGGGCGGTGGTGGCGGCGGCGGCAAGCGCGGCAAGCGCGACGGGCAGGGCGGCGGGCAGGGCGGCCATGGCGGCCAGGGCGGCGCCTCCGGTCCCGCCGGCGGCGCAGGCGCAGGCTCCGGCCCCGCTGCCGGCTCCGGCCCGGCTTCGGCTTCTGCTTCTGCTTCTGCCTCTGCCTCTGCTGCGGCCTCCGCCCCGGGGACGGCCTCCGCCTCAGCCTCGGCGCCGGGCGAACACCGCCGCCGCGACTGGTCGGCCGCCGGCGTCGCGCCGGTGCCGCCCGCATCGGCCACCACCGCAGCCGCACCGGCGCCGAAGTCCGCGCCATGAGTCCGTCGCGCCCCTTTATCCAGCGCCCGGTAGCGACCTCGCTGCTGATGCTGGCCATCGTGCTGGCCGGCCTGGTCGGCTTCAAATTCCTGCCCCTGTCGGCGCTGCCGCAGGTCGACTTCCCCACCATCCAGGTGCAGACGCTGTACCCCGGCGCCAGCCCGGAAGTGATGGGCCAGACCGTCACCGCCCCGCTGGAGCGCCAGTTCGGCCAGATGTCCGGCCTGCAGCGCATGAGTTCCACCAGCGCCGCCGGCGTGTCCATCATCACCTTGCAGTTCGGCCTGGGCCAGACCTTGGACGTGGCCGAACAGGAAGTGCAGGCCGCCATCAACGCGGGCGGCTCGCTGCTGCCCACCGACCTGCCGGCGCCGCCCGTGTACGCCAAGGTCAACCCGGCCGACGCCCCGGTGCTGACGCTGGCCATCACCTCCGACACCATGCCGCTGACGGAAGTGCAGAACATCGTCAACACCCGCCTGGCGCTGAAGATCAGCCAGGTCTCCGGCGTGGGCCTGGTCAGCCTGAGCGGCGGCCAGCGCCCGGCCGTGCGCATCCAGGCCGACACGCAGGCGCTGTCGTCCTACGGCCTGGGCCTGGACACCCTGCGCAGCGCCATCAGCGCGGCCAACGCCAACAGCGCCAAGGGCAGCTTCGACGGCCCCACGCGCTCCTTCACCATCAACGCCAACGACCAGCTGGTCACGGCGCAGGACTACAAAAGCCTGATCGTGGCCTACCGCAACGGCGCCCCGGTGCGCCTGTCGGAAGTGGCGCGCGTGGTCGACAGCGCGGAGAACGTCAAGCTGGGCGCCTGGTCCGGCCAGCGCGGCGCGCTGGTGCCGGCCATCATCCTCAACGTGCAGCGCCAGCCCGGCGCCAACGTGATCGCCACCGTGGACGCCATCAAGGAACGCCTGCCCGAGCTGCAGGCCGGCCTGCCCGGCGCGCTCAAGGTCGACGTGCTGAGCGACCGCACCACCGGCATCCGTGCCTCCGTCAAGCACGTCGAATTCGAGCTGGTGCTGGCCGTGCTGCTGGTGGTGCTGGTGATCTTCTTCTTCCTGCACAGCGTGCGCGCCACCGTCATCGCCAGCCTGGCCGTGCCGATCTCGCTGGTGGGCACCTTCGGCGTGATGTATTTGCTGGGCTACAGCCTGAACAACCTGAGCCTGATGTCGCTCACCATCGCCACCGGCTTCGTGGTCGACGACGCCATCGTCATGATAGAGAACATCGCCCGCTACATCGAGGAGGGCGAAACGCCGATGGCCGCCGCGCTCAAGGGCGCCACCCAGATCGGCTTCACCATCATCTCGCTGACGGTGTCGCTGATCGCCGTGCTGATCCCGCTGCTGTTCATGGGCGACGTGGTGGGCCGGCTGTTCCGCGAGTTCGCCGTCACGCTGGCCATCACCATCCTGATCTCGGCCGTGGTTTCGCTCACGCTGGTGCCCATGATGTCGGCGCGCTGGCTCACCAGCCACAAGGACGACGCCCCCAATTCCTTCGGTGCCCGCGTGCAGCGCTTCTTCGACAAGGTGATCGGCCACTACGACAGCTCGCTGCAATGGGTGCTGCGGCGCCAGGGCCTGACCCTGCTGGTGGCGCTGGCCACGCTGGGCCTGACCGTACTGCTGTACGTGCTCATTCCCAAGGGCCTGTTCCCGACCCAGGACACCGGCCAGTTGCAGGCCCGCATCGAGACCGCGCAGGCGGTGTCGTACAGCCGCATGGCCGAGCTGCAGCAGGCCGCCGCGCGCGCCATCATGGAAGACCCGGAGGTGGACACCCTCAGCTCCCTGGTGGGCGTGGACGCGGCCAACAACACCATGCTGCACACCGGCCGCATGCTGATCAACCTGAAGGACAAGCGCGGCCACCAGGACGCCATCATGGAGCGCCTGCGCCGCCGCGTGGCCGAGGTGGCCGGCGTGACCATCTACCTGCAGCCCACGCAGGACCTGACCATAGACGCCGAATCCGGCCCCACCCAGTACCGCGTCTCGCTGGAGGGCGCCGACACGGCCACCGTCACCGAATGGGCCGGCAAGCTGGCCGCGCAGATGCAGAAGCACGAGCAGCTGCGCAACGTGGTGTCGGACGCCGGCGCCACCGGCGTGGCGGCCCAGGTCAGCATAGACCGCGACAGCGCCTCGCGCCTGGGCGTGACCGCCGCCGCCATCGACGACGCGCTCTACAGCGCCTTCGGCCAGCGCATCGTCTCCACCATCTTCACCGAGACCAACCAGTACCGCGTGATCCTGGAGGCCCAGCCGGGCACCCTGACCACGGTCGAGTCGCTCGGCAACCTGCACCTCAAGACCAGCTCCGGCAAGCCCACGCCGCTGTCGGCGGTGGCCAGCATCAGCGAGCGCCCGGCGCCGCTGCAGCTGACCCACGTGGCGCAGTACCCGGCCACCACCTTGGGCTTCGACACCGCGCCCGGCGTGTCGCTGGGCCGCGCGGTGGAGGAGATCCGCGCCGCCGCCGAGGAAATCAAGCTGCCGCCGGCGGTGTCGATGACCTTCCTGGGCGCGGCCGGCGCCTACCAGGCCTCGCTGTCGAACCAGCTGTGGCTGATCCTGGCCGCCGTGATCTGCGTCTACATCGTGCTCGGCGTGCTGTACGAGAGCTATATCCACCCGCTCACCATCCTGTCCACCTTGCCCTCGGCCGGCGTGGGCGCCTTGCTGGCGCTGATGGTCAGCGGCCAGGACCTGGGCGTGATCGGCATTATCGGCATCATCCTGCTGATCGGCATCGTCAAGAAGAACGCCATCATGATGATAGACTTCGCCATCGAGGCCGAGCGCGGCGAGGACGGCAAGCCCGGCATGCCGCCGCGCGAGGCCATCCACCAGGCCGCGCTGCTGCGCTTCCGCCCGATCTTGATGACCACGCTGGCCGCGCTGTTCGCCGCCGTGCCGCTGATGCTGGGCTTCGGCGAGGGCGCCGAGCTGCGCCGGCCGCTGGGCCTGTCCATCTTCGGCGGCCTGATCGTCAGCCAGGTGCTGACCCTGTACACCACGCCGGTGATCTACCTGGGCTTCGACAGCCTGGCGCGCCGCTGGCGCGGCAGGAAAGGCGAGGGCGAGGGCGCCGCGCCGGGCCAGCCTGGAGTTGCGCAGTGAACCTGTCCGAACCCTTCGTCCGGCGTCCCATCGCCACCGTGCTGCTGACCATAGGCCTGGCGCTGGCCGGCATCGGCGCCTTCTTCGTGCTGCCGGTGTCGCCGCTGCCGCAGGTCGACTATCCGTCGATCTCGGTCAGCGCCAGCCTGCCCGGCGCCAGTCCGGACATCATGGCCTCCAGCGTGGCCACGCCGCTGGAGCGGCGCCTGGGCGTGATCGCCGGCGTCAACGAGATGACCTCGTCCTCCGGCAGCGGCTCCACCCGCATCAGCCTGCAGTTCGACCTGAACCGCAAGATCGACGCGGCCGCGCGCGAAGTGCAGGCCGCCATCAACGCCTCGCGCGCCGACCTGCCGGCCACGCTGCGCAGCAACCCCACCTACCGCAAGGCCAACCCGTCCGACGCGCCGGTCATCATCCTGGCGCTCACCTCGCCCACCCGCAAGCCGGGCCAGATCTACGAGGCCGTGTCCAACATCGTGCAGCAGAAGCTGGCGCAGGTGAAGGGCGTGGGCGACGTGGAGATCGGCGGCGGCTCGCTGCCGGCCGTGCGCGTGGAGCTGCTGCCCTACGCGGTGAGCCGCTACGGCGTGTCGATGGAGGACGTGCGCGCCGCCATCCAGGCTTCCAACGCCAACCGCCCCAAGGGCGCGCTGGAGGGCGACGAGCGCCGCCTGCAGATCTACTCGGCGCCCATGCGCAACAGCGGCGTCGTGCCCGGCCAGGGCGGCGTGGACGCGCCCAAGGCCCGCCCCAGCGCGGTCGACTACCGCGACCTGGTGGTGGCCTGGCGCGACGGCTCGGCCATCCGCCTGCGCGACATCGCCACCGTGGAGGACGGCCCGGAGAACAAGAACACCCTGGGTCTGTTCAACGGCGACCCGGCCGTCATCGTTCTCGTCACGCGCCAGCCCGGCGCCAACGTGATCGAAACCGTGGACGGCGTGCGCGCCCTGATCCCGCAGCTGCAGGCGCAGCTGCCGTCGGACGTCAAGCTGGAAGTGGCCTCCGACAGCACCAACTCCATCCGCTCCTCGCTGCACGAGATCGAACTCACGCTGATCATCTCCATCGTGCTGGTGGTGCTGGTGGTGAGCGCCTTCCTGCGCAGCGCGCGCGCCACCATCATCCCGGCGGTGGCCACCATCGTCTCGCTGCTGGGCACTTTCGGCGCCATGTATCTGATGGGCTTCAGCCTGAACAACCTGAGCCTGATGGCGCTGACGGTGGCCACCGGCTTCGTGGTCGACGACGCCATCGTGGTGCTGGAAAACACCGCGCGCCATATCGAGTCCGGCATGGAGCGCTTCCAGGCCGCGCTGCTGGGCGCGCGTGAAGTGGGCTTCACGGTGCTGTCCATCAGCCTGTCGCTGGTGGCGGTGTTCATCCCGCTGCTGTTCATGGGCGGCCAGGTGGGGCGCTTGTTCCGCGAGTTCGCCGTCACGCTGTCGGTGGCGGTCATGATCTCGCTGCTCATTTCGCTCACCACCACGCCCATGATGTGCGCCTGGCTGCTCAAGCCGGGCGACCACGGCAGGCCGGAAGGCTGGCTGGCGCGCCAGTTCGAGCGCGCCTTCCAGGCCACGCTCAAGGTCTACCAGCACGCGCTGGACTGGGCGCTGCACAGCGTCTGGCTGGTGATGGCCATCCTGGTGTTCGTCATCGGCCTGAACGTCTACCTGTTCTCGGCCGCGCCCAAGGGCTTCTTCCCGCAGCAGGACACCGGCCAGATCAACGGCGGCATGCGCGCCGACCAGTCGATCTCCTTCCAGGCCATGCAGGGCAAGCTGCGCCAGCTGGTGAACATCATCAAGAACGACCCGGCGGTGGCCACCGTGGTCGGCTTCACCGGCGGCGGGCGCGCCGGCGGCGGCTTCATGTTCATCAACCTGAAGCCGGCCGCCGAGCGCAGCGACTCGGGCCAGGCCGTGATTGCGCGCCTGCGCCCGCAGCTGGCCAGGGTCACCGGCGTGTCGCTGTTCCTGAACCCGGTGCAGGACCTGCGCATGGGCGGCCGCTCCAGCAACTCCACCTACCAGTACACGCTGAAGAGCGACAACCGCGCCGACCTGAAAGCCTGGGCCAGCAAGCTGGCCGACGCCATGAAGCAGCAGCCGGAGCTGACCGACGTCGACACCGACCAGGCCGAAAACGGCGTGGAGACCTTCGTCACCATCGACAAGGACACCATCACCCGCATGGGCATCGGCGTGCGCGACGTGGACAATGCGCTCTACAACGCCTTCGGCCAGCGCCAGGTCGCCACCATCTACGACGAGCTGAACCAGTACAAGGTGGTGATGGAGGTGGCGCCGGAATACGCGAAGAGCCCGGAGGCGCTGAAGGACGTGTACGTGTCGGCCAAGGGCGCAGGCGGCGGCAGCAACAACGTGGCGGCCGCGCGCGACGCCTCCACCGGCGCGGCGCTGAGCACCTCGGTGGCCGCCATGGCGCCGCTGACGGCCATCGCCAGCTTCGCCGAAAGCTCCACCCCCACCTCCGTCAACCACCAGGACGGCGAGTTGGCCACCACGGTGTCGTTCAACCTGGCCGACGGCGCCAGCCTGAGCGACGGGCAGGCCGCCGTCAAGCAGGCCGAGGCCGACATCGCCATGCCCAACAACGTGCGCGGCAGCTTCCAGGGCACGGCCAAGGCGGCCGACGACAGCAACAAGCAGCAGCCCTTGCTGATCCTGGCGGCCATCGTGGTGATCTACATCGTGCTGGGCATCCTGTACGAAAGCCTGGTGCATCCGGTCACGGTGCTGTCCACCTTGCCCTCGGCCGGCGTGGGCGCCGTGCTGGCGCTGCTGATGTTCAAGATGGAGTTTTCCATCATCGCGCTGATCGGCGTGTTCCTGCTGATCGGCATCGTCAAGAAGAACGCCATCCTGATCATCGACTTCGCGCTGGAGGCCGAGCGCGCGCGCGGGCTGACGGCGGTGGTGGCGGTGCGCGAAGCCTGTTTGCTGCGCTTCCGCCCCATCCTCATGACCACCCTGGCCGCCGCGCTGGGCGCCTTGCCGCTGGCGATAGGCTTCGGCGAAGGCTCCGAGCTGCGCCAGCCGCTGGGCATCGCCATTATCGGCGGCCTGATCGCCAGCCAGCTGCTCACGCTGCTCACCACGCCGGTGGTCTACATCCTGATGGACAAGCTGCGCAGCCGCAGCGCGTCCGAACTCCAATTGAGCAGGCAGGCAACTGCCGAACCGAGCACGCCATGACCAAACACACACTGACTCCCGTTGCCCTGGCCCTGCTGGCGGCGTTTGCCCTGGCCGGTTGCGCGGCCGGGCCGAAATACGAAGTGCCCGCCACGCCGCAGGCCGCGGCCTTCAAGGAAGCCGACGGCTGGGCGCCCGCCGCGCCGGCCGACATGCTCGAACGCGGCCCGTGGTGGACGTTGTTCGGCGACCCGGTGCTGGACGGCCTGGCCGCGTCCATCGAGGTCTCCAACCAGAACGTGGCCGCCGCCGCCGCTTCCTACGCGCAGGCGCGCGCGCTGGTGTCCGAGCAGCGCGCGCAGCTGTTCCCGCAAGTGGACCTGAACGGCAGCGCCAACCGCAGCGGCGGCGGCGGCAACACCCGCACCGCCGGCGCCTACCGCGTGAACCTGGGCGGCAGCTGGGAGCCGGACATCTGGGGCCGCCTCGGCGCCGCCAGCACGGCCGCCAGCGCCAGCGCCGCCGCCAGCGCCGCCGACCTGGCCTCGGCGCGCCTGTCCGCGCAGGGCGAACTGGCCGCCAATTACTTTGCGCTGCGCCAGGCGGACGCCCAGAAAGCGCTGCTGCAAGCGACCGTCCAGGGTTACGAGCGCGTGCTGCAGATCACGCAAAACCGCTTCGGCGCCGCCATCGCCGCCAAGTCCGACGTGCTGCAAGCCGAAACCCAGCTGGCCAACGCCCGCATAGACCTGATCAGCATCACCCGCCAGCGCGCCCAGCTCGAACACGCCATCGCCGTCCTGCTGGGCAAGGCGCCCGCCGAGTTCTCGCTGGCGCCGCTGCCGCAAGCGGCCAGCCTCGCGCTGCCTGCCGCCGCCGGTGCCGCCGCCGGCGCCGGTGCGGCCCCGGCCGGCAGCGCCGCGTCTCCGCAGCCCGACGGCTCGGGGCGCATCGTGATGGCGCCGCCGCTGCTCGCGGCCGGGCCGGGCGCCGAGCCGGCCGCGTGGGGCGGGGCGGTGGTGCCCGCCGTGCCGCTGGTGCTGCCCTCGGTGCTGCTGCAGCGCCGTCCGGACATCGCCGCCGCCGAGCGCCGCGTGGCCGCCGCCAACGAGCAGATCGGCATCGCCCGCGCCGCCTATTTCCCCAGCCTGAACCTGAGCGCCTCCTACGGCTTCGGCGCCAGCGCCGCCTCCGGCCTGTTCAGCGCCTCCAACAGCCTGTGGTCGCTCGGCCTGTCCGCCGCGCAGACCATCTTCGACGCCGGCGCCATCAAGGCCCGCGTGGCCGGCGCCGAAGCCTCGCGCGACGCCGCCATCGCGCGCTACCGCCAGACCGTGCTGGCCGCCTTCGCCGACGTCGAGGACCAGCTGGCCGCCAGCCGCGCGCTGGAGCAGCAGCAGGTGCACCGCCGCACGGCCGCCGCCGCCGCCGACCAGGTCGAGCAGCAGATGCTCAACCGCTACCGCGCCGGCCAGGTTGGCTACACCGAAGTGGTGCAAGCCCAGGTCACGGCGCTGAACGCCCGCCGCGCGCTGCTGCAAGCCCAGGCGGACCGCCAGACCACGGCCGTGGCCCTGATCCAGTCGCTGGGCGGCGGCTGGCACGCCGAATAGCGCGGGCTGGCTTTCAGGCAAGGCGCTTTGTATAATCGGCAATCCAAGTCAGCGCCTTGCCCAAGTCCAGCACCATGAACCAACGCGATACCGCCGAGCCCTTGCCGGCAGTCAGGCCAGCCATTCCCGTGGTGGGGATAGGCGCGTCGGCCGGCGGACTGGAGCCCATCTGCGAGCTGCTGGCAGCGGTGCCGCCGGCCAGCCCGTTCGCCTACGTGGTGGTGCAGCACCTCGATCCGCTGCAGATAGGCATGCTGCCCGAACTGCTGCAGCGCGTGACCGCCATGCCGGTGCAGGAGGCTGCCGACGGCATGCCGCTGGAAGCGGGCCACGTCTATGTGATCCCGCCCAACCGCGACCTGGGCTACGCGAACGGCGTGCTGCGCCTGACCCGGCGCCCGCAAACCCGGGTGCAGTCGCTCTCGATCGACCATTTCCTGAACCAGCTGGCCGCTGAATGCGGTCCGCTGGCGGCCGGCGTGGTGTTGTCCGGCATGGGTAGCGACGGCAGCGCCGGCCTGCGCGCCATCCAGGAACACGGCGGCATGACCCTGGCCCAGCAGCCCGTGTCGGCGCGCTTCGCCGCCATGCCGCAAAGCGCCATCGACGCCGGCAGCGCTGACATCATTGCCTGCGCCGGCGACATGCCGGCCCTGATCGCGGAACGCCTGGCGCGGCAGCCGCCGCTGAACGCCCCGCACCGCGCGCCGCACCGCGCGCCGCGCCGCAACGCGCTGGCCGAACTGCTGCAATACCTGCTGACCCGCACCGGCAACGATTTCGCCGACTACAAGATGAACACGGTCATGCGCCGCATCGAACGCCGCATGGCGCTGCACCAGTGCGCCACGCTGGACGCTTACGTCGCGCTGCTGCGGGACAATCCGGGCGAAGTGCAGTTGCTGTTCAAGGAAATGCTGATCGGCGTGACCAACTTCTTCCGCGACCAGAAAGTATGGGAGCAGCTCAAGGCCGTGGCCCTGCCGCAGCTGCTGGAAGCGCATCCGGACGGCGCCAGCTTCAAGGCCTGGGTGCCGGCCTGTTCCACCGGCGAGGAAGCGTATTCGCTGGCCATGGTGTTCAGCGAAGCCATCGAGCATGTCAGCCCGCGCGCCAAGTACAGCCTGCAGATCTTCGCCACCGACCTCGACCCGGACGCCATCGACCGCGCCCGCGAAGGCCTGTTCACGCACAGCATCGAGGCCGACGTCTCGCCCGAGCGCCTGCAGCGCTTCTTCGTGGCCGACGAACGCGGCTACCGGGTGCGCAAGGAACTGCGCAATATGATCATCTTCGCGCAGCAGAACATCATTTCCGATCCGCCGTTCACCAAGCTCGATCTGCTGAGCTGCCGCAACCTGCTGATCTATTTCAGCCCCAAGCTGCAGCAGCGCCTGATCCCGCTGTTCCACTACGCGCTCAAGCCGGCCGGCCTGCTGCTGCTGGGCAGCGCCGACACGCCGGGCCATTTCACCGAGCTGTTTGCGCCGCTGCCCGGCGGCAGCCGCATTTACCAGCGGCTCGATGCCGGCAGCCAGCGGCTGGTACACTATTTCCCAACCAGGGTGGCGGCTGTCGCGCCCACTCCCAACGAAGTCAGGTCCGCATCCATGAACGGCAACCTCCAATCGCAGGTCGAACAGCTGCTGCTGAAAAAGCACACGCCGGCGGCCGTCCTGCTCAACCGCGACGGCGACATCCTCTACATCCACGGCCGCACCGGCTCCTATCTGGAGCCGGCGGCGGGCAAGGCCAACTGGAATATCCACGCCATGGCGCGCGACGGCCTGCGCTACCCGCTGGACGACCTGCTGCAGCGCGCGCTGGCCGAGGAAGGGCCGCAGGTGCTGGCCGGCCTGGTGATGAAGAACGCCAGCGGCCAGGAGTTGTCGGTGGACCTGAGCGCCGAAGCGCTGCGCGACGGCGAGGCGCTGGAAGGCATGGTGCTGGTGACCTTCCTCGGCGTGCCGCGCCAGGCCGCGCGCCGCTCCCGCGTGGCCAGCCCGCGCGTGACCGAGCTGGAACAGCAGCTGGCGCAGGCGCGCCTGGAAATCCAGGCCGTGCGCGACGAAATGCAGACCTCGCGCGAGGAGCTGCGCTCGGCCAACGAGGAACTGCAGTCGACCAACGAGGAACTGCAGTCCACCAACGAGGAGCTGACCACCTCGAAGGAGGAGATGCAGTCGCTCAATGAAGAGCTGTACACCGTCAACGCCGAGCTGCAATCGAAGGTGGACGACCTGTCGCTGGTGAACAGCGACATGAAGAATCTGCTCAACAGCACCGACATCGCCACCATCTTCCTGGACAACGTGCTGCGCATCCGCCGCTTCACCACCCAGGCCAGCCAGGTCTACAAGCTGATCGCCAGCGACGTGCAGCGCCCGCTGAGCGACATCGCCAGCGACCTGGTCTACCCGGAGCTGGAACAGGACGCCGGCGAAGTGCTGCGCACGCTGGTGTTCAGCGAAAAGCAGATCCCCACCCGCAACGGACGCTGGTTCACGGTGCGCATCATGCCCTACCGCACGGTGGACAATGTGATCGACGGCCTGGTGCTCACCTTCATCAACATCACCGGCGCCAAGCAGCTTGAATCGCAGCTGCGGGCGCTGAGCCTAGCCGACGGCGCCGACGGAGGCAGCCAGTGAGCGGCGGCCCGCACCCGAGCGACCAGCTGCGCCAATGGCAGGCGCTCCAGCTCAGCAAGATCGAGCTGGACCTGCAGCAGCAGGCGCTCACGGCGCTGCAGGAAAGCACCGACCAGGCGCAGGCCGGGCAGGCGCTGTACCAGCAGCTGTTCGAGCTGTCGCCGGCCTGCAGCTACGCGCTGGACGCAGCCGGGCGCGTGGTCAGCGTCAACCAGGCCGGCGCCGCGCTGCTGGGGCAAAGCGCGGCCGCGCTCAAGGGCCAGCCCTTCGAGCGCTATCTGGCGCCCGAGGAGCAGCCGGCCTGGCGCGCGTTCGCCGCCATCCTGCACACCAGCGCCGGGACAGCCGGCATGGAGTCGCAGCTGTTCGGCGGCATACCCGGCGCCGGCGCGGTGCGCATCGAGGCCCGGCTCGACGCGGCCTCCGGCCTGTGCTGCGTGGTGCTGGCGCCGGCGGCGCCCACCCCGGCGGCGCCCACCCCGGCGGCGGCCCAGGCCGCCGACCGCACCGCCGCGCTGGAGCGCGACAATGCGCAACTGCGCCTGCTGGGCGAGCACGAAGCGACTATGCTGGAAGCGGAGCGGCAGGACATGGCGCGCGCCGTGCACGACGGCGTGGCGCAGAACCTGCTGGCGCTGCGCCTGGACGCAGCGCTGCTGAACAAGCGCAGCCTGGCGCACCACGGCCCGCTGCGCGAACGCAGCGGCGCCGCACTGGACAACATCGACGCCACCTTGCGCAGCGTGCGCGCCATCCTGAACCGGCTGCGGCCCGCCGTGCTGGAACTGGGCCTGCAAGCGACCCTGGACTGGCAGCTGGCCGAGTTCCGCAAGCATAGCGGCCTGGCCTGCACGCTGGACGTGCAGGACGAGCAGGTCTTCGATTGCCTGGACGGCGTGGCGTCCCTGATGCTGTTCCGGCAGCTGCAGGCCGTGCTTGAATCGGTGCAGCGCGACGGCGGCGCCAGCGCGGTGGCGGTCAGCCTGCGCCGCAACGGCGGCTCGGGCGTGCAGCTGATGCTGACCGACGACGGCGCCGGCGACGGCGGCGGCGTGCCTGTCGCCGGGCGGCGCCAGCGCCAGGCCCTGGCCATGCTGGGCGTGGGGGAACGCCTGCGCGCCCACGGCGGCACGCTGGACGTGGCCTACGGCACGGGGCAGGGCTGCCGTGTCAGCATGCGCCTGCCGGGCCGCAATAGCTAAAAACCATTTTCAGCGGCAAGCGCACGGTCTATACTGCGGCAGCTTTTTATATTAGGGGACTATCTTGTTCAAAACGCTAGCTTTTTCAGCACTGCCGGCCGCCTTGCTGGCCGCCTTCAGCCCTGCCCACGCCGACGAAGGCCAGTGGCAGCCGCACCAGCTGCCGCAGCTCAAGGCCGAGCTGAAACGCATCGGCATCGCCATCCCGGCTGAAAAACTGGCCGATTTGTCCAAGCACCCCATGAGCGCCATCGTCTCGACCGACGGCTGCTCGGCGTCCTTCGTCTCGCCGGACGGCCTGGTGGTCACCAACCACCACTGCGCCTATGGCGCCATCCAGCGCAACTCCACGCCGGAGCACAACTACATCGCCAACGGCTTCCTGGCCAAGACCCGCGACGCCGAACTGCCGGGCGGCCCCAACCTGCAGGTCTACATCACCGACAAGGTGGAGAACGTCAGCGCCCGCGTGCTGCAAGGCCTGGACAAGCTGGGTGGCAAAGCGCGCCACGAAGAAGCGCAGAAGCGCATCAAGGCCCTGGTGGCCGAATGCGAAACCGACAAGATGTACCGCTGCTCGGTGCCCAGCTTCCACCGCGGCGCCGAGTACTACCGCATCCGCCAGATGCAGATCCGCGACGTGCGCCTGGTCTACGCGCCGTCCGACAAGATCGGCAACTACGGCGGCGACATCGACAACTACGAATGGCCGCGCCACACCGGCGACTACTCCTTCCTGCGCGCCTACGTGGGCAAGGACGGCCGCCCGGCCGACCCGTCGCCGGACAACGTGCCCTACAAATCCAAGGACTTCCTGGTGGTCTCCGCCGAAGGCCTGAAGAACGGCGACCCCATCCTGCTGGCCGGCTACCCGGGCCGCACCAGCCGCTACAAGCTGCCGGTGGAAATCCGCAACGCGCGCGACTCGGCCTACCCGCTGCAGGCGGCCGAATACCAGTCCGACCTGGACACCATCGCCGCCGCCACCAAGGGCGACGAAGCGGGCGTGGTGCGCTACGCCAGCGTGGTCAAGAGCATCAACAACCGCATGAAAAAGACGCTCGGCCTGCTGGACGGCTTCGCGCGCAAAGACCTGGCCGCCGTCAAGGACGGCCAGGACGCCGAATTCCACGCCTGGTACGCCAAGCAGCCCGGCGTCTCGTCGGCCATGCTGTCCGAACTGGACGCGGCGATTGCCGCCGACATGGCGTTGTCCGACGAAGAATTCGCCTGGAACGTGGCCACCAATAGCGACCTGCTGAAAAGCGCCCGCACGCTGCACCGCCTGGCGCTGGAAAAGCAGAAGCCGGACGCCGAGCGCAAGGGCGGCTACCAGCAGCGCGACGTGAGCCCGATCAAGGCCCGCCTGAGCCGCCTGGAGCAGTCCTTCACGCTGAAAGTGGACCAGGCCCGCTTCGCCGACGGCCTGGCGCGCTACGCCAAGCTGGCCGCCAAGTCCCATCCGCAAGGCCTGGACGCGCTGCTGCCTGCGGTGGCCGACGTGCCGGCGCTGTACGCGCAGTCGAAGCTGGGCGTGACCGCCGAGCGCCTGGCGCTGATGGACAAGGACGCCGCCGCCATCGCCGCCTCCGACGACGCCTTCCTCAAGCTGGCCGTCAAGCTGCACGCCGTGGGCCTGTCGCTGGAAGAGCGCCGCATGGAAGTGGACGGCAACCTGGAGCGCGTGGTGCCGCAATACATGGCCGCCGTGATCGCGTGGAAGAAATCGCAGGGCAAGCCGGTCTACCCGGACGCCAACTCCACGCTGCGCGTCACCTACGGCACCGTGTCGGCCTACTCGCCGAAGGACGGCATTACCAAGGGCCCGTTCACCACGGTGGAAGGCATCGTCGAGAAGCACACCGGCAAAGACCCCTTCATCGCCCCGGACAACCTGATCGACGCGGTGAAGGCCAAGCGCTACGGCCAGTTCAAGGACCCGGTGCTGGGCACGGTGCCGGTCAACTTCCTGAGCAGCGCCGACACCACCGGCGGCAACTCCGGTTCCGCCGTGATGAACAAGCGCGGCGAGCTGATCGGCCTGAACTTCGACTCCACGTATGAATCGATCACCAAGGACTGGTACTTCGACACCGCCATCACGCGCGCCATCCACCTGGACATCCGCTACATGCTGTGGGTCATGAAGGAAGTCGACCACGCCGACAACCTGCTGAAAGAAATGACCATCAAATACCCGAAGAAATAATTCGGTAAACCAAAAAGGGGTCAGGGTTAGTTTTCCCATGCGGGAAAACTAACCCTGACCCCTTTTTTTTATTTCAGATGCTTGGCCAGGAAGGCTTCCAGCGTGCGGTATACATCGGCGGCGTTCTCGGTGTCGTAGAAGCCGTGGCCCTCGTAGTCGACGTACAGCCACTGCGGCGGGCGGCCGGCGGCGGTGAGAGCGTCGCGCATCTGGAAGGCGTGCTCCTTGGGCGCGATCTTGTCCTTGCCGCCGTGGATCAGCAGCACCGGCATGGTGATGCTGCCGGCCAGCACGGCGGGCGACTGGTGCGCCAGTTCTTGGGCATCGTCGCCGACGCGCTTGCTCAGCCAGTCGCGTTCCTTGCGCACGTTCTGCATCGGTTCGTCCTTGAAGCGGCGCAGGTCGTACACGCCGGCGTAGCCGATGGCGCAGCGGAACAGGGCGCTTTCGCGCGCGGCCAGCATCAGTGCCGAATAGCCGCCGAAGCTCACGCCGTAGACGCAGCTGCGGCCTGGATCGCTGAGCCCCTGTGCCTGCACCCAACGCACGCCGTCGGCCAGGTCGTCCTGGATGGCGGTGCCCCATTTCCGGTAGCCCGCTTCGCGGAAGCTGCGCCCGCGCCCGCCGGAGCCGCGGTAGTTCACCTGCAGCACGGCGTAGCCCCGGCTGGCCAGGAACTGGGCGTCGGTGTCGAAGTACCAGGTGTCGAAGGGACCGAAGGGGCCGCCGTGCGGCATCAGCACCAGCGGCGGCTTGTGCCCGGGCGGCGTGCCGGCCGTTGCGGGCGGCAAGGTGATGTAGCCGTGCAGCTCCAGGCCGTCGCGTGCCTTGAAGCTGATGGGCCGGCGTTCGGCCATCTGTTCCGGTTCGATCGCCTCCATGGCGGCGAGCAGGAAGTCGGCCTTGCCGCTGCGGCGGTCGAACAGATAATAGCTGCCCGGGTCGCGGTCGCTGCGCACGCTGAACAGCAGCAGCTGGCCGTCGCTGGTGAAGTTGATGAAGTCCACCACGTTGCCAGGGAACTGGGCGCTAAGCTGCTTGTGCAGCTGGGCGTCCGCGTGCTGCGGCGCAAAGTACGTCCACTGCGGCATGCCGACCTGGGTAGTGGCCGCCAGCGGCAGGCCGTGGTTCGCACCGAACAGATAGTCGTTGATGTTGCCGGCCGGGTGCGACATCAGCACGGTGCGCGCGCCGCTGACGCTGTTCTGGCGCACCAGGATGTCCGGCCCGCCGTGCACGTTCTGGGTGGCGGCGAACTCGCTGCCGTCGGGCGAAAAGGCGAAGGGATAGATGTCGCCGCCTTTGTCGGCGGGCAGTACGCTCCAGTTGCCGCTGGCGATGTCGCGCTGGTACAGCAGCGGTTCGTTCTGCTCGTCGGTGCCGTAGGCGAAGCGCGGCGTGCCGTCCCGCTGCAGGATGAAGCTCATATAGCGCACCGGAATTTCCGCCACCAGTTTGCGGATCGCGGTGCTTGTGTTGATGTCGTATAGCTGGCTTCTGTCCACACGCCACAGATGCGAGTTGAGCAGCAGGTGGCCGTTGAGCGGTTTTGGCGCGCCCGCAATCTCGCCGTAGCCATAGTCGTCGCCGTAGCGGTCGCTCTGGCGGCTGAACTTGAAGCCGTCCATGCCGTACAGGTATTCCTGCTTGCCGCCGTCGAAGTCCATGGCCAGTACTTCGCCGGTGAGCTGGGGTGCTTCGCGCACGCCCACTTCCTCCCCTTTGGCCACTGCCAGCCTGGTGTTGCTTACCCATAGATAGCCTGCCGGTATCTGGAACACCGGCAGCTGCACCGCCGCCAGCATGTTCAGCTTGGGCAGCGCCAGCACGCAGATGGTGGGCACTTCACGCTGGCCGCGCTTCATGCGCACCGTGATGGCGAGATATTTTCCGTCCGGCGACAGGAGAGGCATGCTGTACTGGTCGCGGTGGACGAAGGCGTCGATAGGGATGGGGCCGGCCGGCGGGCTGGCTGCGGAGTCGGCGGCGTGGGCGGGCTGGGCTGCGGCCAGCGCCATGAGCAGTGCAAGGGTGCGGAATTGCATGGGTGGATAAGGACGGTTTCGATGCCTGCATCGTAGCAATAAAATCAATTAACTCAAAGAAATAATTACTTACAAGCAATATGCAAGTCGCAGCGTGGCCGTGGTTGGCTTATCCGCCGATTGGGTGCATAATCCGGCGTCCCCGCCCGATCTTGCTATGAACTCTGCCATCGACCTGCTTGGTTTTTCAACCACGCCACTGGAACTGCTCTCCTTCGTGCTCTCCGTCGCCACGGTGCTGCTCAATATCCGCCAGAACCACTGGGCCTGGCTGTTCGCCATCCTGTCCTCGGCCACTTACGGCGTGGTGTTCTACGGCGCGCGCCTGTATGGCGACATGGCGCTGCAGGCGGTGTTCATCACGGTGTCGTTCTGGGGCTGGTACCAGTGGCTGCACGGCGACGCCACGCACGACCAGCTGCCCGTCACCCGCACCACGCGGCGCGGCCTGTGGCTGGCCGCTGCCGGCTGGGCCGTGGGCTTTGCCGTGCTGGCCTGGTTCCTGCACCGCTACACCGACACCGACGTGCCGCGCACGGACGCCTTCCTGACCGCCGGCAGCCTGGTGGGCCAGTTCCTGCTGTCGCGCAAAAAGCTGGAGAACTGGCATGTATGGATCGTGGTCGACGTGATCTACGTCGGCCTGTATCTGCACAAGGGCCTGATGCTGACCGCGCTCCTGTACGGCATGTTCGTGGCGATGGCCGCCGTCGGCCTGCTGGCCTGGAAAAAATCGATGGGCGAGGGCGGGGCCGCCGCCGGGGCCATGGTGCTGAAGTGATGGTGCGGCGATGACGCAGCCTTTGCGCGTGGCCATCGTCGGCTCCGCGTCGTCCGGCAAGACCACGCTGGCGGCGCGCCTGGCGCAGCACTACCGCACCATCTGGGTGCCGGAGTACCTGCGCGAGTTCGTCGACGCCGAGGCGCGCCTGCCGGTGTCCGCCGACCAGATCCACATCGCCCGCACCCAGGTGGCGCGCGAGCAGGCCGCCATGCCGCAGGCGCGCCGCTTCCTGTTCTGCGACACCACGCCGCTGATGACGGCCGTCTACAGCCGCCATTACTTCGGCGGCATCGACGCCGAACTGGCCGCGCTGGCCGCCGCGCACCGCTACGATGTCACCTTGCTGTGCGCGCCGGATCTGCCCTGGGTGCCCGATGGCCTGATGCGCGAGCCGGAGGACGCCAGCGGCCCTGTCAGCGCGCTGCTGCTGGAGGAACTGGCCGCGCGTGGCATTTCGTACACACTGGTGAGCGGCTCACCTGAACAACGCTTGATGAAAGTCGAGCGTTTGCTTGGGAGTCCTGCTACATTGGCAGGATGAAAAGAGCGCCCAACGTCCCCCGCTTCCTCCTCCTTTCCGCCGCCTTGCTTGCCGGCCCCTTGCCGCAAGCCTGCGCCGGCACCGGCTACTACCTGGTCTCCACGTATGACGTGGAAGGCCAGAAATCAGTGGACTTCAAATACTGGAACGCCGACTACAAGCACAGCTTCAGCGTTTCCTCGCCCGAACTGGGGTTTGGCTACGGCGTCACGTCGCGCTGGTACACCGAGCTGTCGGCAGTGTGGATACGGCTGCACGGCCGCAGCGACCGGCTGGCCGAACTGGAATGGCAGAACGACTACATGCTCACGCAGGGCCAGTACGCCTTCGACCTGGCGCTGCACACCAGCGTTGGCCGCAGCAACTCCGGCCCGCACAGCTACAGTGTGGAGATAGGCCCGGTGCTGCAGACGGAAGTCTGGCGCACGCAGTTCAACTTCAACGCCTTCCTGCAGCGCGACTACCGTACCGGCGAGCCGGAACAGACGCAGCTGGTCTACCAGTGGCAGGTGAAGCAGCGCTGGAAAAGCTGGCTGCAGCCCGGTATCCAGGGCTTTGGCGAAGTGGGGAAGTGGAACGACTGGCTGCCGGAGAAGCAGCGCTCGCACCGGTTTGGGCCGGCGCTGTTAGGATCGCGCGAACTGGGCGCGGGCCAGGAGCTGAAATACGAAGCCGCCTGGCTGGTGGGACGCAATTCGGCCCGCACGGCGAAAAGCTTCGCCATGCGGGTGCAGTACATTTTCTGACTTAGAGCTTAGAAGTCCAGCTGCGCGGACAGCTTGAAGGTGCGTTCGGCGCCGGGGAAGAGGTAGCCGCCCAGGTCCGGCGTCACGTCGCGCCAGTAGAACTTGTCCGTGGCGTTGTAGACCTGCGCGCGGAAGATGGCCGACGTCGCGCCGATTTTGGTGGCGTAGGACGCGCCCAGGTTCAGCGTGTCGTAGCTCGGCACGAAGAAGGTGTTCTCCGGGTCGAAGGCCTTCTTGCCCGCGTGCTGCCAGTTGGCGTTCAGCTTCAGGCCGGCCACTTGCGGCAGCGCGTACTCGGCGTACAGCGACGATTTGAACTTGGGCACATTGGTCACGCGCTTGCCGTCCAGCGCGGCCTGGCCGGTGCCGCTTTGCTCGGTGTTCAGCGCCATGGCGGTGAAGGCCAGCATCAGGTCCGGCGTGGCGTGGCCTTGCGCCGACAGCTCCAGGCCGCGGTGCTGCGCCTGGCCGTTGCGCACATAGGTGTTGCGCGCGTCGGTGTATTCCAGGCCTTTGCGGATCTGGAACACGGACATGGCCAGGCTCAGGTCCTTGTACAGGTCCGCCTTCACGCCCAGTTCCACCTGCTTGGACAGCGACGGCGCCAGCGCCTCTTTCTGGTTGCTGGTCAGCTTGGGCGCGATGCCGCCGCGCTCCAGGCCTTCTGCCCAGCTGGCGTAGGCCGACACGTTGGCGAGCGGCGCGTACACCAGCGACACGTTGGGCAGCCAGAAGCTCTCGTCGGTGGCGGCCTTGGCGGCCAGCTGATTGCGTTCCACCTGGGTGTGGCGCGCGCCGGCGTGCAGCGTGAGCTGCTCGGTCAGGCCCACCACGTCCTGGAAGAAGACCGCGCGCTCACGGTCGCTGCGGCGCTCCGTCACCGGGCCGCTGGTCAGGCCGGTGGCCTTGACTACGACGGGGTGTAAGATATTGCTGGTGCCAGCGTATTCGTAGATGTCGTCACCCCACTTCTCGCTGTTCTTGTAGAAGGAGTAGCCGCCGGTGACGGCGTGCTTGAAGGCGCCGGTGGCGAATTTGCCCTGCACCATGGCCTGCATGGCTTGCGGCTTTTTGCGCTCGCCCAGGCTGATGTAGTCGTACACGTCGTAGTCGCCGTTGGTGCAGAAGCCGGGATACAGGTCCTGCGCGCCGCAGCCGTAAGGGAAGGCGGTGTAGTCGTCGCGCTTGAAGGAGTGGCTGTTGGCGCTCACGGTGGCGTTCCAGTCCTGGTTGAACTGGTAGGTGAAGCGCGCGCCGATGTTGCTGCTTTCGGTCTCCACCGGATAGCTCCACGACTGGTTGTTCAGCATATTGTCGGCGGAGATCTTGGGCAGCGTGGCGTTGTTAATCAGCTGGAAGCCGGGCACCGACACTTGCGACTTCTTCTGGTAGTCGGCATCCAGCTGCAGCAGGGCCTGCGGCGAGATCTGCCAGTCGAAGGCGCCGGAGACGAAGTTGCGGTGGCCGTCCGCGCCCTTGACGTAGGAGCGTAGGCGCTCGCTGGCCAGGTTCACCCGGTAGCCGAAGCGGCGGTCCTCGAAGCGGCCGCCCACGTCCACGGCGCCCAGCACCGTGCCGCGCTCGCTCGCTTCGATGGTGACGGAGCGCAGCGGCGCGGCGGTCGGGCGCTTGGTCACGTAGTTGATGATGCCGCCCGGCGTGGCCATGCCGGACTGCAGGCCGGCCAGGCCTTTCAGCACTTCGATGGCTTCCTTGTTCTCCAGCGGGATCTGGGTGTCGCCCGGGATGATCATGCCATCCTTGCGGTAGCTGCTGCCGTTGTCGAGCTTGAAGCCACGGATGGAGAACTGCTCGGCGTAGCCGACGGCGTTGTAGGCGTCGCTGATGCTGGCGTCGAACTTGGCGGCGTCGGTGGTGGAGCGGATGTTCAGATCCTGCATCTTCTCGCGGCCCAGCACCGTCACCGAGGCCGGCGTGAGCAGCAGCGGCAGGTCGGTGAAGCCGGCCACGGAGGCGCGGGTGGCGGTGTTCTTGCCGGTGATGACGACCACCTCGGACGGCGTTTGCCCGGCGGGCGCGGCGGCTGGCGCATCGTCTGCAAAGGCGGAAACGGTAAAGGCTTGGGAGACCGCCAGGGCGATCGTGCTAACTGCGAAATTTCGTGCGGACATTATAGGCTCTCGTAAAAATGGGAGCCAACGGGAAGGGTACAAAGGAGGGGAAACAACTTTGCGCTTTCCTTCGCTGGCATTATCCAGATCAGGTACGAAGGGTATCTCTCACCCGGAAAACGCGTTTCCAGGACCCCTAGCGAGCTGCAAGTGTAGCACGAATTACAAACTGAGCTCCAGTGCTGCGCGGGCGGCGGCGGCGTCCACGTCGCGGTGTTCGCCCAGCTTGACCAGCTTGTGCGCCTCCAGCGCGGCCACCACGGCGTCGATCGCCGACGCGTCCAGGCCGTAGCCGGACAAGCGGGTCGGCACGCCCATCTGCTCGAAGAAGGCACGCGTGCGTGCGATGGCGGCGGCGATGCGGCTGTCCTCATCGCCTTCGCTCACGCCCCAGACGCGCGCCGCATATTGCAGCAGCTTGGCGCGCTTGGCTTCCTTGCGCACCGTCAGTATGCCCGGCAGCACCACGGCCAGCGTTTGCGCATGGTCCAGCTGGTACAGCGCGGTCAGCTCGTGGCCTATCATGTGGGTGGCCCAGTCCTGCGGCACGCCCACGCCGATCACGCCGTTCAGCGCCATGGTCGCGCTCCACATGACGTTGGCGCGCACGTCCAGGTTGTCCGGCTCGCTCAGCGTTTTCGGGCCTTCCTCGATCAGCGTCAGCAGCAGGCCTTCGGCCCAGCGGTCCTGCACCGGCGCGTTGACCGGATAGGTCAGGTACTGCTCCATCACGTGCACAAAGGCGTCCACCACGCCGTTGCCCACCTGGCGCAGCGGCAGCGTGAAGGTCTTGCTCGGGTCGAGCACGGAGAATTTCGGGAATACGTGGCGGCTGTGGAAGGCGCGCTTTTCCTGCGTGGCGGCGCGGGTGACCACGCTGGCGGCGTTCATTTCCGAGCCGGTGGCGGGCAGGGTCAGCACGCTGCCGAAGGGCAGGGCGGCGTTGATGTTGGCGCCGCCTTTCTTCAGTATCAGCCACGGGTCTTCTTCGCCGAACAGCGCCGCTGCGGCGACGAACTTGGTGCCGTCGATCACCGAACCGCCGCCCACCGCCAGCAGGAAGTCGATCTTCTCGGCCTTGACGATGCCGACCGCTTTCATCAGCGTTTCGTAGTGCGGGTTGGGCTCGATGCCGGCAAATTCAATCACCGTATGGCCGCTCAGCGCAGCCTTCACTTCCTCATAGACGCCGTTGCGCTTGATGCTGCCGCCGCCGTACAGCATCAGCACGCGCGCGCCGGCCGGCACCAGCGGCGTGATGGCGGCGATCTGGCCCTGGCCGAACAGGATCTGGGTAGGGTTGTGGAAATCGAAGTTAAGCAAAGCGGGCTCCTTGTTTGAATTTGGCTGGCTTGAGCCCGCCATTATCGCTCAGCCGCCTGCAATGCGTTTGACAGGCCCATCCCGGTTGCATTTCCGTCGAGAAATATGGCAAAATTGGCAATTCACCCGCCAGGAGACCTGATTTGACCTAGATAGAACAACGCCTGCTCGCCTGCGAGCAAGAGAATGTCCGGCTGCGCAAGCGCCTGAACCGCCAGAACGGCTTGTGGGTGGCCGGTTTGCTGCTGCTGGCCGGGGGCGGCGCCGTGGCCGGCGCCAGCCTGAAAAACGCCATCTTCGACAGCGTGCGCGCCAGGGAAGTGGTGGTGGTCGACGCCAAAGGCATCGTCCGCGCCCGCCTGGGCGGCGATCTGCCGGACGCCGTGATGGCCGGTGGCCACGTGTCCAAGCGCGGCAGCAAGGCCGGCGGCCTGATTATCTATGACGAGGAGGGCATCGAGCGCGGCGGATACGTGACGATGGACGAGGGCAGCAACGCCATGATCACGCTGGACTCCAAGCACCGCATGGCGGCGCTCATGGTGGCCGGACCGGACCCGTCGCAGGACAGCGCGCTGACGCTCATCACCAGGGACGGCGGCATCGAGCTGCGTTCGGACGGCAACGGTTCCCGCCTCAGCGTGAGAGACAAGGCCGGCCTGACCTACCAGCAGCCCGCCATCATCGCCTTATCGCCGGCCAGCTGCATCAATTACAAGGAACTCGAACTCAAGTACCCGGGACAGCGCAGCTGCCAGGCGCGCTTCTCCGAGGCGGCGTGCAAGGCCTGCCTGGGCGACTAGCGCAGGCGCTTTGCGCTGGCGCGGGGGCATGCGACAATCCGGCTTTAACACTCAGCGGATAGAAAAACATGAGCCGATCCCATCACCGCGCCAACCGGCGCCAGCGCAAGAAAATGCACCTGGGCGAATTCCAGGAACTGGGCTTTATGGTCGACGCCAAGCTGGCCGACGGCCAGGACGCGGCGCAGCGCGACAGCCTGCTGTACCGCTTCCTGCTCGAGGCCGTCGAGGCCAACGGCCTGGCCTTCGGCGGCGGCATGAATAGCGACTTCAGCGGCTTCGTGGTGTCCGGCAAAGCCTACGGCAAAGTCGAAGAAAACCACCGCGAGCTGGTGCGCGCCTGGCTGGAAAGCCAGGGCGTGCTGCAGCAAGTCCAGGTCGGCGAACTGCGCGACGCCTGGTACGGCTGGGGTTGAGCGGGCGGCAAGGCGCGTCGGCGATGTGAGAATGTGTGCATTTTTCCATCAGGCAAGATGATATGCTGGTGGCTTCCTGCACACGCCTTTGTTGGCCCTGCGCTTTCCTGCAACTTGCCCCCGCCCATGCGCTCTAACTACTTATTCGCCTGCACTCTCCTGCTGCCTTTCAGCGTCGCAATAGCAGCTCCAGCCAAGCCTGCATTGCAAGCTGCTAAACCCGTAATTTCCTTTTTTCGGGGTACGCCGCTGCCCAAATGGCTGGCCCCACTTGCCGATGTGCCACCGGCGGTAAGGTCGGATCCGGTAGTCGTTCGTCTTTCGGAAACACAAGTGTGGACCGGCGCCAACCCAGCATATCTGGTCAGCCGGGCGATCCTGGTGAACGACAAAACCCGCCTGCGCGAAATAGGTCAAATCGGTCTGCCCTATTATCCTGCCTACCAGAAGCTGCATCTGCACCGGGTTGCGCTGCTGCGCGGGACGGAGGTCATCGACCGCACCGCAACCGTCAACGCGCGGCTGCTTGAACGCGAGCCCAGCCTGGAAAGCGGCTTCTACGTTGGAGAGAGCACGGTGCAACTGCTGTTGGAGGACGTGCGCGTTGGCGACACCCTGCACCTTGTCTTTAGCGTTGAAGGCCGCAATCCAGTGTTCGGGCGCCTGTGGGCAGACGACTTCAGCTGGGACTATATGCTGCCGACCGAGCAGCGTCGCTTGACGGTGTCGCATCCGGCCAGTCAGCGCTTGCACTGGCGCGAATTAGGTGATTCTCGGCCGCACGGGATTGTGCCTGTGGTCGAGCGCAACGGAACCGTGGAGCGTCTGCGCTTCGACGAAAAGAATCTTGAAGCGTATCAACCAGAGGCCGGTGTGCCAGCCAGCTATCTGCCGTTCCGCAAGTTGCAGCTGAGCGAGTACGGCAGTTGGCAGGAAGTGGCGGCGTGGGCCAGCAGCCTGTTTGAGAGGCCGACCGCTTCGCCAGAGTTGAAATCTATCGCGGCCCAGTTCGCGTCCGGCAGGACTGAGGAGGAGCGCGCCAGCGCTGCCCTGCACTGGGTGCAGGATGAGATCCGTTATTTCAGCGTGGCGCTGGGAGAAAATTCGCACCGGCCGCAGCCGCCGGACGCTGTGCTCAGGCGGCGCTTCGGCGACTGCAAGGACAAGACTACTTTGCTGATTGCTGTGCTGGCGCAGCTGGGTATCAAGTCCGAGCCGGTGCTGGTCAATGCGCAAGCACCGGAGTTTCCGCAAAAATTGCTCCCAACGCCGTCGTGGTTTGATCACGTCATCGTGCGTGTAGTGGCGGACGGCGTGACGTACTATGTGGACCCCACGCGCGAAGGCGAAAAGGGACTGCTGTCGCAGCTGCCGAGCGCGATTCCAGGCGCTGCGGCGCTGGTGGTGGCGGCCGACACCACAGCTCTGGTGACCTTGCCGGAGCAAGCCACCGGCTTTCCACTGTACGACAGCAGCGAGAAATTCATCGTCAACGATCTGACTGGAGACGTCCAGTTGGAGGTGACGTCCAGTTTTCGTGCGCAGTACGCCCGTTTCGCGCGCGCCCGCTATGCAGCGATGTCTGCAGCCGAGCTGCGCCAGGACATGCTGGGCGATTACGACAAGCAATTCCGTGGCGCCACATTGAGCGAACCACCCATTGTGCGGGACAGCGACGACGGCACGGTGTTCTCTGTTAGCGCCCGTCTGAGGCTTCCCAAGCCGGTCAAGGAGGTGGACGGTTGGTATGCGCTATCTCACAAGAACCGTGTGATGGACGGCACGCTGGGCATTCCGGAAAAACTATCCCGCTCGGCTCCCTTCGCGCCGCCGCTGGGCATGTATCAGGGGCGCTACCGCCTGCATATTGTGTGGCCCGAGGAGGTCAAGCTGGTCAACGTGGCGGAAGCCAAGACCATCGACAACGCCTTCTTCCGCGCGCACAAGGAGTTTTCATGGCGCGGGAACGAAGTTGATTATGTGCTGGACTACAAAGTCAAGCGCAAACAGATTGAGGCGTCCGAGTTGCCCGAGTTGGAATCACAATCGAAACTGCTGGAGCCGTTGATGGAATCTACGCTGCAGTTCAACGCCATCGGCACGGTCAAGTCCAAGGCAGTGTCCATTCGGGATGGGCGTGTTGCCAACGCCGCGCTGATGCTGACCCAACTAACGGCGGCGCCCGACAAGATCCAGGCGAAAGACGATGCAGCACGGCTCGAGCTGCTGTGCGACAGTTTGCTGGACCTGGTGTTCCTGGGGGACATCTATCCTAGCTCGCGCAGTAGTATCGGGCCCTTGGTTCGGAAGCTCGATGCAATTAGCGGCCAAGATGCGGGCAAGGCGCAATGCCGCGGCCGGGCGGCCTTCGAAGCTGGCAACTATAAACAGGCGCTGGACCACTTCAGCAAGGCGGCCGCAGTGAGCGATGACGATGCGCAACTGCTTAGTCTGGCCTGGGCGAGACTGGGGACGGGCGATGCCGTCGGTGCCATGGCGGACACGCAGCGGTTCGTGCAGGCTCGCCTGGTAGCGCGCACTCTGGCTCCCGACGATGCCGCACTGGCCATGCTGCTGTTGCAGCGTTGCCATGCCGCTATGCCAGCCGCTCTGGATGAGTACGCGCGCGCCATGCCCGACGGCCCCTGGCCGCGTCCTGTGATGGAGTTTCTCGCCGGACGGATGAGCCAGCAGGAATTGCTGCGTTTGGCCAGCGGCTTTGCGCCCGTCAAGCGCGAAAGCGCCCTGAACGAAGCGTGGTTCTATATCGGCGCAAAGTTGAGGCTGGAGGGCAAAAAACAGGAGGCGTTGCAGGCGCTACGGTGGTTCCCGGTGCATGGCATCTGGCGCAGTTTGCCTTTTGTACTGGCGCAGAGCGAGCTGAAGCAATTGAGGTCCGGCGATCCGGATTTGGAGGCTGGCCTGGAAGCATCGAACGCGGACAGGCCGGACTTCAGGAAGGCACAGGAGCACTTTGCCAAGGCGGCTGCACGTGGCAACGCCAGTGCCGAGATGGAACTGGGCTTCCTGGCCGAACACGGCAAGCTGGGGAAAGCGGATCCGCAGACCGCCTTTGTCTGGTATCAGCGCTCGGCACAGCACGGGGATCGGGACGGCATGAATGCCCTGGCCGTCGCTTATGATGACGGTCTGGGAGTGGAGAAGGACGCTGTGCTGGCCGTGCAATGGTTCCAGCGTGCGGCAGAGGGCGGGCACTACTTTGCCTCGCGCAACCTGGGGCGTTTTTACGCCTTCGGCCTGGGTGGCTTGCCCAGAGACCAGCAATTGGCCTTTGCCCACTATTTCGACGCAGCGCAGCTTGGCCACGCTGGTGCGCAAGCGGAAATTGGGCGACGCTACCTTGAAGGCGAAGGCACCACCGCCGATTTGCCATTGGCGCTGTACTGGAACTCTCGCGCGGCGGAAGGCGGCAATGCTGACGGCATGGCGCAGTTGGCATTTATGATGGCCTATGGCCATGGCATCAAGGAGGACCGGCTTGCTGCAATCAAGCTATGGACGCTGGCGGCAGGCAAAGGAGCTGCAGCTGCCCGCGTGCAGCTGGGGAATGCCTACCAGCGTGGGCGCGGTGTCGAGAAAGACTTGCGCCTGGCCTTTGAATGGTTTTCCAAGTCTGCCCTGGACGGCAATCCCTACGCCATCAGACAGCTGGCTGAAGCCTACCTGGACGGCGACGGGGTGACGGCGGACCCAGTCAAAGCACGGGCGCACTTCAATGTATTAGTGAACATGAAGGACGCCAACGGCTATTACGGCCTGGCCAGGATGGCGGAGGACGGCAAGGACGGCCCGGTGAATCTACCGCTGGCGGAACAGCACTTCCGGAGCTGCGCAGAACTGGGAGACGCCTGGTGCATGCATAGGGTGGGAACTTTCCTGCATTCCGGGAAAAATGGCCCCAAGGATCCGGCTGGAGCCGCCCTGTGGTATCGCCGGGCGGCCGATAAGGGAATATCGAACGCCATGAACAATTTGGCAGATTTGTATGAGAAAGGCGAGGGGGTAGCGACGGACCTGCCGCAAGCAATCAGCCTTTACCGCCAGGCGGCGCAAGACGGCAATGCCACGGCGCTATTCAGCCTTGGAGAATTGAACGAGCAGGGCAAAGGCATGCCCGCGAATGCCTACTTTGCCTATGTCTACTTTGAGCTGGCCCACTTGAACGAATATAAGGCGGCAGCCGCCAGACGCGATGGCGTGGCGTCCCAACTGAGCGAAAAGCAGATCGCTATGGGGCGCCAACTGGCCAAATCCTGGGCCCGGACGCAGCCGTTGCCGGACACGGTCCTCGCTGCGCCGTAAGCCGAAACTACAGCCGCAGCGTCCCCTCGATGGAATCGTCCAGCGTTTGCCCCGTAACGGCGCCGAGCAGCATCTTGGCGCCGGCCACGGCGTTGCCGTGCTTGTTGTCCCAGTAGTAGCCTTCCACCGGGCGCACCTGGATCACCGTGATGCGCGGATCGTTTTCACCTTCGGTGAACCAGGTTTTCAAGGTAAAACTCCACAGTTCCTTGATCATGGCCGGATCGCGCGAGATGACGGCGTGGCCGTCGAAGTACAGGAAGCCGGAGTGGTGCGAGGCCTGGAAATACAGGCGCACCGCCGGATTGGCGGCAATGTCCTGGTTGTGGTGGCTGTCGCTGGCGCTGAGGAACCACAGATTGCCCGCTTCATCGACCTTGAGCGGGCTCATGGGAATGACGCGGTTGCTGGTGCAGAAGAAGCCGGCCTTGGCTTCGTCCACGATATCCTTGATGCGCTTGACGGCTTCACTGCCGGTGAGGTCGCTGCGGTTGTGTTCCGGCTGTTCGCGGTTGATGCTGTCCATGCTGCTCTCCTGAAGTGTCGTAGTGGTCAGGAACGATGCTAGGCGAGACGGGCCGGCTGGACAGTGTGCCAACTAACAGTGGCGGCGTGGCGGACGGCTCAGTAGTCGAATTTATTGCTGCGCGCTTCCCGGTTGACTCTGCTCGGGCGCGCCGCCTCGGCTTCCCTGGCGTGTTTGGCGGCCTCCCTGGCCAGCCGCGCTTCTTCGGCCTGCTGTGCGCGCAAGGCGTATTGTTCGTCGAGCCGGCGCTGGCTGCGCAGGCGTTCCAGGCAGTCCTGGAAGAAGCTTATTTTTTGCAGCATGGCCACCACCCACACGATGCCTATCATGATCAGCACCAGCGTATAACCGCCTTGCCAGGCTTCATAGTTCTGGTCGATGAAGGGGAAGATGGGGCGCGCGCGCGCCAGGCAAACCTGGCCGAACAGGGCCAGGCAGCCGGCCAGCAGGCCGAGGACGACGGTTTGGGCAATTTGCCAGCCAGTCGCCTTCAAGCGCTGGTCCAGCAGGGTCTGAATATCTGATGCGTAAGTCATTGTGGCGCGTGCGGTTTTTTGCTCGCGTAATTATGTCACTATTTTTCCTTCAAGGAAACATAGTTGCCGAATTGAATGCAAAGCAGTGCCGCCCGCAACTGGCGGGCGGCACTCCACGCGGCCCGGCGCTAGCGCCCGATGGCGCAGCCGTCTTCGCTGCACGCTGCGCTGTCCGCCGCGCCCACCGGCTCGGCCAGCAGCCGGCCGATCAGCGCGCCCACCTGCATGTCGCCGGCGCGGCCGAAATGGCTGTAACGCAGCTTGCCGGCACGGTCGATCAGCAGCAGGCTGGGCGTACCGCGCAGCTGGTACTGCTCCATCGTCAGCGGCACCGGGCCGTTGGAGGAGGGCATGTCCACCGCCACCGGAAAGTTGATGCGGTATTCATGCATAAACACTTCCAGCGCGCGCTGCGTCATCACGTCGTGGTGCTCGAACACGCTGTGCAGGCCGATAACGGCGACCTCGTCCGCGCTGAAGCTTTCGCGGATCAGCTTGGCCTGCGGTATGCCGTGCGACACGCAGCCGGGGCACAGCATCTGGAAGGCGTACAGCGCCACGACTTTGCCGCGCAGCGCGGCCAGGCTGAGAGGCTGGCTGGCGTGCTGGCCAGTATTGAGCCAGGCCGCAACCTGTAGTTCCGGCGCGGGATGATTGATGAGCATGGCGCTTCCTCCCTTATTTGGCGCGCAGTTTGACGGACGGGAAATCGACCGGCACCTGGAAGGCCACGTTGATGTAGTTGGTGAACAGGTTGAGCGCCACGTGCGCCAGGATTTCGACGATTTCCTCGTCGCTGTAGCCCGCTTCGCGCAGGCCGGCCACGTCCGCGTCGGCGATCTGGGCGCGATTGTTCACCACGGCGACGGCAAAGCGCAGCGCGGCGGCGGTCTTGGCGTCGGCCGACTGGCCGGCTTGCGCGGCGCTCATTTCTTCGGCGCTGGCGCCGGCCTTGCGGCCCAGGACGGTGTGCGCGGCCAGGCAGTACTCGCAGTTGTTGCGGTCGGCGATGGCGACCGCGATCTGTTCGCCCAGCTTGGCCGGGATGACGCCGCCGCCCAGCGCGCCGAAGGAGCCCCACATGCTTTTCAGGGCGGCGGTGGAATTGGCCACGGCCTTGAACATATTCGGCGTGGCGCCGAAGGCCTGCTGGATCTGGCCCAGCAGTTGCTGGCGTTCGCCGGTGGTGTCGGCCGGGGTGATGAGTTGAATGCGGGACATGGTATTTCCTTTCAAAGTTAAAGTAGGAGTCCTAATTAATTAAGGCAAAAAAACGGAAGGTCATGCGAATTGCGCCCAGTTCCGTTGCTGGGTGGCCAAGTCGGCCTCTTCATGCTCAGCGCAGTCGATGCGGATAAACGAGATCGGCAGCGGCGCGTTGACCAATGCACAGTGGTGCGGGGTGGCCGCGCCGGGATACTTGTTGGCTTCAAAGTGGCGGCACGACGGGCAGGCCCGTAGTGCCGGAAAGCGTTCGGACGTTTGCAGCTCGGCGATCAGCTTCAGCAGGCCGGTCAGCATTTGCACCTGCAGCGCGGGCGGCAGGGCGGCGGCGGCCTCGTCGGCAAAGCCGACGGCGCTGCCGATGCGCTCGGCCACCGCGTTGCCGACGGCGGTGAGGAACAGGGCCGTGGCGCGCCCGTCATCCACGGCGCGCGCCTTGCGCACCAGGCCTTTGGACACCAGCGAGGCGACCGAGTCGCTGGCGCTGGCGGCCGAGATGGACAGCTGCGCCGCCACCCACGACAGCCGCACGCCTTTAGGACGCGCGTGCAGCAGTTGCAGTATGTCGACCTGGGCCGGGTTCAGGCCTTCGCTGGTGGCGAACTCCCACACGCCGGAGCGCATGACACTGGCGATACGCGAGATCGCCGTGATGATGCGCGCCGACACGTCCGGGGTGCCGTCCCAAGGGGTTTCAGGTTTGATGTCCATGCAGCGAATTATAGACCCATTTCTGCATTTGTAAAGGACTCCTAACTAAATTCTGTCGCTTTCCTTGCGCACCACGCGGCCGATGATGATGCAGTCCGAGCCCCGGCACACCTTGCGGTGGTATTTGCGCTGGTCCGGATTGTCCGAGGTGAGCCACCACTGGCCCGCATCGCGCGACATGCGCTTGACCACCGGCTCGCCTTCGTAATTCACGGCGAACACCACGCCGTCCACGGGTTTATTGTCGGCCGTGTTGATGATGACCAGGTCGTCTTCGAACAGCGACGGCTCCATGCTCTCGCCGCGCACTTTGATGCCGATCAGCCGCTCCGGGTTGTAGCCGTTGCGGTCGGCCCAGTTGCGCGGCACGCTGAGCGTGCTGCCGTCGTGGGTTTCCGGCTCCACCGCAAAGCCGGTGATGCCGGCCGACAGGCGTAGCTTGACCTTCTGGATCTGATAGAAGCGCGCATCGTCCTCAGGCGCGAGCACCACCGGCGTGTATTGCGCGGGCAGCAGGCCGGCCGGCGCCGCGCCGCGCTCGCGCATGCCGCTTCCCTCATGCAGCCATTCAAAGGACACGTGCAAGGCCGCCGCCAGCTGCGCCAGGGTATGCGCTTCCGGTCCTTTTTTGCCCACCCCGTTGAGGATGCGGTTGATGGTGGGTTGCGGCACGCCGGAAGCGCGCGACAGCGCACTCTGCGATTCGTAACCCGCTGCTTTCATGGCTGATTCCAGCCGGCTAGAGATATCCATGGCTACACTATACATCCGCGTATAGATAAGTGCAATATTTATTCATTCACGTATTGTTGCTTTATTCATTCTCGTATATATTGTTCTCCATGGAAAGCACGAACAACCAAGAGGACATAAAGATGACGGCAGTGGATACAGCGAACAAGGATGCGATTTTCACCAGCGCGGGGCAGGCCGTGCACGTGGCGTACATGATCACCGGGCAGGAGGCGCCGCAGGACGCGCCGCTGCGCAAGATGCTGATACGGATGCTGGAGCACGCGGCGAATCCGGGCAGCGAGCAGCGCGCCTGGCTGGAGCAGCTGCGCGGCCAGAGTTCGCGGCGCGTGAATTTTGCGGGCCTGAGCCCGCTGGAGGTGCGCGCCCAGTGCGCGCTGATTGTGCACGCGGTGAAAAGCAAGCTGCCGCGCATGGAAACCTGGGCGCTGCAGGCGCGCTACGGCCATACGGAGATGGAGGACGGGGAGGGCAACCGCCGCTTCGCTTTTTCGGCCGAGCGTATCGATGCGATCAAGGGCCTGTCGGACTGGCTGGCGCCATCCTTCCCGGCGGTGAAGCCGTTCGCCGTTGACTGCATGATCGGCAAGCTGTACGCCAACCACCAGAAGATGGAGATCAGCTTCCGCGAGCTGGCCGGCAACTTCGGCGGCAACCATATGACGTATGCGCGCGCCTTCGACAAAATCCGCACCCGCTTGCGCGAACTGGAGCAGGTGGCGCTGGACCGCCTGGAGCCGTATCTGCGCGAGCAGGGCGTGGTCGGCGACTTTTTTGAATAATTTTGAAAAAACCGCTTGACGGGCTGTTACAGCGCCTATAAGATTCAGTCATCATAGCAGTAATTGCATCCAAAGCCCGCCGAAGCGGGCTTTTTTATTTCCCCGCCCGGCTTCGCCGCGTGGGGTTTTTTTTTTGCCCCAGGAGCTTGCAGACGTGAGTGAACGATTACAAACCATAGAGCAGCTGCACGAGGCGGTCCGCGCCGGCCTCGCCGCCAAGCTGCACGATATACCGACGGTGGCGCACTATCCGGCGGCGGACGCCGCGCTGGCGCTGCCCGCCGTACTGATCGAGCTGGCGCAGCTGGCGCCGGCGAGCGATCCGGGCGGCGGCGAAATGGGCATGCTGGCCCATTTCCAGGCGCGCGTGCTCTGCGACGCGGCTGCCGCCGGCGCCGCACTGCAAGTGCGTGGCCTGGCGGCGCGGGTGGCGTTGGCCATCCACAACGAAACCTGGAACCTCGCTATCGGCGCCGCGCAATTCGTGCTCGCCGCGCCTGCGCTGGAGACCGGCGCTGCGGACGACAGCGGGCGCCTGGCCTGGCTGCTGGAATGGACCCACGAGATTGAACTGGGCCAGGCCGAGTGGCCGCACGAGGACAGCAGCGGCGCAGTGCTGATGCTGGGCCTGGCGCCCGACACCGGCGCCGGCCGCGAAGCGCTGTACTGGCCGGCCGGCGCCGCGCCGGCCATCTGACGGAGGCGGCATGGATTACGCAATAGCGGAACTGGACCGCCGGCTGGCGGCGCTGATACAGGCCGGCACGGTGGCCGAAGTGGACCACGCCGGCGCGCGCTGCCGCGTGCAGGTGGGGCCGTGGATATCGGCCATGCTGCCCTGGCTCAGCCTGGGCGCAGGCGAAGCGCGGCACTGGCGCGCGCCGTCGGTGGGCGAACAGGCGCTGATCGTGGCGCCGTCGGGCGAACCGGCGGGCGGCTTTGTGCTGCCGGGCTTCTACACCGAACAGCATGCGCAGGCGGGCGATGCGCGCCCCAAGGCGGTGGCCTGGCGCATGCCGGATGGCTGCCTGCTCGAATACGACTGGGAAGCCGGCGCGCTCAAGGCCAGCGGCAGCAAGAGCATCAGCATTGAAACCAGCGGCACGGTGACGCTGAAATGCGCCGAGCTGGTGGTGGATGCGCCCAGCACCAGATTCACAGGCAGTCTCAAAGTGAACGGCAACGTCGACGCCGCAGGCACCGTCATGGACGGCGGCGGCAACAGCAACCACCACAAGCACTGATTTCAAACTTCATCCCGACCCGCCCCGTGCGGGTTTTTTTTTCATTCCAAGGAGGTCAACATGGCAAAAGCCCAACCCAAAACCCCGGTCGTATTCCGCGACACCGCCTACAAATCCCGCAGCATCGTGCTGGCCAACGGCGCCATGCACCGCGTAATGCACGGCCATATCACGGCCGCCAGTCCAGAACTGATTGCGCACCTCGACCAGCACGCCGAGTTCCAGCGCGTGCCCGTGGTCCGCGCGGCGGGCTGACCATGGCCATCGTCGGCATGGACCGGCACACCGGCCAGCCGCTCACCGCCGTGGCCCATCTGCTGCAAAGCGTGCGCGACATCCTCACCACGCCGCAAGGCAGCCGCCGCGAACGGCCGCAGTACGGCTCGGAGCTGCCGCGCATGGTGGATTTGCCGCTGACGGCGGGCTGGAAGTCGTCGGTGCAGGCCGAAGTGGCGCGCGCACTCGGCCGCTGGGAGCCGCGCCTGCAACTGCAGGCGGTGGCGGTGGAGTCGGTCATCAACGGCAGCGTCACGCTCAAGCTGAGCGGCGTCTATCTCGGGACCAGCATGATTATGGAAGTGCAGACATGAGCATTATCGACCTCACGCAACTGCCTGCGCCCGACGTGGTGGAGGCGCTCGATTTCGAGCAGATTTACCAGGACATGCTGGCCGGCTTCCGCGCCTATATGGGCGAGGGCTGGAACGCGGCGCTGGAATCGGACCCCGTGGTCAAGCTGCTGCAGCTGGCGGCCTACCGCGAGCTGCAGATCCGCGCCCGCATCAACGACGCGGCGCGCGCCAACCTGATCGCCTACGCCGAAGGAACGGACCTGGACCACGCCGCCGCGTTCTACAACGTGGCGCGCCTGCCCGCGGCAGGCGGTGCGGACCCGGACCAGAACGAAAGCGACGAGCGCCTGCGGCTGCGCACGCAGCTGCGCATTGCTTCGCTGGCCGGCAACGGCACGCCGGAACAGTACCGCTACGTGGCGCTGTCGGCCAGCCCGCTGGTGCACGATGCGGCCATCATGCCGTCCACGCCGGGCAGCGTGGCGCTGGCCGTGTGGCCGGAGCCGGAAGCCGGCGCCGGCGGCGTGCTGGCCGATGTGCAGCGCGCCTTCGCCGCCGACGACGCCAAGCCGCTGGGCGTGCCGCTGTCGGTGGTGCTGGCGCAAGCGCGTCCGCTCGCGGTGAGGGCCACCATCTACCGCGAAAGCACGGCGCCGCTGGACCTGGCCGCACAGCTGCAGCTGGCCTTGCCCGCGCAGATCACCGGGTACGCGCGGCTGGGGCGCGACTTGTCCGCTTCCTGGCTGGCCGGCCGCCTGCATGTGGAAGGCGTTTCCCGCGTACAGCTCGACAGCGGCGGCATCGCCGCGGCGCCGCATGAATATGTCGAGCCGGGCGCGGTCGACATCCGCGACGGGGGTGTGGCATGGTAGCCGCCGGGCTTGATGCGGCGCGCCTGCTGCCCTCCAACAGCAGCGCGCTGGAGCGGGCGCTGGCGCGCACCGCGCCGCGTGCGGCGCTCGATGCGCTGGCGGACGCGCCGGCCGGCCTGCGCGCCCGCCGCCCGCCCAGCTTCGCTCCATGGCAGGCCGCCGAATGGCAGCTGGCCGAATTTGCGCCTTATTTCGGCAGCAGCGGCGAGTTGATCGAAGAAGGCCTGCCCTGGCTGCGCCAGCGCGGCAGCGCCGCCTCCGTGAAGCGCGCCTTGTCGTGGCTGGGCTACAGCGTGGCGCTCGAAGACAGCGGTCCTTGGCTGCAGATGGACCCCGGCACGGCCCGGGTCCAGCCGCAGCTGGCGGCCATCCGGCACCTGGTCGGCCAGTCCTTGCCGGCGCATGCACGCTTCTACCGCATGTACCACGGCTACGACCTGCGCCCGCTGGAACTGGACTTCTCGCGCCTGGACGCGGCGCTGCTGGACGACGATTCCGGCGTGGACGTGGACGGCCTGAAGCTGAGCTTCGGCACCCGCGCCGCCGCCGTCCTGGCGCCGGAAGATCCGCCCGTCAGCTGCGGTGCGCTCAGCACCTATTCCACCCGCGTGTGGGACGACAACAGCTGGCGCCTGGACGCCTTCCAGCTGGATTCCGAAGTCCTGATCGACGTGGCCGGCGGCATGGTCTCCCTGCAGGGCTATACGCTGGAAGCCGAGCCGGGCGAGGCGGCCATCGCGGCCCGCTACGACAACTGCATCGGCTTGATCACCGTGGCCGATGAAGCGGAAAGCCATGCGCGCCGCGATGAAGCCGCCTTCGCCATGCCGATCGAAACGCGCTACTGGACCGGCCGCTGGGCCGGCGCCTGGCGCGACCCCATACCAACCCGTACCACCTTCGAAGGAGTTTGAACCATGCCAGCAAAACAACTGGACGGCCGCGTGGCCGTCGCCGAACTGGTCGCCGCCCAGCCCGTCCATGTGGCCTGGGGCAGCGGCCATCCCGCCTGGGACACCCAGCCCGAGCCCGAGCCGGTGAACGCCGCCGCCCTGGTGAATGAGATCGGCCGCCGCACCGCCACCCAGGTGGGCTTTGTCGAACCCGACGCGGCCGGCGCGATCGAGACCCCGCAGGGCAACTTCCGCACCTCCGCCACGCCCACGCGCTGGCTGTATGTGCGCGTGGTGTTCGCCTTCAACGAGGCGCCGTCCGCACGCATCCGCGAGCTGGGCATTTTCCTCGGCACGCAGCTGAAGAGCGGCCTGCCGGCCGGCCAGCGCTACTTCGCGCCGGACGAGATCACCAGCCCCGGCAAGCTGTATCTGCTGGACCGCAGCCAGATGTTCGACCGCAACGGCGCGGTGCGTCCGGCGTTCGAATACGTATTACCGTTCTAAGGGGAAGCGCATGACATATTACGACCGTTACAATCCCGCCAAGCGGCACGAGAAGCACCTGTTCAGCGCCGACCGCGTGCTGCAGTCGGCGGAGCTGAACGAAATGCAGACCGGCCTGATCGACCGCGTTGCCAACATCGGCAATGTGCTGTTCAAGGACGGCGACCTGATACGCGATGCGGGCTGCGTGGTGGACGGCGTCACCGGCGACACGCGCCTGGCGTCGGGCGCGCTGTGGCTGGCCGGCGCCGTGCGCGGCATCGGCCCGGCCACGCTGAAAGTGGCGGTGGAGGGCGAAGTGGTGGTGGGCGTCTACCTGCAGGAAGCCACCGTCACCGAACTCGAAGACCCGGAACTGCTGAACCCCGCGCAAGGCACGCGCGGCTATATGGAGCCGGGCGCGGCGCGCCTCCAGCTCAACCCCGTGTGGGGCGTGGCGGGCGACGGCAAGACGGGCAAATTCTATCCGGTGTACCAGGTGCTGAACGGCGTGCTGAAGGCCAAGGAGCCGCCGCCGACCATCGACGCCGTGTCGGTGGCGCTGCAGCGCTATGACCGCGACAGCACGGGCGGCAACTACATCATCAGCGGCATGGACGTGCGCCGTGGCGCCGAGCTGGAAGGCGACAAACAGACCTACATCATCTCGGCCGGCGCCGCGCGCGCCAACGGCAAGCAGGTGGAGCTGCGCGCCGCGCTGCGCTACGTGTTCTCCGCCGCGCCGGACCTGAAAACCATCGCCGACGAACCGCATGTGTCGAGCGGCACGGCGGCGCAGCGCGTGAACGTGGACTACGGCCCCATCGCCCAGCTGGACAGCGTGAGCATGACGGCCGAGCGCACCGTGACGCTGAGCCACGGCGTGATCGCCGGCGGCCAGGATCCGCTGCCCGATACGTCGGTGCTGCAGATCGTGGAAGTGAAGCAGGGCGCCACCGTCTACGCCAAGAACACCGACTACAAGCTCACGGCGGGCAAGGTGGACTGGAGCCCTAGCGGCGCGGAACCGGCGTCCGGCAGCACCTACACGGTGAAGTACCAGCACATCGCCAGCGTGACGCCGACGGCGGCTGACGGCACCGGCTTTACGGTGACCGGCGCGGTGGCCGGTACCTTGATTCTGGCCAGCTACCGCTACAAGATGCCGCGCGTTGACCGCCTGTGCCTGAACGAGTCCGGCGACATCGTGCCGATCAAGGGCGTGGCCAGCGACTGGATGCCGCCGCCGCCCAGCGTGGCTTCGGGCCTGCTGCTGCTGGCGACCATCTACCAGCACTGGAACGCCGGCACCACCATCAGCCTCGATAGCCCGCGCATGGTGCCGATGTCCGACCTGGCGCACGTGCAGGACCAGCTGGACGGCTTGAAGATGCTGATCGCCCAGCAGCAGTTGCAGTCGGACGCGATGAACCGCGAGGCCGTGCAGAAGAAGGGCGTGTTCGTCGACCCGTTCATGGACGACAGCATGCGCGACGCGGGCCAGGTGCAGTCCGGCGCCATTGTCGGCGGCACGCTGACCTTGCCGGTATCGCTGGCCGCATCGCGCTACGGCAGCGACGTTGCTGGTCCGACCACGCTGGCGCACACCGTGATTCCGCTGGTGGAGCAGAGCCGCCGCACCGGTTCGATGGCTGTGAATCCCTACCAGGCATTCGCGCCGCTGCCCGCCAGCGTGACGCTGGAGCCGTCTATCGATCAGATGACCTATAGCACGGAGAACTGGACCAGCGACCTGACCAATCGCATCGTGCAGCGTGTGGCTTACGGCGACAGCGCCGGCCCGTCTTCCACCTCGTCGGTCGAGACCTTGAGCAGCGCGCGGCGCCAAGACCAGGTTATTCGTCCCGTGACCGTCAAGTTCACCGTACATGGGTTTGGCGCCCATGAGGTGGTGGCCGGCGCCAGCTTCGACAACATTGCCGTGACGCCGGGTTCGCTTGCCAACTACGCGGTACTGCCAGCGGCGGACGCGGACGGCGTGGTCAGCGGCCAGTTCAACATTCCGCCGAATGTGCCGGTGGGCCGCAAGCTGGTGCAGATCATCGGTAAAGGCGGCAGTTTTGGCTGCGCCTTTTACACCGCGGCTAGCTGGAGCGAGGACCGTGTGCTGCGGCGCGTTGTGACCGAATACGCTTACGAATACGAGCCGGCGCCTGTGCCATCCATGCCGGTTGATGTTCCCACAACTGAATGTCCTGGCCTGCCAGCGCCGATTCCAACGCCGCTGCCAGAGCCACCGTCCTCTGATCCGGTCAGGGCCCTGGTCGAATCCATGTACTCGGTCTACCTTGGGCGTAAAGGCGAACCGGCTGGGGTGGACTATTGGGTTGATGTCGTCAATGGCGGACTGTCCCACGCGGAACTGAAGAAGGAGTTTTTGAGCTCAGCGGTGTCGCACGAGGAGAGCCTGGAGCCCGTTGCTCAAGACGCGTGGCTGGATATCAAGCATGCGTCCAGCCATTATGCCGATGTCGGTGTCGATCCATTGGCGCAAACTTTCCTGTCGCCGACGCCGGCGCACCTGGTGGGGGTGGACCTGTGGTTTGAAGCGGTCGGTAGCACCGACGTGATGGTCCAGCTGCGCACCGTGCAGACCGGCATTCCAACCCGGCGCGTGCTGGCCGAAGCGCGCCTGTCGCCCAGCCAGATCAACATCGGCGGCGAAGCGACCCGCGCCCTGTTCGCGCTGCCGTATTTCACGGAGGCGAACGAGGAGCTGGCATTTGTCGTCATGTGCAACGACGCCGAGACCGCGCTGTCCATCGCGGAGCTGGGCAAGTGGGACGGCGCTGCCTGGATCACGGCGCAGCCTTACACCATCGGCGTGCTGCTCTCGTCGAGCAACAACAGCACCTGGACCCCGCACCAGGACCGCGATATCCGTTTCCGCGTGCTGGCCGCCAACTACACGGAGACTGTGCGCAACATCGACCTGGGCACGGTGGCGGTGCAGGGCGCTACCGATTTGATGGTGATGGGACTGGAGCAGAAGGCCGCTGCCCACGCCACCATAGGCTACACCGTGGTGCTGCCGGACGGCAGCGAGATCGCCGCATCGAGCAACCAGCCGCTGGCGCTGGCCGCGCCGGTGACCGGCAACGTCACGCTGCGCGCCCAACTGCGGGGCGACAGTTCCGTATCGCCGGTGCTGCACCGCGGCGGCCAGCTGCTGGTGGGCTGGCTGGGCGCTACCGGCGACTACGTGAGCCGCGCCGTCAAGGCCGGCACTGGCTCGCGGGTGCGCGTGGTGATCGACGCCATGCTGCCGAGCGGCGCCGCCGCCACCGTGCAGCTGAAAGGCGGCGACGTCGGCGACACCTGGTCCGCGCCGATTCCGCAGATCCGCACGACGGCGCTCGACAACGGCTGGCACGAACTGGTGTACGAGCAGACCGGCGTGAACGAAAACATGGTCCAGGCGCGCCTGGCCACCGCCGGCACCGCCGCCGCGCGGCCCTTTGTCCGCAACCTTCGCATCATGGTGATGTAAATGACGATACAACAAACCACGCCCCACCTGGGGCTGCCGCTGCCGCATCCGGACAACGACTTGGAGACGGACGTGGTCCGGCTGCGCGACGCGCTGACGCAAGTGGACGGCGCCGTGTTCTCGCTGCGCTCCCTGGTCGCCAGCGACGACGTCAACCTGGACACGGTGCAGGAAGTCGTCACCGTGCTGAAGCAGGCGCAGGGCAGCATCGGCAATGTCACCGCCTTGCTGGCGACCAAGGCGGATGCATCGGCAGTGGCCGCACAGCTTGCAGCCAAGGCAGATGCTTCGGCAATGACCACTCAGCTTGCCGCCAAGGCAGATGCTGCAGCAACCAGCGCGGCCCTGGCGGCATGCGCCAGCACAGGGGCAAACACCTTCACCGGCGCGCAGTCGTTTAGCCGGGTAGACAAGGGCACTGTGACCAGCGGCACGGTAACTTTCAACCGTGCCGCTGGCAATATCCAGCGGCTGCAGGTCGGCGGAGCACTGACGTTGGCACTCAACGGCTTTCCTTCAGCAGGCATTTTCGCCGATCTGCTTATAAAGCTAATCAACGGCGGTGCATATGCCGTCGCCCTGCCGTCGGTGCAATGGGTCCAGCCATCTGGCGTCCCCACGCTTACTTTTGCCACCTACCTGACGGCAATCGGCCGAACATCCTTGCAAGCAGCCGGAGCGGATTTTATTTACCTTTGGACTGACGACGCCGGGGCAACCATTTTCGGAAAGTTGTTATGAGTACGTTGGGAAAAATGGCTGCGGGGAGTGCGAATGCACTAAAAATTTACGTGGACGATGTTTTTGCGACGTTTATGTACACTGGTACTGGCGTGTCAGCAAGTATTAATAATGGATTAGACTTGGCAGGAAAGGGCGGCCTTGCCATTATTAAGTCTATAGGTGCTGGGCGTTCGTGGTCATGGAATGATACGATGCGTGGAGGAAATAATACACTTGATTCGATCTCCGGGGCTATGCCAACCTCACCAGGTACTGGGGTTAATGGTTTTACTGCCAATGGGTTTACTATTGCCGGAGGATCTGCGGCAGTAAATAATAATGGTGAGAGATTTTCCTCTTGGTCTTTTGTAAAGGCTCCGAAGTTTTTCGACGAAGTCCAGTACATCGGAAATGGACTGGCTAGTCGCGTTGTTCCGCATGGATTGGGTGTCCCACCTGGGGCGATGATAGTTAAGAGCATTACTGGGGCTGGGTCAAACTGGTATGTTTATCACAGATCTATCGGAGCTGCAAAATTTGCTACGCTTAATTCGCCGAATTCTTTTGCTGCTGATCTCGGTGCATGGAACAACATGGAACCTGCAGGCACTAGTTTTACTGTGGGGATAAACGCTAATGTTAATCAAAATGGTGTTGCTTATGTGGCCTATCTGTTCGCCCACGATGTGACACCTGATAGCCTAATTCAGTGCGGAAGTTTTACGACGAATGGGAATGGTGATGCGACCGTGCCGCTGGGCTGGGAACCGCAGTGGACTCTCACAAAGTCGAGCGCAACCAATGATAATTGGATGATCGCTGATTCTTTTCGAGGAATGACGCAGAACGAAGTCGCTAGATTAATGCCGAATTTACCGAATTCGGAAGACACCATTACCTCGTATCTCACAGTGCCAACCGCCACAGGATTTTTTGCAAAGGGCTTTTCGGCTAACACAACATATATTTTTGTGGCTATCCGTCGTTCTAATAAGCCACCTGAAAATGCGGATCAAGTGTATAGCGCATATTCTTGGCAAGGGAATGGTGCGATCACTCCTCTGATACAGATTGGATTTCCTGTAGACTTAATGCTGACTGGAAATCGATCTGGATATTCAGGTATGGGGCAGGCATTTTTTTCAAGGCTGTCGGGATATAGAAATATGATGCAGACATTTTCCATATCTGCGGAGCAGGATTCTGGGGGCTCTTGCTTTTCGGCACCTTGGGGAAGTACGTCAATTGACTATGGGGTTGACTCGGGTTGGAGTTTTACAAATGCCTTGGGTGTAAATTTTACAACTAGATGTTTTAAACGAGCTATTGGATTTCTTGATGTGGTATGTTACGCCGGTGTGGGCAATGTCTCCACAATACCCCATGCCCTAGGTACGGTCCCGGAGTTGATAATTTCAAAGAGAAGAAGTTCTAACGATAGTTGGGGTGTTTATGTGGCGCCATTAGGTGGTTCGAAAGTCCTTTTTTTGAATAGTGAAAATGCAGGAGTGATTAATTCCGGGTATTGGAATAATGCTGCTCCGACGGAAAATGTTTTTAGTGTTGGCAACAGCCAGAATATGCAGAGTAGTAGTTATGTATCTTACTTATTCGCAACAAAGACGGGCATCAGCAAAGTCGGCAGCTACACCGGAAATGGCAGTAACCAGACGATCAACTGTGGTTTTTCATCGGGGGCTCGTTTTATCCTCATTAAGCGTAGCGACGCGGCAGGCGACTGGTATTTATGGGATAGCGCACGCGGCATCGTGGCTGGAAATGATCCACATCTGAGTCTGAATAACCCACTTGCCGAAGTGACGACCGACGACAGCGTTGATCCTGCTGCTTCCGGCTTCGTTGTTAACCAAGTGCCCGCAACTAATATAAACGTGAGTGGCGGCATCTACATTTTCCTTGCCATTGCATAAGGAGCTTATGAACGAATACCGTAACCGGGCAGACGGCCTCGTTGTCAGCGAGGCCGAACTCCGCGCCGCGTTCCCCAACGTGGCATTCCCCCAAGTTTTGGACCTCGCCACACTGGCGTCGCTGGACTATGAAGCTGTTTTGGCCGCGCCTGCTCCCGCTATCGGCGTATCGCAAGTCGCGGTGCGTAACGGCGTGGTGATGGACAGCAATGGCAACTGGGTCCACGCCTGGCGTGTGGATGAGCTGCCGGCCAGCATAGTAGCTCAGCGCCATGCGGAAGCCGAAGCGCAGGCGCGCGAAGCGGCGAAGGCTGACCGCGCTGCCGCCGTAGCGCGCATTACCGTCGATGTGGACGGCAAGGTGTTCGACGGCGACGAGATCAGCCAGGGCCGCATGGCCCGCGCCATCCTCGCGCTCGACAGCACCGGTGCGACCGATACCACCTGGGTACTGGCCAACAACCTCCCGACCTCAGTCACGGCCGCCGACCTGCGCATGGCGCTGGCCAAGGCTGGACTGGCGCAAACGGCGCTGTGGGTGCTGTGAGGCCACGGCCGATCAAGATTTGAGTAAGACCGCAGCCGGCGTTCTGCCGGCGTTTAACCCGCACCACCCGCTTCGGCGGGTTTTTTTATTTTTAGGAGAATCACAATGCCAGCAACATCCTTCTTCCACGGCGTCACCGTTACCCTGGTCGATACCGGCCCGCGCTCGATCGCCACGCCTTCCAGCTCGGTGATCGGCCTGGTCGACACCTACACGCCCGGCGCCGGCCTGGCCGCGCCGAACACGCCGGTGAAGATCACCTCGCTGCGCGAAGCGGCTGCCGCCTTCGGCGCCGACAGCGCCATCTACCAGTCGCTGCGCGCCATCTACGCCCGCACCAGCGCGGTGGTGGCCGCCGTCGGCGTGGCCAAGGCGGCCGACACTGCCACGCAGACCACCGCCGTTATCGGCGGCGTCACCGCGCAGGGCGCGCGCACCGGCCTGCAGGCGCTGCTGGACGCCAAGTCGGTGCTGGGCCTGCATCCGCGCCTGCTGGCCGCGCCGGGCCACTCGTCCGCGCAAGCGGTGGCCACCGAGATGGACGGCATCGCCGGCAAGCTGCGCGCCATTGCCATCATCGACGGCCCCAACACCGACGATGATGCCGCCATCGCCTATGCCGAGAATTTCGGCAGCAAGCGCGTCTACCTGGTCGATCCGGGCGTGCGCGTGTGGGACGCGGCCACCAGCAAGGACGTCGACGCGCCCGCGTCGGCCGCCGCCGCCGGCCTGTTCGCCTGGACCGACGCCGAATACGGCTTCTGGGTTTCTCCGTCCAACAAGGAACTGGTGGGCATCACCGGCACCAAGCGCCCGGTCGAATTCCTGGACGGCGACGCCACCTGCCGCGCCAATCTGCTGAACCAGGCCAACATCACCACCATCATCCGCGACGGCGGCTTCCGCCTGTGGGGCAACCGCACGCTGTCGTCCGACCCGAAATGGGCCTTCGTCACCCGCGTGCGCACCACCGACATGGTGATGGACGCCATCCTGTACGCGCACAAATGGGCGGTGGACCGCGGCATCACCAAGACCTATGTGAAGGACGTGACCGAAGGCCTGAACGCCTTCATGCGCGACCTGCGCAACGCCGGCTGCATCATCAACTTCGAGGTCTACGCCGATCCCGAGCTGAACTCGGCCAGCCAGCTGGAGCAGGGCAAGGTGTACTGGAACATCCGCTTCACCGACGTGCCGCCGGCCGAGAACCCGAACTTCCGCGTCGAGGTGACCAACCAGTGGGTCGCCGAAGTGCTGGACGCATCGAACTAATCAACCCACAACCACAAGGACCACAACATGATTCCTCAGACTCTCTACAACTTCAATCTCTTCGTCGACGGTAACAGCTACGCGGGCGTGACCAGCCAGGTAACGCTGCCCAAGCTGAAGGTGAAAACCGAAGACTACCGCGCCGGCGGCATGGACGCTCCGGTCAAGATGGACATGGGCCTGGAGGCCATGGACGCGGCCTTCGCCATGACCGGCGTGGCCAAGGACGTGCTGGCCTTCTTCGGCCTGTCCGACCAGAACAGCTTCAACGGCAGCTTCCGTGGCGCCTTCAAGAACCAGAAGGGCGAAATCGTGGCGGCCGTGGCCACCTTCCGCGGCCTGCTGAGCGAAGTCGACATGGGCGACTGGAAGACCGGCGAGAAGGGCGAAACCAAGTACACCGTGGGCTGCAGCTATTACAAGCTGGAGATCGACGGCGCGCCCGTGATCGAGATCGATCCGGTGGCGGGCATCCGCCTGATCGGCGGCCAGGACCAGCTGGCCGGCGTGCGCGCCGCGCTGGGCCAGTAAGCACGGCGCAGTTTAGTTAAACCCCAGCCCGGCCTGAGCGCCGGGCTTTTTCATTTCAAGGACTAGCATGGACCACAACATCATTCCCGCCTGGCTGCGCCCGGGCACCGACGCCATCACCGTCACGCTGTCGCGCCCCGAGTCGTTCAACGGCGTGAAGACCAACCAGCTGGTGCTGCGCGCGCCCACCGTGCGCGACATGCGCGGCGCGCAGAAGATGCATCCGAACGACGTGGAGGAGCGCGAGCTGGCGCTGTTCGCCAGCCTGGCGCAAGTGTCGCCGGCCGACCTGGAGCAGCTCAAGCTGACGGACTACAACCGCATCCAGGAAGCCTATTTTCGCCTGGTATCCGATGCCGCAGGTGACGCCCCAGCAGCTGCGCAGCCTGGCGCGGCGCCTGGCGCGTGAGTACGCGTTCCAGCCATCGGAGATCGACGGCATGACGCTGGAGGATATTTTGTGGTGGCTGGAGGGCGTGGGCATGAAAGGAGGGGCGTAAAAATGGCTGACAAAGAAGACGGCAGCAAGGGGTTTGCCACCGCCATGGCTGAGCGGGGCAGTGCGAGCATGGCCGTGGGCAAGGCCGTGCTAGAGCCGGTGACGGTCATTGGCGGCGTATTCAAGGACGGCGCGAAGGCTGCGGCGGGGAATGAATCCGTTATCCGCAATATCGCCCTGATGGCCGGTATCGAAGGCGGCGGCGATCTGGAAGACAAATTGGGCGCCAGTCTCGCCGTTGTTGCGCGCGATAATGGCGTGGCCACGCTGGCATTAGGCAAGGCGGTTGAACAGATCATGGCGGGCGGCGTTGCGTATCCCGATGCGCTCGCCACCGCGAAAGGGATGGCGCAATTCTCCGTCGGACAGCAGGTTGCTATTGATGACAGCGCTAAACTGGTGACGTCGCTGAACCAGGACGTCAAGCTGCCTGCTGCAGAAATGGATGCAGCGCTGGCGTCCATCGCCAAATTCGGCAAGGACAACGGGATAGCCCGCGCGGAATTGGCGCAGGCATTGCCGGGCCTGCTACACGACATGAGCAGGCTAGGTTTGAGTGGCCGGGAGGCGCTTGATCAGGTGTTGTCCGTGCTGTCGGCCAGCAAGGCCAGCGGCAACGACGTTGCCGGCGGCGCAAAGGATTTCCACACGACGGTGGAAAAGCTGCGCGGTCAAGGCAGTGAGGTGGAACTGGCCAAGGCGCGGGAAACGGTGCGCAATTACGCGCCCCTGCTTCCGGTGGAGAAGGCGGATCCCGGTATGCTGGCTGCCGATCAACAGAAAATCCGCGCCAGGTCCGAGTCGAAATGGGCTGAAGCCGGACAGGCGGGGAGCAATCTTTCGGTCAGCATAGGCGATGCCATCCGTCCGGTGAGTGACCAGGCGGCAGTGGCGTTGCGTTGGCTGGCCAACGGGGCTGCGGACGTGGTCAAGGCGTTTCCGCCGCTGGTTTTGGGGCTGGGTACCGTGGCGGCGGCGCTTGGCGGCTATGCGCTGGGCAAGCGTACCTACGGCGCGCTGAGCGTTGGCGTGGGCAAAACACTGGAGTGGATGGGCATAGGCAAAGGGAAAACCGGCGCCGAGGACGCGAAAGACGGATCGAAAGGAGTACAGCGCGTCTTTGTCACTAACTGGCGCGGCGGCGGCGATAGCGGTGGCGACGGCATCGACCTGGATGGAAGAAAGAAACGGCGTCCGCTTCCGCGCGGTACGCAGGCGCAGCGTGCCGCAGCGCAGGCTGCCGCGCGTGCTGCGGCTGCGGTGCCCAAGGTGGGCTTTTTGGGCCGTGCGTGGGCTGGCACCAAGGCCTTGGGCAGCGGCGTGCTCTCCGCCCGCAGCACTGTAGCGACGGCCCTGAACGGCACGCCGCTGGTCAAGCAGTTGGCCGGCAGGATAGGCTTGCTGGGGACGGTGTATCAAGGACTGCAACTGGTCACTACGCTGGCCGGAAACGGTTCGGAAAGGGAGAAGGCCAGCGCTATCGGCGGCGCGGTCGCCAATGTGGCCGGGGCTGCCATCGGGGGACTGCTGGGCGGTCCGGCTGGCGCGATGCTGGGTTCTGCGGCGGGCTCTGCGGCGTGGGGGTATTTCGGCGACAAAGTGCTGGACTGGCGCGATACCTGGAGAGAGAAACCTCAGCCTGCCTCCATCGTCACGCCGGCAGCTCCGGCAGCTCCTGCTGCCTTCGTTGCACCGAACGGCCCCAAAGCGCCTGTACCTGCGACTGTTGTTGCAACGGCGGCCGCCATCGGCGCAGCAGTGGCGGTCAAGCCGGCCGGCGCATCCGGCTTGTCGGCCGCGCCGGACGCCGAAGCGGTACTGCGGGCGGCGGCCACTGCGGCGGCTGTCCCGGCGGCCCAAGCCAAAGCTGCAGGCCAAGGCGCCGCTGCTTTGGCGCCCGCGGCTTCCTCCACGGCCCAGGCTGGTCCCCCCCAATTCAATTTCAAACCAAGCATTTCAATCACAGTGCAGGGCGATGTACGCGAACCACGCAGGATTGCGGAGGAGTTGATGCCGTACCTGCGCCAGCTGTTCGACCAGTACAGCGACCAGCAGCGGCGCGGCAGTATGTTTGATTTGTCGCCCGTCACAGGAGAACAAAAATGGGCATAGACAAATTAATCAGCCAGGCCACCAGCGAGGCGGCGCGGGCACAGGAGCGCGTGAAGAAGGCCGAGGCCGCGCTGGAGGCGCGCATCGGCCTTCAAGTGGGGCGTATCACCAAGGATGCGGAAAAAGCCGTGGCGCATGTGGAGGCGATCACCAAGCTGGTGAGCGCCGCCACGGGTACGCTGAACCGTGTACTGCCGCTGCTGGAGGGCGATGTGGTACAGCGCAGCATCGGTTTGCTGACAGCGGCGGCGGACAAGCTGGTGGGCAGCAAGGTGGCCGCCGTGCAGGCGGCTGCCGGCAAGCTGCAAGGCGCCGTGACGGGCCTGCAGCAGAAGTTTGCGGCGCTGGGCGGCGTGGGCAAGCCCAAGGCGGCGTTGGGCGCGGTATCGTCGCTGGCGCTGCAGGCCAGGAGCGGCGCGGCGGTAGCTGCGGCGCCAAAAGCGGTGGAGATGAATCATCTGCTGATACTGAATGCGGACGAGGGCGCCAGCTATTACTTCGGCCTGTCGTCCGCCGCGTTCGACAGCCTGCAGCGCCAGACCAAGTTCGGCATCGATGAAGTGGTCCGTTTGGGACGGTCCGACGCCTTGCAGGCCACAACGCAAGGCGGCGAGACGCTGACATTGAGCGGCGCAGTCTATGTGGAGCGCGACAAGCCGGCCAAGACCGGTGGCACTGGCCCGGTCGAATCGGACCGCACACAGCTGAACCAGCTGCGCGCCATTGGCGTGGCGCTGAAACCTGTGCGGCTGACCACCGGCTACGGCGAGGTGCTGGGGCGCTGGTACCTGACTTCGATTTCCGAGAATCAGAGCGGTCTGCGCATGGACGGCCTGCCGCGCAAGCAAACCTTCAACCTGGAGTTCAAACGCTATGGCGATGATTATAAGAACGTGTGACGGGGATGTGCTGGACGTCCTGTGCCATGCGCACTACGGCGCCCTGGCCGGCACGGTGGAGGCTGTGTATGTGGCCAATCCCGGGCTGGCCGCGCAGCCGCAGCCCTATGCGGCGGGCGTGCTGATACACCTGCCGGACCTGCCCGCGCCGCGCCGCGACGTGGTGCAACTGTGGAACTGAGGAGGCGCAATGCAAGCTGAATTCCAGGTTATGGCCAACGACAGCGACATCACGCCCTTGCTGCAGGATCGCTTGATCAGCATCGACGTGACCGATTGCGCCGGGCTCAATACCGATACCTGCGACATCCATATTGACGACCGCGACGGTCTGGTGGCGATTCCGCCGCGTGGCGCCACGCTGACCGTCTCGCTGGGCTGGGTCGGCAGCGGGCTGAACTATCTGGGCACTTTCGTTATTGACGAGGTCGTGCTGGACAGCTCGCCCATGACCTTGAGGATACACGGCAAGGGCGTAGACATGCGTCAGGCCGCCAAAAGCCATCGCTGCCAGGCATACGAGAATACGACACTGGCCGCCATCGTGGCCGAGGTGGCGGGGCGGCATGGTTGGCAGGGGGTATGCCAGGTGGCCGCGTCCATCCGGCGCGCAGACCAGTTGAACGAAAGCGATCTGCATTTCATTACCCGGCTGGCCTTGCACTACGGCGCCACGGCGGCGGTGAAGAATGGCAAGCTGCTGGTCATGCCGCGCGGCGGCGGCAAGCGCGCCAGCGGCGAGGAATTGCCTGCCGTGACGCTGGCGCCTTACATGTTGTCGAGCTACCAGTTCACCTATGCCGACCGCGCCAGCGTGGATGCGGCCAAGGCTATCGCGCACGATCCCAAAACCGGCAAGCAAACCATCGTGGAAGCGGGCAACCGCAGCAAGGCGCCGGGCGGCGGCGCCGTGCATACTGATCGGCGCGTGTACGCCTGCATACCGTCGGCGCAGGCCGCCGCCGCTGCCGCGCTGGAGGCGCTGAACCGCAGCACTGCCAAGGGCATGCTGACGCTGGCTGGCCGTCCGGACATCGGGGCCGAGCGCGAGTTGATCTTGCAGGGCTTTAAGCATGGCGTGGACGGCAGCTATCTGGTGGAACGGGTCACGCACAGCTTCAGCAAGAGCGGCTGGCGGACCACTTTCAGCATCAACGGCGCCAATGGTGGCAAGGCCCAGGTGGGCCACGGTCCAGCACGCAAAGGAGGCAAGGCGCTGGTGGCGCCGCCCGCAACCCATTAAACGAAAGGAAATCTATGGCGGAACCCGCAAGCTCGACTGCGTCGATAGCCATCGCGGCCGGCACCATTACGCTGAGCGGTTCGGTGTTCGGCGTGCAATACGACGCGCTGCTGGCCGGCTTTTTCGGCGGGCTGGTGTCGCTGTCCTATCTGCCGCCGATGTCGGGGCTGAAGATCACCGGCACGGTGGCCGGCTCGGCCTTGCTGGCGGGCTTCTTCGCGCCGGTGATCGCGGCGGCGGCGCTGCACTACTTTCCGTGGCTGCACAGCGTGGGCGATTTCATGCGCCTGGCCGGCGGCGCCGGCCTCGGCATCGCGGCCCAGGTGCTGATCCCGGCCGGCCTGAAACGGCTGCGCTCCTTTGTCGGAGGGCAGTGATGCTGCCGGCTATCCATCTCATCGCAGCCCTGGCGATACTGTGCCAGGGGCTGTTTCACACCATTAACCACATGGGCCGCCACACGCAGCTGGCCGCGCGCCTGGGCTGGCTGCTGCTGACCACGGGCGCGCTGGACATCGTGCTGGCGCCGCTGTTCGGCCGCGTCGCCGCGCCCGGCTATGGCGACGCGCTGCTGCTGGCGTGGCTGGCCTGGTATCTGCAAGGAGAACGACCATGATTATTTCCCTGTTGTCCATGCTGGGCGGCGGCTTGCTGAGGCTGCTGCCCGAGCTGTTCGGCCTGCTCAGCAAGCGCAGCGACAACGCGCATGAGCTGGCCATGCTGGAGCGCCAGTTCCAGCTGGAGCAGACGCGCGCCGCCAGCCGCCAGGCGCTGGCCGAATTCCAGGGCGGCGTGGACGAAACGCTGGCGCTGCTGGAGGCGCAGCGGTCCGCGCTGCAGGGGCAGATGCAGCTGAGCGGCATCCGCTGGGCGGACGCGCTGAATGTGCTGGTGCGGCCGGTGGCAACCTATTACGTGCTGCTGCTGTACGGCATGGCCAAGCTGGCCATGTTCATGGTGGCGCGCGAGGGCGGCATAGGCGGCTGGGAGGCCATCCTGAAAATCTACGACGCCGAGGACCGCGCCATCCTGTCCGGTATCCTGGCGTTCTGGTTCGTGGGCCGCGCCATCCGCGAGCGCGGCAAATGACGGCCGCGCTGTCCGAGCCCGGCGCGCTGGAGCTGGCCCTGGAGCTGATACGCCGCTTCGAGGGCTGCCGGCTGCGCGCCTACCAGGACGTGGCGGGCATCTGGACCATAGGCTGGGGCGAGACGCTGGGCGTGGCGCCGGGCATGGTGTGGAGCCAGCCGCAGGCGGATGCCGAGCTGGCGCGGCGTGTGGCGCAGTTTCTGCTGGGCGTGCTCAAGCGCTGTCCGGCGCTGCATCTGGAGCCGCCGCTGCGCACCGCCGCCTGCGTGTCGCTGGCCTACAATATCGGGCTGGGGGCGTTCGGCGCCAGTTCGGTGTGCCGCAACAGCATGGCGCAGGACTACGCCCGCGCGGCCGACAGCTTCCTGCTGTGGGACAAGGCAGGCGGGCGGCGCGTGGCCGGGCTGGCGCGGCGGCGCGCGGCGGAGCGGGCTTGCTATCTGGCGGCCGGCGCGTAGCAGGGAAGGGCTGCCGCCTTGCCGCGCGCTCAGCCCGCCCGTGCGCTGCGCACCAGCGCGAGCGGCCGCGCCTGCTGGCGGGCCGCTGCGTGCGGCGTGTGCGCCGCTTCGTTCTCCTGAAGGGTAAAGACGGCCACCGCGTCCGACAGCGCGCCGGCCTGCTCGCGCAAGCTTTCCGACGCCGCCGCCGCCTGTTCCACCAGCGCCGCGTTCTGCTGCGTCATCTCGTCGATCTGCGTGATGGCCTGGTTCACCTGCTCGATGCCCGAACTCTGCTCCTGCGCCGCGTGCACGATGTCGGACATGATGGTGGTGATGCGCCGCACACTGTCCACCACCTCGTTCATCGCCTTGCCCGCGTCGGCCGCCAGCACATTGCCGGCATCGACCTTGTGCACACTGTCGTTGATCAGGTCCTTGATTTCCCTGGCGGCGCTGGCGCTGCGCTGGGCCAGGTTGCGCACCTCGCTCGCCACCACGGCGAAGCCGCGCCCTTGCTCGCCCGCGCGCGCCGCTTCCACGGCCGCGTTCAGTGCCAGGATATTGGTCTGGAAGGCGATGCCGTCGATCACGCCGATGATGTCGACGATCTTGCGCGAGCTGGCGTTGATGGCGCCCATGGTCTGCACCACCTGTTCAACCACGTGGCCGCCCTTGCTGGCCACGGCGGTGGCGCTGCTGACCAGCTCGTCGGCCTGGCGCGCGTGGTCCGCGCTCTGGCGCACGGTGGAGGTGATCTGCTCCATGGAGGCGGCGGTTTCCTCCAGGTTGGACGCCTGCGCCTCGGTGCGCGCGGACAGGTCGGAATTGCCGTTGGCAATGTCGCTGGAAGCATGGCCTATCGTGGCGATGCTGCTGCGCACGCTGCCGACGATGCCGACCAGGCTGTCGTTCATCGCCTTCAGCGCATGCATCAGCTGTGCCGTCTCGCTGCGCCCGCCGAGCTTGAAGTGCGCCGTCAGGTCGCCCTGCGCAATGCGCTGCGAGATATGCACCGCGTCTTCCAGCGGTACGCTGACCGAGCGCGCGATCAGGCGCGCCACCAGGCCTGCCAGCACGATCAGGCCCAGCATGGATGCGATCATGATCCAGCGCGTGCTGCGCAGGCCGGCGATGCGTTCGGCCAGCATGGACTCCAGCTCCTTGCTGGCGGCCTGGTTGGCGGTGAACTGCGCGTCGATGGCCTTGGTGGTCTGCGCCACGTAATCGGTGCCGGGATAGGTGAGGGCCTCGGCGCGCACGATCTGCTCGTTGGCCAGTTGCATGGATTTCTGCGCCAGCTCCTGCACGTCCTGCCATTGCGCGCCCAGCTTCGCTTTTACCTCGGGATTGGCGCCCACCGATTTGTTGTAGGCGGTGCCGGTCTGGGTCAGCCTGTCGTTGACGCGCGCCACGATGGCCGCCAGCGCCATCCTGTCCTCCAGCGACGCTTCCTGCTTGGCCAGCAGGCCGGCGCCCTTGGCGCGCATCTTGCCGGTTTCCTCAGTCAGATAGGGCAGCTGGTAGTACATGGCCTGGATCAGCTGGTAGCTGTCCAGCTCGGGATCCAGGCTCAGGCCGAACAGGTCGCCGATCAGGTCGTTTACCACCAGCAGCCGGGGCACCAGCGCCGTGTGCGCTTCATAGCTGGCCGGCGCCGAAATGCTGCGGCCCGCCACCTGCGCGCGCAGCGCGGCCCAGTCGCGCTTGGGCTGTTCCCACGCCTCCTCGATGGCGCGGTTGTGGAAGGTGCGGATGATGGCGTCCATTTTTTCGTAGGCTTCGTCCGCCTCGCGCTGCTTGGCTTCGCGCTTCTCCTGCGCGCCGGCCACGCCGCCCAGCGCAAGCGCGGCCAGGCCGCGGTGCTGCTGGGTGTTCTGGATGACTTTCAGGACGGCGGCGGAGGGCGCCAGGCCGGCGGTCTCGTTCTGCGCCGCAGCCAGCGATTTGCCGGCCTCGTTCAGGTACAGCGCGGTGGGAATACTGGCCAGCAGCAGGGCGATCACGCTGAGGATGATGAACTTCTGCCAAAGTAGTAAGCGGTCGAGCCACGTATGAACGTTCACGATGCATCCCCCAAGGTTCACTACTTTTTTAGAAGCAATTCTTTGAATTTATTCTATGCCTATTTCTTTAGGAAGACGAGCAAGTATTCTTACTGTGTTGCCGGTTTGAGTGGCGGGCAGGCGTCGGCTTCGGCCGCAGTCCTTGCGCTGCATCAAAGCCGATGCCGTACCGTGCCGTAGTGTGCTGGCTATACTGGGGGGACTGGGCGGCGCGCGGTGCGCCGCCGGCTTCGGAGGCTGACATCATGCATCCGCATCCGGTCAACAAAGGCATCTGGGCGATGCTGTCGAAAATCCGCAGGCTGGAGCAGCGGCTGTGCGCGGCGGGCCTGCCGCTGGCGCTGGCGCGCCTGCCGTACTGGCTGCTGGCGCTGCAGTACTACTACACCATGCGGCCCAAGCTGGCGCGCATCGAGCGTGTTGCCCGCCGCATCCGCAGCTGGCACGCGACGGTGCTGGAACTGTGCGCGAAAGAGGAGGCCAGGACCGAGCTGATCGACGTGCGCCAGGCCATGCGCGACGATCTCGAATGCACCAAGCGCACCTTGTGGGACTTGCGCGAGATCTGCATCGACGTGACGCGGATGTTCACCACCGTGGGCTACAGCTCGCGCCGGCTGGCGCGGCTGCAGGAGGAACTGGTCAGGCTGCTGTCGGAGTCCTACGAGTCCGCCACGCAGCTGCAGCGCGCCCTGGCCGAGCACGACGCCGGCGCGCTGGCGCTGCTGCGCCAGATGCAGGACAGCCGGGCCGGTTAAAACCCTTCCAGCACGATCTTGCCCTTGGCGCGGTTGCTCTCGATCAGCGCGTGGGCGCGCTTCAGGTTGGCGGCGTTGATGCTGCCGTAGCGCTCGCCCAGCGTGGTCTTCAGCACGCCGCTGTCCACCAGCTGCGCCACGTCGTTGAGCAGCGCATGCTGCTGCGCCATGTCCGCCGTCTCGAACATCGAGCGGGTGAACATGAATTCCCAGTGCAGCGACACGCTCTTGCGCTTGAGCTTGCTCACGTCCAGCTGGCCCGGATCGTCGATCAGGCCCAGTTTGCCCTGCGGCGCGATCAGCTCAGCGATGGCGGCGAAGTGCTGGTCGGTCTGGTTCAGCGCGGCCACGTAGTTCACCGGCGGCAGGCCCAGGCGTTTGATTTCCTCGTCCAGCGGCTTGCTGTGGTCGATCACGTGGTGCGCGCCCAGTTGCCGCACCCAGTCGGCCGTGTCCGGGCGCGAGGCGGTGGCGATGACGGTCAGCCCGGTCAGCTGGCGCGCCAGCTGCACCAGGATGGAGCCCACGCCGCCCGCCGCGCCGATGACCAGCAGCGATTTGCCGGTCACGCCAGGATCGCGGCTCACCGCCAGGCGCTCGAACAGCAATTCCCACGCGGTGATGGCGGTCAGCGGCAGCGCCGCGGCCTTGCCGAAGTCCAGGGTCTTGGGCTTGTAGCCGGCGATGCGTTCGTCCACCAGGTGCAGCTCGCTATTGGTGCCGGGCCGGGTCAGCGAGCCGGCGTACCAGACTTCATCGCCCGGCTTGAACAGCGTCACATCCGGGCCGACCGCCTTCACCACGCCGGCCGCGTCCCAGCCGATGACTTTCAGCTCGCCGTCCGCCGGCGCCACGTTCTTGCGGATCTTGGTGTCGACCGGGTTGACGGAGACCGCCTTCACTTCGACCAGCAGGTCGCGGCCGCCCGCCTGCGGGTCGGGCAGTTCTACGTCGATCAGCGCTTCGGCGTGGCTGGCGGGATGGGAGGCGCGGTAGGCAACGGCTTTCATGGGGAACTCCTGGGTGATGATGGATGCGAGTATCATCACTTATTTCGCAGGCCCGAAAAAGAGGCCATTCTGTGAAACACTTTCAAAGGAATGAAGATAGTGCTGCGGCTCGATGATTTGACGGTATTCGTGCGCACGGCGGATGCGGGCAGCCTGTCGGCGGCCGCCAGGGCGCTGGAGATTTCGCCGGCGCTGGCGAGCGCGGGCTTGAAGCGCCTGGAAGGCGAGCTGGGGCTGCGCCTGTTCGCGCGCACCACGCGCTCGCTGCGCCTGACGGACGAGGGCGAACGCTACCTGGTGCACGCGCGCGAGGCGCTGCGGCTGCTGAAAGAGGGGCACGACACGCTGATGCAGGCCAAGGACGTACCCGGCGGCACGCTGAAAATCGCCATGCCGTCCGACCTGGGCCGCAACATCCTGCTGTACTGGCTGGATAAATTCCAGGCCCAGTATCCCGCCGTGCATTACCAGATCAGCGTGGGCGACCGCCAGGCCGATATGTACCGGCAGCCGGTCGATATTGCCATCCGCTACGGCAAGCAGGACGATTCCAGCCTGATCGCCATGCCGATTGCGCCGGACAACCGGCGCGTGCTGGTGGCGTCGCCGGACTATATCCGCAAGCACGGCAGGCTGGCGTCGCTGGACGAACTGGCAAGGCATAATTGCCTGTGCTACGCGCTGGACGACGTGATCCACAACAACTGGACTTTTTACCCGCCCGGCAGCAGCGCGCCGCTCACCGTGGCCGTGCGCGGCAACCGCTGCGCCGACGATGCGGACCTGGTGCGGCGCTGGGCCGTGGCGGGCCTGGGCATTGCGTATAAATCAAAAATGGATCTGTCGGAAGACTTGCGCAGCGGCCGCCTGCAAGTGCTGCTGCCCGACATCGTGGGCGAAGCCACGCCGCTGCATCTGGTGTGCATGCACCGCTCGCAAGTGACGCCGACGGTGCTGCAGCTGCGCGACTTCCTGCGCGCCCAGTATGAGCAAATGTAGCTTAGTGCGCCGCCTTGGACAGGATCAGCAGCCAGCGGCGGAACACCAGGATTTCCAGGTGGCCGGCCTGCACGCCGGTGTCGCATTCCAGGATGGGGTTGACGGCGTAGAAGCGCTTGCGGAAGTCGCGGCATACCAGCACTTCACGTTTGCCGAAGCGTACCAGGAAAGACATCGGTGCATATTCCAGGCCAAAACGGGAGCCGAAACCGCTATTCAATGTAGTCATGATTCTTCCTTAGTGTCAGTTGGGTGTCTTGGTTATGATGCAGTGACTACACTTTAGCATAACTACTGTTGAAAAACACAGTACTGTATGAAATATCAGTTTAATTTAATAACTGTTGTATTTTTGGAGAGCCGGGCATTTTGAGCAAGCCAGCAACAAGACTGATGCGCTTCGTGGAGGCGCGCCTGACCCCCGGCGACGAATTCGGCCTGCACCTGACCGCCGGCGCCGCACTGATGATGGCCGCCGTGGCCGTGTTTGCCGAGGTGGCGGAAGACGTGGCCGAGAACGACGGCGTGGCCGCCTTCGACCGGCACGTGTCGGACTGGATGCATGCGCACGCGCAGGAGCCGTACACCAGCCTGATGTGGCTGTTCACGCATCTGCACAGCGTGGCGGGCATGGTGGTGCTGGTGCTGCTGGCCGGCCTGTTCTTCTGGCGCCGCGCGCAGCCGCATGGCCGCTACTGGCTGCTGGCGCTGGTCTTGTCGGTGCCGGGCGGCATGCTGCTGAACGTGGCGCTCAAGCATATCTACCAGCGCGCGCGGCCCGTGTTCGAGGAGCCTATGCTCACGCTGGCCACCTACAGCTTCCCCAGCGGGCACACGGTGGCGGCCACGCTGTTCTGGGGTCTGATGGCGAGCTACGCGGTGATGGCGGGCGGGCGCTGGCGCGTGCGCTGCGCTTTGGCCGGTGCTGCTACGCTGATGGTGCTGCTGACCGGCATCAGCCGCATCTACCTGGGCGCGCACTACCCGAGCGACGTGCTGGCGGCCATGGTGGAGGGCTGCGGCTGGCTGGCGGTCTGCATCACCGGCTGTTCCACCTTGCGGCGCCGCCGCGCGGCGCAGACGGCCCGCCTTCAATCGAGCTGAAAGGAAATCCTTGGCCATACTGCTACCCGTCATCATCAACGCCAGCGCGGGGCTGGGCTATTGCGGCGAGTTCTCGCAGCAGTTGCTGGCCAAGTTTGCCGCGCACGGCTATGTGGCCGACATTACGCTGGCGCAAAGCGGCGAGGAGATGATAGCCGCCGCGCGCGCGGCGGTGGAGTCGGGCGTGCGCATGGTGGTGGCGGGAGGCGGCGACGGCACCATCAATGCCGTGGCCTCGGTGCTGGCGGGCACGGACGTGGCCTACGGCGTACTGCCGCTGGGCACGCTGAACCATTTCGCCAAGGATCTGAAGATACCGCTGGAGCTGGACGCCGCCATCGCCGCCATCGCCACCGGCGGCCATGTGCGGGTGGACGTGGGCGAGGTGAACGGCCGCATTTTCCTGAACAACTCCAGCCTGGGCCTGTATCCGGACATTGTGCGCGACCGCGAAAAGCAGCAGAGCAGGCTGGGGCGCGGCAAGTGGCTGGCCTTCACCTGGGCCGCGCTGGCGGCGCTGCGGCGCTATCCCTTCCTGAACGTGCGCCTGAGCGTGAACGGCGAGGAGCACGCGCGGCGCACACCCTTTGTCTTCATCGGCAACAACGAGTATTTGATGCAGGGCTTGAACATCGGCGCGCGTGAGCGCATCGACGGCGGAAAGCTGAGCCTGTACGTGGCGCAGCGGCCCAGCCGCCTGGGCCTGGTGCGCCTGGCCTGGCACGCGCTGCTCGGCACGCTGGCGGAGCAGCGCGACTTCGACGTGCTGCTGGCCACCGAGCTGGAGATCGACACGCGCAGTGCCCGCAAGGAGGTCAATAAACGCATCCGCGTCGCCACCGACGGCGAGGTGACGGTGATGCAGACGCCGCTGTCCTACCGCATCCGGGCCGGCGCGCTCACCGTGGTGACGCCCAAAATGGCGCCCAAAACCATTTAAGGAGTAGGCCATGCGCACCCTGGTGCATTTGTCCGACCTGCATTTCGGCCGCGTCGACGAGGCGCTGCTGGCGCCGCTGCGGGCGCGCGTGGAAGGACTGAAGCCGGACGTGGTGGTGGTTTCCGGCGACCTGACGCAGCGCGCGCGCAGCGCCCAGTTCAAGGCGGCGCGCGCCTGGCTGGACACGCTGCCGCTGCCGCAGATCGTGGTGCCAGGCAATCACGACATTCCGCTCTACAACGTGGCGGCGCGCTTTTTCTCGCCGCTGGTGAAGTACCGCCGCCATATCACGGCCAACCTGGCGCCGGAATATGTGGATGATGAAATCGCCGTGCTCGGCATGAACACGGCGCGCTCGCTGACCTTCAAGGACGGCCGCGTGAATCGCGAGCAGGTGGCGCGGCTGCGCGAGCGCTTCAGCGCCATGCCGGAGGGGCTGACGCACATCGTCGTCACCCACCACCCTTTCGACCTGCCGGACAGCTTCGACGAGGATGACCTGGTGGACCGCGCGCCCATGGCCATGGAGGCGTTCGCGCGCTGCGGCGTGGACCTGCTGCTGGCCGGCCATCTGCACGCCAGCCACGCGGGCAACAGCGCGCAGCGCTACAAGATCGCCGGCTACGCCGCGCTGGTGGTGCAGGCCGGCACGGCCACGTCCACCCGCAAGCGCGGCGAGGAAAACTCCTTCAACGCCATCCGCGTGGAGGACGGCCAGCTGACGGTGGAGCGCTACAGCTGGATCAGCGCGCTGGCCAGCTTCGAACTGGCCAGCACCGAAGTGTTCCGCCGCAGCGGCGACGTGTGGGAGGCGGCAGGGCAGGCTTAGGCCCGCCGCCTTCACGCGGGACTCGCTGAAGTCTTGGTCCCTGGCGTGGGCGGCGCCATGGCAGGCGCCCGGCGCCGCATCGAGCACGCCCTGGCAGGACGGAATGCCGAAGTCGGTGACCCGCTTGTCGTGCAGGTACTCCGCCAACGGGCATAGCCTGTTCGGCCGCTTCGTTGACCTGGGCTTGCGCCAGTACCAGTGGGGGAAAGCTGAGTGGAGGGCGCTTGGCCTACAGCCAGTAATCCATGAAGCGCGCCGACCATTCCTTCATGCGCATGCTCCAGGGGCGGTGGCGCCACTGGTCCAGCGTCACTTCGTTGGAGTTGCGTAGGTCCTCCTGGAAGGCGCGCTCCATTTCGGCGCCGAAGCTGTCGCTCAGCACGATCACGCTGATCTCGCTGTTGTGCAGGAAGCTGCGCGTGTCCAGGTTGGTCGAGCCCACGGTGGACCAGACGCCGTCGATGACGGCGGTCTTGGCGTGCAGCACGGCCAGCTTGAGCTCGTGGATCTTCACGCCGGCCGCCAGCAGCTCGTCGTACTTGGCGCGTCCGGCGTGCCAGACCAGGCCGCTGTCGGACACGCTGGGCAGCACCAGCCGCACGTCCACGCCGCGCCTGGCCGCGTCGGTCAGCGTCGCCATGGTCTGTTCGTCCGGTACGAAATAGGCCATGGTGATGTGGATGGATTTCTTCGCCTCCTGCATCGCCAGCAGATAGGCCTTGAAAATCTCGAACTTGCCGCCCGGGGCGCTGCCCAGCACGCGCACGATGCGGTCGCCGGCGATCACCGGGGTGGGGAAGTAGTCGGCGTCGCGCAGGTCGTCGCTGTCCTGTTGGGCCCAGGCCTGGATGAACAGCCACTGGAAGGCCGCCACGGCCGGGCCTTCCAGCTTCACATGGGTATCGCGCCAGCCCACTTGCGACTTGTCGGTGGGCGGCGGACTCTTGGAGCGGAAGGGCGAACTCTTGGAATAGGTGTCGCTGATGTTGACGCCGCCGGCGAAGGCCACCTTGCCGTCCACAATGAGCACCTTGCGGTGGTCGCGGTTGTTCACCTTCCAGCCGTTGCCGCGCACCTTGGCCGGGTTGACGGGGTTGAAGGCCACCAGCTTGATGCCGCCGGCGCGCATGCGGTCGAAGAAGGCTTGCGGCACGCTCAGCGTGCCCACGCTGTCGTAGATGATGTTGACGGTCACGCCTTCGGCCTGCTTCTTCAGCAGCAGGTCGGCGAACTGGTTGCCCAGTTCGTCCTGGTCGAAGATATAGGTCTCGAAATTGATGTGGTTCTTGGCGCCGTCGATGGCCTTCAGCATTTCCGTCATGGTGGCGGGGCCGTCGAACAGCAGCTGCACCTTGTTGCCCGCGATCAGCGGCACACCGGTGGCCGCTTCCTCCAGCGCGGCCTGCTGCTGCACGTCCAGCGCGCCCTTGGCCCAGCGCTTCTTGAGCAGCGCCGCGCTGTTGCCGGCGGACAGCTTGCCGTTGGCCGATTCGATGCGTGTCGGGGCGGAAACGGCCGCCTTGGCCCTGGCGTCGTCGGTGACCACGGCCGGCAGCGAAGCGCACGCCACCAGGGACCAGCAGGTCAGTAAAGTAGCCAGCCAGCAGTGCGCGCCTCGGAATGTCATGGTTTATCTCTTGATGGTGGACTCGTCCGGCAATATGGGTGCCGTATCCCTGGCACCAAGGAAGAACTCGACCGGCGCCGTGATGAAACGGCGTCCCAGCGCTTTCAGCAGCGCAAAGCCATGCTTGAAGCGCACCTGCCGCGAGCGCAGCGCCACCCACAGCGCCAGCGCAAAGCTGACCAGCAGGTTGACCGCGCCGATGGCAAGGAATCCCGATACGGACTTCAACACCAGTTGCCAGGTGACATTGTGATCGAGTCCAACAATTGCTGTCGCGAAGTTGGCAGAGGAGAAAGTAACGTGGCGGATGTCGAGCGGCAGGCCCAGCAGGAAACCCAGCGTGCCTATGGTGCCGAGCAGGATGCCGAAGTAGAAATTGCCCATCAGGCCGCCCAGGTTGTTCTCCAGGTAGACGGCCAGGCGGTCCAGGCGCTGCTGGCCGATCAGGCGGCCCAGGCCGCGCCGCTGCGACACGCGCTGCGCAAAGCGCGTGTACAGCGCCTTGTTGTCGTAGTAGCCCGAGATCAGGCCGGCCAGGAACAGGCACACGCCCGCCACCGCCGCGTACAGCAGGGCGGGGCTGCCGATAGGGTCGATATCGTGCAGCAGATGCATGGCCTTGTCCGGCGACACCAGGTGGTGGCCGGTGACGCGCTGCCAGCCGACGGCGATCAGCCAGGCCACGGGAATGGCGGTGGCCAGGTTGCCCAGCACAGCCCACACCTGGGTGCGGAACACCTTGTTGACCAGCTCGGCCATGCTGTCGATGTCCAGGTACTTGCCGTCCCGGCTTTGCAGGCCGGCGGCGATGCGCGAGGCCGTCATGGCGGGCTGCTTGGTCGCCACCGTGAAGTGCAGCAGGTGGATGAACATAAAGCCCAGCGAATAGTTCATGCTGAACAAAAAGGCTTCCACCAGCGGCGCCGCGCGCAGATAGGACATCAGTATCTTGAACAGCGCCATGAAGCCGATCACCACGCCGGCGCCGGCCGAGGACAGGAACATGCCGCCCAGCTGGCTGCGCTTGTCGGCCACATAATGCTCGCCGGTGCGGCTGGCGTTCTCGGTGACGTTGCGCGCCAGCAGGTGGATATTGTCGGCCAGCAGGTCGCGCACGGTGTACTTCTTGTTGTGGGCTTCGATCAGCTCCAGCATCAGGGCCACGCCGGCGGCGCGGCGGGCATCGGCCGAGGCGGCCGAGGTGTCCACCAGGAACAGCAGCTTGCGCAGGCGGTCCACGCTTTGCGTCAGCGTCACCAGCAGGTAGGTCAGCGCGATGCTGGTGCCTTGCAGCAGGGCCTTCTTGCGGATCTTGGCCACCACGTCCTCGCACTGGTCCAGCATCACCAGCAGGTGGCGCGCGTCCTCCACCTCGTCGGCCTCGCCGGCGAGCAGCCGCTGGTAGCCGTCCAGGTAGGCGTTCACCTCGCGGTTCTGTTCGGTGAATGGCGAATCGAAGACTTCGATTTCGGTGTGGAAGTTGGTCAGCTTCGGCTCCAGGCCGATGGCCGCCACGCGGTAGGACAGGGTGCGGATCGCATCCAGCAGGCCGGCCAGCATCACATTGCGCATGCCGGGCACGGCGGTGAAGATGGTGTCGAACAAATCCAGCCAGTCGGCGGCGGGCACGGCGGCGATCCACAGGTGGTCGGTCTGCTCGTGGGCCAGCTGGTCGAGCGCGTCGCTCAGATACTCGTCGCCCAGCGCGGGCGGCAGCAGGCGGTAGGCGATGCGGCGTTTCAGTTCAGTGAAGAAGCCGTCGTTCGACAGCACGCCGATCTCGGTATAAAGGCTCGAATGGCGGCGCTCGCCCAGCAGGCGCACGATGTAGTCGCGCAAGGCCTGGGCGTGGGCCGGATCGGCCTTGAGCAAGCGGGTCAGGGTGCGGACATGGGCGATCGCTTGGGCAGCGTCGGCAGCGCGCCTCGGGCGCAGGGTGTTGAATAGTTGTACCAGCGTATCGATGCCGGTGGTCGCATCGGAGATGCTTTCAAGAATATTAAGCATCCCGACAGTTTACCCTAAATGCTGCAATCGCACATTTTCCCCACCGGTTTAGCACAGGTTGATTTTGGCGGCGGCCTGGCGCAGTTCGGCGCGGAAGTCGGGGTGGGCGATGCTGATGAGTTCGTCGGCGCGCTGGCGGGCGGATTTGCCGCGCAGCTGGGCCACGCCGTACTCCGTCACCACGTAGTTGATGTCGTTCTTGCCGGTGGTGACGTGGGTGCCCGGCGTGAGCGTGGGCACGATGCGCGAGATCGTGCCGTCCTTGGCCGTCGAGGGCAGCACGATGAAGGCTTTGCCGCCGCGCGAGCGGTTGGCCGCGCGCACGAAGTCGACCTGGCCGCCGGTGCCGGAGTAGGGCAGGTGGGCAATGCTCTCGGAACCGCACTGGCCCAGCAGGTCGATCTGCAGGCTGGCGTTGATGGCGATCAGCTTGTCGTTCTGGCCGGCGATGTAGGGGTCGTTGGTGGTGTTGACCGGGTGCATTTCGAGCATGGGGTTGTGGTGCATATAGTCGTACAGGCGCTTGGAGCCGAGCGCGAAGGTGGCCACCATCTTGTTAGGCAGCCAGGTCTTCCTGCGGTTGGTCACCACGCCCGCTTCCACCAGGTTGAGGATGCCGTCGCCTATCATTTCGGTGTGGATGCCGAGGTCGCGCTTATCGGTCAGCTGCATCACCACCGCGTCCGGTATGCCGCCGTAGCCGATCTGCAGGGTGGAGCCGTCTTCTATCATGTCGGCCACGTATTTGCCGATGGCTTCCTGCACCGGGCCGATCTTGGGTAAGCCCACTTCAATGATGGGCTCGCTGCTTTCCACCAGCGCCGCCACCTGCGAAATGTGGACGTGGCACTGGCCGTGCGCGAAGGGCACGTTGGGGTTGACTTCGAGTACCACGGCGCGCGCCTTCTGCACCGCCGCCATGGTGTAGTCGGCCCCCAGGCTGAGCGAGAACCAGCCTTGCTCGTTCATCGGCGAGGCCATGGAGAACACCACGTCGGATGGGATCTGGGCGCGCTCGATCAGGCTGGGCAGTTCGGAGAAATAGGCCGGGATGAAGTCGGCCCAGCCCGCCTGTCCGGCCGCGCGCGAGGCGCCGCCGAAGAACAGGGCGACGTGGCGCACATGCTGCACCGTGTCGCAGTCGAAATAGCCGTATTTGCGCAGCGCCAGGATTTGCGACACTTTCACGTCGCGGAAACGGCGCCGCTGTTCGGACAGCTCGGTCAGCAGCGCGGGCGGCTCGCCGGCGCCGGACGGCACGATGATGAAGTCGCCGTCGCGCACCTGTTCGATGGCGTCGCTGGCGGACATGCGTTTATCGGCGTATTGCCTGGCGTACTGCGATGCTGCGGTGCTCATGGTCTCCTGCCTTTCCAAGTTTTTTGATCGTCGTCTATTTTTCTCTAAACTATACCCTTGTTGATATGATGAATATCAAGTGGACGACAATTGACCGGTTTGAATGTGAGCGCGCGCACAGAATTGCCGCCTTGCGCGGCGTAGTCTGGTTCCTATCATGAAGACCGCTCTCCTTACCGTCGCCCTGATTTCTCCGCTGGCCGCATTTGCGCAGTCGTCGGTGAATATTTATGGGGTGCTCGACGCGGGCGTGGTGGCCGAGCGCGGCTGCGGCACGGCCTGCGCCAGGACCAAGGTCAGCAGCGGCATCGCCAGCGGTTCGCGGCTGGGCGTGTCGGGCAAGGAACAGCTGGGCGGCGACACGGCGGCCGTGTTCACGCTGGAGGCCGGCCTGGGCGCGGACACCGGCCAGTCCGAGGAGGGCCGCCTGTTCGGCCGCCAGGCCTTTGTGGGCCTGCAGAGCGGCTGGGGCGCCATCACGCTGGGCCGCCAGTACAATCTGCAGTACGAAACCCTGATCGACGTGGCGGACCCGTTCCGGGGCGGCATGGCCGGCGCGGCGACCAACCTGGCCGGCTATACCGTCCGGCGCTACGACAACACCGTCAAGTACGCCACGCCGCAGCTGCGCGGCTGGAGCGCCAGCGCCATCTACAGTTTCGGCGAGTCGCCCTACAGCACGCGTTTCAACCGCGCCTACGGCGCCACCATAGGCTATGAGCACGGGCCGTTCACGCTGCGCGTGGCGCACCAGCGCAAGAACAATCTGTCGGACGCGACCGGCGTGGTGCCGGCGGTCGACTATTCCTCGCGCAACACGCTGGTGGCCGCCAATGTCAACCTGCGCTGGGCCACGGTGTATGCGGCCTACGGCGTCAACCGAGGCATCGGCAGCTCGCCGTGGGACGCGTCCAATCCCTACGGCGCGCTGGTGGCGCCCACGCCGTCGAGCAACAGCCACGACATGCTGGCCGGCGTGGCCGTGCCGGTGGGGGCGGCGACTTTCATGGTGTCCTACATCCACAAGAACGACCGCACGCTGGCCAACCAGGACGCGGACCAGATGGCGGCCGGCATGACCTATGCGCTGTCCAGGCGCACCAGCTTGTATGCGGCCTATGCCAAGATCAAGAACAGGAACGGCGCCGGCTATACGGTGGGCAACGCCACCGACCGGGGGCGCGGCAACAGCGGCATCAACGTGGGCTTGCACCACTCCTTCTAGGCGGCTGTGCTACAGTCGAAGACTGTGTACAACAACCGCTTGGAAATCTATGTATCTCACCTATTTCAATGGCAGCTGGAGTGAAGGCAATGCGCCGCTGTTCGGCGCCATGGACCACAGCGTCTGGCTCGGTTCTTCGGTTTTCGACGGCGCGCGCTCGGTGCGCGGCCATATGCCGGACCTGCGTCCGCACCTGGAGCGCGTGGTGCGCTCGTCCACCAGCGTGGGCCTGGTGTGCCCGCTGAGCGTGGATGAGATGGAAAAGCTGGTGCGCGAGGGCGTGGCCAAATTCCCGGCCGACGCCGAGCTGTATATCCGTCCGCTGGTGTTCGGCACCGACGGCCTGCTGATCCCGGTGGCCGAGAAGTCGGCCTTCGCGCTGACGCTGTTCGACGCGCCCATGCCGCCGTTCACGGGCTTCTCGGCCTGCCTGTCCTCGCTGCGCCGCCCGGATGCCGACATGGCGGTGGCCGACGCCAAGGCGTCCGCGCTGTACGCCAATTCCACCAAGGCGCTGCGCCTGGCCAAGGACAAGGGCTACGACAATGCGGTGATGGTGGACAGCCAGGGCCACGTGGCGGAATTCGCCACCGCCAATCTGTTCTTCGTCACGCCCGAAGGCAAGGTGGTGACGCCGGTGCCGAACGGCACTTTCCTGTCCGGCATCACCCGTGCTCGCGTGATCAAGCTGCTGGCCGAGGCGGGCGTGGCGGTGGAGGAGCGTTCGGTCAAGCCCGAGGAGCTGCTGACGGCGGTGGAGATCTTCAACACAGGCAACTACGGCAAGGTTACGCCGTGCGTGCGCTATGAAGGCCGGACGCTGCCCGTGGGGCCGGTGGCCACGCAGGCGCGCGATCTGTATTTCGCCTTCATGGACCAGCACTGATTATTGGCTGACTATTTCTTGCCGGCGCAATCCGGGCTGAGCAGGCGGCCGGTGCTGTCCACCGTCATGCTTTCCTGCTTGCCCTGCATGGCGCCGTTGATGGTCATGCGCATGGTGTAGGCGCTGTCGCCCTGGAAGATCACCTGCCCGCTGCCGCTGGACGGCGGCTTGGTGCAGGTGAAGCTCACATTCATGCCGCCCGCGATGGGCGTGCTGGTGGACTTGCAGTCGCCTTGCTGCCCCGTCGGCAATTCCTTTTTCTCCGCCATTTCCCTGGTCACGCAGTAGGTCAGCTTCATGCCGCCGTCGCCGCTGCTGCTCAGGGCCACGCCTTGCTTGGCCATCATGGCTTCGACCATCTTGCGCTGCTCGGGCGGCAGGCTGGCGAGCTGCTTTTGCGCCTCGGACAAGGCCTGGGCGTTGCCGCCGCTGGCGGACTGGATCTTGTTGGTGATTTCCCACAGGCCGGGCCGTATGGTCTGGGCGGCGGCGGGCAGAATAAAGCCGGCCGCGAGGATGGCGGCCGGCAGGATGTGGCGGGCGTTTGGCATGGCGGCTCCTGTAAGCATAGCCGCCAGCATACTCCAATCAGCCCCGGCTTTGCGGTTCTGCCACGAAGATCTCCACGCGGCGGTTGCGGGCGCGCCCGCTGTCGTCGTTGTTGGAGGCCACCGGTTCGCGCGAGCCTTTGCCTTCCACCACGATGCGGGTGGGCGACACGCCGCGCGCGGCCAGGTAGTCGCGCGCGTTGGCGGCGCGGTCGATCGACAGCGGCTGGTTGATGGCGTCGCTGCCGGTGCTGTCGGTGTGGCCGATGATGCTGACCGTGGCGGCAGGGTTGTCGTTCAGGGTGGCGGCGAAGCGGTCCAGGATGGGGCGGAAGTTGGACTTGATGTCGGCCCGGCCGGTGTCGAAGGAGATATCGCTGGGAATCTCCAGGCGCAGGCGGTTGTCGTCGGTCTTGCTTACCTGGACGCCGGTGCCTTGGGTGGCCTGCTCCATGGCGCGCTTCTGGTTCTCCATGCGGGTGGACCAGATGTTGCCGATGACGGCGCCGGCCGCCGCGCCGATCAGCGCGCCGCCGGCCGTGCGGCCACTGCTGTGGCTGCCGGTGGTGCCGCCGATCAGCGCGCCCAGCGCAGCGCCCGCGCCGGCGCCGGTGGCCGTGCCGCGCTGGGTGGCGGACATGTCGGCGCAGCCGGTGCTGGCGATGGCCAGCGCCAGGGCGCCAGCCAGGGTTTTTTTGCTGAGATGCTGCATGCTGTGTTCCTTATGCTAAATGCCGCGTCCGCTTATCAGGCGCAGCAGGATCATGATGACAGCGACGACCAGCAGAACGTGGATGAAGCCGCCGATGGTGTAGGAAGTCACCAGGCCCAGCAGCCAGAGTATGATCAGTACAACTGCGATGGTATAGAGCATGATAGTAGTCCTCTTGTGTGAATGTTGATGTTGGAAGCTTCAGTATCGGCCTTGCTGGACTGCTTATCTGTACGGTGCCGTACATACAGGAAAATTTCCTAGCCGTGCCGCAGTTCGCCTTTCACCACGCGCACGCGTTCGCCCTGCTGCCAGTTCGGCGCGCTGCGGTGGAAGGTGCGGTAGCTGCCGTCGTCCATGCGAACCTTGATGGTGTAGCTGCGCGTGGCGCGCATATTGCCCTCAACCTGGTTGCCGACCACTGCGCCGCCCACTGCGCCGGCCACGGTGGCCAGCTGGCGGCCGGTGCCGCCGCCGATCTGGTGGCCCAGCAGGCCGCCGACCACGGCGCCCGCGCCGGCGCCCAGGCCGCTGCCCTGGGCGCGCGTATTCACTTCATGCACCGATTCCACCACGCCGCAGCTCTTGCACACTGCCGGCGCCGCGGGTTCGGCCTGCGCCACGCGCTGCGGTTCGGCGGCGGGAGCGTAGCCGCCGCCGCTGTCGGCGCGGTTCGCCGGCGGCGGCACCGGCGTCAGGCTGGAGCCGGGACCGGGGCCGGGATGGTAGCCGGGATAGGACGCCTGGCCCTGGGGCTCGGGCAGCGGCGCGGCGGCCGCCTGGATCGGCATGTCCGCGCGGGGCGAGGGCGTGCTGTTGGAATTGGGCAGCCAGCCCATCAGGGCGGCGACGCCCACGCTGCAGAACAGGATGACGGCGACAGCCGCAGCCAGCAGCAGAGGATGGTTGCTACGCAGGGAGGTGGTGTTCATTTTGTTTTCCTTGACAGTCTGATGCGTGGATTTTCTCCCCGCTGCCCGGCTGGTTCAGTGCGTCAGCGTACATACAGCGCTATTCACAGCCGCTAAGCTGACTTTCACGATAAAGAAACGATAATTATTCCCATCCCATGGACTTGACCTTCGCCACCGCCCATAGCAGCATGCCGCCGCCGGATTTCGGCAACCGGCTGCTGGCCAGCCTGCCCGAAGACGATTTGCTGCACCTCGATTCGCTTTGCGAGCAGGTGCATGTGGACGTCGGGGACGTGCTGTACGAGCCGGGCCAGGCCATCCAGTACATCTACTTCCCCAGCGACAGCCTGATTTCGCTGCTGGCCGTGGCGGAAGGGCGCATGACGCTGGAAGTGGGCTCGGTGGGGCGGGAAGGCATGATAGGCGCGTCGGTGGCGCTGGGCCATCAACTGGCGCAGGTGCGGGCCGTGGTGCAGCGCGCCGGGCACGCCAGCCGCATCCGCGCGGCCGATTTCTGCGCCGAGTTCGGCCGCATGGAGTCGCTGCAGCGCCTGTTGTACCGCTACACCGACACCTTGCTGGCGCAGGCGATCCAGATCGCCGTGTGCAGCCGCTTCCATGTGCTGGAGGCGCGCCTGGCGCGTTCGCTGCTCATTACGCGGGACCGGCTGCAATCGGAGAAATTCCATTTGACGCATGAATTCCTGGCGCACGCGCTGGGCGTGCGGCGCGTCGGCGTGACCAAGGCGGCCAGCGCATTGCAGAACCAGAAGCTGATTACCTACAGTCGGGGCAATATCGAGATACTGGATTCGGCCGGTTTGGAAGCCGTGTCCTGCCGTTGCTACGAAATGGTCAAGGACACGGGGAGTATCGGTATGGCTAACGTGTTTCTGTGACAGCTACTACGAATTAACGCGGCGGCTTGCTGACCTGGTTGCCGATCACGCCGCCCACTGCCGCGCCGCCCACGGCGCCAACCGCGCTGCCGCCGGTCAATACGGAACCGGCCACGCCGCCGACGGCCGCGCCGACCGCCGTGTTCTTATCTTGCTGGGACATGCCAGCGCAAGCACTCAGGGACAGGATGGCGGCAATTGCCGCGAGGTGTTTGATGGTGTTCATGGTGGTTCTCCTTGATGGTTGGGGGGATTACTTGAGACGCATGTCGTTGGTTACGCTTTTCACGCCGTTGATGCTGCGCGCGGCCGCCACTGCCTTGTCGATTTCCTCTTGCGAGGACACGAAGCCGCTCAGCTGCACGGCGCCCTTGTAGGTCTCCACATTGATTTCGGAGGCTTTCAGGTCCGGCTGGTTCACCATGGCGGCTTTGACGTTGGCGGTCAGCACCGTATCGTCGAGATACTCGCCGGTGCTTTCCGAGGTGCTCGTCGATGCGCAGCCCATCGTGGCGGCCAGCATCAGCGCGCCAAGCAGGGCAGGGAGGGATTGCAGAGGTTTCATTGTTGGCTCCTTGTGGTGTGGCGCCTGGAGCGGCGCTTGCTACAGGAACAGCGTAGCCGGTCCGGGCTGATTGTTCTGTACGCCACCACACGCAGGAGCAAAGCTGCCCTATTGTTTCTGCGCGGGCCTGCTTTCCAGCGTCTTGCCCGGCGGCGGCGCCACCGGCTTGACGCGCGCCTGCGCCAGCAGCTTGCCGCATTCGCTGTCCTTGCCGGGGCCGGTGTTGATCAGCGGCAGCAGTGCCGCCGCCGGGGCCGCCACCACGGCCAGCGCCAGCGCGCCGCCGGCCTTCAGGGCCAGCACGCCTTTATCCACGCTCACGTCAGGCTGTTTGAAGGTGCCCGTCACGTACAGCGGCGAGCGCAGCGTGATGACGCGCAGGCCTTTGCTGTCGGGCTTGAGCGTGAGGTTGAGCTGCTCGCTGGCCAGGTTCACGCTGCCGTTCACGTTGATGATGGCGTCGTCGGTGTCGACGATGAACTCGCGCGTCTGCGCCAGGCCTTTGGTGACGGCGAAATCGGCCGCCATGCAATTGAGCTTGACCTGCTTGTCGCCGGACAGCTTGGTCAGCACCACGTTGCCCAGGTTCAGGCCCATCTGCTCCAGCAGCAGCTTGCTGATGCTGCCCTGGTTGATCAGCGCCTTCACTTCGCCGTTGGAGCCGGCCAGCAGGGTGGCCACCGAGTCGCCGGTGGCGCTCAGCGAGGCGTCGCCGTTGATCTCGCCCACGCTGGCCTTCAGGCCGTCCAGGGTGGGGAACAGTTCTTTCAGCTTGAGGTGGCGCGCGGTGGCTTTCAGTTCGGCGCGGATGGCGTTCTTGTCGGTGCGGCCGCTGCCGTCGAGCTTGACGTTCGAGGCCAGCGTGCCGCCGGCCCAGTCGAAATTGAGCGGCGTGAGCGCCAGCACGCCGTCCTTCAGGTGGATGTCGGTCACCAGGTTGGCGATCGGCAGCTGGTGCTCGCGCACGATGCGGTCGGCCTTGAATTTCACGTCGGCGTCGATGCTGGTCCAGCGCTCGGTGCGGAATTTTTCCACCGGCAGCACTTTGCCGCTGGGCTGCACGGCGGGCAGGCCGCGCGCTTCCTTGCTGGCGTTGGAGTCGGCGCCCACCAGCGGGCCGAGGTCGGCGAACTGCAGCAGGCGCGAGTGGACGTTGCCGCTCAGGTAGCCGCGCGGCTGCTTCTGCTGATACTCCATATGGCCGCTGATGTCGCTGGAGCCGACCTTGCCGGTGAACTTGTCGTAGGTGTAGTGGCCGCTGTCCTTGCCCAGGGTGGCGCTCAGGCGGCCCGATGTGGTGAAGGGCGGCGTTTCCGGCAGCACGATGCCAGTCAGCGCGTACAGGCGCGCCATGCTGGGCGCCGACAGGGTCAGCTTCATGTCGAGCGCGGCCAGCGCGGCGGGCTTGGTCAGCGTGCCTTCCACGGCGATGCGGGTGCCGCCCAGGTTGACGTCGGCCGCGATCGGATAGGGCGCGGTCTGCTGCTGCAGCGACAGCACCGCGCCGGCCTTGCCGCCGCCGCTGACGGGCGCGCCGCGCCACTGGCCCTTGAGTTTCCAGGACACGCCGTACAGCGGGTCGGCGTTGATGGTGTCGATCTCGGCGGTGGCGTCGGCCTTGGCCAGCGCGTCCTGGTAGTGCACGGTGCCCTTGGTGAACACCACGCGCTGCAGGTCCAGGCGCCAGGGCGAGGGTTTGTCCTTTTTGTCGAAGGTCCAGTTGTTGCGGCCGTCCTCGCCGCGCTGCAGCAGCACGGCCGGGGTTTCAAAGCGCAGCACCGGAATGGAAATCTCCTTGCCCAGCAGCGCGAAGGGATTCAGCGAGAAGGAGAATTCGCCCACGCTGGCCATCTCGGCCGGCTCCATGCCTGCCGGATTGCCGAGGTGGACGTCGCGCGCCACCAGGTGCGGCCAGGGCAGGTGGTCGCGCCAGCTGCGCTCGCGCTCCGGCACGATCTGCTTTTCCCACGTCAGCGCCAGGTTGCCCTTGATGGCGAAGGGACGGCCTATGGCCTCGCTGGTTTTCTCGCTGAGCCAGGGCCGCGCGCGGTTCCAGTCGTAGTTGAGCAGCACCACCAGCGCCACGGCCGGCACGGCCAGCACGGTGGCGCCGATGGCGAGGGCGATTTTTGTCTTGCGTGGCATGGGCATGATGCGGCCTTTCTTTGTGTTCCGGGTCTATACGCGCAGCCTACACCACGCGCTGCAGCGGCAATGTGCGGCACCGTACTGAATGGTTTCCTCAGAACGCTTATAACGTTTACACATCGCAACCATCAAGGAGAATAACAATGAATGCAGGAACAATGAATACACCGCTGCGCAGGCAATCCGCCGCCGCCCTGTGCGCCCTGGCGCTGCTCGTGATTACCGGCTGCGCCAGCCAGAAGACGCCGGCCACCGCCGACGTCGCCGTGTCGCGCGCCGCAGTCGACAGCGCCACCTCGGCCGGTGCGGCCGAACTGGCTCCGGCCGAGATTGCATCGGCCCGTGAAAAAATGCTGCGCGCCAACCAGGCGCTGGCCGCCAAGGACTACCAGGCCGCGCGCGACCTGGCCACCCAGGCCCAGGCCGACGCCCGCCTGGCGCAAAGCAAGGCCAATTCGGCCAAAGCCACCGCCGCCGCCGACGCGCTGCAGGAAAACATCCGCGTGCTGCGCGAAGAGCTGGACCGCGCCAACACCACCACTGTCAAGTAAGCAGGAGACCACCATGAACAAATCCAACTTCCAACCCGCCGCGCTGGTACTGGCGCTGGCCGCCGCGTTGTCCGCCTGCAGCTCGGCACCCACCACCACCAGCCTGCTGGACCAGACCCGCGGCGATTACATGGCTGCGCAGAACAACCCGGCGGTGGCGCAGTATGCCCAGAGCGAATGGCGCCAGGCCACGGCGGCGCTGGACCGCGCCAATGAAGCGGCCGCGCGCAAGGAGAATGCGGCCGAGGTCGACAAGCTGGCTTATCTTGCCAAGCAGCGCATAGGCGTGGCGCAGGAAGTGGCCAAGCAGAAGGGTGCGGAAGCGTCGGTGGCCGATTCGGCGCGCCAGCGCGACCAGATCCGCCTGGAGGCCCGCACCGTCGAGGCTGAGCGCGCCAAGCGCGGCGCCGAGCAGGCCCAGGCAGAGGCCGAGGCCGCCAAGGCGCAGGCCGATGCGGCGCGCCTGGCCACGGAGCAGCAGGCCGGCGCCACGCGCGACGCGCAGGCCAAGGCCGATGCGCTGGCGGCGCAGCTGGCCGAACTGCAGGCCAAGCAGACTGAACGCGGCATCGTCATCACCTTCGGCGACGTGCTGTTCAACACCGACCAGGCCGTGCTGACCGAAGGCGGCCAGCGCACCATCCGCAAGCTGGCCGACGTGCTGCAGCAGAACCCGGACCGCAGCGTGATGGTGGAAGGCTTTACCGACAGCACCGGTACTTCCTCGCACAACCTGGAGCTGTCGCAGCGGCGCGCCGAGGCGGTGCGTAGCGCGCTGATGGGCATGGGCGTGGAAGGCACGCGGGTGGCCACGCGCGGCTACGGCGAAGCCTATCCGGTGGCCGGCAACGACTCGGCGGGCAACCGCCAGCTGAACCGCCGCGTGGAAATCGTGTTGTCCGAAGCGGGCCGCCCGGTCTCCTCGCGCCAATGAACTTTTGAAAGGACGCATCATGGCTGAATCGACAGTAACCCCAGCATCCCAAGCACCGGCGGCAGCGCCGGTCCCGCCAGGCATCGATACGGCCGCCATCCGCGCCGCCGCGCAGAACCTGGCGGACGGCCCGGTGACGGCCGGCTACAAAGGCGACCGCGAGGCGGTGATCAAGCTGCTCAACGGCGCCCTGGCCACCGAACTGGTCTGCATTCTGCGCTACAAGCGCCACTACTACACGGTCAGCGGGCGCGACAACGCCGGCGTCAAGGCCGAGTTCCTGGAGCACGCCATGCAGGAGCAGGAACACGCGGACTGGCTGGCTGAGCGTATCATTCAGCTGAACGGCGAACCTGATTTCAATCCGGCAACATTGCTCGACCGCAGTCATGCCGAGTATGATGAGTCAGCGGAGGTGCAATCGATGGTGCGCGCCAACCTGATCGCCGAGCGCGTGGCCATCGAGAGCTACCGCCAGATGATAGAGACGATAGGCGATACCGACCCGACGACGCGGCAACTATTGATCAAGATCATGGCGGTGGAAGAAGAACACGCCGACGATATGCGAGACTTGCTGGAATAGAACACTTCATTTTTTTGCTGTACCGTTTCAACCCACCATAACAACAGGAGTCCATCATGCTTGAAAATAACATCAGTACCGTGAACAACGACGTGAAAACCCTGGTCAAAGACGCCCAGGCCCTGTTCACCGCCGCCACCGCGCTGACCGGTGAAAAGGCCGAGGAACTGCGTGGCCGCGGCATGCGCGCGCTGGACACGGCGCTGGCCAAGGCCCACGAAGCGCAGCAAAGCGCGGTTGCGGCCGGCAAGCAAATGGCGCAGTCGACCGACGCCTACGTCAAAGAAAATCCATGGCGTTCGATCGCCCTGGCAGCCGGCGTCGGCCTGCTGGTCGGCGTGATCCTGGGCCGCAAGTAATTGCGCTTGCCAGGAGCTGAAATGGAGCAACCCGCATCGCACGCCCCTGGCTTGATCGGCTCGCTGGCCGGCATTTGCCGCAACACGGCGCGGCTGATCTTGTCGCGCATAGAGCTGGCCGCGCTGGAACTGTCCGAGGTGCGCGAGCACCTGGTGCAGTTGTCGGTGGTGTTCGCGCTGGCGCTGGTGGCCGGCTGGTTTGCGGTGGCGTTCACCACCGCCACCGTGGTGTATCTGGCATGGGCTGCGATAGGCTGGAAAATCCTGCTTATCCTGGCCGTGGCCTTCGTCATCATCACCATATGGCTGGTGATGATGGCGCGCGCCCTGCTGCGCCAGAACAAGCTGGGCTTGCCCATGACCATGGCGGAGCTGCAAGGCGACCGCGACATGCTGCTGTAACATGCCAAGGGACTATCGATGACCAAGGAAGAACGCGCGGCGCACGCCGCCGCCAAGGAGAAGCTGGTGCTGGAAGGCCAGCTTTACCGCGTCAGCGTGGTGCACGCCAAGGCCCAGCTGGGCAACGCACTGCGCCCGGACGCATTGGTGCACAGCGCCATCGAGCACGCGCTGGGCGCGGTGCAGCACCGCTTCGCCGGCTTGTTCGGCGGCCATGGCGGCCGTGAGGGCGCGCCGGGCGAGGGCGGTACGGCCGCACTGGGCGGACTGGCCAGCCTGGCCGGCATTATCGGCGTGGTCAAAGGCATGGGCCTGACGCGGGCGCTGCCGATGGCGATCCGGGTCGGCTCCTTCGTGGCGCGCCGCCGCCTCGTCAAGCCCGCGCTGGTCGCCGGCGTGGCCGCCCTGGCGGCCGGTCTGTGGCTCTCGCGGCGCAAGCCATAAGCACTGTACCCAAAGCAAAACGCCGCGATCATCGCGGCGTTTTTTTTTGAGGCGGCGGCTTATTGGCCGCTGGTGTCGTACACAGCCTGGCGCGGATTGTTGGCATTGGCCAGCTGCTGCCGCATATTCCCCATATCCGCCGCGTAGGTGGCTTGCGCCTCCTTCAGGCAATCGGCGCGTTCGGACGGTTCCAGCTGCTTGCAGCCGGCGCGCGCTTCGGCCAGCGCGGCGTTGATTTCCTTGCGCAGCGTGGCCAGCTGCTGCGCCTCGGTGCGGTCCGCCTTGCTCCAGCGGGCGGGATCGCCGTGCCTGAGTTCCTGGCGCTGGTGCTTCTCCACTTCCGGCGGCGTGACCTGTGCCTGGGCCGCGCAGCAGGCGGCCAGCAGGCCTAAGACGAGAGTGCTTTTCATGATGGGCTCCTTTGCATGCGGCCGCTTACAGCCGGCCTGTTATCAGCATGAATAGCAGGACCAGTACGATCAGTCCCGTGACGCCGCTGGGCGCATAGCCCCAATTGCGGCTGTGCGGCCAAGCCGGCAGCGCACCGATCAGCAGCAGGACTAGTACGATCAAAATGATGGTTCCCATGGCGTTCTCCTTGAGTTGTAATTAGTAGCGATTAGTAGCGATAAACCCGGCCGTCGACCATGCGCACGCGGTTGCCCACGCGCAGGTCGTAGACGCTGTCCTGGTTGATGGTGCGGTACTCGCCGTTATCCAGCCGCACGGTGATCTGATAGGCGTCGTAAGGCTGGTTGCGGTTGCGTTCCACCTGGTTGCCGACCACGGCGCCGCCGATGGCGCCGGCCGCAGTGGCGGCTGCGCGGCCCGAGCCGGAGCCGACCTGGTTGCCGACCAGCGCGCCCACCAGGCCGCCGGTGACGGCGCCCACGCCGCTGGTGGCGGGATCGAGGCGCACGATCTGGATGTTGTCAATTACGCCGGTGGTCGATTCGTTGCCTGCGGTGGAGTAGCTGGTGGATTGCATCGGGGTGCTGGAGCAGCCGGTGATCAAGGCGGAAGCTGCGATCATCAATGCCGCAAGAGTTGGTGTGGTCTTCATATCGATCTCCTGGAAAGTGTGCTTACAGCATAGTCAGCTTGCCTTCCGGGGTCTGTGCGATGACGCACGCAGCCTTTTGCGGCAGGGCTTGTTTCAAAACGGGCACAAACTTCGCGGTGTGTACGCTAGCGTACAGAAGGCCCGCCGCGCCTGGGCAATACTGCAGACTGCTCAGTTGAGCACCTTTTCAAAACCAAGGAGAACACCATGAAGATCGCTCAAAAATTCGCTACCGCCGTATTCACCGCCGCTACCGTATTCACCATTGTTGGCTGCGCTTCGAGCCCGACCAAGGAAGGCGCCGGCGAATACGTCGACGACACCGTGCTGACCACCAAAGTGAAGGCCAGCATCTTCAACGAGCCGACCCTGAAATCGACCGAGATCAATGTCGAGACCTTCAAGGGCACCGTGCAGCTGAGCGGCTTTGTGGCCCAGCCCGGCGACATCACCAAGGCCGGTGAAATTGCGCGCGGCGTAGCCGGCGTGAAGTCGGTCAAAAACGACATTCGCGTGAAGTAAGCCTGCGCGCGGCGCCGTCCCTGCGGGGATGGCGCCGCCTGCCGACATCCCCATGACGCCCGCCGACGACACCGAGGCCGCATCCCGCCTTCCCCTGCATGTACACGCGCGAGGCATCGCGCTCGGCATTATTGCCACCGTTTCCTTCCTCTACGCGCTGCAATGGGCCAAGAATTTCCTGGTGCCCCTGCTGCTCGGCATTTTCCTCGCTTATACCCTGAATCCGCTGGTGTGCTGGCTGGAGCGCCTGCGCTTGCCGCGCGCCCTGGGCGCCACGCTGGTCACCGCCGCCATCCTGTGCGGCTCGGCCGCCATTGCCGACAAGCTGCACGGCGAATTCGAAAACATCGTCGACGAACTTCCCACCGTTACCCATAAACTCGCGCGCCTGATGTCCGACAAGCTGGGCAAAGGCCCCAGCACGATAGAACGCATCCAGGCCGTCGCCACCGAAATCGAGCAGGCCGCGTCCGGCAGCGCCAAGCGCAGCGTGCGCAAGGCCGCGCCGGCGGAGCAGGGCGGCATCAAGGTGATCGACTGGGTGTGGGCCGGCTCCATGGGCGTGGCCGGCTTTGTCAGCCAGGCCACCATGGTGATCTTCCTGGTGTTCTTCCTGCTGCTCTCGGGCGATACCTTCAAGCGCAAGCTGGTCAAGCTGACCGGGCCTTCGCTGAGCCGCAAGAAAGTCACCGTGCACATCCTGGAGGACATCAACAGCAGCATCCAGCGCTATATGTTCATGCTGCTGGTGACCAATGTGCTGCTGGCGCTGCTGATGTGGATGGCCTTGCGCGCCATCGGCCTGGAGAACGCGGGCGCCTGGGCCATCGTGGCCGGGCTGCTGCACCTGATGCCGTATTTCGGCCCCTTGCTCATTACCAGCGCCACCGGCGTGGTGGCTTTCATGCAGTTCGAATCGCTGCAAATGGTGCTGCTGGTGACCGGCGCTTCGCTGGCCATCGCCACGCTGGTGGGCACCTTCGTCACCACCTGGATGACGGGCCGCATCGCCCGCATGAATCCCGCCGCCGTCTTCGTCAGCCTGCTGTTCTGGGGCTGGCTGTGGGGCGTGTGGGGACTGCTGCTGGGCGTGCCGGTGATCGTCATTGTCAAGGTGGTGGCCGAGCGGGTCGAGGGCATGGAAGTGGTGGCCGAGCTGCTGGGAGAATAGGCGGCAGGCCGGGCTTGAATTTCTCCGGCAGGGGGCGTATAAAATCAACACCACCCCTGCGTTGGCACTGACCGGAGAATGAAGATGGCTATTCTTTTTGAAGGCAAGCAAGGCACGGAGCTGCCTTTTCCCTGTAGCGACGATTTGCTGGCGCTGGAGGACTGCGGCGGACACGCCATTCCCGTCCAGCGCCCCACGCCCCAGGCTGCGCGCGCCGCCATGGCCGCCGTGCAGCAAGCCGCACCCCAACTCGAATGCGACCCCGAACAATTCCTTTGCCTGCGCCTGGGCCGTGCCGAGTACATGGTCTGCATGGCGCGCCAGGCGCTGGCGCCGGACCGCGCGGACAATCTGCTGAAACAGAAGACCGTGCTGGGCGCGGTGGCCACGCGTGCCATCGGCGACGACAGCTACCGCATCGACCATATGCTGCTGGCCGAGCCGGTGGCGGGCCTGGTCTGCAGCGTGCACGTGCTGGTGCAGCACCGCTCCGGAGAGCTGGCCATGGCCGGCTGGGGCGAACTGGCGGCGGGGCAGCTGCTATTCCATTTGCATGCGGTGAACCGGCCCGGCGCCGTACCGGCCGCCATTGCCGGCTGCCTGGGCGGCGGACGCCTGGAGATCACGCACGCGGCGGCCGGCCTGCCGGGCGAGCGGCACTAAATCAGCAGATTGCCGTGTTCGTCGCGCGGGTGGTGGCGCAGGCTGCCCAGCTGCAGCGCGTACTGGCGCGCGAACTCGGCGCCGAGAAAGAAGATCTGCGCCGAGTAGTAGACCCACAGCAGCAGGGCGATCAGCGAGCCGGCCGCGCCAAAGCTGCTGGCCACGCCGCTGTTGCCGATATACGCGCCGATGCCATACTTGCCCAGCGTGAACAGCGCCGCCGTGCCGAGCGCGCCTATGGTCACGTCCCGCCACGACAGCGCGATGCGCGGCAGCAGCTTGTAGATCACGCCAAACATGGCGGCGATGACGGCGAAGCCGATCACCCAGTTGAGCACGCTTAGCGCCAGCGTGGCCTTGCTCCACAGTCCTTGCCAGTACTTCTCCAGCACGGCCAGCGCCGCGCTCACCACCAGCGACACCAGCAGCAGGAAACCCAGCACCAGCACCATGCCGAAGGACAGCAAACGGGTGCGCACGGTGTCCCACAGCGTGCCCTGCGTGAGCGGCGGCAGTTGCCAGATCTCGTCCAGGCTGGCCTTCAATTCGGCGAACACGGTGGTGGCGCCGAACAGCAGCAGGGCGCCGGCCGCCAGCGTGGCGAAGCGGCCCTGCTCGGGGTTGCGCGCGCCGGCCAGCACCGCCTGCAGCGCTTCGGCGCCTTGCGGCCCGACCAGGCCGCGCAGCTGGCCGAACAATTCGCCCTGCGCCGCCTGCTGGCCGTAAAAGGCGCCGGCGATGGCGATCACCAGCACCAGGATGGGCGCGATGGAAAACATGGTGTAGAAGGCCAGCGCCGCGCCTTTGCTGCTGGCGCGGTGCTCCAGCCATTCGGTGACGGTGCAGACGGCCACGCTGCGCAGGGTCTTCACCTTGGGCGGAATGTGTTTCATGGCAAGTTCTCCTTCCGAAATGGAAAGAGGGGGCCGAAGCCCCCTCTCTATCAGTCAGATGACCAGCCGTGCGATTAGTTCACGCGGCGTTCGATGGTCACTTGGTCGACTTCAACGCGGCGGTTAGGCTCCAGGCACTTGATCAGGTCTGCGCGTTTTTTGTTGTCGCATTTAACGACAGGCTGGGTTTCGCCCTTGCCTACAGCGTTCAGGCGGTCAGCGGCAACGCCTTTGCCGGTCAGGTAAGCCTTGACCGAGTTGGCGCGCTGTTCCGACAGCTTCTGGTTGTACTTGTCCGAACCGATCAGATCGGTGTGGCCGGTGATGGTCACATTGCCGACGGATGGGTTGTTGTTCAGCAGCGTGGCCAGTTCGTCCAGCTTAGGCTGGTTCGGGTTCAGCTTAGCGCTGTCGAAGGCGAACAGTTCGGTCGCCGACATGGTGATTTTCTCGAAGCGCGGCGCTGGTGGCGGTGGCGGCGGAGCAACCGGTGCTGGCGCTGGAGCGGCGACTGGCTCTGGAGCCGGTGCTGGCGCCGGCGCTGGCGCCGGCGGCACTGGCTTGGCGCCCAGGGCGTAGTTCAGGCCGACGGTCAGGTACAGGTTGTTGCTCTTGCTGCCGACGGCAGGGAAGGCCGAACCGCGCAGGAAACCGTGCACATTGCGCAGGTCCACTTGCAGTGCCGCGCGATCGGTCAGGTCAGCCTGGAAGCCCAGGCCGGCGCTGATGAACGGGGAGCTCTTGCGCACTTCGCTGCGCAGGGGCTGGTTCTGGGTGTCGCGCTCAGCGCCGATACCTGCCAGCAGGAAGGGACGGAAGGAGTTGCGGGAGAACAGGTACAAGCCGTCCAGGCCCAGGGTCTCTTGCTGGTAGCGGCGCGCGTCTTCCTTGGCGCGGGCATAGGTGTAGCCAGCCTGGATGTCCCAGCTTGGAGCGATGGCTTTGCCGAATTTCAGGCCGGCGCCGTATGCGCTCTGGTCGGTCACAAAGCCGGAGTCCGGCTTGAAGGCACTCAGGCTAGGCTGGATGTACCAGCTTGGATTGATCTGTGCATCTTGAGCCATGGCGGCGGTCGACGACAGCGTGAGGATGGCTGCAATGATAGCGAGCTTGTTGGTCTTTTTCACAAGTAACTCCCGTTTTTATTTGAGGGTGGTGCTGCCTACACAGCGAAGTTTCCAGCGTGTTGCTCTGCTGTTGGACTGGACTCTATGGACATTCATCCAACAGAACCGTGCGCTACCGCACAAAACCTTGCGCAAAATCAAAAGTGTTGTCGATTTGTGACGCCCCAGTCCGCGAACCACATACAAATTGCGCGGTCCAATGGAAACAGCGCCGGCACCAAAAATGGTGCGGCGCGGTGGCATTGTATCAGAGTAACAAGCTTGGTGACTTGTAATGACTTGTAATTACTTGTAATCAGCGTGCCGGTGGGGTGGGGGCGGGCGTGGTTTCAGGCGCCGGTTTGGCGGCGTCCGGCACCACGATCACGGTGTCGCCGGCTTTGCCGGGTTCACCTGGCGCGCCCGGAGCGCCTTGCGGGCCGGCAGGGCCGGGCACCGGTACAGGCACCGGAACGGCGGCAGGCGCCGGCGTTTCCACCGGCGGCGGATTGTTGACGGTGGTGCGTTCGCAGGCAGCCAGGGCCAGGGTGGCGGCGGCGGCAGCTAACAGGACGGATAGTTTCATGATGAATCCTCTCTTCAAGTGGACAAGCTGCAGCCAGATTAGCGGGCTTCAGCGTTCCCTTCTGTACGCGAACGCACCAAGCCCGAGGTTTGCGTATTGCTCATTTATGTTCGTTGCCGCACAGACCAAAAACGCCCTGGGCGGCATTCTTGAGCCAAGAAACCAGACTAGTGTGTCGCTGGAAAAGGCAGTCGGGCCTGCTCCAAGCAATGCTGGCTATCGTTATTAAGGAGTGATGAAATGCATGCAATCAGAGAAAACCAAAATTCCGGTCTTGCCCTGCAGGAACCCCTCAAAGCGGCTGACAAGCCCCGTCTGACGCTGGTGGAGCGTCCCGGTCCCATTTCTGAACGCAAGGCCCTGTCGCTGGCGCCGATCGAGCGCGTGCGTTCGACCTCCGCCACGCTGCGCCGCATCGAGAACATGCAGAAGCTGATCGGCGAACTGCAGCAGCACGAGATGCTGGCGGACGAGATTGCATGGTTCCTCAAGTTTTCGCCGTCCGGCGCCCGCAAATACATCCGCGACCTGCGCGATGCCGGCGTGATTGAACTGGCGCGCTATATTGAAGGCACCGCCACCTACCTCGGCAAGGCGGTCTACCAGCTGACGCCGGACCCGGAGCGCGTGAAGATGTTCCTGGCCGCCATTTCGCAGCCCAAGCGCGAAGGCGCGCCGCCGCGCAAGGAACGCCCCAGCCTGCGGGAGCAGGCCATGGCCGGCGCCGGACGCCATTTCCACATCCTGGCTGACGACACCCATTACGCCATCCGCGTGAACCGCGGCCCGGTCACCCGCGATCCGCTGGTCGCGGCCCTGTTCGGCGCGCCCACGTCGCTGCAGAAAGCGTAAGGCCGGCGCAGCAGCAGCGCCATAGTGCTAAAGTAAGGCAGCCGGACAGCGTTCCGGCTGTTGCGCATTGAATTGGCGCAAAGGAACCCCACCTGAGGCGGACGAGTTTCCTTATGGATGGCACTATGGACGGATTGTTGTGGCTCCCCGTGTTGGCGCTGGCGCTGGCCGCACCCCTGCTGTACCCGCGCTGGACGCTGCGCCGCGCGCTGGCGCGGCCCTTGCCGGCCGCCGCGCAGGCTGTGCTGCTGCGCAATATTCCGGTCTACGGCAGCATGGACGCGGCATTGCAGCAGCAATTGCACCAGCTGATCAAGCAGTTCCTGCACACCAAGAAGTTCGTCGGCTGCGAAGGGCTGGAGGTGGACGACGAGATGCGCTACACCATCGCCGGCCAGGCGTGTTTGCTGCTGCTCAACCGGCCCAGCAAGGTGTACCGCGCGCTGCACACCATCTTGCTCTATCCCAGCGCCTTCCTGGCGCCGCGCCAGCAGGTGGAGGCGGGCGGCGTGGTGACGGCCCATAAGCAAACCCTGCTGGGCGAATCGTGGGACGATGGCCGCGTGGTGCTGTCCTGGGCGGACGTCAAGCTCGGCTACCGCGACTGGACCGACGGCCACAACGTGGTGCTGCACGAATTTGCGCACCAGCTCGACAGCGAGTCGGGCAGCACCAACGGCGCGCCCTATCTGGGCAGCCAGGACAGCTACCGCAGCTGGTCCGCCGTGCTGTCGCGCGACTACGACAATCTGCGCTACGACGCGTACTACGGCCGCCAGGACAGCGTGATCGACCATTACGGCGCCACCAGCCCGGCCGAGTTCTTCGCCGTGGCCACCGAAACCTTTTTCGAAAAGCCGTGGCAGATGGCCGAACGCCATGCGGCGCTGTTCGGCGAGTTCCTGAAATACTACCGGGTCGACCCGCGCGCCTGGCTGCCGCCGCCGGCGCCGCCGGAGCCCTTGATGGCGCTGGCCGCCGGCGTGCCGCCCATGCCGGCGCAGGGCGGCGAGCCGCGCCGTTCCTACGCGATTGCAAGCTGGTAGCGGGCGAATATATAGTGCGCTTTCCGAAAAGGAAAAGCGCATAATTGCTGCATATCCTGGGCGTGGGCGGAGGGGGGCATGCAATTCGAGGAATTCGATTTTTTCACGCAAGCTCCCTCGGCGCCGGCCACCGCCGCCGAGGCCGCCTCGCCGCTGGTGCGCTTGCAGTACCTGGTCGACAACACGCCCGCCATCATCTATTGCACCGTGCCCAGCGGCGACTTCAAGATGACCTTCGTCAGCAACAACGCCTTCAATGTGCTGGGCTACCGGCCGGAGGACATGGTGGCCGACCCCAATTTCTGGTTCGACCATATCCACCCGGACGACGCGCCCAATATCTTCTCCAGCCTGGCCAGCATATTCACCGAAGGGCAGCGCGCCTATGAGTACCGCTTCCGCGCCGCGGACGGCTCCTATCTGTGGATGCACGACAGCCTGCGCCTGGTGCGCGACGAGCACGGCGCGCCGCTGGAGGTGATAGGCTCGCTGACCGACATCACGGTGCGCAAGCATATGGAGCAGGCCCAGCACGAGCTGATCGCCAAGCTGCGCGAGGCGCACGAGCAATTGCTGCAGTCGGAAAAAATGGCCTCCATCGGCCAGCTGGCGGCCGGCATTGCGCACGAGATCAACAATCCGGTGGGCTTCGTCAATTCCAATATGAACACGCTGCGCAGCTATGTCGGCACGCTGTTCGGCGTGCTGGACGCCTACGACCAGGCGCTGGCCGCGCAGCCGCTGCCGGCGGCGCTGGCCGGGCGCATCGCGGCGGCGCGCCAGGCGGCCGACCTGGCGTTCCTGCGCGAGGACGTGACCGAACTGGTGAAGGAGTCCATGGACGGCCTGAAGCGCGTCAAGGACATCGTGCAGGCGCTCAAGGATTTTTCCCACGTGGGCGAAACCGAGTGGCAGGTGGCCGATCTGCACCACGGCCTGGACAGCACGCTGAATATCGTGGCCAATGAAATCAAGTACAAATGCACGGTCGAGAAGGACTATGGCGTGCTGCCGCAGGTGGAATGCCTGGCCTCGCAGCTGAACCAGGTGTTCATGAACTTGCTGGTCAACGCCGGCCACGCCATCAAGGAGCGCGGCATCATCACCCTGCGCACCGGCGCCGAGAACGGCTGGGTATGGATAGAGGTGGGCGACAGCGGCTGCGGCATTCCGGCGGAGAACCTGAACCGCATTTTCGAACCCTTTTTCACCACCAAGCCGGTGGGCAGCGGCACGGGGCTGGGCTTGTCGCTGTCCTACGGCATCGTGCACAAGCACGGCGGCCGCATCGAGGTGGCCTCGGAGGTGGGCAAGGGCACGCGCTTCACGATACGGCTGCCGGTGCATCCGCCCAAGACCGAAGCTGCAGCAAGCCTGGCTACAGGATAATCGAGCCGTCCGGCGCCCAGTTGACCTTCAGCAGGCCGGGTTCCTCCGCCTCCAGGCGCTGCGCCTCCAGTTCCTGCGGCGTGAGCGGCGTGGGCGGCGCGGGCTGCAGCCCCTGGCTGGCGAGCAGGCTGTCGCGCTGCGCCAGCGCCTCGCCGATATTGGTTTGCAGCTCGGCCAGATGCCAGGGCTTGGGAATGAAGCGGAACACCTGGGCCTCGTTGATGGCGCTCATGGCGGTTTCAAAATCGGTGGAGGCGGTCAGCATCATGCGCACCGTGTTGGGCGCCACGTCCTTGAGCGCCTGCAGGAAGGCGATGCCGCTCATGTGGGGCATGCGGTAGTCCGAGATGGCCAAGTCGAACTCGCAGGCGCATACGCGCTGCAGCGCGTCGTAGGGATTGGTGAAGATCTCCACGCGCAGGTCGGGGATGGCCAGGTGGGCGCGCATGGAGCGCTGCAAGGCCAGCAGCACGTTCATTTCGTCGTCCAGCAGCAGGATGCGCCTCATTGCTTCTCCTTTGCGGGCCGCACCCGTATCGGCAGGCGGCCGCCGCTTTTTGCTTCAAAATCTTGCACCTGCTGGATCATGCGCGCGTCCAGCACATGGTCGGCCGCCAGCAGCATCAGGCCGTCGCGGCTGACCAGGTCGCGCGCCAGCACCATGCCGGGCACCAGCTCGCCCGACAGCACTTCCACGCCGCCGGCCTCGTCGCCGCCGCCGCCGTCCACCACCTGGCGGAAGGCGTTCACCACGTGCGGGTCGTAGCGCGTGCCGCTGGCGTTGATGATGAGCGACTTGGCCTCGTCGGCGCGCAGGTGCCGCTGCACCATGGCGCCTTGCTGCAGGTTGAAATAGTCCACCGCCAGCGCCAGGATGCGCGCGCCCAGCGGGATGGCCAGGCCGGCCACGCCGTCCGGGAAGCCGTTGCCGTCAAAGCGCTCGAGCTGGGCGCGCAGGATGGCGGCGCTGCCGCGCAAGTCCTCCAGCGGCATCAAGAGCTGCTCGGCGCGCAGCGGGTGCTTGCGGAACAGGCCCAGCTCCTCGCCGTGCAGCATGGTCAGCGGGGTGGCCAGCATGTCGTCGCTATAGCCTATCTTGCCGAGGTCGTGCAGCAGGCCGGCCACGAACACGTCCTGCGCCTCGCGCGCGTCCAGCTTGAGGTGGACGGCGATCTTGCGCGCCAGGTCGGCCACCTGGCGCGCATGGCCGGACAGGGCGCCGCCGCGCATCTCCAGCATGCTGGAAATGACCTTGATGGTGGTGACGAAATTGTGTTTGAGCTTGTCGTTCGCGGCAATGGCCGCATCGCGCGACAGCTTGAGCTGCAGGGTGCGCGCCTCGACCTTGGCCTCCAGGCTGTGGTTGAGCTGCTTCAGTTCCTCGTTCTGGCGCAGCGTGAGCGCTTCCAGGCGCTGCTTTTCCTGCTCCAGCGCGCGCCGCTCCAGCGCGTGGCGCACCACCAGCTGGATGTCGGTGTCGTCCCAGGGCTTGGTGATATAGCGGTAGATCTCGCCGCAGTTGATGGCGTCCTGGATGGACTGGATGTCGGAGTAGCCGGTCAGCAGCAGGCGCACCGTGTCCGGCCAGCGCTGGCGCACCTGGGCCAGGAAGCGGGCGCCGTCCATCTCCGGCATGCGCATGTCGGAAATCACCAGGTCCACCGCTTCGGCCTCGAGCACACGCAGGCCCTCGGCGCCGCTTTCGGCCAGCAGCACCCGGTAGCCGGCGGGGCGGAACAGGCGCCGCAGCGAGGCCAGGATGTTGGGCTCGTCGTCCACGCACAGCAGGGTGGGCATGGCCGCCGCCGGGGCGGCGGGCGGGGGCGCGGCGGCGAGGGGCTGGGCAGGCGTCATGGCTGGGGGGCTCCTGGTGCGGTCGGGGATTCGTCGTGGCGCACCGGCAGCAGCACGCGGAAAGTGGTGCCGGCGCCCACCGTGGACTGGACCGTGATGGCGCCGTTGTGCTTGCGCACGATGCCGTAGGCCATGGACAGGCCCAGGCCGGTGCCCTTGCCGACCGGCTTGGTGGTGAAGAAGGGGTCGAAGATGCGCGACAGGTTGTCCGGCGCGATGCCGCTGCCGTTGTCGCGCACTTCCAGCCACACGTGGCCGGCGTCACCGGCATCGGCGCCGGTGGCGACGGTGATGGTGCCGCGCTCGCCGCCTATGGCGTGCGCCGCGTTCACCACCAGGTTCATGATCACCTGGTTGAGCTGCAGCGGCAGGCATTCGATGTCCGGGATGTCGCCGTAGTGCTTGACCACGTCGGCCTTGTACTTGACCTCGTTGCTGACGATGTTGAGCGTGGAGTCTATGCCCTGGTGCAGATTGGCCCACACCCATTCCTGGTTGGCGTCCACCCGCGAGAAGTCTTTCAGGTCCTGCACGATGTGGCGCACGCGCACGATGCCTTCCCTGGACTCGTTCATCAGCGAGGGGATGTCCTCGCGCAGGAAGTCCAGGTCCAGCTCCCCGCGCATGGCGCGCAGGCGCCCGGCGGTGGCGGCGTCGGCCACGTGGGGTTCGGCCTCGCGGTAGGCTTGCAGCATCTCGAACAGGCTGTCCAGGTAGCTTTGCAGGGTGCCGAAGTTGGAGAAGATGTAGCCGATGGGGTTGTTGATCTCGTGCGCCACGCCAGCCGCCAGCTGGCCGATGGAGGCCAGTTTTTCCGACTGCAGCAGCTGCTGCTGGGCCATGCCGAGCTGTTCGTTGAGTTGGGTCAGCTCGATGTTGCGGCGGCGCAGTTCGGCGTCGGCCAGTTCGCGCTGGCGGATGTCGTCCTCCAGGCGCTGATTGGCCTCGGCCAGCTGGGCCGTGCGCTTTTCCACCAGGTGCTCCAGGCTGTCGTGCGCCTTGCGCAGCGCGTTTTCCGCCACCCGGCGCTCGGTCACGTCGCGCAGCGTCTGGATCGCGCCCACCACCTGGCCGGCGCCGTCGCGCAGCGGCGCCGCCGTGAAATGCAGCCAGTGGCCGCTGACGCCGATGTTGGGAAAAAAGTCCTCGTCCTCGTAGGCGCCGGGGATGAGCGCCGAGCGCTTGTGGCGCTCGCGGTAGTGCTCGCTGGCGGCCGGGTCCACGCCGGACACGATCAGGTCGGCCAGCAGCGCGCGCTGCTTGGGGTAGAAGGCCTGCCAATGGTTTTTCGTGCCCACCATTTCCTCGGTGCTCCAGCCCAGCAGGTGCTCGCAGGCCTTGTTCCAGTGCGTGATGGTGTGTCCGGTGTCAAGCACAAAAGTGGCCACCGGGTGGCCGTCGAGGAAGGCCGACAGGGCGATGGCCGCCGGGCCTGTTGCGCCGGGGCTGCTGCTGCCGGCCGCGCTGGCTGTGCTGTGGGGCATGGCGGTTCTCCGGGGCGCTCAGTTGACCAGAATCTGGCACAGGTCGTGGAAAGTGCGCTCGGACTCGGCGAACACTTGCTGGCAGACCGTGTCGCTCAGCGCGGCGGCCTGCCAGGCCGTCCAGCCCACCGGCGGGACCTGCTCGTCCTCGCGCCCGGCCAGGTCCAGCCCGTGCGCAATGGCGTTGGCCAGGTGGATGGCCAGGGCCAGCGTCGGCGTTTCCAGTTCGCCGCTGTCATGGTGGCGCGCCACGGCGTGCTGGATCTGTTGCGGGAACTGCCAGCGCGCGGCCAGTGCGCCGCCTATGCCGGCGTGGTCGAAGCCGAAGATGGCGCGCTCGGCCTCGCTCTGGCTGCAATCGTGTTGCACGCGGTGCGCTTCCAGCATGGCGTATTCGTCCGGGTAGCGGGTGGCCAGCACCAGGGTGCCCAGGTCGTGCAGCAGGCCGGCGATAAAGGCTGTGTCCGGATTCTGGCGCAGCGGCCGGGCCAGTGCGCGCGCGCAGGCGGCGGTGGCCACGGAATGGCGCCAGAAGGCGGGCAGGTCGAAACTGCTGCTGGCCATGCCGCGGAAGCTGCCGGTCACCGAGCAGGCCGTCACCAGGGTGCGGATATTGTGCACGCCCAGCACCGCCACCGCCTGCTGGATGGTGGTCACGCGCGAGGGCATGCCGTAGAAGGAGGAGTTGGCCAGGCGCAGGGTTTTGGCCGAGAGCGACTGGTCGAGCGCGATCTTGCCGGCCAGGACCTGCAGGTCCAGCCCTTCCTGGCCGACGCAGGCCAGCAGCTCGCCCACCACCGCCGGCAGCGAGGGCAGGTCCTGTACGCGGCGGGCCACGTCTTCCATGGTGGGCAGGGTGGCCATGTCAGCTCCGGCTGCGGTAGTCGGTCAGCAGGCGCAGCAGCTGCCCGGTGGCTTCGCTGTCCGCGCTGTGGCGGAACAGGTGCTGCAGGCGCTGCAGGGCCTGCAGGTGTTGCTGTGGGCCCGCGGCGGCCAGCGCGGGGTCGGCTGCGTCTTCTCCGTCTTGCTCCGGCGGCGCCAGCACGCTGCAGCCGGGGACGCCGCGCCGGCGCAGCGAGGCCAGCGTGGCCTCGCTGAGCACGGCGCCCGGCGGCAGCAGCACGCCGCCGTGGCTGTCGAGCAGCGCTTCGGCCAGCACCATGCCGGCGCTGGCGTTCTCGAGTTCGATCTGCATCGCGTTCATGGCCGGGCTCCGGTGCGGCTGAGGGCGATCAGGCTGCCGCGCGAGCTGGAGCTTTCACCCATGGGGTAGACGTCGACCGCGTAGCGCACGCCGCCGATGTCGGCTTCGTGCGTGCCGGGCGCGCGCAGGCCGCCGGCGGCCATGGCCTGGAAGCCGTCCCCGGCCGGGAACAGCTCGGGCAGCACCACGCAGGCCTCGTTGCCGAGCAGGGCGCCGCTATGCCGGAACAGATGCCCGGCGGCCGCGTTGACGAAGGCGATCATGCCCTGGTCGTCCATGCCGATGACGGGCAGCGGCAGGTGCTGCAGCAGCTCGCGCGCCACGCCCAGGCTGATTTCGTCGCGGCTGATCTGCTGCTGCTTCTGGCGCAGCACTTCCTCCAGGCGGCGGTTGGCCGAGGCCAGTTCGTGGTTCACGGTGCGCAGCTCCAGGTTCAGGCGTTCGTTCTCGTCGGCGATTTCCTTGAGGCGGAAGGCTTCGGCGATATGGCCGCGCAGCTGCTCGTCGTCCCATGGCTTGGTGAGGAATTTGTAGATGGCGCCCTCGTTGACGGCGTCCGTCACCGATTGCAGTTCGGTGTAGCCCGACAGCATGATGCGCAGCGTGTCCGGGTACAGCTCCTTGGCCTTGCGCAGGAAGTCCGCGCCCAGCATGCCGGGCATGCGCTGGTCGGACACGATCACGTCCACCGCCTGCCGCGCCAGCAGGTCCAGGCCCTCCTGGCCGCTGTGGGCGGTGTGGATCTGGTAGTCGTCGCGGCGCAGCAGGCGCTTCAGGGCCGACACGATGTTCTGCTCGTCATCCACCAGCAGCAGGCTGCGCTGCTGCTTCTGGATGCGCAGCAGGTGCTGCGGCAGGCGGCGCCCTTCGCGCAGCAGCGCCTGCACCTCGTCGGCCAGCAGCGGGGCGGCGAAGAAATAGCCCTGGATCAGGTCGCAGCTGTGGCGGCGCAGGAAGTCGCACTGCGCCTCGCTTTCCACGCCCTCGGCCACCACCTGCATGCCCAGCAGGTGGGCCATGGAGATGATGGTCTTGGACAACGCGGCGTCGCCGGCGTCGGTGACGATGTCGCGGATGAAGGCGCAGTCGATCTTGACGGCGTCGAAGGCATAGCGCTTCAGGTTGCTCAGCGAGGAATAGCCGGTGCCGAAGTCGTCCAGCACCAGCGCCACGCCCAGGGCCTTGAACGGCCCCAGCAGCTCGCCGCCGGCGGCGTTCTCCAGCGGCAGCGCGGCCTCGGTGATTTCCAGCGCCAGGGCGCCGGGCGGCAGGCCGAACTCCTCCAGCGCGGCTGCCAGCTGGCCCGGCAGCAGCCGGTCGCGGCACTGCTTGGGCGACAGGTTGACCGCCACCCGCACCGGCGCCAGGCCGGCGTCGAGCCAGGCGCGCATGTCCTGGCAGGCGCGGCGCAGCACCCAGGCGCCGATGGCGCCGGCCAGGCCGGCGTCCTCGGCCACCGGCACGAAGCGCTGCGCCGGAATCAGGCCCAGCTCCGGATGCTGCCAGCGCACCAGCGCTTCCAGGCTGGCCACGGCGCCGCTTTGCAGGTCCGCCAGCGGCTGGTAGCGCAGCTGCAGCTCGTCGCGGAACACCGCCAGCCGCAGCGCCGCCTCCATGCCGATGCGCTCCAGCGTGCGGTGGTTCATCTCGGAGGCGAAGAACTGGTAGTGGGCGCCGCCCAGCTCGCGCGCCCGCGTCAGCGCCATGTCGGCGTAGCGCAGCAGCGTGGCGCCGTCGCGGCCGTCCTGCGGGCTGTGCACCACGCCTATGCTGGCGCTGGCGTGCACCTGCTGGCCCTGCAGCACGAAGGGCGGCGCCAGCGCGGCGAAGATGGTCTCGCACACCGGCACGGCGTCGGCCGGGCCGTTCACCTCGCTGAGCATGACGATGAACTCGTTGCCGCCCAGCAGGGCCACGGTGTCGTCGCTGCGCACGCAGGCGCGCAGGCGCTCGGCCACGCCGGCCAGCAGCTGGTCGCCGCCCGCGTGGCCCAAGCTTTCATTGATGAAGTTGTAGTTGTCGATGCCGATGCACAGCAGGGCCAGCTGGCCGCCGTGGCGCTGGGCTTTGAGCAGGGCTTGCTGCAGGCGGTCGGTGAACAGGTTGCGCTTGGGCAGGCCGGTCAGCTTGTCGTAGGTGCTGTGGAAGGCCAGCAGATCTTCCAGTTCCTTGACGCGGGCGGATAACAGCGGCGTAGCATCCAGTTCCATCAGGCGTTCCTATCGGTGAACATGCTGGCGTGGGAGCGGCGGTTGATTTGATTATACGGCGGGCGCGGCGCTGTGTGCGCGCAGCACGCCGGGGGCGCGGCGCCACAGGACGGCGCTGCTTCTTTCCAGATTGCAAGACGAAACCCACTGCCTGGCGCGCATTGTTGTGGGCCTGCAACCGGGGCAGGGAATTTGGGGGGCGGGCAGGCCACGGGCTGGATTGTTGCTACAATAAAAATACCAATATGCGGTCCTCAAGGCCCATGCTAGACATGGATCATGGCGTAGTTGCCCGAGCCGGTACATTATTCGCCAGAAGAATGCTAACGAGTTGAGAAGGGGGAGCGTCAATGACACAGGCATGGGTAGTGCTGACTCGCCCGGACGGCCGCGACGTGGCTGCGCCGACCGAATCCCAGCTGGCTGCGGCCCTGGCGGAAATCTACAGCGGCGCCGTGCCCGGACCGGATGGCGGTCCCGGTACGGCGGTGCTGCGCTTCGGCTATGACGACGGCCTGATGTATGAAGTGGAAGTGGCCAGCGGCGGCGACATCATCTTCGCCGAATGGTCCGACCGCGACTGTGAAATCGCCCTGGCCAGCCCGCGCCGCATGGCGGGCGCGCCGCAGGCCGACGCGCTGCAGCTGTGGAAATGGCTGGCGCAGCGCCAGGTGGCCAAGATCCGCAGCCAGTCCTGGGCCGAGGGTTAGCCGCCGCCGGCTCAGTGCGCCATCAGCACCGGCGCCGTCATGCTTTCCAGCACGGTGCGCGTGACGCCGCCCAGCAGCGTTTCGCGGAAGCGCGAATGCCCGTAGGCGCCCAGCACCAGCAGGTCGCAGCCTTCCTCCGCCAGCAGGGCCAGCAGCGCTTCGCCGGTGCCGGTGGGCCGCTTCAGCAGGCCGGCGCGCTGCGACTGGCGCACCAGGATGTCCGCCTGCACGCCTTGCCGCGCCAGGTATTGCAGCAGGTCCCCGCCGGGCGAGGCGCCGTGCAGCGCGCGCTCGCTGTCGGGATCGAACACGGCAATCTGCACACGCTCGGCGCGCCGCAGCAGCGGCAGCGCTTCGCGCACCGCGCGCGCCGCCTCCTTGCTGGCGTTCCAGGCCACCAGGATGCGCCGCGCCGGCCCGGCCTGGCCGGACGCGGGCCGGGGCAGCCCGGCGTAGGGCACCAGCAGCACCGGGCAGCCGGCATGGCTGAGCACCTGGGCCGGAAATTCGCTGCCGGCCGAGGTGGACGCGTGTTCGGGATCGGCCTGGCCCATCACCACCAGGTCGGCATGGCGCGCCAGCAGGCTCAGGCCGGCGCCGGGGTCGTCGTCGATCACGCGCTGTTCATGGTCCTGCAGGCCGAGGCGCTGGACCAGCGGCCCGAACTGCTCCAGCGCGCGGTTGGCGCGTTCTCTCAGGAAATTCAGATGCAGGGCCAGGTTGGGGTCCTGCTCGTCGACGATGGCGTTCTGGTACAGCGCGCGGGCGATGCCGGTCATGGCCACGCCCAGCAGGTGGCCGTCGTCCTGCTGCGCCAGTTCGACGGCATAGCGTATGCGTTCGGCCACGCGCGGCGCTTCGTCCACGTGGACCACGATAGATTTGTAAGACATGCGGCGCTCCTTGGCGGGGGCATGCCTTGATTATAGGCCGCCGCGGCGTCAGCCGGCGCGGTCTTCCTTCAGCCGCGCGTAGCGGTCCTTGATGCTCTCCACCACGCCGGGCAGGTGCTCGGGCTTGCCGGCGGCCAGCGCGGCGGCCAGGCCCAGCATGTCGGCGGTGATGCCGATCAGGTCTTTCAGCATGCCGGCGTTGCGGATGCGGCGGCGCGCCACCGCCACCAGGTCCAGCAGCGTGCGCTCGGGCACGCGCAGGCCGGACGCGGCCAGCAGCGCGGCGTCCACGTACAGGCTGTTGGCGCGCTGGCGCAGGGCCACCTCGTTTTCGAACAGCGCCTGCGCGGCGCCGTGGGAAATGCCCAGCTCCAGGTTGCCGTTGGCCGGGCTGGACGCGGGGGCGGCCGGCTGCGCGGCGGCCTGCGCCGGATCGGCCGCCGGCAGGCCGGTCAGCGCGGCTTGCGTGGTCGGGTCCGTTTGCGGCTCGCGGGCCGGGCCGCCGGGCGGATTGCGGCGTATCGCCTTCATGATGCGCAGATGCAGTTCGTCGGCGCAGGCGGACAGGCTGTCGGCCAGCGTTTCAAACGCGCTGGCGGTGACGGCTGGACTGGCGGGCTGGTTCATGCTGTGCTCCTTATTGGCTGGCGGCTGCGGCGGCAGCTGCGATGGAAGATTCGTCGGCCACGGCGGCGGCGCTGGCGCGCAGCGCGGCGCGCGCTTGCTGGCCGGCCTGGCCGCCGGCGGCGTCCGGCTTGCCGTCCTGCGCCATGTGCTGCACCAGCACCGCGTGGGCCGCCGCGATGGCCGCCACATGCTTGGCCGCCAGCGTGTGGCGCAGGCCGATCAGGCGGTACTCGTTGCGCTTGGCCAGGCGGTGCGACTTGGCCAGCGCCGCCAGCAGGCGGTCGCGCGGCGTGTCGGCGTAGGCGATCTCCACCTCCAGCATGCCCAGCACGATGTCGCGCTCGTTGTCGCTGCTCTTGTCGTAGTAGCGCAGCAGGTTCTGCATCGCCTCCAGCAGGGCTTGCAGCTGCTGGTCGCCGTCGCGCACCATGGTTTGCACGGTGCGTTCCTGGTAGGGGTTGGTGACGGTGCGCGCCAGCAGCTGCGCCAGGCCGCTGTAGGCGTTCACGTGGCGGTCGGTCAGGCCGGTGTCCGGCCAGGCCTTGATGCCGGCGCCCATGGCCTTGAGCGGCTCCTTCAGGTCGAAGGTGTCGCCGCCGGCCAGCTTGCCCAGCGTCTGCATATACAGCAGCACCGCTTCGTGGATGGCCATCAGGTCCGGATAGGCGGCGCGGCGGCGCGCGTCGGCGGCGCGCTCGCGCTGGTCGGCGGCGGGCGACAGATAGGGCTGTTCGCGCTGGTAGGTGTCGCGGAAGCGCTGGGTGAGGTCGGCAAAACCGCCCAGCTTGGCGGACTCGGCCGCGAACTCGCGGGCTTCGTGCAGGCGCGGATTGCCGGCGCAGCCGCCGAGGGCGAGCACGGCGGCCAGCGCCGCGAGCGGGGCGGCAAGCGCGCTTGCCGGAAGGCGGGGCAGTTTCATCGGGTCCTCTCGCTTGAAGGTGAGGACCTATCTTGCTCCGAGCAAAGATCGGGGTTTTGCGCTAGCGCAAACGGCCTTCAGCTAGTGCCGCCATCCAGCCCAGCCCTTCGGCGGTGCCGGCCAGCGGCGTGTATTCGCAGCCCAGCCAGCCTTCGTAGCCCAGCTCGTCGAGCAGGCGGCACAGGAAGGGATAGTTGATCTCGCCGGTGCCCGGTTCGTGGCGGCCGGGCGTGTCGGCCAGCTGCATGTGGCCGATGCGGGGCAGGCAGGCGCGGATGGTGTTGGCCAGCTCGCCCTCCATGCGCTGCATATGGTAGATGTCGTACTGCAGGAACAGATTGGCGCGGGCGCAGGCGGCCATGATGTCGAGCGCCTGGCTGCTGCGGTTCAGGAAGTAGCCCGGCATATCGTAGGTATTGATGGGCTCGATGAGCAGGGCGATGCCATGCTCCTGGCAGCGGTCCGCCGCGTATTGCAGATTGCCGATCAGCGTTTCGCGGGCGCGCTCGGGCGCCAGGCCGCCGGGCAGGATGCCGGCCATGCAATGCAGCTTGCCCACCTCCAGCTCGGTGGCGAAATCGATGGCCTGCTGCACGCCGTCGCGGAACTCGTCGGCGCGGCGCGGATCGCAGGCCATGCCGCGGTCGCCGGCGGCCCAGTCGCCGGGCGGCATATTGTGCAGCACCAGTTTCAGCTGGTGGCGGTGCAGCCGCTCGTTGAGCTGGTCCGGATCGTAGGCATAGGGAAACAGGAATTCCACCGCATCAAACCCCGCCTCGCGCGCCGCCGCAAAGCGGTCCAGGAAGGGCAGTTCGGTGAACAGCATGGACAGGTTGGCGCAGAATTTAGGCATACTTCAAAGCAAAAAGGGGCAGCAAAAAGGGGTCAGGGTTAATTAAGTATACTCACTTAATTAACCCTGACCCCTTTTTGCTTTTTGGAACCACACCGAGGTGTGGCGCCCTTTTTTTAACGGCCGCGGCCGCCGGAGCGGTGCGGTGGCGCTGCGCGCGGGGCGCTGCGGCCGCCGCCCGGCACGGCCGGGGCACGGCCGCCGGTGCCGCCGCCGCCATTGCCGCCGCCTGCGCTGCGCGGTTTGGCTGCGCCTGCCGCGCCTGCGGCTGGCTTGTTGCGGCCGTTGCCGCCGCCACCGCCGCCCTGGCGCGGGTTGCGGTGCTGGCCGGCGCCGCTGCGCAGCTGGATAGGCTGGGCGCGCGCGTTCGGATCCGGCTCGAAGCCTGGTATCACTTCACGCGTCAGCGTCTGCTTGATCAGCTTTTCGATGTCTTTCAGCATGCCGTGCTCGTCCACGCACACTAGCGAGACCGCTTCGCCGGTGGCGCCGGCGCGGCCGGTGCGGCCGATGCGGTGCACATAGTCTTCCGGCACATTCGGCAGGTCGTAGTTCACCACGTGCGGCAGCTGGTCGATGTCGATGCCGCGCGCGGCGATGTCGGTTGCCACCAGCACTTGCAGCGTGCCGTCCTTGAACTCGGCCAGCGCGCGGGTGCGGGCAGCCTGGCTCTTGTTGCCGTGGATGGCCATGGCGCCGATGCCGTCGCCGCCCAGCTGTTCCACCAGCTTGTTGGCGCCGTGCTTGGTGCGCGTGAACACCAGCACCTGCGTCCATTTGTGGGCGCGGATCAGGTGCGACAGCATGGGGTGCTTCTTGTCGCGGTCGACCGGGTGGATCTTCTGCGCGATTACTTCCACCGTGGAGTTGCGGCGCGCCACTTCGATGGTGGCCGGGCTGTCCAGCAGATTGTCGGCCAGGGCCTTGATCTCGTCGGAGAAGGTGGCCGAGAACAGCAGGTTCTGGCGCTTGGGCGGCAGCGCGGCCAGCACTTTCTTGATGTCGCGGATGAAGCCCATGTCCAGCATGCGGTCGGCTTCGTCCAGGATCAGGATCTCGACCTTGCTCAGGTCTATGGTCTTTTGCATCATGTGGTCCAGCAGGCGGCCCGGGGTGGCGACCAGGATGTCGACGCCATGCTTGAGCTGCTTGATCTGCGGGTTGATGCTGACGCCGCCGAAAATCACGGCGGAGTTCAGATTGGTGTACTTGCCGTACACGCGCACGCTTTCCTCAACCTGGGCCGCCAGTTCGCGGGTCGGGGTCAGGATCAGCGCGCGGATGGGACGGGCGGCGGTGCGGTTGCTCAGCTTGGCGCCATTCGCGTCGGTGGACAGGCGGTGCAGGATGGGCAGGGTGAAACCGGCGGTTTTGCCGGTGCCGGTCTGTGCGCCGGCCAGCAGGTCGCCGCCGTTCAGTACAGCCGGAATCGCTTGGGTCTGGATGGGCGTCGGCGTGGTGTAACCGGTTTCGGCGACAGCGCGAACGATGGCGTCAGACAGGCCAAGAGTAGTAAATGACATAGTAACTTTGTGTGAGGATCGGCTCATCGCCTTGTGGGCGCCAGTCAGAGGCAATCTGTAATTTCTCGGGGTGGCGGCCGTGGACTGGTTGAGTTGCCGCACCGCCGAGTATAACAGCTAGTTGTCATTCAAGTTGCGTTACGGAAATGAAAAAGGGGCCGCAGCCCCTTTTATTTTGTAACAAACTTTGTTGACTTGTGTCTATATCATGCAAATTCCGCAAGCAGGCCGACCATCTGGCCGAACACCTTCGGGCTGCCGGCGATGATATTGCCTTTATGCAGGTAATCGGACTCGCCGTTGAACTCGGCGATGATGCCGCCCGCTTCCGACACCAGCAGCGCGCCGGCGGCGATATCCCAAGGCTTCAGGCCTTTTTCGTAGAAGCCGTCCAGGCGGCCGGCGGCCACGTAGGCCAGGTCCAGCGCGGCCGATCCGGCGCGGCGCACGCCCTGGCTGCGCTCGGCCATGATGCCGTACATTTTTAGGTATTCGGTCAGCGCGCCCGGGTTGCCGGCCTGGTAGCCGGTGCCCAGCAGGGCTTTGCCGATGCGGTCCAGTTTGCCCACGCGGATGCGCTTGTCGTTCAGGAAGGCGCCGGAACCTTTTTCAGCGGTGAACAGGTCGTTGCGCACCGGGTCGTAGACCAGGGCCAAGGTGATCACGCCGCGCACTTGCAGCGCCATGGAGATGGCGTATTGCGGGAAGCCGTGCATGAAGTTGGTGGTGCCGTCGAGCGGATCGATGATCCACACGTACTCGCTCTCGTCGTTCACATTGGCCGATGCGCCGGATTCTTCGGCCAGGAAGCCGTGGTCGGGGTAAGCCTTGCTCAGCACCTCGATGATGGCCTGTTCAGCAGCGGTGTCGACGTCGGTGACGAAGTCGTTGTGTTGCTTTTCATTAACAATGACGCGATCCAGGTCGAAACTGGCGCGGTTGATGACGGCGGCGCCGCGGCGGGCGGCTTTGATAGCCGTGTTGAGCATTGGGTGCATGTAAGCTTCCGATTTAAAAAACGCTGCTGCCCGCCGGGCGCATTGCATCCAGGCAGGTTGGCGTGTGAACAATTATGAGAAAGAGCGGTGCGGGAACGGGTTGGAATGGTTAGAATGCCACCAAAATCCACCTCAGACGCGCGTAATGGCGCTATTTTAAATGAAGCAGCCCGAAAACACAGCGACTCTTTTTCAACGCCTACGAATAATTTTGGTGGAAACTAGTCGTCCTGGCAACATTGGCTCGGTGGCGCGCGCCATGAAGACCATGGGTTTCGCCGAGCTGGTGCTGGTCACGCCGCGCTTCGAGGGCATGCTGGAGCACGAGGAGGCGGTGGCCTTCGCCAGCGGCGCGCAGGACATCCTGGCCTCGGCCCGCATCGTCGGCAGCATGGCCGAGGCGCTGGAGGGCATCAACTTCGCGGCGGCCGTGTCGGCCCGGCTGCGCGAATATTCGCCGCCGGTGCTTGCGCCGCGCCAGTTCGCCGAGCAGGCCGCCGCCAGCGCCGAGCTGAACGCGGCGCTGATCTTCGGCAACGAGCGCTTCGGACTGCCAAACGAGATCGTGGAAAAGTGCAATGCGCTGATCAATATCCCGGCCAACCCGGATTATTCCTCGCTCAACCTGGCGCAGGCGGCGCAGGTGCTGGTGTACGAGTGCCGCATGGCCGCGCTGGCGGCCCGGGTGTCCCCGGAGGCGCAGGCGGCTGCCGAGGCGCCCGCCATCGGCTTCCAGGGCGAGGCGGCCAGCCTGGCGCAGATCGACGGCATGTACGCCCACCTGGAGCAGGCGCTGGTGGCGATCGGCTTCCTGGACGCGAACAATCCGCGCAAGCTGATGCCGCGCCTGAAACGGATGTTTTCCCGCGCCCAGCTGGAAACCGAGGAAGTCAACATCCTGCGCGGCATTGCGCGCAAGATCACGGACGTCAAGGCCAAATCAGCTAAATAAGCTCGAACGGCGCCGCATGGCCGGCGTAGATCCGCTCCATGATGGCCTGCTCGCGCCCCGCCACGGCGGCCACGAAGGCGCGCGGCTGCTTCATGCGCTTGAAGGACGAAAATCCCCGCTCCAGGAATTGCTGCAGGCTGCCCAGTCCGGCCAGCCTGGCCGGGCCGCGCATGAGCTTGAGCGTGGTGTTCAGCATGGGCACGCGCACCAGCTGGCTCAGCGAGTCGCCCAGCGCCTGCACCAGCTCCAGCTGGCGCGCGCGGTCGTCGGGGGCGAGGGCGCTGCGGTAGGCCCGCAGGTAGTCGCTTTCCGTGAATTGCGGGCCGAGCAGGCGGGCCATGGCCGTGTCCAGGCGCTCGGCCAGCGCGTCCAGCCGCATCGCTTCGGTGATGGTTTGCAGCGCGTCGGCCGGCAGCACGCGCTGCATGGTGGGGGCGATGCGCTCGAGGTCGGTGTCGCGCTGGCTCAGGTCGTGGGTGCCGTACAGTTCTTCCAGGAAAAACAGCGCCGCGTCGCGGGTGTCGGGCGCGGCCAGCAGGTCGGCGTGGGTGCGCGCCAGGCGGGCGGCCTGGAAGGTTTTCAGCGCCAAGCGGGCCGACGCCAGGGCCGGATCGCGCCCGGCGGCCTGGCGTTCCAGCCGGGCGGCGCGCAGCTGCTGCTCCAGCGGGCTAGGGTGGGCTTGTGTCTTCATGGATGCGTTTTTACCAGAAGCAAATAGATGCGTGGCTCTATTTTTGCACGCGGGGCGCGGGGAGGCTTTGGCGTACACTGGGTTTGGCGGGTTACGCTACGCTAACCCGCCCTACGATCATTCCGGGCAGACAGAGACATGGTGAAACGCAGGACTTTTTTGAAGACGGGCGTGCTGGGCGCGCTGGCGCTGGCGGCAGGGGGAGCGCTGTACCGTTCGGTGCAGGGCGGCGCGCCGCTGCAGCGCTATGTGCTGGACGGCGAGGCGCGCGCCGTGCTGGTGGCGATTATTCCGGCCATTATTGGCCCCATGCTGCCGCCGGCGGGCGCGGCGCGCGACGCCGCCGTTTCCCGCACCACGGACGGGGTGCAGCAGGCCGTCGCCAGTCTGCCCTTGAGCACGCAAAAGGAAGTGCAGGACCTGTTCGGCCTGCTGGCGCTGGCGCCGGCGCGGCGCTTGCTGGCCGGCGTGCCGGCCTGGCGCGAGACCACGCCCGAGCAGGCCGCCGCTTTCCTGCAGGGCTGGCGCCTGCACCGCCTGGAGATGCTGCAAACCGCTTACCACGCGCTGCATGACCTGGTGCTGGGCGCCTGGTATGCGGACCCGGCCAGCTGGGCCGGCACCGGCTATCCCGGTCCCATCAAGGAGCTGAGCTGATGAGCGCAACGCATAACATCATTCCCGACCCCATCCGCGCCGGCCTGGCGGCGGGCTGGGATGTGCTGGACTGCTCCGCACTGGAGCGCGACCGCAGCTTCGACGCCGACGTGGTGGTGATCGGCAGCGGCGCCGGCGGCGGCGTGACGGCCGAACTGCTGGCGATGGCGGGCCTGAAGGTGCTGATACTGGAGGAGGGCGCGCTGAAGTCGTCCAGCGACTTCAAGATGCGCGAGGCGGACGCCTATCCCACCCTGTACCAGGAGGCCGGCGCGCGCAAGACGCGCGACAAGGGCGTCAACATTCTGCAGGGCCGCACGGTGGGCGGCTCCACCACGGTGAACTGGACCTCCAGCTTCCGCACGCCGCCGTCCACGCTGGCCTACTGGCAGCGCAATTTCGGCCTGGCGGACTATTCGCCGGAAGCGATGGCGCCCTGGTTCGCCATGATGGAGCGGCGCCTGCACATCACGCCCTGGGAAGTGCCGCCGAACGAGAACAACGACCTGCTGCGGCGCGGCGCGGCCAAGCTGGGCATACCCACGGCGGCCATCCGGCGCAATGTAAACGGCTGCTGGAACCTGGGCTATTGCGGCATGGGCTGCCCCACCAACGCCAAGCAGTCCATGCTGGTGACCACCATCCCGTCCGCGCTGGAAAAGGGCGCCACCTTGCTGACGCGCGTGCGCGCCGAGCAGCTGGTGTTCCGCAACGGCCAGGTCGACCATCTGCTGGCCACGCCGCTCTCGGCCAGCGGCCAGGCGCCCACCGGCAAGCGGGTGACGGTGAAGGCGCGCCATTACGTGGTGGCGGGCGGCGCCATCAACAGCCCGGCCCTGCTGCTGCGCTCGGGCGCGCCCGATCCGCACGGCTTGCTGGGCAAGCGCACGTTTTTGCACCCCACGGTGATTTCGGCCGGCCTGTTCGAGCAGCGCGTGGACGGCTACGCCGGTGCGCCGCAGTCGATCTATTCGGACCACTTCCTGGAAACCCAGGCCATAGACGGCGCCGTCGGCTACAAGCTGGAAGCGCCGCCGCTGCACCCGCTGCTGCTGTCGACCACCATGGCCGGCTTCGGCGAGCAGCACGCCGCCATGATGCGCCAGTTCCCGCACGCGCAAGGCCTGCTGGCGCTGCTGCGCGACGGCTTCCATGCCGAGGCGCCGGGCGGCAGCGTGGCGCTGAACCGGCATGGCGAACCGGTGCTGGACTACCGCATCACGCCGTTCATGTGGGACGGGGCGCGGCGCGCCTTGCTGTCCATGGCCGAGATCCAGTTCGCCGCCGGGGCGCGCAGCGTGCTGCCGGTGCACGAGCTGGCGCAGAGCTACACCAGCTGGGGCCAGGCGCGCGAGGCCATCAACGCGCTGCCGTTCAAGAAGCTGCTGATGCGGGTGGTGTCGGCGCACGTGATGGGCGGCTGCGGCATGGCGGCCGACGCGCGCCACGGCGTGGTGGACGGCAAAGGGCGCTATCACGGCGTGGCCAATCTGTCCGTGCATGACGGCTCGCTGTTCCCGACGTCGATAGGCGCCAATCCGCAGTTGTCGATCTACGGCATCACTGCCCGCCTGGCCAGCGGGCTGGCCGAGCAACTGACCGGCAAGCCTGCGCCCGGCTACGCGGCTGGCCCTGGCACCGGCGCGGCCATGCCGCTGGTGCGGGCCGCCTGAGGCCGCCATGCTGCGCCGCCTGCTCTTCGCCATCCTGCTGCTGCAGCTGTGCTTTGGCCTGGCGGTGGCGGGCCTGGCGGTGTATGCGGGCGTGCTGCTGGGCTGGGCCGGTCCGGGCTGGCCGGCCGCGCTGCTGCTGGGCCTGGCCAGCGTCGTGCTGGTCCGGTTAGTGATTTCCAGTAACAATTTCCGCATGGCGCGCCGCGCCGGCGGGCCGGTTCCGGCGCCGCATGCGCTGGCGCCGGCCGCTTCGCTGCGCATGTTTTGCCGCGAATTTGCCTCTTCCATGAAGCTGTCCTCGTGGACGGTGTTGCGTCCGCGCAGCACATTCCATCTCGCCGCCAAGCCGGCGGGGCTGCCGGTGCTGCTGGTGCACGGCTATGCCTGCAACGGCGCCTACTGGGGCCGGCTGGCGGCGCTGCTGCGCCAGGCCGGGCGCAGCTACGCGGCGGTGGACCTGGAGCCGCTGGGCGCCGGCATAGACGACTACGCGCCGCAAATCGAGGCGGCGCTGCAGCGGCTGTGCGCCGCCACGGGCCAGCCGCAAGCCATCGTGGTGGGCCATAGCATGGGCGGCCTGGTGGCGCGCGCGCACCTGCGCGCTTTCGGCAGCGCCCGCGTGGCGCGCGTGATCACGGTGGGGACGCCGCACCACGGCACCGCGCTGGCCGGTTTCGGCCCCGGCCTGAACGCGCGCCAGATGCGCTGCGGCTCGCCTTGGCTGGCGCAGCTGGCCGCGTCCGAAACGCCTGCGCTGCGCGCGCTGATGGTTTCGGTGTGGTCATATCACGACAACATCGTGGCGCCGCAGAATTCCGGCCACTTGCCGGGCGCGCGCAATGTGGAACTGGGCGGCATCGGCCACGTCGAGCTGGGCTACCACCCCCGGGTACTGCGTTTTGTGCTGGACGAAATCGCGCAAATTTCACCGAATTTTGCAGTTTCTGAAACAAAATAGACAGCCCGCCAGTCATTAGGTAGACTGCATTGAGTAGCGGCAATCCATAGCGTGCTCATCGCGCCTCGGCTATCCGGGCGGTTGTGACTATTGGTGAGATTCCACGCGCCCGGTTGCTGTATGGTTATGCATGCATGCCCAGCACAAGGCAAGACGATGCCAACTGACTTCGCTAAGCTGATTCTGGAGGAGTTGCCCGACGCGGTTATCGTAACCAGGGCGGGCGGGGAGATAGTATGCTGGACGCGCCGGGCGCAAGCCATGTTCGGCTATGCGCAGCAGGACGCGCTGGGCCGCCGGCTGCATCAGCTGCTGCTGCCGGCAGGGCAGGACGACGATGGCCTGGCCATCGAGCAGCACATCACGCAGCACGGCCACGCGCGCTACGAGGCGCTGTGGCAGCATCAGAACGGCACGCCGCTGCCTGTCGATTGCGCGGCCCAGGTCATCAGCGCCGACGGCTGCGCACTGATACTGAGTACCGTGCGCGACCGCCACGACCGCCAGCGCCTCGACCTCGCGCTGGCAGCAAAGAATGCAGAACTGGACCATGCCCGGCGCGTCACGGATACCTTCCTGGCGAGCATGTCGCATGAGCTGCGCACGCCGCTCAACGCCATCATCGGCTTTGCCGGCACCTTGCTGATGAAGCTGCCCGGCCCGGTGACGCAGGAACAGGAGCGCCAGTTGCGCACCATCCAGGCCAGCGCGCGCCAGTTGCTGGCCTTGATAAACGATTTGCTTGACCTGAGCAAGATCGCTTCGGGTAAAGTGGAGTTGACGCTGGAGCAGCTGGAGTGCCACGCGCTGATCGCGGAGCTACTTCCGGTTTTCCAGCCGCAAGCGCACCAGAAGGGATTGCAGTTCGATTTCAACGCGCCCAAGGACGCGCTGCACGTGTGCTGCGACCGGCGCGCCATGCAGCAGATTGTGAGCCGGCTGGTGAACAACGCCATCAAGTTCACCGACAGCGGCGCGGTGCGCATCGAGCTCGGCATGACCGATGTCGGCGGGTGCGCCTGCGCCACCGTCAGCGTCAGCGATACCGGCGCCGGCCTGGCCCCTGAGCACCAGCGCATGCTGACGGAGGCGTTCAGCCAGCTCGGCGGCACGGCGCGCTTCGATGGCACCGGCCTGGGATTGCAGTTGAGCTTGCAGCTGGCGCAGCTATTGAATGGACGGATCAGTGTGGCCAGCCACCTGGGGCAGGGCAGCGTGTTTACGCTGGCCGTGCCGCTGGCGGCGGCCTAGTCTGCCGTAAGAATGACTTAACCGGGAGCGCAAACGTGTCCGCACGCATCCTTATCATAGAAGACAATCCGACCAATATGGAGCTGATGGTGTACCTGCTCAACGCCTTCGGCTATACCCCGCTGATGGCGCATGACGGCGAGGAGGGCGTGGCCACCGCGCGGCGCGAGCGGCCCGACCTGATCATCTGCGACGTGCACCTGCCCAAGCTGGACGGCTACGGTGTGGTGGCCCAGCTCAAGCAGGACCCGGCGCTGCGCCCCATCCCGGCGCTGGCCGTGACCGCGCTGGCCATGGTGGGCGACCGCGAGCGCCTGCTGGCGGCCGGCTTCGACGGCTATATCGGCAAGCCCATCGAGCCGGACACCTTCGTGGCGCAGATCGAGTCTTTCTTGCCGGGGGAGGTGTCGCCCCCGGCTAAAAACGACATCGCCACCATCCTCATCGTGGACGACCATGTGCTTAACCGCGAATTCCTGATGACCTTGCTGGGCTACGGCGGCCACCGCCTGCTGGAGGCCTCCAACGGCGCCGAGGGACTGAAAATGGTCAGCGCCGAACGGCCCGACCTGGTCATCTCCGACATCCTGATGCCGAATATGGACGGCTACGAGTTTGTCACCCGCATGCACAGCAATCCGGACACGGCGCACGTGCCCATCATCTTCTACACCGCCACCTACCGCGAGCGCGAGGCGATGGCGGTGGCCGAGGCCTGCGGCGTGCGCTGGGTGCTGCCCAAGCCGTCCGACCCGGACGTGATACTGCGCACCGTGCGCGAGGCGCTGGGCGTGCTGCCGGACGGCGAGGACGAGGTGCCGCAGTTCTCGCCCGAGCCGCCCAGCGGCGGGCGCTACCTCGGCATCGACAACAAGGTGGCCGAGTATCTGGGCGAGCTCGAATCGAGCAGCGCGCTGCTGTCGCAGATGGCCAGCCACGGCGAGGCGCCGCACGCCAGCGCCGAGCCGCTGACGTCGATGACGGAGCGCCTGTCGCGTTCCCTGTCCAGCCTGCAGGCGGTGAGCTTGCGCCTGACCGCGCTGATCGAGCTGGGCATCGAGCTGGGCGCCGAGCGCGACCCGCAGGCGCTGATCGAAGTGGGCTGCCGGGTGGCGCAGAACATCTGCGTGTCCAAGTACGCCTGCATCGGCGTGCTGGAAGCGGGCGCCCTTGAGCTGAGCCATTTCGCCGCCTGCGGCGTGGGCCAGCAGGCGCGCCTGATCGCTTCCTCGCCGCGCGCCGGCGTGCTGGGCGGGCTGCTGGAACAGCGCCAGCCGGTGCGCATCGACGCGCTGCCGGGCGACCCGGCCGCCATCGGCCTGCCGGCCAGCCATCCGGCGGTGCACTCCTTCCTCGGCGTGCCGATCGCCTCGCGCGAGCGCATCCACGGCTGGCTTTACCTGGTCGACAAGCTGGGCGCGGACAGCTTCAGCGAAGTGGACGAGCGCGTGGCCGCCACGGTGGCGGCGCAGATTTCGGTGGCCTACGAGAACCTGCTGCTGTACGACCAGATCCGCCGCCACCACGCCCAGCTGCAGCTGGACATGAATGCCCGCATCCGCCTGGACGAGGACCTGCGCCGCTTCCGCCTGGCCATGGACGCCACCGCAGACGCCATCTTCCTGGTCGACCGCGCCGGCATGTGCTTCGTGGACGTGAACGCGACCGCCTGCCGCATGCTGGGCTACCTGCGCGAGGACTTCCTCAAGGTCGGCCCCAACAAGTCGGTGGACGGCGACCTGCGCCGCCTGGAAGACCTGTACGACAAGCTGCTGGCCGGCGACCAGAGCGGCGCCATGGCCGAGCTGCTGCTGCAGCGCAAGGACGGCTCGCCGCTGTCGGTGGAAGTGCAGCGCCGCACGCTGCGCTCGGGCGAGAGCTGGATCCTGGTGGCCGTGGCGCGCGACATCACCGAGCGCAAGGAGGCCGAGCAGCGCCTGCTCAAGCTGGCCCACTTCGACACCCTGACCGGCCTGCCCAACCGCAGCCAGTTCTACGACTCGCTGACGCATTCGCTGCACCAGGCGGCCGAGCACAAATGGGCGCTGGCGGTGCTGTTCCTGGACATGGACCGCTTCAAGAACATCAACGACACCCTGGGCCACACCATAGGCGACGAGCTGCTGCGCCAGTTCTCCAGCCGCCTGGTGGACTGCCTGCGCGTGCGCGACACCATAGGCCGCTTCGGCGGCGACGAATTCGCCGCCATCCTGATGCTGCCCGAGGGCGCGCAGAACGCCATCGCGGTGGTCGACAAGATCCGCGAATCGATGCGCAAGCCTTTCGACCTGAAGGGCCACGAGGTGACGGTGACGGCCAGCATCGGCATCTCGGTCTTCCCAGACGACGGCGCCGACGCCGATACGCTGATACAGTACGCCGACACCGCCATGTACCGCGCCAAGGCCGCCGGGCGCGACGCCTTCCGCTTCTTCACGGCGGAGATGAACGCGCAGTCGCTGGCGCGCCTGGACCTGGAAAACGCGCTGCGGCGCGCCATCGACAACGACGAATTCGTGCTGTACTACCAGCCCAAGATCGACATCGGCAGCGGCCGCGTGAGCGGCGCCGAGGCGCTGATACGCTGGAAGCGGCCCGGCCACGGCATGGTGTCGCCGGCGCTGTTCATCCCCATCCTGGAAGAGACCGGGCTGATCGTGCGGGTGGGCACCTGGGTGCTCAACGAGGCCTGCCGCAAAATCGCTGAATGGGGCAAGACCCGCATCGGCGCGGTGCACCTGTCGGTCAACGTGTCCGGCATCCAGTTCTTCGTGGGCGGGCTGGAGGAGGAGGTCATGCGCGCCATCAAGCAGCACGACATCGCGCCCGAGCTGCTGGAGCTGGAGCTGACGGAAAGCTCGCTGATGTCGAACGCCGAGGAAACCATCACGGTGCTGCAGAACCTGAAGAAGCTCGGCATCCAGATTTCCATCGACGATTTCGGCACCGGCTATTCCTCGCTGGCCTATCTGAAGCGCTTCCCGATCGACAAGCTGAAAATCGACATCGCCTTCGTGCGCGAAGTGACCAGCAATCCGGACGACGCGGCCATCGTGCTGGCCATTATCAACATGGCGCACAGCCTGAAGCTGCAGGTGATCGCCGAGGGCGTGGAGCGCGACGCGCAGCTGGCCTATCTGCGCCGCCACAATTGCGACGAGATGCAGGGCTATTACTTCAGCCGGCCGCTGCCGGAGGAAGAATTCGAGGCCATGCTGCGGGACGGCAAATGCCTGCAGGCGCCGGTGGACGAGGTCCAGGCCGACCAGCAGACCTTGCTGATCGTCGACGACGACGCCTTCATGCTCGACGTGCTGAGCGACTTCCTGGCGCAGGACGGCTACCGCATCCTCACCGCGCAGACGGCGGCCGAGGGTTTCGATGTGCTGGCGCGGCACAAGGTGCAGGTGATCCTGTGCGACCAGTGCATGCCTTTGATGAGCGGCACCGAGTTTATGGAGCGGGTGAAAAACCTGGCGCCGGACACCTTCCGCATCATGCTGTCGGCCTATGCCGACCTGACGCCCATCATGGCCGCCATCAACCACGGCGCCATCGACCGCTTCTACACCAAGCCGTGGAAAGGCGCGGTGCTGCGCGAGAACATCAAGGAAGGCTTCCGCCTGCACAGCCAGTTGCACGGCGGGCCTTCGCAAGTGGCAGCGTAAGCCGGTGTGCGCGCAGCGCCTTTCGCGCAGGACGGCGCTGCGGGCGCTGCCGCTGGCACTGTGCCTGGCGCTGCTGCTGGCCCCCGGCGAGGCCGGGGCGCAGGAGGCCCCGCTGCGCATCTACGGCATGGAGAGCAAGCCGGTCAGCTTCATGGGCGAGGCCGGCCCCTCGGGCATCGTGGTCGAGATTGCGCAGCACATCCAGCAGCGGCTGGGCCGGCGCGACCCGATCGAAATCGTGCCCTGGGCGCGCGCCAACACCCTGGCCCTGAACCAGCCCAATATTCTGCTGCTGTCCATCATCCGCACGCCGGAGCGTGAGCGGCGCCTCAGTTTTGTCGGCCCGGTGTTTGTCGGCTATATCTCTGTCTTTACCCGCAAGGGCGAGGCGGCCAGGATAGCCGCCATGGGCGACGGCATCTACCAGCTGCGGGGCGGCGCCCGGCGCGGCAGCGTGTTTGTGGAGCGCGCGCGCAGCAAGGGCTATACCGTGACCGACGAACCAGTCAGTTCGGAGCTGGCCGCCCGCATGCTGATGAGCCGCCGCTTCGACCTGTGGTTCGACGGCGAGGAAATCATCGGCCACGCGCTGGAACAGGCGGGCTACGCGCGCGGCGACGTGGAGCTGGTGCGCCAGCTCAGCACGGACGACGTGAATTTCGCCTTCTCGGCCGGCACTCCGCAAGCCACCGTGCAGGCCTGGGACGCCGCCCTGCGCGAGATGAAACGCGACGGCAGCTTCCAGAAGATCCACCGCAAATGGCTGCCGCACTACCCGCTGCCGCCCGACGCCCGAGACGCCAAACATCCCTGAGCGGAAAGAGTAATATGGCGGCTGGGGCGATCACTCTACTGGCGGATACCTATGCAAGCACCGGGAAGACTATTGCAGTTGCTGGTTTTGCTGGCTCTGATGGCGGGCGCGGCCCGCGCCGCGGAGCCGGAGCCCGCGCTGGTCATCTATGGCATGGAGAGCAAACCGATCTGCTTTACCGAGAACGGCAAGCCGGCCGGCCTTGCCGTCGAACTTGCCCAGCAGGTGGCCTACCGCTTGAACCGGCGTGACGACATCAAGGTGGTGCCCTGGGCGCGCGCCAGCGCCCTGGCGCTGGCGGCGCCGAACGTGATGGCGCTGACCATGGTGCGGACGCCCGAGCGCGAGCTGACGATGCGCTTTGTCGGCCCTATTTTCAATTCCTATGTCGCCATTTTCGCCAGCAAGGCCCAGGCCCCGCAACTGCGCGCACAGGGCAGCAGCAGCTGGCTGGCGCTGCGTGGCGGCGCCCGGCGCGGCAGCGCTTTTATCGGTATCGCGCAGCGGCATGGCTACCGCATCACGGACGAGACCAACGGCTCGGAATCGGCGGCGCGCATGCTGGTGCAGGGCAGGTTCGACCTGTGGTTCGAAGGCGAGGAAATCGCCATGGACGCGGCCCGGGTGGCGGGCCTGCGCGACGGCGACGTGGAACTGCTGCAGCACCTGGAAACGCAGGAAGTCAATTTTGCCTTTTCCAGGGCCACGCCGCTGGCCACCGTGCAGGCCTGGGACGCCGCGCTGCGCGACATGAAGCGCGACGGCACCTTCCAGAAGCTGCACCGCAAATGGCTGCCCGGCTACCCGCTGCCGGGCGAGGCCAAGGCCGGCGTGCCGGCCAAGGCGGGCCACTAGCTTAGAAGTGCACGCCGCGCAGCAGCTGCTGCATGGCGATCTGCTCGGACGACATCTGCGGCGCCTTCTTGCCTTCGCCTTTGGCCGCGTCCGAATCCGGGAACATGCGGAAGCTGGTGTTGAGCACGATCTGCGCCACGCGCGGCATGATGGCGTGCAGCACCTGGCCGAAGATGCCCACGCGGGTGGCGATGCGCACCGGCTTGTAGACGATGGCGTTGGCGATCAGGTCGGCTGCTTCCTCCGGCGACAGCGTCGGCACGTTCTGGTAGATCTTGGTCGGGGCAATCATCGGCGTGCGCACCAGCGGCATATTGATGGTGGTGAACTTGATGCCCAGATCCTGCAGCTCGGACGAGGCGCAGCGCGTCCACGCGTCCAGCGCCGCTTTCGAGGCCACATAGGCCGAGAAGCGCGGCGCGTTGGTCAGCACGCCGATGGACGAGATGTTGATGACGTGGCCGCGCTTCTTGGCCGTCATCGACGGCAGCAGCGCCATGGTCAGGCGCAGCGCGCCGAAGTAGTTCAGCTGCATGGTGCGCTCGAAGTCGTGGAAGCGGTCGTAGCTCGCTTCGATGGCGCGGCGGATCGAGCGGCCGGCGTTATTCACCAGCACGTCCACGCCGCCGTGGTTGGCGATCAGCACCTGGGCGAAGCGGTCGCAATCGGCCATGTCCGACAGGTCGGCCGGGTAGGTGATCAGCTCGAAGCCGCGCGCTTCCACTTCCTTCTTCGCTTCCAGCAGCTTGTCCTCGTCGCGGCCGCAGATGATGGTGATGGCGCCCGCTTCGGCCAGCTTGTGCGCCGCCGCCAGGCCGATGCCGGACGAGCCGCCCGTCACCAGCACTACCTTGCCAGCCACCTGGCCGCGCAGCGTGTGGTCGATGAACAGGTCCGGGTCCAGATTGCGTTCCCAGTAGTCCCACACCGGCGCGGCGTATTTCTCCAGCGGCGGGCAGGCGATGCCGGTGCCCTTCAGCGCTTGCGCGGTGTCGCGGTTGTCGAAGCGGGTAGGGTAGTTCACGAAAGTCATCAGGTCCGGCGGCAGGCCCAGGTCCTTCATCACGGCGTCGCGCACGCGGCGCACCGGCGACAGCGCAAACACGCCTTTCTTGATCGACTTCGGAATGAAGCCGAACAGCGCGGCGTTGATGCGGATGCTCATGGTCGGCGCATGGGCGGCGCGGCAGAAGGTGTTGAGCACCTCGCCCACGCGCATCGGCTCGGGGTCGGTCAGGTGGAAGGCGCGGCCGTCCAGCTTGGGCAGATGGGAAATGTGGTCCATGGCGTTGACCACGTAGTCCACCGGCACGATGTTGATGCGGCCGCCCTCGATGCCGATGGTGGGCATCCACGGCGGCAGCAGCTGGCGGATGCGCTGTATCAGCTTGAAGAAGTAGTACGGGCCGTCGATCTTGTCCATTTCGCCGGTCTTGGAATCGCCCACCACCAGGCCGGGGCGGTATACGCGCCACGCGCCCTTGGTTTCATTGCGGACGATTTTCTCGGATTCGTGCTTGGTGGCGAAGTAGGGATGGTCGAGATTCTCGGCTTCGTCGAACATGTCTTCGCGGAAGATACCCTCGAACATGCCGGCGGCGGCAATCGAGCTCACATGGTGCAGCGTGCCGGCCTGGATGGCGTTGGCGAAATCGACGGTATTGCGCGTGCCTTCCACATTCACCGCGATCTGTTCCTCGGCGTCCGCCAGCATATCGTAGACGGCGGCCAGGTGATAGAAATGGTCGACAGTTTTGGCTAGTTTCTTGATATCGTCCTTGGACACGCCGAGCTTGGCGCTGCGCAGGTCGCCGAATACCGGAATGGCGCGGGCTTTGGTGGTGCCCCAATATTCATACAGGCCGGCGAGCTTGTCGCGGCTGCTTTCGCGCATCAGGAAATAGACGACGCTGCCTTTGCGCGCCAGCAGTTTTTTCACGAGGCGCTTGCCGATAAATCCGGTGGCTCCGGTAACAAAATATTGCATCAAGTCTCTCCTTTATTCTTAGGTATTTGCCGCGGACAATCATTACAGGATGGGCAACAAATGGCAAGCGCTGTTGCAGAGTTGATTAGAACCGCCGCTCTATCCCATTAGAAGCCCATCTCTAGAAATGCGGCCTAGAATGATTTCATCAAAAGTAACGAACCTACCCAACGAATCCCACTGGAGCCCACTATGGTAAAGAAATTGAAATCCCTGGCGAACGCCGACGACAAGCAATTGGCCAGCGCAGTGCGCAATTCGGCCCAGCAAATCTGGCAAGCCGGCCTGGGCGCATTTGCCAAGGCGCAGGAAGAGGGCGGCCGCGTGTTCGCCAAGCTGGTTAAAGAGGGCAACGCGCTGCAGCAGCGCACCCGCGACCTGGCGGAAGACAAAGTATCGGAAGTGCGTGAAACCGTGTCCGGCGTGGGCAAGCAAGCCGCCGGTTCGTGGGACAAGCTGGAGCAGGTCTTCGAAGACCGCGTGTCGCGCGCCCTGGGCACCATCGGCGTGCCGACCCAGAAGGACGTGCAGGAACTGAATGCCCGCGTTGAAGCGCTGACCAAGGCCGTGGAAGCACTGACCGGCAAGAAGCTGGCCCCGGCCAAAGCCGCGCCGAAAGCCGCTGCCAAGCCAGCCGCCAAGCCAGCCACCAAGGTAGCCACTAAGCCAGCCGCCAAGGCCGCCAAGCCAGCCGCCAAGCCTGCAGCAAAGGCCGCTGCCAAGCCAGCCGCCAAAGCCGCCGCCAAGCCTGCTGCCAAAGCCGCCGCCAAGCCGGCAGCCAAGCCGGCCGTGAAGGCCGCTCCAAAAGCTAAAGCTGCTCCCAAGGCTCCAGCGATCGCCTTCCCGACCGCTGAATCGGTCAGCGCCGCCAATAAAGCCGCTTAATTAAGCTGCTTAATCGAGCCGGCTGTAACAGTTCCCTCGGTCCTCCTCCCCCGGTCCGTTCGCGGACCGGGTCCGAGGGAAAGCTGCAATGAAAGTCTATGCCTAGAAAACCCGCCGCCGCGCCTGCCGTGGCACCCAAGGTCGGCCTGGCCCTGGCTGGCGGCGGACCGCTGGCCGTCGTCTACGAGATAGGCGCGCTGGCCGCGATTGCCGAAGCCATTGAAGGCCTGGACCTGAACGACGCCGAAATCTATGTCGGCGTCAGCGCCGGCGCCATCATCAGCGCCGCGCTGGCCAACGGCTACACCCCGCACCAGATGTGCCGCCTGTTCGTCGAGAGCGATGTGGACGATCCGCACGCCCCGGCCGGCGGCATGCTGTTCAAACCCGAAACCCTGCTGCGCCCGGCCCTGCGCGAGTTCGGCCGCCGCGCGCGCATGCTGCCCGGCTTGCTGGCCGGCGGCGCGCTGCACTACGCGCGCCAGCGCGGCAGCCTGGCCTCGTCCTTCGAGCGCCTGACCGAAGCGCTGCCGGCCGGCTTCCTGTCCGGCGACGCCATCGGCAACTTCCTCAAGGCCGCCTTCGCCGCCCCGGGCCGCAGCAACGACTTCCGCCAGTTGCGGCGCAAGCTGCGCATCGTCGCCACCGACCTCGATACCGGCAAAGCCGTCTGCTTCGGCGAGCCCGGCCGGGACGACACGCCGATCTCGGTCGCCGTGCAAGCCAGCTCCGCCGTGCCCGGCCTGTTCCCGCCGGTGGAAATCGGCGGCCACCATTTTGTCGACGGCGCGCTGCGCAAGACCATGCACGGCTCCATCGCGCTCGAGCACGGCGTGGACCTGCTGCTGTGCGTGAACCCCATCGTGCCCTACAACGCCCGCTTCAAGCAGGGCGCGCGCAAGCTCACCAACGGCGGCCTGATCGACGTGCTGTCGCAGACCGTGCGTTCCATCCTGCACTCGCGCCTGGAAACCGGGCTCGCCAGCTACCAGGTCAGCCATCCGGACGTGGACATCCTGCTGTTCCAGCCCAGCGAGCACGACGCCGAGCTGTTCTTCACCAATATGTTCAGCTATAACAACCGCCGCCGCACCTGCGAGCAGGCCTACCAGAACACGCGGCTGATACTGTGGCAGCAGCGCCATGAGCTGGGCGCCCGGCTGGCGCGGCACGGCATGCGCCTGAAGCTGAACGTGCTGGAAGACAGCAGCCTGACCCTTGTGCGCCAGCGGCCGCGCCGCAAGGCCCTCGGGCGGCTGGATGCGGCCCTGTCCGACCTGGAGCGCTACCTGAAAGTAGCGCATGGGCGCTGACCGGTACGCCGTTTCTAAAAGCGCATCATCGGTGTTATCCTTGCGGGAACAAAAACAAAGATCATCCGCCATGCTACAGAAAGCACCTCGCCGTACCCGCGAACGAATTCTCGAATTATCCCTGCGCCTGTTTAATGAATTCGGCGAGCCCAATATCACGACGACGGTGATCGCCGAGGAGATGAATATCTCGCCCGGCAATCTGTACTACCACTTCCGCAACAAGGACGACATCGTCAATTCCATCTTCACGCAATTCGAAGGGGAGATAGAACGCATATTGCAAGTGCCGGACGGCCGCCGCTCCAATATCGAAGACGTGTGGCTGTATCTGCATTTGATGTTTGAACTGATCTGGCGCTACCGCTTTTTCTACCGCGACCTGAACGACCTGCTGTCGCGCAACCGCAAGCTGGAGCTGCATTTCAAGCAGATCCTGGCGCACAAGATCAAGGTGGCCAAGCAGCTGTGCGAAGACCTGCGCAGCGAAGGCTCGCTGGAAGCGTCGGACGCGGTGATCGACGCCATGTCGACCAATATGGTGGTGGTGGCGACGTATTGGCTGTCCTACGAATACGTGCGCAACCCGCGCAAATACAGCGAGCAGCAGTCCATGGCGGACGCGCTGGCGCGCGGCTGCTACCAGGTGCTGTCGCAAATCGGCCCCTACCTGCGCAATGAAACGCAGCTGCTGTTCCAGAAACTGTCGGAAGAATACCTAAAAAAGATAACCTGAGGAGATAAGCATGGCATGGAAGACCTTCCCGCATCCTGAAGACGCTTACGTCTACACGGCAGCCAGTTTGAAAAAAGCCTGGCCGCGCCTGCACGCCAACGACGCCGAGCCTTACCCGGCCAAGGCGGAACTGGTGCAAGCCTGGATCGCCTACCATGCCGGCGAGTTCGAAAAAGCCGCGGAGCTGGGCCTGGCGCAGGGCGCGGACGGCTACGCGGTGGCGCACCGCGCCACCTGCATCTACGCCACCTATCTGGAGCCGAGCGAAAAGAAAAAGCTCGCCATCTTCCAGGAAGTGGCCGAGCGCTGCGAACAGCAGCAGCAAGAGCAGCCCAAGAACGCCGCAGCCTGGTATTGGCACGCCTACTCGCTGGGCCGCTACGCGCAGGGCATCTCGGTGGTCAAGGCGCTGGCGCAGGGCATAGGCGCCAAGGTCAAGAACAGCCTGGACATGGCCATCAAGCTGGCCCCCAAGCACGCCGACGCCCACATTGCGCTGGGCAGCTACCACGCCGAGATCGTCGACAAGGTGGGCGCCATGATAGGCGGGCTGACCTACGGCGCGAAAAAGGAAGAAGGCTACAAGCTGTTCAAGAAAGCGCTGGAGCTCAATCCAGACAGCGCCATAGCGCGCATCGAATACGCCAATGCGCTGGCCATGCTGGACGGCAAGAAGAAAATGGACGAAGCTGTCGCCTTGTACGAAGAGGCAGCCGCGTGCGAAGCGCGCGACGCGAACGAGCGGCTGGACGTGGAACTGGCGAAGGCCGAGATCGAGGAAGAATAAGTGAAATCGTTGTGTGTTTACTGCGGCGCCAATGGCGGCGCCACGCCGCGCTACGCGGAAGCGGCCAGGGCGCTGGCGCGCGGCATGGTCGAGCATAATCTGTCGCTGGTGTACGGCGGCGGCAAGGTCGGCCTGATGGGCGTGATCGCGGACGAAGTGCTGCGCCTGGGCGGCGAAGTGACGGGCGTGATACCCACCGCCCTGGTCGAGCGCGAAGTGGGCCATACCGGCCTGACGCGCCAGTTCGTCGTCAAGGACATGCACGAGCGCAAGGCCATGATGGCGCAGCTGTCGGATGGCTTTATCGCCATGCCCGGCGGCATGGGCACGATGGAAGAACTGTTCGAGATGCTGACCTGGTCGCAGTTGGGCATCCACAGCAAGCGGGTAGGGCTGCTCAACGTGGACGGCTTCTACGACAGCCTGGTCGGCTTCATCGGCCACGCCACCGAACAAGGCTTCATCCGCCCGCAGCACGCGGCCATGATGATGGTCGAATCCGAGCCGGGCGCGCTGCTGCAGCGTTTCCTTTAACCAAAAAGGGGTCAGGGTTAGTTTTCCCGCACGGGAAAACTAACCCTGACCCCTTTTTGCATTTCGGAATTTACCAGAGCTTGCTGCCGCTGATGTCGAGCTGCGTCAGGTAGAGGCGCAGGTCGAATTCGTATTGGTGGTAGTTCGGTTCCATGTAGGTGCAGAGCTTGTAGAAGGCTTTGTCGTGCTGCTTTTCCTTTACGTGCGCCAGCTCGTGCACGGCGATCATGCGCAGGAATTCCAGCGGCACTTCCTTGAACATGGTGGCCACGCGGATTTCGTGCTTGGCCTTCAGCTTGCCGCCCTGTACCCGCGAGATGGACGTGTGCAGCCCGAGCGCGTGGTTGATCACGTGGATCTTGCTGTCGAACGCCACCTTGTCGATCGGCGAGGCGTTGCGCAGGTGCTCGGTCTTCAAATCCTGCACGTACTGGTACAGCGCCTTGTCGGTGCGGATGTCGTGCGCGCTCGGGTAGCGCTTTTTCAGCACTTCGCCCAGCCTGTCCTGCGCAATCAGTTGCTGGACTTGCTGCTGCATTTGCTCGGAATAGGCGCTGAGGTACTTCAGGGGCTGCATATACGGACTGCCGGATAGGTGGGGAGGCGAGAATGTATCATATTTCGCTATATAATCAGGTATATTGCGGTTTTCCATCCAGAAGGAGTACTTGATGCTGAAGAAGATTTGTCTCGCCGCCGCGCTCGCCTCGGCCCTGGGCGGCGCCTTCGCCGCCGACATTACCGTGTCCGCCGCAGCCAGCCTGACCAACGCCTTCAAGGAACTGGCGCAGGCCTACGAGGCCGCGCATCCGGGCGACAAGGTGCTGCTGAACTTCGCCGCCTCGGACGCCCTCGTTGCGCAGATCGCCAAGGGCGCCCCGGTGGACGTGTTCGCCTCCGCCGACCAGGATGCGATGGACAAGGCCGCGCAGCAGCAGTTGCTGGCAGCCGGCAGCCGCAAGAACTTCGTCAGCAATACGCTGGTGCTGGTGGTGCCTTCCGCCAGTACTTTGCCGCTGAAAACCCTGGCCGACCTGCGTCTGCCCGCCGTGGCCCGCATCACCATGGGCAACCCCGCCGGCGTGCCGGTGGGCCGCTACAGCAAGGAAGCGCTGGAGGCGGCCGGTCTGTGGGCCGCGGTCGAGCCCAAGCTGGTGTTCGGCACCTCGGTGCGCCAGAGTCTGGACTACGTGGCGCGCGGCGAAGTGGACGCCGGTTTCGTCTACGCCACCGATGCGCTGGTGATGAAGGACAAGGTGAAGGTCGCGCTGCCAGTGCCGACCACCACGCCGGTGCTGTACCCCATCGCCGCCATCCGCACGGCGCCGAACGCCGCCGGCGCAAGCGCTTTCCTGGCGTTCGCGCAGGCGCCGGCCGGCCAGGCCATCCTGGCGAAATACGGCTTCGGCCGTCCGTAATCGATATCCCGCGTGATGCAGTCCGCATGGATCGCCCTGGCCCTGTCGCTGAAGGTGGCGCTGTGGGCCACGCTGCTGGACGTGGTGTGCGGCGTGGCTTTCGGCTACCTGCTGGCGCGCTGCCGCTTCCCCGGCCGGGACACGCTGGACGCGCTCCTGACCCTGCCCATGGTGATGCCGCCCACGGTGCTGGGCTACTATCTGCTGGTGCTGATCGGCCGCAACGGCCCGATAGGCCACTGGCTGCAGCAGCACTTCGGCATCAACCTGATCTTCACCTGGCAGGCGGCAGTGATTGCCGCCGCCGTGGTGGCGTTCCCGCTGGTGCTGAAGGCGGCGCGCTCCGCTTTTGAAACGGTGGACACGCAGCTGGAGGACGCCGCCCGCGTGCTGGGCGTGCCGGCGGTTGGCGTGTTCCTGCGCGTGACCTTGCCGCTGGCCTGGCGTGGCGTGCTGGCGGGCACCTTGCTGGCGTTCGCGCGCTCCATGGGCGAATTCGGCGCCACGCTGATGGTGGCGGGCAGCATCCCCGGCAAGACGCAGACGCTGTCCATCGCCGTCTACGAGGCGGTGCAGGCGGGGCAGGACGATACGGCCAATCTGCTGGTCATCATCACCTCCGTCACCTGCGTCGCCGTGCTGGTGCTGGCCAACAAGCTCACGCCCAGACGGGAGGCCTGATATGCAGATCCAGATCGACATTGCCAAAACCCTGCGCGCCGGCGCGCGCGAATTCACGCTCAAGGCGCGCCTGCAGTCGGACAGCCGCCGCATCGTCATTTACGGCGCTTCGGGCGCGGGCAAGAGCATGCTGCTGAAAGCCGTGGCGGGGCTGATTACGCCGGACGCGGGCAGCATAGAACTCGGCGGGCGGCGCCTGTTCGACAGCGCGGCGCGCGTCAACCTGCCGGTGCAGCGCCGCCGCGTGGGCTATCTGTTCCAGGACTATGCGCTGTTCCCGCATCTGAACGTAAGGCAGAATATCGTGTTCGGGTTGAAGCAGGGATGGTTCAATCCCTCGCCGCGCGCGCATGGTGAACAACTGGAATACTGGCTGGAGGCTTTCCAGCTGCAGGCGGTGGCGCACCAGTTTCCGTCGCAGCTGTCGGGCGGGCAGCGGCAGCGCGTGGCGCTGGCGCGCGCGCTGATCGCCGATCCGGCCGCGCTGCTGCTGGATGAGCCCTTTGCCGCGCTGGACCCGGTGCTGCGCGTGCGCATGCGCGCCGAGCTGGACGCCTTGTTGGCGCGCCTGGGCATTCCCATGCTGATGATTACCCATGATCCGGAAGATGCGCGCATCTTCGGCGACCATGTGCTGACGATGGCCGATGGCGCCATCATTGAAGAAAACAGGGAGGAGGGCGGCCATGGCTGAGGAGCAGAAGCAGCAGGAGCAGCAGCAAGGACAAGAGCTGGCCTTGCAGGGCAAAGTCTGGATGACGGTGGGCGGCCAGCAGCTGGGCGGCGCGGACCGCGTGGCGCTGCTGGCCAGCATCGCCGAACACGGCTCGATCACGCAGGCCGCCAAGGCCGTCAAGATGAGCTACAAGGGCGCGTGGGACGCGATCGAGGCGATGAACAACCTGGCCGGCGAGCCGCTGGTGGAACGCCTGGCGGGCGGCAAGGGCGGCGGCGGCACGCGCCTGACCCGGCGCGGCGCGCAGCTGGTGGAGAATTTTCGCAAGATAGACCGCGAGCACCGCCTGTTTGTCGAGCACCTGAGCAGCCAGTCGCATGCGCTGGCCGATGATTTCCTTTTGATCCAGACCATGAAAATGAAAACCAGCGCGCGCAACCATTTCGCAGGCACGGTGGCCGCCATCAAGACCGGCGCGGTGAACGACGAAGTGAGCTTGGACATCGTCGGCGGGCAGCGCATCGTCGCCGTCATCACGCGCGAGAGCACGGAAGCGCTGGGGCTGGCGGTGGGTTCGGCCGCGTTCGCGCTGGTGAAGGCGACGTCGGTGATCGTGGCGGTGTCCGCCGAAGGGGCGCGGCTGTCGGCGCGCAACCAGCTGAAAGGCGTGGTGTCGCGCCTGGTGCCGGGCGCCGTGAATGCGGACGTAAGCATCGCCTTGCCCGGCGGCGGCACCATAGGCGCCACCGTCACGCTGGAAAGCTGCGCGGCGCTGGCGCTGAAGGAGGGCATGGAAGTGACCGCCTTGTTCAAGGCCTCCAGCGTCATCGTCGGCGCACCCGGCTAGCAGCCGGGCGGGCCGCCCTCGCCGGCGCCCTCATTTTCCTTCTGTCTTGTCGCCGCCCTGGCGGTTGCCGGCGGCGCGGCTGGCCGATTGGCGGCTGGCGGACTGGCGGCTTTCGCCGCCTTTGCGGCCGATTTCCGCCATATGCTCGCGGTCACGGCTGACTGCCTCGCCGCCTTTCTGGCCGGCGCGGCGCGCTTCCTCGGAGTCGAACTCGTGCGCCGTGCCTTTCTGGTGCGCGGCTTGGCCGCCCTTGCTGGCGATGCTGCGCTGCTGCGCTTCATCCATTGCCGCAAAGCCGCGTTTTGCCGTGCCCTTGGTGGTGCTGCCTTTGCCTTGTTCGCTTGTAGCCATGACCTTCTCCTTGATCGTCGTGAACGTTGGACGGGCAGCCAAGCTGGCTGCTCCGTCAATTAGAGAAGCGTCGCGGCGCTTAGTTCCGCGAGTTTGAGGTTCAGGCGACTTTGAGCACAAGTTTGCCGAAGTTTTTGCCTTCGAACAGCATCGTCAGTGCTTGTGGGAAGTTTTCCAGGCCTTGCACCACGTCTTCCTTGCTCTTGATCTTGCCTTCCTTCAGCCAGCCCGCCAGCGCGGCCACGCCCAGATGGTAGCGGTCGGCGTAGTCGAACACCACCATGCCTTCCATGCGGGCGCGGTTGACCAGCAGCGACAGGTAGTTGGCCGGGCCTTTGACCGGGGTGGTGTTGTTGTATTGCGAGATGGCGCCGCAGATGACGATGCGCGCCTTCATGTTGATGCGCGTGAGCACCGTGTCCAGGATGTCGCCGCCCACGTTGTCGAAGTACACGTCCACGCCTTGCGGGCAGTGCTCTTTCAGGCCGTCGCGCACCGAACCGGTCTTGTAGTCGATGCAGGCGTCGAAGCCCAGCTCGTTGACCACGAAGTCGCATTTCTCTTTGCCGCCCGCAATGCCCACCACGCGGCAGCCGAGCTGCTTGGCCACCTGGCCCACGGTCTGGCCCACGGCGCCGGCCGCGCCGGATACCACCACCGTTTCGCCGGCTTTGGGCTGGCCCACTTCCAGCAGGCCGAAGTAGGCGGTCATGCCGGGCATGCCCAGGGTGTTCATCCAGGTGGTCAGCGGCGCGAGCTTGCTGTCGATCTTGAAGAAGGACGCGGTCTTGTCGGTGGCCGCGCCTTGCCAGTAGGCCTGCACGCCGATGCCGCCGGAGACCACGTCGCCCACCGCGAATTTTGGCGACTTGGAGGCCACCACTTCACCCACGCCGCCGGCGCGCATCACTTCGCCGATGGCCACCGGGCGGATATAGGATTTGGCGTCGTTCATCCAGCCGCGCATGGCCGGGTCCAGCGACAGGTACAGCGTCTTGACGGTGATCTCGCCGTCGGCCAGCTCGCGCAGCGCTTCGGCCGCCTGCTGGAAGTCGGTGTCCTTCGCCATGCCCACGGGGCGGTTGGCCAGGCGGAATTGCAGGTTCTCCAAGGTCATTTGTATGTCTCCTGATGGGTGGGGTTCTTAACTGCTTTGCTAACTATAGCGCAAAATTGAACGATCGTGCTATTTTTCAAATTAACGGCGGGGCCGCACAAGCGTGCGACAATAGCGGGTTGATATTCGTCTAACCTTACAAATTGACATGACGCATCCAGAATACATCCTAACTTTATCCTGCCTGGACCAGCGCGGCATCGTGCATCGCGTGTCGGGCTTCCTGGCTGAGCACGGTTGCAACATCATCGACTCCGCGCAGTTCGGCGACGCCGAATCGCAGCTGTTTTTCATGCGCGTGCATTTCTCGCGCGACGAGCCGGGCGTGAGCGACGAGCAGCTGCGCGCCGACTTTGCCCTGCTGGCCGAGAGCATGAAGCTGGACTGGCAGCTGCGCGACGCGCACGCCAAGCCGCGCGTGATGCTGATGGTATCGAAAATCGGCCACTGCCTGAACGATTTGCTGTTCCGCTACAAGAGCGGCCTGCTGCCGGTGGAGATTCCCGCCATCGTGTCCAACCACATGGACTTCTACCAGCTGGCGGCCAGCTACAACATTCCTTTCCATTACCTGCCGCTGGCGGCCGGGGCGACGGAGGAGGCCAAGCTGGCGCAGGAAGCGCGCATTATCGAGCTGATGGACAATCACCAGATCGACCTGGTGGTGCTGGCGCGCTATATGCAAATCCTGTCGCCGCGCCTGTGCGCGCGCCTGAAGGGCAAGGCGATCAATATCCACCATTCTTTCCTGCCCAGTTTCAAGGGCGCCAAGCCGTATGCGCAGGCGCACCATCGCGGCGTGAAGCTGATCGGCGCCACGGCGCACTTCGTCACCAGCGACCTGGATGAAGGCCCCATCATCGAGCAGGACGTGGAGCGCGTGGACCATTCCATGGATGCGGACACGCTGTCGGCCATCGGCCGCGACGTCGAGTGCGTGGTGCTGGCGCGCGCCGTGAAGTGGTTCGTGGAACACCGCGTGCTGCAGAACGGCGCCAAGACCGTCGTATTCAAATAACCCTTTAGAATTTAGCGAAGTAAGCAATGGCACTCAAGGCAACAATCTACAAAGCAGAACTATCGATTGCGGACATGGACCGCAATTACTACGACACGCATGTGCTGACGCTGGCGCGCCATCCGTCCGAGACCGACGAGCGCATGATGGTGCGCCTGCTGGCGTTCGCCATCCACGCGCACGAGCACCTGACCTTCACCAAGGGCCTGTTCGACGTGGACGAGCCGGACCTGTGGCAGAAGGACCTGACCGGCGCCATCCAGCTGTGGGTGGAAGTGGGCCAGCCGGACGACAAGCGCCTGCTCAAGGGGGCTGGCCGCTCTGAGCACGTGGTGGTGTACAGCTACAACGCCACCAGCCATATCTGGTGGAAGGCGCTGGCCAACAAGGTGGATCGCGCCAAGAACCTCAGCGTGATCAACCTGCAGTCCGAAGCCACCGAACAGCTGGCCAAGATGGCCCAGCGCACCATGCAGCTGCAATGCACCATCCAGGATGGCCAGATCTGGCTGACCGACGGCGCCGACACGGTGCTGATCGAGCGCGAGTCCTTCAAGGACGAGCGCTAAGCGGTATCGCGCGGCGCTGTGGCAGAATGGCCCCATGCGCCGCTACTTATACGGATTATTCTTGCTGGCTTATGCGGGCGCCGCCTCGGCGCTGACGCACGCCGAAGTCATGGCCGGCGCCGAGCGCCAGTACCGCGGCTATCTGCGCGAACTCCAGGCCCAGCACCAGCTGGACTCCGATCCGGCTTTTCACGAACGCGTGCAGCGCATCGCCAAGCCCCTGATCGCGCAGGCCATGCATGACTATCCCGAATCCGCCGGCTGGCAGTGGGAAGTCCACACCACGCCGGAAGGCGACGATAACGCCTACGCCATGGCGGGCGGCAAGCTGCTGGTCAGCCGCGCCTACGTGGACAAGCTGCTGCTCAATGACGCCGAACTGGCCATGCTGCTGGCGCATGAGATTGCGCACGCCGTGCTGCGCCACAACCTGCTGGAGTATGAGGAGGCCATGCGCCTGGAGCCGGCGTGGCGCGAGCGTCCCTTCGCCGAGCTGGAGGACGCGGTCGACAACGACACGGCGCTGATGCGCAAGCTGGCGCCGCTGGGCCTCAAGCAGGAGGCCGAGGCCGACCGCGAAGGGCTGAAGCTGGCCTGGCGCGTGGGCTGGCCCGGCGCGGCGCTGGCGCGCTATTACCAGAAGCTGGTGCGCGCCAGCCACGCGCCCAATTTCGAGCAGCACGTCCATCCGGCGCCGTCCCAGCGCTGGAAGGCGGCGCGGGAACTTGCCGCCGCGCTGGAAGCGGCGGGGCGCTAGCTAATGTATAATTTCGCACCATGCAAACGGGATTGACCAAACGGTGGAAACACCAGGCGCTGTGGATCTGGATCGCGGTTACCGCGGTGCTGATGAACGCGCTCGCGCCGTCGATCTCGCACGCCATGGCCTACGCCGAGGGCAACCCGGCCGCGTTTGAAATCTGCCGCGCCGACAAGAGCAAGCCGCTGTCGCTGTCTTTCCTTCAGCTGGAGGACGAGGGCGGCAAGAAGGGCATGTCCATGGGCGAGGATTGCGGCTATTGCCTCAACCACGCCGGCGCGCTGGGGCTGCCGCCTTCGCTGGTGTCCGGCCTGCCCTACGCTGCGCCGTCCCGGCTGCACCCATTCCTGTTCTATCGCGCACCGCAGCCGCTCGCGGTGTGGTCGGCTGCGCGCCCGCGCGGGCCGCCTGCGCAAGTCTGATCCTGCTTTACACCTGCGCCTTCGGGCGCATCCCGTAATCGTTTCAGAGGTAGATATGAAAACCACATTCCGTACCTGCGCGGCCCTGGCATGCGCACTCCTGCTCTCCGCCACCTGCGCCCAGGCCCAGGTCACCGTCAAGGATCCTTGGGTGCGCGCCACCGTGCCCGCCGCCAAAGCCAGCGGCGCTTTCATGCAGCTGCAGTCGGCGCAGGACGCGCGCCTGGTGGCGGTGCGCTCCAGCGTGGCCGGCATGGCCGAAATCCATCAGATGGCGATGGAAAACAATATGATGAAAATGCAGCCGGTCGATGGCGTGGACCTCCCGGCCGGCAAGACCGTGGAGCTGGCGTCGGGAGGCTATCACATCATGCTGATGCAGCTGAAGCGCCAATTGAAAGAGGGCGAGACCGTGCCGCTCACGCTGGTGGTGCAGAAGAAGGACAAGAAGCTTGAGACCATCGAGCTGAATGTGGCCGTGCGGCCGCTGACCTATTCCGCCGCGAAGTGAGGCCCGCCATGAAGAAAACCATCATGTGCGCCGCCCTGTTCATGGCCGCGCAGGCGCAGGCCCACGTCACGCTGGAGCAAACCACCGCCGTGGCGGACAGCTACCAGAAGCTGACCTTCCGCGTCGGCCACGGCTGCGACGGCAGTCCGACCAAGTCCATCACCGTCATGCTGCCGGAGGCGGTGACGGGCGCCAAGCCCATGCCCAAGCCGGGCTGGAAAATTCGCACGGTGGAAGGTCCGCTGTCGGTGCCGGTGGAGTCGCACGGCCGCAAGATCGGCACTTCCGTGCGCGAGGTGACGTGGACCGGCGGCCCGCTGGAGGACGCGTATTTCGACGAGTTCACCCTGCAGGTCAAGCTGCCGGCCGAACCGGGCAAGCAGTATTTCAAGATAGTGCAGCAGTGCGTGAAGGGCAGTGTGGCCTGGGATGAACTTCCCGGCGAGGCCGGCGTCAAAGTCAAGGCGCCCGCACCCATACTGAACGTCCTTCCGGCCGAAGGCGCCGCCCACCAGCACTGAGAACGCCATGAACAATTTGAAATGCAAGCCGCTGGCAGTGATGCTGGCGGCGATGGGCGCTGCCGCGTCCGTGCTTTGTCCTGCCCACGCCGACCATGCCGTGGTCACGGTGAACGGCGGCCGCCCAAGCTCGCTGCCGACGCAGATTCCCACCACCATAGAAGGCATCACCGGCGCGCAGGTGGAGGACCGCATCAACGCCAGCGACAGCGAGGATGCGCTGAAATACCTGCCCAGCCTGAACGTGCGCAAGCGCTACATCGGCGACTATGACCATGCGGTGCTGGCCAGCCGCGCTTCCGGTACCGGCAACAGTGCGCGCTCCATGGTGTATGCGGACGGCATACTGCTGTCCAACCTGCTGGGCAACGGCGCCACGTACACGCCGCGCTGGGGCCTGGTGACGCCGGAGGAAATCGAGCGCGTGGATGTGCTGTACGGACCATTTTCGGCAGCGTATCCGGGCAACTCGGTGGGCGCGGTGGTGGACTTCCAGACCCGCATGCCGACGCGGCTGGAAGCGCACGTCAAGCTGTCCGGCTATGGCCAGGGCTTCAAGCAGTACGGCAGCGATACCCGTCCCTACGGCAAGCAGGGCAGCGCTTCCATCGGCGACCGCCAGGGCGCGTGGTCGTGGTGGGTGGACGTGTCGCGCCTGGACAGCGACGGCCAGCCTATCGCCTTCGCCAACAAGCTGCTGTCGCAGGGGACGGCGGGCAGCGGCGGCGTGCCGGTGACGGGGGCCATCGCGGACCGCAACCCCGCCAACAAGGACTGGCTGATACTGGGCGCCACCAACCAGATCCATACGGTGCAGGACCACGCCAAGGTGAAGCTGGCCTACGACGCGTCGCCGATACTGCGCGCCAGCTACACGCTGGGCTGGTGGAAGAACGATGCGGAGCGCAGCTCGCAATCGTATCTGCGCGACGCGGCCGGGAGTACGGTCTACCGGGGCGACATCAATGTGGGAGGCGTGAAATACAGCCTGCTGCCATCGGATTTTGCCCCCAGCCGTGGCGAGCTTGAACACATCATGCACGGCTTCTCGCTCAAGCAGCACAGCAAAGGGGAGTTCAGCTGGGAAGTGGCGGCCAGCTTGTACGACTATGCCAGGGACCGCGTGCGCACGCCCACGGTGGCGGTGCCGGACCTGAATACGAATGGGCAGGGCAATGTCACGGACATGGGCGGCAGCGGCTGGCATACGCTGGCGCTGAAAGGCACGTGGCGGCCGGGCGTGGACGCGCAGGGCGGCGCGGCGCCGCATGTGCTGGATTTCGGCGTGCAGCGCGACAGCGCCAAGCTGCGCACCCGCGTCTTCAGCAGCGCCGACTGGATAGGCGCGGACGACGGCAAGCATGTGTCCACCTTCAACGGCGAGACCCGTCTGGACAGCCTGTATGTGCAGGACACCTGGCGCATCGGCGAGCTGTGGAAGGCCACGCTGGGCTTGCGCTTCGAGCGCTGGCAGGCCTTCGGCGGCGAGATATCGAACGTGGCCGGCCCGCTGTATTTTTCGGGCCGTTCCGAGAGCAGCTGGTCGCCCAAGGCGGCGCTGGCTTATCGCGCGTCCGAGCTGTGGACGCTGAAGGCCTCCACCGGCCGCGCCGTGCGCAATCCCACTGCGGCGGAATTGTTCCAGGGCTCCATTGTGGACGGCAAGATCATCAACACCGATCCCACGCTGCGCGCCGAGCGCTCGTGGACCAGCGAGCTGACGGCCGAGCGCATGCTGGAACACGGCAGCCTGCGCGCCACCGTGTTCCACGAGAACACGCGCGACGCGCTGTATTCGCAGGCCCTGACGCCCACGGTGAACACGGTGCAGAACGTAGGCGAGATCCGCACCACGGGCCTGGAGCTGTCCTGCCAGGCCGACCATGTGCTGCTGCATGGCCTGTCGCTCAGCGGCAGCGCAACCTATGCGGATTCGGAGATTGTCCGCAACGCCAGGCTGCCGGCGAGCGTGGGCAAGCGGCAGCCGCGCGTGCCGGACTGGCGGGCGACGCTGCTGGCGTCCTACCACCTCGGGGACAAATGGACCACCAGCCTGGGGGCGCGCTACAGCGGGCGCCAGTACGGCACGCTGGACAACAGCGATCCTAACGGCGCCACGTACACCGGCGTATCGGACTACTTTGTGGCCGACCTGCGGGTGCGCTACCGTTTCTCGCCCCAGTGGACCGGCGCGCTCGGCATCGACAACCTGAACAACCGCAAGTACTGGGCCTTCCACCCCTACACCCAGCGCACGCTGATTGCGGAACTTAAGTTCGACCTGTAAGTTCCCCGCGCCCGGCCACCGGCCGGGCTTTTTCTCTCTTGCTTGAGGCCGGTCAAGCCCGGCCCTGGTAGCACGGCCGTGCCTAGGCGCGGCGGCCTAGAATCAGGCCATGAAGGCCAAGCACGATAGCGGATACAAGCAGCTGTTTGGGCATCCTGAGCTGATGCTGGACTTGTTGCGCGGTTTTGTTTCCTATCCGTGGGTCAAGGATCTGGATGTGTCCGCTCTGGAGCGCATCAATGCCAGCTATGTCGGCAGCAACGGCGAGCAGCGCCATGACGATATGGTGTGGCGCTTGCGCGTGGGTGGCCAGTGCGTCTATGTCTACCTGCTGCTGGAATTCCAGTCGACTTGCGATTACTGGATGGCGCTGCGCATGCAGGTCTACACCGGCTTGCTGTATCAGGATCTGATCAAGCAGCGTAAACTTGGCCGGCGCGGCAAGCTGCCGCCGGTACTGCCCATCGTGCTCTACAACGGCAGGCGCCGCTGGAGTGCCAGCCATACGCTATCGGGCTTGAGGTTGCCGCAGCCAGAGGGCTTGGCAGCCCTTCAGCCGGAACTAAAATACCTGTTGATAGATCAAAGCAAGGTGGCGACTGCCCTGGATGACACCGAGCGCAATATGGTCGCGGCGCTGTTTGCGCTGGAGCGCTCGCGGTCCAGGCAAGCTTGCGTGGAGGTGCTGAGGTCGCTGGCCAGATGGCTGCAAGCCGGCAGCACCGAGCCCTTCCGCGACAGCCTGTTGCGCTGGTTGTCCGGATGCGTTCAGCGCAAGGAGTATATGGCGGACTTTGTGCCGGAGGAGGAGATTATCATGGGAAATTTGACGCTGGATCAATGGACCGCGTCTATCGTCCGGGAAGCGAAGCAGACGCGCAAGCGCGAGCGTGCCGAGGCCCGGGCCCTCGGACTGGCTGAAGGCAGGGCTGAAGGGAAAGCGGCAGGCAGAGCGGAAGGGCGCGAACTGGGCCGGGCGGAAGCGTTGCGGCAGATGGTGGAGCGGCTGCTGGTGCTGGAGGCCGGGACGGCGCCGCCCCGCCTGGCCGAGCGGATCGCCGCTGCGCCGGCGCCTCAGCTGGAGGCGTGGATCGAGCGCCTGCTGGACGGCGCCGCCGCTCAGGACGTGTTCAACACCAAATAGTGCAGCCCGGCGGGGTGTGCGCCTGCCGGGCTGGAGTGATCTGCGCGGATTTACTGCGGGCTGCCGCCCAGGCGCTTGACGCTGCCCGAGCCCATGATGGATTTGCTGATCTGCGGGTCGCCGTAGTAGCCGATGTCGCCGGAACCGGCCACGCTCAGGCTGAGCGACTGCTTGGCCCATACCGTCGCCTGGCCCGATCCGCCTATGCTCACCGAGGCGTCGCGCGCGGCCAGTTGGCCGATGTTGACTTTACCCGAACCGCCTATCGATACCTTGAGCCGCTCGGTGCTGCCGCTTGCCTTCAGGCTGCCGCTGCCGCCCAGCGACACCGACACCGATTCGCTTTCCATACCGCGCACATTGATGGCGCCCGAACCGCCGACGTCGAACGTCAGGTTGGCGCCTTTCAGGTTTTCCGCATCCACCGTGCCCGAGCCGCCCACGGCGATGCGCTCCAGGCTCCTGGCCTGCACGATGATTTTCATATTGCGCGTATCGAGCCGCATATTGCGCTTGACGGGGCGCACGCGCAGGGTGCCGTCCTCCACCACGGTTTCCACCAGCGGCAGGATGTTGTCATCGGTTTCTATGGTCACGCTTTCGGTATTGCCTATGCGTACTTCCGCCTCGCCCGGCAAGGACAGCGCCAGGCCGGTGAAGTGGCCCACATCGCGCGTCTGCTTGCTGGTCTTGCCGCTGCCTTGCACGCGCTCGCCATTGGCCAGCCAGCTCAAAGGGCCGGCCTGCACGCTGACGGCCGGCAGCACGATGGCCAGCGCGCTGGCGGCCAGCAGGGTGTTGCGCAGCACGGCGCGGACGGTCGGTTTGATTGCCATGGTGTGATCTCCTCGTATGATCTGCTTCGATGTTGGAGATAGTACGGAATCGCCCCGGCCGGCGCCCCCGCCATGCGACAGACTGCGCCGGAGGCGGAATAGAATGCATTCCCCCGGGGGCGGCGCGTGCCATGCGGTATCATTGCGGCTGCAACTACATTGGAAATACATGCTTATCATCACCATCAAACAGGGCAAGGAAAAGAGCTTGCTGGCCGGCGACCCCTGGATTTATCCGACCGCCATCGAGCGCGTCGAAGGCCGTCCGCAGGAAAAAGGCAAGGCCGGCGCCACCGCGACCGTGCAATCGTCGTCGCGCAAATTCCTGGCGCGGGCCGCCTACAATGCGCACGCCAAGCAAATCAGCGCCCGCGTCTGGACCTTCCGCGAGGACGAACCGGTCGACCACGCCATGATGAAGCGCCGCGTCAAGGCCGCCATCGCCAAGCGCGCCGCCGCCGTTGCCAAGCTCGGACCGGAAGACCTGATGCAGCTGATTAACGCCGAGGACGACGGCCTGCCCGGCCTGGTGGTGGACTATTACGGCGGTGCGGCCGGCTTCCTGCTGTGCAGCTTCCAGTCCGGCGCCGCCGACGCCTGGAAAGTGCCCATCGTGCAAGCGCTGCTCGCCGAGACCGGCTGCCCCAATGTGTTCCAGCGCGCCGACGAGGACCTGCGCAAGGGCGAGGGCCTGCAGGTGTTTACGCGCGAACTGGCCGGCGTTCCACCACCGCCCAAGTCGGTTGTCAACAAGGGTGGCGTAAAGGTCTACATGGACCTGAAAACAGGCTTTGAATTCCCCAAGCGTCCCGTATAATCTTTCCAGGCGACATTTATTACCCGGAGAGTAGAGTACGATGGAAAACCACCAGTCTTCGCAGATCCGCACCCTCAGCTATGAAGAAAACGAAGACCATCCGGTCTTCGGCACCCTGGTTGAGCAGATACTGCATCTGCTCAATTCCAGGCTGAGCTTCAGCGACATCCTGATCCACCAGAACAGCCCCTTGCTGTTGCGCCAGCCCAAAGGCCTGGTGGCGGTGACGGATTCGCCCATCACGCGCGAGGAGCTGGAGGAATTCTTCGAAGTGGTGGAGCCGAACTGGCGCGAGCGCATCCAGGACCGCGCCTTCGACCGCTCCATCGACCTGCATACGGCGCGCATCCGCGCCAACTGCTTCACTTTCCAGGGCAAGAAGCGGCTGGGCTGCGTGATCCGCCGCTTCCCCAAGGAGCCGCATGCGATGGCGCAGCTGGGCCTGCGCGCCAACGAGCAGAAATTCTCCAAGCTGACCAGCGGCCTGGTGCTCATCATCGGCGACACCTGCCAGGGCAAGTCCACCACCATCGCGTCCATGCTGGACGAGATCAACAAGACCCGCTCCGGCCACATCATCACCATTGAAGATCCGGTGGAAACGCTGATACCGCAGCGGCGCTGCATTGTCACGCAGCGCGAAGTGGGCTTCGACGGCGACGTGGAGAGCTTCTACCTGGGGGCGCTGGACGCGCTGCGCGAGCGGCCCGACGTGATCGTCATCGGCGAGATCCGCGACGCGCAGACGGCGCAGGAAGCGCTGGCGCTGGCCGAATCCGGCCCGCTGGTGCTGGCCACGCTGCACGCACGCTCCACCGAGCTGGGTTTGCAGAAGATGCTGCGCATGCTGGGCAACAGCGAGCCGCAGCAGCAGGCGCTGGCGCACGCGCTGCGCGGCGTGCTGTGCCAGGCGCTGCTGCCGTCGGTGGAGGGCAACCGCTACCACCTGGCCACGGAATGCCTGACCATGAATCCGGAAGTGGCGCGGCTGATCGAAAACGGCAGCATCAACGCCATCCGCGACTGGATGGAAACCAAGGGCGGCGAAGGCTGCCACACCATGAACGCCGCGCTGCGCGTGCTGCTGGGCGAGGGGAAGATCGCGGTCGAGGACGCGCGCAACGCCACCACCGACCGGCTGGGCCTTATCGCCTGAAGCCTCGGTTTAATCCAGCGGCACGGCGCGGTAGCGGTTCACATCGTTGCCGTTCACCGGCGGCGCGTTGTTGCCCCATTCGCTGCGCAGATAGGACACCACCGCCGCCACCTCCACGTCATTGAGCTTGTGGCTGAACGGCGGCATGCCGTAAGGGCGCGGGTTGCCCGCAGTGCCGGGCGCGAAGCCGCCGTTGAGCACAATGCGTATCGGATTGACCGCCTCGTCCATCAGCAGCGCGCGGTTGCCAGCCAGCGGCGGATAATGCGGCGGCAAGCCCTTGCCGCTCACGCCGTGGCATTCCACGCAATGCGCCGTGTACAGCCGCGCCCCCGTCTCCAGCTGGGCGCGCGCTTCCGGCGCCTGGCTGCGCTCGTAGCGCTCGGCCGGCTCCTTGCGCGGCAGCGTTTTCAGATACACCGCCATCGCCTTCACATCGCCGTCGCTCAGGTGCTGCAGGCTTTCACTCACCACCTCGGCCATCGGCCCGAACACGGTCGCGCGCGGCGACACGCCTGTTTTCAGCAGCTGTTCCACGTCCTGCTGCGCCCACTCGCCCAGACCCGCCTCGCGGTCCGAGGTCAGCGACGGCGCGTACCAGCCCAGCACCGGTATCAGCCCGCCCGACAGCCCGTCGGCGGAGGCGCCCAGCGCGTTGCGCGTGCTGTGGCAGGCGCTGCAATGGCCCAGGCCCTGCACAAGATAGGCGCCCCGGTTCCAGTCCGCGCTCTGGGCGCTGTCGGTGCGGAAGGCGGCCGGACGGAAGTACAGCGCGCGCCAGAACGCCAGCCCGAGCTGCTGGTTGTAGGGGAAGCGCAGCTGGTGCGGCTGGTTGGCCTGCTTCACCGGTGGCAGGCTCTGGAAGTAGGCGAACAGCGCGTCCGCATCGTCGCGCGTGATGTGGGTGTAGCTGGTGTAGGGGAAGGCCGGATACAGCATGCGGCCGCCGCGCGATTTGCCGTTGTGCAGGGCGCGCCAGAAATCGTCCGCGTTCCACTGGCCGATGCCGGTTTCGCGGTCGGGCGTGATGTTGGGCGAGATCACGCTGCCGAACGGCGTTTGCAGCGCGCGGCCGCCCGCGTAAGGCGCGCCGCCGCGCGGCGTGTGGCAGGCCATGCAGTCGCCCGCCCTGGCCAGGTAGGCGCCGCGCGCCACGCGCTCGGCTTGCGGCAGGGAGGCGGTCCTGCTCAGCGCCGGCAGCGGGTCGTCGGCCGGATACAGCATGAAGCCGGCGCCGGCCGCCAGCGCCAGTGCCGCGATGGCGGTGATGGATATCTTCTTCATGGCTTGGCCTCCGCAGGGACGCTGCCGCAGGCCGGCGGTAGCGGCAGGGCGATGGATGCGGCCGGGCGGGCGTCGGCGTCGGCCGGCTGCGATGCCAGCCAGCCGGAGACGGCGGCCACGTCGGCGTCCGACAGGCGGGACGTGATTTCGGCCATGCAGTCCGGTGCGTGGGCGCGGCGCACCTTGTTGCGCCAGGCGCCGAACTGCGCGTTGATATAGTCGCGCGGCAGGCCGATCAGGCCCGGGATGGCGGGCGCCACGCCGGTCAGCTGGGCGCCGTGGCAGGACACGCAGGCCGGCACCTTGCCGGCCTTGTCGCCCTCATGCACCAGCACGCGGCCGCGCTCCAGCATGGCGGGAGTGGCGGCGTTCTGCGCCGGCGCGGGATAGGGCGGATGCAGCTCGGAGAAATACTGGGCGATCTCGCGCAGATAGGCGTCCGGCAGGTGGTCCACCATATACGTCATCATGGGATACTTGCGGCGGCCTTCGCGGAAATTGACCAGCTGGTTGTACAGATAGCCGGCCGGCTTGCCCGCGATGCGGGGGAAGTAGGCGTCGCTGCGCTCCTTGGCCGCGTGGCAGGCGGTGCAGGCGGCCACCCGCTGTTCCAGCGTGTCGGGCAGGGCTTTCAGGGCGGCCGGCGTGGCCGGCGCTGCGGCGGCGCGGGCTGCGGCGGCCAGGCCGCAGGCCAGCAGCAGCGCGGCGCAGGATTTCGATATGGTGGCAGGCATGGAGGTCCCGTTTAAAATAGCTTTTGGATGGGAATCAGGGACAGGATACGCCTGAGTTGCCAAGTTTGACAGGCTCAGATTCGCAATAAAACCAGGGATCAGATTGAAACTGTACGAAGCGCTGGCGCAGGAAATCGAGGACATGGTGGCGCAGCAGGTGTTGCGGCCGGGCGAGCGGCTGCCGTCGGTGCGCCAGCAGCACGCGCGGCGCGGCGCCAGTCCCAGCACGGTGTTCCAGGCCTACTACCTGCTGGAGGCGCGCGGCGTGATCGAATCGCGGCCGCGCTCGGGCTACTATGTGGCGCCGGGCCGCGCGCCGACGGCCGCTCCCGAACCGGAGCCGTCGCGCCCGGACGGCGCGCCGCGCAGCGTCGATGTAAGCGAGCTGGTGTTCGGCGTGCTGGAGGCGGCCCGCTCGCGCCGCGTGGTGCCGTTCGGTTCCGCCTTTCCCAGCCCGGAGCTGTTCCCCTTGCCCAAGCTGGCGCGCGCGTTGGCCTCCAGCACGCGGCGGCTGGACCCGTGGAGCACGGTGGCCGACCTGGGCGCCGGCAACGGCGAGCTGCGGCGCCAGATCGCGCTGCGCTACCAGCTCGACGGCGCGGCGGTGGCGGCGGACGACATCGTGGTCACCAACGGCGCGCTGGAGGCGCTGAACCTGTGCCTGCAGGCGGTGGCGCGGCCGGGCGACACGGTGCTGGTCGAGTCGCCCAGTTTCTACGCGGCCTTGCAGGCGCTGGAGCGGCTGGAGCTGAAGGCGGTGGAAGTGGCCACGCATCCGCGCGAAGGCATGGAGCTGGGCGCGCTGGCCGAGGCGCTGGAGCGCCACCGTCCCGCCGCCTGCTGGCTGATGACCAGCTTCCAGAATCCGCTGGGCAGCCTGATGGCGCCCGATAAAAAGCAGGCGCTGGTGGCGCTGCTGGCCGCGCACGGCGTGCCGCTGATCGAGGACGATGTTTATGGCGAGTTGTATTTCGGCGCGCGCCGCCCGGCGCTGGCCAAGCGTTACGATGCGCCAGGCGCGCAGGGACTGGTGCTGCACTGCAGTTCGTTTTCAAAATGCCTGGCGCCGGGTTTCCGCGTGGGCTGGGCGGCGCCGGGACGCTACGCGCGGACGGTCGAGCGGCTCAAGCTGACCACCAGCCTGGCGGCCGCCATGCCGTCGCAGCTGGCGCTGGCCGAATACCTGGGGCAGGGCGGCTACGACCGCCATCTGCGCCAGCTGCGCGCCGCGCTGATGGGTCAGCAGGCGCAAATGCTGGCGGCGCTGGCCGAGCACTTCCCGGCCGGCACGCGCGTTACGCATCCGGAGGGAGGCTATTTTCTGTGGGTGGTGCTGCCCGAGGGTGTGGATGCGCTGGCCTTGCACGCTGCGGCGCTGGAGCGCGGCATCGGCATCGCGCCGGGCCCGATGTTTTCGGCCAAGCGGGAGTTCCGCAACTGCCTGCGGCTGAATTACGGACATCCGTGGAGCGCCGAGCACGCGGCCGCGATCGCCACGCTGGGGGGGCTGGTACGGCGAGCTAACGGTGACCGTAGGGCGGGTTAGCGCTTGCGCGTAACCCGCCAGCGTCTCGGCGGCTCCGGCGGCTCCGGCGGGTTAAGCGCTGCCCGCTAACCCGCCCTACAGTTCCGGCGCGGGGGGGCGTGGACGGGGCGGGCGGCGTTGCTTGGCCGGGCGCTGCGGCGGCAGTGCGTTGCCGGCGGCGATCCAGTGGCGGTACACGCGCAGCGCCACCTGGGCGTCGTCGGCCGCGTACAGGATCTGGCGTTCGCTGAGGCGGGGGCTGGCCCAGTTGGTGGTGGAGATCTTTTTGGATTTTTGCAGCTTCTGGCCAAAGAACTTGGCCACGGCGCTTTTCGCGCCCAGGTCGTTGCGCTGGCCGCCGCGCAGGGCTACCGACAGATCGACCACGCGCGCCGGCTCGATGCCGAGCTTGGCGCGCAGGCGCCGCACGTCGTCGGACAGGCCGAAGCCCACTTTCATGGTCAGCTCGGATTCCAGCACCGCCTTCAGCGCCTGCAGGGCGGGCGAGGGCGTGGCGCCGATCTGGAACAGATAGGCCAGCCGGTCCGTGGCCAGCTGGATCAGGTGCGGGCCGTCGGAACTCTGGCCCTTCTGGAAGGTCGGCTTGGACTCGGTGTCGAAGCCGACCACGTCGGCCGCCAGCAGCGCGGCCTGCGCTTCCTCCACGTCGGCGGCGGTTTTCACCAGCCGCACTTCGGCCAAGGTAATGCCGATGTACGGGGGCAGTTCGGGCGCCGGCGCGGCGGCGCTGCTGGCCGGGCCGGCGGTGTCGCTCATCAGCCTTTTTTGGAGAACTTGGCCGTCAGCTGGGCCAGCTTGTCCTGGCGCAGGCGGGCCGCTTCTTCGGCGGCGGCGGCGTCGCGCTCGGCCTTCTTGCGGTCGGCTTCCTTCTTCAGGCGCTCTTTCAGGACTTCCTTGGCGTGCTTGCGGTGCACATCGGTCACTTCGGCGCCGGCGGTGCCGTCCAGGTCGTAGCGCACGGTGGCTTTTTCCATCACGCGCAGATAGCGCTGCGAGCCGGTGTGGATGCCCAGCGCGGTGCGCATGAGTTTTTTATCGATGCCTGGCAGCTGGGCCAGGATCTGCTTGTCGATGCCGATCGACAGGGGCAAACAATCGCGAAATGGAGGAAATTGCTGCTGCAGCTGCTTCAGCAGGGTGCGGGCGGTCAGCGCCGGCGCGGTTTCCGAAGGGGTAACGGCAGCCGCTGGCTCAGGGGTAAGGCTAGTGTTCATCGACATCACAGGTTAAGCAAAGAGCCGCCAGCATATCACGCTGGGGAAGGGAGTGCATTGCCGGATCCGCTAAAATGTTATTTCAACCACAATTTTGCGCGTGCGCGCCGGCCTGAAACGCGCTATAATTGCCGACGCACCAAATGAAGAACGTACTCAGCAGCTTGAAAACAGGAAGTGAACCTCCAAGTAGTGATCACCCCTACCGCTCCGCACTGATACATAGTTGCCAGCCCGTCAATGCGGGCTTTTTTCATTCCAGCACACCTAAGCGCCATCGGACCCTTGCCGGCCCGGGTGGCATTGTTTTCACTACGCGCCGCCGGCCCTTGGGTCTGCTATTGAGAGATATTTGTAATGACGAAAACGCCGAAAACCCTCACGCTGTCCGCCAAAGCCCCACGCAGTTCCGCGGCCCAACTGGCTGTACCTAAGACCACTCTATCTTATGTCATCGACAATGCGCAAGAGGCTGCCGGCAAAGTTACCGTTGTAAAAAAGACGCGTTCCCGCCTGGCCGCCGTCGCGTCCGATATCGTCGAGACCGATGGCGCGGCTGAACTGGCCACCCCGGCGCTGGTGGAAGCCACCGCCGTGGCCGACGTGGCAGCGGAAGAAAAGAAGGCCACCGTGAAGGTGGCGCGCAAGGCCGGCGCCGCCTCGGCCGCCGTGTCGCTGGCTGCGCCTGCCGGCCCCAAGCCGGTGGTGGTGAAAACCCGCGCCGCCAAGAGCAAGATTGAACCGGCGCCGGTCACCGTGGTTGCGCCGGGCACCGCCCCGGCCGTGAGCCAGGTCACCGACGCCGCCACCCTGGCCACCATCGACACCTCCGGCTACCTGCTGCCGGGCGTCAAGGTGCCGGGCCGCCGCGGCCGCAAGCCGAGCGAATTCACGCCGGAAAACGACGAAGTAGCGGCGCTGAACGCCGTTGAGCGCGCCGAACTGAAGGCCGTGTCCAAGGCGCGCGAGCGCAAGGCCAAGGGCCTGGACGCGCTCAGCACCGAAGGCGTGACCGCCGAGGACCTGGAACGCCGCCGCCTGCAGATCAAGAACCTGATCAACATGGGCAAGGACCGCGGCTTCCTGACCTATGCCGAGATCAACGACCAGCTGCCGGAAAACATCATCGATCCGGAAGCGATCGAAGGCATCATCGCCACCTTCAACGACATGGGCATCGCCGTCTACGAGCGCGCGCCGGACGCTGAAAGCCTGTTGTTGACCGACAACGTTGCCGCCGTGACCAGCGACGACGAAGTGGAAGCCGCCGCCGCCACCGCGCTGTCGACCGTGGATTCCGACTTCGGCCGCACCACCGACCCGGTCCGCATGTATATGCGTGAAATGGGCGCCGTGGCGCTGCTGACCCGCGAAGGCGAAATCGAAATCGCCAAGCGCATCGAAGGCGGCCTGAAGGACATGATCCAGGCCATCTCCGCCTGCCCGACCACCATCGCCGAGATCGTGGCGCTGGCCAAGAAGATCGAAAACGACGAACTCAAGGTGGACGAAGTGGTGGACGGCTTCGTCGACCTGAACGAAGCGAGCAACGCGCCGGCCCCGGCGCCTGCCGCCCAGCACGCCGCTTCCGATGACGACGAGGAAGAGGAAGAAGAAGTGGAAGAGGAAGACGGCGACGCCAATGGCGGCGCGGCCGGTTTCTCCACCGAGCAGTTGGTGCAGCTGAAAAAAGGCGCGCTGGAAAAGTTCGAAGTGATCGAAGTGCAGTTCGAGAAAATGCGCAAGGCCGCCGGCGGCTACGGTTCGCCGGCCTACAACAAGGCGCAGGAAGTCATTTCCGCCGAGCTGCTGGGCATCCGCTTCACCGCCAAGGTGGTGGAAAAGCTGTGCGACACCCTGCGCGGCCAGATGGAGCAGGTGCGTTCCATCGAGCGCGCCGTGCTGGAGCTGTGCGTAAACCGCTGCGGCATGCCGCGCGCCCACTTCATCAAGGTTTTCCCGGGCAATGAATGCGACCTGGACTGGGTGGACGGCGAAGTCGATTCGGCCTACCCCTACAGCGCCGTGCTGGGCCGTAACGTGCCGGCCGTGAAAGAGCTGCAGTCGAAGATGATAGACCTGCAGGCGCGCGTGGCGCTGCCGCTGGCCGACCTGCGCAAGATCAACAAGCAGATGGCGGCCGGCGAGAAGCGCGCCCGCACCGCCAAGCGCGAAATGACCGTGGCCAACTTGCGCCTGGTGATTTCGATCGCGAAGAAGTACATCAACCGCGGCCTGCAGTTCCTGGATCTGATCCAGGAAGGCAATATCGGCCTGTTGAAGGCGGTGGACAAGTTCGAATACCGCCGCGGCTACAAGTTCTCCACCTACGCGACCTGGTGGATACGCCAGGCCATCACGCGTTCGATCGCCGACATGGCGCGCACCATCCGCGTGCCGGTGCACATGATCGAGACCATCAACAAGATGAACCGCATTTCGCGCCAGATCATGCAGGAAACCGGCAGCGAGCCGGACCTGGCCACCCTGGCGGTGAAGATGGAAATGCCGGAGAACAAGGTGCGCGAGATCATGAAGATCGCCAAGGAGCCGATTTCCATGGAAACGCCGATGGGCGAGGACGGCGATTCGCAGCTGGGCGACTTCATCGAAGACAACACCACGCTGGCGCCGCTGGACGCCGCGCTGCACGCCTCGATGCGCAATGTGATCAAGGAAGTGCTGGACTCGCTGACCCCGCGCGAAGCGAAAGTGCTGCGCATGCGCTACGGCGTGGAAATGTCGAACGACCACACGCTGGAAGAAGTGGGCAAGCAGTTCGACGTGACGCGCGAGCGTATCCGCCAGATCGAAGCGAAGGCCATGAGCAAGCTGCGCCAGCCGTCGCGTTCGGACAAGCTGAAGACCTTCCTGACCACGCATTAAGCGGTGGCGGGAGCACGCCAGCGCGTTTAGGCGTCGGCGGGAGTATGAAGACGGGAGGCTGCGGCCTCCCGTTTTTCATTTCCGGGAAACATGAAGGTGAGCGTGGTGCCGCGCCCGGGCATGCTGTCTTCGGTCAGCTGCCCGCCGTGGGCCGAGACGCGCTCGCGCAAGGCCAGCATGGACAGGGTGGCGCGGCGGCTGCCCGCCGCCCAGCAGCCCAGCCCGTTATCGCTGATGACGACGAGCAGCGCGCTGACGCGCAGGTCCAGCGAGACGTCCAGCCGGGTGGCCTGGGCGTGCGCCTGGATGCTGTACAGGGCCTCCTGGATCATGCGGAAGATGGCCCAGGTCTGCGGCTGCGCCAGCACGGCGCTGTCGCTGATGAGGTGCAGCTGGCAGTGCATGCCGCCGCCGCGTTCCTGCTGCTTGAGCAGCCAGTCGGTGGCGGCCGGCAGGCCCAGTTCCAGGGTGCTGGGGTGCAGGTCGTTGATGAGCGAACGCACCGTGTAGATGGCCTTGTCCAGCGTGCCCTGGACGCGCTGGGCGTGGGCGTGCAGGCGCGGATGGCGGCCCCGGCTGGCGCTGGCGAGCATGCTGGCGTCCAGCTTGAGCGCCATCAGGCTCTGGCCCAGGCTGTCGTGCAGGGTTTGCGCGTGGCGGTGGCGCTCCTGCCCGCGCGTGGTTTCCTGCAGGTCGCTCAGTTCGCGCAGCTGGCGCAAGGTGGACTCCAGCGCGTCTTCGGCGGCGCGGCGTTCGGTCACGTCCACGCACATGCCGACCAGCAGCGAAGGCTGGCCGTCCTCGTCGTACAGCGGCTGCTTGTAGGTCAGCAGGCGGCGGTCCTGCTGCAGGCCGGCGTGCCACAGCCATTCCTCGTCGCACCACAGGCGGCGCGATGCGAAGGCGGCGCGGTCGGCGGCCAGGAAACCGGCTTGCTGCTCGGCCGGGTAGTGTTCGCCGCCGTGCGTACCTGCCATGGTGGCGTAGCTCTGCCCGAAAGTCTGCTCGCAGGCCGCGTTCATCATGACGAAGCGCGAATCGGCGTCCTTCAGGAACAGCGCCAGCGGCAGCCGTTCCAGCACCTCGCGCAACTGGCGTTCACTGTGTGCGCACGCGGCCGATCTGCTCTCGCTGGCGGCCAGTTGCAGGCGCAGCCCAGCCAGTTCTTTTTCGGCGGCGCTGCGCGCGGCCTCGGCGCGGCGCCACAGCCAAAGTGTGGCAAACAGTGCGGCGCCGGCTGCGGCCGTTTGCGCCCACGGAATAGTGATTTCTGGAAGCATTCCTGGATTGTACTCTGCTGTTATTCTTTTGCCATCTCCTATGTATAGCACAATCTGAATTTGGCGCACGGAAATTATTTTTGGGCGGCGCCTGCCTGGCGCCGCCCATGTGTGCTGATGGGGCAGTCTTACGCGCCGCGTTTGGGGAGGCGGCGTGCCACGGCGAGGCCGAGCAGGGAGATGCCGATCAGGAAGGGAGTGCCAGGTTCAGGAATACGCGTGGTTTCGTCGTTCACATCGCAGGCGCTGCAAATCCACAGTTGTTCGGCGCCGGCGCCTTGGCCGATGTACTTGATGTTGACCGACAAGGTGTAGTTATTGGCCGACGATTTGGCGGCGTCGCTCAGGGCCTTGTTGTAGGCGGCGAACTCGGCCTGGCTGGTGCTCAGGTTGTTGTTAACCTGGTAGCCGCCGGCAGTGTGGGTGCCGTCAATCGGGCAATCGCCGGCATTGTGCGCGCCGCCGAGGTTGTAGCTTTCGCCGGTGTTTTTGTCGACGCAGAAGTCGCTAATGACGTTCAGGTAGTCGCTGGTGGCGGGAGTTGGATTGTCGCCCCCGTGGCAGCCGGAATTGGCGGCCGAGGTGCTGATCTCGAAGCAGCTGACCACGTTGCCGAGGTTGTCGTAAATGCGCGCCTGGCCCCAAATGCTGATGAATTGGGCGCCGCCGTTGGCCGACTGGTTGTTGTCGAACAAGAAGACCAGGTCATTGCTGCCCAGATAGGTTTTCAGCAGGCCCAGATTGATGTCCCAGCGGTTTGCCAGGTCGCCGGCAAAAGCCCCGCCGGCATCGGTCATGGTAAAACTGCCGGACGACGAGGTTGAGGTGTCGAAGGAATCATTTACCGGCTGGCCGGCAGTAAACGGGGCGGGGAAATTGTTGACGTTGGTGCCGTTCGCGGCTGTCAGGACGATGGCCTGGTCTGCGATCTGGCCCGGGCTGGAATCCACGGGGAGCGGACCGGCAGGCTGGCAGCGCGGATCTGCAGCGCATTTGCTCAACAAGTCCAGCGAATAGACGTTGAAATTGTTATACGTGGTGGCGGACAGTGGATTGATGTTTGGCAGTTCAAGCGTGGTCGCTTTGGCGGCGCCTGCAAGCAGCAGGCAGGCCATCAACGCCACGCGGGAGACCTTTTTGATATTCATGATTTTCTCCTGTCAGGGTGGTGGGTAGCACACGGGAAGTAATGCATAAGCCGTGCCTGCGGGAAAAATTCACGTGCAATCAGCGAGTTACCAAGAGTTAACGTTTTCTTCACGCAGGCGTCTGTAAAGAAAATCGACATTGCCTGCGTGAAAAGATGTTATTTCATCCAGCCATAGGAGAAACCAGCACCAGGCGGCGGTGTGCGGCGGGGCGCGCGGCGGCGGCGGATTGCTGCCCGGTGAGCTTGAACACACTAACCAACTTTTCCAGTTTGCCCGCCTGGTCCTGCATGGACGCCGCCGCAGCGGCTGCCTGTTCCACCAGCGCCGCGTTCTGCTGCGTCACCGTGTCCATCTGCGTGATGGCCTGGTTGATCTGCTCGATGCCGGCTTCCTGCTCGCTGCCGGCCACCGTGATCTGGCCCATGATTTCGGTCACCTGGCGCACGCTGGCGACGATCTGCTCCATGGTGGCGCCGGCCTGGTTCACCAGCGTGCTGCCAATGTTCACCTTGGCCACCGAGGAGTCGATCAGGGTCTTGATCTCCTTGGCCGCGCTGGCCGAGCGCTGGGCCAGGTTGCGCACCTCCGAGGCCACCACGGCAAAGCCGCGTCCCTGCTCGCCGGCGCGCGCCGCTTCCACTGCGGCGTTCAGCGCCAGGATGTTGGTCTGGAAGGCAATGCCGTCGATCACGCTGATGATGGCTTCGATCTGCTTGGCCGAAGCATTGATGTCGCCCATGGTGCGCACCACCTGCGCCACCACTTCGCCGCCCCGGGTGGCGATGGCGGAGGCGTTCACGGCCAGCTGGTTGGCCTGGCGTGCGTTTTCGCCGTTCTGCTTGACGGTGGAGGTCAGCTCCTCCATCGACGAGGCGGTTTCCTCGAGCGAGCTGGCCTGCTGCTCGGTGCGCGAGGACAGGTCCAGGTTGCCGTCCGCAATTTCAGCGGACGCGGTGGCTATCGTGTCCGTGCCGGTGCGCACCTGGCCCACGATGTCGAGCAGCTTTTCGTTCATGTGCTTGAGGGCGCTGGTCAGCTGGCCGGTTTCGTCGGTGGACAGGACTTCGATCTGCTGCGTCAGGTCACCCTCGGCGACGGCATTGGCGATGCGGACCGCCTGCGCCAGCGGCACAGAGATGGAGCGCACCAGCCAGTACCACATGCCCGCCGCCAGCAGCAAGCCGGCGGCGACGGCGGCGATGGCCATGAAGCGGAACGCCGTGTAGCGGCTTTGCGCGCCTTCGAACTCGCTTTTGCCCACCGCCAGCTGCAGCGTCATCAGTTCCCGCAGGCTTTCGCGGGCGGGCGCGAACAGCTTGCTCATGGCGCCCTTGAACATGGCGTCGGCCTGCTCGGCGTTGTGGGACTGGACGGCCGCCACGGCCGGGGCCAGCGCCTGCTCGTAGTAGGCCTTGCGGCCGGTCTCGTAGTTTTGCGCCAGGGTCTTTTCCTCCGGCGTCAGATAGGTGGCCATGTAGGCTGTCCACTCGGCGTCGGACTTGTCGATATGCTTGCGCAGTTCGGCCAGATGGGTAGCCGCTTCTTCCGGGCTGGCGCCCACCGCCTTGGCGTAGCGCACCTGGCTGCGCAGCTGCTGCTCCATCACGGACGAGAGCATACCCATGGCCACCAGGCGGTCGTCGTACACGGTCTTGAGGGAGGCGTTGGTGCTGCCCAGGCTGTACAGGCTGGCCGCGCCCATGGCCAGCAGCAACAGCGACAGAAAGCCCATGGCGAAAGTCAGGCGTGTTCTGATAGTCAGGTTTTTCATGATGTCGTCTTGATCTGGTGAACTTGCAGCGGGGAGGGGCTGCAACCGGCAAGGCGCCGAAACCGGATTCGCGCAGGGATGAGGCGCGAAGGGCGCTGGCCCAGGGCCAGCTTCACCTTCAATATATTCTTAGCATCATGGTGTTGTCATTGTACTTTGGTGCAATTCTCTCCAAATGTCACAATTTCACACGGTTTTTGACGATGCGTTGCGGCAATGCATCATTTTTACGCTTGGTCAGCCGGTGTTGCGCAGGCCTGCCGCCACGCCGTTGATGGACAAGTGGATGCCCCGGTGTACGCGCTCGTCCACCTTGCCCGGCTCGTGCCCCACAGACCGGTGGCGCTTGATCAGCTCCACCTGCAAGTGGTTCAGCGGGTCCAGGTAGGCAAAGCGGTTCTGGATCGAGCGCGCCAGCAGCGGATTGCCGGCCAGCCGTTCGCTGGCGCCTGTGATGCGCTCCAAGCAGGCCAGCGTGGCCGCGTGCTCGGCGGTGATGCGCTTGAAAATGCGCTCCCGCAGCGCCGCATCCTGCACCAGCAGCGAGTAGCGCGAGGCGATGGCCAGGTCGGTCTTGGCCAGCACCATGTCCATATTCGACAGCAGCGTGGCGAAGAAGGGCCAGTGCTGGAACATGGCGCGCAGCTGGTCCAGGCGGGCATTGGCACCGTCTTGATCGCCGCCGTCCGCTATCCAGCTGCCGATGGCGCTGCCGAAGCCGTACCAGCCCGGCAGCAGCAGGCGGCACTGGCCCCATGAGAAGCCCCAGGGAATGGCGCGCAGGTCTTCGATGCGGCGCGTGGACTTGCGCGAGGCCGGCCGCGAGCCCAGGTTCAGCTCGGCGATCTCGGCGATGGGCGTGGCGGCGAAGAAGTAGTCGGTGAAGCCGGGCGTGTCGTACACCAGGTCGCGGTAGGCGCGGTAGGCGCGTTCGGAAATCTCCGCCATCACGGCCTCGAAGCCCGCCAGCTGGCCCTGCTGCGCGTCGTCCGCCGCTGGCGGCATCAGGCTGGCCTCCAGCGTGGCGGCCACCAGCAGCTCCAGGTTGCGCCGTCCGATTTCCGCATTGGAGAATTTGGAGGCGATGATTTCGCCCTGTTCCGTCAGGCGGATCTGGCCGTTCACCGTGCCCCTGGGCTGGGCCAGGATGGCTTCGTAGCTGGGACCGCCGCCCCGGCCCACGGTGCCGCCCCGGCCGTGGAACAGGCGCAGCTTCACGCCGGCCTGCGCGAACACCTCCACCAGTCCCAGCTCGGCCTTGTACAGTTCCCAGTTGGAGGTGAGGAAGCCGCCGTCCTTGTTGGAGTCCGAGTAGCCCAGCATGACCTCCTGCTGCAGGCCCTGCGCTTCGAGCAGGCGGCGCACCAGCGGCAGCGCCATCAGCCGCTGCATGATGCCGGCCGCGCGCTGCAGGTCGGGGATGGTCTCGAACAGCGGGATCACCATCAGGTCCAGCGCGCTGCCCTGGTCCGTCGTGCGCAGCATGCCGGTTTCCTGTTGCAGCACCAGCACCTCCAGCAGGTCGGACACGGTCTCGGTGTGCGAGATGATGTAGTTGCGCACCGCGCGCGCGCCGTAGCGCTGGCGGATCTCGCGCGCCGCGCGCAGCACGCCCAGCTCGGACTCGGTTTCGGCCGAGTAGGCGATATAGGGCGAGTACAGCAGGCGCGGCTGGCCCAGTTCGGCCAGCAGCAGCGCCACCTTGGCTTCCTCGTCCAGCTCGGCGTAGGCGGGCGCCGCGCCGGCCTTGGCGAACAGCTCGGCCAGCACGCGTTCGTGCACGTCCGAACTCTGGCGCATGTCCAGCGAGGCCAGGTGGAAGCCGAAGATGTCGGCGGCGCGCTTGAGCGTGGACAGGCGCGGCTGCACCAGCATGGCGCCGTGGTTGGCGTTCAGCGAATCGATCAGGATCTGCAGGTCGGCGGCGAAGGCGGCCGCGTCCGCGTAGGGCTCGGCGTGGCCCACCTCCTGGCGCAGGATGTTGGCCGCGCCCAGGGCGCGCGCGGTGCTGGCCAGGCGCGCGTAGATGCCGATCAGTGCGCGCCGGTAGGGCTCGTCGCTGCGGTGGTCGGAACTGTCGGTGGAGGAGTCGGCCAGCAATTGCAGGGCCGGTGTGCAGCGCACCATCAGCGTGGAGACGGACAGCTCGGCGCCCAGCGTGTGCGTTTCGTCCAGGTAGAAGTCGAGGATGGTGGTGGCCTGGCGCGCCAGCGCGTGGCGCATGGTGGCGGCGTTGACGTTGGGATTGCCGTCGCGGTCGCCGCCTATCCAGCTGCCCATCTGCACATAGGGCGCGCCTATGGCCTGCGGCGCGGCGTCGGGACCGGCGTACTGGGCGGCGATGTCGGCCTCGATGTCGTCGTACAGGCCGGGCAGCTCGCGCAGGAAGGTGATGCGGTAGTAGGACAGCGCGTTCTCGATCTCGTCGGCCACGGTCAGCTTGGAGTAGCGCAGCATGCGGGTCTGCCACAGCGTGGCCACGCGCGCGCGCAGCAGGTGCAGATTGGCGCCCTGTTCCTTGGGCGTGAGCGGGCGGTCGCGCTCGGCCAGCAGGCGGGCGATGTCGTGTTCGGCGTCCAGGATGGACTTGCGCTGCACTTCGGTGGGGTGGGCGGTCAGCACCGGCGAAATCAGGGCCGCGCGGAAGAAGCCGGTCACGGTGGCTTCATCCACGCCGGCCCCGGCCAGCTTGCACAGCGCGAAGCTGACGCTGCCCTGCTGCGGCCGCGAGCCGGCCAGCAGGTGGGCGCGGCGGCGGCGGATGTGGTGCTGGTCCTCGGCGATATTGGCCAGGTGCGAGAAGTAGGAGAAGGCGCGCACCACGGTGATGGTCTGCTCGCGGGTGAGGATCTTCAGCATGCCGTCCAGCTCTTTGGCGGCGCCGGCGTCGGCCTCGCGGCGGAAGCGCACGGCGGTCTGGCGTATGGTTTCCACCACCGCGTACATGTCCTCGCCCTCCTGCGCGCGCAGCACGTCGCCGAGCAGGCGGCCGAGCAAGCGGATGTCTTCTTTGAGCGGCGCGTCCTTGTCGGCGCCGGTGTCTGCTGCGGATGCAACCATGGTATATGCCCTATGCATGATTCTCGAATGGGGCGCGCATGATAAAATTTGCAGTCTCGCAAAATATAACCACGCACGATACGAAAGAACAGGCTTTGAATACTACCGATACGGCTCAAGAGCTTCCTTCCCGACTGGTGATCGCTTCGCGCGAGAGCCGCCTTGCCATGTGGCAGGCGGAGCACGTGCGTGCGCGGCTGTCGGCCTTGTATCCACAGTGTAGCGTAGAAATTCTGGGCATGACCACGCGCGGCGACCAGATCCTGGACCGCACCCTGTCCAAGGTGGGCGGCAAGGGCCTGTTCGTCAAGGAGCTGGAAGTGGCCATGGCCGAGGGCCGCGCCGACCTGGCCGTGCATTCGCTGAAGGACGTGCCGATGGAGCTGCCGCAGGGCTTTGCGCTGGCCGCCGTGCTCGAGCGCGAAGACCCGCGCGACGCCTTCGTCTCCAACGACTACGCCTCGCTGGACGAACTGCCGCCCGGCGCGGTGGTGGGCACGAGCAGCCTGCGCCGCCAGTCGCTGATCGCGGCGCGCTATCCGCAACTGGTGATCAAGCCGCTGCGCGGCAACCTGGACACCCGCCTGGGCAAGCTGGACCGTGGCGATTACGCGGCCATCATCCTGGCGGCCGCCGGACTCAAGCGCCTGGGCCTGCCGCAGCGCATCCGCGCGCTGCTGGAGCCGGAAAGCAGCCTGCCGGCCGCAGGGCAGGGCGCGATGGCGATCGAGATCGCCGAACGCAGCGACGGCCTGGACCTGATGCGTTTGCTCGCGCCGCTGAACCACCTGGCCACCGCGCAGGCCGTGACGGCCGAGCGCAAGGTGTCCAAGGTCTTCGGCGGCAGCTGCCAGGTGCCGCTGGCCGCCTACGCCACGGTGGAAAACGGCAGCATGCATTTGCGCGCCATGGTCGCCACGCCGGACGGCGCGCGCATGGCCAGCGCCCAAGTGCGCGGCGCTGCCGCCAGCGCCGAGCAGCTGGGACAGGACGTGGCCGAGCTGCTGCGCCAGCAGGACGCGGTCGCCATCCTGGCCTCGTGCCTGGCCGACGCCGCCGCTGCCGACGCGGCCGCAGCTAATCCGCAAGCTGCGCCGCAAGCTGCGCCGCAAGCCGCGCCGCAGCCCGGCAGCCCCGATGACGTCGCCAACACGCAGCCCGGCGAGCCCACCGGCGGCCGTTCCGGCGTCTGACGCGCGGACTAGCCAGCACCGGATGCCCGCCACCGTCGTCATTACCCGTCCCTTAGCGCAAGCGCAGCCGCTCGCTGCGCGCGTGGCCGCGCTCGGCCGTCCGGTGGAGGTGCTGCCGCTGCTGGAGATCGCGCCGCTGGCCGACAGCACGCTGCTGCAGTCCACGCTGGCCGGCCTGGCCGGCTACGCGCTGGTGGCCTTCGTGTCGCCCAACGCCATCGACGCCGCCTTTGCCCACATCGCCGCCTGGCCCAAGGGCGTGACGGCGGCCGTGGTGGGCGAGGGCAGCCGCGCCGCGCTGGCCGCGCACGGCGTGACCGACGCCAACGCCCATATCGCCAGCCCCGCCAACCCGGCCCATGCGGACACCGAGCACCTGCTGCAGGCGCTGGACCTGAACGCGCTGCGCGGCGCCCGCGTGCTGATCGTGCGCGGCGAGAGCGGCCGCGAGCTGATGGGCGACGCCTTCCGCGCCGCCGGCGCCGACGTCACCGTGGTGGCGGCCTACCGCCGCAGCACGCCCGCCATGACGCCGGCGCTGGGCGCCACGCTGGAGCGCCTGCTGGCGCGCCCGGCCGACTGGGTCATCACCAGTTCCGAGGCGCTGCGCGGCTTGCTGCAGCTGGCCGCGCAGCTGCCCGGCGGCGAGAGCGCCGTTGTAAAGTTGCAACAACAGCATTTAATTGTCCCCCACGCCCGCATTGCCCAAACGGCAAACGGCCTGGGCTTCCATAGCATCACGCAGACAGGTTCAGGCGACGAACGCCTGCTGGCCGCGTTACAATCACGTCCATGAACGATTTGCCTACCCAACCCGACCCTGTTGCGCTGCCCGACGGCGCGGCGGACAAGTCCCCGCCGGCCGCCGCCGCTGCACCTGCCGCACCTGCTGCACCTGCTGCCACGGCATCCGGCGTCGCCGACACCCTGCAACGCCCGCTGACCATCGCCGTCATCGTGCTCGGCATTCTGCTGGCCGCACAGACCTGGTCTTCGCACAACCAGATGCGCAACCTGCGCGAAGAAATGGCGCGCCGCCTGCAAAAGGGCGACGTGGTCAACACCGAAACCGGCGCCCTGGCGCGCACGGTGCAGGAAAGCGCCAAGGAGCTGCAGATTAAAGTGGCGCTGCTGGAAAACCGCCAGACCGAAGCCCAGAGCCAGCAACTGGCGCTGGAGCAGCTGTACCAGGACCTGTCCAAGAACCGCGACGAATGGGCGCTGGCCGAAATCGAGCAAGTGCTGTCGACCGCCAGCCAGCAACTGCAGTTGGCCGGCAATGTGCAGGGTGCGCTGATCGCGCTGCAAAATGCCGACCGCAGCCTGTCGCGTTCGGACAAGCCGCAATTCATCACCATCCGCCGCGCCATCGCCAAGGACACCGAGAAGCTGAAAGCGCTGCCCAGTGTGGACTCGGTCGGCCTCGCGCTGCGCCTGGACAACGTGATGGCGCAAGTGGACACGCTGCCCATGCTGGCCGACGAAAAGCCGACGCTGCCCGCCGCGCCGGAAAAGAAAGTGCGCGTGGCCGCCAAGCCCGCCGTTGCCGGCAAGGGCGCCAAGTCCGGCAAGGACGCCAGCGTCCCGGCCGAGGAAACCAGCCCGTGGCTGCACCAGGTGCAGGACGCATGGAGCAGCTGGAGCACCGACATGTGGTCCGATGTGCGCCAGCTGATACGCGTGCGCAGCGTGGACACGCCGGATGCATTGATGCTGTCGCCGTCGCAGGCCTACTTCCTGCGCGAGAACCTGAAACTGCGCCTGCTGAACGCCCGCATGGCGCTGCTGTCGCGCAACGAGACCGCCTTCCGCGGCGACCTGATCGCCGCCCAGGAAGCGCTGGCCAAATACTTCGACACGCGCGCCAAGAGCACGCTGGCGGTGCAGGCGCTGCTGCGCCAGGTCCAGGGCAGCAACCTGGCCATCGAAATGCCGACGCTGGCCGACAGCCTGAACGCCGTGCGCAACTACAAAGCGAAACCTTAAGCCATGCGTTTCTTCCTCTGGTTACTCGCACTGATGGCGCTGGCCATCGGCGTTGCCGTGACGGCACGCTTCAATCCGGGCAATGTGGTGCTGTTCTATCCGCCGCACCGCATCGACCTGTCGCTGAACCTGTTCGTGGTGCTGATGCTGGCCCTGTTCGCGCTGCTGTACCTGGTGATAGGCGCTTTGCGCAGCACCATGCAGATGCCGGGCCGCGTGGCCGCCTACCGCCTGCGCAAGCGTGAGCGCGACGGCAACAAGGGCCTGCGCGACGCGCTCAAGGCCCTGTTCGAAGGCCGCTTCGGCCATGCGGAAAAGGCCGCGCTGCGCGCCGCCGAGCTGCCTGAAAACGCCGGCGTGGCCGCGCTGATCGGCGCGCGCGCCGCGCACCGCATGCGCCAGAACCACCGCCGCGACAACTGGCTGGCCCAGACCGCCGGCGACAACGCGCTGAAAACCGCGCGCCTGATGACCATGACCGAACTGCTGGTGGACGACCACCAGCCGGAGGCGGCGCTGGAAGCGGTGCGCGAACTGAACGCCAGCGGCACGCGCCACATCCACGCGTTGCAATGGTCGCTCAAGGCGCAGCAGCAGGCCAAGAACTGGCCCGAAGTGCTGCGCCTGGTGCGCTCGCTGGACAAGCACAAGGCGCTGCACCCGGCGCTGTCGGCGCGCCTGCGCGAGCTGGCCTACGACGATCTGCTGTCGGACAAGTCGCACGACGCCGAATCGGTGCAGCGCGTCTGGTCCACCATACCGAATTCGGACCGCCTGAAACCGTACATCGCCTGCCGCGCCGCCGCCGCCATGAACGCGCGCGGCCTGCACGACGCGGCGCGCGTGGTGGCCGAGGAAGCGCTGGCCGCCAACTGGGACGACCGCGTGGTGCGCGCCTACCGCGACGCCGCCGCTCCGGCCGGCACGCCGGCCCTGCTGGCCCAGATCGAGCATTGCGAGCGCTGGATACAGGAACGCCCGACCGACGCCGAGCTGGCGCTCACCCTGGGTTCCTTGTGCCTGAAGCAGAAGCTGTGGGGCAAGGCCCAGCGCTACCTGGAGCAGGCCCTGTCGGATGCGGAAGACCCGCGCATGGTGCGCGAGTCGCACCTGAAGCTGGCGCAGATGCACGAAGCGCTGCAGCAGCCCGAGGAAGCGGCCAGCCACTACCGCCAATGCGCGCTGGCCACCATCCTGTAAATGCCTGCCATTCCCTGAAAAGCCCGTCCTTGCGACGGGCTTTTTTCTGCGCCGTTTCCTGCTGCGGCGCACAAGTGCTGTCCACTTCGCTATAATTACGCGGTTAGACTATCCAAAAGCAATCTCCCAGCATAGCAAACGAGGAAAATATGAGCCTGAATAAAGTATCGTCCGGCCGCGACGTGCCTAACGACTTCAACGTCATCATCGAAATCCCGATGAACGCCGATCCGATCAAGTATGAAGTGGACAAGGAATCGGGCGCGATCTTCGTCGACCGTTTCATGGGCACCGCCATGCACTACCCATGCAACTACGGCTACGTGCCGAACACCCTGTCCGACGACGGCGACCCATGCGACGTGCTGGTTATCACCCCGTTCCCGCTGATCCCGGGCGTAGTGGTGCGCTGCCGCGCCATCGGCGTGCTGAAAATGAGCGACGAAGCCGGTGAAGACGCGAAAGTGCTGGCCGTGCCGGTCGACAAAGTGCTGCCGATCTACAAACATTGGCAAAAACCGGAAGACCTGCAAGACCTGCGCCTGCAGCAGATCCAGCACTTCTTCGAGCACTACAAAGACCTGGAGCCAGGCAAGTGGGTGAAAGTGCAAGGCTGGTACGGTCCGGAAGAAGCCAAACAGGAAATCCTGAACGGCGTGGCCAACTACAACAAAGAAAACGCAGCAGGCTGATTTTCAGTCCGCTAGCGATCAAAGCATCCGCGCCGCAAGGCCGGGTGCTTTTTTTACGTCTGAACAGTTGCTGTGTCGCCCGCCGGTGTCAGGCCAGGAACGCCAGCAGCGTCTGCGTAAACCGGTCCGGCGCCTCGACGTTGGAGATGTGCGAGGCCGGCAGCGCCACTGCGCTGGCGCCGGGGATGGCGCCGCGCATGGCTTCCGCGTCCGCCACGGTGGTAACCGGGTCCGCCGCGCCAACAATGATGAGCGTAGGCGCGGTGATGGCGTGGATGGCCTCGCGCAGGTCGGCGCCGGCCAGTGCGTCGCAGCAGGCGGCGTAGCCTTCGTAGTTCTGGCCGCGCAGGCGGTTGGCCATGGCGTCTGCCACGGCGGGCTGGCGCTGCACGAACTCCGGCGTGAACCAGCGCGAGGCAGCGCTGTCGGCAATCGCGCCCAGGCCTTGCGCGCGCACGGCGGCGGCGCGGGTGTGCCAGCCGTCCGCCGTGCCGATCTTCGCCGCCGTGTTGGCGAGCACCAGCCGGTTGATGCGCTTGGACGCGTGCACGCCCAGCCACTGGCCGGTGACGCCGCCCATGGAGATGCCGCAGAAGTGGGCCTGCTCAATGTCCAGGTGGTCCAGCAGGGCTGCCACGTCCGCACCCAGCTGATCGATGGAGTAGGGGCCGGGCGGACTGGCGGACAGGCCGTGGCCGCGCGTGTCGTAGCGCACCAGGAAGTAGCGGCCGGCCAGCGCGTAGGCCTGTTCCTGCCACATGCTCAGGTCCGTGCCGAGCGAGTTGGAAAACACCAGCGCGGGCAGGCTGCGGTCGCCGTCCGTCCGGTAGTGGATGCAGGTGTCGTTGATGATTGCGATAGGCATGGTAGTACTCGTTAATTCGTTGCGGCTGGTTTGCGTTGCAGGACGAAATAGGCGAACAGCCCTATCAGGATGCCCCAGAAGGCCGAGCCCAGGCCGAGGAAGCTCATGCCGGATGCGGTGGCGAGGAAGGTGATGACCGAGGCTTCGCGGTGCTGCTCGTCTTCGACCGCGCCCATCAGGTTGGAGGTGATGGCGCCCAGCAGGGCCAGGCCCGCCAGCACCGCCACCAGTTCTTTCGGCAGGCTGGCGAACAGCGCCACGATGGTGGCCGCCAAGGTGCCGCCGATGATGTAGAACACGCCGTTGGCCATGCCCGCCACGTAGCGGCGCGCCGGGTCCTCGTGCGCATCCTTGCCGGTGCACAGTGCCGCCGTGATGGAGGCGATGACGATGGTGATGCCGCCGAAGCAGGCCACCGCCAGCGAGGCGATGCTGGTGGCGCCCATGATGGGTTTTGCGCTGGTGTGGTAGCCGGACAGCTTGAGGATGGCCATGCCGGGCAGGAACTGGCCGCTCAGGCTGACCAGCACCAGCGGCAAGGCGAAGCTGAAGGTGGAGCGCCAGCTCCATTCGGGCGCTATCCATTGCGGCGCGGCGGCGGCGATGCGCACGCCGCTCAGGTCCGCCGCGCCGGTGGACCAGGCGATCACCGCGCCGGTCAGCATCACCACCACCACCGCGTAGCGCGGCACGAATTTTTTGCAGACGATGTAGCTCACCACCATGCCTACCGCCAGCACCGGCAGCGTGGCGATGGATTTGAAGGTGTTCACGCCGAACTGGAACAATATGCCCGCCATCATGCCCGCCGCCACGCCTTTTGGAATATGGCGCAGCAGCTTGTCGAAGGAGCCGGACAGGCCGATGGCCAGTATCGCTGCGGCTGCCGTGATATAGGCGCCCACCGCCTCGTTGATGCTCATGGCGGGGAACAGCGTCACCAGCAGCGCGGTGCCGGGCGCGGACCAGGCGGTGATGATGGGCGTCTTCAGCCGCCAGCTGAGCCACAGGCCGGACAGGCCGGCGCCCAGCGAGATGGCCCAGATCCAGGACGACATCATGGCCTGCGTGGCGTGCGCCGCGCTGGCGGCCTGGAAGAAGATCACCAGCGGGCCGGAATACGAGATCACGACCGCCAGGAAGCCCGCCAGCACGGCCGAGAGCGACCAGTCGCGCACGGTCAGCCCTGGTCGCCGCCACCGACCGGCAGCACGGTGCCGGTGATGTAGCTGGCTTCGTCGGAGGCGAGGAACAGGATGGCGCGCACCTGTTCGCTGATGGTGCCGTAGCGGTGCATCAAGCTGCTGGCGATGGTCTGGTCGACGATGCCCTGGTACCAGACCTGTTCCTGCTCGCTGAGCGGCTTGGGATTGCGCGGCACCTTGCGCGGCGGCGCCTCGGTGCCGCCGGTGGCCACGGCGTTCACGCGGATGCCGTCCTGCGCATGCTCCAGCGCCAGGCTGGCCGTCATGGCGTTCACGCCGCCCTTGGCTGCGGAGTAGGGAATGCGGTAGATGCCGCGCGTGGCGATGGATGAAACGTTGACGATCACGCCGCGCTGCTGCTCTATCATGGCCGGCAGCACCGCGTGGCAGCACCACATGGTGGGGAACAGCGAGCGGCGGATTTCCGCTTCGATCTGCTCGGCCTCGTATTCCTGGTAGGGCTTGGCCCAGATGGTGCCGCCCACATTATTGATCAGCACATCGACGCGGCCGAAGGCGGCCATCGCCGCGCCCACCATGTCGCGCGCGCCGGCATGCGTCTCCAGGTCCACTTCGCAGGCGATGGCCAGCGCGGCCGGGAAGTCGCGCCCGGACTGCACCTCGGCCAGCACTTCCAGCACCAGCGGCGAACGGTCCGCCAGCACCAGCGATGCGCCTTCGCGCGCGGCTTCCAGCGCCACGCCGCGCCCTATACCTTGTGCGGCACCGGTAACGATGACGACTTTATCCTTGAATCGCATATCAGGCTCCGCTGCTGGCCGAGAATTTTTCGAAATAGAAGTTGGCCGGGGCCACGCCCACGTCGCCCAGCCAGGTGCGCACCGCGTCCACCATGGGTACGGGGCCGCACAGGTAGACGTCGGCATCGCCGCCGTTCAGCCAGGACGGCTCAACGTGGTGCGTGGCGTAGCCCTTGCGCGGATGCGCGCTGGCCTGGTCGGCCACGCAGGTGAGGTAGCTGAACTGCGGGTGCGCCGCCGCGATGCGGTCCAGCTGCTCCAGCGCCACCAGGTCGCAATCGCGGGTGACGGCGAACACCAGCCGCACCGGCTGCGGGAAGCCGTGCGCCGCCAGCACTTCCAGCATGGACAGGAAGGGCGCGATGCCGGTGCCGCCGGCCAGCATCAGCACCGGGCGCTGCACCGGGCGCAGGTAGAAGCTGCCGAAGGGGCCGGAGAAGGCGATCTGCTGGCCGGGCTGCGCCGCGTCTGACAGATAGCTGCTCATGCGGCCGCCCGGTACGTTGCGCACCACGAAGGAGGCGTGCGGCGAGCCGGGCACGGAGCTGAAGGAGTAGGAGCGCGTGAGCGCGGTGCCGGGCACCTCCACGTTCACATACTGGCCGGGCAGGAAGTCGAGCGTGTCCGGCTGCGCCAGCTCCACCGAGAAGCGCAGCGTGGACTCGGACAGCACTTCCACCGAGGCGATGCTGCCGGGGTGGCTGGCCGCCGCCGTCTTGCAGGACGCGGAGGTGGCGGGAATCTTGATGACGCAGTCCGACGTGGGACGCATCTGGCAGTTCAGCACATAGCCTCCGGCCGCGTCTTCCGGCGTGAGCGCGTCTTCGATATAGCTGGACTCGGGCATGTCGTAGCTGCCTGATTCGCACAGGCCGCGGCAGGTGCCGCAGGCGCCGTCGCGGCAGTCCAGCGGAATGTTGACCTTCTGGCGGTAGGCCGCGTCGGCCAGTTTTTCATTGGGGTTGCAGCTGATGAAGCGGGTCACTCCGTCTTCGAACTGCAGTGCGATGGTATGGCTCATGTCCGTGCTCCAGACTAAATATGATAAATATCGATGACCTGGTTGATGTAGTCGTTTTTCAGCACGACGTACTTGTTCAGGATCTTCGGCGCCGGGCCGGAAAAGTCGATCACGTAGCGCGACATGCCGAAGTAGCTGTAGTCCGTCTTGTAGCGGTGGCTCAGCGTGTGCCAGTTGAAGCGCACCGTGCAGACCGCGCCTTCCTGCTTCTCCAGCTCCACGTTGGCGATGTTGTGGCTGGTGCGCGTGTCCGGCATGGTGGCGCTGGAACGCTCGGTCTTGATGCGGAACACGCGGTCTTCCAGGCCCTGGCGGGTGGGGTAGTAGATCAGCGAGATTTCGCGCTCGGGATCCGAGACCAGCGTGTCGTCGTCGTCCCAGGCGGGCATCCAGAACTGGGCGTCCGGGTGGTAGCACTCCAGCCACTCGTCCCACTGCTCGTCGTCCAGCAGGCGGCTTTCGCGGTAAAGGAAAGCTGCGATGTCGTTAATGCTGCTCATTTCTGCTCCTCTTCGGCGCGCAGCGCCTGCTTCATCACGTCCAGCCAGTAGCGGTGCTGCACCGTGTACAGGCCTTCGTCCTCGGTCTTCACGCCGCTCATCACCGGCTGCAGGCCGATCTCCTTGGCCGCGTCGTCCGCGCCTTCGATCCAGTGCGTGGATCCCCGGCACATATCGTTCCATTCCATGGCCTTGCCCGCGTAGCCTTGCTGGCAGGCGCGGAATTCTTCCAGGTCGTCCGGCGTGGCCATGCCGCTGACGTTGAAGAAGTCCTCGTACTGGCGGATGCGGCGCGCGCGCGCCTCGGCCGGTTCGCCTTTCGGGGCGATGCAGTAGATGGTTACTTCGGTCTTGTCCACCGAGATGGGGCGCAGCAGGCGGATCTGCGACCCGAACTGGTCCATCAGGTAGACGTTGGGGTAGAGGCACAGGTTGCGCGAGCGCTCCACCATCCAGTTGGCGGTGGCGGCGCCGAACTTGTCCGCGTACTCCGCGTGGCGCGGATAGTTGGGGCGGTCCTGCGGGTTGGCCCATTTGGTCCACAGCAGGATGTGGCCTTGCTTGAAGGCGTAGAAGCCGCCGCCCTGCTTGCCCCATTTGCCGGCGTCCATGGCCTTGATCTTGTCTTCGCGGCCGCTGGCTGCATCCGCTTCCGCTTCCTTGCGGCGGCTGGTGGTGGCCGCATAGTTCCAGTGCACGGCGGAGACGTGGTAGCCGTCCGCGCCGTTCTCGGCCTGCAGCTTCCAGTTGCCTTCGAAGGTGTAGGTGGACGAGCCGCGCAGCACTTCCAGTCCGTCCGGCGACTGGTTCACGATCATGTCGATGATCTTGGCCGCTTCGCCCAGGAACTCGGACAGCGGCGCCACGTTTTCATTCAGGCTGCCGAACAGGAAGCCCTTGTAGTTCTCGAAGCGCGCCAGCTTTTTCAGGTCGTGCGAGCCTTCCTTGTTGAAGCACTCGGGGTAGCCTGCTTCTTCCGGGTCTTTCACTTTCAGCAGCTTGCCGCTGTTGTTGAAGGTCCAGCCGTGGAAGGGGCAGGTGTAAGTGGCCTTGTTGCCGCGCTTGTGGCGGCACAGCTGCGCGCCGCGATGGCTGCAGGCGTTGATGAAGGCGTTCAGCTCACCCTGGCGGTTGCGCGCGATGAACACGGGCTGGCGGCCGATGTGGGTGGTGTAGTAGTCGTTCACATTGGCCACCTGGCTTTCGTGCGCCAGGTAGATCCAGTTGCCTTCGAAGATGTGCTTCATCTCCAGTTCGAACAGGGCTTCGTCGGTGAAGGCGCTGCGGTGCAGGCGGAAGTCGCCTTTCGCGTGGTCTTCCACCAGGTAGTCGTCCAGGCGCCTGGCCTCGGACTTGACGGGAATGATAGGGATCATGGCGTTCTCCGTTCAGGCGGCGGCGCGGACGCGTTCCACTTCAGCTTCCGGCGCGGCGGGATGCTCGCCGTACAGGCGGAAGTCGAAGTCGATGCTGGAGTAGGGCTGGCGCAGGTCTTTTTGCGCGATGGCGCCCGCATCGGTCACCTTGCTCACCTCCGGCACCAGGCCTTCGCGGCTGGCGAAGGCGAAGTCGTCCCACAGGTACTCGTCGCCGTCGATATTGATCTGCGTGGTCAGCTTGCGGTGGCCGTTCGCAGTGACGAAGAAGTGGATGTGGGCGGGACGCTGGCCGTGGCGGCCCAGCTGATCCAGCAGGGTCTGGGTGCTGCCGCCCGGAGGGCAGCCGTAGCCCTTCGGCATGATGCTGCGGAACTGGTAGCGGCCCTGGGCGTCGGTGATGATGGTGCGGCGAAGGTTGAAGTGCGATTGCGTGGAATCGAAGAAGGAGTAGTTGCCCATCAGGTTGGCGTGCCAGACTTCCACCTTGGCGCCAGGCAGCGGCTGGCCCGCTTCGTCGTACACGGTGCCCTGCATGAACAGCACTTCGGCCTGGGCGCTTTCGCTGCCGTCGTCCAGGCGCGCAAAGCCTGCGCTTTCCGGTGCGCCCGCCACGTACAGCGGGCCTTCGATGGTGCGCGGCGTGCCGCCTTGCAGGCCGGCCTTGGCTTCGGCTTCGTCGGCGCGGATGTCGAGGAAGCGCTCCAGGCCCAGGCCAGGCGCCAGCAGACCCAGTTCATTGGCCTTGCCTGCGTTGGTCAGGAACTCCAGGCCTTTCCAGAATTCGCTCGGCTGGATGTCCAGATCTTCAATCGCCTTGCACAGGTCCGCCACCAGGCGCGCCACCACGGCCTGCACGCGCGGGTTGGCCGGGCGGGTTGCGGTGTCGATGATCCAGCTCTTTACCAGCTTGTCGATGTCGTTATGCGTCATGTCAGTCTCCGTCTAGTGGGTGTGGTTACAGGTCGTTGCTGCGGATTGAAGATGGATGGCGGCACAGCGGCATCACCTCGATCTTCATGAAGGGGAACAGCGGCAGCGTGGAGAGCAGGGTGTGCAGCTCGTCGATGCTGGCGGTGTCGAAAATACTGATGTTCGAATACTGGCCGGCGATGCGCCACAGGTGGCGCCACTGGCCGCTTGCCTGCAGCTCCTGCGAGTAGGCTTTTTCGCGCGCCTTGATGGCGGCCGCTTCGGCTTCAGGCAGGGTGGATGGGATATTCACATCCATGCGAACGTGGAACAGCATTTGAATTTCTCCTTAGTGGCGGCGCAGGCGGCCGAGTTTGTCGGTGTCGACTGCAACGCCCAGGCCGTGGCCGGTGGGCACTTGCAGCATGAAGTCCTTGTAGACCAGCGGTTCCTGCAGCACTTCTTCAGTGAGCAGCAAGGGGCCGAACAGTTCGGTGCCGAAGGACAGGTCGGCGAAGGTGGAGAACAGGTGGGCCGATGCGGCCGTGCCCACGCCGCCTTCCAGCATGGTGCCGCCGTACAGGGCCACGCCCGCCAGCTGCGCCACGGTGGCCACCTGGCCTGCTTGCACCAGGCCGCCGGATTGGGTGATCTTTACCGCGAACACGTCCGCCGCCGCGCTGGTGGCGTAGTCGTAGGCGCTGAGCGGGCCTTGCAGGGCTTCGTCGGCCATCAGCGGCACCGAGAAGCGCTGCGCCAGGCGGGCCATGGCGGCCTTGTGGTGGGCCGGCACCGGCTGTTCGATCAGGTCCACGCCGCCCGCTTCCAGCGCGGTGATGGCCTCGATCGCCTGCAGCTCGTTCCAGGCCTGGTTCACGTCCACGCGCACGCTGACCGCGTCGCCCAGGGCGCGTTTGATGGCCAGCACGTGGTTCACATCGTCGGCCACGGCGCGCGCGCCTATCTTCAGCTTGAAGATGCGGTGGCGGCGCAGTTCCAGCATTTTTTCGGCTTCGGCGATGTCCTTGGCGGTGTCGCCGCTGGCCAGGGTCCAGGCCACCGGCAGCTCGTCGCGCACGCGGCCGCCCAGCAGCTCGCTCAGGGGGATGCCGAGGCGGCGCGCTTGCGCGTCGAGCAGCGCGGTTTCGATGGCGCACTTGGCGAAGCGGTTGCCCTGGATCGCCTTGCGCAGCTTGGCCATGGCCTTGGCCACCTGGCTTGCCTCCATGCCGATCAGCAGCGGCGCGATATGGGTGTCGATATTGGTCTTGATGCTCTCCGGGCTCTCCTCGCCGTAATTCAGGCCGCCGATGGTGGTGGCCTCGCCCCAGCCTTCCACGCCGTCGCCGCAGCGCACGCGCACCAGCACCAAAGTCTGCGTGCTCATGGTGGTCACGGACAGCTTGTGCGGACGGATGGTGGGGACGTCTGCGAGGATGGTTTCTATGCTTTTGATCATATCTTATCCGTATAGTCGGTATAATTCGAAGGGATAACACCACGATAAACCCTTGAAAAAGCATCGTCCAACACTGATTTGGTATCGCGTCAATACTTATAAGGTATGAAGATGGAGATTCGGCACTTGCGCTATTTCCTCGCTGTTGCAGAGGAGAAAAACTTCACACGGGCGGCGCACCGCCTGTTCATAGCGCAGCCGCCGCTCAGCCGGCAGATCCAGCAGCTGGAGGAGGAGCTGGGTGTGGCCCTGTTCGAGAAAGGCTCGCGGCCGCTGCGCCTCACCGAGGCCGGTGTTTTTTTTCAGGCGCACGCCCAGGTCTTGCTCGACAAGATGGCCGATTTGAAGACGATGACGCAGCGCGTGGGCAAAATCGAGCGCACGCTGTCGATCGGTTTTGTGGCGTCCACGCTGTATGGCCTGCTGCCGGAGATTGTGCGCCGCTTCCGCACGCAATACGAGGGCGTGGAAATCACCTTCCACGAATTGACGACGATGGAACAGATGCGCGCGCTGAAGGAAGGCCGCATCGACGTGGGCTTTGGCCGCGTGAAATCGGAAGACCCTTCGATACGCCGCATCCTGCTGCGCGAGGAGAGGCTGATCGTGGCGCTGCCGGTGGGGCACCGGCTGGCCGAACTGGGGCGGCCGCTCAAGCTGCGCGAGGTGGTGGCCGAGAATCTGATCGTCTACCCGCGCAATCCGCGTCCCAGCTTTGCCGACCAGGTGCTGGCCATCTTCAGCGACCGCGCGCTGCATCCCGAGCACGTCATGGAAGTGCGCGAGCTGCAGATCGCCATTGGCATGGTGGCGGCGGGGCAGGGCATCTCCATCGTGCCGGACAGCCTGCAAGGCATGAAGCGCACCGACGTGCAATACGTCGAGATCGACGACAAGCACGCGGTGTCCCCCATCCTGTTCAGCATACGGCTGATGGACAGGACCGAGGAAATCCGCAACATGCTGCAGATTATTTACGACGTCTACGAGTCGCGCGGCATCCCGCACGTGAAGGAAGAGCTGTAGCCTGCGCTACTTGCGATAGATGCCAACCCCAAGCCACACCGTGTCGTTCACCTTCTCGACATAGGAGGTCTTGGGTTCCAGCGCTTTGCTGCCCGGATTGACCCACTGGTAGTCCACCCAGCCGGAGCCCTTGGACTTCGCCAGTTCGGCCATCGCCCTGGAGAAGTACTTGCCGTCCGCGTCCTTCAGTTCCGACAGGTCCTTGCCGTTCATGCGCTTGTTGGCGGCATGGCAGATCATCTTGGCCGTCATATCCTGGACGAAGACATACATCTCGCCCTTTATGAAGCCGGACTGAGGATTCGCAAAGTCGGCGCAAGCCTGCTCCACGCCCTTGGCGTTCACATGGGCCACGGCTTTTTTCGCCAGCGCCATAGCCTCCTCGCGCGATGCGTTCTGTCCATGCGCCAGGCCGGCCGCCGTCAGCAAGGCCGCAGCGGCGGCGCTTTTTCGCAGTTCAGAACGCATGGCGCACTCCGGCCGAGATGCCCGACTGGTTCAGGCCCGTACCCACCGTGCCGCCGGCGTCGAGCGCGATGGCGGCGGCGCCGGCGTTCTTCATGTGGCCCAGCGAGGTGTACATGGCGGTGCGCCTGGACAGGAAATAAGTCAGGCGCAGCACCGACAGCGTGGAGTCGTTGCCGCTGTCCTTCACGTCGTGGCGCGCCACCTGGGCGTCGAGCTGCGTCAGCGGCGACAGCGGATAGCTGGCGCCGATGTAGTACAGATCCGACTCAAGGTCATTGGCGCGCGTGGCCGCCACCTTCTTGCGCGCCATCACGCCCGCGCCTATCTTGGTCGCGCCCAGCATGGCGTAGCCGTTTGCGGTGACGCGCTTGTCGCTGCTGTCGCTGGTGGTGAGCCCGGCCGCCGCACCGGTATTGCCGTACATGATGTCGTAGGTGGCGTTCAGGCCCCAGTCCTTGCCGTCATAGCCCAGCAGCCCTGTGATCTGGCGGCAGGCTTTTGAATTGCCCGCCACCTCGCCGGCGCAATTGGTGCCGCCCGGCCCGCCCGCCGAGGACGCGTCCCGTCCCAGGCTATAGGTTGCGCCCACGGCGAAGCCGTTGAAGACGCCCAGGTAGCCGACCGCGTTGTCGCTGCGCGCGTTGGGGATGTACAGGTCGATGCTGGACATGCTGAACAGATTCGGTCCCAGCACGTCCGCCTTCGCTTGCGCCAGGAAGGTCATGTTGACCTGGCGGCCCAGCGTCAGCGTGCCCCAGGCGCCTTTCAGGCCCACATTGGCCTGGCGGCCGAACAGGCGGTTGCCTTGGCCCACGGTGCCGGTGTCCAGGCTCACGCCGGTCTCCAGCGTGAATACGGCTTGCAGGCCGCCGCCCAGGTCCTCCACGCCACGGAAGCCCAGCCGGGAAGGCACGCTGCCGGTCAGGCCCGGCACTTTCACCATCGAGTCGCCCGCCGCGTTGGTGTTGGTCGTGTAGGCCAGGCCGCTGTCAAGAATGCCGTAGATGGTGACCTGGCTTTGCGCCATGGCCGGATGGATGATGGCGGCCAGTGCGGCGCACAGTACTGCTCTTTTCATGGTGTCTCCAGATTGTTGTGTTTTATGGACGTGCGCAAACGCGCGGACTACGCCGCTTCGGCTTGCGCCGCCGTGGCGCCGTGCGAGGCCGACGCCGCAGGCTTCTGCCGGATCAGCGACACGGCGACAACGGCGATGGCGGCGGGGATGGCCATGGCCATGAAATTCTGCTCCAGCGGCAGTTGCATGCCGACCAGCGTGCCGATAACGATAGGCGCCAGGATGGCGCCGCTGCGGCCCACGCCGGAAGCCCAGCCGATGCCGGTGGCGCGGATCGCCATCGGGTAGAACTGGCCCGCATAGGCGTAGGTGACGATCTGCGTGCCGATGGTGGACGCGCCGGCCAGGCCCACCAGCAGGAACAGCACTTCGGTCGGCACCTTATAGCCGAGCAGCGTGATGGAGACACCTGCCAGCGCGTACATGCCGACCAATACGTGCTTGATGTTGAAGCGGTCCGCCAGCCAGCCGCCGCCGACCGCGCCTATCACCGCGCCGAAGTTCAGCACCAGCACAAAGGTCAGCGCGGAGCCCAGGCTGTAGCCGGCGCTGGCCATCAGCTTGGTGAGCCAGGAACTGAGCGCGTACACCATGAACAGGCACATGAAGAAAGCCACCCAGAACATCACGGTGCTGAAGCCGCGTCCATCCTGGAACAGCTTGCGGATGGGCGCGCCCGCTGCGCTGTCGACGGCGGGTATGGCAAAGCGGTCGCCGCTGCCAGGGTGGTAGGACGGCTCCATGCGCGTCAGGATGGTTTTCAACTCCGCCAGGCGGTTCTCCCTGATCAGGAAGGGCATGGACTCCGGCATGAACTTCAAAATGAAGGGAATCAGCAGCACCGGCACGCCCGCCGCCAGGAAGACGGACGACCAGCCGTAGCTCTCGATCAGTCCCTTGCCCAGCAGCGCGGCCAGCATGCCGCCGACCGCATAGCCGCTGAACATGAGCGTGACCATGGTGGAGCGGATTTTTTTGGGCGAGAACTCGGTCATCTGCGCCACCACATTCGGCATCACGCCGCCTATGCCCAGGCCTGCCAGGAAGCGCATGGCGCTGAAGGTATAAGGATCGGTGGCGAAGCCCGCCGCTGCGGTGAATACGCTGAACAGGCCGATGCAGATGGCGATGGCGAGGCGGCGGCCGATCTTGTCGGCCACGGTGCCGAGGAAGATGGCGCCGAACATCATGCCGAACAGCGCCGAGCTGACCATGAAGCCGGCATTTTGGGCGGTCACGCCCATCTCCTTCATGATGGAGGGCAGGGCGATGCCTGCGACGGCAAGGTCGTAGCCGTCGCAGATGATGATGAGGGCGCACCAGAACAGCACGCCGGCGTGGAAGCGCGTGAAGCGCGCCCCGTCCGACAGCTTGTGAACGTCGATTTGTTGCATGGTTTAGTCTCCTGAAAGCCCCGGTTAATAGTTTTGAAATGGGGACATTCGGAGAATAGATATACCTTGCAGCGGCGTCCAAGACCGATTTGGTAGCTTTTCGATACCCGGCAGGTATCAGATAGCTAACTGCTTGCGGGATGGAGCTACTTGATGCCGTAACTCAGATAGCGCCGCGCGATGTCGCCGTCCGCAGCCATTGCGGCCTGCATGTCGGCCTTTGCGTCGTCAAGCTTGCCGAGTTGGCGCTGGGCGATGCCGCGCCCGTAGCGCGAGCTGGACATGGCAGGTTGCAGGTTTAAAGCGGCGGTGTACGCGGCGACTGCCTCATCGTAGCGTCCGAGGCGCAACAGCACCAGCCCTTTGCTGTCCAGCGCAGGCGCGTTCCTTGGCGCTTTTTCCAAGGCGGCGGAACAATTGGCCAAGGCTGTATCAAGGGCGAGATTGTGCGTCGCCAGGAACCAGCAGATGCTATTGAGCTGCACATGCGTCTTGTTCGCTTCGCGCACGGCGGCCAGATCAATCTCGGATTCCTTGGCTTTTCCGGACTGCAGCAGGGCCATGCCACGCTCGAACTGTAGCTGCACGCGGTTCGCGCGGCCGGCAGGCTGCGCTGCCAGTGCGGCGCCGTATGCCTCAGCCGCGAGTCCGTAATTTTTCGCCTCAAACTCGGATAGGGCAAGCAAATGCAGGGCGCCTTCGTCGCTGGCGTCGATGGCCAGGGCGGTCGTGATGGCGGCCCGGCGGCCGATGATATCGGCTACGGGCAGCAATTTTGCGCGTTCCAGGAAAAGGTCCACGGAACGGACCTCTGCCGTACCTCGCTCCAGTATCGCCAGTGCGTCCTTTTTCCGGCCCAGGGTCAAGTAAATCTCGGCCGCATTGACATACGACCTGGCGTTCTTGGGATCGGCTCCAATCAGCGCTTCGGCCTGGTGGGCCGCCTTCTCGGGCTTGCCCGCCGCTTGGTGCAGGCGCGCGGCGATCAGATAGGAAAAGACATTGCCTTCGGGCTTGAGCCGGATGGACTCCGACACATCGGACAGCGCCTGGTCAATTTGCCTGTCGCCTTCATACGCCAGGGCGCGCTGCTGGTAGTGATACCAGTTGGGGGCAAGCTGAATGGCACGGGTGAAGTCGGCGATGGCGCCGTTGTAGTCCCTTTCCGCCAATGCCAGCAAGCCTCGCGTGCGGATGATGATCAAGTTGTTGGGGGCGAGCGCTTCGGCACGCAGCACGTCCTTTGTGGCCTCCTCATAGCGGTTCTCATAGTAGTATGCCAAGGCGCGGTTGGCGTAGGCCTGAGCATAGGAAGGGGTGGCCTCGATTGCCAGTGTGTAGTTGGTAATGGCGCTTGCCGTGTCGCCGTCGTCTAAGCGCAGGTTGCCGCGATCGAGCAGCGCTTTGGCGCTGGCATTGATTTCGACGAGCGGTTTTCCGCCGCCTTGGCCCGCGCGGCTGTCGCCGCTGTCATGGCTGAAATTGCTGGCGCAGCGCACCAGCCAGATGGTGAGTATGAATGCCAGCCAAATCCAGTTTATGCCGGTGCCCGATTGTTTTTCGTAGGACGCTTCGGCAGACTTGTTCCAGCCTTTGAAGGTTAGAGCCCGGCGCCATGCGGGCACCTGGGCATTCCGTTCGCGCCAGTTCACAATGCGCGGGACGCTCGCGACCAAGGCCAGCCACTCGGGAAAGCGCGCCACCAGCGTTTCCAGCGTAGGCGATTGCAGAACCAGTTCGCGCGTGGTCGGCTCGCGCTCCTCGCGCAAGCGCGTGATGAGGGACTGCTGGCGTTCACGCGCGGCTTCCTCCTGCAAGTCGAACATGGCGCGCTGCTCAAGGGCGCGGTCGAGTGTCCAACCGGCGGGACCGAGGCCGGCAACGCGCCGCCGGTCATTGTCCCAGTCGAACACCGCTGTGGCGGCCACCAGCAAGGCGTCGTGCCCGGGCCGCCAGCCTTCCGCCAGCAGATGGGCTACGTGGTGTTCGAAATTGTCGCGCGCGACGATGCTGATCAGGCGCGGGTCCGCGAGGCTATGGCGCAGCTCGCGCTTCCATGCGGCATCCTCGATAGCCGGCCTTTCGTCAGAGATGCGGCCGCTGCGCTCTAAAAACTCGGCAAACACGGCTCCTGCCATTGCCTCCTGATCGTCGGCGAACTGCTGCTGCGCGGGCATGTCTTCGTCCGCTGGCGGCGTTGTTGCGGCCCGCGGTTCCAGATCTGGTTGCGCCGTTTGTTCCGCAAGCTCGCCATGGAATTCCGAGGCGCGGTAGCGCACCCAGTACAAGGCCTCGTCATAGGCTTCGCGCAGCGTCTGGAATCCAGCCGGGTCTGCTTCCTGGTCGATCGCCTTCAGCTCGCGTGCATACGCGCGGCGGATGCTGCGTTCATCGGCATCGGCCGAAATGGACAGGCGTTGAAGGTATGCGGGCAGCGTCGTCATGGTGGTGATCCGAGCTTATTGGATGCCGTCGTTGATGGGGGCTGTAAAGCTGTGGTGTTCGGCGTCATTGAGCATGGCTTCGAACTGCTTGCGCTGCGGTTCAATGCGGCGCTTGTCCTGCGTCTCCAGTGCCTGTTCGAAGGCCAGGATCTGCGCGCCGAACCACTCGCGCTGCGGGCCGCGGATTTGTTGGTACAGGCGCTCCGCGCGCGCGAGCAGCGTGCGGTGTTCCAGGCGGTCGCGCGGGTGAATTTTGAGTTCCGACAGCTCGATGAAACGCGCGGCGATTTCCGCCTCCGACAGCATGCCGGGGTTGCCTTCTATGACGATGCTGTGTTTTTGCGCCGTCTTGACTATGGTGGCGTCAACCTGAAGGAGGCCATTGATATCGTATGTGAAACGGACATCGATGCCGCTGTCTTCCCGCGCCAGTTGCGGCAGCGCAATTTGCAGGTTGCCAAGATGAATATTGTCGCGGCACATGCGTGCCTCCCCCTGGAATACATTGAGGTCGAGCTGTTTCTGGCGTTCGGTGACGGCGAAATAGCGTTTGACGCGGCTGACCGGTACGGGCGTATTGCGTTCAATGATGGGATCGAAGTGCCCATTCGAGAAGGTGCCGTCGCCCAGCTCCATGGAAACTGCGATGCCGAGCGAGTAGGGCGCAACGTCCGTCATCACTACTTCGTCCAGTGCGGCGTCGCGCATCTTCAGCCCTGCCTGGACGGCGGCGCCCAGCGCCACCACCTCGTCTGGATTGATGTCGCAGGCCGGGAAGCGGCCGAACATGCGCGCAACCAGGCGGCGCACCATAGGCATCCGCGTGGCGCCGCCTGCCAGCACAACGTTGTCCAGTTCCGCCGTCCGCAGGTTGGCGTCGCGCAAGGCGCGTTCGACCGGGTCGCGCAGGCGCCGCAGCAGGCCATCGCAGATGCGCTCCAGCGCGTGCTCGTCGATTTCAAGCAGGTGCTCTACGTCCTTCTCAACGATACGGATAGTCGCGTTGGCGGAATCGCTGAGTGCCCGCTTCGCCGCTTCGGCCTGTGCGTACAGGCGCTGCATAAAGCGGTGGTCGTTTTTCAGTGTGGACGGGAGTTTGCAATGCTCGAAGAAGTGGTCGACGAGGCAACGCATGAAGTCTTCTCCGCCCAGCATATTGTCGCCTGCCGAAGCGCGCACTTCCATGACGCCTTCGAACAGGTCCAGCACGGAGACGTCGAAAGTGCCTCCGCCCAGATCGAACACCAGGAAGCGAGTTTCCGAGCCGCGCAGATGAATGCCATAGGCGAGTGCGGCCGCAGTGGGCTCGTTCAACAGGCGATCAACTTTCAGGCCTGCCAGCTGTCCTGCCGCGCGGGTGGCCTTTCGTTGGGCGTCGGAGAAGTAGGCGGGCACAGTGATGATGGCCTCGGTGATTGCAATGCCGAGCGCGGCCTCCGCATCTTCCTTTAATGCGCGCAAAATCAGCGCAGACAGTTCTTCCGGGCGGAAATCCTTTCCGCCGAGGCGCAGGGTTTTGTCGCTTCCCATATAGCGCTTGAATACGGCGGCGGTGCGGTCCGGATGGGTTTGCAGCCGCTCGCGCGCGGCGCGGCCAACCAGAATGCTGCCATCTTCGTCCAGACTGACACAAGAAGGCGTTAATACATCGCCCAGACTATTGGGGATCAGCCGGGACGCGCCGTTCTCCCACACTGCAATCAAGCTGTTAGTCGTACCCAGGTCTATTGCGACGATCATGACGGCCTCAACTTTTGGCAAATAAAAAATTTTACCAGAAATGCAATTTTCATCCGGAAATCTTTTATTCGGAAGCCTGGGGATGGACTTGGCAGCACAGCGAAGCGGGATTCTTTCAGGGGGGGGCCTGTGCTATCTTGCCGCTGGGCCGGGCGTGCCGGTAGTTGGATAGGGAGAGGGCGGGTGTTTTCAGTGAATGTGGGACCGCTGGTGCTGCAGGCCAGCCATTTGCCGCTGGCGATGGCGTTCGGCGTGGCCGCCGGCGTGGCTTATCTGGCCGGGCGAAAGAACAAAGTGAACGTCACCGGCATATTGCTGGACATGGCGCTGGCTGCGCTGGTGGCGGGGCGCATCGCCTTCGTTGTCATGCGCTTTGACGATTTCCGCAGCGCGCCGTGGTGGTCGGTATTCGATTTTCGCGACGGCGGCGGCAACTGGCCTGCGGCCATCGCGGGCGGCCTTGCGGTGGCTGTGTGGCGCTGCTGGCGCAAGCCGCAGCTGCAAGCGCCGCTGGCTGCGGGCCTGATCGCGGCGGTGTTCGCGTGGGACATGTCCGGTTCGGCCATCGCCTTGCGCAGTCCGCAGGGCGCGGCCGCGCCGGCCGCCATCCGGCACTACGCGGGCGGCAAGCCTATGGTGGTGAACTTCTGGGCCAGCTGGTGCCCGCCGTGCCGGCGCGAGATGCCGGTGCTGGCCAAGGCGCAGCAGCAGCGCGGCGACGTGGCCTTCGTCTTCGTCAACGAGGACACCGAAGCGGCGGCCGGGCATGGCTTCCTGGCCGAACGCGGCTTCACGGTGGCCAATACGGTGCACGACGCGGACGCGAAGATCGCGCACGCGGTAGGCGCTTCCGCTTTCCCCACCACGCTGTTCTACGGCGCGGACGGCAAGCTGGCCAGCCTGCACATCGGCGAGTTGTCGCAAGCCTCGCTCAATGCCTACCTCGAAAAGATCGCGCGGCCGCTGTAATCTTTTTGTAATTTGCGGGTCATGTTTGGGTCATGCGCCGGTTTCTATACTGGGTCTTTCAACCAGTAAAAGGACAGGACCATGAAACGCTCAATCTTCGCGGCTGCGGCCGCAGCCATGCTGGCCGGCGGCCTCGCCATTTCCGCCTCGGCCGCCACAGCCGCGCCCAGCGCGCCCTCCGTGCACAACGTCGTGCTGGTTCACGGCGCCTATGCGGACGGCTCCGGCTGGAACGACGTGATCGCGCGCCTGCAAAAGGCCGGCATGCATGTCACCTCGGTACAGAATCCATTGACCTCGCTGGCGGACGACGCCGACGCCACGCGCCGCGTGCTGGCGCTGCAGGACGGGCCGACCATCCTGGTGGGGCACTCCTGGGCCGGCACTGTGATCAGCGAAACCGGCAACGATCCGAAAGTGAAGGCGCTGGTCTACGTTGCGGCGCGCGCGCCGGACGTGGGCGAAGACTACGCCGCACTGGCCGCCAAATTCCCTGCCGCGCCAGCGGCGGCGGGCCTGGTGAAGTCGCCGGACGGTTTCGCCCAGCTGAGCGAGCAGGCATTTGTGCGCGACTTCGCAGGAGACCTGGACCCGGCGCAGGCGCGCGTGCTGTACGCCGGCCAGGGCCGCATTTCGCAGGCGCTGTTCGCCAGCCGCACCACGCAGGCAGCCTGGAAAAACAAGCCAAGCTACTACGCCATCTCGCTGCAAGACCGTACCACCTCGCCTGAGCTGGAGCGCTACGTCGCCAGGCGCATGGGCGCCAAGACGATAGAGCTGGACTCCAGCCACGTATCGATGATTTCCCATCCCGACGACATCGCCAACCTGATACTGGAAGCGGCAAAGTAAGAGGACCAGACGCCGGAAGCCCCGGCGCGTCCACGAAACATCGTGGCGCGCCGGGGCTTTTTCGAGTCCGGAAAAAACAGGTATAGGGCGGGTTGGCGGTGTAAGCGTCCAACCCGCCAACCGCGCTGATCAGCGGTAGAGTGGATTGGCTCCCACATAAACTACAACCTTGGGGTCCACGCTGCCCGCCGGTGCGATTTTCGCCAGGTGGAAGGCGCTTTCGCCTGTCAGCGTGTCAAAATGCCAGGTGAAGCGTTCACCGCTGGCGGTCTTGAATTCCACCGTATCGCCGTTGTCGACGTTGACGCCGGCGGTTGCTGCGGTCAGCGTCACCGTGCGCTGTGCGTTGGCTGGCGCGACGGCCTTGCCGTAGATGGCGGTGCCGCCGGTGGAAGCGAAAGCGCCGGCGGAAGCGGCGGCCAGTGCGGCGGTCAGTGCCGCCATGCGAAGTGCGTTAAACATGTTGTAGTCCTTTGGTTGGGAGTGGGCTTGTCACGGTTCCCATGCTAACTAGGCGCCACTGACGCGAAGATGACGCGCAAATTACAGATTTGTAATCCAAACGGCGGCCGGAAAAGCCGACAATGGCCCATCTGGAGGGCACGATGAAAATACTGGTGGTGGAAGACGAACCGAAGGCCGGCGATTACCTGGTCAAGGGATTGCAGGAGTCCGGCTACGTGGCGGACCTGGCGCGCAACGGCGTGGACGGCCTGGCGCTGGCGCTGGAACTGGACTATGAGCTGATCGTGCTGGATGTGATGCTGCCGCAAATGGACGGCTGGGCCGTGCTGGCCAGGCTGCGCGAGCGCAAGCAGACCCCGGTGCTGTTCCTCACCGCGCGCGACGACGTGGCGGACCGCGTAAAAGGCCTGGAACTGGGCGCGGACGACTACCTCGTCAAGCCCTTCGCCTTTGCCGAACTGCTGGCCCGCGTCAAGACGCTGATGCGCCGGGGCCCGGTGCGCGAGATGGAACTGATACGCGTGGCCGACCTGGAAATCGACGTGCTGCGCCGCCGCGTCACGCGCCAGTCCGCGCGCATAGAACTGACGGCCAAGGAGTTCGCGCTGCTGCATCTGCTGGCCAAGCGCCAGGGCGAGGTGCTGTCGCGCACGCAGATCGCCTCCATGGTGTGGGACATGAACTTCGACTCCGACACCAACGTGGTGGACGTGGCCGTGCGCCGCCTGCGCGCCAAGATAGACGATCCTTACGAGGCCAAGCTGATACAGACAGTGCGCGGCATGGGCTATTTGCTGGAGCACCGGCCATGAGCGCGGCCGCCGCCAGGCGCCTGGGGCCGTTGTCGCTGACGGCGCGGGTGGCGCTGCTGCTGGCGGCGGTGGCCATCGCCACTTTCCTGGCCGCAGGCGCCTATCTGTACCAGACGCTGGCCACCCAGATGTATTACCGCGACGACGTGGAGCTGGTGAACAAGGCCACGCAAATCCGCCGCATCGTGGCCAGCCTGCCGTCGCCGCAGGCCATCGCGCAGGATCAGCGCCCGCTGGTGGAAACCCTGTCCGGCCACAACGACTTCATGTTGCGCGTGCGCGGCCCGGCGGGCGAACGGCTGCTGCAAACGTCCATCACCTCGCGCCCGCTGCCGAAGATCGCCAGCGTACCCGCGCAGAACGCGCTGACGCTGGACGATATCCACGACTGGGTGCCGGAGCAGGGCAGCGGCCGCATGGTCAGCGCGCAGGGCCTGGCTGGCGGCGAGCCGGTGGAAATCACGCTGGCGCGCGAGCGCTCCGACCGGCTGCGCATCCTCAAGCGCTACGGCGCGGACCTGCTGCTGGCGCTGGCCGGCGGCGCGGCGCTGGCTGCGTTGCTGGGCTACGCCATCGTGCGCCACAGCATGCGCAGCGTGCGCTCGCTGATCGGCAAGGCCAACGACATCAACGCCAGCCGCCTCAATACGCGCCTGTCGGTGAAGGACGCTCCGGCCGAACTGCGCGACATGGGCGCCGCCTTCAACGCAATGCTGGACCGGCTGGAGGAGGGCGTGCAGCGCCTGTCCGGCTTTGCCGCCGACCTGGCGCACGACCTGCGCACGCCGCTCAACACGCTGATGGTGGAAACCCAGGTGGCGCTGTCGCGTCCGCGCACCGTGGAGGAGTATCAGGCGCTGCTTGCGTCCAACTCCGAGGAATACGAGCGGCTGGCGCGCATGATAGAGAACACGCTGTTCCTGGCGCGCGTGGACAACGCGCAGCTGGCCTTGCAGCGCGAAACCCTGGACCTGCGCGCCGAGCTGCTGCGCATCCACGACTACTTTGAAATCCTCGCCGAAGACGTGGGCGTGCGGCTGGCGGTGGACGTGCCGGCGCTGGAGTTGCAGGTCGATCCCGTGCTGCTGCAGCGCGCCGTCAACAACCTGGTCTCGAACGCCATCCGCTACACGCCTGCGGGCGGCGAGGTCCGGCTGTCCGCGCGGCGTGTGCAGCGCGGGGTGGAACTGGCCGTCAGCAACACCGGCACCGGCATCGCCCCCGAGCACCTGCCGCACATCTTCGAGCGCTATTACCGCGCGGACGCGGCCCGCTCCAGCCAGGCCCACTCGGCGGGGCTGGGCCTGTCCATCGTGCGCGCCATCATGCAGTTGCATGGCGGCGAGGTGCGCGTGGAGAGCGTACCGGGCGGCAGCACAAGCTTCTTCCTACGTTTTAATTGACGGCTGCGGCCAGCGGCCGCGCCGCCGCTTGCTCCTTGCGGATCAGCCGGTCCGCCAGCCGCGCAATGATGAAAGCGGCGGCCAGCAGGGCCGCGCCCACCAGGCCGATCTGGTGCCGGTCCAGCAAGGCGATGCTGGCCGCGCCGACCACGCCCGCCGCCGACACGCCCACATACAGCGCCGCCGAGTTCAGCCCCAGCAGCAGCGGCGCGGACGCCGGCGCCAGGCTGATCAGGCGGTGCTGCTGCGGCACCAGCAGCCCCCAGCCGCACACGCCCCACACCACGATGGATAGCGCCGCGCTCCACAGCTGCGCAGCGGCCCAGGGCAGCAGCGCGAAATTGACGGCGCCGAGCGCCAGCGCGCCGTAAATGATGGTGCGGCTGCCGAAACGGTCCGTCAGCTTGCCCGCACTCAGGTTGCCCACCGTGGCGGCCGCGCCCCACAGCAGCAGCAAGCCCGCCAGCACTTCCGTCCTGCCGCCGGTTACACGGTCGAAGGTCACGCCGATATAGGTGTACACGGCGAACATGCCGGAATAGGCCGTCAGCGTGGTGAGCAGGGTGAGCAGCACGCGGCTGTCCTTCAGCGGCGCCAGGCGCTGGCGCAGCGTGACGGCGGGCAGGGCGGGGATGGCTGGCAGCATGGCGTAGACGGCCACGCCGGCGATCAGGCCCACGGCGGTGACGAACCACATGGTGGCGCGCCAGTCGCCCAGGCCGCTGATGAAGGTGCCGATGGGCGAACCGAAGGCCGTGGCGCTGGTCAGCCCGGCGATGACGATGGCGAGCGCCTGGGCGCGCTTCTCGGGCGGCACCAGCGACGCGCCGGTGGCCGTGGCGGTGGGGCTGAACATGGCCGCGCCCAGGCCGGCGATCAGCCGGCTGGCCAGCACCCATTCTATGGTCGGCGCCACCGCCGTGATCAGATTGCCCAGCACAAACACCGCCAGCCCCGTCAGCAGCAGGCGCTTGCGCGGCCAGTGCGCCGCCGTGGCCGCCACCACCGGCGACAGCAGCGCATAGCTCAGCGCATACAAAGTGACCATCTGCCCGGCCACGCCTATCGACACCCCCAGCGACCGCGACACCTGGGGAAGTATGCCGGCCACGACAAAACTGTCTGTGCCGATGGCGAACATGCCCGCTGCCAGCACGATCAAACGACGATCCATGGTACTGCTCCTTAAAAAGCGTGCCTTTGCAGGCGTAAGTTTAGTTTCATAATGAAACTTAGCAGATAAAGTTGCGTAATGCAACTGATGGATTTAGAATCGTCCGCATGCAACGTAAAACTTTCGAAGGCATGAACTGCTCCATAGCCCGCGCGCTCGACCAGGTTGGCGAGTGGTGGAGCCTGCTTATCATTCGCGAATGCACGCTGGGCACGACGCGGTTTGACGAATTCCAGGAGCGGCTGGGCATCGCCCGCAACATCCTGACCAGCCGGCTCAACCGCCTGACGGAACTGGGCATACTGGAAAAAACCGCGCTCGAGGGGCACGAACGCCGCCAGGGCTACCGCATGACGCCCAAGGGCGAGGAATTGTTCCCCGTCTTGCTGGCCCTGCTGCAATGGGGCGACAAATGGGCGCCGGGACCCAATGGCGGTTCGGTGCGCTATGTGGAGCGCGGGAGCGGCCGGGAGGTGGAGCCGGTAGGCCCCAAGTCCGCCGACGGCCGCGCGCTTGGCCTGCGCGATCTGCGCATGATGCCGGGACCGGGCGCTACCGCGTCCACCCAGGCCAGGATAGACGCCCGCAACGCGGCGCTGCTAGGTGAAAGCGAGGAACAAGATGCAGATCATTGATTTTCCGGCCCTGATGGCGCTGGCCGCAGGTTCGGCGGCGGTCAGTGCGAAATGCAGCTGCAACAGCGTGCCGCTGCTGGCCTGGCAAAGCCTGCCGACGTCGCTGGATCTGGAGCAGCTGGTCGAAGTGGGCACGCTGGTGGAAGACCCCTACGATGATCCCACCTTCAAGGAATACCATCCCAAGGGCACGCGCTACGAAAGCGAAGACGCGCCCATCGCGCCGCGCTACTACCCGGCCAATCTCAGCCAGGTGCTGCGCTGCCAGGTTTGCGGCCGCCACTATCTGCGCTACAACGAGGCCGGCGGCTACTTCACCGAACTGCGCATGCGCGCTTTGCGCCCCGAACTGCTGGTAGACGCAGCCCTGTAACACAGGCCGCCTGCGCCGCTACGTGCGGAACGGATTGCGCTCATTCAGCTCGCTGATGTAATCGTCGATGCCGCCGCTCTCGCGTTCCAGGAAGCGTTCCACCGCGTCGGCAAAGGCGGGGTGTGCCAGCCAGTGGGCCGACCAGGTCTTCTGCGGCAGGAAGCCGCGCGCCATCTTGTGCTCGCCCTGCGCGCCGCCTTCGAAGGTGGCGATGCCGTTGGCGATGCAGAACTCCAGCGGCTGGTAATAGGCCGTCTCAAAGTGCAGGCAGGGCACGTGCTCGTCGGCGCCCCAGTAGCGGCCATACAGCGTGTCCTCCGTATGGATCACCAGCGACGACGCAATGGCGCGGCCCGCGCGCTCGGCCACCACCAGCAGGATATTGCCGGGCATGGCGGCGCCGATGCGCCGGAAAAAATCCAGGTTCAGATACGGCGACGAACGGTGCTCGGCGTAGGTGTTCGAATAGCAGCGATGGAAAAAGCGCCAGTCCTCGTCGCTGGCGTCGCGGCCGCGTATCTGGCGCATGGTCACGCCGGCCTCGCGCACCTTGCGGCGTTCGGCGCGGATGTTCTTGCGCTTCTTGTGCTCCAGCGTGGACAGGAACTGTTCAAAGTCGGTGTAGCCCTGGTTCAGCCAATGGAACTGCACGCCGCTGCGCAGCATAAAGCCCGCCTCGTGCAGCTGCATGGCCTGCTCCTCCGGCGGATACAGCACGTGCGTGGACGAGATGTCCGCCGATTTCTGCTGCGCCTTCAGCAGCGCGACCAGGGCCGCGCGGGCCTGGCCGTCGCGCGCCAGCAGGCGGCCGCCGGTGACCGGCGTGAACGGAATGGCCGACAGCAGCTTGGGGTAATACTCGATGCCGTTGCGGTGGTGGGCGTCCGCCCAGGCCCAGTCGAACACATATTCGCCGTAGGAATGCGATTTGACATACAGCGGCATGGCGGCGGCCAGTTCGCCGCCGTCCCACAGCGCCAGATACTGCGGCTGCCAGCCCGTCTCCGCGCTGGCACTGCCGGATTCGTGCAGCGCATGGAGGAAGGCGTAAGACAGGAAGGGATTGGTTTCGCCCTGCGCGGCCAGCAAGCCGTTCCAAGCGGCTTCGCCGACTTCGGCGAGGGAGGAAATAACGTCGGGGCGATAGCTCATTGGGCCATTTTACGCAAAATCGGCAAACCTCACCGAAGCGAGCTGAGCCCCATCGGGGCCTAAGCGACCTGAGCCGCATTCGGGGTCTGACCCCGAATGCGGCTCAGCTCGCTTGTGGGCAACTTTGCACGATAGCTAAGGGCGAATGCTAAAATCGGCTTATCCATAGAGGAAGCCCGTCTTATGCCGCACGCACCGCAGTCATTTTTCAATCTGTATTCCCACGATTTCGCGCGCCTGAGCGTGGCCGTGCCGCGCTGCCGCGTGGCCGATCCGGCCTATAACGCTGCCGAAACCGTCAAATTGGCCCAGCAGGCCGCCGCCAGGGGCGCCGCGCTGGTGGCGTTCACCGAGCTGGGTATCTCGGCCTACACCTGCGACGACCTGTTCCACCAGCGCGCGCTGCTGGAGGGCTGCCTGGCGGGGCTGCAGACCGTATTGGAGGCGTCCAGATCCATCAGCGCCGCGCTGGTCGTGGGCGTGCCGCTGCGGGTGGACCATCAGCTGTTCAATTGCGCGGTGGTGCTGTCCGGCGGCCGCATCCACGGCGTGGTGCCGAAGTCTTATCTGCCCAACTATGGAGAGTTCTACGAGGCGCGCCAGTTCAGCGCGGGCGACGAGGCCATCTCCACCGAGATATCGCTGCTGGGCCAGACCGTGCCTTTCGGCTCGGCGCTGCTGTTCGAGGTGGAGAACCTTCCGCTGTTCAAATTCCACGTCGAGATCTGCGAGGACGTGTGGGTGCCGATTCCGCCGTCGTCCTTCGCCGCGCTGGCCGGGGCGACCGTGCTGGTGAACCTGTCCGCCTCCAACGTGGTGGTGGGCAAGGCGGATTACCGCCACCAACTGGTGAGCCAGCAGTCGGCGCGCTGCCTGTCGGCCTACCTGTATTCGTCGGCGGGGCGGGGCGAGTCCACCACCGACCTGGCCTGGGACGGCCAGGCGCTGATCTATGAAAACGGCGAGCTGCTGTCCGAAGCCGAGCGTTTCCAGGACGAGTCGCACCTGATCTACGCGGACGTGGACCTGGAGCGCCTGTCGCGCGAGCGCATGCGCCAGACCACCTTCGGCCAGTCCATGCGCCGCCACCGCCAGGAAGTGGCGGCCTTCCGCACCGTGCGCTTTGCGCTGGAGCTGCCGGCGCAGCCGGTGCTGGCGCTGGAGCGCAATGTGGCGCGCTTCCCTTATGTGCCGGCCCATCCTGCTTTGCGCGACAAGCGTTGCAACGAGGTCTACAACATCCAGGTGCAGGCGCTGGTGCAGCGGCTGTCCTCGTCCAGTATCAAGAAGGTGGTGATCGGCATTTCGGGCGGCCTCGATTCCACGCACGCGCTGCTGGTGTGCGCGAAGGCGATGGACAGGCTGGATCTGCCGCGCACCAACATCGTCGGCGTCACCATGCCGGGCTTCGCCACCAGCGCGCGAACCTTGCTGCAGGCGCGCCAGTTGATGGAGTTCGTGGGCTGCAGCGCGTCCGAGATCGACATCCGCCCGAGCTGCATCCAGATGATGAAGGACATCGGTCACCCGTTCTCGGACGGCGAGCCGCAGTACGACATCACCTTCGAGAACGTGCAGGCGGGCGAGCGCACCAGCCATTTGTTCCGGCTGGCGAACTTCCACAACGGCATCGTGATCGGCACCGGCGACCTGAGCGAGCTGGCGCTGGGCTGGTGCACCTACGGCGTGGGCGACCATATGTCGCATTACAACGTCAACGCCAGCGTGCCCAAGACCCTGATTTCCCACCTGGTGCGCTGGGTGGCCGAAAGCCGCCAGTTCGGCGAACAGGACTCGGCGGTGCTGCTGGCCGTGGTCGACACCGAGATCAGTCCCGAGCTGGTGCCGGGCAAGGCGGACGACGGCGCGCCGGCCCAGATCACCGAAAGTGTGATTGGGCCATACGAATTGCAGGACTTCAACTTATACTACACGCTGCGCTTCGGGTTCTCGCCGTCAAAAGTGGCGTTCCTGGCCCATGCCGCCTGGCGTGACCGCAGCATCGGCGGCTGGCCTAACGAGGCGCACGTGGTGCGCAATCAGTACGCACTCAAGGATATCAAGCACAATCTGGGCATCTTCCTGCGCCGCTTCTTCCAGACCAGCCAGTTCAAGCGCAGCTGCGTGCCGAACGGACCCAAGGTGGGATCGGGCGGATCGCTGTCGCCACGCGGCGACTGGCGCGCCCCCAGCGATTCGGAATCCGTGGTGTGGATGGAAGAGCTGAAGAATGTGCCGGACGCATAACCGTAATTAAACAGGAGAATCCCATGAAGCAGATCACCGCAGTAATCAAGCCGTTCAAACTGGACGAAGTACGCGAAGCGCTGGCCGAAGTGAACGTCACCGGCCTGACCGTGACGGAAGTGAAGGGCTTTGGCCGCCAGAAGGGCCACACCGAGCTGTATCGCGGCGCGGAATACGTGGTGGACTTCCTGCCGAAAGTGAAAGTGGAAGTGGTGGTGGACGACGGCGTGGCAGAGCAGGTGGTGGACGCCATCATCAAGGCGGCGCGCACCGGCAAGATCGGCGACGGCAAGATCTTCGTGCAGAACGTGGAGCAGGTGATCCGCATCCGCACCGGCGAAACCGGCCCGGACGCGGTCTAAGCTCAGGGGCGGCCCAGCCGCATATCGAACTTCCAGGTCAGCAAGCGCATGACGGTAATCGCCGTGGCGCTTGACCACAGTGCGAAATCGTCCGACACGGACGTTTTCTGCATCACGATGTACATCCAGCAGCCGATGAAGGCGCAGATGGCGTAGGGTTTGCCGTCGCGGAACACCATCGGCACTTCGTTGCAGACGATGTCGCGCAGCACGCCGCCGAAGATGCCGGTGATGACGCCCATCATGGAGGCGATGAAGATGGGCATATTGGCCTGCTGCGCCTGCGACACGCCGGCCACGGCGAACAGGCCCAGGCCGACGGCGTCGGCCACCACGATCACGCGTTCGGAGACGATCTGGCGCAGGGTGCGTATCAGCGGCGTGGCGATCAGGGCCAGCACGAAGATGAGGATGGCGTATTCCTGGTGCTGCACCCAGAACAGCGGGCGCTTGTCGAGCAGGATGTCGCGCAGCGTGCCGCCGCCGAAGGCCGCGATGAAGGCCACGGTGAACACGCCCACCAGGTCCATGCGCTTGCGGCGCGCCTCAATGAAGCCGGAAATCGCCCCGACCAGGATAGCCACGACTTCGATGATGGTGATCAGGGAGACGTGCGGGATGTGCTTCATTTACTGTGGGATTGGCAAAGTTGCTAATTCCCACAGGTTAACATGCGGCAGCGGCTGCCGGGTAGGGTAATTTAATTAACGCCGCTCGGGCTGCAGGGCCGCGCGCAGCAGGACGATGAGGGCGCCTTCGCCGCCGTCGGACGGACGGGCCTGGCAGAACGCCACCACTTCCTTTTGCACCAGCCAGCTGTGCACCATGGACTTGAGCACCGGCTCCTGGCCGCGCGAGCCGAAGCCGCGGCCGTGGATCACGCACACGCAGCGCATGCCGCGCTGGTTGGCGCGGGTCAGGAAGGCGCCCAGCGCGTCGCGCGCGCCGTCGCGGTTCAGGCCGTGCAGGTCCAGCTCGTCCTGCACCGGCCAGTAGCCCTTGCGCATCTTTTTCACCACATCGGGGCCGACGCCGGGCGCGGCGTAGTTCAGCGCCGGGTCTTCCTCCATGTAGTGGTCCACCTCGAACAGGTCGGACAGGGACTCCTGCAACACGGCCGCGTCGTCCTGGCGCTGTTCTTCCGGCGTCAGCGGGCCGCGCTTCTTTGCCGCCGCCAGCGCCTTGGCCGACAGCACCGGCGCCGGCTGGTGCACATAGCGGTTCTGCTCCGGCATGCGCTGCACCTGGCCCAGCGTGTTGCGGAAGATGTTGGCCTCCGCCGCCGCCACTTTTTCGCGCTTGGCGCGCTCGGCCTCGGCGGCCGCGCGCGCCTCGCCCTGTTCCTTCAGCTGCTTGCTGAGGGATTTCAGGTCGGCAAAGTCCTTCAGTCCCGCCATGGCTTTATTCCTGGCCTTCCAGGTAGCGCTGGGCGTCCAGCGCGGCCATGCAGCCGGTGCCGGCGCTGGTGATGGCCTGGCGGTAGATGTGGTCCTGCACGTCGCCGGCGGCGAACACGCCCGGCGCGGTGGTGGCGGTGGCCATGCCCTCGGTGCCGGTCTTGGTTTTGATGTAGCCGTTGTGCATTTCCAGCTGGCCTTCGAAGATGCCGGTGTTGGGCTTGTGGCCAATCGCCACGAACAGGCCGTGCACCTTGATCTTGGTCTGCGCGCCGTCGGCGGTGGCGGCCAGGGTCAGGCCGGTCACGCCGCCTTCGTCGCCCGTCACTTCTTCCAGCGTGTGGTTCAGTTTCAGCTCGATCTTGCCTTCGGCGACCTTGGCCATCAGGCGGTCGATCAGGATGGCTTCGGCGCGGAACTTGTCGCGGCGGTGCACCAGCGTGACCTTGGTGGCGATATTGGACAGGTACAGCGCCTCTTCCACGGCGGTGTTGCCGCCGCCGATGACGGCCACTTCCTGGCCGCGGTAGAAGAAGCCGTCGCAGGTGGCGCAGGCGGACACGCCGCGGCCCATGAATTCCTGCTCGGACGGCAGGCCCAGGTACTGGGCCGAGGCGCCGGTGGCGATAATCAGGGTGTCGCAGGTGTATTCGGCGCTGTCGCCGATCAGGCGGATCGGCTTTTCGCTCAGCTTGGCCGTGTGGATGTGGTCAAACACGATCTGGGTGTTGAAGCGCTCGGCGTGCTGCAGGAAGCGCTGCATCAGGTCCGGGCCTTGCACGCCCATCGGGTCGGCGGGCCAGTTTTCCACGTCGGTGGTGGTCATCAGCTGGCCGCCCTGTTCCACGCCGGTCACCAGCATGGGGTTCAGATTGGCGCGCGCGGCGTAAATGGCGGCGCTGTAGCCGGCTGGGCCAGAGCCGAGAATCAAAACGCGGGCGTGTTTGGTAGTGGTCATGGAAGGCTTCTTAATTAATTGGATAAACCGCAGTTGGGGGCAGGCGCGGCGATAACAATGCCGGCGAGCAAAGACAGAATTATAGTCCAAGCAGGGAAACTGGTTGAATTGGGAGGCCGCTTCCTATAGAGATGGCTTAGAATACCCACAAATGGCTAGCGCCCTATGGTGCGCCCGCAAAAATCTTATAAAAGTATCAATGCCTAAAACGAGAGAACAGCCTGCAAAGCAGCCCCCGGCAAAACAGCAGCCGACCAAGCAGCAGCCGATAAGCTACACCCGCACGCCGACCGAACGCCAGCCGCTGCCGAACCGGCTGGTGCGGTTGCTGTCGGAGGCGCGCTGGTTCGCGCTGGCGGCGCTGGCGCTGTACTTTCTGCTCATTATGGCCAGCTACAACAAGGCCGACCCGGGCTGGTCCCATTCCAATGTGGTGCCCAAGGTGTACAACCTGGGCGGCCGCGCAGGCGCGTGGATGAGCGACCTGATGCTTTACATCTTCGGCCTGTCGGCCTGGTGGTGGTGCGTGTGGCTGCTGCGCGCGGTGTGGAGCGGCTACCGCCGCCTGACCCGCAGATTCCTCACCAAGGAAGAGGAGGACGACGAGCACCGCCACGAAGGGCTGATACGCGTGATCGGCTTCGCCTTCCTGCTGGTGGGCAGCCTGGGCCTGGAATTCCTGCGCATGTATACGCTCAAGATGCCGCTGCCGCTGGCGCCTGGCGGCGTGCTGGGCAAGGTGATCGGCCACGGCGCGCACGTCGGCCTGGGCTTTACCGGCGCCACCTTGCTGATGCTGTTGCTGTTCGGGCTGGGCTTCAGCCTGTTCTTCCATGTGTCCTGGCTGGCCGTGGCCGAGCGCATCGGCGGCTTTATCGAGGACTGCGGCGAGTGGGTGATGCACCGCTACCAGGACCGCGAAGACCGCCGCCAGGGCGAGCGCGCCACCGTGCTGCGCGAGGAAGTGGTGGTCAGCGAGCGCGCCAAGCATATCGAGAAACACGTGGAAAAACCGGTGCGCGCCGAGCCGCGCATGGACGCCGCGCCATCGCAACCATCATTCAAGGCCCCAACCCCGGCGGCCGGCCTGGCCGGCGCCATGGGCGCGGACGCCTACGACGGCGACGCCTCCCGGCCGCAGCCCACCGTGGCGCCGGAGAAGTTCGCCGCGCCGGTGGCGGTGAAGATAGAGCAGCAGGTGACGTCGGTGGTGCCGTCCGAGCGCGCCGTCAAGGAGCGCCAGGGCGCGCTGTTCCAGGACTCCCGCCCGGGCGACCTGCCGCCGCTGTCGCTGCTGGACGACGCGCCGCAGACGCAGGAAACCGTGGCGGTGGAAACGCTGGAATTCACCAGCCGCCTGATAGAGAAGAAGCTGTCGGACTTCGGCGTGGAAGCGCGCGTGGTGGCCGCTTACCCCGGCCCGGTGGTGACGCGCTACGAAATCGAGCCGGCCACGGGCGTGAAGGGTTCGCAGATCGTGAACCTGGCGCGCGACCTGGCGCGTTCGCTGTCGCTCACCTCCATCCGGGTGGTGGAAACCATTCCGGGCAAGAACTACATGGCGCTGGAGCTGCCCAATCCCAAGCGCCAGATTGTGCGCCTGAGCGAGATCGTCGGCTCCAAGGTCTACCACGACAACGCCTCGCCGCTGACGGTGGCGCTGGGCAAGGACATCGCCGGCAAGCCGGTGGTGGCCGACCTGGCCAAGATGCCGCACTTGCTGGTGGCCGGTACCACCGGTTCCGGCAAGTCGGTGGGCATCAACGCCACCATCCTGTCGCTGCTGTACAAGTCCGACCCGGCCGACGTGCGCATGATACTGATCGACCCGAAGATGCTGGAGATGTCGGTCTACGAAGGCATTCCGCACCTGCTGGCGCCGGTGGTGACCGATATGCGCCAGGCCGGCCACGCGCTGAACTGGGCCGTGAACGAGATGGAGCGCCGCTACAAGCTGATGTCCAAGCTGGGCGTGCGCAACCTGGCCGGCTACAACGCCAAGATCGCCGAGGCGGCCAAGCGCGAGGAGCACATCCCGAATCCTTTCAGCATTACGCCGGATTCGCCCGAGCCGCTGGAGAAGCTGCCCACCATCGTCATCATCATCGACGAGCTGGCCGACCTGATGATGGTGGTCGGCAAGAAGGTGGAAGAACTGATCGCCCGTATCGCGCAGAAAGCGCGCGCGGCCGGCCTGCACTTGATTTTGGCCACGCAGCGCCCATCTGTGGACGTGATTACCGGCCTGATCAAGGCCAATATCCCGACACGTATTGCTTTCCAGGTGTCGTCCAAGATCGACTCGCGCACCATTCTGGACCAGATGGGCGCGGAAGCGCTGCTGGGCATGGGCGACATGCTTTACATGCCGCCGGGCACCGGCCTGCCGGTGCGCGTGCACGGCGCCTTCGTGTCGGACGAGGAAGTGCACCGCGTGGTCAAGCATTTGAAACAGCAGGGCGAGCCGAACTATATTGAAGGCATCCTCGAAGGCGGCACGCTGGAAGGCGAGGGCGGCGCGGAAGGCGGCGCGGCGGGCGGCGAGGGCGGCGGCGAAGCCGACCCGATGTACGACCAGGCGGTGCAGGTGGTGTTGAAAAACCGCCGCGCCTCGATCTCGCTGGTGCAGCGCCATTTGCGCATCGGCTACAACCGCGCGGCGCGCCTGCTGGAGCAGATGGAACAGAGCGGCGTGGTATCGCCCATGCAGTCGAACGGCAACCGCGACATCCTGGTGCCGGCCGCCAGCGCAGAATAAAAGGACACAGCATGACCCAACTGAAAATGATCGCCGTCTTCGCAGCCTCGCTGCTGCTGGCCGGCGCCGCCCAGGCCGCCGCGCTGGAGCAGTTCAAGAGCTTCGTCAGCAGCACCAAGTCGGCGCGCGGCGAGTTCACGCAGCGCCAGGTGAAGGGCGGCAAGAGCTCCAACACGGCCAGCGGCACCTTTGAATTCGCGCGTCCCGGCAAGTTCATCTGGACCTATCTCAAGCCCTACGACCAGCTGCTGCAGGCCGACGGCGAACAGCTCTACATCTACGACAAGGACCTGAACCAGGTCACCGTGAAGAAGCTGGGCAACGCGCTGGGCTCGTCGCCGGCCGCCATCCTGTTCGGCAGCAACGACCTGGAAAAGAACTTCACGCTGTCCGAAGCGGGCGCGCGCGACGGCCTGGAATGGCTGAAAGCGGTGCCGAAAACGCCGGACTCCACTTTTGAACAGATCACCATTGGCCTGCGCAACGGCACGCCGGAAGCGATGGAGCTGAAGGACAACTTCGGCTCCATGTCCGTGCTGAGCTTCAGCAAGTTCGAGAAAAACCCGCAAGTGGGCGCCGCGCACTACAAGTTCGTGATGCCCAAGGGCGTGGAAATTTCTCAGCAATAATGAAGAAAATGCGCAAGGGCTTTGCGCGCGCGCAAACGCTGCGCGCACCGCCGCCGCTACAGTAAAGCATGATGGACGATCTTTTCAAAACCGAACCCCGCGCGCCCCTGGCCGAAGCCCTGCGTCCTAAAACCATGGACGAAGTCATCGGCCAGCAGCATCTGCTGGGCGAGGGCAAGCCGCTGCGCCTGGCCTTCCAGGCCGGCAAGCCGCATTCCATGATCCTGTGGGGGCCGCCCGGCGTGGGCAAGACCACGCTGGCGCGCCTGACCGCCAACGCCTTCGACGCCGAGTTCATCGCCCTGTCCGCCGTGTTTGCTGGCGTGAAAGACATCCGCGCCGCCATGGAGCAGGCCCAGCAGAACCTGGACCGGCACGGCAAGCACACCCTGCTGTTCGTGGACGAGATCCACCGCTTCAACAAATCGCAGCAGGACGCCTTGCTGCCCTTCGTCGAATCCGGCCTGGTCACCTTTATCGGCGCCACCACCGAGAACCCCAGCTTTGAAGTGAACTCGGCCTTGCTGTCGCGCGCCCAGGTCTACGTGCTGAAGTCGCTCAGCGACGAGGAAATGCGCGAGCTGCTGGCCAAGGCGCAGAAGGAAGCCTTGCCGCACCTGCAGTTCGACGACGCGGCCGCCGACACCCTGGTCGGCTACGCGGACGGCGACGCGCGCCGCTTCCTGAACCTGCTGGAGCAGGCCGACAACGCCGCCGCCTCGTCTGGCGTGCAGAAGATCGACGCCAAGTTCGTGGAAAATGCCATGACCCTGAACGCGCGCCGCTTCGACAAGGGCGGCGACAACTTCTACGACCAGATCTCGGCGCTGCACAAATCCGTGCGCGGCTCCAATCCGGACGGCGCGCTGTACTGGTTCTGCCGCATGATAGACGGCGGCGCGGACCCGCGCTACTTGTCGCGCCGCATCGTGCGCATGGCCTGGGAAGACATCGGCCTGGCCGACCCGCGCGCGCTCACCATGGCCAACGACGCGGCCGCCACCTATGAACGGCTGGGTTCGCCGGAAGGCGAACTGGCGCTGGGCCAGGCCGTGATCTACCTGGCCATCGCGGCCAAGAGCAACGCCGGCTACAACGCCTTCAACCAGGCCATGGCCTTCGTCAAGCGCGACAAGTCGCGCGAAGTCCCGGTGCACCTGCGCAACGCGCCGACCAAGCTGATGAAAGAGCTGGGCTACGGCCACGAATACCGCTACGCCCACGACGAGCCGCACGCCTACGCGGCCGGCGAAACCTATCTGCCGGACGGCATGGCCGAGCCCGGCTGGTACCAGCCCGTGCCGCGCGGCCTGGAAAGCAAGATCGCCGACAAGCTGGCCTTCCTGCGCAGCCTGGACGACGAGGCGCGCAAGGGCTGATACGGCCGCACGATTGAAGCGTCTGGTAGACGTCTCCCGGGCCGGTGCTATGCTGAATGCATTAGCACCAGTTGATATGGGAGGAAATCATGGCTAGCAATCTCACCCGTTTCAGCCCCTTCGGCGACATCGCCCGCTTCGATCCATTCCGCGACATCGAGCGCTTCCTCGACGAGTTCGATCGTCCCTACGGCATGGCCGAGCAGGCGCGCACCATGCGCATGGACGTGTCCGAGACCGACCAGGCCTACACGGTCAGGGCGGAAATGCCCGGTTATGAAAAGCAGGACATCAATGTGTCGATCGACGGCCACACGGTCACCATCCGCGCCAAGCACGACCAGGCCCAGCCGCAAACACCGCACCCTGGCACCATGGTGCGCAGCGAGCGTTTCCACGGCGAACAATACCGCAGCTTCACGCTGCCGCAGGAAGTGGACGACCAGAAAGCCAGTGCCAGCTGCAAGAACGGTGTGCTGGAACTGACGCTGCCGAAAAAGGTCGGCGGCCACGGCCGGCAGCTGCAGGTCCAATAAGCGCCGCCGCGAGCAGCGTCAGGCTGCTGGCAGCGTGCGGCGCAGGAAAGCGGCAAGGTCGGCAAACAGCGCGGGCTGGACCGTCTCGCGGTCGAAGCCCGGCGGGTCCTGCGAAGGCTTGAAATTCGGCCGCGTCATCTCCGGCGGAAACTTGCTCATGAAGGCGAAGTGGCCTCCGCCGGGGACATCCACATGCTCCACCAGCGCCGCATCCGGCACGCCGTTGATGATGCTGTGCGCGTGCGAGATGGGCGTGATGTCGTCCTTCTCCCCGGTGCGTATCAGGATGGGAACGCGCACCTGCGCCAGGGAGCCTTCCGGGAACCAGAAGGTCGCCGGATTCAGCAGCACCAGCGCGCGCACGCGCGCGTCCGGCTGCACCGGAACCGGGGAGGGCGGCGCGCCCTTGCTCTCGTGCGGTCCGGTCCAGGGCTGTCCGCCTGCCGCCGCCAGCGCCGTATAAGCGCCGATGGAATGACCGATCAGCGCCACCCCGCCGGGCGCAATATGCGCGCCGACATGGCTGTCGGCCAAGGCCGCATCGATGCACAAGGAGATATGGCGCGGCCGGTTCGCCAGGTTGGCGGCGGTGCCTGCCAGCGAGTTGTCCAGGCGCGTATTGCCGGTATGGGAAGGCAGCGCCACCACAAAGCCCGCCAGCACCAAATGCCTGGCCAGCTGCCGGTAAGCCCAGGGCGTGCCCGAATTCCCGTGCGACAGCACCACCAGCGGCCAAGCGCCCGCCGCCGGCGGCGCATCGCGCGCCACCTCCAGGCCATACGGCCCGAAATGCGCCAGCGCCTCCGTTCCCTCAGCCGGGTAGAGCAGGGCCAGCGGCACCACCGCCTCCTGCACGGCGTCATGCACCTCCATCAAACGGCAGCCACAGGCAAATGTCATGCAATATCCTTCACAATAAGCGGACCAAACAGTCGGGGTCAGTTCTACCATCCTGCCATAAATGACGCGATGAGAGAACTGACCCCGCTTGTGGTTTTTGCAATACGATATTTGCGGTATGCATAGATTGTATACAAAATCGGTTGACAACTTTTTGGGCAGTGGGCATCATCGATTGCATGAAACGCGGCCGCAGAGCAGCGTGTAAGCATCCCCAGTGGCGCGGCTGTCCAGCCCGCCACCCCGCCACAGTAAGTACGACCTCGCCACGATAAAAACAGACGCCACGATCTGCGCGGTGGGGCATGCCGGATAGCACCGGAACAAGTAGTTCACGACACAACATCATTGATGGAGACACACATGAACAAGCTGCTATTCCAAGTGGACGACCGTCCACCCCTCATCACCACCACCCTGCTGGCCGCCCAGCACATGCTCGCCGCGCTGGGCGGCATCATCGCCGTGCCGCTGGTGGTGGGCGCCGTCCTCAAACTGCCAGCCGACCAGATCGTGGCGCTGATCAACGCCGCGCTGCTCGGCTCGGGCATCGTCACCATCATCCAGTGCAAGGGCGTCGGCCCGATCGGCATCCGCTTGCCTTGCGTCATGGGCACCAGCTTCGCCTTCGTCGGCGCGGCCATCAGCATCGGCCTGGAACACGGCGTGCCCGGCATCCTCGGCTCCTCGCTGGCCGGTTCGGCGGTGATGATTATCGGCTCCTGCTTCATGCCGCAGATCCGCAAGCTGTTCCCGCACGCCGTGACCGCCGTGGTGGTCACCATGATAGGTTTGTCGCTGGTGCCGGTCGCCATCGACTGGGCCGCCGGCGGAAAGGGTTCGGGCGCGCATTACGGCGACCCGGTCAACCTCGGCATCGCGCTGTTCGTGCTGGTGACGGTGATCGCGCTGGTGCAGTACGGCAAAGGCATCTTCTCGGCCGCCGCCGTGGTGCTGGGCATGTTCGTCGGCTACCTGCTGTGCGTGGCCATGGGCCTGGTGGATTTTTCGTCGGTGCAGAAAGCCGCTGCATTCTCGCTGCCGCAGCCCTTCGCGCACGGCATGACCTTCCCCATCAGCGGCATCGTCGCCATGGGCGTGGCCTACGTGGTCACCATGGTGGAAACCACCGGCACCTTCATGGCGCTGGGCTCGGCCACCAACACCAAGATGCGCGGCAAGACGCTGGCGCGCGGCGTGCTGTGCGACGGCGTGGGCTCGGCCTGCGTGGCCATGCTGGGCAGCCCGCCGGTGTCGACCTTTGCGCAGAACGTGGGCGTGATCTCGCTGACCGGCGTGGCCAGCCGCCACGTGGTGGCGCTGACAGGCGTGATGCTGGCGCTGGCCGGCCTGTTCCCGGTGCTGGGCGCCATGGTGGTCACTATCCCGCAGCCGGTGCTGGGCGGCGCGGGCCTGATGATGTTCGCCATGATTATCGCCGCCGGCGTGCAGATGCTGAGCAAAGTTGAGCACAGCAAGCGCACCGGCATTATCATCGCCGTCTCCATCGGCTGCGGCCTGGCCGTCAGCGTGCGGCCGGAGCTGCTGGCCAAGCTGCCCGCCTTTGTGCACGAGATCTTCGGCTCCGGCATCAGCACCGCCGCCATCGTGGCCGTGGCGCTGAACCTGATCCTGCCGGAGCGCCCGGTCGAAGCGAGCGATGACGACGAGGAGGAAGTGCCCCAGCCCATGCTGGTAAAAAAGCTTGAGGCGGCTTAACTTCCTGGCCGCCTCCCCGCAGTAAAGCCCCGCGCCGGTGACGACCACCCGGCGCGGTTTTTGACATTGTTTCCGCAGTGCCCGCGCATTGTTTCCGCAGTGTTTAATCATTCCTATGGACCTGAAAATGACTAAAACTCTCTTGATCAAAAATGCGCGCGTGGTGGTGACCATGGACGAGCAGCGCCGCGAGATCGACAACGGCGCCGTGTTCGTGCGGGACAATGTGATCGAGCAGGTGGGCTTCACGGCCGACCTGCCGCAGCACGCCGACGAGGTGATCGACGCCACCGGCCAGCTCGTCATGCCCGGGCTGGTGAACACCCACCATCACATGTACCAGAGCCTGACGCGCGTGATCCCGTCCGCGCAGAACGGCGAGTTGTTCAACTGGCTCACCAATCTGTATCCAATCTGGGCCAACCTCACCGGCGAGATGGTGCACGTGTCCACGCTGACGGCCATGTCGGAGCTGATGCTGTCGGGCTGCACCACCAGCAGCGACCACCTCTACATCTACCCCAACGGCTGCCGCCTGGACGACAGCATCGAGGCCGCGCGCAAGATAGGCATGCGCTTCCACGCCGCGCGCGGCTCCATGAGCGTGGGCCAGTCCAAGGGCGGCCTGCCGCCGGACCGCGTGGTGGAGGAGGAGGGCGCCATCCTCAAGGATACGCAGCGCCTGATCGAGACTTATCATGACGCGGGCCGCTACGCCATGCAGCGCATCGTGGTGGCGCCGTGCTCGCCGTTTTCGGTGTCGCGCGACTTGATGAAGGAGGCGGCCGCGATGGCGCGCAGCTACGGCGTGTCGCTGCACACGCACCTGGCCGAGAACGTGAACGACATCGCCTACAGCCGCGAGAAATTCAATATGACGCCCGCCGAATACGCCGAGGATTGCGGCTGGGTGGGGCATGACGTGTGGCACGCGCACTGCGTGCAGCTGGACGACGACGGAGTCTACCTGTTCGCCAAGACCGGCACCGGCATCGCGCATTGTCCGTGCTCGAATATGCGGCTCGCGTCGGGCATCGCGCCGATACGCAAGATGGTGGACGCGGGCGTGCCGGTGGGGCTGGGCGTGGACGGCTGCGCGTCCAACGACGCTGGCCACATGCTGGGCGAAGTGCGGCAAGCCATGCTGCTGCAGCGCGTGGGCTTCGGCCCGGACGCGATGACCGCGCGCCAGGCGCTGGAACTGGCCACGCTGGGCGGCGCCAAGGTGCTCAACCGGGACGATATCGGCGCGCTCAAGCCGGGCATGGCGGCCGACATCATCACCTTCAGGCTGGACCAGATCGGCTTTGCCGGCGCGCTGCATGACCCGGTGGCGGCGCTGGTGTTCTGCACGCCGTCCAATGTGACGCACAGCGTTATCAACGGCAGGGTGGTGGTGCGGGACGGCCTGCTGCAGACGGTGGACCTGCCGATCGTGATAGAGCGCCACAACACGCTGGCGCGCGAGCTGGCGCTGGTCACCGGAACGCGCAAGGCGGCATAGCCGGGACGGCGGGTTACGGCTGCGCCTAACCCGCCCTACGCGGGCAAAGGGCTGCGGGCGTCGGGCTGCGTAGGGCGGGTTAGCGGGGCGCGCCGAGCGTAGCGTAACCCGCCGCTACTTTAGCAGCGCCGCTACGAGATCCTTGTCCGGCGCGGGGCCGCTCGAGTCGAAGCGCAGCGCGCCCTCCACGTGCAGCAGGTGCTCCAGCATCAGCCTGGCGGCCAGGTCGGCGTCGCCCGCCTTGGCCGCATTCAAGAATTCCTCATGCTCGTTCGACGAGCACACCGCGTCGCGGTCCGACTGGTACAGCATGGTGATGAGCGAGCTGCGTGCCACCAGTTCGCTCAGCATCTCATGCAGCACCTGGTTGCCCACCACCTCCGCCAGCAGCACATGGAAATCGCCCAGCAGCTGCGAGCGCACCTTGTGGTCGCCCAGCGCCTTGCGCTCCAGCTCCAGGTGCCGCGCCAGCATCTTGTAATCCGCCGCGCCGGCCTTGGCCACGAACTCCCTGGCCAGCGCCGCCTCCAGGATGCGCCGCGCCGCGAAAATATCGCGCGACTCCTTCTCGCTCGGCTGGCTCACGAAGGCGCCCTTGTCCGGCACCATCTGGATCAGCTTGTCCTTGGACAGGATGAGCAGCGCGGCGCGGATCTTGGTGCGGCTGACCGAGTACAGGCGCGACAAGGCCTCCTCGCGCAGCTTGGTCCCCGGCGGCAGCTTGCGCGCCGCGATGGCCTCCGCGATATGGTTTGCAATGTCGTTCGAGCTCTCGCCACTGCTCTGTTTTTCTTCGATGGCGATGATGGACGTTGGCATGGAGCGCTAGCAGTAATCAATTGTCCAATCATACATGGATGACTATATATTGGCTACGCCCGGCCCCTAGTCATAAGGCCTGCCGCCTGCCAGCAAGCGCTGCTTTAGCATGGGCTCGCGCAGGCGCTCCAGCCACCACGCCAGCGCGCGCCCCTCGCTGCTGCCGCGCCAGGCCACATACAGCACATTGGGCTCGCGCGGATTGGCGGTGGCTTTCTCCACCAGTTCGCCGCGCGCCAGCAGCGCCGACACGCGCTGGCGCGGCAGCCAGCCCACGCCCAGTCCCTGGCGCTGGGCCAGCGCCTTGGCGCGCATGCTCGGCACCGCCAGCGCCGCCTGGCCGCCCACGGTGCCGTAAGCCCGGCTCCCGCTGACGCGCGCCGAATCGGCCACCACCACGGCGCGGTGGGCGGCGATCTCGTCGCGCTGCAGCGGCGCCGTGGCGCGCGCCAGCGGATGGTCCGGCGCCACCGCGAACACCCACTCCATCGTGCCCAGCTCGAACCAGCGCAGCTCCGGTATCGCCGGCGGCTCGTTGGTGGCGCCGACGATCACGCTGGCGCGGCCGTCGCGCAGCGCCTCCCATGTACCGCCCAGCACCTCGCTGCTGAAGCGCAGGCTCACGCCGGACTGCAAGGCGTCGAAGTCCGCCACCAGCGGCGCCAGCAGGTCGAATTCAAACAGCTCGTCGGTGACGATCCACAGTCTGTCCTCCCAGCCGTTGGCCACCTGGCGCACGCGCTGCGCCATGCGCGCCGCGTCGCGCATCAGGCGCTCGGCCTCGTCGGCCAGCAGCTGCCCGGCGGGCGTGAGCTGCAGGCGATAGCGGCGGCGGTCGAACAGCAGGGCGTCGAAGCGCGATTCCAGCTGGCGCGCCTGGTGCGACACCGTGGACGGCGCCTTGCCCAGCCGCGCCGCCGCGCGCGACAGGCTGCCGCTGCTGCGGATGGCGTCCAGCAGCGCCAGTTCGTCCTCAGACAACATGTGCAATTTTATCGAATGTGTTCATCGTCCAGATTGTACGGCATGGCCGCTTCCGGCCGCTACCATGCATGCACTAACCCATCCAAAGGAAACGAACATGTTGAAATTCTACTTCCACACCTCGCCCAACCCCATGAAGGCAGCGCTGCTGCTGGAGGAACTGCAACTGCCGTTCGAGCTGATCGCGGTGGACACCTTCAAGGGCGAGCAGCACCAGGCCGCCTTCCTGGGCATCAACCCGAACGGCAAAGTGCCGGCCCTGGACGACAACGGCGTGATCGTGTTCGACTCGCATGCCATCCTGCTGCACCTGGCCGCCAAGCACGGCAAATTCCTGCCGTCGACCGCCGCCGGCCACGCCTCCATGCTGTCCTGGCTGATGTTCATCGCCACCGGCCTGTCGCCGTTCTCCGGCCAGGCCGTGCACTTCCTGCACCACGCCCCGGAAAAGCTGGCCTATGCGCAGAACCGCTATCTGAAAGAAGTGGAACGCCACTACCGCGTGCTGGACCAGCGCCTGGGCGCGAGCAAATACCTGGCCGGCGACGAATACACCATCGCCGACATGGCGTTGTGGGGCTGGGCCAACTTCGCCGGCTACATCCTGGGCGAAAAGGGCCTGAGCGACTACCCGAACCTGCAGCGCCTGATGGCCGAAATCTCGGCCCGTCCGGCAGTAACGCGCGCGCTGGCGCTGAAAGACAAGGTCACGCTGAAGCAGGACTTCGACGAAGAAACCCGCCGCGCCCTGTTCCCGCAAAACGCCTGATAGTCCCTGCGGAACACACGAAGCGATATGCGAAGCGGACTGAGCCGCATTCGGGGTCTGACCCCGAATGCGGCTCAGTCCGCTTCGTGCTTGGCCCGGCGCTGTTTTTCCTCGATTTCTGCGTTTCATTCCCCGTTTTTTGCGCTTCATCGCACGCCGATGGAAGGGCGGGGAGCCTTTAGGTACAGTACAACCATCGCAGCACACAACGTAGTCCCAACCACCTGAGGAGCTTAAAATGAACGTACTGAAAAACATGGAAATCATCTTCGTCGCCGCCGCTTCGCTGGCCGTTGTCACCAGCTACGCTACCGCCAGCGCGCCCGTGATCGAAGTGCCTGCCGCCGCCGTCGCCACCGTGGCCGCTGCGCCTGCCAAGATGCCCGTCGTCGTCGTAGCCGCCAAGCGCCTGACCGCGGCAGAGAAAGCCGCCCTGATCTGAAACGGGGCGGTTTTTAAGGAGCAGCAGGCCGGAGGGCTGAAAACTCGAAAGAAGTGGCGTCGTCTTGGTACAATTGCTGTCTTTCCGACCTAGCGGCAACTCCCATGATAGACATCCAACTTCTCCGTAAAGATATTGACACCGTCGCAGCCCGCCTGGCGACGCGCAAGTTCCAGCTGGACGTGGCCGGTTTCAACGCCCTCGAAGCGGAACGCAAAGCGATCCAGATGCGCACCGAAGAACTGCAGAGCAAGCGCAACTCGCTGTCCAAGCAGATCGGTATGCTCAAAGGCAAAGGGGAAGACACCACCGCCGTGATGGCGGAAGTGGCCGGCCTGGGCGATGAGCTGAAGAACAATGAACAAGCTTTGTCGGCCGTGCAGGCGCAGATGGGCGACTTCATGCAGGCGGTGCCCAACCTGCCGCACGAATCGGTCCCTGTCGGCAAGGACGAAAGCGGCAACGTGGAAGTGCGCAAAGTCGGCACGCCGCGTGCCTTCGAGTTTGAAGTCAAAGACCACGTCGACGTGGGCGCGGCCCTGGGCCTGGACTTCGACACCGCCACCAAGCTGACCGGCTCGCGCTTCTCCGTCATGAAGGGCGGCATCGCCCGCCTGCACCGCGCGCTGGCGCAGTACATGCTGAACACGCACACCGGCGAGCACGGCTACACCGAATGCTACACGCCCTATATGGTCAATGCCGATTCCCTGCGCGGCACCGGCCAGCTGCCGAAATTCGAAGCCGACCTGTTCTCGGTGAAGAAGGGCGGCGCGGAAGGCGAGGGCGAGACCTTCTACCTGATCCCGACCTCGGAAGTATCGCTGACCAACATCGTGCGCGACGAAATCCTGGCGGCCGACGCGCTGCCGTTGAAGATGACCGCGCACACCCCATGCTTCCGCTCCGAAGCCGGCAGCTACGGCCGCGACACGCGCGGCATGATACGCCAGCACCAGTTCGACAAAGTGGAACTGGTCCAGGTCGTGCATCCGGACACCTCGTATGACGTGCTGGAAGAAATGGTCGGCCACGCCGAGCGCATCCTGAAGGACCTTGGCCTGCCGTACCGCGTCATGTCGCTGTGCACCGGCGACATGGGCTTCGGCGCCACCAAGACCTACGACCTGGAAGTGTGGCTGCCGGCGCAGAACACCTACCGCGAGATCTCGTCCCTGTCCAACTGCGAAGCCTTCCAGGCGCGCCGTATGCAGGCCCGTTTCCGCAACGCCCAAGGCAAGCCCGAGCTGCTGCACACCCTGAACGGCTCCGGCCTGGCGGTGGGCCGCACCCTGGTCGCCGTGCTGGAAAACTACCAGCAAGCCGATGGTTCGGTGGAAGTGCCGGAAGTGCTGCGTCCCTACATGGGCGGAATAACTCACCTCAAGGCATAAATAAGCCTTCCCTTTCTGCGAAGGCCTGCTATAATCTTGCCTTCTCGCAGCAGCATGTGGGAAAACGGAGAGGTGGCAGAGTGGTCGAATGTACTTGACTCGAAATCAAGCGTAGGGGCGACCCTACCGTGGGTTCGAATCCCACCCTCTCCGCCACAAACAAGCTGCTGCAGGAAATGCGTCACCAGGAGAGGTGGCAGAGTGGTCGAATGTACTTGACTCGAAATCAAGCGTAGGGGCGACCCTACCGTGGGTTCGAATCCCACCCTCTCCGCCAAAACAAATAAAAACGGGCTCCCCTGCGGGAGCCCTTTTTTATTTGTTTGGACGGAAAGGGTGGGATTCGAAGACTTCGCGCCCTAAGGGGCGCGAAGTCTCTCCGAATCGCCCATTTTGCAGTGCGCCGTAAAAGCCAGCTACGCCCCCAACACCCCCGACAGCCGCCGCGCAGTCTCAATAACCGCCGCCTCAATCGCCACCTTCTGCCCCGGATCGCTGGCCAGCAAATAACTCGCCCCCGCCACACTAATCGCCGCCACCGCCTCCCCAGCCGCATCAAACACCGGCGCCGCGCAAGCATCAATCCCCTGTTCAAACTTCCCCAAGCTCCAGCAGCAATCCCGCTGCCCCGCATCCAGCAGCAAAGCCTCCACCTCCTCAAACGAAAATCGTCCCGCCCTCGGATCCCCCTGCGCCGCATCATAAAGCCCGCGCCAGGTCTCCCTCGGCAAGCGCGCCATCAGCACGCGTCCCGGCGCGATCAAATACGCCGGCAACCTGCTCCCCGGCCGGATATTGCTCACCAGCGGCGTCTGCGGCACCTCCTTCACCAGATACACCGCAAACGGCCCGTCCAGCTCCACCATATAACCCGACCAGCGCACCTGCTTGCTCAACAGTGCAACCAGGCGCCGGCCATGGCCGATCAAATCATCCTGTCCCAGCGCATCGGCCGCCAGCCCCAAAAAGCGCACGCCTATCCGGTGACCGCCCTGCGGCAGCGCCTCCAGCACCCCCTCCGCCTCCAGCGTCGCCAGCAAGCGCGCCGCCGTGATGCGGTTAATCCCCACCTCCCGCGCCAGCGCGCTCAAATTCCCCGTCGACCCGCCCCCGGCCACAAAAGCCAGCAGCCTGAACGCACGCGACACCGAGCCATCCCCATCCGCCATAATTCCTCCTCAACATGTTCATATTTGAACACATTGAACAAAAATCGCACAAGGAAAAACAGCGTTGCTATAGTCAAACCACCTTGCAACCCTAGTGGAGACAACACCATGAGCAAACTGAAAATCGGCATCGCCGGTGCCGGCATAGGCGGCCTGGCCGCCGCCATCGCACTGCGCGAAATGGGCCACGACGTCGTGGTCTTTGAACACACCAAGCAATTCCTGCGCGTCGGCGCCGACATCAACCTCACCCCCAACGCGGTGCGCGCGCTGGACGGCCTGGGCGCCGGCGTGGCCGAAGCCGTGCGCCGCACCGCCGCGCGTCCCACGCACCGCATCAGCCGCACCTGGGACAGCGGCGAAGAAACCTCCCGCCTCGAAATGGGCGACACCGCCGAACAAAAATACGGTGCCCCGCAACTGACCATCCACCGTGCCGACCTGCTGGCCGCGCTGGCCGCCGCCTTTCCGGCCGAGCGCGTCCTGTTCGGCAAGCACGTGGAGCAAATCCAGGCCGAAGAGCAGGGCGCCACCGTCTCCTTTGACGACGGCAGCACTCACAAGCTGGACCTGCTGGTCGGCGCCGACGGCATCCACTCCGCAGTACGCAGCGCCATGTTCGGCCAGGAGCGTCCGCGCTTCACCGGCGTGGTCGCCTACCGCGCCGTGGTTCCCGCCGCAAGCCTGGCCGGCGTCCCCAACCTGCAAGCGTTCACCAAATGGTGGGGACCGACGCCGGAAAGCCAGATCGTCACCTTCCCGCTCAACGCCGGCAAAGACATCTTCATCTTCGCCACCACCGCGCAGGAAAGCTGGCACCTCGAATCCTGGACCACGCAAGGCAGCGTACAGGAACTGCGCGACAGCTACGCCGGCTTCCACCCGGACGCGCGCGCCTTGCTGGACGCCTGCGACGAAGTGCTCAAGACCGCGCTCTACGAACGCGACCCGCTGCCCGCCTGGGCCAGCGGCCACATGGTGGTGCTGGGCGACGCCGCGCATCCCATGATGCCCTTCATGGCGCAAGGCGCCGGCATGGCCATCGAAGACGGCGTGGTGCTGGCGCGGGTTCTGCGCGGCGTGACGCAAGCCGGCGGCATTCCCGCCGCGCTGCGCAGCTTCGAAGAACTGCGCATCGAACGCACCTCCAAGATCCAACTCGGCTCGCGCGGCAACAACTGGCTGCGCGAAGGCGGCAACGCGGACTGGGTGTACGGATACGACGCGTGGAAAGTTGGCTGAGGGGCTATCTATTTCCCGCGCGGGCACCTATAATCCAGCCTTCGCGAAAGTGCGAGACCAGGAGAGGTGGCAGAGTGGTCGAATGTACTTGACTCGAAATCAAGCGTAGGGGCGACCCTACCGTGGGTTCGAATCCCACCCTCTCCGCCAGAAACAAATAAAAACGGGCTCCCCTGCGGGAGCCCGTTTTTATTTGTTTGGACGGAGAGGGTGGGATTCGAAGACTTCGCGCCCTAAGGGGCGCGGAGGCTCTCCGAATCGCCCATTCTGCAGTTGCTTTTGACTTCGCCTTTAAAGCGAGCTCCGCTCCGGCAATGTCAGCCTCCGCGTATGAAAATCATACTCATAAACCTCCCCATACCGCCCCCACTCCACAGCAATCTCCAGCGTGCGCTTAGCCTGTTCCGCCTCCAGCATCGCCTCCAGCAGCTCAATGAAAGGCTCCTCCGCCACCGACCCCCCATCCGCCTGCGCCAGCTGCGCATGGATGCGCGCAGCCAGCGGCACGTGCCTGAGCAGCTGCTGGCCGAACAGCTCCTGGCGCTGCTGCTGGTCCGCCGCCGCGTAGCGCTGGCCCAGCGCGGTGAGCGTGATATCGCCTTTCTCCACCACGGCCAGATCCAGCATGGCCAGCGCCTCGCAGGTCGGGAACAGCTCCTCGTCCGGCAGCTCGGTCTCCTCGGCCAGCTGCGGCAAATCCGCACGTCCGCCGAACGGCGCAGCAGCGACCAGCTCCAGCACTGATTCGATGCGGCTGATATCCGTCTCCGGCAAGCGGTAATCCGGCGGAGCGGCCGCGCGCATCGTCATCAAGCCATACACCTCGTCGATCAAATCCCGCACTTCCTGCGAATCCGCATTGCGCGGGCGCGGCAGATTGATGGCGATCTCGTGCCGCACGCGGCCCGGATCGCTGGACAGGATCACAATCCTATCCGACATCATCACCGCTTCCTCGATATTGTGCGACACCACCAGGATGCCGCGCGTGGGAATGCGGCCGCTGTCCCACAGGTCCAGGATATCGTTGCGCAGCGTTTCGCCGGTCAGCACGTCCAGCGCCGAGAAGGCCTCGTCCATCAGCAGCACATCGGGGTTGGTCACCAGCGCGCGCGCGATGCCCACGCGCTGGCGCATGCCGCCGGACAGCTCGCGCGGCAGCGCGCCGCCAAAGCCGGCCAGGCCTATCAGCTCCAGCATCTCGTCCGCGCGCCGTTCGCGCTCGGCGGGCGGCACGCCCTGCGCCTCCAGGCCCAGCTCCACGTTCTGCTGCACCGTCAGCCAAGGGAAGAGTGCAAAGGACTGGAACACCATGGCCACGCCGCCGGCCGGGCCGTTGATCTGCGCGCCGCGATAGGCCGCGCGGCCCTTGTCCGCCGCGATCAGCCCGGCCATGATGCGCAGCAGCGTGGACTTGCCGGAGCCGGATTTCCCGAGCAGGGCCACGATCTCGCCCTTGTGCAGCAAGAAGTCCACGCCGTCCAGGATCACGCGCGGCGCGCCGTCCGCCTTGTTGAAGGATTTGCCGACGCCGGCCAGCTCCATCAGAATATTTTCAGCCATGTTCTACTCCTTACAGTCCACGGTTTTCGGCCAGCCGGTACATGCGGGTCCAGAAGAATCGGTTCAACAGCATCACGAAGATGCACATGACGCTCACGCCGAGCGCGATGCGGTGGAAGTCGCCCGCGTCGGTCATCTGCTTGATGTAGCTGCCCAGGCCATCGGCCGCCAGCGTGGTTTTGCCCCAGGTGACGTATTCGGCCACGATGCTGGCGTTCCACGAACCGCCGCAGGCCGTGATGGCGCCGGTCAGATAGGCCGGGAACACGGCGGGCAGATACACGCGCTTCCATTTCAGCCAGCCTTTCAGGCCCAGGTTGTCCGCCGCCAGGCGCAGCTCGTTCGGTATGGTGGAGGCGCCCGCCACCACGTTGAACAGGATGTACCACTGCGTGCCGAACACCATCAATGGACTGAGCCAGATATTGGGCTGGAGCCTGAACGCCACCATCAGGTAGACCACCACCGGGAACATCAGGTTGACCGGGAAGGCGGCCAGGAACTGCGCCACCGCCTGTACGCCTTGCGCCCAGCGCGGCCGCAGGCCTATCCACACCGCCACCGGCACCCACAGCAGCGACGCCAGCGCGATCAGCACCATCACGCGCAGCAGGGTGATGAAACCAAGCCCGCCCACATGGGCCACCTCGGCCCAGCCCACCGTGCCGTGCACGAACACCAGCAGCCGCCACGCCGCCAGCAGCGCGGCCAGGACGATGACCGCATCCCAGCTGCGTTCGCCGTATCGGGCCAGCAGGGCGCGCAGCCATGCGTGCGGCCCGTGCAGCGCCGGCGGCGCGGCTGCCGGCCGCGCGCCTGCGGGCGCGGCGGCGAACCAGCCCAGCGTGCCGCGCATGGCGGTCCAGAATTGGCCTGTCAGCTTGCGCGTCCAGCGGCTGCGGCGGCCCCAATCCAGCAGCCAGGAACGCTGCGCCGTGTCGCCCTGGGTATCTTCGAAGCGGAACTTGTCGGCCCAGGCCAGCAGGGGACGGAAAAACAGCTGGTCGTACAGCACGATCCCGGCCAGCATGGCGGCGATGGCGAGCGCGATGGCGCGTCCGTTTTCCTGTTCAATCGCCACCGCGATATAGGCGCCGATGCCGGGCAGCTTGATGTCCTGGCCCGCCACCGAGATGGCTTCGGCGGCCACCAGGAAGAACCAGCCGCCGGACATGGACATCATCATATTCCACAGCAGGTTGGGCATGGCGAAGGGCAGCTCCAGGCGCCAGAAGCGCTGCCAGCCGGACAGGCAGAACACGCGCGCGGCCTCGTTCAGTTCGGCCGGCACGTTGCGCATGGACTGGTACAGGCTGAACGCCATGTTCCACGCCTGCGAGGTGAAGATGGCGAATACGGCGGCGCATTCCACGCCCAGCAGATTGCCGGGGAATAGCGCGATGAAGGGCGCGATGGCGACGGCCTGGAAGCCGAGAATCGGCACCGACTGCAGCACGTCGAGCAGCGGCAGCAGCACTTTTTCGGCGGCGCGGGATTTGACCGCCACCGCCGCGAACACAAAGGCGAACAGCAGCGAACAGCCGAGCGCCATGAACATGCGCAGCATGGTGCGCAGCAGGTAGTAGGGCAGCCAGGCGGCGTCCAGCGCGATCACGGCGGGCTGGCCCAGCGTGAAGGGGCGCGCCATCTGCGAGGCGCCGAAGCCGGCGGCGGCCAGCACGGCCAGCACCAGCGGCAGCAGGGCCCAGTCCCAGCGGTTGGGGCCGGATGCGCGCCACGCTGCGACGGTGGCGGCCGTGCCGGCGCGGCGGGGGAAGAACAGTTCAACCATAAGCAATCCCGATACGGGCTGCGCGGGGCAGCCGGGTTCCAGCCTGCGCGGGAGCGCGCGGGCCGCCATGCCTGCGGCCAGCGGCGGCGCACCGGCATGCATGGGCATGTGCGCGCGCGGCCAGGCCGGCAGGGCATGCAAACAAATCAGTGTGGGGAAAGTCCTGCGCCGGAACGGCTCCGGGGCGGGAAAGACACCATCATCCGCGCAGGGCAGGATGACGGCAGGGGAAGCCTGCGTTATCTTGCCGGGGCGGAGCCAGGGCGGGCCTGGCTACAACTACCACTCGAACAAGTGCCCATGAAGGGGCTCCATAAAACGTAAACAGGGCGAGTCTATCCAGCTACTTGCGGCTGGTCAATACATACATGCTTGAATTCCGGCCAGCCTAAGGCCGTCCTAAGCGCTTCTTAACGCGTCCTTAACGCGGGGCGACTGTTGCATCCGCCCCCAATCGCTGTCCTGAACAATTGCAAATCTGCAAATCTAACGGGGGAGCCTGAGGGAAATGTTTATAATCTTTTCAGACCAGCCACAGGAGAGTCCGGCCATGACCATACGCGCCCCCCAAAGCTTGCCGCTGCCCCTGCTTTCCCTGCTGCTTCCCGTCTTGCTGGCCGGTCCGGCAGCCCATGCCGCAACCTTGCCGGACAGCGACCTGGCCGACCTGTCCATTGAACAGCTGAGCAATATCGTCATCACCTCCGTGTCGCGCCAGGACGAAAAGCTGAGCAACGCGGCCGCTTCGGTCTTCATCATCACCGGCAGCGAACTGCGCCGCAGCGGCGTGCGCAGCCTGCCCGAGGCGCTGCGCCTGGCGCCCAATCTGCAGGTGGCGCGCATCGATGCGCGCAACTATGCCGTCACCGCGCGCGGCTTCAACAACGCCTTCGAAAACAAGCTGCTGGTGCTGATCGACGGCCGCAGCGTCTACACGCCGCTGTTCTCCGGCGTGTACTGGGACGCGCAGGACGTGGTGATGGAGGACGTGGAACGCATCGAGGTCATCAGCGGCGCGGGCGCCACCATCTGGGGCGTGAATGCGGTGAACGGCGTCATCAACGTCATCACGCGCTCGGCCAAGGATACGCAGGGCGGCCTGGCCAGCGTGGCGGCCGGCGCGGACGAAAGGGACGGCACGCTGCGCTATGGCGGCAAGCTGGACAACGGTGCCCACTACCGGCTGTACGCGCGCTACATGGACGTGGACGCCACCACCTCGGCCGCCGGCGTGAATACGGTCACCGGCATGCGGCGGCGCCAGGCCGGCTTCCGCGCCGACATGGACGTGCTGCAGGGCGGCTTCACCATGCTGGGCAACGCCTACCAGGGCGCGCTCGGCCAGGCCGCCACGCGCGACATCTACGTCTCGGGCGCCAACCTGGTGAACCGCTACACCCGCAAACTGTCCGGCGACGCCGACCTGCGCGTGCAGCTGGTGCTGGACCATACCGAGCGCAACCAGCCGCTCAACTTTATCGAACGGCTGGACACGATGGAACTGGAAGCGCAGCACGGCGTGCGCTTTGGCGGCGTGCACAGCCTGGTGTGGGGCGGCGGCTACCGCCAAAGCCGCGACAAGGTCACGCCCGGGGGCTACGGCTTCCTGCCCGGCAAGCTCAATATGCACTGGGGGAATCTGTTCGCGCAGGACGAGATCGCCATCACGCCGCAGTTCAAGCTGACCGCCGGCCTGAAAGCGGAGCACAACAACTACACCGGCGCCGAATACCTGCCCAGCCTGCGCGCTGCGTGGATGCCGGACGCGGCCCGGCTGCTATGGGCCAGCCTGGCGCGCACCGTGCGCGCGCCGTCGCGCATCGACCGCGACTGGTATGTGCCGGGCACGCCCATCATCATCGCGGGCCAGCCGCGCTTCGTCATCGGCGGCGGCCAGCAGTTCGAATCCGAGGTGGCCAATGTGGCCGAGCTGGGCTACCGCGCGCAGCCCGGCGCGCGCTGGAGCTATTCCGGCACCTTGTTCTATGCCGACTACGACAAGCTGCGCACCATGGAGCCGCTGCCGGTGCTGGGCAGCGAGTTCCGCAACCTGGGCCAGGCCACCACGCGCGGCCTGGAGTTGTGGGCGCGCTGGCAGACCACGCCCAACTGGCGCCTGAGCGGCGGGCTGACCGCGCAAAAGGTCAAGCTGGGCCTCAAGCCGGGCAGCCGCGACAGCCTGCAGGCGGGCCTCTTCCTGCCCAATGATCCGCGCCTGCACTGGCTGCTGCGCTCTTCGCATGAGCTGTCCGATGCCCAGCAGCTGGACCTGACGCTGCGCTACAATGGGAAACTGCCGCATCCCGTGGTGCCGTCCTATTATGAAATGGATGTGCAATGGTTATGGCGTGTGCGGCCCGACGTCGACGTGGCGCTGATCGGCCAGAACCTGCTGCATGCCAGGCATGCCGAATGGGCGGCCGCGCCCAACCGCAGCGTGTTCGAGCGCAGCGCATTGCTGAAGGTAACATGGCGATTCTGATACCTGCCGCCGCCGGCGCCGCCTGCTTTGCGCTGCCCCTGGCGCAACGCTGGACCGGGCCCTGGCGCAGCCTGACAAGCGCGCGCTGGCTGATGCTGGCCGCCTGTCTGTGCCTGGCCCTGCATTGCCTGGCCGGCGGGGCGGACGCGCCCGTGCAGCCGCCTGCCAATGTGGAACGCAGCGTGAAAGCGGCCTTCCTCTACAAATTCCTCGGCTATGTTGAATTCGGCGCAGGAGTGGACGCCGCCGGGCCGCTGGTGGTGGGCGTGCTGGACGCGGACGATATTGCGGCCGAACTCAGCCGCATTACGGCCGGCCGCCAGGTCGGCGCGCGCGCCATCGCCGTGCGCGTGCTGCACGAGGGCGATGCGCCGGCCGGCCTGCACATGCTGTTTGTCGGCAGCGAGGCCGAGCGGCCGGGCGCCATGCTGCGCGCAGCCCAGCAAGCCGGCGTGCTCGCCGTGACCGAGAACAGCGACGGCCTGCAGCAGGGCAGCACCATCAATTTCCGCCTGGTGGAAGACCGCGTGCGGTTTGAAGTGTCGCTGCCGGCGGCCGAGAAAAGCAAGCTCAAACTCAGCTCGCGCCTGCTGTCGGTGGCCTACCACGTGAACAAGGGCGGCTCTTGATGCTGGCGCGCCTGAAGCCAGGCACGGTACGCGGCAAGCTGATACTGATGGCACTGGCGACCACCTTCGTGGCGCTGGTGGCGTCCTCGGCCGCCATGCTGCTGTACGACCTGGACTCCTTCCAGCAGTACTGGGTGGACGACATGACCACGCAGGCCGAAATCGTGGCGGCGGTCAGCATGCCCGCGCTCAGTTTCAACGACCAGACGGCGGCGCGGCAGAACCTGTCGCTGCTGCGGGTGCGCCCGCAGATCCAGGCCGGCGCCATCTACGGCGCCAACGGCAAGCTGTTTGCCGCCTACGCGCAGTCGGTGCAGGACACGCCGGTGTTCCCCGCCAAGCCGGGACGGCCCGGCTACAGCATCGAGAGCGGGCGGCTGGTGGTCAACCATCCCATCGTCGAAAACGGCGAAGTCATCGGCAGCATCTACCTGAGCGCGCGCTACCGGCTGATCGACCGGGTGCGCAGCTACGCCGCCATCCTGGGCGGCGTCATGCTGCTCAGCCTGGCGCTGGCGGCGCTGGTGGCCAGGCGGCTGCAGCGCGGCATCACCGAGCCGCTGGCGGCGGTGACCGGCGTGGCGCGGGAGGTGATGGAAAAGCGCGATTTCAGCCTGCGCGTGCCGCCTTCGGGCAGCGGCGAGATCGGCACCCTGGTGGCGGCCTTCAACAATATGCTGGCCGAGGTGGGACGGCGCGCCTATGCGCTGCAGGAGGCCAACCAGACGCTGGAGCGCGAGATGGCGGTGCGCCAGGGCGCCGAGCGCGCGCTGCTGCTGGCGGACCGGCGCAAGGACGAATTCCTCGCCACGCTGGCGCACGAGCTGCGCAATCCGCTGGCGCCCATCCGCACCGGGCTGGACATGCTGCGCGTGAACCCGGACGACCTGGCCGCCGGCGCGAAGGCGCGCGCCATCATGGAACGCCAGCTCAAGCAGATGGTGCGGCTGGTGGACGATTTGCTGGACGTGTCGCGCATTAACACCGGCAAGCTGGCGATACGGCGCGAGCCGGTGCAGCTGCACGCGGTGGTGGGCGATGCGCTGGAGCTGGTGCGGCCCTATCTGACCGCGCTGGGCCACGAGCTGGAAGTGGCGCTGCCGCCGCCGCCCGTGTGCGTGCATGGCGACGGCACGCGCCTGGCGCAAGTGCTGTCCAACCTGCTGAACAACGCGGCCAAGTACACCGACCGGGGCGGCAAGCTGGCGCTGCTGGCCGAACTGGACGGGGGCAGCCTGCGCATCCGCGTGCGCGACAACGGCATCGGCTTGGCGCCGCATATGCTGGGCGAAATCTTCGAGATGTTTGTGCAGGCGGACACCTCGCTCGAGCGCAGCACGGCCGGGCTGGGCGTGGGCCTGTCGCTGGCGCGCAAGCTGGTGGAGCTGCACGGCGGCAGCCTGGCGGCGGCCAGCGCGGGACTGGGGCAGGGCAGCGAGTTCATCGTAACCCTGCCGCTGATGGCGCCGCCGCCCGCCGCCGCCACGCTGGCGCCGCAAGCGGAGGGCCGGCGGCAGCGGCACCGCATCCTGCTGGTGGACGACAATGCCGACTTTGTCGACGGCATCGGCACCCTGCTGGGCGCGGCCGGGCACACGGTGCGCGTCTGCCACGGCGGCCAGGAGGCGCTGGACGCGGCGGCGGACTTCGCGCCGGATTTCGCCTTCCTCGATATCGGCCTGCCGCAGCTGAACGGCTACGACCTGGCGCGCGCGCTGCGCCAGTTGCCCGGCCTGCGCAATACGGTGCTGGTGGCCGTCACCGGCTGGGGCCAGCAGAAAGACCGGCAACTGGCCTTCGAGGCGGGCTTCCAGGCCCATCTGGTAAAGCCGGTGGGGCTGGAGCAGTTCCTCGCCATCCTGGACGGCGGCGGCTAATCCCTGGCCCCCCTTGGCGGCGCACATTTGGGTTGCTAAAGTTTATCCATTCGGCAATACTTGCGATTTACTATTTTATAACTTTGCCATGCTGAAAAAATCCCTGTATCAGGCCGTGTGCGCCGCAGCACTTGCGCTGGCCAGCCTGCAAGGCGCCGTTGCCGCCGAGCTGCCGTCCTATCCCTTCATCCACGCGCGCGGCACCGGCTTCATGTACGTCGGGCCGGACATGGGCGAGATCGATTTCGACGTGTCGGCCTACGACGCGCAGGCCGAGAAAGCGGTGGCGGTGATACAGGAACGCGTGCTGGAGATCCGCGCGCTGCTGGCCGAGCAGGGCGTGCCGGACACGGACGTGGACGTGCGCGACATGCGCCGCCAGATCCGCAAGGCCAGCGCCAGCGCGACCGAGCCCGAGTACGACATCAAGTGCTCGATCCACATCGTGGTGCGCGACCTGGGCAAGTGGCGCGACATCATGATGCCGCTGCTGAAGAAGCAGAACCTGGATGCCTTCGCCGCTACCTTCGGCCTGAAAGACCGCGCCAAGGTGGAGGCCGAACTGATGGGGCAGGCGGTACAGGAGGCCACCGCAAAGGCGGACGCGATGGCCAAAGGCTTCGGCAAGCGCGTGGGCGCGGTGGCCGGCGTGTCGTCGGACGAGATCAAGAACCTCACCCGCTCGATCGGCCTGGCGCCGGTGGAATGGCCGCGCAACAGCAACAGCGCGAACACCAAGCGCAACGACACGGACCCGGCGGATTTGCTGCTGGTGAGCGCGATGAAGATGTCGCAGTCGGTCGACGTGCTGTTCCGCTTCAAGTAAGCCCATGGCGTGCCGTGCCGCCTCCGCCCTGATCGCAGCCGTCGTCGTGGCGCTCAGCGGCTGCGCGGGCGGCCTGGGCGGCCTGCTCGGCGCCCCGCGCGCCGTTCCGAAAGCCGCCGTTCCCACGGCGGCGCCAGCTTCCACCAGTGCCGCTGTCCGGCCCAAAGCAGCCGCCAGCCGGCCGTCGGGTTCAGGCCTCGCTACGGGCGCCGCTACCGGACCAATCGCCGCCCGGACTGCATCCGCCATCGACCAGCCTGCGCCCGGCATGGTGGCCGCCTGGCTCACCAGCGGCGACCAGTCCCGCCTGCTTCAGCGCCAACCGGACATCGCGCTGGGCGCGGCGCCGCGCGCGCTCACGCCCTGGTCGCCCGGCGTGGAAACCGCAGGCCCGCTGCCGGCCGCGCCGCTCGTCATTACTGTGGACCGCAGCGCGCGCCGGCAGCGCATGTCCGGCTTCGGCGCCGCCATCAGCGCCTCGTCCGCCTGGCTGCTGATGGAAAAACTGGACCCTGCCCAGCGTAACGCCCTGCTGGCCGAGCTGTTCGGCCCGCCGCCCGGCATCGCCCTGAGCGTGGCCAGGCTGCCGCTGGGCGCCAATGAATTCGCCCTCGGCCGTTACAGCTACAACGACCTGCCGCCCGGCCAGAGCGACGACGGCCTGGCCCAGTTCTCCAACGAGCCTGACCGCGCCCACCTACTGCCGCTGCTGCAGGAGGCGCTGGCCTACAATCCGGCCCTGGAACTGATCGCCAGCCCCGCCAGCGCGCCGGGATGGATGAAAACCAGCGGCAGCCTGCTGCAAGGCACGCTCAAGCCGGAGACCTTCGACGCCTACGCCCGCTACCTGAAACGCTACGTGGACGTGTACCTGGAGGAAGGCATTCCCATCCACGCCATCACCGTGCAGAACGAGCCGTCCGCCGAGCCCGCCGACGCCCCCGGCATGCGTCTGGACGACGCCGCCCGCGCGCAGCTGATAGGCAAGCACCTCGGTCCGCTGCTGGAGGACGAAGGCCCGCTGATACTGGACTGGGACGGCAACCGCGACACCCCGCAAGCCCCGCTCAAGGTGCTGGCCGACCAAGCCGCAGGCCAGTACGTGGCCGGCGTGGCCTGGCACTGCTACGCGGGCGACGTGGGCGCGCAGGCCGCCGTGGCCGCCGCCCATCCCGGCAAGGACAGCTATATCACCGAATGCTCCGGCGGCGCCTGGGCGCCGGCCTGGAGCGACAACCTCACCCATTTCGCCCGCACGCTGGTGCAGGGCGCCGCGCTCGGCGCGGCCAAGGGCATCATGCTGGGCAACCTTGCGCTGGACGGGCAGGGCGGCCCGCGCATAGGCGGCTGCCGTGGCTGCCGGGGCGTGGTCACGGTGGGCGAGGGCGGCGCGGTCACGCGCAACCCCGAGTATTACGCGCTGGCCCACGCCAGCCGCTTCGCGCGCGCCGGCGCCTGGCGCATCGCCTCCGGCGCGACCAAGGACGGCATCGACAGCGCCGCCTTCGACAATCCCGACGGCACGCTGGTGCTCGTCGCCGTCAACTCCGCCGCCCAAGCGCGCACCTTCACCATCCAGGCCGCCGCGCAAGCCTTCAGCGCCACCCTCCCGCCCGCCAGCGTTGCCACCTATGTCTGGCGTGCAGCAGCCACGCCAGCGGCCCCTCGGGACAGGCCATAATGGCGTAGAATCGGCGCTTAGCCCAGAGGAGCGCCATGCTGTTCGACCTGACTGATTTACGCCTGTTTATCCATATCGCCGAACTGAAAAGCCTTACCCGCAGCGCCGAGCGCATGCATATGTCGCTGGCGGCGGCGAGCAACCGGGTCAAGGAGCTGGAGGCGCGCTTCGGCACGCGGCTGCTGTACCGCGAGAACAAGGGCGTGCAGCTCTCGCCCGCAGGCGAAACGCTGCTGTCCCACGCGCAGCAGTTCATGCAGATGGTGGAGCGCCTGAAAAGCGAGATGCAGCAATATAACAACGGCATCAAGGGGCATATCCGCATCTTCGCCAACACCACCGCCGTCACCGAATTCATGCCGGAAGTGCTGGGCCGCTTCCTGGGCGTGCACCCGCAGGTGAACGTGGCGCTGGAGGAGCGGCTCAACCAGGACATCGTGCGCGGCGTGCAGGAGGGGACGGCCGATATCGGCATCGCGGCCGGCCCGGTGCAGGGCGCGGGACTGGAGATTATTCCGTTTTCCACCGACCGCCTGGTGCTGGCCACGGCCCACGACCACCCGCTCGCAACGCGCGGCCAGATAGGTTTTGCCGAAACGCTGGACTACCAGCACATCGGCCTGCACGAAGGGAGCACCTTGCAGCACTTCCTTGCGCGCGCCGCGCACGAAGCCGGGCAGCGGCTACAACTGCGCATCCAGGTGCGCGGCTTCGAAGCCATGTGCCGCATGGTGGAGAACAATGTGGGCGTGGCCATCCTGCCGCATTCGTCGGCGCTGCGGCTGAGCCGCAGCATGAAGCTGGCGCTGGTGGAATTGACGGAACCGTGGGCCGTGCGCGAACGCAGCGTGGTGGTGCAAAAGCTCGACGCATTGCCGCTGTATGCGCGCGAGCTTGTGGACTTTATTTGTACGATGGAAGCGCCGCCTACTTCCCTTCCGCCGCCGCCGCTTCCTTGTTGAACGCGTCGATCAGCTCCTTGCCGATGCGGCTTTCCATGGTTTTCTGCACCGGCAGCATGGCCGCGCGCCAAGCGGCTTTTTCCTGCGGCGTGAGCGTGTAGACCTCGGTCTTGCCGGATTTCCTGATCGCTTCCAGCGCCGCGTCGTTCTCCTTCTGCGCAATGTCGTTGGCGTACTTGGTGGACTCCTTCATGGCGCCGTCCAGCGCGGTGCGCACGTCGGCCGGCAGCGCATCCCAGAACTTCTTGTTCACGATGACGGCGTAGCCGATGTAGCCGTGGTCGGACACGGTCAGGTGCTTCTGCACCTCATGCACTTTCTGCGTGTAGATATTGGACGGCGTGTTCTCGCTGCCATCCACCACGCCGGTCTGCATGGCCTGGTAGACCTCGGAGAAGGCCAGCACCTGCGGATTGGCGCCCAGCGCGCGCATCTGCGCGTCCAGCACCTTGGACGACTGGATGCGCATCTTGGTGCCCTTGAAATCGGCCGGCGTGCGCAGCGGCTTGTTGGCCGTCATTTCCTTGAAGCCGTTGTCCCAGAACGCCAGCCCGACGATGCCCTTGGCCTCCAGCTTCTTCAGCAGCGCCTTGCCCACCGGGCCGTCGTTCACGCGCTCCAGCGCCGCCTTGCTGGGCAGGATGTAGGGCAGGTCGTACACCTCGAATTCCTTCACGCCCAGCGGGCCGAATTTGGACAGCGACGGCGCCAGCATCTGCACCGATCCCAGCTGCAGCGCCTCCAGCTCTTCCTTGTCCTTGTACAGCTGGCTGTTCGGATAGATCTCCACCTTCACGCGGCCCTTGGTGGCCGCTTCCGCCAGTTCCTTGAACTTCTGCGCGCCTTTGCCTTTCGGCGTGTCGGTCGCGACCACGTGGCTGAACTTGATGATGATGGGATTTTGCGCAAAGGCGCTGGCCGCGAATACAGTGGCGGCCGCAAACAGCAGGGATTGCAGTTTCATGGTGTCTCCAGATGGTGAAGGGCTCTTGCCGGCCCCTTGGGGTTTTTAATGCAGATTCTTGCGCGCCGCCTCGGAGGCGATGCGCTGCGCCAGCAGCAGTACCGGCTTGTCTATCATCTTGCCGTCCACCGCCACGGCCGCGCCGCGCGCGTCCTCGGCGGCGGCCAGCACGCGCCGCGCCCAGGCCACTTCCTCGCCGGACGGCAGGAAGGCGCGGTTGACCGCCTCCAGCTGGCCGGGATGCACGCACAGCTTGCCGCCGAAGCCGACCCTGTGCGCGTAGCGGGCGTCGTCCTCGGTGGCGCTGCCGTCGCCTATGTCCAGCGTCACGCCGTCCACCGGCGGGCGCAGGCCGGCCAGGCGCGAGGCCAGCACGATCTGCGAGCGGAAAAAGAGCAGCTCGTCGCGGTCGCCGTGGATGCCCATGTCGAGCTTGAAGTCGATGGAGCCGAACATGAGGCGCTGCACGCGCGGCGCGGTCACGATCTGGCTCATGTTGGCGAAGCCCTGCGCGGTCTCGATCAGCGGAAACAGCGGCGCGCTGGACGAGGCGCTGGCCACGTCCGCCACCCGCTCGGCCTTGGGCAGCACGATGCCGGCAATGCCGGGCCGGTGGCACAGGATCAAATCGTCGCCAAAGCAGCCGGAGTTCACGCAATTGACGCGCACCAGCACCGGCACGTGCGGCGCGCGGCCTTCGGGGCTGGACAGCCAGTTTTCCAGCGCGTCGCGCGCCGCGCCCTTGGCGGCGGGCGCCACGGCGTCCTCCAGGTCGATGATGACCACGTCCGCGCCCGAGGCGCAGGCCTTGGCGTAGCGCTCGGGGCGGTCGCCGGGAACAAACAGGAAGGAATGGGCCAGGGCCAGCCTGGCGTCGGGTGGGGCAGCATGTACGGCAGTGCTCATAACAAGTCTCCCATATTGGTAATGCGGCTTATGGACCAGATTTTGTCGGCCAGGGCGGCCATTTCAGCCGGGGTGGCGGCCCCGCTGAAGGCGGCCAGGCGCGCGGCTTTGTCTTCCAGCTCGGTGCGGCTCAGGGTGTTGCCGGGATCTCCTTTTGGTTCGTCGACGCGGCCGTGCAGCGTGCGGCCATCCGTGGTGCCGACGGTAACCTTGCCTATCCAGCGCGCCGGGTAGACCTGGTCCACCTCTTTATCCAGCACCATGTGTACTTTGCCACGGAATTGGGTCACGCGCTGCGCATTGAAGCTGGAGTCGAATTCGGTCAAACCGGCGCTGCCGAATTCGGCGATCAGGCCCAGCACCGTGCCCATGGAGAATTTGGCCTGGTGCACCGTCTGCGGGTTGACCACTGGGCCGAGCACGTCGATGGCGCCCTGGTGCACATGGCAGTCCACATGGGCGATCTGGTCCGGCGCCAGGCTGTGTTCGCGCATGACTTGCAGCAGGGCGTCGGCGGCGGGATGGGTGTGGCGGCAGCTGGCGTGGAACTTGAAGGAGGTTTCGGCCAGCGTCCAGCGCACGCCGAGGCGGTCGGTCAGCCTGGCCGGGTCGGCGTCGCGCGTCATGCCCGCGCCCATGCCCTGCGCGCCTTCCAGGATGCGGCGCGCGCCGGTGAAGCCGGCCTGGGCGAGATAGGCCGACATCAGGCCGTCGCTGGCGGCTTTGGCGGTGTGCAGCTGCTTGGAGTCGGCGGCGTCGCGCAGGAATTCCCACAGGCCGGCCGCTTGCGTTCCGGCCGAGCCGAAGGCGTGCAGCATCTGCTCGGGCGTGAGATCGAGCAGGCGGCCCGCGGCGGCTGCGGCGGCGATGGTGCCGGCGGTGCCTGTGGTGTGGAAGATCTTGTAGTGCGGGCGGCCGAGGAATTCGCCGACGCGGATGCCCACTTCGTAGCCGGCCACCACCGCGGTAAGCAGCTCGCGCCCGGAGCTGCCCAGCGTCTGCGCCACGGCCAGCGCGGCGGGGAAGACCACGGCGGCGGGGTGGAAGACGGAGCCGTTGTGGACGTCGTCCTGCTCGGCGTAGTGGGAGGCGGCGGCGTTCACCATGGCGGCGAACATGGGCGTGGCGTGGGTGCGGGAGATCAGGATTTCACAGGGACCGGGGCCGCCCATCTGTTCGGCGTAGCGGGCGATGGTTTCCACCGGACGCGCGCCTTTGCCGGCCAGCGCGGAGCCGGCCCAGTCCAGCATCAGGTCTTCCGCCCGGCGCAGCACCTCGTGCGGGATGGTGTCGAATTGCAAGGTGGCGGCGAAGGTGGCCAGGGCCAGGCTGGGGTGGTTGATGGCGTTCATGGTGTCTCCGGTTTTGGCTCTCGTTGTCAGATGGCGCTGGCGGCACGCAGGGCTGATATGGCCTCCTGTCCGTAGCCCAGTCCGGCCAGGATGGCGTCCGTGTGCTGCCCCAGCGCGGGCACGTCGTCCATGCGCGCCTGGTAGGTGTTGGGCACGCCCGGCGGCAGCAGCGCGGGCATGGGGCCGGCGGGCGTGCCCACTTCCACCCAGCGCTCGCGCGCCTTGAGCTGCGCGTGCTGCCACAGGTCGTGCATGTCGTTCATGTGCGCGTTGGCGATCTGCGCGCTGTCGAGCCGCGCTATCACCTGCTCGGCGCTCAGCGCCGAGAACACCTGCACGATCATCTCCCGCAGTTCCTGCCGCGCCGCCGTGCGCACCGCGTTGGACGAGTAGCGCGGGTCCTTGGCCAGCTCCGGCTGCAGCAGCACCTTGGCGCAGAACAGCTCCCACTCGCGTTCGTTCTGCAAGCCCAGCATCACGGTCTTGCCGTCGCCCGCAGGGAAGGGACCGTAGGGATAGATGGTGGCGTGCGCCGCGCCGGCGCGCGGCGGCGGGGCAGCGCCGTCCATCGCGTAATACAGCGGATAGCTCATCCACTCGGCCATGCTCTCCAGCATGGACACGTCGATATTGCAGCCTTGCCCGGTCTTGCCGCGCTGGATCAGCGCCGCCAGGATGTTGGTGTAGGCGTACATGCCGGCCGCGATGTCGGCGATCGAGCAGCCGGCCTTGGCCGGTTCGTCCGGCGAGCCGGTAATCGACAGGAAGCCCGATTCGCTCTGGATCAGCAGGTCGTAGGCTTTCTTGTCGCGGTATGGCCCGTCCGCGCCGTAGCCTGAAATGTCGCACACGACCAGGCGCGGATACTTGTCCTTCAGCGCTTCGTAGGACAGGCCCAGCCGCGCCGCCGCGCCGGGCGCCAGGTTCTGCACCAGCACGTCGGCATCGGCCAGCAGCTTGTCCAGGATGACGGCGGCTTCGCCGTGCTTCACGTCCAGCGTCAGGCTTTCCTTGGAGCGGTTGGTCCAGACGAAGTGCGAGGCCAGGCCGCGCGCGCGGGCGTCGTAGGCGCGGGCGAAGTCGCCCACGCCGGGCCGCTCCACCTTGATGACGCGCGCGCCCAGGTCGGCCAGCTGGCGGGTGCAGAAGGGCGCGGCGATCGCATGTTCCAGCGTGATGACGGTGATGCCGTCGAGTGGGCGCATGGTGCTCTCCTCAGAACGAGCGTGGCATGCCGAGCACGTGCTCGGCCACGAAGGACAGGATCAGGTTGGTGGAGATGGGCGCCACCTGGTACAAGCGCGTCTCGCGGAATTTGCGCTCCACGTCGTACTCGTGGGCGAAGCCGAAGCCGCCGTGGAACTGCAGGCAGGCGTTGGCCGCTTCCCACGAGGCGTCCGCCGCCAGCATCTTCGCCATATTGGCCTGCGTGCCGCAGGGCTGGTGCGCGTCGAACAGCTCGCAGGCCTTGTAGCGCATCAGGTTGGCCGCTTCCAGGTTCACATAGGCTTTCGCGATCGGGAACTGCACGCCCTGGTTCTGGCCGATGGGACGGCCGAACACCACGCGCTCGTTGACGTATTTGGTGACCTTGTCGATGAACCAGTAGCCGTCGCCTATGCACTCGGCGGCAATCAGCGTGCGCTCGGCGTTCAGGCCGTCGAGGATGTATTTGAAGCCCTTGCCTTCCTCGCCGATCAGGTTCTCGGCCGGGATCTCCAGGTTTTCGAAGAACAGTTCATTGGTCTCGTGGTTCACCATGTTCAGGATGGGCACCACCGACATGCCTTGCTTCATGGCGTCCTTGATGTCGACGATGAAGATGGACATGCCTTCGGATTTCTTGGTTACTTCGGCCAGCGGCGTGGTGCGCGCCAGCAGTATCATCAGGTCCGAGTGCTGCACGCGCGAGATCCACACCTTCTGGCCGTTGACCACGTAGCGGTCGCCCTTTTTCACGGCGGTGGTCTTGATCTTGGTGGTGTCGGTGCCGGTGGTGGGCTCGGTCACGGCCATGGACTGCAAGCGCAGTTCGCCGCTGGCGATCTTGGGCAGGTAGAACTCCTTCTGCGCCTTGGAGCCATGCCGCAGCAGGGTACCCATGTTGTACATCTGGCCATGGCAGGCGCCGGAATTGCCGCCCGAGCGGTTGATTTCCTCCATGATGACGGAGGCTTCCGTCAGCCCCAGGCCGGAACCGCCGTATTCCTGCGGGATCAGCGCGGCCAGCCAGCCGGCCTTGGTCAGCGCGTCCACAAAGGTCTCCGGGTAGCCGCGCTTTTCGTCGATGTCGCGGAAGTAGGAGGACGGGAATTCGGCGCACAGCGCGCGCACGGCGTCGCGGATGTCCTGGTGGTCCTGGTTGGGGGTGTGCATGGGTGTCTCCTCTATTAATCCAGTTTGGCTTCGGCCTGCATGGCCAGTTCGCCCTTGCTGTTGGCCGCCCACAGCGTGGCGGTGCCGTCGGCGTTGCGGCGGCCGTTGACGGTGAAGGGCGCAATGTCGAACAGCGGCGAGACGGCGCGGAAGCTGAATTCGGCCACGCGCGCTTGCGGCAGTTCTGTGCGCAGCAGCTCCATCAGCAAGGTGGCGATCAGCGGGCCGTGCACGATCAGGCCGGGGTAGCCTTCCACTTCGGTGGTGTAGCTGCGGTCGTAATGGATGCGGTGGCCGTTGAAGGTCAGGGCGGAGTAGCGGAACAGAAGCACCGGGTCGGGCGTGATCTTGCGCGTCCACTGCGCTTCGCCGGGCGGCATCTTGGGCGCGGGGCCGGCGCTGCCCGGCGCGGGCAGGTCGCGGTAGACGATGTCGTGTTCTTCGGTAATGGCGAGCAGGCCGGCGTGGTGGATTTCATGCCGCACGGTGACGAAAGTGAGCTGGCCGCCGGCGCCGTGTTTCTGCGTGATGTCCTGGATGGTGGAGGTGCGTCTGATGGCGGCGCCGACCGGCACGCTGCCGGGGAAGGACAGGCGTCCGCCGGCCCACATGCGGCGCGGCTGCGGCACCGGCGGCAGGAAGCCGCCCCGGCGCGCATGGCCGTCCGGTCCCAGGCCGGACTGCGGCGCAGTGCTCCAGAAATTAATCCAGTGCCACAGCGGCGGCAAGGGTGCGCCGTGCTGCGGCGCGCTCGGATAGTCTAGGGTGGCAGCCAGCGCGGCAACCGCTTCGGGCCGCACCACGTCATGCAGGGTTTCCGTTTTGCCGGTCCACTGCTGCAGCAGGGTGATGTCGTCGGTGTCGGGTTTCATTGTCGGCCCATCAAGATTGAAGCGATGAGCCAGTGTAGGCCGCGCGCGGGCACGCCACAATTTGCCATTTCGGAAGGGGGGCTTCGCTTCAGCTTGAGGCAAGCGCTCCGTTCCGGGAATAGAGGAGAACGCCATGAGCCGCATCTACGCCCACACCACGCCCGAGCCGGACATTCCCAAGCCCGAGCCGGAGAAAGATCCGCCGCCCGACAACACGCCTTTGCCGGAAACTCCGCCTATAGAAGAACCGGAACCGCCGCAGCCGCCAATCAAAGCGCGCCAGTAACGGCGGGGCGTAGCTGCGCGGACAATATTGATCGACGAGAAACGCCGTTGCTGATCAGCTACAAATTTCGATGTTTGTGCCCACCGTCACAGTAGCGTCATGAATCTATTCATATAATGAATCATCGACATTCGGTTTATTGATCTCGGAGGCCATCATGGGCAATTCCTTACACAATAAAATTTATCTTGGCCGCCGCCACGCCGCCCTGAACGCCCTGAGCACCAAGCGGGTACAGGCTGTCTTGCTGTTCACCGCAGTAGCGGGCGCCGCAGTCGCGTGGTTCGCGATCCAGGCGCTGAACTGATCACGCCGCGCTGAAAAGGCCGCCGGGCGCAAGCCCGCGGCCGCATTGCCTTGCCCTGGCGCTGCCAGGCGCGTACCATGAGGGCCGCAAGTCTCTTTTGGAATTTAGGCAATGAAAAACGAAAAACTCTCCGCCGACGAATATGACGCTTTGAAAGAAGTGTCGCGCGGCCTCAAGCTGGGCGAGCGCATCAGTGCATGCATCGGCCGCAACACCAAACGCCTGTCCGGGCTGAAGATGTTCAGCATCGCCCGCAATGGCCACATCACCCTGACCGAAAAAGGCCAGCAGGCGCTGTTCCTGCGCCGCTGCGTGCTCGGCCTGCGCGCCGTGGCCGAAGGCGGCGACGTCAAGCTGGACAGCGAAGTGGCCACCTTCCTCGGCAAGAAAGCCCATATCGTGCCGCGCGAAGCCGGCGGCTACGATATCACCGACAAAGGCCGCGAGTCGCTGGCCGATATCGAAGCCCAAGGCATCTAACCCACCACTTCAAGGTTCGCGATGGATAGCGCAATGCACTGGTCGGCCCACGAGCTGACGATGACCGTACTGATGACCCCTGACATGGCCAACTTTTCCGGCAATGTGCATGGCGGCACCATCCTGAAATATCTCGACAGCGTGGCCTACGCCTGCGCCAGCCGCTACTCGGGCGCGTATGTGGTGACGCTGTCGGTGGACCAGGTGATGTTTTTGCAGCCTATCCACGTGGGCGAGCTGGTGACCTTCCTGGCCTCGATCAACTACACCGGCAACACCTCGATGGAAGTAGGGATCCGGGTGGTGACGGAAAACATCCAGCAGCGCCTGGTGCGCCACGCGAACAGTTGCTACTTCACCATGGTGGCGGTGGACAAGGACCGCAAGCCGGTCGCCGTGCCGCCGCTGGTGCCGGAGACGGACGAGCAGAAAGCCCGCTACGAGCAAGCCAAGCTGCGCAAGGCCGCGCGCCAGCAGATCGCGCCCAAGCGCAAATAAGCAAAGCACTCCGCAGCGATTCCGCTGTGCTTTGCATTTGATCAAGGTGGCAGCCCCGGGCATGGACGTCCCTGGCGCGCCGCACTCTCGATTACAACTACCGGATTTTCACGGAGTACGCGCGGCCGGTGGCCAGTCTCGTGCTGCTGGCCGACCACGCAGCAAGCCGGGCGTGATGCTGATCAACGCTACGAGGCAAAGTGGCAGTTGACCAAGCTACTGTATCAACATGGCTGGAGCAAACAGCGCATAATTGTTTTTTTCAAGGTGATTAACTGGATGATGACTTTGCCGGCGCCTCAGCAGGAAGTCTTCTGGCAGGGTTTTCTCTGCTTGGGAAAGGAGCACAATATGGAGCTCGATATGAAGCATCCAATGGAATGGATCACGCCATTGGAGCAAATGTTTCTCGACAAAGGAGAGGCGCTGGGCCTGAAAAAAGGGCTGAAACAAGGCCTGGAGCAAGGTCTGGAGCAAGGCCGGAAGGAAGGGGCGGCTGCGCTGCTGGAGCGCCTGCTCACGCGGCGTTTCGGGCCGCTGCCGCGCACCGCCCGCAGCAAGCTGGCCAAGGCCAGCGAGGAGCAACTGGCGGCCTGGAGCGATGCGCTGGAGGAGGCGCGCTCGCTGAGGCAGTTATTTGCATCCGGGACCGGCGGGCAGTAAGGCGAATTGCGCCGCGCTCAGGCGGCCAGGGTTGAGCTGGCGGAATCGAGGTGGCGGCCCTGGCGCGCCATGTGTTCGAACTGCTCCGGCGCCACGGGACGGCTGAAGTAGTAGCCCTGGATGGCGTCGCAGCCGTGCTGCTGCAGGAAGTCCAGCTGCTCGCGGTTTTCCACGCCTTCGGCCACCACGCGCAGCTTCAGGTTGTGCGCCAGCGCAATCACGGACACCACAATGGCCGCGTCGTCCGGATCGGTGATGATGTCGTTGACGAAGGAGCGGTCTATCTTCAGCACGTCGATGGGGAAGTCGCGCAGGTAGGCCAGGCTGGAGTAGCCGGTGCCGAAATCGTCGATCGACAGGGTTACGCCCAGCGCCTTGAGCTGGCGCAGCAGGCTGACGGCCTGCGCCACATCATTCATGAACACGCTCTCGGTCAGCTCCAGTTCCAGGCAGGCCGGCGGCAGGCCGGTCTCGGCCAGCACCGCCGCGATGGTCTGCACCAGGTCCGGCTGGCTGAACTGGCGCGCCGACAGGTTGACCGCCATCCGCATCGGCGCATGGCCGTGGCTGTGCTCCAGCCATTCCCTGGCCTGCGCGCAGGCGGTGCGCAGCACCCAGGCGCCGATCGGCACGATCAGTCCGGTTTCCTCGGCCAGGCCGATAAAGCGCGCCGGCGACACCAGTCCCAGCTCCGGATGCTGCCAGCGCAGCAGCGCCTCGGCGCCGATAATGCGGCCGCTTTCCAGGTCCACCTGCGGCTGGTAGTGCAGCGCGAACTCGCCGCGCTCGAGCGCCTTGCGCAGCGCGTTCTCGATGCGCAGCCGCTCCTGCGCCTCCTCGTTCATGGCCGGCTCGTAGAACTGGAACATATTGCGGCCCATTTTCTTGGCCGCGTACATGGCAATGTCGGCGTGTTCGATCAGGTGCTGGGCGTTGCCGTTGCCGTCGTAGGACGCCACGCCGATGCTGCAGGTGACGAAGAATTCCTTGCCTTCCAGGAGCACCGGCTGGGCCACCGCCTGCATCACGCGCTGCACGATGTCGGGCGACAGCGCCGCCTCGTTCGATTCGCCCAGGATGGCCACGAACTCGTCGCCTGACAGGCGCGCCACCGTGTCGCTGCTGCGCACCGCCGTCTGCAGGCGCTCGGCCACGGTCTTGAGCAGCTGGTCGCCGGCCTTGTGGCCCAGGCTGTCGTTGACGAACTTGAAGCGGTCCAGGTCGATCAGCAGCACCCACATCGGATGGCCGCTGCGGTTGGCGTAGGCGATGGCCTGGCCCAGGCGGTCCTGCAGCAGCGCGCGGTTGGGCAGGCCGGTCAGCACGTCGTGGTGGGCGATGTGCTGGATGCGCTGCTCGGACAGCTTGCGCTCGGTGATCTCGCTGCCGGTGCCGCGGTAGCCTTTGAACTCGCCGCGCGCGTCGTACACCGGCTCGCCGCTGGTGTTGTACCAGCGCAGCACGCCGTCGTCGCCGGTGATGGCATATTCCAGGTTGGAGAAAGGCAGGCGCGCCTCCAGTTGGGCGATATGGTCGCGGCCCCAGCGCGTGGTGAGCATCTCCGGCGTGCAGTCCCAGCGGGTCAGGCCGATGAAGCGGCCCGGGCTGATGTGGCCTTTTTCAAAGAAGCCGTCGGTGATGCTGGTGAAGCGGAAGAAGGCGTCCTGCTCCCAGTACCAGTCCGAGGACAGCGCCAGCAGGCGGCGGAAGCGCTGCTCGCTGTCGAGCAGGGCGCGTTCGGTGTGCTTGCGCATGGCCACGTCGGCCGCCAGGCGCTCGTTGGACTGGCGCAGTTCGATGGTGCGCGCGTCCACCAGCATCTGCACGCGGCGCGAGCGCAGCACCAGGCTTTGCACCAGCGCCGCCATCAGTACGCTGAACAGCACGCCGCCCAGCAGCGTGCACAGCGAGCCGAGGTGGGTGTCGATGAAGGGCTGGGGCAGGGCGGTCACGCGCACCTCCCACGGCTGGCCCAGCACGGTGTAGGTCTGGCGGTACAGCGCGTGCTGGTGGAAGGCCAGCCAGCGCGCAAGCGGATGCGCCGCGCCGGGCGTGCCGGGCAGCTCGCCGTGGCTGAACACCAGGTTGCCGGCCTGCGCCGGCGCGCCGATGTAGACGCGCAGCGCCAGGCCGCTGTCCGCCAGCAGGCCGGCCGACTGCAGGATTTTGCTCACCAGCGAGGTGGCGCGGATCACGGTGGCGGTGTCGCCCTGCCAGGCGGCCTTGCGTTCGAGCGCGTTGCCCGCCGGCGCGCCGGGACGGTAGACCGGCATCACCATGACCAGGCCGGGCTCGTTGCCCTTGGACTGGGCCAGCTTGAGCAGGCCGGTGGAGCGCGGTTCGCCGGTGGTGAGGATCTCGTCGATGGCGCGCTGCATGGGCGGGGTGTAGCCGGAGTCGAGGCCGAAGGCGCGCTGGTTGCCGTCCACCGGCTCCAGGAAGTGCACCACGTCATAAGTGGGCCGCTCGCCGGCCGGGCGCAGCACGCCGTTCTCATGCTCGTTGATGATAAAGCCCGGGAACTCGCGCCGCATGTCGGCCTCGTAGGCCGGGCGCTCGGCCAGGGTCACGATGCGGTGGTAGTTGAAGGCCTGGATAAACGGGTATTGCAGCAGCAGCGGCGCGGTGAAGTCGCGGAACTGCTGGCGGCTGACCGGCGCGGCGGCCACGAACAGCTGGTTGGTCACTTTCAGCACCTGCACCGCTTCGTTCAGGCCGCGCTGGATGGCGCTGGTGCGCAGGTTGGCGCGCTGTTCGAAGTCGAGCTGCATCTTGCCGTATTCCAGCGCCCCCACGGCGGCGAACAGCACGCAGGAGATGATCAGGCCGACAGCCAGGGTGCAGGCCGCCGCAACGGTCAGGGTGGATTTGCGGCGACGTGTCATTACTTTCCTGTTCAGTGAAAAATTGGTGGAACTTGGCCCACGAAGGGCCGCCACTAGTTTGTCACAAAAACTTGCCACATGGCATAATCCGAAGCAAAAATAATTCCCCTGAACAACAACTATTTCTATTTAGTAATGTTGCCAAGCCGGGCGGGCCAGCGCAGCCGGAACACGGTCCAGCGCGCCAGCATGCGGTGCGCCAGGCCCCAGGCCGGCCCCCGGCGGTGCACGGTCCGCTGCAGCGCGCGCTGGGCCGGGGAGGGCGGGGCGCCGGGGCTGGCTTTCAGCGCGAACAGCAGGCGGTTGTTGCCCGCGATGCCATAAAAGCTGCCCACGCGCTGCTGGAAGCAGGCCCGCAGGCGGCGCAGCACGGCGGGATATTGCGGGTCGTAGCTGAACACATTGGCCACCAGCACGCCGCCGGGGCGCAGGGCGCGGCGGCAGTCCGCATAGAAGCTGGCGCTGCTCAGCGCGGGCGGCAGGCCGTCGCCGTCGAATCCGTCCACCAGCAGCACGTCGGCCGCCGCGCGCAGCCCGGCCAGATAGCGGCTGGCGTCGGCGTGCACTACGCGGAAGCGCTCGTCGTCCGGCGGAATGGCGAATTGCGCGCGCAGCGCGATCACGTCGGCGCGCAGCTCGATCACGGTGATGCGGCTGTGCGGCAGGTAGCGGTAGCAGAACTTGGCCAGCGAGCCGCCGCCCAGGCCGACCATGACGATGTGGGCCGGACGCGGCTGGAACAGCACAAAGCACATCATGGCGCGCGCATAGGCCAGCACCAGCCGGTCGGGATCGGCCATGCTCATTTCGCTCTGCACCAGGCCGGGCTCGAACTCCAGCGTGCGCAGGCCGCCGTGCGTGAGTACGCGCGGCGGCGCTGCGACTGTTGCTGGCGTGGGTTCGGGAGTGGGCGGCATGGGGCGCTGGCCTTGTTGTCAACCATTAAGTTCTGATAAGCTCGGGGAATTGTAGCGGAGAGCATGCGCCCGCGCATATTCATTTACACGCACACTATTTATCGGTACATTGCCGTCATAGGCAGCGGCCACCGCGGAGAGAGCACACCATGTTTTTAGATCACCCGACCATTACCGCCACAAACAGCTTCACCGAACCCGACCGCATCGAGCGTCTGGGCCGCGTTTATGGCTATGTGGCGGCGCTGGCTGATATCGCCGGCAAATCCAGCTTTATCGAGAAATTTTCGCAAATCCACGACCACAAGGGCACGCTGATCGTGTTCTGGCACGACGCCCCCACCGAGGACGAGAAGGAATTCTTCTCCAAGGCCTGGGCCAGCAAGATCGGCGACGGCAGCGCCAACGTCGAACACGAAGTCTAAGCGGGGCCGCAGGCGCGGCCCGGTGTCCCCGACATGGATATAAAAACCCTGGTACTGGCTCTGGCGCTGGGCAATCTGAGCCTGTGCGCCGCGCTGTTCTTCTTCCAGTACGAAAGCAAGAAGTCCCTCAGCCTGTCCACCTGGGCTGTCGCCAAGCAATTGCAGGCGGCGGCCTGGTTCCTGCTGTACCTGCGCGGCGTGCTGCCGGACATGCTGACCGGCCCGCTGGCCAATGTGCTGCTGTTCGCCGGCATGGCGCTGGACGCGGGCGCGCTGTGGGAGGCGGCCGGCCGGCCGGGCTGGCGCCGCCTGCTGCTGCCGGCGCTGGCCGGCGCCGCCTTCGTCTACCTGGCCTGCCATTTCCTGGAAGTGGAGCCGGGCGCGCGCGCCGCCGCCGGCTTCCTCATCGTCAGCGGCTTCTTCCTGTCCGGCGTGGCCGCGCTGGCGCTGGCCTGGCGCGGCGGCTCCATGCTGCGGCGCTACCTGGTGGTCACGATGGCGGCGCTGAGCGTGCTGGTGGCCGGGCGCGGCCTGCTGGCCGCCATGCATCCCGAAGGCTGGTCCTGGATCGGCCCCGGCGTGCTGCAGGGCGTGGGCTTCGGCGCGCTGTACCTGATGATGCTGACCAACGCCTTCGGCTATCTGCTGCTGTCGCGCGAAAAGCTGCAGTCGGAACTGGCGCGCCTGGAAGTGATGGATGCGCTGACGGACGTGCCGAACCGGCGCGGCTTCTACCAGGCGCTGGCGCCGTGGATGGCGCTGGCGCGCCGCCCCGGCATGCCCACCGCGCTCATCATCCTCAATATGGACCAGTTCAAGCGCGTCAACGACAGCTACGGCCACACCGTGGGCGACGTGGTGCTGAAGGCCATGGCCGACATCTGCAAGAAGCAGCTGCGCGACAGCGACCTGATGGGCCGCCTGGGCGGGGCCGAATTCGCCATCCAGCTGCCGCGCACCTCGCAGCAGGACGCCGCCATGGTGGCCGAGCGCATCCGCGCCGCCATCGCCGCGCAGCCGGTGCGGGCCGACAAGGCCATGATCAGCGTCACCGCCAGCATGGGCGTGACCACCATCCGCGCCGACGACAGCACCGTCACCCTGTTCAAGCGCGCCGACGGCGCCTTGCAGCAGGCCATGCTGGCCGGCGCCAACCGGGTGATGGAAGCGCCGGACGTGACCATGGCCGAAGTGTAGCCGCCGCCGGCCGGGCGCTTCGTCGCGCACGGGAGACAGACTGTCATCATCGCGTCATAATCGAGCCGTACTGTGGTAGCATTTTCATATAAACAGTATAAATCGATGCTGGAATCAATACACGGACCCACACCTGGAGCAGTTAGCATGTACGCAGCGGTAGACCTGGGTTCCAATAGTTTTCGCCTTGCCATCGGCAGGCACGACGGCGACGAGATCCGCGTCGTCAAAACGGCGCGCGAGCCGATCCGCCTGGCGGCCGGCCTGGACGCCTCCGGCAATCTGACCGAGGCAGCCATGCAGGCCGCGCTCGGCTGCCTGAAGAACTTCCGCGCCGTGCTGGAGGCCTACGAGCTGGAAGCGGTGCGCGTGGTGGCCACGTCCACCCTGCGGCTGGCGCGCAACGCCGCCGCCTTCCTGCCCGCCGCCGAGCAGGCCATCGGCCAGCCCATCGAAATCATCTCCGGCGAGGAGGAGGGGCGGCTGATCTACATGGGCGTGTCCAACGCCCTCAACCTGCCGGGCGAGCGGCGCCTGGTGATCGACATCGGCGGCGGCTCGACCGAGTTGATACTGGGGCGCGGCAGCGACATCGAGCGCGTCGAGTCCTTCTCCATCGGTAGCGTCAAGCAAAGCCTGTCCTTCTTCGTCGGCGGCCGGGTGGACGGGCCCTCGTTCGAGGCGGCCATCCTGTCGGCGCGCAGCCATTTCGAGGACGCGGCGCCGCCTTACCACCCAGAATACTGGAAGAAGTGCTACGGCTCGTCCGGCACCATCCGGGCGATTGCCGACATCATCGAAAAAAACAAGCTGGGCAACGGCGTGACGGCGGTCAGCCTGGAGGCGCTTAAAAAGCGCTTCATCGCGGCCGGCCACGTGGCCAAGATGGACATGCCGGGCCTGCGCCCGGACCGCGCCGGCACCATCGTCGGCGGCCTGGCCGTGCTGATCGCGCTGGTGCATGAACTGGGCGTGGCCTCGCTGACCCCGATAGAAGCCGGCCTGCGCGTGGGCGTGATGTGGGACCTGCACCTGCGTTCGACCAAGCGCGACCGGCGCGACCAGTCGGTGCGCGCCTTCCTGCAGCGCTTCCAGGTCGACGAGGCGCGCGCCGACCGCGTGGCTGAATACGCCGGCGCGCTGTACGCGCAGATGAAGCCCGTCACCGACAACTACACGCGCCTGCTGTCCTGGAGCGCGCTGCTGCACGAGGTGGGCATGGCGGTGTCGCAAACCGGCTACCACAAGCACGCCTGCTATATGGTGGAGAACGCGGACCTGCCGGGCTTCACCACGCGCGACCAGAAAACCATGGGGCGCCTGATCGTGGCGCAGAAGGGCAATCTGCGCAAGGTGGGCGAGTTCCTGACCGACGCGGACTTCGCCAAGGCCGTGGTGGCGCTGCGCCTGGCCATCCTGTTCATGCATTCGCGCATAGAGATCGATTTCACGGAGCTGAGGCTGCGCATGAAAAACCGTATCGAACTGGAACTGCGGCGCGAGTGGGTGAGCGGCCATCCGACCGTATCCTACTGGATGGAGAAGGAGCAGGAGCTATGGGACGAGGTGGGCGTGGATTTCAGCATACGGGCCACGGCCTGACCATGATGGGCAGCCGCCGCGCCAAACGGACGCTGGCTGCCCTGGCCTGCTGCGCCATGGCTGCCGCCGCCGCCCAGGCTGCGCCCCCGGTGGAGACCGTCACCCTGTGCTTTGAGCGTGCCAACGTCACCCCCTGGCGCACCGAGCAGCTGGGCGGCCTGAATTTCGAGCTGCTGCGCATGGTGGAGCAGCGCCTCAACATCCATTTCGATTTCCAAAGCGTGCCCTGGAAGCGCTGCCTGGCGCAGCTGCAGGCCAACGCCTACGACGGCGCCTTCGCCGTCAGCTATATGCCCGAGCGGCGCGCGCTGGGCGTGTTTCCCGGCACGGACGGCGCCGGCTCAGGCAGCGCGGACAGCGCCAAGCGCATGCACGTGGACCGCTACATGCTGTTGCGCCGCAAGGGCAGCGCCGTGGAGTGGGACGGCAAGGCCTTGCGCAAGCTGCAAGGGCCGGTCGGTTTCCAGCTGGGCTATTCGGTGGGCGAGGTGCTGCGCGGCCTGCATGTGGAGGTGGACGAAGGCAGCCAGCGCGCCGACGAACTGGCGCGCAAGCTGATACTGGGCCGCCTTGGCGCGGCAGCCATGGGAGGCAGCGACACCGCCGCCATCATGCGCGGCCCGCTGGCGGCACAGCTGGAAGTGCTGCCGCTGCCGCTGATCGAAAAACCCTATTACCTGGTGCTGTCGCACGGTATGGCCGAACGGCGGCCGGAGCTGGCGCAGCGCATCTGGACGGCCATGGCGCAGGTGCGCAACAGTCCGGCCTACAAGAAAATAGAACAGGCGGCGCTGGAAGGCGGGAACAACTGATGCGCCGCTACCTGCTCAGGGCCTGGCGCGAAGATATCCTGCTGCGCCTTGCCACGGGCATCTTGCTGGCGGTGGTGCTCACCACGGCGGTCTACACCACCTACGCCGCGCACACTCTGCGCGCGGAAGCGGAGCAGCACCTGCGCGAGCGCGCCGACCACCTGGCCAGCGTGCTGGCGCAAACCCTGGCGCGCCCGCTGTTCGACATCAACAGTGCCGCCGTTGCCGGCGTGGTGGACGCCATGCAGGCCAGCCCCGAAGTGCTGGACCTGAGGGTGCTGGCGCCGGGCGGCGAGGAGCTGGCCCGCCTGCACGCCGGGCGCGGCGCAACCGCGGACGCCATCCACGTGCGGCGTGCCGTCGAATTCGAGTACGGCAAGCGCAACTACCCGGTCGGCACGCTGGAGCTGGCCTTCTCGCGGCAGCAGGTGGACCTGCAGCTGCGGCGCCAGATCACCCACACGGTGGTGGCCAACCTGCTGCTGGCGCTGGCCATCGTGGTGTCCATCCTGCTGGTGGGGCGCAAGGTGATCGGGCCCTTTGCCGACATCCAGAACGCGCTGGAGAAGCTGACGGCGGGCGAGGCGGACATCAAGCTCTCCGGCATAGACCGCGCCGACCAGGTTGGGCGGCTGTCCAAGGCCGTGTACAGTTTCCGCGACACGCTGGCCCGGCTGGGCCAGGCCGAGCACGAGCTGCGCGAGCTCAATAGCCACCTGGAGCTGAAGATCGCCGAGCGCACCGCCGAACTGACCCGCGCGGTGCAGCTGGCCAGCGACAGCCAGAAACAGCTGGTGAAAGCCAACCAGGCGGCCGAGGCGGCCAATGAGGCCAAGTCCGAATTCCTGGCCAATATGAGCCACGAAATCCGCACGCCCATGAGCGCCATTATCGGCATGGCCTACCTGGCCCTGCGCACCGGGCTCACGCCCAAGCAGCACGACTATGTGAGCAAGATCCACCGCGCCGCCATGTCGCTGCTGGCCATCATCAACGACATCCTGGACTTCTCCAAGATCGAAGCGGGCCGGCTGGAAGTGGAGCACGTGCCGTTCTTCCTGGACGACGTGCTGGCCAACGTGGCCAGCGTCACCAGCCAGCTGGCGGCGGACAAGCGGCTGGAGTACCTGTTCCACGTGCCGCCGTCCATACCGCGCCACCTGGTGGGCGATCCGCTGCGGCTGGAGCAGGTGCTGATCAACCTGGTCAACAACGCCGTCAAGTTCACGCCTGCGGGCGAGCTGGAAATGACCTGTATGCGGCGCGACGCGGCGCCCGGCGAGCATACCGCGCTGCTGCGTTTCTCGGTGCGCGACACCGGCATCGGCATGACGCCCGAGCAGATGGCGAAACTGTTCCAGGCCTTCAGCCAGGCCAACGGCTCCACCACCCGCGAGTACGGCGGCACCGGCCTGGGGCTGTCGATTTCGCAGCAGCTGGTGCGGCTGATGGGCGGCGAGATCGCCGTGGAGAGCGTGCCGGGGCAGGGTTCGGTATTCAGCTTCGACCTGGAATTCCCGCTGACCGTGCAGCCCGACCATCCCGAAGTGGCGCCCGCCGCGCTCAACGGCGTGCGCCTGCTGCTGGTGGACGACAGCCCGGTGGCGCTGGAAATCCTGGCCGAGTCCATGCGCGCGCTGCCGCTGCGCACCGATACCGCCGCCAGCGGAGCCGAGGCGCTGGCCTGCATCGCGGCGGCCGACAAGGCGGACGATCCCTACCGGCTGGTGCTGAGCGACTGGCGCATGCCGGACATGGACGGCGTTGAGCTGGCGCGCAGGGTGCAGCAGGACGCGGCGCTGCGCGAGCGGCCCCGCATTGTGCTGGTGACTGCCTTCGGGCGCGAGGAAGTGCAGCACGAGGCCGAGCAGGCCGGCGTGGTGGCCTTCCTGTTCAAGCCTATCGGGCAGTCGGCGCTGGTTGACACGCTGGTGTCGCTGCTGTCGCCCGGCTTCACCCAGCGCGGCGCGGACCGCAGGTCGGAGCGGGACCGCCGCCTGGGCGACCGGCGCAACGGGCAAGCGCCCGCCGCCGAGGCCCTGCCGGGCCAGCGCTACGCCGCACGCGTGCTGCTGGTGGAGGACAATGCGGTTAACCAGCAGATCGGCGCGGAGTTGATGGCCACGCTGGGCATCTGCGTGGACATGGCCGGCAACGGCGAACAGGCGCTGGAGATGCTGCGCGAGGCCGGGCCGGAAGGCTACGCGCTGGTGCTGATGGACCTGGAGATGCCGCTGCTGGACGGCCATGCCGCCACCCGGCGCCTGCGCGAGGACAAGGATTTCGACGCGCTGCCGGTGGTGGCGATGACGGCCCACGCGCTGCCCGATATCCGCGAGCGCTGCCTGGCCGAAGGCATGCAGGACTATGTCACCAAGCCGATAGAGCCGGACCGGCTCTACGCCGTGCTGGCGCGCTGGCTGGGCATTGCCCGCCTGGCGCCGGCGCAGCCGCCGGCCACGGACACGGCGCTGGCGCCCGGCGCGGCGGAGCGCTACCGCGCCGCCGGCCAGCCTCCCGCCGTCCCGCCCGTGCTGGAAGGATTCGACACGGCGCTCGGCCTGTACCACGTTGCAGGCAATGCCGCGCTATACCTGCAGCTGCTGGACAGCTTTCGCCAGTCCCAGGCCGGAACGGTAGCCGAAGTGCAGTCCGCCCTTGCGCGCGGCGACAGGGACGAGGCGAGCCGCATCGCCCATACCCTGCGCGGCGTTGCGGGCAGCCTGGGCGCAACCGTGCTGGAACGTGCGGCCGCCGGGCTGGAAGCCGTCCTGGCGCAGCACGGGGCCGCGCAGGACGGGGCCGCGCAGGACGGCGCGCCCCAACTGGCCGCCGTGGAGCAGGCCCTGGCCGGTGCGCGCGCCGCGCTCGACCGCCATTTCCTGACCGTCCCGCCGGCGCAGCCGGATGCCGTCAACGGCGCCGGCCCAGGCAGCGGCGCGGGCGCGTCCCTGGCCGACGCCGTTGCCGCGCTGCGCAAGCTGCAAGCGCTGCTCGCCGAATTCAGCGGCGACAGCACCGACTGTTTCGACAGCGCTCGCCCCGCGCTGGCCACGCTGCTGTCGCAGTCCGCAATGGACCGCCTGGCCGCATACATGGCACACTATGACTTCGCCGCCGCCAGCCAGTTGCTGGCCGCCGCAGCCAACCAACTGGATCCTGAATGAACGCCATATGAACGCCAAACAGACCGCCCGCCCAGTTATCCTGATCGTTGACGACACGCCGGATAACATCACGCTGCTTTCCAGCCTGCTGAAAGACAAATACCTCACCAAGGTCGCCAAGGACGGCGCCACCGCGCTGCAGATCGTGGAGGCTTCCAAGGTCGACCTGATCCTGCTGGACGTGATGATGCCCGGCATGGACGGCTACGAGACCTGCCGCCGCCTCAAGCAGAATCCGGCCAGCGCGGACGTCCCGGTCCTGTTCCTGACCGCCAAAAGCCAGCCCGAGGACGAGGCGCTCGGCCTGCGGGCCGGTGCGGCCGACTACCTGACCAAGCCTATCAGCCCGCCCATCCTGTTCGCGCGCGTGGCCACGCACCTGAAGCTGCGCGCCGCCAACCTTAGCCTGAAAGCGGAGAACGCCGCCCTGGAGAGCCTGGTGCAGGAGCGCACCGGCCAGCTCTCGCTGCTGCACGACGCAACCGTCATGGCCATGGCCACGATGGCGGAAACGCGCGACAGCGAGACCGGCAACCATATCCGCCGCACGCAGAACTACGTGGCCGCGCTGGCGCGCAAGCTGCAAAACCATCCGCGCTTCGCCGCCGAACTGACCGACGAGAACATCACGCTGCTGTACAAGTCCGTGCCGCTGCACGACATAGGCAAGGCGGGCATGCCGGAGGCCATACTGCTCAAGCCGGGCAAGCTGGACCAGGACGAATTTGAAATCATGAAGCTGCATGCCGTGCGCGGGCGCGACACGATACGCCAGGTGGAGGAATACATCGGGGGCAGCAACGGCTTCCTGACCTACGCCCGCGAGATCGCGCATTCGCACCAGGAGAAATGGGACGGCTCGGGCTATCCGGAAAAACTGGTGGGGGAGGCGATACCCTTGTCGGCGCGGCTGATGGCGGTCGCCGACGTGTACGACGCGCTGATTTCGCGGCGTCTTTACAAGCTGCCGTACAGCCATGCGGAGGCGGTCGAGATCATGCAGGACGGGCGCGGCAGCCATTTCGACCCGGACATTCTGGACGCTTTCCTCGCCATTGAGGCCAGTTTCGCCGACATTGCGGCGCAGTTCAGGGATGCTGAAAATGGCAAGAACGAGCACGCCGGCGAAAAATAGTATATATTGTTTATATTGTTGAATATTCTGGAGTTAAAATGAACAAAGCTGTTAGCGCTGTCAAACCGGCGGAAACCTCCCCGAAAACCGTGGCCGCCCCTGCCGCCGCCCCCAAGGCTGCCGCCGCCAAGGCCAATGGCGCCAAGCCGGCCGCAGTGAAAGCCGTTGCCGCCAAGGCAGCACCGAAGGCCGCAGCCGCCAAGACCGCAGCACCAAAGCCTGCCGCAAAGCCTGCCGCCGCCAAGGCCGCAGCCCCGAAAGCAGTAGCCCCTAAAGCCGTCGCTCCTAAAGCCGCCGCTCCTAAAGCAGCCCCGAAAGCAGCCCCTAAAGCAGCTGCGAAAGCAGCGCCCAAGGCCGCCGCCCCGAAGGCCGCAAGCCCTAAAGCATCCCCCGCCAAAGCCGCCAAGCCCGCCGAAGCGCCGGCCAAGGATAAAGCGCGCAAGGAAAAACTGGTGCGCGACAGCTTCACCATGCCGGAAACCGAATACGCGGTGCTGGGCCATGTGAAGAAAGCCGCCCTGAAAGCCGGTTTCGAGATCAAGAAGAGCGAACTGCTGCGCGTTGGCGTCGCCCTGATCAGCAAGATCGACATGGCCACCCTGAAAGGCGTGCTGGCTTCCCTGCCGCAACTGAAAACCGGCCGCCCGAAAAAGGCCTGAGCCGTTGCATGTAACCAAAGTGACATAGCTTTGTCACAGTCTTGAAGTATTCCCCGGCTACGCTTGCTTCGTTCTCAACTCACAAGGACGAAGCATGCAACAGCCTATCTTACAGACGGAAATCCGCACTTCCTCCGCCAAGCTGTCGCTCAGCATGGCCAGCACGGCCGAGGAGCTGCGCGAGGTGCAGCGCCTGCGCTACAAGGTCTTCATCGAAACGATGGGCCTGACCGCGCTGGCCAGCGAAGACGGCCTGGACAGCGACGAGTTCGACGAACACTGCGACCACCTGATCGTGCGCGACACCAACACCCTGCGCGTGGTGGGCACCTACCGCCTGCTGAGCGCCGCGCGCGCCCACAAGCTGGGCCGCGTCTACTCCGAGAATGAATTCGACCTCAGCCGCCTGAACAATGTGCGCAGCCGCATCGTGGAAGCGGGCCGCGCCTGCATCCACCCGGACTACCGTGGCGGCAGCGTCATCATGCTGCTGTGGTCCGGCCTGGCCGAATACATGCGCCGCGAGCGCTGCGACTTCCTGGCCGGCTGCGCCAGCATCAGCCTGGCCGACGGCGGCCACAACGCGGTGGCGGTGTACACCTCGCTGGCGGCCAAGCATATGGCGCCGGTGGAATACCGTGTCACCCCGCACCTGCCTTTCCCCTACAGCAAGCTGGAAGCCGCGCAAAGCCCCCAGGTGCCGCCGCTGCTCAAGGGCTATATGCGTTCGGGCGCATGGATCTGCGGCGAACCGGCCTGGGATCCTGATTTCGAAAGCGCCGACCTGTTCCTGCTGATGCCGCTCGCCAACCTGGACAGCCGCTACGCCCGCCACTACGGCGTGGAGGGCTGAACGTGGCCGAAGCAATCAGCCTGCGCTGCGCGGTGCTCAGCGTGAGCAGCGCGCACGGCGCGGCCAGGGACGGGGCAGGGGAGCTGCTGGCCGCGCGCGCGCAAGCGGCCGGGCACAGCGTGGTGCGCCGCGTCTGCGTCGGCGACGGCGTGGACGAAGTGCGCCGCATGCTCAGCGACTGCATCGCCGACCCCGAGATCCAGGTCGTGCTCAGCTCCGGCGGCAGCGGCTTCGCACGGCGCAATGCCGTGCCGGAAGCGGCGGCCGGCCTGCTGGAGCAGGAAATACGCGGCTTTGGCGACGTGCTGCAGCACCTGGTCTACAGCGCCGTCGGCAGCACCATCGTGCAATCGCGCGCGCTGGCCGGCTACGCCAACGGCACCCTGGTGTTTTGCCTGCCGGGCGTGGTGGGCGCCTGCGCGCTGGCCTGGGACCGCATTATCAGCGCCCAGCTCGCCGTCCCGTTCCGCAAAAACAGCTTGCATACGGCCTGAACACGGATTATATTGATTGTACTGATCGGTACATTTCGTACCGATCGGAACAACCATAGGAATCCGCCATGTCTATCCGTCCGCCTCTGCCCCCGTTTACCCGCGACAGCGCCATCGAAAAAGTCCGTCTGGCCGAAAACGGCTGGAACACCCGCGACGCCGAAAAAGTCGCACTCGCCTATACCGAAGACAGCTGGTGGCGCAACCGGGGCGAATTCGTCCAGGGCCGCGCCGCCATCGTCGGCCTGCTCAAGCGCAAATGGACGCGCGAGCTGGACTACCGCCTAGTGAAAGAATTGTGGGCCCACGACGGCGCCCGCATTGCGGTTCGCTTCGCCTACGAATACCATGACGACTCCGGCCAGTGGTTCCGCGCCTATGGCAACGAAAACTGGGAATTCGACGAGAACGGCCTGATGCACCACCGTCACGCCAGCATCAACGAAACGCCGATCAAGGAGTCGGAGCGCAAGCTGTTCTGGGACGCCAGCGGCCCGCGCCCGGCCGACCACCCCGGCTTGACGGCGCTGGGCTTCTGACAGCAACAGGAATAGCCATGGCAAGAATGATCGCAGAGCGGGCCGATGTGGTGCCGCTGGTGGCGGAGGTGTTCCGCGCCTTCGGTTTCGAGGGCGCCAGCCTGGCCCGCATCACCGAAGGCACGCGCCTGGGAAAGGGCAGTATTTATAATTTCTTTCCCGGCGGCAAAGAGGAAATGGCGGACGCCGTGCTCGGCGAAATCGACGCCTGGTTCCGCCTGCGCGTGTTCGAGCCGCTGCACGAAGGCGCCGACCCGGCGGCCGGCATCGCCAATATGTTCGACGAGGTGGAGCGCTACTTCCTGTCCGGCCGCAAGGTCTGCCTGGTGGGCGTGTTCGCCCTGGGCAACGAGCGCGACCGCTTCGCCGTCCGGGTGCGGGACTATTTCGCGGCGTGGATAGACGCGCTGGCCAGCGCCCTGGTGCGCACCGGCATGGACGGCGCGCAGGCTGCGGCGCTGGCCGAGGAGGTGGTGGGCGGCATCCAGGGCGCGCTGGTGCTGGCCCGCGCCCTCGACCGCCCCGAGCTGTTTGTGTCCCGGCTGCAGCGCATGCGCGCGCAGCTTCAGGTTTAGCGCGCCAGCCTGAAGATGCTGACGGCCTCCGCCAGCTGCTCGGCCTGATCCTGCAGCGACGCGGCGGCGGCCGCCGCTTCCTCCACCAGCGCCGCGTTCTGCTGCGTCACGTCTTCCATTTGCGCAATGGCGCCGTGCACGTTCTCGATGCCGCCTTGCTGCTGTTCGCTGGCGGCGGCGATGTCGGCCATGATGCCGGTGACGCGGCGCACGCTGTCCACCACGTCCACCATGGTCCCGCCGGCCTGGCTCACCAGCTTGCTGCCGCTGGCCATTTTCTGCACCGAGTCGTCGATCAGCTGCTTGATTTCGTGCGCGGCGGTGGCGCTGCGCTGCGCCAGGCTGCGCACTTCGCCGGCCACCACCGCGAAGCCGCGCCCCTGTTCGCCGGCGCGCGCCGCTTCCACGGCGGCGTTCAGCGCCAGGATGTTGGTCTGGAAGGCGATGCCGTCGATGACGCCGATAATGTCCACGATCCGGGCCGAGGAGGCGTTGATGGCGGCCATGGTGTCCACCACCTGCGCCACCACCGCGCCGCCCTGTTCGGCGATGCCGGAGGCGGCCTGCGCCAGCTGGTTGGCTTCGCGCGCGTTGCCGGCGTTGCTGCGCACATGGTCGGTCAGCGCCTGCATGGCCGCCGTGGTCTGGCCCAGCGAGGCGGTTTGCTGTTCGGTGCGCACCGACAGGTCCAGGTTGCCGGCGGAAATCTGGGCCGCGCCGGTGCCCAGCGTGTCCACCGCCGATTTGATGCCGGAGACGGTGCGCGCCAGCCGCTCCTGCATGGCATGCATGTCGGCCAGCAGGCTGCCGCTGTCGCCGGCGCGCAGGGCGATCGGCACATTGAGCCTGCCGGCGGCGATTTCCTTGCACACGCTGGCCGCGTAGTCCGGTTCGCCGCCCAGGCGCTTGAGCAGGCCGCGCAATATCACCACCGCCACCGCCACGGCCGCGCCCAGCGACAGCAGGAACAGCGCCAGCAGGCCGGCGTGGGCCGAGTCTATGCTGGAGCGGGCCGCCACTTCGTCGTCTTCGGTGCGCTTGACGGCGAGCTGCACCACCTCGTCGACGGCCTTGCGGTGCTGCTCGTACTGCGCGCCCATGCGCGCCAGCGCGGCGCTGGCGGCGTCCCGCTCGCCGCTGCGCAGGGCGGGCAGGTAGCTGTCGAAGGCCAGCGCGTAAAAGGCCAGCGCCGGCTCGTGCGCCCGGCGCAGCAGGATGTCGCCCAGCGTGGCGTCCAGTCCGGCTTGCTGCCAATAGCTGTGGCGGGTGTCGTAGTCCTTCTTCAGCGCCTGCAGGCGGGCGGCCAGCGCCTGCTGCTCGGCGCCGCCGGCGGCACGGTCCAGCTGTAGCGCTACCAGATAGGACTCGATGATGTATTCGGGCGGCGGCAGCACGTCCGCCACCAGGTCCTTGTTCTGGACAATATTCTGGTACAGCGGTCCGTTCACTTTCAGTTTGCTGAGCGTATGGAAGGACCAGTAGCCGTAGGCGGCGAAACCAAACACGAAAATGCCGAGGAGCAGGGCGAAACGGTGCGAGAGCGTGAAGCGAGGGGGTTGCATGCCTGGTATGGAATCAAGAGAAACCATCAGTATATGCTGAAAGTGAATTAGCTTATGCGGAATTTGACGATTGCAACCTGCCACGGCGCATGGTCAGAAGCGCGCCTCATACGGATCGGGCCGCTGTTCGGCGCCGCTTGCGGGGGTGCGCAGGTATTGCTTCCACTCACCCGGTGCAAGAGTGGTGTCGATGGCCTTGTCGAAGGCGTCCTGGACGCAGAAATCCATGGCCGCCTCCACGCCGTGTTTGTGGCGGACGAATGAGCCGACCTGGTCTTCGTCGAACGAGCGCTCCAGATAGGGGAAATGGATGTCCAGCGTGGTGGACCCAGGCTGCGCCAGTTCCTTGTAGACGCGGCCGAACAGGCGATCCACGCGTCCCACGCGCTGCTCATTGTCGCCCGGCGTCCATGCGATGCCGTAGTGGTGCACCTGGCGGCATTGCAGATGCAGGTTCACGCCTTCCTGGAACACGGAGGTGGCCACCAGTACGTTGGGGAAGAAGGGGCTGTTGAATCCGATAATGAGGCGCTCGCGGTCGCCCGAGGCGCCGCTGGCGTACCAGGCCGGGTTGTGCATCTGCGTGAGGACGCTCCACTTTTTGTTGTGGTCGGCAGGCTTGTAGCCTGCGATTTTCTTGCACAGCGTCTCGAAGCTGGGCAGCGCTTCGCGGAAATAGGCCAGCATCAGCGAACCGGGCATGCGGCGCCTGGCGTATGCCACAAACATGCGGTAGCGCTCGGGCGCGCTGGCGTGCTCATAGCTGCTGTCCCTCTCCGTCCGCTGTTTCTGCCACTGTTCGAGCCGGAAACGCGTGAACCAGCAGTACAGTTCTATCATGACCGGGCTCGCCTGCAGGAAGCCTTCGCGCAGGTAGTTGGCAAAGTTTTCCGCCACGCCTATGCGGCCTTGCCAGCCATCCAGTATCTCGCGTTCGCCGCCGGTCAGCAGCGGATAGATCAGGCCCCAGGCCGTTTCCAGTTCCTGCGCGGCCGGCGCGATCCGCGCCGGCACATAGTGCTCGGGCGCCTGCGGTGCGCCGGCGAGCTTGTGGCGGTGCAGGCGCGTGTCGCGCGCAGCGGTGGCATACAGGCTTTTGTGGCCGTCGATGCTGTCGTAGCAGGCGCTGTAGCCCGCGCTGCGGTAATCGGCCGCCGGTTCCAGGAATAGCGAAAAGACCGACTCCGGCTTGCGGAAGCGCAGCCGCACGTTGGCGCAGTCGGTGCGCTCGTTGCCGCCGTCTTTGCCGTCCTCCTTGCCGGCGTTGCGCTTGACCACGAACAGGTTGGCGACCACCGAGCCCAGCCTGTCGTCGTGCGGCGCGGCCGGCTGCTCCGCGCCGGCATCGTCCAGCGCGGGCGGCGCTTCCGGCGGGACGCCGCGTTTGCTGTACCGCTCGGTGACTTCCCTGGTCAGCGCCGCAAAGCCGGCGCGGCTCCATTTGCTGTTCTTCCAATTCTGCGCGGCCGGGTCGTCCGCTTTCAAGTCCCATGCGTCAAGCAGGAGCGGAATGTACAGTTCATCATAGGCGCGGTTCACGCGCTGTGTGAGCTCGCGCACGGAGGGGATGCGGCGCACAAATACCAGGTGCTTGTTGTGGTGCAGGGGCACATCCGCATCCAGCAAGGCGCGCGGCGCCAGCCTGGCGATGGTGGCGTCGTACTTGGGGTGGTCAGGCAGGCGGCCGAACAGGCCGTAGAACTCGGCCGACATGGCGCCGAGCAGTTGGGAGTCGGGCGCCTCGTGGAAGTCCTTGCCGCCGGCGTCGCCGCCTGCCGCCTGCGCCTCGGGCAGCGTGCCCGGTCCCAGCGATTCGAAGCCTTCCAGATAGCCGTACAGTATCTTGCGGCCCAATTTTTGGCCCAGGCGTTTCTGGTAGAAGGCGAAGAACAGCTCGGACAGCGCGTTCGCGCCGAAGCTGGCCGGTACAGCCAGTTCGCGCCGGTAGCTGTGCTTGGTGACATGGTTGTTGTCCGGCCCAGGCATCAGCCGCAGGCGGCGCAGGGCGTAGCGCCGCAGCAGTTCGGGGGCGGGCTGCTGCGCGATGTCCTTGAAGAAGCCGAGAATGTTGCGCACATCCTGCATGCCTTTGTGGCTGGGCGTGGCGGTCAGCAGCAATGCCTTGCGCGCCAGCGGCGCGGCGGCCTTGCCGAAGAAACCTTTGCCGGCGGCCACGCGCTGCGAGCCGCCGTTGATGTTGCGGAAATAGTGCGCCTCGTCGATCACCAGCAGGTCGAAGCCGCCGGGCAGCGCGGCGTGGATGTCGAGGCGCAGGCGTTCGGCGATGCGCTTGGCCCTGGCCGCCGCATTGTCTTCGCTGTCCCCATCGGCCCCATCGCCATCGCCCAGCATGCTGAGCGAGTGGGTGGTGACCAGGAAGAAGCGTTTGTCCGCATCGCGCACCTGTTCGCACAGCGCGGCGAGATTGGCGCAGATGGTGGCGGCGCCGGCAGCGGCCGTGTCGGCCGCAACGGGCGGCCGGCAATGCTCCAGCAGGAACTGCTGGTGCTCGTTTTGCCAGTGCCTGCATATGCTCCGGTTGGGCGCCATGACCAGCACGCGTGCCTCCGGCCTGGCTTGCCATAGCAGATGCATGACGCCCAGCGCCTGGAAGGTCTTGCCCATGCCTACCTCGTCGGCAAGCAGCGCCAGGCCTTCGCGTTCGAGCAGCCGGCACAGATAGGCCACGCCCTCGGCCTGCTTGTTGGCCATCGATACGTGGCCCGGCTGGTACTGCCACGCCGGCGACGCCAGGTCGAAATTCATTTCCTGGCTGATTTGTTCAGGGCGCAGGGTGCTCCAGTCACGCATAGCTGCATTCTTTCCGTATCAGTTCCATGTAGCGGGCCGCGTTGCCGTCGGGCGCGGCGGTGGCCAGGCGCAGGCTGTCCAGCTCCAGCGGCAGATTGGCCCCCAGCGCGGCGGCCTTCTGCTGCGCGGCGAGCAGCAGCGTGTTGAATTCCTGGACCAGGAACCAGTGGTAAATCGCATTGCCGCCTTCGGGATGCTGCTGGATTTTCTCGTGCAGCTCCTTCACGCAGCCGGGACGCGCCAGCACGCAGATGTGCAGGCTGACGGCGTTCCCGCACTCGGCGATCAAGCTGCGGAACTGGCCGAAGGCATGGAACAGGCGGAAGTAGCTGGACAGGGCAGCGTTGGACCGCGGCTCCAGGCCGGCTGCGTCGCCGCCATCCAGTTCCAGCGCGGCTTCCGCGCGCAATTCGGTGGCGGGGCAGCTGGCCGAGTCGAAGCCCAGCACCAAGGCCTCGAGCAGGTCGTCCAGCGACGCAAAGCGCTCGCCGCGGCGCAGCTGCGCGTGCTGTTCATTCACGATGCCGCGCGCCACCGTGTCGCCGTCCAGCTCCACGGTGTAGTAGCGGTTGGTGAGGATGCGCTGCGGCTCCGGCACCGGGTAGTGCGCTTGCGCCGGCACGCCAGGCGCAAGCGCGATGCCTGGCAGGTCGGGCAAGTGCAGCACGTAGTCCGCTGCGCCGCCGCCCTCCAGCCAGTCCAGCCGGACGCTGTAGCCCAGCGTGCGCCAGTCGAAGGAGACGGCCAGGTCGAACGGAGGCAGCGGCGGCACCTGCAGATCGTCGGCGAGCAGCTGCGCCGGGCTGCAGAAGTGGTTTTCGTCCACGGGGATGACGGCGCCCAGCGCGTGCTGGAAATCGGGCGGGTCGGGCAGCAGCATGCCGGCTTCGATATTGCTGTCACGGCCTTGCAGCTGGGCGCCCGGCATGGAGCAGTTCCAGGAACCGATGGCGATCGCGTGCGGCGTGAGCCACACCTTGGCGTGGCTCATCTTGATCCTGTCGTCCTGGCGCGCCTGGTGGTTGCCGGCGTGGAAGGCCAGCCGGCCATCCTGCAATTGCGCGGCCAGTGCGCCGCTCCAGCCGGTGCGGATCTGGCCGGTATCGTTGCGGTCGGCCACCACGCTGACCGGCATGCCGGGGCGGCCCGCCGCCCGGCGCGCCGCGTCCAGCATAAACGCCAGGTCGTCGGAGAAGTAGGGCGACCAGACGCCCAGCCTCTCCATCGGCGTGTCCGGCGGCTGGTGCGCCGCCAGTTGCGCCAGCAGTGCGGCCGGCTGGAAGCTGTGGCAGAACGACCAGCCGATGTCCTCACCCCACAGCCTGGCGGCAAGCGCCGTCTCCGGCTGGCCCGCGGCGGCCAGCAGCGGCGCGAAGAAGGCCTGCACCTGCGCCGCCTGCGCTGCGCTGCTGATCTTGCGGAAGACGAATACCTCCTGGTTGTTGGCCCAGCCGCCCACGGACAGGTTGGCGCTGCCGCAGCCGAGTATGGCGCCCTCGGCGCCTTCAATATAGATGACCTTGGGATGGAACAGGCTGGCCGCTCCGAAGCCCAACCGTGGCGGCGAAATGGCCGTCACGGCCAGCGAGGTGCGCTTGCGTTCGACGCTGTTGAACAGCATGCGGCGGTCGGCGAACACGCGCAGGTCGAGCGGTGGCGCGGCGGCGCCGGCATCCGCATCGGCGTTGCCGGCGGCGGCCAGCCGCAGCGCCAGCTCCTGCTGCATCTGCTCGAACTCCATCGCGGAGCGCGGCGTCTCCATGCCGAGGATGGCCGGCAGCAAATGGGTCTCGACCAGCTCGATGCCCATGTTGAAGGTGGTCAGGAAGACGCGGCGCGGCGGCCCGGTTTTGTCCAGCTGGCGCTGGAATTCGTCCAGCAGCTTCATGCGGCGACTCCGCGCAGGCCTTGGGCGAACTGCTTGAATTCACCGAGGTAGTAGCCGTGTATCCAGGCGCCGGGAGGGCGTTTTTCCGCAGCGGGCGGTTTGCTGGTGCGGACCGATACCGCGTAAGCCCCGGCCGCGTTGACGTTCAGCCAGGCGCCCTGTCCGCGCTGCTGCATGATGCTGCCGTGGTAGCGCAGCAGGTGGGCCAACTGCGCTTCCAGGTCCGGACAGGCGGCAATCTCCAGCAGTTTCCTCAGGCGGCGCTGCGCGGTGCCAGGCAAGGACTGCATCAGCTGCGGCGAGGACTGCAGCGCGGCGGCCTGCGCGGGCAGGGTGAAGCTGGTGCGCCCGTAGCGGTTCCAGTCCTCTTCTATCTGCCGCATGCTGCTGTGCGGCCGACGCAGCGCCAGCTGGAACAGCAGGTCCAGGTCCGCAATGAAGGGCTCCACCTGTTCTATGTGGCGGATGGGCAGCAGCGCCGCTTCCAGTTCGGCGCTGCCGGATGCTGCCGGGGAGGCTTGCGCCATCGCCGCGCGGGCCTGGGCCAGCACCAGGCGCGGCGGCTGCGCTGCGCCGGCCTTGCCCGCGCCGTCCAGCTGCGCCAGGACCGCCCCGGCGATACCGCCACTCAGGCCGGTGGCTTCCAGCCAGAAGCCGCGCGCATAGCCGCCAACGTGGGCAGGCGAGCGGAACGCGTCCACGTAGGCGAGCTTGAGTTCGGAATCCACGCTGTCGAGCGGCATGGAGAGCGGCTGTCCGGGCTGCAGAAACCGGCGCAAGTGCGCCAGCAGTTTGCTCTTCAACAGCGACAGTTCGGGCACGGTGCGGACCAGGGCGTCGGCAGCCGGCCACAGGCCCGGAGGCTGTTTGGGCAGCTGGTAGCGGTAGGCCCGGTCGAAGAAGCGCATTTCTATCATGGGCGTCTTGTAGCGGCCGCTCACCCCGAGCAGCAATTGGCGGCGCAGGATCTGGTGCGCCTGGCTGTGGCCGAATCCCAGCGCCACGGCGCCCGCTTCACGCAGCTTGCGGCGCGCCTTGGAAATGCCCAGCACGCCGCTGGCCTGGGCTGCGGAGCCGTGCTGCGCCATGGCGTAGGTGAACAGGTTTTCAAAATGGATCAGGCAGCTGTTCTTGAAGGCCAGGCTGTCCATGCTGTCGGGCAAATCGAGCGCGGCATATTGCCGGGCGATGGCGCCGTGGTCCGCCAGCGCGCGCACCATATGGTGGTGGAACAGGTTCAGCGTGTAGCTGCGCACGTCATAGGAAATGGAGCTGATGCGGTTGTTGAAGATGCGCTGGCCCAGCGCCGCCCAGATGACGGTCAGTCCCAATGGATCGGTGTTGCTGTCGCCGCTGATGGCGTCGTTGTACTCGGTGAAAAAGTCGCGGATTTCCAATGGCGCATTCCTGATACTGGACATGCAACATTCTATACGGAAACAGGTGGGGGCTTGGGAGGGGGATTGCTGGAAGGGTAACAGCGGGGGCTAGGCTGTAGATTGGCGCCGGTGACCGCGATGCCGGCGCCTGGCATTGCACGACCGGAATTCGGTCAATGCATCGAGGCAGTCGATAGATCTTTTAGTTCGCGTATGCTCAGTTCGGATTTTTCGTGCATACGCAGCAAAATGGTGGCTCCGACAGCCAGTTTCCGGTGTCGGATTTTGCTGATGATAGGAGGTTGTACCTCCAGTACGCGGCAGAGTTCAGCATCATTTTTGAGGTGCATTTTCTCTATCAGCGTATCGAGCAGCTTGTTGGGCACAAAGCTGGAGGGTTCCAACGCCCTTGCTCGATTCATTGCCTCGATCAGTTCCAGTTTCTTTTGCCGCACGCTCATTTTTTCCTCCTTAGTTAGAAAACGTGGATAGATTGGCGTCTCCTGGCTTGTGTTCTACCGCCCAAACGGCGTAAACAGGCGGATCAACTCAACTATTAATAACCAAGCAAGTTGTATGTATGATACTGCAACGGTAGATTATTGGTAGGTCTAGGACAAAAAATATTCTTATTTATTGAGCAAACCGGTTGACGGATGTTGTTTCCTGTAGTCCCGAGCTGGTCAGCACGAGCGTGCGGTCGGCCATCGCGGCGGCGGCATGGGAATGGGTCACCATGATGGTGCAAGCGCCGCTGGATTTTATTTCGTTGCGCAGCAGCAAAAGTATGCCGTGCGCGGTTTCCGGATCGAGATTGCCGGTGGGTTCGTCCGCCAGCACCAGGGCGGGCCGGTGCACCAGCGCGCGGGCGATGGCCACGCGCTGCAGCTGGCCGCCGGACAGCTGGTGCGGGTAGTCGCCGCCGCGCCCCTGCAGGCCGACCGCCGCCAGCATGTCCAGCGCGCGCTGCTGCGGCAGGCCGTTCAGCAGCAGCGGCAGGGCCACGTTTTGCAGCAGGGTCAGGTGCGGCAAAACGTGGAAGGCCTGGAAGACAAAACCCATTTTCCGGCGCCGCAGGCGGGTGGCGGCGTCGTCGTCCAGCGCGGACATGGCCACGCCGTCCAGCACGATGGGGGCCTCGGCCGCCGTAACCATATCCGGCTGGTCCAGGCCCGCCACCAGATTCAGCAGGGTGGACTTGCCCACCCCCGATTCGCCCATGATGGCGACAAATTCGCCGGCGCGGAACAGCCAGCTCAGCTCGCTTAGCACCGGACGCCCGGCATAGGTCTTGGACAGCTTGTTCAGGGCGAGCATGGACGGTCAGCGGGTGAGGGCGCGGCGGGTGGCGAAGCTGGCCGCATCCACCAGCGCCACCAGCAGCAGCATGGCGACGATGACGGTGGCCGCCGCCTGCATCTGGAATAGCGACAAATGGTATTTCAGCATCTGCCCCAGCCCGCCCGCGCCCACCACGCCGAGGATGGCGGCGGCGCGGATATTGTTCTCCCACCGGTACAAGGTGTAGGACAGCATTTGCGGCAGCGTCTGTGGCAAGGTGGCGTACAGGAAGGCCGCCATGGGCGCGACGCCGTTGATGCGCAGGCTTTGCTCCGGCAGCGGCGCGGCGTTTTCCAGCGCGTCGGCAAACAGCCGTCCCAGCACGCCGGCGGTGTGCACAGCCAGCGCCATGGTGCCGGCGAACGGCCCCAGCCCGGCGGCGATCATCAGGATGGAGGCCCACACCAGTTCCGGCACCGAGCGCAGCACGTTGAGCACGGCGCGCACGGCGGCGCGCGCGGGACGGCCGAAGCGGCCAGCGCCCGGCAGTGCCAGCAGCAGGCCGCCGGCCACCGCCAGCAAGGTGCCGAGGGCGGACATGGCCAGCGTTTCCAGCGTGGCGTTGGCGGTCTTGATCAGGAAGGGCGCGGCCAGTTCCGGCGGCGCGAAGCCGGCCAGGAATTCGCTGCTGCTGCGCACCGCGTCGGCGCTCAGCAGGGCCGACCATTTGAGCGGCAGGGTGGCGAAACTGGCGGTCACCAGCACAGCCAGGGCCAGCGCCATCAGCCAGGCGGACCAGGAGCGCGCGGGCGGGGTAGGCATACCGTTTGGCGTCATCCCAGGCGCCTCCGCAGGTATTTCGACACCAGGTCGGCGGCCGCCACCAGCAGCACGAACACCAGCAGCATGGACGACACTTCGCCGCCCGTCATGGCCTTCATGGATTCGTCCATGCGCTGGCCCAGGCCGCCGGCGCCGACAAAGCCCATCACCACCGAGCCGCGAATGGCGCACTCCCAGCGGTACACGGTGTAGGACACCAGCTCTGACGCTGCTTCCGGCAGCGCGCCGTACAGCAGCGCCGCCAGCCTGCCGCTGCCGTTGGCCAGCAGCGTGTCGGCCGCGTGGGCGTCGGACGATTCCAGGATTTCGGCGTAGACCTTGCCCAGCATGCCGCAGTAGGTCAGGGCGATGGCCAGCACGCCGGCCGTCGGCCCCAGGCCGACGATGCGCACGAACAGCAGCGCCCACACCAGCTCGGGCACGCTGCGCAGCAAAATCAGCAGCCAGCGCACGGCCTGGCGCAGCAGGCGCGAAGGTAGCGCCATGCGGCCGCTGCCCAGGCGCGAGATCGACAGGCGTTCGGTCACCAGCAGCGTGGCGGGGATGGCGCCCAGCAGCGCGAGCGTGAGGCCGGCGGTGGCGATGGCGATGGTGAGCCAGGTCTCGCGCAGCAGCATGGCCAGGAATTCGGCGTCGTGCGCGGGCGGCACGAAGCCGGCCAGGAAGCGGCCGGTGGCCGTCAGGCTTTGCCAGTCGAGCAGGTCGAAGGGCTTGAATTCGCTGGCCACTACCATGGGCCAGAGCACAATCAGGGCGACCACGGCGAACGTCACCCGGCCGCGCCAGGCGGGGTCGGGATGGCGGTCGGCCGGGCTGGTATAGGGGACAGCGGGGAGATTGCGCATACGGTGTTTCAGAGGCAGGCGCCGATGGCCAGTTTTTCCGCCGACTCGTGCAGCGACGGCGCGTTGGCCGGCGGCTGCTCGCCCAGATACAGTTCGGCGATCATGGCCTCGGTGACCTGCTCGCGCGGCAGGTCGAAGGCGATGCGGCCCTGTTTCAGCGCCACGATGCGCGGGAAGTTGGCCAGCGCCAGTTCCACCTGGTGCAGGCTGCACACCAGCGCGGCGTTGCGTTCGCGGGCTTCCTGCTGCAGCGTGGACAGCGTCAGCTGCGACAGCGCGGGGTCGAGCGCGGACAGCGGCTCGTCCACCAGCAGCGCCTGCGCGTCCGACAGCAGCAGGCGGGCCAGGCCGCAGCGCTGGCGCTCGCCGCCGGACAGGCGGTCCACGCGGCTATACAGCTTGTCGCCCAGGTTGAAGCGGGCCAGCGCGCGGTAGGCCGCTTCCGGCTCGTCCGGCTTGACCAGCGAACGCAGGGCGCGCCACAAGCTCCAGTGCGGCAGGCGCGCGGCCAGCACCGCCGTCACCACGCGCTGGCGCGGCGGCAGCGGCGGCGTTTGCGGCGCCAGGAACAGGCGCGCGCGCAAACGGTGGCGGGCGGCGTTGTCCAGCGCCCACGGATCGGCGCCGAAGGCCGTGTAGCGGCCGCCGTCGCCCGATTGCGGCTGGTGGTTGCAGGCCAGCGTGGCCAGCAGCGTGGTCTTGCCGGCCCCGGAAGGGCCGATCAGCGCAAGCTGCTCGCCCGGCGCGATGGCCAGGTCGATGGCGTGCAGCGCGGGCGCGCTGGCGGCGCCGATATGGCGCACCGTCAGGCGCTCGAGCAGGTACAAAGGAGCGGACATGGGACTCTTCAGCTTATTTCTTCAGCAGGCCCGCGTTGACGGCAGCAGCTTCGATGGCGGTGTAGTTCTCGGCCTTGGTCGGAATGAACCTGGAGGCGCGCTGCAGGTCCAGGATGGCCTTGTCTTCCGGCTTGGAAGGATCCAGCGCCAGGAAGGCGTCGGTGATCTTCTTCTTCAGTTCCGGGTTCATGTCGGCGCGCACGGTCCAGTTGTAGTCGTAGTAGCCGGGGGTGGTGTAGAACACGCGCACGGCGGCCGGATCGACCTTCTTCTCGGCCACCAGCTTTTCCCATACCGAGATGTTCAGCGCGCCTGCATCCACCTTGCCGCCGGCAACCGCCGCCACCGTGGCGTCGTGCGCGCCGGAGAAGGCGATGCGTTTCAGGTCGGTGTCCGGATTGATCTTCGCGCCCAGCAGGAAGGAGCGCGGCATCAGGTGGCCGGAGGTGGACGACTCGGAGCCGAAGCTCAGGGTCTTGCCTTTCAGGTCATCGAGCTTGTTGATGGTTTTGCTGGTGGTGACGAACACCGAGCGGAATTTCTCGTCCTCGGCGCGCTGCACCAGCGGCACCACCTGGCCCTTGCTGCGGTCCTTGGCTTGCACGAAGGTGAAGCCGCCGAACCACACCATGTCCAGCTTGTGGTTGATCAGGCCTTCCACCGAGGCGGCGTAGTCGGTCACCGGGGTGAACTCGACCTTCATGTTCAGTTTCTTCTCCAGGTACTCGCCCAGCGGCTTGAACTTGCGCTGCAGTTCGGTCGGCGCTTCGTCCGGAATGGCGGACACGCGCAGCACTTGCTGGGCAGGCGCCTGGGCGGCGGCGAACAGCATGCCGGCGGCCATCAGGGATTGGACGAGTTTCAGGGGAGAAAATTTCATGGACAGGCCTTGTAAAGAATGAATGGTTGCAGGTGGGGCTGGCGTAGCGTGGCACCCCGTGTTTGATATTCAGCTATGATAGCAAATCTGTCATCGGCAGCAGCGGCGGTGATAGCCGATCAACTTGCCTGAGCACACTATGCCTATGTCCCGTACCGCGGCCATCCGCGTGATTTCGCCCGAGATTAGCAGCCGGCCAGCCAGCGTTCCTGCCGGCAGCCCGGCCACCATCGCCGAAATCGGCAGCGGCTTGCTGGCGGAGCGCGCGGCCACTTCGCCCAAGTATTTATATGACAGTCTGGGTTCCAAGCTGTTCGAAGCAATTTGCGAACTGCCCGAATACTATCCCACGCGCACCGAAGCGTCCATCTTTGAGCGCTACGGCGGCGAAATTGCCCAGGCGGTGGGGCTGGGCTCCACGCTGATTGACCTCGGCGCGGGCAATTGCGCCAAGGCGGCCAGCCTGTTCCCGCTGCTGCACCCGGCGCAGTACGTGCCGATCGACATTTCGCGCGACTTCCTGAACGAGGCGGTGAGCCGGCTGCAGCAGCGTTTCCCGCACATAGAAATGACGGCGCTGGGGCTGGATTTCTCGCGCAGCTTCCATTTGCCCGCCAGCGTGCGGCCCGAGCGGCGCGTTTTCTTCTACCCTGGTTCGTCGATAGGCAATTTCGCGCCGTACGAGGCGATCGCCTTCCTGCGCCGCATGCGCGCCAACGAGCAGGGCGACGGCGGCCTGCTGATAGGCGTGGACCTGGTCAAGGACGGCGCCGTGCTGGACGCGGCGTATGACGACGCGATCGGCGTCACGGCGTCCTTCAACCTGAACATGCTGCGTCACCTGAACCACCTGACAGGTTCCGATTTCGACGTCGCGCAGTGGCAGCACCGCGCCTTCTTCAATGCGGAAGAGAGCAGGGTGGAAATGCACCTGGAGGCGCGCGAGGCGTTGACGGTGAGCTGGCCGGCCGAGGGGCGCGAGCGCTACGAGCGCCACTTCGCGCGCGGCGAGCGCATCCACACCGAGGACAGCTACAAATATACGCGGCGCGGCTTCATCGACCTGCTGCAGGAAGCCGGCTTCGCCGCCACGCATACCTGGACCGACGGCGCGGAATGGTACGCCGTGGTGCACGCCCGGGCGATAGGTGAATAGGTGAATAAACCATGCAAATGAGCGGCCCCGCGCACTGGATTGCGCGCTACAACTCGGTGCGCGAACACTCGCTGGCGCTGGCCGAGCCCTTGTCGGACGAGGATTGCTGCGCCCAGTCCATGGCGGACGCGAGCCCCATCAAATGGCACCTGGCGCATACCACCTGGTTCTTCGAGACCTTTATCCTGGAGCGCATGGAGGCGGACTTCGAGCCCTTCCATCCGGCGTTCCGGGTGCTGTTCAATTCCTATTACAACGGCATATGCGAAAAGCACCCGCGCCCGCAGCGCGGCCTGCTCACGCGGCCCTCGCTGGCCGAGGTCAAGGCTTTCCGCGCCAATGTGGACGCGCGCATGGCTCGCCTGTTCGGCCTCGCGCTGGATGGGGCGCAGCGCGCGCAGCTCGAGATGCTGGCCACGCTGGGCCTGGAGCACGAGCAGCAGCACCAGGAGCTGATGCTGACGGACGTAAAGCATTTGCTGGCGCAGAATCCTTTGCAGCCGGCGTATGCGCAGCAGGCCGGGGCCCGCAGCGACGCCGGCGCGCTGGAGTGGGTGGCCTTCGACGGCGGGCTGGCCGATATCGGCTACGGCGGCGACGGTTTTTGCTTCGACAACGAACTGCCGCGCCACCGCCAGTATGTGGCGCCGTTCGCGCTGGCTTCGCGGCTGGTGAGCAACCGCGAGTACCTCGCCTTCATCGAGGCGGGCGGCTACGAGACCGCGTCGCTGTGGCTGGCCGAGGGCTGGGACTGGGTTTGCACCCAGGGTTTGCGCATGCCGATGTACTGGCGGCGCGGCGAGGCGGAGGGGCAGTGGCAGGAGTTCACGCTGGCGGGATTGCAGGCGCTGGACCTGGACGCTCCGGCCACGCATTTGTCGCTGTTCGAGGCGGACGCCTACGCCCATTGGTGCGGCGCGCGCTTGCCGACGGAGGGCGAGTGGGAGTTCGCCGCGCAGCACCCGGCACAGGAGCAGGGCGGGCTGAGGCAGATGTTCGGGCATTGCTGGCAATGGACCAGCAGCAGCTACGCGCCATATCCCGGCTACGAGACCGCTCCCGGCGCGCTGGGCGAATACAACGGCAAATTCATGCTGAACCAGTATGTGCTGCGCGGCTCGTCTTGCGCCACGCCGGCCGGGCACGCGCGCGCCAGCTACCGCAACTTCTTCCCGGCCGGCGCGCGCTGGCAGTTCACCGGCATACGCCTGGCGCGGCGTTAAAGATTGACCAGGGTGCCGGTTTCGCTGTGAAGATTGTCGATATCGTCTTCGAAGTAGGAGGTGCAGGTGCCGATCTTGAAGACCCTGGTGTTGTCCAGGGTGACGACGCCCACCCCCAGCGACAGGCCGATGCCGAATCCGCACACCGATATCGTTTCGTTCGCCACGCCATCGGCATCCCTGGCGTACCAGTCGCATATGGTCAGGGGGATGGTGGCCGCGCCGGTGTTGCCGTAGCGGTCTATGCTGACCGGCATTTTGTCTTCCACGATGCCGACGCGCTTGGCCACATTTTTCATGATGAAGATATTCGCCTGGTGTAGCACATGGCGGTCGATCTTGTCGTAGTCGATGCCGAAATCGGCCTTGAAGTCCTTGACCAGCTTGGGCACTTCCGTGATGGAGAAGCGGAACACGTCGGCGCCGTTCATATAGCCGTCGTAGTCGCAGCGTGACACATCCGGTTCACGCAGGGTGCGCTCGGACGAGCCGACGCGGTGCCGGTAGCCGCCGTAGGGAACGATCAAGGCGCGGTAGCCGGAACCTATCGTCCTGAGCTTGAAGTAAGCCGGGGCGGTGCTGGCCGTGTCCTTGTCAATCAGTATGGCCGAGCCCGCGTCGCAGGACAGCATCACCAGGCCCTTGTCCTCCGGCGAGCAGTGCTTGCTCACGGTGTCGCCGCACAGCAGCAGCACCCGGTTGATGCCGCTGTTGCTCAGATAGGACAGCGCGGCGTTGAGCCCGTACACGAATCCCGAGCACGCCAGGTTGATGTCGTAGGCCATGCAGTCGACGGACAAGCCCAGGCGCTCCTGCAACACGCAGGCGGTCGAGGGTGCGACGTAGTCCGGCGTCTGGCTGACGAACAGCAGCACGTCGATGGAATCGCGCGCGATGCCGAGCCCGTTGATCACCGTATTGGCGGCGTGTTCGCACAGGTCCGAGGTGGTGGTTTTTTCATCGGCCACATAGCCTTGCAGCACGCCCACGGCCTTGATGATTTTCTCGACGTAGCTGCTGCCGTATTTGTCGGCAAAGGAATGGCTCGAACGCAAATCCTTGGGCACACTGCTGGCGATGGCGGCAATGCGGTAATTGGAGAAGGTCAGATTTGCCATTGTGGAATACCTTAAATGATGCGGGCCGGGTTGCCGAACACCGTGACGGCCGGCGGCACGTCCTTCACCACCACCGAGCCGATGCCGATGGTCGCCCCTTCGCCTATCCGCACGCCCTTGGCAATGACGGCGCGCGGGTGGATGGTGACGCCGTCGCCGATGCTGACGCCGCCGGCGATGAAGGTCATCGCGCCTATCATGCAGTAATCGCCGATGGCGGTGTCGTGTCCGATGATGGAGGCCGTGTCCAGGAAGGCGAAAGCGCCTATGCTGCAATCGGTTCCCACCGCCACGCCGGGCATCATGAACACGCCGTCGCCCATTTGCGTGCGCGCGCCTATGGTGGCCCGGTCCGTATAGCCGAGGAAGGCCGCGTCCTGTTGCCGCAATGGCTCGACCAGCTGCTTGCGCATGCCCGGATCGCCGACTGCGGGCACGAACACCTCGCCCGGCTGGGCCTGGTAGTTGAGCGGGCTGCCGAGCACCGGGCAATCCAGTCCTTGCGGCAGGCCCGGGTCGGCCCGCGTATCGAGAAAGCCGGCCACATCGGCCTGCGCCATCAAGCCGGCGTCCTTGGAGAGCAGATCATGCAGAATGCGGCCGAGTCCGCCCGCACCGACGATGACAAGTCGTTCACGCGCCATGGCTCAGCGCACCGTGTGGCCGCCGTCGAGCACGAGGGAGGTCCCCGTGATCCAGCGGCTGGCCTGCGACAGGAAAAAGATGGCCGCGTTGGCCACGTCTTCGGGCTGCCCTATGCCCAGGGGATAGCGCAGCGCCGTGTCTTCCACGGCGTCCAGCATGTGCTCGCGTCCGCGCTGCAGCATCGGCGTTTCGACAAAGCCGGGCGCGAGGCAGTTGACGCGGATCTTGCGCTTGGCCACTTCCATCGACAGGCAGCGCGCCATGCTTTCCAGCCCCGCCTTGCTGCCGCTGTAGGCCGAAATCCCCGGCACCCCGATCGCGGTGGCCGAGATGGAGGAGATGAAGACGATGGACCCGCCGGTGTTGATGGCGTTGCGCAGCAGCAGTTGCTGGGTCAGCAGCATGGGGGCGACGGTGTTAATGCGGAACATGTTTTCGATATGCTCGCGCGAGGCCATGCGCAGCGGCACCGACATCGCCACGCCCGCGCAGTGCACCACGCCGTCTATCGTTCCGGCCTGATGCGCCAGCGCCTTGACGCCGGCGTCGTCGTTCAGGTCGCAGGCGAACTGCGCGTGCGCGCCGCCGCCGAGTTCGGCCAGCGCCTCGCGCAGCCGGGTTTCGTCGCGGCCAGTCAGGATCACGGTGGCGCCCGCTTGCGCACAGCTCAGCGCGACCTGGCGGCCGATGCCGGACGAAGCGCCCGTCACCAGGACGCGCTTGCCGCTCAGTGAAAATTGCTTGGGTGCGGTCATGATTCGATCAGGGCAGGGAAGCGGGCCGATTCAATATCGACAATCACGCTGCCCCAGGACAGGCCGACGCCGAAGCCGCACATCAGCACGCGGTGTTTGGCCTGGTCCAGCGTTGCGTGCAGGCGCGAGGTCAGCGTCACAGGCAGGGAGGCGCCGTTGGTGTTGCCGAAGTCCTGCAGCGAGGACGGCGTTTTCTCCACCGCCAGGCCCAGCTTCTTGCGTATGGTTTCGTTGATCATGCGGTTGGCCTGGTGGAACACGAAGTAATCGATGGCGTCCTTGTCCATGTTGGCATAGGCCATCAGCCGTTCGACCGCCGGCGGAATGCGCTGCGTGGCAAAGCTCAGCACGGCAGTGCCGTCGAGCACCGGCTCCAGCGGCGAACGCTCGAAGCCGTTCTCGTCGCGATAGCCGATCAGGTGCTGCAGGCGGACCGGGTCGCGGTGGCCGCCAACCGGCGTCATCAGGACTTTGTGGCCGCTGCCGTCGCTGTTCAGGTCGAAGTACATGGGCGCGGCGTCCGCATTGTATTCCAGCGCGGTGGCCGTGCCGGCGTCGGAGAACAGCGGGTCGCGCACGGAACCGCCACGGTCGCCCACCAGCAGCAAGCCTTTTTTGACGGCGCCCGAAGCGATCAGGCTGCCCAGGATCTGCAGGCCGAAAGGATAGCCAGAGCAGCCCAGGTTCACGTCGAAGGCGATGGTGGTCTGGGGCAGGCCGAGGCGGTCCTGCAGGATGATGGCGGTGGCCGGCGTGAGGTAATCCGGCGACTGCGTGACCACGATCAGCGCGTCGATCTCGTCGCGCTGCCAGGCCAGGTCGGCCAGCAGGGCTTCGGCGGCGTCGAACGCGAGGTCGGAAAAGCACTGCCATTCCGGGCACAGGCGGCGCTTCTGGATGCCGATATTGCGCACCAGGCGCTCGCGCTCGGAGCGCAAGTGCGGCGGAGCATCTTCAATATTATCGACGATGCGCTTGGGCACGCAGGTGGCCATGCCGGCAAAGCGCACCTTGTGCAGAGTTGACTGCCCCATGCCTGCTTAGCCGAGCAGCTTGTACAAGTCGCCGATGGTGGCGCACTTCTTGATCTCGCTGCCGGAGATGGACTTGTTGTACTCCGAATCGAACATGACGATGACGCCCAGCGAGGCCAGCGAATCCCATTCGGGCAGGCTTTGCAGCGTGGTCTCGGCCGTCAGCTCGACGGGTGCCTGGAAATCGACAGCAATCAGGAATTGCTGGATGAACTGCTCAATGCTTGGCATCTGGTCGTTGAGAGACATGGACTCTTCCTTATATGAGGGTTGAGCTGGCGGCCGGCGTGTTCGGACTCGTCCTTGCAGCATGGATTGCCCAGCCAGACTCTTGCTTTTGAGTATAACAGGCCGGGCAGGGGGATACCAGCGCGCGGGGCGTATTTCCCCTCTATGCGACGATAATGCGCCCGCCCAGGCGGAACTGGCTGACCACCTCTTTCAGCGCGCCGGCCTGGTCCTGCATGGCGGCCGCTGCGGCGGCGGCTTCCTCCACCAGCGCGGCGTTCTGTTGCGTGGTCTGGTCCATTTGCGAAATGGCGACGTTGATCTGCTCGATGCCGTCGGTCTGCTCGTGGTTGGCGAGCGTGATTTCGCCCACGATGTCGCTCACGCGCTGGACGCTGGCCACCACTTCGTCCATGGTGCTGCCGGCCTGTTCCACCAGCCTGGCGCCGGCGTCGACCTTCTCGACCGAGTCGGCGATCAGCTCCTTGATTTCCTTGGCGGCGCTGGCCGAGCGCTGCGCCAGGTTGCGCACTTCGGACGCCACCACGGCGAAGCCGCGCCCCTGTTCGCCCGCGCGCGCCGCTTCAACCGCCGCGTTCAGGGCCAGGATGTTGGTCTGGAAGGCGATGCCGTCGATGACGGCGATAATGTCCACGATCTTGCGCGAGGACGCGTTGATCGAGCCCATGGTGTCGACCACTTGCGACACCACGCTGCCGCCGCGCTGCGCCACGGCCGAAGCGCTGCGCGCCAGTTCGTTGGCCTGGCGCGCATTGTCGCTGTTGTTGCGCACGGTGGTGGTCAGTTCTATCATCGACGAGGCGGTTTGCTCCAGCGCGCTGGCCTGCGCCTCGGTGCGCGAGGACAAGTCCATATTGCCGCTGGCGATCTGGCTGGAGGCGCTGGCGATGGCGCCCGTGCCGCTGCGCACCTGGCCGACGATGCGCGCCAGGCTGCTGTTCATTTCACCCAGCGCCCCCAGCAGCTGGCCGGCTTCGCAGCGCGTGTCGGCCTTGATCTGGCTGGTCAGGTCGCCCGCCGCCACGGCGCGCGCCACTTGCAGCGCATGGCCGATAGGGGTGGTGATGGAGCGGGTGACGCGCCAGGCGAAGGCCACGCCCAGCAGCAGCGCCAGCGCGCCCAGGCCGGCCATCATGCGGCCCGCCGTGCCGATGTTGTCTTTCACCTGGCCGCTGTGCTCAACGACGATGCTGCGCTGCAAGTCGTTCAGCTGCTTGACGCTGTTTTGCAGATTGCCCAGCGCGGGCAGGGTGTCGCTGCGCATGAACTGCGCGGCTTCGTCGCGCTGGCCGTCGGCCAGCAGTTTTGCCACTTTGCTGAAGGACTGCACGTATTGCGCGCGCTGGGCCTGGATGGCCGCCAGCAGCGCCTTGCCGTCCTCGCGGAAGACCAGTTTGCCCAGCACTTCCAGTTCGGCGGAGATGATTTTCTTGTTGGCGTCGATCTGCGCCAGGATGCGCGCTTCGGCCGCCTTGTCGGTGGCGATGAACATTTCCAGCACCAGCGCCGAGTTGGCGCGCGTGGTGGCGGCGATGATGGCGGCGGCGTCGGCCTTGCGCCAGTCCTGGTCCACCATGGTGCCGTTCAGCTCGCCAATTTGCGCCAGGCGCTGCAGGCCTATGCCGATCAGCACCGCCATCAGCAGCAGTACCATGCCAAAACCCAGGCCAAGCCGGGCGCCGATGTTCAGATTCGCCAGTTTCATGCCATCCTCCAAAATGTTGCAGTGCAAAAATAGTATAGCAACAAATATGTGGGACTGCCGGAAACAGGCGGCGGCCGTTGTCCGGCGTTTCAGGGCTGTGGTTTTTCCGCCGCCTCCAGAACCTGCAGGACCTGCAGCACCGCAGCGGTGACGGCTTCGGGCTGCGCGAACAGGATGGGCTGGCCGGTGTCCGGCATCGCCACGCTGCGCCCGCGCGTGGACAGGCCGGCCAGATGCTGCGCTGCGGCCGACTGCGCAGCCTCGCTGCGAGCCAGCACCACCAGCGGCAGGTCGCCGAAGGTTTTGCGCGCAGCGCGCAGCTGGCCGGCGCCGGCGGGCAGGTTGTCGATTTCGGAGGCGCGCGAGCGCCAGTAGGCCGGCTTGGCGATTTGCGCCGCCTGTGCTGCAGCCAGCTTGGCGCCGGTTTCGCCGCCGGGGGCGTAGGCGCAGGCCGGCGCCGCGGCTATCTTGCCGCTGCTGGCGGCGTCCAGGCAGGCCAGCGCGGCGTCGAGGGCGGCAGCTTGCGGTGCCGCCAGGGCCTCGTCCTGCGGCGGCTCCACCAGCACCAGGCCGGCGATGCCGCCGCGCGGGCGGGCGGCGAACTGCTGCGCCACCATGGCGCCGAAGCCTGCGCCCACCAGCACCACAGGGCCGTCGATGCGCGCGTTCTTGATCAGGAAATTCAAATCCCGGCTGGCGTTGCCCACCGAGGCGGCGCGCGTGGCCGGGTCGCTGAAGTCCCAGCCCGCGCGGCCGGCGTCGGCCTCGAACAGCACGGTGGGCGTGCCCTTGCCGGTGCAGTACAGATTGAGCTGGCGGCCGCCCACGTCGACCTTGACGATAAAGGTACAAGGGCGCCCTCGTGGGGCGCCCTTCAATATCCGGCTCTGGCGGCGGCTGGCCGGGACGTTTTTTTAAGCGGCGGCGCCGGCGTCCGCCGGGGCGGAGGCAGTTTCGCGCTGCTTGATCTGGCGGTTGACGGCGCTCAGCACGGCCTTGAAGGAGGCGGTGACGATGTTGCTGTCGATGCCGGCGCCGAACAGGGTAGGGCCGTTTTCCAGGCGCAGCTCAACATAGCAGGCCGCCTTGGCGTTGGCGCCCGAGCCGATCGAGTGCTCGTGGTAGTCCATCAGCTTGATGTCCAGGCCGAGCGCGTCGACGAAGGCGTCGATCGGGCCGTTGCCGCCGCCTTGCAGCGCCATGCTGGCGCCGCGGTGGCTGAGGGCGATGTCGATCTGCACCGGCTCGTCGCTGGTGGTGTCTTCCTGCATCTTGTGCGAGCTGTAGGCGTAAGGCGCGGTCTGCTCCAGGTATTCCTGGCTGAAGATCTGGTGGATGCCTTCGGAGGTGATCTCCAGGCCGGTCTGGTCGGCCACGGCCTGCACGGCGCGGCTGAACTCAATCTGCAGGCGGCGCGGCAGCACCAGGCCGAAGTCCTGCTCGAGCAGATAGGCCATGCCGCCCTTGCCGGACTGGCTGTTCACGCGGATCACCGCGTCGTAGCTGCGGCCCAGGTCTTGCGGGTCGATCGGCAGGTAGGGGATTTCCCACGGCTGGCCCGGCTGCTGCTTGGCGAAGCCCTTCTTGATCGCGTCCTGGTGCGAGCCGGAGAAGGCGGTGAACACCAGGTCGCCCACGTAAGGGTGGCGCGGGTGCACCGGCAACTGGTTGCACTCCTCGACCAGCTTGCGCACGCTGTCGATGTCGGAGAAGTCCAGGCCCGGGTGCACGCCCTGGGTGTACAGGTTCAATGCCAGCGTCACCAGGTCGACGTTGCCGGTGCGCTCGCCGTTGCCGAACAGGCAGCCTTCCACGCGGTCGGCGCCGGCCATGACGGCCAGTTCGGCGGCGGCGATGGCGGTGCCGCGGTCGTTATGCGGGTGCACGGACAGGATCAGGGAATCGCGGCGCTCCAGCTTGCGCGACATCCATTCGATCTGGTCGGCATACACGTTGGGCGTGCTGCACTCCACCGTCGATGGCATGTTGATGATCATTTTCTTCTGCGGGGTCGGTTTCCAGATGGCGGAAACAGCGTCGCAGATATGCTTGGAGAAATCGAGCTCCGTGGTGGAGAACGATTCCGGCGTGTATTCAAAGCCCCAGTCGGTCTGCGGGTGCTGGGCCACCAGCTCTTTCACCAGCGTGGTGCCGGTGGTGGCGATATTGGTGATCTCTTCGCGCGACATGCCGAACACCACCTTGCGGAACACCGGCGCCACCGAGTTGTACAGGTGGACGATGGCGCGCTTGGCGCCCGCCGCCGCTTCCACGGTGCGGCGTATCAGTTCTTCACGCGACTGGGTCAGCACGATGATGGTGACGTCGTCCGGAATGCGGTCTTCGTCGATCAGCTTGCGCACGAAGTCGAAGTCGGTCTGCGAGGCCGAAGGGAAGCCCACTTCGATTTCCTTGATGCCGATCTTGATCAGCATTTCAAAGAAGCGCAGCTTTTTCTCCGGGCTCATGGGCTCGATCAGCGCCTGGTTGCCGTCGCGCAGGTCGGTGCTCATCCAGATAGGCGGCTTGCTGATGACGGCGTTCGGCCAGGTGCGGTCGGTCAATTGGACAGCCGGGAAGGCGCGGTATTTCGCTGCTGGGTTTTGCAACATCATGTGGTACTCCTGAGTCTTCTGAATTTTGGGAAGGTAAAGCGCATTCGATGTGGCGTGGGCTGCCGGGCGGGCCACGTGACGCTAGGCCTGGCAACCGGTCGGTAGCGATAGCAGTAGCAGCGCAGGCGCAATGGCGTGGGCGGTGCGTGCGGTGCTACGGTGCGTGTGAATAGCCGTGGTGGACATCGGTGCAAACTTTCCTGATTTTGGGGAGACTTGCGCAGCTTGTGGCTGGCAGGGGTACAACTGAGACGTGCGTTGATTCTGGGTAAAATCAGGCGCGTGCTAGTAGGCGCAGCGCTAGCGATAGGGCGCTAGGAGCCGGCAGCAGGAAAGCGGATAGGTGCGGATGCGGGAACATGGGCTTTAATGTAAGGGAGCAGCTTCCCGCTTGTCAAGCGAATTTGCGGCGTAGCCCACGCCGATTAGCGCTTGACCAGCCGAATTGGCGACTCGTACAATGGTCTGTGTTGCTATAAGGCTATAGGGCCAGGGAAGGTCGGGAATGATATTAGGGCTAGTTACCATCCAACGGGACCGCGGCCCCTGGCTGCTGGAGTGGTTTGCGTTCCATTACCTGGTTGGCTTCCGCAAGTTCTACTTTTATGCGCACATGTGCCAGGACGACACGGTAGAGATCCTGCTGAAGCTGAAAAAGCGGCTCGATATCAATGTCATCGCCTTGCCCGCGCCGGGCGACCGCATCCAGCTGCAGGCCTACCAGCACGCCTGCCAGAACTATATGAACGAAGTCGACTGGATGGGCTTCATCGACGGCGACGAATTCCTCTTCCCGACCAAGGCCTACACCATGCAGGAAGCGCTGTGGCAGTACGACAGCATGCCTGCGTCGGCGCTCGGCGTCTACAACGTCAATTACGGCAGCTCCGGCCACGTGGCCGAACCGGAAGGCCTGATCACCGAGAACTTCCGCATGCGCGCCGAGGACAGCTTCTACGCGCACAGCCGCGTGAAAAGCCTGGTCAAGGGCCGCCAGCAGGTGGCGATCTCGTCCAGCGGCCACGTGTTCGCCACGCCGGGCGGCACCGTCGACGAGCAGATGCGGCCCATCACCTGGGGCTTCATGCCGGACTACGTGCCGAGCTACCGCCAGTTCCGCATGAACCACTACGTCTGCCAGAGCCGGGAATACTACGAGAAGCACAAGCGCGCCAGCGGCCACGCCGACGCCAGCGCCGCCGCCATCCGCGAAGAGGAATGGTGGACCGGCTTCAACACCAACCACCAGATGGACGACTCCATGGCGCGCTACAACGCGCGCCTGCGCGCCACCATGGAGGAGCTGCGCCTGGCCATGGAGGCTTGACAGCGATCTCGATGCCAAAAAAGATACTGATCGCCTGCAGCCATTTCTGGCCTTCCATCGGGGGGCTGGAGACCAGCATGGGGCAGCTGGGCGGCGAACTCGCGGCGGCCGGCTACGACGTCAGCGTGATGACGCTGGCCTTCCCCGGGCGCAGCGCGGACAGCCATGAGGGCGTTGCCATCATCAGCGTGGACATGCCGGCCTTCCAGCACGCCATCCGCGCGGCGGTGGCGTCCGGCGTCTACGACTGCTGCTTGCTGATCCAGGACCCGCTGGGCAATATCGTGTGGAGCGTGGAGCAGCTCGCGCCGCCGGCGCACACCCGCGTGCTGGTGCAGCCCATCATCAACGAGGACGGCTACGCGCGCTGGAAGGACAACCAGGACTTCCGCCAGCGCCTGGCCGCCATCCTGAAGTCGTCCACCGCCGCGCTGACCATGACCAAGAGCGGTCCGGACCACCGCTTCATGCGCGAAGCCGGCGTGGAGCCGGTCTACCTGCCCAACGCCAGCAGCCAGGCCGTGCCGGCGGGCGACTTCCGCCAGCAGCTCGGCATTCCGGCCGACCGCTTCGTGATACTGCATGTGGCCAATCTGTACTGGGTGAAGAACCACGTCGGCCTGATCGACGCCCTGGCCGGCATGCCGGACAACTGGCAGCTGGTGATGATAGGCACGCCCACCGGCGCCACCGACTGCGTGGAGGCGGTGCAGGCCAAGCTGGCCAGCCGCCCGGAAATCAAATACATCCCCGGCCTGCCGCCGGAATGGGTTTCGGCCGCCATGCGCGCGGCGGACGTGGTGGTGCTGGCCTCGCACGGCGAGGGCTCGCCCATCACCCTGCTGGAGGCCATGTCGCACGGCAAGCCCTGGCTGGCCACGCCGCAATGCGGCGCCGCCAACGACCACCTGGGCGGCTTCATCACGGACCTGCCCGGCTTTATGCCGCGCCTGCGGCAACTGGCCGCGCAGCCCGCGCTGCGCAAGGAGCTGGGCGAAGTCAGCCATGCGCACTGGAGCGAATGCTATGCCTGGCCGGTGGTGTTGCGCGGCTGGATGGACCTGATCGAAACCGGCCGCCTGCAGCGCTCCTTCGAGCCGGGCGCGGCCCTGGTTGAGCGCATGCGGCAGGTCCGCGCGGCGCTGGCGGATGCGGACGCCGCGACGCCGGCAGGCCATGCGCGCGGAGCGCTGCTGGCCGAGTTCGCGCGCCGCGTCGACTTCGCCGCCTTCCATGTGGACGCCTACCGCGAAGGCCCGGTGCGTTTCGGCTGGGTGGGCACGGTGCCCAAGCGGACCGACGAGGTGAACAGCCTGCTGATTCCCGCCATGGGCAGCCGGCATCAGATGGCCATCCTGGACGAGCAGGCGGGACCGGCCGAGGCCGCCGCCTTCTTCCAGTCCATCGATGTGCTGCTGCTGACCTCGGAACAGGACTATGCGCTGGCCGCCGCCGCTGCGGCCATGGCCTGCGGCGTCTACCTGCTGGGCGTGCGCCAGGGCCGCCTGGCCGAGCTGCTGGAACAGCAGCCCGGCGCGCAGCTGGCGGCGCCGTCCGGCGCGGCGCTGCACGAGGCCATGAACTGGTGCAGCGAGAACGGCGCCGAATTGCGGCGGCGCGGCTACAGGCAGGCGCAGCAGGTGGCGCTGCGCGCGGCCGGCGCCGTTTTATAGTTTCCGGAACAGGAAGAAGGGCTCCGCGCCGTTCACGCCCAGGTGGGCGGAGTCGATCTGGATGCCCAGGCTGGCGTGGCTGCCGCCGATAAACTGCAGGCCGGACGCGGCGATGCGGTCAAACACGTCCAGGCCGTACAAGCGCATATGGTCCGGTTCGCCGAACAGGATGTCGCGGGTCACGGGCGAGGAGGGCGTCAGTTCGCCGATGGAGCTGGGCAGCAGCGCCGAATACGGCGTTTGCAGGATCGCGATGCCGCCCGGCTTGAGCACGCGCGTCACTTCGCCGATGGCCTCGGTGTCGTCGCTGACGTGTTCCAGCACGTGGTTGGCGATAACGGCGTCGAAATAGCTGTCCGGGAAGCTGATGTCCTGCATATTGATCTGCCGTACCGGTCCTGCATATTGATCTGCCGTACCGCCGGGTCGCGCGGGAACATGTCGGCCATCACGTATTCTTGCGGCTGCTGGGCTTCAACCAGCATGCGCACATAGCGCTCCGGCGCAAAGTGCAGCACTTTGCCGCCGCGTATCTTGTCCAGGGTGTTGGGCAGGCTCAGGTAGATGAACAGGTGGCGCTCGCGGTCGGTGCTGCGGCAATGCGGACAGGCGAAGTTGTCGACGTCGGAACCGACGCATTGCAGCGCTTTCTGCGCCGGCGGCGCGTCGGCGGAGCCGTTTTTATAGGGCAAAAATTGGGCAACGTCCTGCTTGCAGATGACGCAATATTTCATGGTTGGGTGTCGACGCCCTGCCGCTGGCGGAAAGGGACTAGTCTTCCTTATGGTTGATGGGACGTGCCAGCCATTCTACCCGCTGGCGCAGCGGCTGCGCCATGCTTGTTGCAGCAGCGTCAGCATGATTGACATTGCCCGCCAGATTGCATAAGGTCGTACCCTCTTCAACAGCCCGACGCTGCGCCGCAGCCTGATATGACGCAACACTTCCTAAACATCGGGGCCGGCCATGCCGCCCTGGCCGGCTTCGTGTCGGTATTCCAGGGCCCCGGCGCGGACCTGCAAGTGGACCTGTCGCAAGGCCTGCCGTTTGCCGACAACAGCATCGCCGGCATCCACTGCGAGAACCATCTCGAATACCTGAGCCAGGAGCAGGGACTGCTGTTCCTGCGCGAGTGCCGCCGGGTGCTGGCGCGCGGCGCCGTGCTGCGCATCGCCACGCCGGACCTGGACGCCATGCAGGCCATTTTCGCCGCGCAAAGCGCGCCCGGCGCGGCTGCGCACCAGTGGATCAACAACGCGGCCGAGGCCCTGAACCTGCAAATGCGCCTGGAAGGGCGGCAGTGGATTTACAACGCGCAGGACCTGGCGCGCGCCGCCATGCTGGCCGGCCTGGACGGCGCGGTGCGGCGCGCGCCCGGCGAAAGCGGCATGGCGCCGCTGGCCGGGCAGGCGGCCGGCTCGCCCGGCCAGCTGATCATGGAGTTCTCGCCGCACAAGCCGGTGCTGGGCGCCAATCCGCTGGTCAGCATCGTGATACCCGGCTACCGCGCGCGCTATTTCGAGGCCGCCTTGAGCAGCGCGCTGGCCCAGACCTACGGCAATATCGAGATCATCGTGCTGGACGACAGCGACAACGACGAGATCCGCCAGCTGATCGAGGCCAGCACCGGCGCCGGGCGCGTGCGCTATCTGAAGAACACGCCGCGCCTGGGCGAAGGGCACAGCGTAACCCGCGGCATCCGCGAGGCGCGCGGGGAACTGGTCAAGCCGCTGTACGACGACGACGTGCTGCTGCCGCATTGCGTGGAGCGCATGGTGCAGGGCATGCAAGCCTGTCCGGACGCGGCGCTGCTCATTTCGCGCCGCTACACCATCAACGCGGCCGGCGAGCGCTTTGAGGAGCAGACGCTGGCGGCGGCCAATGCCAGCTGCGAAATCAGCGGCCTGAGCATGGCGGCCTTCACGCTGGCCACCGGCCGCAACTTCATCGGCCCGCCGTCGTCGGTGATGCTGCGGCGCGCCGACGCGCTGACCATGGCGCCCACGGTGATGAGCTTCAGCGGCTTTGAGATCCAGGGCGCGGGCGACGTGGCGCTGTATCTGCACCTGCTGGGGCGCGGCGAATGCGTGTTCCTGGCCGACCTGCTCAGCGAGTTCCGCGTGCACGACAACCACACGTCCAGCGATTCCGCCATTTTTGTGCACGAACGCAACAGCTGGGTGTTCATGAAACACCACGGCCGGCGCCTGGGCTTGATGCCTGCGGACACCAACCTGAAGATCAAGCGCGGCATTTAGCGGGCCCAATACACCCGCCGCGCCGGCTCAGCCTGCCCGTATCAGTTCAATAATGCGGCCCTGGGCCTCTTCCGGCAGGGCCGGGTAGATAGGCAGGCAGATCACCTGGTCGGCCGCCTGGCGCGCCAGCGGCAGCGAGGAGCGCGCGGCCGAAGGCAGGCCCCGGTACATGGGGAAGTCGCTGATGAGCGGATAGAAGTAGCGCCGCGCATGGATGCCGTGTTCCTTCAGCCTGTTGTACAGCGCGTCGCGGCTGCTGCCGTATTCCGGCCCCACCATGATGGGGAAATACGCATAGTTGGACACTGCGTCCTGCCCGCGCGGCACGCAATGGATGCCGGCCACGCCGGCCAGCTCGCCGCGGTAGCGCGCGTCGATCTGCTGGCGCTTCTGGATGGCCTGCTCCAGGTCTTTCAGCTGCAGCAGCCCCAGCGCGGCGTTGAACTCGCTCATCTTGCCGTTGATGCCGGGCGCCACCACGGTCACCTCGTCAACGAAGCCGAAGTTTTTCAGGTGGTCGATGCGCTGCTTGGTCTTGGCGTCCGGGCAGATGATGGCGCCGCCCTCGAAGGTGTTGAACACCTTGGTGGCGTGAAAGCTCAGCACCGCCAGGTCGCCGTAGTTGAGGATGCTGCCGGACTGGTTGCGCACGCCGAAGGCATGGGCCGCGTCGTAGATCACTTTCAGCCCGTAGGTGTCGGCGATGCGCTGGATCTCGTCGACGTCGCACGGCGTGCCGTAGCAGTGCACCGGCATGATGGCCGTGGTCTGCGGCGTGATGGCCGCCTCGATGTTGCGCGGGTCCAGGTTCAGCGTGACCGGGTCGACGTCGACAAACACCGGCTTCACGCCGGTCCACAGCAGCGAGTGCGCGGTGGCGACGAAAGAGTAGGGCGTGGTGATCACTTCGCCGGTGATGCGCAGCGCCTGCAAGGCGGTGATCAGGGCGATGGTGGCGTTGGTGAACAGGGCCACGTGCTGCACGCCCAGGTGGCGGCACAGCTCGGCTTCCAGCTGCTGGTGGAAGGGGCCGCCGTTGGTCAGCGTCTTGCTGTCCCAGATCTGCTGCAGGTAGGGAATGAACTCTTCCAGGGGCGGCAGGGTGGGCTCGGTAACGTAAATTGGTTTCATCTGGGACTCGAAAAGACGTGGCTGCCGCCATCATCACCCACGGCAAGACGTTTTGGCAAGCAATCCGGTCCCGCCCGCCGTTCCCCATGGCAGGGCGCCGATGATATGATGGCTTATGTTCGATTTACTCAAATATGCAGGCCATCCCTGTCTCGAAGGCGATGGCCGGGCGTACAGCTACGCCGAGGTGCACCACGCGGCCGGATTGATGCAGCCGGCTTTCGAGGGCCGCAGCCTGGTGCTGTGCCTGTGCGAAAACTCCATCCCCGCCATGCTGGGCTATATCGCCATGATGGTGCACGGCCAGGTGCCGCTGCTGGCCGAGGCCGGCCTGAAGGCGCCGGCCCTGCAAACCATGGTCGCCGCCTACCGGCCGCGCTACGTGTGGATGGCGGAACAGCGCAGCGCCGAGCTGCCGGGCGCCGAAGCGGTGTACCGCCTGGACCACTATGTGCTGCTCAGGCTGGCGCACGCGGGCCAGGACGGCTGGCCCATGGACGCGCGCCTGCAGCTGCTGCTGACCACGTCGGGTTCGACCGGCAGCAGCAAGCTGGTGCGGCTGAGCCGGGCCAATCTGCTGGCCAACGCGGCCTCCATCACCGAATACCTGGGCATAGCGGCGGAGGATGTGGCCGTCACCACCTTGCCTTTCAGCTATTCCTTCGGCCTGTCCATCGTCAACACCCATCTGCTGGCGGGCGCGTCCATCCAGGTCACCGAGCTGACGCCGCTGAGCCGCGAGTTCTGGGAGCTGGTCCAGCTCAAGCGGGTGACGTCCTTGTCCGGCGTGCCCTACACTTACGACATGCTCAAGCGCATCAAGTTCGAGCGCTTCGACCTGGGCGCGATCCGCTACCTGTCCCAGGCCGGCGGCAAGATGAGCCAGCAGGGACTGGCCTATCTGCAGCGCCTGTCGGCCGAAAAGGGCTGGCCCTGCTTTGTGATGTACGGCCAGACCGAGGCCACGGCGCGCATGTCCTATCTGCCCGCCGAATGGCTGGAGCGCAAGGCGGGCAGCATAGGCCACGCGATTCCGCAGGGCCGCTTCGAGATTGCCGGCGCGGACGGCGCGCTGCTGGAAACGCCGCTGGCGCAGGGCGAGCTGCTGTATTCCGGGCCGAACGTGGCGCTGGGCTACGCCGTGGGCGGGGCCGACCTGGCGCTGGGCGACGAGTGGGGCGGCAAGCTGCACACGGGCGACATCGCCTACCGCGACGAGGACGGTTTTTACTACATCGCCGGCCGCCTGAAGCGTTTCGTGAAAATCTTCGGCAACCGGATCTCGCTGGACGAAGTGGAGGCCCTGCTGCTGGCCGCCTATCCGGCCTGCGAGTTCGTCTGCCACGGCCAGGACGACCGCCTGCGTGTCGCCTGCGTGGGCGGACTGGAGCGCGACGAACTGCTGGGTTTTGTTTCCCGGCAGTTGTCCATCCACCGTACCGCGATCAGCTGCGATTTTATCGCTGAGATTCCTAGATTGGGCAACGGTAAGGTGAATTATAATGCCCTGGATCAACAGGACCGCTTGCAAACTAATAACTGATATATTTGGAAAAGTAAAATGAGCAATCTCGAAAAATACCAGAGCATTTTCAAGGAATCCTTCCAGTACGACGGCGACGTCGAGCAGCTGGTGTACCAGGCCATCGCCGAGTGGGACAGCGTCGGCCACATGCAGCTGATGGCCACGCTGGAAGACTCCTTCGGCATCGAGCTGGACGTCGACGACATCATCGACTTCTCCAGCTTCAAGAAGGGCATTACCATACTGGCGAAATACAACGTGGTGATCTGAGCATGAGCTTGCCCCTGGAATTCGATATCAACGGCATCAAGGCCTGCCAGCGCAACCGGCATCCGCTGCTGTTCGTCGACCGTGTTTTCGACGTGATCCCCGGCGAAAAAGCCTCCGGGCTGAAGTGTTTCAGCTACAACGAGTGGTTTTTCCCGGCCCATTTTGACGACGAGCCCAATGTGCCTGGTTTTATCCAGGTGGAATCGCTGGTGCAGACCTTCATCATGAGTTTCCTGTCGAAGGACGAATTGCGGGGCAAGAAAACCAATTTCCTGAGCATTAACAACGTCAAGTTCAAGCGCAAGATCGTACCGGGCGACACCTTGATCATCCACGCCACGCTGCAATCGTTCCGCCGGGGCATCGCCACCGGCAGCGCGGTCAGCTTCGTGGGCGACCAGCCGGCCTGTTCGGCCGACTTCATCGTGGCCGTGCCGGACATACTGGACCAGTTCAAGCCCAAGGGTGCCGTATGAGGCTGGCCGACTACGTCTTCGAGACGCTGGCCGACCAGGGCGTGGACACGGTTTACCTGGTCACCGGCCGCGGCGCGCTGTTCCTGACCGACGCCGTCGCCAAGTGCAAGCGCCTGCGCCCGGTGTGCACCCACCACGAACAGGCGGCCGCCTACGCCGCCACCGCGCGCGCCCAGCTGAACAATGCCCTGGGCGTGTGCCTGGTGTCGACCGGCTGCGCCTCCACCAACGCGGTGACGGGCGTGCTGAGCGCCTACCAGGACGGCCTGCCGGTGCTGTTCATCTCGGGCCAGAACGTGCTCAAGGAAACCACTTACTACACCGGCCACAATCTGCGCACCTACGGGCAGCAGGAAGCCAACATCGTCGAGATCGTCAAGTCCATCACCAAGTACGCGGTGACGGTGACCGACCCGCGCGACATCCGCCAGCACCTGGAGCGCGCGCTGTACCTGGCCAATGAAGGCAAGAAGGGCCCGGTCTGGCTGGATATTCCGCTCGACCTGCAAAGCGCCCAGATCGAGCCGGACGAGCTGCCCGGCTTCACGCCCGAGCCGTCCCCGGTGCAGGCGCCGCAGGAAGACCTGGACTATCTGCGCGCGGCGCTGGCGGCGGCGCAGCGTCCGGTGCTGCTGATCGGCTCGGGCCTGCGCTCGGCCGGCCAGCTGGACGCGTTCGCGGCCTTCGCCGAGCGCAACCAGATTCCCGTGGTCTACACGCCGAGTTCGGCGGACTGCTATCCCCTGTCCCGTCCCTTGTCGGTGGGCTCGCTGGGCAGCATGGGCTGCTCGCGCGCCGGCGCCTTCGCGGTGCAGAACGCCGACTGCGTGGTGGTGCTGGGCAACCGCCTGTCGTCGATCACGACCGGCGTGGACCTGTGCAAGTTCGCGCGGAACGCCAAGCTGATCGTGGTGGACATCGACGCGGACGAGCACAAGAAAAGCGATCTGCGCATAGACCGGCTGGTGGTGCAGGACCTCGCCACCCTGTTCGGCGCGCTGGGCACGGCGCGCCTGGCCGGCGATACGGCCGGCTGGCTGGAACGCTGCGCGCGCTGGAAGGTGCAATACGCCAGCGAGCCGTATTTCGCGTCGAAAGACCGGGTCGACCTGTATGACCTCACGCGCGCACTGTCCTCCGAACTGGACGACGACGCCATCGTCATCACCGATTCCGGCCTGATCGAAGTGATACTGCCGTCCAACCTGGATTTCGGCGGCAGCCGCCGCGCCATCCATCCGGTGTCGCAGGGCGCCATGGGCTTCTCGATTCCGGCCGTGCTGGGCGTGGCCGACAGCGGGCGGCAGACCGTGGTGGTGGTGGGCGACGGTTCCTTCATGATGAATATGCAGGAGCTGGAGACCATACGCGCGCAGGGCATTCCGCTCAAGCTGATCGTGGTCAACAACAATGTGTACTCGATTATCCGCCGCCGCCAGAAGGAACTGTTCCGCAACCGCACCATAGGCACCGATCCGGGCAACGGCGTGACCGTGCCCAGCTTCGAGAAAGTGGCGGCGCTGTTCGGCTTCGGCTATGTGCGCATAGCCGGCATAGACGGCCTGCAGGCCGGCCTGCGGCAGGTGCTGAGCAGCGAAGGCGCGGTGCTGTGCGAGGTGATGGGCAAGGACGACCAGGAGTACATCGAGGTTTCCCACGCCAAGAACAGCGCCGGCAAATTCGTGCGCCGTCCGCTGGAAGACCAGTGGCCGTTCCTGGAGCGGGACGCTTTCATCGCCGAGATGATAGTCGAAGCAATCGATCAATAAAGGCATACCATGAAGTTGAATGACGGCACCATCATCGAGAACCACGGCAAGCCGTACTTTATCGCCGAGCTGAACACCAGCCACTTCGGCAATGTGGAGACGGCCAAGGAAATGATCGCGGCGGCCAAGGCGGCCGGCTGCGACTGCGTCAAGTTCCAGTCCTGGTCGGCCGGTACGCTGTACTCGAACACCTATTACCGCCAGAATCCGATCGCCAAGCGCTTCGTGGACAAGTTCTCCTTTTCCTCCGAGCAGCTGAAGGTGCTGGCCGACTACGCGCAGGGGCAGGGCATCGCCTTCGCATCGACGCCGTATTCGAACGACGAGGTGGACTTCCTGCTCGAGCAGTGCAGCGTGCCCTTCATCAAGATCGCCTCGATGGAGATCAACAACTTCCCTTACCTGGAATACATTGCCAGGACGGGCACGGCCATCATCCTGTCCACCGGCATGGCCGACCAGGACGAGATCACGCGCGCCGTGCGCGTGATACGCGAGGCCGGCAACGACAATGTGTGCGTGCTCCATTGCGTGTCCATCTACCCGGCCGAGCCCTCGACCATCAACCTGAACAATATGCTGACGCTGCGCCGGCAGCACGCCGGCCTGGCGATAGGCTATTCCGACCACACGCTGGGCGCCGCCACCCCGATCGCGGCCGTGGCCCTGGGCGCGCCGGTGATCGAGAAGCACTTTACGCTCGATTCCAAGCGCATAGGCATGGACAACCAGATGGCCATGGAGCCGGCCGATTTCGGCGCCATGATCGCGTCCTGCCACGCCGCCTGGCAGTCGCTGGGTTCGCCCGAGCGCGTGGTGTCGGAAGCGGAACTGGCGCAGCGCCGCAATATGCGCCGCAGCGTGGTGTCGCGCCGCGCGATTCCGGCCGGCGCGGTGATCACGGCGGACGACATTCAATTCAAGCGCCCCGGCGACGGCTACAGCCCGGCCGAGGTGGACCAGGTGCTGGGCCGCAAGGCGGGCCAGGATATCGCGGCGGACGAAGTGATTTACGGCGGCATGCTGCAATAATGATCCGTTTTAACATCCTGAACAGGTCCAAGCCGAGGACGGTGCTGCTGATACACGGCCTGTTCACCAGCTCCGGCTACTGGCTGCCCTACCTGGCCAGCCTGAAGGAATGCCGGCTGCTGATACTCGATATCGATTACAGCGCCATCGGCGATATCGAGCCCTATCTGCGCCGCGTCGGTGAAATCATCGACGCCGAGGCGGGCGGGCAGGTGGACGCGGTGATCGCCCACTCGCTGGGCGCGCTGATCGCCAGCCGGCTGCCCGGCCATGTGCGGCAGTCCAGTTTTGAAGTGTGCCCCGTGTATTGCGCCACGCGCTTGAACTCGGACGAGTTCGTGGGCGACATCGAAAGCAAGCTCAAGTTCGCCATGTCCGGCGAGCAGATCCGCAGCCTGCTGGCCGAGGTGGACGGCGCCATCGTCCGGCACCGCGCCGGTGCGCCGGCGCCGCGCGCGGCCATCTACCTGCCGGACGCCGACCCTTACTTCGCCTACCACGCCGCGGCGGCCAGCCAGCAGTTCCACGGCGACCATTTCGACATCGCGGAAGCCGTGGCGGACATCGGCAGGGAGCTGGCCGCATGAGCTATTACGACCATTTTGCGGAACTGGACTTCGACCGTCCCTACGCGCTGCCGGCGGCGGACAAGCGGCGCCTGTTCCTCGCGCTGCTCAATGAGCTGACGGCGCACCACGCGCGGCACTCGGCGCCCTACGCGAAAATCATCGCCAGCCTGGGGCAGCCGCTGGTGGCCGCGCGCATGGAGGAGCTGCCCTTCATCCCGGTGCGCCTGTTCAAACACCTGGACCTGCTGAGCGTGCCGCGCAGCGAGGTCTTCAAGACACTGACCTCGAGCGGCACCAGCGGCCAGAGCGTGTCCAAGATCTACCTGGGGCGCGACAATGCGGCCATGCAGACCCGCATACTGGGCTCCATCGTGTCCAGCTTCCTGGGCAAGCAGCGCTCGCCCATGGTGGTGGTGGACGCCGACAACATCCTGGCCGACCGCCGCCAGTTCAACGCGCGCGCGGCCGGCGTGCTGGGCTTTTCCATGTACGGCAAGGACATCGCCTACGCGCTGGACCCGGACATGGCGCTCAAGATGGAGGCGCTGGAAGCCTATTGCGCCAAGTACCGCGAGACCGGCATCTACGCCTTCGGTTTCACCTTCGTGGTGTGGAAGTTCCTGTGCCAGGCGCTGGAGCGCAGCAACAGCCGCCTCGATTTCGGCCCGGGCAGCATACTGATACACGGCGGCGGCTGGAAAAAGCTGGCCGACGAGAGCGTGTCCAACGAGGTGTTCAAGGCCAGGCTGCTGGAACGCGCCGGCCTGCGCCGCGTGCACAACTACTACGGCATGGTGGAGCAGACCGGTTCGATCTATATGGAATGCGAACACGGCCATCTGCACACGTCCAACTACTCGGATGTGATCGTGCGCGACCCCATCAGCTTCAAGCCCTTGCCGGCGGGACAAGAGGGCGTGCTGCAGGTGATCAGCCTGCTGCCGTACAGCTATCCCGGCCACAGCCTGCTGACCGAGGACGTGGGCGTGCTGCTGGGGGAGGACGACTGTCCTTGCGGACGGATGGGGAAATACTTCCATGTGCATGGCCGCCTGAAATCGGCCGAGGTGCGTGGTTGCAGCGATGTGAGGCAGTTCTGATGAATGTGCAGTTCTTCGTCCCGTCCAGCGCGGCCGGCAGCGATATCAACACCGTGCTGCGCGGCGCCGCCGGCGGCAAGGTGCTGGCGCCCTTCGATCCGGCGCTGGTCGATTTCGTCACCGCTTTCGGCAAGTCCATCCTGCTGGACAGGGAATCCCGCAACTATCCGGAACTGGTGGTGCTGGCCAATTTCTTCAGGCCGGCCAATATCGCCCGGCTCAAGAATGAGCTGGCGCCGCAGGGCGGGGCGGCCTGCCTGGCGCGCGGCCTGGTGTTCCATATCGCGCCGTCCAATGTGGACTCGGTGTTCCTGTACTCCAGCCTGCTGTCCCTGCTGTGCGGCAATGTGAACCTGATACGCATCTCGCGCGGCGCGGGGCCGCAGCTGGCCTTCGTGCTGGACAAGCTGGCGCGCACGCTGGAGCAGTCCGGCCTGGCGGACCGCTTCTTTGTCGTCACCTACGAGCACGACGACGCCATCACCTCGCTGATTTCCTCGTATTGCCATATGCGCGTGGTGTGGGGCGGCGACGCGACGGTGCGCAAGATCCGCTCGCTGCCTTTGCGGCCGACCGCCTCGGAGCTGTGTTTCCCGGACCGTTTTTCCGCCGCCATGCTGCGCGCCGAGGCGGTCGGCGGCCTGGAAGCGGCCGCGCTGGACGAGCTGTGCTCGCGCTTCTACAACGACGCCATCTGGTTCGCGCAGCAAGCGTGTTCGTCGCCCAGGCTGGTGGCGTGGATAGGCGGCGCCGAGGAATGCGCGGCGGCGCGGCAGCGCTTCTGGCAGGCTTTCGACCAGGTGCTGCAGCGCAAGGAGTATGAAAATACGCCCGGCATGGCGATGGACCGCCTGGTGACGGCCTGCCTGGCCGCCACGGAACCGTCGCACCGCGAAACGGCCGCTTTGCAGTTCCCCACCCGGATATTGCTGGACAGCGAACCGCTGGCGGCGGTCAAGCATTACCACTGCGGCAATGGCCTGTTCTACGAGCAGTGTTTTGGGACGGTGCCGGAGTTCCTGCGCACCATGACGGACCAGGAGCAGACCCTGTCCGTGTTCGGCTATGGCGCGCAGGAGATGGCGCTCAGCCTGGGCGAGCTGCCCATGCGCGCGCTGGACCGCATCACCAGGGTCGGCCAGGCGCTGGACTTCGGCTATATCTGGGACGGCTGCAATCTCCTGCACGCTTTCACGCGCAGGATAGACATCCAGCTGTAAGCCTAGGCCGCCACGGTGACGCGCGCCGCGCCGGCAGCGGTGCGGCCGATGACGGCGGCGCCCTCAAAGCCCTCGCGCGCGAACAGCGCCAGCACCTCGTCCACGCTGGCCGGGTCGCAGGCCACCAGCAGGCCGCCGGAGGTTTGCGGGTCGGTCAGCAGCGCCTGCTGCGCCGGGCTGATGGCGGCGGCCAGCGCCACGTCCTTGCCGTAGGCGTCCCAGTTGCGGCCCGAGGCGCCGGTGAAATAGCCGTCCGTGGCCAGCTGCTCCACGCCGGGCAGCAGCGGAATGCGCGCCATCTCCAGCTGCGCTTCCAGTCCGGCGCCGCGCGCCAGCTCCAGCAAATGGCCCAGCAGGCCGAAGCCGGTCACGTCGGTCATGGCGTGCACGCCCGGCATGGCCGACAGCGCCTGGCCCGGCTTGTTCAGCTTGGTGGTGTTGGCGATCATGGCGGCGTAGCCGTCCGCGTCCAGCTTGTCCTTTTTCAGTGCCGCCGACAGCACGCCCACGCCCAGCGGCTTGCCCAGCACCAGCACGTCGCCGGCCTGCGCGCCGCTGTTGCGCTTGACCTTGGACGGGTGCACCAGGCCCAGCACCACCAGGCCGTAGATGGGTTCCACCGAATCGATGGTGTGGCCGCCGGCGATGGGAATGCCGGCCTCGGCGCAGATGGATTCGCCGCCCCGGATAATCTGGCCTATGGTCTCGATCGGCAGCTTGTTGACCGGCATGCCGACCAGGGCCAGCGCCATGATGGGGGTGCCGCCCATGGCGTACACGTCCGAAATGGCGTTGGTGGCGGCAATGCGGCCGAAGTCGAAGGGATCGTCGACGATGGGCATGAAGAAGTCGGTGGTGGCGATCAGGGCCTGCTCGTCGTTGAGCTTGTAGACCGCCGCGTCGTCCGAGGTCTCGATGCCGACCATCAGTTCCTTGGGAACCGGGAAACCGTGGGAGTTTTTCAGGATTTCCGACAGCACGCCGGGCGCGATCTTGCAGCCGCAGCCGCCGCCGTGGGAAAAGGAGGTGAGTTTGATAGGTGTTTGCATAGGGCCGCCAATTTGAGTGTTGCAGAATATCACATGGCGGCCGCCGCTTGTAAGGGCCGGACGCCCTTGCTTTCCGGTTACAATCGGCCATGAGTTCAATTCATGCATCATTCCGCAGCGCCCGGCCGCAACAGCTGGCCGAGGCCTTGCTGCATGCCCGGACGCACACGCTGGCGCTGTTCGACTGCGCGGCGGCGGCCGGGCTGGACGCGGCCATCCGCGTGCCGCAGCTGCGCAGCCTGAATCCGCCGCTGTGGGAGCTGGGCCGCACGGCCTGGTTCGCCGAGTGGTTCGTGCTGCGCGAGGCCGCCTCCAGCCACCCGGCCGACGCCGAGGCCAACGCCTTGCTGAGCAAGGGCGACGACTGGTTCGACGCCAACACCGTGCCGCACGGCGCGCGCTGGAACCTGGACCTGCCCGGCGCGGGCGCGCTGAAAACCTATTGCCATGAAGTGCTGGACCGGGTGCTGGACCGCTTGTCGCGCTGCGGCGGCAGCGACGCCGAGCTGTATCCCTACCGGCTGGCGCTGGCGCACGAGGACATGCAAGGCGAAGCCATGCTGTCGGCCCTGCAGACGCTGGGCCTGGCGGTGCCGCCCGGCTTGGCCCGCGACGAGCCGTCCTGGCCGCAGCAGTCCGAGATCGGCTTCCCCGGCGGCACGCTGCAGCTGGGCAGCGCGAACGACGGCGGCTTTGTGTTCGACAACGAATTGCAGGCGCACGCCTGCAAGGTGGCGCCGTTCCGCATGGATGCGGCGCTGGTCAGCAACGCCCAGTTTGCGGACTTCGTGGAAGATGGCGGCTACCAGCGGCGCCAGTTCTGGAGCGCGGCCGGCAATGCCTGGCTGATGCGGCAGGAGCGTTCCGCGCCGCGCTACTGGCAGCGCGAGGGCGGCGGTGGCGGCGGCAGTGTGTGGCGCACCATGCGCTTCGGGCATTTGTGCACGCTGGCCGGGCCGGAGCCGGTGCGCCACATCAGCCTGTACGAGGCGCAGGCTTATTGCGCCTGGGCCGAACGGCGGCTGCCGACCGAGGCCGAATGGGAATATGCGGCCCTGTCCGGGCACGCGGCGTTCAGCTGGGGCCAGCTGTGGGAATGGACGTCGACGCCTTTTGAAGCCTACCCGGGCTTCCAGCCGGGGCCGTGGCGCGAATACTCGGCGCCGCATTTCGCCGCCAGCCAGGTGCTGCGCGGCGCCTCGTTCGCCACGCCGTCGCGGCTGGGATCGGCCAAGTTCCGCAATTTCCAGCTGCCGGGCACCGACCACGTGTTTGCGGGCCTGCGCACCTGCGCCTGGTGAGCGGTCAGCACTGCTCCAGCGTGACCGGGTGGCCGGCGTGGGCCATCAGTTCCTGGCGGCCCAGGCGGGTGGCCATGTTCGGCGCCGGATGCTTCTTGTACAAATACAGCATGGTGGGCACCAGCAGGTCGTCGCGGGTGTTGCCGCGGCGTTCATTTTCCGGCGAGTCCGCCGTGCTCTTGTAGATGTTCACGCCATTGGTGGCCACGTGTTCCAGCGTGCGCCCGGCCAGGCAGGCCAGCAGGAAGTCCCAGTCCTCGTAGATGCGCATGTCGCCGGCATGGCGCACGTTCTGCACCACGTCGCGGCGGTACACCAGGCAGTTGTTCGGGATGCGGTTGAGGATGAAAATACTGTCGGCGGTGATGCCGGCGGTGGACATGTCGTCGCCGCCCAGGAACTGCGGCGGGTTGTGCCGGCGGTCCTCGCGCAGCACGCGGAAGTCGCAGTGGACGATTTCCGGCGTGCGCGTGCCGATATGGCTGGCCAGCGCCTGCAGGTGGCCGGGCTCGAAGGTGTCGTCGTCGTCCAGGAACATCACGTAGGGCGTTTTGGCCAGGTCCAGCGCCATGTTGCGGCTCTCCGCCGGGCCGTTCTGGCCGCTGCGGATGACGTAGGTGTAGCGTCCGTGCAGCTCCGCCAGCTCAGGGAAGGGCGGAATGTAGGCGCCGGTATCGTCGACGACGATCACCTGGAAGTCTTTATAGGTCTGCGCGATCAGGGACTGGAGGGCGCGGCGCAGCAGCAAGGGGCGCTCATGCGTCGGGATAATGATGGTAAACAAACGGTGCTCCTGGATGGCTGGACTGTGAAATGCCTGCCAATATCACATGCCCGCCGCCGCTTGTAAAGGCTGGGCTTGGCCGGAGTTGTTGGCGGGTTACGCCGCTGCGCGGCCAACCCGCCCTACGTGCCCCCTGCGCAGGTTCGCGTAGGGCGGGTTAGCGGCAGCGCCGCGTAACCCGCCGGCTTTCAGATCAGCGACTCGCCCAGCTTGGCCAGGTGGGCCGCGTAGGCTTCCGGGTCCAGCTCCTTGCGCGCCACGCCGCTGCGGAAGGCAGCCTGCGCGATCTTGGGCGTGACGCCCACCAGCAGGCGCGGGTCCAGCAGGCCGGGCACCACGTAGTCCTTGCCGAAGCGCTCGTCGCTGCGCGCCATGCCGGCCAGCGCCACCACGCAGGCGATCTTCATCTCCTGGTTGATGGTGCTGGCGCCCGAGTCCAGCGCCGCGCGGAACAGGTAGGGGAAGCACAGCGCGTTGTTGATCTGGTTCGGATAGTCCGAACGGCCGGTGGCGATGATGGCGTCCGGCGCGACTTCGCGCACCAGTTCCGGGCGCAGCTCAGGCTCGGGATTGGCCAGCGCGAAAATAATCGGCTGCTTGGCCATCGATTTCACGTCCGCCTGCGACAGCAGGCCGGGACCGGACAGGCCCAGGAACACGTCCGCGCCTTCGATCACTTGCGACAGTTTGGTGGCCGGCGTGTCGCGCGCCCAGGCTTTCTTTTCGCCGTCCAGTTCGCGCGCGGTGGTCAGCACGCCTTTGCTGTCGCACACGAAAATGTTCTCCTGGCGTGCGCCCAGCGACAGGATCAGTTCCAGGCAGGCGATGGCGGCGGCGCCAGCGCCGGAGCAGACGATCTTCACGTCGGCGATGTCGCGGCCGGTCATTTCGATCGCGTTCAGCAGGCCGGAGCCGACCACGATGGCGGTGCCGTGCTGGTCGTCGTGGAACACGGGGATGGACAGGCGCTCGCGCAGCTTGCGCTCGATGTAGAAGCACTCCGGCGCCTTGATGTCTTCCAGGTTGATGCCGCCGAAGGTCGGGTGCAGGGCGGCGATGATGTCGACCAGCTTGTCCGGGTCGGTCTCGTCGATTTCGATGTCGAAGGAGTCGATGCCGGCGAACTTCTTGAACAGCACCACTTTGCCTTCCATCACAGGCTTGCCGGCCAGCGCGCCGATATTGCCCAGGCCCAGCACGGCGGTGCCGTTGGTGATGACGGCCACCAGGTTGCCCTTGGCGGTGTATTTATAGGCCAGCGACGGGTCGCGCTGGATTTCCACGCAGGGCACGGCCACGCCGGGCGAGTAGGCCAGCGACAGGTCGTCCTGGCTGGCGACGCTCTTGGTGACGGCGATGGCGATTTTGCCCGGTGCGCCGTTCTGGTGGTAGTCCAGCGCTTTCTGTTCCAGATTGCTCATTAAAAAATCCTTTTATATGCGAAAAACGCCTGCCCAGGCTAAAAGCCGGGGCAGGCGCGGTAATGGTCAGGACCGTATCGGATTATGGATACAGGCCACGTACTTCACGTGCTTGCAGCACGCGGGTGCAAGCCAGGATGAAGGTCGCGGTACGCAGCGTTACCTTCTTGTCCTGCGATACTTCCCAAACCGAATTGAACGCGTCCTGCATGATGCGCGTCAGGCGGGCGTTGATCTCGTCCTCGCTCCAGAAGAAGCTGGAGAAGTCCTGCACCCACTCAAAGTATGACACGGTTACGCCGCCGGCGTTTGCCAGCACGTCCGGCACGATCAGGATGTCCTTGTCGGACAGGATGTCGTCCGCTTCCGGCGTGGTTGGGCCGTTGGCGCCTTCGAGGATGATTTTGGTGCGGATCAGCGGCGCGTTGGCGGCGGTGATCTGCTGTTCCAGCGCGGCGGGAATCAGGATGTCCGATTCAATGCCCCAGAACGCATCGCGGTCCATGAACTGCTCGATGCCCGGGAAGCCTTTTACGCCGCCCGCTTCCGCCACGTGCTTGTGCAGCTGCGCCACGTCCAGGCCGTTCGAGTGCACCACGGTGCCGGTGTGGTCCTGCACGGCGATGACTTTGGCGCCCGCTTCGGCGAACATGGTCGCGGCCACGCCGCCGACGTTGCCGAAGCCCTGGATGGCGACACGCGCACCCTGGATCGCCACGCCGCGCTTGGCCGCTGCCGCCTGGCCAACCACGAACACGCCGCGGCCGGTGGCTTCGCGGCGGCCCAGCGAGCCGCCCAGCGAGATTGGTTTGCCGGTGACCACGCCGGTCGACAGGTTGCCTTCGATCATGGCGTAGGAGTCCATCATCCACGCCATCACCTGTTCATTGGTGTTGACGTCCGGTGCAGGGATGTCCTTGTTCGGTCCGATGATCAGCGAGATTTCGCTGGTGTAGCGGCGGGTCAGGCGCTGCAGCTCGCCGCGCGACAGGGTCTTCGGATCAACGCGGATGCCGCCTTTGGCGCCGCCGTATGGCACGTTGACGGCCGCGTTTTTCACGGTCATCCATGCCGACAGGGCCATCACTTCGGACAGGGTCACGTCCTGGTGGAAGCGCACGCCGCCTTTGCCCGGGCCGCGCGACATATTGTGCTGCACGCGGTAGCCTTCGTAGTGGGCGATGGAGCCGTCGTCGCGCTCGATAGGCACGTCAACGGTCAGGATGCGCTTGGGGCGCTTCAGCGTTTCCACCCAGCGCGACAGGTTGCCCAGGTGCGGGGTAACGCGGTCGATCTGCTTCAGGTACTGGCCCCAGGGACCGAGATCGTCGGGATTGAGGTAGGACGGCAGTGCGTGTTCGGTGGTCATGCTATTGGCTCCTGTTGTTCGTCTAAGGCTTCGTTGGGCGCTGCGCTCGTGGCGCTGCGTTAGCGAAGCGAATCATAGGCTGGAGCCCCGCAGGGCGGCTAATGCTGTATCCGCATCCGGCTATGCAAAAAATGCATAGTCTCACAATCGATGTGAAAAGTTTAACGTTCCGAGGCCGGCACGCGCTGCTTTTTGGCGGAGGTTTTCTGCTGGCTTTCGAGGTAGTCCCACAGCCGCGAGACGATGGTTTTCCCGGGCCGCGCGGGCGAAGGGCGCTCGCGGTAGAGGCGGATTTCCATCTCGATCTGCCAGTCCGACACGCCGGCGTCGGCGGGCGCCAGCAGCTTCTGCTTGAGCTCGCGCGTGACCGCCGATTCGGGCAGGAAGGCGATGCCGCGCCCTTCCAGCGCCATCATCTTCAGGCCCTCGGCCATGTCGGTTTCGTAATGGTTTTCCAGGTGCAGCGCGGTCTTGGTGTCGGCCAGGATCAGCTCCACCATGCGGCCCAGGTAGGCGTTGTTGGTGTAGGACAGGAAGGGCAGCGGGTCCTGCCGGGTGCCGGGCAGCGTGAATTCCGGCGTCCTGGCCTTGTCGCAGCGGGCGTAGGCGCGCAGCGCTTCGCGGCCCAGCACCAGCATGTCGTAGCGGCCCGGATCGAGCTGCACCGGCTGGCGCGGATGGTGGTAGCACAGCAGCAGGTCGCAGCCGCCTTCCACCAGCTGCAGCACGGCGTCGTGCACGTTGAGCGCCATCAGGCGGCTGTTGATGGGCGCGAAATCGGTCTCGAGCTGCGTGATCCATTTCGGGATGAAGGTCAGCGACAGCGTGTGCGGCACGGCGAGGTCGATGCTGGTCATGGCGGCGGCGCGCTTGTTGCGCAGCAGCTCGCGCACGCCGTTGATCTGGCCCAGCATTTCCAGCGCCTGCTCGTAGAACACCAGGCCGGCCGGGGTCAAACGGGTGGGGTAGGAGGTGCGGTCCACCAGGTCGGTGCCGAGCCAGTTTTCCAGCGACTGGATGCGGCGCGAGAAGGCCGGCTGCGTCACGTGCCGCTGCGAGGCGGAACGGCTGAAGTTATTGGTCTCGGCCAGCGAGATGAAGTCTTCCAGCCATTTGGTTTCCATGCTTGATCCAGCGCAAACGAGAGAGTGCGATTGTATTTCATTTCTTGCGCATTCTCTGAATTGCGGCATATACTGAGTCCAGTCATATGATGTCCTACCACTTGTTGTTTATGTATCACAACCCGAACAGGAGCAGTGGCATGAGCAAACGCATCAATCATTTCAAGCGCACCCTCAAGCAGGGCACATTACAGATCGGGCTATGGTCCGGGCTGTCGAGCAACGTCACGGTGGAGGTGTTGGCCAATGCGGGCTTCGACTGGCTGCTGCTGGACATGGAGCATTCCCCCAACGAGCTGCCCATGGTGCATTCCCAGCTCCAGGCCGCCGCGCAGGGTACGGCCCATCCCATCGTGCGGCCGCCGTGGAACGACACCGTGGTGATCAAGCGCCTGCTGGACGTGGGCGCGCAAACGCTGCTGATACCCTTTGTGCAGAACGCCGAGGAGGCGCGCCAGGCGGTGGCCGCCACGCGCTATCCGCCGCAGGGCGTGCGCGGCTTTTCCACGGCGGCGCGCGCTTCCGACTATGGCCGCGTGAGCGACTACTGGGCCACCAGCTCGGACGACATCTGCGTGCTGCTGCAGGTGGAAACGCCGCTGGCCATTGCCAATATCGAGGAAATCGCGGCGGTGGACGGGGTGGACGGCATCTTCATCGGCCCGGGCGACCTGGCCGCGTCCATGGGCCACCTGGCCAACCTGAAGCACCCGGAGGTGGTGGAAGCCATCGAGGGCGCTGTGCGCCGCATCGTCGCCACCGGCAAGGCGGCCGGGGTGCTGATGGGGGACGAAGCACTGGCGCGCCGCTACATTGCGGCGGGCTGCACCTACACCGCCGTGGGCAGCGACATCGGCCTGCTGGCGCGCGGCGCCGAAGCGCTGGCCGCCAAATTCAAAATCGCCGCCTGAGCGCGGACCAACATCGAAGGAGTGGATATGAGTAAAGTGGGCTTTATCGGACTGGGCATCATGGGCGCGCCGATGGCGGCGAATCTGCTGAAAGGCGGCCACCAGCTGTTTGTGCAGCAGCGCAAGCCGCTGCCGGCGCAGCTGGTGGAACTGGGCGCGGTGGGCTGCGCCACCAGCAAGGAAGTGGCGCAGAACGCGGACATCATCATCATGATGGTGCCGGACACGCCGCAGGTGGCCGAGGTGCTGTTCGACGAGGGCGGCGTGGCGCAGGGCCTGAGCGCGGGCAAGATCGTGGTCGACATGAGTTCGATCTCGCCGCTGGAGACCAAGAAGTTCGCGGCCCGCATCAACGCGCTGGGCTGCGAGTACCTGGACGCGCCGGTATCCGGCGGCGAGGTGGGCGCCAAGGCCGCCACGCTGACCATCATGGTGGGCGGCAGCGAGCAGGCCTTCAACGCCGTCAAGCCGCTGTTCGAACTGATGGGCAAGAACATCACGCTGGTGGGCGGCAACGGCGACGGCCAGACCACCAAGGTGGCGAACCAGATCATCGTGGCGCTGAACATCGAAGCGGTGGGCGAGGCGCTGCTGTTCGCCTCGCGCATGGGCGCGGACCCGTCCAAGGTGCGCCAGGCGCTGATGGGCGGCTTCGCCGCCTCGCGCATCCTGGAAGTGCACGGCGAGCGCATGATCAAGCGCACTTTTGATCCGGGCTTCCGAATCGAGCTGCACCAGAAGGATTTGAACCTGGCGCTGAGCAGCGCGCGCGCCATCGGCGTGAGCCTGCCGAACACCGCGACGGCGCAGGAGCTGTTCAACACCTGCTCGGCGCACGGCGGCAAGGCCTGGGACCATTCCGCTCTGGTGCGCGCGCTGGAGATCATGGCAAACTACGAGATCGGCGCCAAGCTGCCTGAATAGGAGTAGCCATGACAACCCAAGCGACTTTGCCGGCCGGCGCCGACATGCCGGCCCTGCTGCGACGCATGTTCGACGCGGCGGTGGCGGCTGCGCAGCCCGCGCTTTGCCTGCCTGCGCACCTGCCCGAGCCGCCGAGCGGGCGCACGCTGGTGATAGGCGCCGGCAAGGCGTCGGCCGAAATGGCGCGCGTGCTGGAGCAGCACTGGCCGGGCGAGCTGACCGGCCTGGTGGTCACGCGCTACGGCTATGCGGTGCCGTGCGAACGCATCGAGATCGTGGAGGCCGCGCACCCGGTGCCGGATGAAAACGGCATGGCGGCGGCGCGCCGCATTCTCGCCATGGTGCAGGGGCTGAGCGAAGACGACCTGGTGATCTGCCTGATTTCCGGCGGCGGCTCGGCGCTGATGGCCTTGCCGCTGGCCCTGTCCGATTCGTCGCTGGACCTGGCGGTGAAGCAGGAAATCAACCGCGCGCTGCTGCAAAGCGGCGCCACCATCAGCGAGATGAACTGCGTGCGGCGCCATCTTTCGGCCATCAAGGGCGGGCGGCTGGCTGCGGCCTGCCATCCGGCGCGCGTGGTGACGCTGGTGATATCGGACGTGCCGGGCGACAGCCCGTCCGACATCGCCTCCGGCCCCACCTGCGCCGACGCCAGCACCTGCGCCGACGCGCTGGCCATCCTGCAGCGCTACCGCATCGCCGTGCCGGAGGCGGTGAAGCGGCTGCTGGAATCGGGCGCCGGCGAGAGCGTCAAGCCGGGCGATGCGCGGCTGGCGCGCAGCGAGGTGCGCATGATCGCCGCGCCGCAAATTGCGCTGGAAGCGGCGGCCGAAGTGGCGCGCCAGGCCGGCGTGGCGCCGCATATTCTTGGCGACAGCATCGAGGGCGAGGCGCGCGACGTGGGCATCGTCATCGCCGGCATTGCGCGCCAGGTGGCAAGGCGCGGGCAGCCGTTCGCGGCGCCGTGCGTGCTGCTGTCCGGCGGCGAAACCACGGTCACGGTGCGCGGCGAGGGCAGGGGTGGGCGCAACGTGGAGTTCCTGCTGTCGCTGGGCGTGGCGCTGAACAGCCACCCCGGCATCTACGCCATCGCCTGCGATACGGACGGCGTGGACGGACAGGAGGAAATCGCGGGCGCCGTGCTCACGCCGGAAACGCTGGAGCGGGCCTGGGCGCTGGGCATCAACCCGCGCCGCAGCCTGGCCAACAACGACGGCCACGGTTTCTTCCAGGCGCTGGGCGCGTCCGTGGTGTGTGGCCCCACGCTGACCAATGTGAACGACTTCCGCGCGGTCTACGTGGAGCCGCTTCCCTGATCAGAAATGGTATTCGGCGCGCACCATGGGTGTGCGCGCCGTTGCGCCGGGGTTGCCGGGGTTGCCCTTGGTGCTGTTACCGAACTTGTTCTTCCAGTACTGGTACTCGACGCCGACTTTGAAGGTGTTCCTGGCGGCGCCCACGGCGGCGCTCATGTCGTACATGATCTGCATGTCGATATTGGTTTCCGGCTTGGTGGCGCCGCCGAATTCATTGCGGCCTTTGCTGCCGATGAAGTTGGCGTAGCCTTCAAAGGACAGCGGCACGCCCGCGTTGAACGGAATGCCCCACACCGCGTTCAGCATGGGATGCACGTCGTAGTCGTAGCGCGGCGTGGCCGTCCTGGAGAAACCGTTGTAGGGCGCGTTGCTTTCCCACAGGGCCAGCAGGCTGATATCGAGGAAGCCCGGCACGTCCAGGTTGAGCGTGGGGCCGGCCACCAGCATGCGCTTCCTGGAGTTGTAGCCCGCGTCGTGCTTGACGTTGAAGTCGAATCCGGCGGTCAATCCCAGGCCACGGACCGGGCCTGCCTTGAAGTCCTTGCCAGTCACTTTGCCCAGGTCCAGCGTGTGCCGGTACAGCACATACAGCTCGCGCGCGCCGCTGCCGGAACCGGCGCTGTCCGGATCGTTCTTATCCGACAGCAGCAGGTCCGCGCTGATGAAGTTCTTGCCGTAGGCATAGCCGTTGACGTGGCTCAGGTTGACGATGTTCTTCCTGATGTCCACCGGATTGAACGGCTCGGCGTAGTGTGTGCCGTAGCGGTAGCTCAGCGCCGTGTCGCTCCAGTCCACCGCCTGCGCAGCGCCCGGTCCCAGCAAGGCCAGCGCCGCAAAGCAGCCCATCCCCATCGTTTGCCTGTGCATGCCGCGCTCCCCCCTGTTAGTGAGCCTGCATTGTCCCCCAAAACACCGGCCGCCGGGCGCAGGCGTGGCGAAAGCGACACGCCCGCGCCCCTTGCAAACGGCCGTAGGGCGGGTTAGCTCCCCGAGCGTAACCCGCCGGAGCCGATGCGGCTCATCGGCGTGAGCCACCACGCCAGTGCGGAAATGGCTAGCAGCAGCGCGCTGCCGCCCGCGAACAGCTGCGCCAGCGTGATCACCTTGAGCAGCGCGCCGATAGCCGCCGCCGACAACGGCGCCAGCCCCATGAAAATGAACATGAAGATGCTCATGGCGCGCCCCAGCATGCGCGGCGGCACGCTGCCCTGTATCCAGGTGAAGACGGCAATCTGCATAAAGCCCGCCAGCGATCCCGCCAGCAGCAGCAAGGCGGCGCCTTGCCAGGTGGCGGTGATCGCTCCCAGCGGCGCAAGCAGCAGGGCCACGATGGCGTCGATGGCGAGCAGCGTGGCGCCAAAGCCGCCGAAGCGCAGCTTCACCCCGGCGCTGGACAGCGCCATGCCGAGCAGCATGCCGGTGCCGTGCGCGCCGGTCAGCAGGCCCAGCGAGCCGGCGCCGTGCAGGTTCTGGCTGGCCAGCAGAGGCAGGGCCACCTGCATGGCGCCGCCGACGAACACCGCCACCACGGACCAATACATAAAGCAGGTGCGCAGCGCCACGTCGCGCCAGACCGTCATCAGGCCTTCGCCCACCGAGCTGAAGATGGACTGCGGCGGACCGGCCGGCCGCGCGGCTCCGGCGCGCATGCGCACTTGCGCCAGCGTCCAGGCAGTGAACAGGAAGGTGAAGCAGTCGAAGGCGAAAGCCAGGCCGATGCCGAAGGCGCCCGCCGGCGCGTGCAGGGTGTGAAGGCCGCCTGTGCCAGCCGCCGCCGCTGCCACGCCGCCGTCGCCGGCGATGGCGATCAGCAGCGCGGCGAGGACCGGCCCGGCCAGCATGGTGAGCTGGCGCATGCCCATCATTGCGCCGTTGGCGGCTTGCAGATGCTCGGGCGGCACCACCTGCGGCATGATGGACGTGCCGGACGGGATGGCGAAGGCCTGCGCCAGGCCCAGTCCCAGCGCCAGCGCGTACAGCAGCGGCAGCGACAGCAGCGCGGGCGCAAACAGCACCAGCCAGGCCAGCACGCCGAGCAGCGCGGCGTTGACGTATTTGGTCACCATCATCACGCGCTTGGGCGAGTAGCGGTCCACCAGCGCGCCCCCGAGCAGCATGAACACGGCGCGCGGCACGCTCATGATGGCGATGACGGCGCCCAGCGCGAGCGGGTCGCCGGTCATGGTGAGCACCAGCCAGGGCAGGGCGATCATGGTGAACTGGTCGCCCAGGCCGGAGATGACGCCGCCGCCGAGCAGCCAGCGGAAGTTGGCGTCTTGCAGGATGGGGGAGCGCGGTTTGCTCATGGGCTGTGCCTTAGCTGTTGGTGAGGTTCATGCCGGCCACGCTGCCGAGCACGGCGGCCAGCGCGTCCAGCTGGTCGGGGGCGGAGTTGCGTAGCAGTTCGGCGCTCACTTCGCGCGCGGTGACGAGGGCGTTGTCCAGCATCTCGTGCCCGGCGGGGGTGATGACCGCGTAGCCGACGCGGGCGTCGCGCGGGTCCGGCTGGCGCGCCACCATGCCGTTTTTCTCCAGCGGCAGCAGGGTGCGCGTGACGCCGGACGCGGTCAGGCCCTGGCGCTCGGCCAGGTCCACGCGGCGCAGCCGGCCGCCGGGCGCGCGGGCCAGGTGATGCAGCAGCATGAAGTCGCCGAAGCTCAGGCCGAAGTGGCCGCCGAGCGCCGCGTCCAGGCGGCGCACCATGGCGGCCTGGGCGCGCGCCAGGCGCAGGCAGAAGTCGAGGGCGGCGTCGCCGGTAATGGTTTCCATGATCAGTCCTTGATATATACTTGAGCGATCAAGTATATGGTCGGGGCGAAAAAAAAGCCACCGAAATTTTCGATGGCTTTTGCGTGTTGCTTAGCGCAACAGATTAACGGTCGCCGTAGGTGCGGCGGGCGCCGTCGGTACGGCCTTTGTAGCCACCGCCGCCGCCTTCGCGGTTGAAGCCGCCGCCGGTGCTGGCGCCTTCACGTGGGTAGCCGCCGGTGCTCGCGCCTTCACGCGGGTAGCCGCCGCCTTCCTTGCGCGGTGCGCCTGGCTTGCTGAAGCTGCGCTGCGCTGGCTTGCCGCCACGGTTGTCGCCTGGTTTCCAGCCGCCTGGACGCGAAGCCGAGCGCGGAGGCGCGGTGCGCTTAGGCTCGAAACCTTCGATCGTGGTGACAGGAATCAGCTGCTTGGTGAAACGCTCGATGCGCTTCACGTTCATGCCTTCGGCGTGGTTCACCAGCGATACCGCCAGGCCATTGCGGCCGGCACGGCCGGTACGGCCAATGCGGTGCACATAGTCTTCAGCGAATTTCGGCAGGTCGTAGTTGACCACGTGGGTGATGGTCGGCACGTCGATGCCGCGCGCGGCGACGTCGGTTGCCACCAGCACTTTGACCTGGCCGCGGCGCATGCTGTCCAGGGTGCGGTTGCGCGCGCCCTGGTGCATGTCGCCGTGCAGCGCGGCAGCCGAGAAACCGGCGATGTTCAGGCGGTCGGCGATGGTGTCCGCGTCGCGCTTGGTGGCGGTGAACACCACGGCCTGGTCCATCGACTCGTCGCGCAGCAGGTGGTCCAGCAGGCGGTTCTTGTGCGACAGGTCGTCCACGAAGTGCACGCGCTGGGTGATGTTTTCATGCTTGTTGGCGGCGCTGACGATCTGGATGACCATCGGATCCTTGGTGATGCGGCGGGCCATATTGCCTACCACGCCGTCCAGGGTGGCCGAGAACAGCATGGTCTGGCGGCTGTCCGGGGTGGCGGCGACGATTTTTTCGATGTCGTCGATGAAACCCATGTCCAGCATGCGGTCGGCTTCGTCCAGCACCAGGATCTGCAACTGGGAGAAGTCGATCTTGCCCGATTCCATATGGTCGATCAGACGGCCAGGGGTCGCCACCAGGATTTCAGGATTGCGCGACAGCAGTTGCATCTGCTTTGGATAAGGCATGCCGCCCAGGATGGACACAGCCTTGATACCGCGCAGGTTCACTGCGTACTTGTCGGTATTGGTGGTGACTTGCAGGGCCAGTTCGCGGGTTGGGGTCAGCACCAGCATTTTTGGCTGGGCAGCCTTGAAGCGCGGACGCTCGCCGCGCGCTTTGGCGGCTTGCATTTCTTGATTAGGGGTCTTGCCGGCGGCGGCCGGCGGCAGTGCGGCCAGACGGGTCAGCGACGGCAGCATGAATGCTGCGGTCTTGCCGGAACCGGTCTGGGAGGATACCAACAGATCCTTGCCTGCGATAGCGGCAGGCACAGCTTGCTCCTGTACTGGGGTCGGCTTGGTGTAGCCGGCATCGGTCAGGGCTTTGAGTACGGACGTGTTGATACCAAGTGCTTCAAAAGTCATTCTTATCTTTCGTAAAAATCAGCGTTCATGCAAAAACGCAGAACGCAAAATAGCAACGCCAACCAAACGAAATGACTCTAACAAACTAGATTAGAAATTTCGGCACAAAAGCTTTGCGCCGGGACGGTGTCTTATTCGACACACAAGGCGGGGGGCTTTATAAGCGTCATCAGGGACGATGCGCTAAGGCTTGCGTAGCTGCTGTTATTCTTAGTGCCGACTGCGTGTTGCAGCGCACAAGCCGACACTATAACGTATTTCCGGGCAATTTGCACGCTTAATTGTAATGCGCGCTACCTGCGGCCCGGCTTTGCATGCTGGTTTCCCTCATTGACAGGCATTATCCATTGAGCAATAGTATTGGTTCCTTGCTATCCAGGAGCCTCAGCGTGAAACAGTCGACCATGGACGCCCTGATCGGCAGCATCTATGCCGCCGTGACCGCCGCCAGTGGCTTCCAGCAATTTATTGCCGAATTCAGCGCCGCAGCGGGCGCCAGCGGTGTGCTGCTGATTATGCGCCATGTGGTGTCGCAGGAGCTGCAGGGCGTGTGGGTGGTGGGCATGGATCCGGCTTACCTGGAAAGCTACGCGCTGCGCTACGCCGGCGAGGACGTGCTGGCGCTGCACATGGAGCAATCGCCCATCGGACGCTTTTACGCCAGCAACCTGGACGTGCCCGAGCGCGCGCACTACCACGAGCTGCCGTTCTACCGGGACTGGGTGCAGCCGCAAGGCATGGCGTACGCTGCCGGCTGCGTGATCCTGCGCGAGGGCCAATGGCTGACCCAGATTTTCCTGCAGCGCTCCACCGCCCAGCCGCCGTTCTCGCGCCGCACCATGGTGCAGCTGGAGCGCTTGGTGCCCCATCTTCAACGTGCGCTGCAGATGCGCCAGCGTTTCGCCGAGCTGCAGCTGGGGCGCGACATGCTGGCCGGCAGCCTGGACGTGCTGGCCATGCCGGCGCTGCTGTGCGACGAACGCGGCCGCATGGCCCATTGCAACCGCAGCGGGCGCGCGCTGCTGGAGGCGGGCGGCGGCTTGTGGCTGGACGGCGGCCTGCTGCGCGCGCGCAGCGAACCGGTGGCGCGGCAACTGGCGCTGGCGCTTTGCGGCGCGGTGCGCGCCAGCCACGGCGACGGATCGCCTGAGCCGGGCGTGGTGTTGCTGCCGCGCGCCGGCGCCGCGCCGCTGTCGCTGCTGGTGACGCCGCTGCCGATGGGAGAGGGCAGCGCGCTGCCCGGGGCGGCGCTGGTGCTGGCTTATGATCCGCTCAGCGCGCCGGTGGTGCCGGCGGGCCTGATGCGCCAGCTGTTCGGCCTGTCGGCCGCCGAGGCGGCGCTGGCGTCGGCGCTGTGCGGCGGCAAAACGCTGGAGGAGGCGGCCGGCGAGCGCGGCACGGCCATCAGCACGGCGCGCAGCCAGCTCAAAAGCATCTTCAACAAGACCGGCACGCGCCGCCAGGCCGACCTGGTGTCCTTGTTGCTGACCAGCCCCGCCTATTTCCTGGCGCAGCACGGGCAGGAATAGATACCGCATCCGGCGCCCGGGCCGCCGGGTTTGAAATATTTTTGCCTTTTTAACCCCGTTCGGCGCATCGCACCGTTTCACTCCCATGCCGGAAGAAGCCGGGTCAAGGAGAGTGCCATGCTGTTGCGATTGCTAGTCCTGTTATTGATGCTGTGCGCGCTGCCATGCGGCGCCGGCGCAGCTGTCCCCGTGCCGCGCATGGAAACCCTGAACGGCGAGCGCCCGGTGCGGCTGCAAAGCGTGAGCATCGCCGGCGCCGTCAGCGGCGGCATGGCGGAAACCACGGTGCGCATGGTGTTCTTCAATCCGAACGGCCGCGCGCTGGAGGGGCATCTGCATTTCCCGCTGCTGGAAGGCCAGCAGATCAGCGCCTTTGCGCTGGATATCGACGGCAAGCTGCGGCCGGCCGTGCCGGTGGAAAAGAGCCGGGGGCGCGAAATACTGGAGGCGGTGGAGCGGCGCGGCATCGATCCGGGCCTGCTGGAGCGCACCGAAGGCAATAACTTCCGGCTGCGGGTGTACCCGATACCCGCGCAGGGAACGCGCACGGTGGAACTGAAATATAGCGAAACGCTGGCGCGCGACGGGACGGGGTGGATCTACCGCCTGCCGCTGGCTTACGGCGAGCGGGTGCGGGATTTCGACCTGAGCTTGCAGGTGAACGGCGCCAGCGCCGCGCCGAGCACCAGCGGCGCCCTGGGCGAGCTGCATTTCGAGGGCCTGCGCAGCGGCTACCGCGCGCAGGTGGCGAAGCAGGACTACACCGGCGCCGCCAACGCCGCGCTGGCGCTGCGCCTGCCGGGCAGCGCGCAGCCGCAGGCCTACGTCCAGCAATTCGATGGCGAACGCTATTTTGTGGCGGAGATTCCGGTGGCGGCGCGGCGCGTGGCGCGCAAGCTTCCCAAGGTGGTGGGCCTGCTGTGGGACAGTTCCGGCTCCGGCGCCAGCCGCCATATCGACGCGGAACTGGCTGAGCTGGACCGCTATTTCAAGGCCCTGGGCCGGGCCGAAGTGCGGCTGCAGCGCCTGCGTGACAGGCCGGAGGCAGCTGTCGCCTATCAAATCGAAGGCGGTAACTGGAGCGCCTTGCGCAAGGAGCTGCAGTCCACCGTCTATGACGGCGCCAGTGCGCTGGCGGACTGGCAGCCGCAGCGCGGCGTGGACGAATACCTGCTGGTGAGCGACGGCCTGCTGAACTACGGCGGCGCGAAGTTCCCGGCGCTGGCGCCGGGCCAACGGCTGCATGCCATGAACTCGGCCGCCAGTGCGGACACGGGCCGGCTGGCTGCGCTGGCCGAACGCAGCGGCGGACAGCTGGTGCAGGTGCGGGCGGACCGCCCCGGCGCGGCGGCGGAGCTGCTGCTGACCGACGGCCCGCAATTGCACGATCTGCGCGCGGACGGCGCCAAAGACCTGCTGGCCGACTTGTCCGGTGCGCGGCAAGGCATGCTGCGCGTGGCGGGCAAGCTCACGCAGCCGTCGGCGCAAGTGGCTGTGACCATAGTGCAGCAAGGGAAAGCCGCCGATATCAAACTGGCCATCGGGGAAAAGGCGCCGCTGCATCCGCAAGCGGCCCTGGTGTGGGCAGGCTACAAGCTGCGCGAGCTGGAGGCGGAGTTCGATCTGCATCGCGGCGCAATCCGCCGCCTGGGCGCGCAGTTCGGCCTGCCGACGCGTGAAACTTCGCTGCTGGTGCTCGAGCGCCTGGACGACTACGTGCGCTACGACGTGACGCCGCCGGCCGAACTGCTGGCCGACTACGAGAAGATGAAGGCGCGCTTCGGCGCCCAGCTTGCGCAGCGGCGCGTCAAGCAGCTTGACGACGTGGTGCGGCGCTTTCAGCAGAAGGAAGCGTGGTGGAACAAGGACTATCCGAAAGAGGCTGCTTCCAAGCGTGCGCAAGTTCTGCCGCGCGCCGACGGTGGGCAGGGCCTGGAGACTGTCAAGGTGACGGGCAGCAGCGTCCGGCAAACAAGCGATGTCGTGGTGGCCGAGGATGTGGGGACCGCGCCGGGGAACGTGATTGCCAATGCCACCAATGTGGCGCGGCGGGCGTCCGCACCACTGGCGCTTGAGCGTGCGCCTGCAATGCCGGCGCCAGCGCCGCCTCCGCCCCCGGCGCCTGCTTTGGCTTACGCCCCGGCCCCGGCCCCGTTCACTGCGGCGCCGCCGGCCGGACCTGCGGGCGCGGGCGCCATCACGATGAAGAAGTGGTCTCCGAACGCGCCCTACATCTCACGCATGAAGGCTGCCAGCAGCGAGGCGCTGTATGCGGTCTACCTGGACGAGCGGCCGTCATGGAGCGGCAGCAGCGCCTTCTACCTGGACGTGGCGGACATATTGTTTGAACGCGGCCAGCGCGACCTGGGCCTGCGCGTACTGTCCAACCTGGCCGAACTGGAACTGGAGAACCGCCATGTGCTGCGCATCCTGGGCTACAGGCTGCTGCAGGCGGGCCTGCCCCAATTGGCCGTACCGCTGTTTGAACAGGTGCTGCTGCTGGCGGGCGAGGAACCGCAGTCATATCGCGACCTGGGCCTGGCGTATGCCGCAGCAGGCAAGCCGCAGCAGGCGGTGGAGCAGTTGTATGAAGTGGTGCTGCGGCCGTGGGACGGGCGCTTTGCGGATATCGAACTGATTGCGCTGGCCGAAATGAACGCCATAATCGCTGCCGCGCCCAAAGGGACGGTGGACACCAGCCGTGTCGATGGCCGGCTGCTGAAAAACCTGCCGCTGGATTTGCGTGCCGTGCTGACCTGGGATGCGGACAACAGCGATATGGACCTGTGGGTGACGGATCCGAACGGCGAGCGCTGCTACTACGCGCAGATGATCACCGCGCAGGGGGGCCGTATCTCGCGCGACTTCACGGGCGGTTATGGTCCGGAAGAGTTCTCGCTGCGCAAAGCCAAGCCGGGCAAGTACCAGGTGCACGCCAACTTCTTTGGGCACAGGCAGCAGCTGGTCGCGGGCGCGACGACGGTTCAGCTGCGCCTGACAACGGCTTTCGGCACGCCGGATGCCAAAGACGAGATGGTGACGGTGCGCCTGACCGGCCGTGGCAGCACGGTGCTGGTGGGCGAATTCGAGGTGCCCGGCAGCTAATCCGGCGCTATTCGGCGGCTGGAGGGAAATTGGAGGACAGCTTGTCCGGCACCGGATAGGCTGGATACGCGGCGCGGAACTTTCGCCATTCGGCGAGGGCCGCGCCGCGTTCGTTTTTCTGCAGCAGGTCTTCAATTTTCTGCAGCCAGGCCTGGGGTGGGATCTCGCCTTGCGCTTCGCCGGGGGGCATGACGCGCGATCCTGTTATGGATACGGTTTGCGGCGCGCGGCGCAGCAATTCGTTTGGAGGCGCAGGACGCACATTGGTGGCGTTGGCGATGACCGTGCCGGCCACGGAGCCTGCCGGCGCAGGCGCGGGCGGTGCTGGCGGCGCAGGCGCAGGTGCGGGAGCAAGAACCGGTGCCGGTGCAGGGGGAGGGGGCGGAGCAAACATCAGCGGGGCAGGGCGCTCGGTCACGGGCGCCGGCTCGGGAATGAACACGGGCGGCCGGCCGATGTCCTCGGCAACCACAGCGTCCCCCAGTTCGGATGCTTTCCGGGCGACCGGCGGCTTTTCCCGCGCTGGCGCTGGCGCCTGCTCCCGCTTCGCCGCCATTGCCGGTGCAGGCTCCTGTTTGGGGGCGGCCACGGAGGGGGCGGGAGGCTCGGCGGAAGGCGTGGCGACGGCAGGCGCGGCGGGTACTACTGGTACGGCAGCCACCATGGCCTCGGCGACTGGATCGTGCGTTTGCCACAATGGCAGTGCGACGGAGATAGCTGCTACGCCGGCGGCCAGCGCCAGGGGCAGTTGCCAGCGCGACTGCCAGCGAGACTGTCGGCCGGGTACCGAGGGTGCTGCGCCGCTGTCGGTGGCGGATTCCGCAACGGGATCATTCGCGGCCGGCTGCGCGGCAAGGCGTTCGGCGGCGAGGGCGGCGGCGATGCGGGCCTGGATGGCGGCGTCCAGCGAGGGCGGCGGCGCCGGCTGTTCCAGCGCGGCCAGATCGCGCGCGAGCGCATCGTCGCCTTGCAGGAAGGCTGCGAATTGCGCATCGTCGAGTTGATCGTGGTCCTTGCCGCTCATGCCTGTTCCTCCTGCGCATACTGCCCGCGCAATTTCTTCATCGCGTAGCGCAGGCGGCTCTTCACGGTTTCCACCGGGGCCGCCACCAGCAGGGCGATTTCCTCCAGCGACATGCCGCTGAATTGTTGCAGTATAAGCGCTTCCTTTTGTTCGGCGGGCAGCGCATGGATGGCCGAGTGCAGCGCGCTGTTCTGCTGGCGCGACTCCATCGCCGCATCGGGCGCGGCGGCGGCGTCCGCGACCGGCGCAGTCAGCTCGAGCTCGGCCGCCTGCGGCTGGCGCAGCAGGTCGATCAGGCGGTTGCGGGCGATCTGGTACAGGAAAGTGCGGAAGGTGGCTTGCGGGGTATAACTGGCGCGCGCCTGGTGCAGGCTGAACCAGCTGTCCTGGGCGATCTCGTCGACCCAGTCGCGGCGCGGCGAGCGCCAGCAGAGAAAACGGTACAGGCCGCGGCTATGGCGGCCGTACAGCTCCTGGAAGGCGGACAAGTCGCCTTCGCAGTAGCGCAGCATCAAGGCCTCGTCGGAAAGATCGTTCATGCTGCGCCGTGCTCTAAGCGGCCTGAGCCGCATTCGGGGTCTGACCCCGAATGCGGCTCAGCTCGCTTAGGCGGTGAGGTGCGATTATTGATAGTCGCTGGCGTTCAGGCCCATGACGTGCGAGAAGCCGCCGTCGACGTAGGTGATTTCGCCGGTGATGCCGGAGGCCAGGTCGGACAGCATGAAGGCGGCGGTGTTGCCCACTTCTTCAATCGTCACGTTGCGGCGCAGCGGGGCGTGCGAGGAGGCGAAGCCCAGCAGCTTGCTGAAGTCCTTGATGCCGGATGCGGCCAGGGTCTTGATCGGGCCGGCCGAGATGCCGTTGGCGCGGATGCCGATCTGGCCCAGGTTTTCCGCCAGGTAGCGTACCGACGCTTCCAGCGATGCCTTGGCCAGGCCCATGGTGTTGTAGTAAGGAATGGCGCGCACCGCACCCAGATAGGACAGGGTCAGCACCGACGAGCCCGGCTTGAGCAGCGGCAGCGCGGCCTTGGTCATGGCCGGGAAGCTGTAGGCGGAGATGTCGTGCGCGATGCGGAAGTTTTCGCGGGTCAGGCCGTCCAGGAATTCGCCGGCGATGGCTTCGCGCGGCGCAAAGCCGATGGCGTGCACCAGGCCGTCCAGCTGGCTCCACTCTTTGCCCAGGTCGGCAAACAGGGCTTCGATCTGCTCATCGCTGCTCACGTCGCAATCGAACACCAGTTTGCTGTTGAATTCAGCGGCGAACTCGGTGATGCGGTCTTTGAAACGCTCGCCGACATAGGTGAACGCCAGTTCCGCGCCTTCGCGCTGGCAGGCCTTGGCGATGCCGTAGGCGATGGACCGGTTGGACAGCAGGCCGGTGATGAGGATTTTTTTGCCTTGTAAGAACGCCATATTCACTCCAATTGCTACTGCTGCGATGGCACGCGCGCACGCGGCGGCGTTAGCGACAGTATGGGTTGTTTATTCTAGTGGTGGGTGGGAGACCCGATACCGTGAGACCGAGATTGTAGGGGGTAGCTGCCGGGACTGCAACTTTTCGTGGGCGGGCAGCCTGCCCGCCAACCCCGCTCAGTTTTGCTTGGTTTTCTTTTTGCCGGCGGCGTCGCGCGGGACGCGGGCCTTGACCAGGGCGACCGGGGCATCCTTGGCGCTGCCGGACTTGGCCTGTTGGTAGTTGCTACTGCGGTTGCTGGCGCGCTTGCCGCCACGGTCGGCTTCGAAGGCCACCACGGCGTTGTCCGCCACTTCCGGCGCGATGTCCATGTGCAGCGAGGACGCGATCTTCGGCACCAGGATGGTGGAACCGGCTTTCAGCACCGATTTGCTCGGGATATTGTTGGCCTGGCGTATCACTTCCGGCGTGGTGTGGAATTTGGACGCCAGCGTTTCAATGCGCTCGCGCGCGCTGGTGATCTTGTGCGTGGTCCAGCTCGACAGCGCGCGGCCCCATTGCGCCAGGTTCAGGTTGAACTTTTCGGCGTTGGCCTTGGGCAGCAGGATGCGGGTCTGTTCGCCGCCGGTGATGACGGGGCGGTTGAACTGCGGATTGAGCGCCTTGAACTCGTCCACCGGCATTTCCGCCAGCTGGGCGGCGATGGCCAGGTCGATATCGCTGGTCTTGTCGACGGCGGTAAAATAGGGCTGGTTGTCGATCACGGGCAAATGCAGGCTGAACTGGGCCGGATTGGCCACGATGTTCTTCACGGCTTGCAGTTTTGGCACGTAATTGCGGGTTTCCGCCGGCATCAGCTCGGCCAGGCTTTCGAAATCGGTGGGCTTGCCGGCGGCCTGGTTGCGCTTGATGGCTTTCTGCACATTGCCTTCGCCCCAGTTGTAGGCGGCCAGGGCCAGCTGCCAGTCGCCGAACATGTCGTACAGGCGCTGCAGATAGCTGAGGGCGGCGTCGGTCGAGGCCAGGATGCCGCGCCGCTCGTCCTTGAAGGCGTCCTGCTTCAGGTTGTAGTCGCGCCCGGTGCCCGGCACGAACTGCCACATGCCGGCCGCGTTGGCGCTGGACAGCGCTTGCGGGTTGAAGGCCGATTCAATAAAGGGCAGCAGCGCCAGTTCGGTCGGCATGCTGCGCTTTTCCAGTTCGGTCACCACGTGGAACAGGTAGCGCGAGGCGCGCTGGGTGGTGCGGGCGATGTAGTCCGGACGCGTTGCGTACCAGGTAACGTGCTTGTGCACCAGTTCGTTGTTAATATCCGGAATGGCGTAGCCGGTGCGGATGCGGCCCCAAACGTCGGTCTCCCGGAACGCGTCTTCGCTGACGGCGGGCTTGGCTACAACTTTGGAGGCGGGGAGCAGTTCGGAGGTCGGCAGTTTTGCCGTGGCGGGCGTGGCCAGCGGGATCAGGGGGAGGCTGGCCGATGGCGCCGCCGGGGGCGCGCTGTCGAGTGCCTGGCTGATCGCCGGCGCCAGTGCAATCAGCGCCGCCAGCAAGGATAGTGATTTAAATCGTGCTTGCATAGTATTCCATTGTTGTCGTCGAGAAACACGGACGAACCATGAATAATGGGGCAGTGTACGTAGGTTGGGCTGGCTGAGTCAAGAATTATGTCGTCCGGATGACAGTTTCTTTAATGTAATAATGTCGGCAAATATATCGTAGTTGTATTACAGATGAGGGAAGTAGACGGCATTTTGCCGGAGTGCGTACAATGCGCCCTCGCCGCAAGCATTTACAAGGAAGACCCCTATGAGCAAGCCCATCGCCGACCACGCCACCATCATCGCCCAGACCCAGAAATGGCTGGAAAAAGCCGTTATCGGCCTCAATCTGTGCCCCTTCGCCAAGGCCGTGCATATCAAGAACCAGATCCGCTACGTGGTGACGGACGCCGCCACCGACGAGGAGCTGATGGAGGTGCTGATGGACGAGCTGGAGCTGCTGGCCGAAGCGAGCCCGGAAAAGATCGACACCACGCTGATCATCCACCCGCAGGTGCTGAACGACTTCGAGGACTATAACGACTTTCTGGACGTGGCCGACGGCGCGCTGGAGGAAATGGACCTGGACGGCATCCTGCAGGTGGCCAGCTTCCACCCGGACTACCAGTTCGCCGACACCGACAAGAACGATATCGGCAACTACACCAACCGTTCGCCTTACCCCACGCTGCACCTGCTGCGCGAGGAAAGCGTGGACCGCGCGGTGGAAGCCTTCCCGGAAGCGGAAGATATTTTCGAGAAAAACATCGAAACCATGGAAAAGCTGGGCCACGAGGGCTGGGACGCACTGGATCTCGACGTGAAGCGCCAGGTGAAGGAATGACGGAGCTGGAACTGAAGCGCATGGCGGCGGCGGTGCACGAGGCGGCAACGCCTGCCGCGCCCCCGGCGCAGCGCCCGGACACGCCCTGCGTGGCCGTCTGTTCCACCACCTTCGACGACATCTGCCGCGGCTGCGGCCGCACTTATATGGAAGTGGCGCACTGGGTGTCGATGGGCGAGGCGGAAAAGGAGCTGGTGTGGCAGCGCATTACGGCGCAGGGTTACCCGCGCCGTAACAGCTAGTTCAAGGCATCAATAGGTGCCGATGTAGTCCTTCTTGCCCACTTCCAGGCCGTTGTGGCGCAGGATGTCGTAAGCGGTGGTGGCGTGGAAGAAGAAGTGCGGCAGCGCGTAGTGCAGCAGGTAGGTGCTGCCGGTGAAGTGCTTGGTCTTCTCGCCGCTGCCGGTGGTGATGGCGCGGTCTTCGGCGCCGCCGAAGTCGGCCGCGTTCAGGCTGTCCAGGAAGGCGATGGTCTTGGCGATGCGCGCTTTCAGCTCGGCAAAGCTCTTTTCGGTGTCTTCGTATGGCGGCACTTCCTGGCCGGCCAGGCGCGCGCCCGCGCCCTTGGCGAAGTCGGTGGCGATCTGGATCTGGCGCGAGAACGGCAGCATGTCGGGGAACAGACGGAATTGCAACAGAGCATTAGCGTCCAGTTTCTTGTCGGTCACATGGGCTTCGGCCTTGTCGAGGATGGCCAGCAGGCTGTTCAGAATCTGCTTGAACACTGGGATGGATGCGGTGTAGGTATTAAAAGTCATGGCGGGCTCCTCGTTGAAAGAGCGGCGATAATAGCAAGCTTGCGGCATTCCTGCTTGAGGCGATAGCGTGCGCCGAAATGTATTCTGGTGACTCGGACACTTGTTTGCGTGCATAATTGTTGCAAACGAAGAATCCTGTATTTGCAAACAAGCGTAAGACCAAGTCCCCGTGGTGCATGATTAGTTCTTTATACAGAAGGATGCGTTCCCGACTGAGCGCGCTGTACGGCCTTTCCATCTACGGCGCTTTGCTGCTGGTGGTGTTTGGCGGTCTTGTGATTCCTGCAATGATAGGCAGTTATCTGCTGATCGGCGTGCACGAGCAGCAGTCGGCCAAGATGGCGCTCAACGAGTCGCTGCAGCGCAATGCCGACATCCTGGCGCTCGGCATGCAGGAATCGCTGTGGAATATGAACGCCGAGTCGGCCCATTCGCTGGTCGAATCGGTCATGCGCGACCGTTCGGTGCTGCAGGTGCAGGTCACCGGCCAGGCCGAAACCCAGTTCATGCACTTGCAGTCGCCGCGCCAGACCACCGGCAACGTCTACCGCGCCGAGCGCGAAATCCTGGTGCGCGGCGAGAAGATCGGCCGCATCATGGTGGAGATGGACGACGCCCGCAGCCAGCAGGAGCTGCGCGAGAAGCAGCTTTCCTATGTCTTCGTGCTGGCGGCGCAGCTGACCGTGTCGCTGCTGCTGATCGTGCTGTTCCTGAACAAGCGCCTGATCAAGCCGCTGCGCAAGCTGATGCGCTTCTCCGACCGCCTGTCGCACGGCGACTTCGAAACCCGGCTGGAACTGACCGGCAACGACGAGCTGGGACGCCTGTCCGGCCAGCTGGAGCAGATGCGGGTGGCGATCAAGCATCTGTTCGAAGACATTGGCCAGCGCGAGGAGCGCTTCCGCACCATCGTGACCCAGGTGCCGGGCGCGGTGTTCCGCTTCCGCCCGGACGGCCCGGTCGATTTCGTCAGCGACGCCATCGAGGACATTTCCGGCTACTCGGCCGCGCAGTTCATGCGCAGCACCAGCCATTCCTGGGCCAACCTGATCTGCCCCGAGGACCGCCGCATGCAGCGTCGCGTGGTGAGCCAGGCCATCCGCGACGGCAAGCCGTATGCGGTGGAGTACCGCATCACGGACGCCAGCGGCACCGAGCGCTGGGTGGCCGAGAACGGCCAGCCCCAGGTGTCCGAGCCGGGCGACAAGGCGCCCTGGGTGGACGGCATTATTTCCGACATCAGCCAGCGCAAGCACAATGAAATGCGCATCGAAGGCCTGCTGGCCGAGCAGAGCGCCATCCTGGACAACGTGATGTTCGGCGTGATGTTTGTGCGCAACCGCCAGATCGTCTCGGTCAACCGGCGCTGCGAGGAGCTGTTCGGCTACGAGCCGGGCGACATGGCCGGCGCCTCCACCGCCATTGTCTTCCCCACCGCCTTCGAGTTCGAGTCGGCCGGCGCGCGCCAGTACCCCACGCTGTCGGCCGGCGAGTACTTCAGCGAGGAGCGCCACTACCGGCGCAAGGACGGCACGCTGTTCTGGTGCATGGTGAGCGGCTGCGCCATCGACCAGAGCCGCGCCAACGAGGGCAGCATCTGGGTCTATGCCGACGTGACCGCGCGCAAGGAGGCGGAGGAAAAGCTGCGCCTGTCGGCCACGGTGCTCGAGCACATCGCCGACGGCGTGATGGTCATCGACGACAAGGGCACCATCGTGGCGGTGAATCCGGCCTTCACGCAGATCACCGGCTACAGCGAGCAGGACGCGCTGGGCCAGGACCGTTCGCTGACGCGCTCCGGCCGCCACGAGGAAGCTTTCTACGACGCCATGTGGCAGGAACTGGAAAATACCGGCTTCTGGCGCGGCGAGATCTGGAGCCTGCGCAAGACCGGCGAGCTGTATCTGGAGTGGCTGACGGTGAGCGCGGTGCGCGACACGCGCGGCGTGACCACGCACTACGTCTGCGTGTTCAGCGACATCACCCTGGTCAAGCAGTCGCAGGAAAAACTGGACCACCTGGCGCATCACGATCCGCTGACCGCGCTGCCGAACCGCCTGCTGTTCCACGACCGCCTGCACCACGCCTTGCAGCGCGCCACGCGCGAGCACGAGCAGCTGGCGCTGCTGTTCATCGACCTGGACCGCTTCAAGAACGTCAACGACACGCTGGGCCACCATATCGGCGACGAGCTGCTCAAGCAGGTCGCCACGGCGCTGCAGGACAAGCTGCGCGACGGCGACACGCTGGCCCGCCTGGGCGGCGACGAATTCATCGTGCTGCTGGAGAACGTGGACGGCCAGTACGGCGCCAGCCAGGTGGCCGAAAAGCTGGTGGGCATGTTCGAGCAGCCCTTCATGGTGGCCGGGCACGAGCTGTTCATCACCTGCAGCGTGGGCATCAGCCTGTCGCCGGCCGACGCCACCGACCTGAATATGCTGATCCGCAATGCCGACGTGGCCATGTACCAGGCCAAGGCGCGCGGCCGCAACGGCTACCGCTTCTACGCGCCGTCCATGTCGGGCGAGGGCGTGGAGCGCCTGCGCCTGGAGACCTTCCTGCGCCGTTCGCTGGAGAAGGACGAGATGTTCCTGAACTACCAGCCGCAGGTGGAGATCGATACCGGCCGCCTGGTGGGCGTGGAGGCGCTGGTGCGCTGGAACCATCCGGAACTGGGCCTGGTGCCGCCGAACCGCTTTATTTCGCTGGCCGAGGATACCGGCTACATCAACCAGCTGGGCAAGTGGGTGCTGTACCAGGCCTGCCTGCAGATGGTGCGCTGGCAGGAGGCCGGCCTGTGGGTGCCGAAGATGGCGGTCAACCTGTCGGCCAAGCAGTTCGAGCGCGGCAGCATTGCCTCCATGGTGGGCGACATCCTGCGCGAAACCGGCCTGGAGCCGCACCGCCTGCAGCTGGAAGTGACCGAGTCCGTCATCATGAACACCGGCGACGCCATGGTCTTCATCAACGACCTGCATTCCATCGGCGTGGGCCTGGCGATCGACGATTTCGGCACCGGCTATTCCTCGCTGGCCTACCTGAAGCAGATGCCGGTGCAGACGCTGAAGATCGACCGCTCCTTCATCAAGGATATTTCGACCGACGCCAACGACGAGGCCATTGCCATCGCCATTATCCAGCTGGGCAAGAGCATGAACCTGTCCGTCATCGCCGAAGGCGTGGAGACGGAACAGCAGGCCGCGTTCCTGCTGCGCCACGGCTGCAACCTGGCGCAAGGCTACTTCTACAGCAAGCCCGTGCTGCCGGACGATTTGCTGCAGCGCTGGCAGTCCTGATCCGCATCTCCCCAACCGAAAGGAAGTTATGAAGTTGTCGCGCCGCCGTTTTCTGCTGAGCGCCACTGCGGTGGCCGGCGCCATGGTGGTTGGCTGGGGCGCGCTGCCGCCGCGCCAGCGCGTGCGCGGCAAGCTGCCGCTGCCCGTCAACGGCGGCGCCGTGCCGCTCAACGGCTGGGTCGCCATCGCGCCGGACAGCACCGTCTCGGTGGTGATGGCGCGCAGCGAAATGGGGCAGGGCGTGCATACCGCGCTGCCCATGCTGCTGGCCGAGGAGCTGGACGTGCCGCTGGCGCAGGTGAAGCTGGTGCAGGCGCCGAACGACAAAATCTACGGCAACGTCTCCATCCTGGTCGACAGCCTGCCTTTCCATCCGGACGAGGAGGGGCGCGGCAAGCGCCTGGCCGGATGGCTGGTGTCCAAGGTGGGGCGCGAGCTGGGCATCAATATGACGGGCGGCTCGTCCAGCGTGAAGGACTTGTGGCTGCCGATGCGGGAGGCCGGCGCCACCGCGCGCGCCTTGCTGATCGAGGCCGCCGCGCGCGAGTGGAAGGTTAAGCCGGCCGAGTGCTTTACGGAGGCTGGCTTTGTGGCGCATCCGAACGGCAAGCGGGCCGCCTACGGCGCGCTGGTGGCCGCTGCCGCAGGCATGACGCCGGGCACGGTGCGGCTGAAATCGGTGGGCCAGTTCCGCCTGATCGGCACGGCAGCGCCGCGCCGAGATACGCCATTCAAAGTTAACGGCAGCGCCCAGTTCGGGCTGGACGCGCGGCCCGAGGGCATGCTGTACGCTGCAGTGAAGATGTCGCCCGTGATCGGCGGAACCGTGGCCAGCGTGGATACGGCTGCGGTGCTGAAGATGCCGGGCGTGGCGCGCGTGGTTGACTTCTCCTCGGCGCTGGCGGAAAAGACCGGTGCCGGCGCGGGCCTGGCCGTGGTGGCGGCCCAGTACTGGCAGGCGAAGCAGGCTGCGGCCGCGCTGCCGGTCACGTGGAACGAGGGCGCGCACGGCAAGCTGTCGAGCGAAGGCGTGTTCAAGCATTTCGCGCAGCAGCTGGACGACGAGGACGGCCACGCCTACTACACGCGGGGCGAGGTGGACGATGTGGCCCAGGCGCCGGGCGCGGTGAAGACGCTCAAGGCGGAATACCGCGCGCCCTTCCTGGCGCACGCCGCGCTGGAGCCGCTCAACTGCACGGCCCAGGTCAAGGACGGCAAGGTCAGGCTGTGGGTGTCGACGCAGGCGCCGGCGCTGGCCATCGACGCTGCCGCCAAAGCGGCGGGAGTGGGCGCGGCCGATGTGGTGCTGGAAGTGTCCATGCTGGGCGGCGGCTTCGGGCGCCGCCTGGAAACCGACTTCATTGCGCAGGCGGTGGCGGTGGCGAAGGAGTGCAACGGCGCCCCCGTGCAGCTGATCTGGTCGCGCGAGGACGACACCACGCATGACGTGTACCGCCCGGCCGCGCTGGCGCGCTTTGCCGCCAGCCTGGATGCGGCGGGCAATATCGCCGCGTGGGACAGCAAGTCGGTCAGCGGCGCCATCGGCCACCAGTTCTTCAAGCGCAACCTCGGCTTGCCGGGCGCGGGGCCGGACAAGACCACGGCCGAAGGCGCGTTCGACATGCAGTACGAGATTCCGAACCAGCGCATCCGCCACGTCACTGCCGACAGCGCCGTGCCGATCGGCTATTTCCGCTCGGTGGGCCACTCGCACAACGCCTTCTTCAAGGAGAGCTTCGTCGACGAGCTGGCGCATGCGGCGGGCCAGAGCGGCGCCAGTTTCCGGCGCGGCCTGCTGCACCGCCATCCGCGCCACCTGGCTGTGCTGAATGCTGCGGTGGACAAGGCCGGCCAGCCGCCGCCGGGGCGGGCGCACGGCGTGGCGCTGCACCAGTCCTTTGGCACCATCGTCGCGCAAGTGGCGGAGGTGTCGGTGCAGGACAAGCAGATTATTGTGCATCGCGTGGTGTGCGCGGTCGATTGCGGCATTGCCGTCAATCCCGGCATTATTTCGCAGCAGGTGGAGTCGGCGGTGGTATTCGGGCTGTCGGCCGCGCTGAGCGGGGAAATCACCATCAAGGACGGCAAGGTCGAGCAGGGCAATTTCCACCAGTACGAGGTGCTGCGCATGCCGCAGGCGCCCAAGGTGGAAACCATCATCATGCTGAGCGCCGAGCCGCCGGAGGGCATGGGCGAGCCTGCGGTGCCGCCGGTGGCGCCTGCGGTGGCCAACGCGGTGTTCGCGCTGACCGGGCAGCGCCTGCGCAGCCTGCCGCTGCGCCTGGCTTAAGACCGGGGTGTAGCGCGGCGGATCAGGAGGCGCCGGCCAGCAGCGTGCGCAGATTGCAGTCGCGCTGCCAGTGGCGGCGTTCTTCGCTGCTTTGCGCATAGCGCGCCAGTTCCGCGTCGTCCATGCCGGCCTGGGCCTGGATCAGGCGGTGCGCCACGTTCGGGTCTGGCAGCATGGTGCCGAAAAAGGCCACGTCTTCGTGGCGCTGGATCAGCAGGGTGGGGAAGTTTTCCACATCGAGGTCGCCGACCACGTCGGCATGGTCTTCAATGTCCACCCACAGGAAGTATTTGTCCGGATGGCGCGCGGCCAGTTCGTCGAAGGTGGCGCGGTAGCCTGCGCAAGTGCCGCACCAGGCCGCGCACAGGCAGGCCACGATCCAACGGTCTTGCGTCAGTGCGTCGGCTACGTCGGCGCGGTTATCAGAATGTAAGGTAGTGCTGTGCATGCGCGGTATTGTACCCCGAGCCGGAAAGCAAGGCAGCAGGCTGGGTTGTTGGGGCTGCGCCGGGTTAAAATACGGTATGTCTACCATACTTGCAATTGAAACATCTTCCGAAATGGCTTCCTGCGCGCTGCTGCGCGGCGAGGAAGTCATCACCCGCTCGTCGACCGGCGTGCGCACCCATTCGCAGGCCATCCTGCCGATGATCCAGGAACTGCTGGCCGAGGCCGGCGTGGCGCTGCGCGATTGCGACGCGATCGCCTACGGTTCCGGTCCCGGCTCCTTCACCGGCGTGCGCACCGCGTGCGGCATCGCGCAGGGCCTGGGCTATGGCGCAGGCCTGCCGCTGGTGCCGGTGGTGACGCTGGACGCGATGGCGCTGGCTTGCCACCAGCAGCACGGCGGCAGCGAGATCCTGGCCGTGCTGGACGCGCGCATGAGCGAAGTCTACTGGGCGCAGTACCGTTTCGACGGCGGCCGGCAGGCAGCGCCTGTGGCGGTGCTGGCGCCGGCATTGTCGGCGCCGGACGCGGTGGCGCCGCAGGGCGAGGTGACCGCTTGCGGCAACGGTTTTGCGGCTTATGCGGAAGCGCTGGCGGGCAAGCCCTTCGCGGCCGGCGCGCACGCGGACGTGATGCCGCATGCGGCGCAGATCGCGCAGCTGGGCCGGATTGCCTTCGAGGCCGGGCAGGGCGTGAAGGCGGCCGGTGCGCAGCCGCTCTACCTGCGCAACAAGATCGCCTACACCAGCGCAGAGCGGCGCGAGATCAATGCCGCAAAGGCCGCCGCATGAAGCCTGTGTGGGATCTGGCTCGGCTGAACTATGAACCGATGCGCGACAGCGATATCGACGAAGTGGTGGCGCTGGAGGAGAGTGTTTATCCTTACCCCTGGACCCGGGGCAATTTCGCCGACTCGCTGGCCAGCGGCTACCAGGCCTGGGTGCTGCGCGGCCAGGACATGCGCCTGATGGGCTATTTCCTGGTGATGCAGATGGTCGACGAGGCGCATTTGCTGAACGTGGCGGTGGCGCAGGAGTGGCAGGGGCAGGGGCTGGGACGCTTCCTGCTGAACCAGTCGGTGGCCTGCTCGCGCGGGTTGGGGATGGAGTCGATGCTGCTGGAAGTGCGGCCGTCGAACACGCGCGCGCTGGAATTGTACGAGCGCTACGGATTTGAACAGATCGGCCGCCGCAAGGGCTACTACCCGGCAGGCAGCCAGCAACGCGAGGACGCGATCGTCATGCGTTATACCTTATGAACCGCAACCAGGTCTTCCTGCAGGAGATGGGCGTGGGCGTGCAATGGCGCTTGCGCAATCCGGTGGCAGGCATGGACGATGCCGATGGCGATGCGCCGGAGCTTGAGGCCTTTGCCGCCGAGCCGGAGCCGGAGCCCGTGCCGCACGCGGCACCGCAGCCGGTGTTTGCTGCCGCGCCAGCCGTAGCCGCGCCAGCCGCTGTGACTGCGGCTGCGCCCCAGCCGCAGCAGCCTGCCGCAAATCTTGCAGCGGCCCCTGCGCCCGCCGCCGCTGCGGACGGCGACAACGCCTGGTTCGACAATACGCCGCTGCCCGCCACGCCGCCGCCCACGGTAACGAAGTCGCCCGCCAAGCCGGTACAGCCGGCGCCCGCGCGCCCGCCTGCCGCCGGCGCCGAAGAGCCGGAATCGACCGCCTGGTTCGATGACGTTCCCGTGCCCGAAGCCGGCCCCACGGCTGCCCGCGCGCCGCAAGCCGCCGGCCAGCAGATCGCCGACATGGACTGGCCCGCGCTGCAGGCCGCCGTCGCTTCCTGCACCCGCTGCGACCTGTGCCACAGCCGCCAGGCCGCCGTCCCCGGACGCGGCGATCCGCGCGCGCAATGGCTGGTGCTGGGCACCGCGCCCGGCGCGGCGGACGAGCAGGAATTACGCGCCATTACCGGCGAGCCGGGCCAGCTCCTGGACAATATGCTGAAAGCCATCTCCGTGGCGCCGGAAGAAGACGCCTACGTGACCACGCTGGTGAAATGCCGCCCACCGGTGGCGGAGGATGGCGGCGAAAGCCTGCCCACCGCCGAACACCTCGCGGCCTGCCGCCCCTACCTGCAGCGCGAGCTGGAGCTGGCCGGCAGCCGCATGATCGTCACGCTGGGCCATACGGCTGGCAAGGGCCTGCTGGGCGCGGCCGCGCGCGGCAAGGTGCTGCGCTACGACGGCATCCCCACCATCGCCACCTACCACCCGGCCGACCTGCTGCGCAAACCGGCGGACAAGGCCAAGGCGTGGTCCGACCTGTGCCTGGCGAAAGCGGCCCATGCCGGCCGGGCCTGACGCCACGCCTGGCACGGGCATCGCCGCAGGCGCGGAAACCTACCAGGAGCGCTTCGAGCGCACATGGGGACACCTGACCCGTCCCCATGTGCGGGCGCTGGCCTGGCTGCTGGAAGCGCCGGACCTGCTCGATCCCGGTTCTCCCCACTGGCAAGGGCGTATCGCCACGCTGGGCCAGGCGGCGCAGGCCGCCGCCGGCTGGCTGGCCGCGCTGGAGAACGATCCTGCGCCGCTGGAATCCGCCCTGGGCAGCCGTTTCTATTCGCGCCTCGGCCTCTACGCCGAGAAGCTGATGGCCTTCTATTTCGAGCAGCAAGGCACGCTGGTGGCCCACGGCCTGCAAGTGCGCGCCAACCGCAATGATACGGTGGGCGAGTTCGACTTCCTGCTGCGGCACGGCAGCGAACTGCTGCACTGGGAGTTCGCCACCAAGTTCTATCTGCTGGACGACACGGCTGGCGCGGCCAGCTTCAACCACCTGGTCGGCCCCAATCTGGCGGACACGCTGGGCGTGAAGATGCGCAAGACCTTTGCCAAGCAGCTGGAGCTGGCCTACCACCCGGCCGCGCAGCCGCTGCTGCCGCAGCCGGTGGACAGGGCGCAGGCGCTGGTCAAGGGCTGGCTGTTTTATCCGCAAGGTTCGCCGCACGCGGTGGCCGGTATTTCGCCCGAGCACTGCCTGGGCTACTGGAGCACCTTGAGCGAATTTGCCGCTGGCCGCAACGGCGCCGCGCAGCCGGACCAGCAATACGTGGTGATGCCGCGCCTGCAATGGCTGGCGCCGCTGAAAGTGCGCGCCGCATCCGCCGCCGGCGTCTCGCTCGCCACTGCGCTGGCCAACGCCACCGCGCCCGCCGCCGGCCCTGCGCGCATCAACTCCATCGCGGCCGTGGACAGCGCCGCGCCGCTGGACGCCGCACAGGTGGTGCAGGCCGTGCTGGCCCGTTTTGAACAGGAGATGTCGCCGGTGATGGTGGCGTCGGTGGTGGAGCGGGATGGCTGGCTGGTGGAGCGCGAACGCGGCTTTGTGGCGCCGGACGACTGGCGCGCGCGGGCCGCCGCGCGCCGTGAGCAGGGGCTGCTGCCCCCTTGATTCCTAGTGCTTGGCTTCGCCGATCAGCGCGAGCGAATCGTGTTCGCGCTGGTTGGCTTTGTGCATCTGCATGACGCACACCATGATGCCCGCCATGAACAGGCCGAACAGGATGATGATGGTGTTCAGGCCCAGGTGCAGGCGTATCATCAGCGAATATAGCGCCAGCATGGTCAGGATGGACAGGTTCTCGTTGAAGTTCTGCACCGCGATCGAGTGGCCCGCGCTCATCAGCACGTGGCCGCGGTGCTGCAGCAGCGCGTTCATGGGCACCACGAAGAAGCCGCCGATTGCGCCGATCAGCACCAGCAGCGGGTAGGCGATCCAGGTCGAATACACCAGCGTCATGCCCATCACGATCACGCCCATCAGGATGCCAAGCGGGATCACCGACAGCGATTTGCGCAGCGTGACGAAGCGCGCCGACAGCACCGCGCCGATGGCGATGCCGATGGCCACCATGCCCACCAGGCTGGTGGCCTGGTCATAGCGCATGCCCAGCGATTTCTGCGCCCATTCCAGCACGATCAGCTGCAAGGTGGCGCCGGCGCCCCAGAACAGCGTGGTGACCGCCAGCGAAATCTGGCCCAGCTTGTCTTTCCACAGCAGCGTGAAGCAGTTCGAGAAATCGACGATCAGCTTGATCGGATTGCGTTCCTGGTGCGGGTAGATGCAGCCGGTGTCCGGGATGCGCAGGTTGAAGATGGCGGCCAGCACATAGGTCAGGCCCAGCACGCACAGCGCCGCCTCGGTGCTGGTGTCGATGCCGGTGTCGATCAGCGGGATATCGATATTGAGCAGCATGGTCGACAGGCGGCCGGTCACCAGTGCGCCGCCCATGACGGTGCCCAGGATGATGGAGGTGACGGTCAGGCCCTCGATCCAGCCATTGGCGGCCACCAGCTTTTCAGCCGGCAGCAGCTCGGTCAGGATGCCGTACTTGGCGGGCGAATACACGGCCGCACCAAAGCCTACGATGGCGTAAGCCAGCAAAGGGTGGACGTGGAAAAAGATCATGGCGCAGCCCAGGATCTTGATCATGTTAGCGATGAACATGACGCGGCCCTTGGGCAGGGCGTCCGAGAAAGCGCCGACAAAAGCGGCCAAGAGCACGTAGAACAGCACAAACGACAATTTCAGCAGCGGCGTCAGCCACGCCGGGGATTTCATGGAAATCAGCAGGTCGATAGCCACAAACAGCAGTGCATTGTCTGCCAGTGACGAAAAGAACTGCGCTGCCATAATGGTATAAAAACCACGATTCATACTGGAAGGCCTGGAAACTAATCTCGGTTTGCTTTATACCATGAATAACTGGTATTCCCAAGAAATCAACCGGATGTAGGGGCTGGGTTAAAACGCCTGTAAGTATAGTGTTTCTCGGTGGAAAACTTGCTGCATGGCGCTGTTTCCGCCCTGTTTGATTTGGCGCTAAGCGGGGGAGGCGGCTTCCGGTAGAATACCGGCTTCGCTCAACCGCTCCAGATTTCACTATGCCAAGGCCGATCGCCGCTACCATCCATATAGAGTCCATGAAACACAATCTGGCGCGCGCCAGGGCTTGCGCGCCGGGGTCTAAGGTGTGGGGGGTGCTGAAGGCGAACGGCTACGGCCACGGCCTGGAGCGCGCCATGCGCGGCTTTGCCGCCGCCGACGGGCTGGCGCTGATCGAACCGGACAATGCCTTGCGCCTGCGCGAACTGGGCTGGACCAAGCCCATCCTGCTGCTCGAGGGCGGATTCGACGCGGCCGACGTGGCCATGATGGCCGAGCACGATATCAACGGCGCCGTGCACTGCGAGGAGCAGCTGGCGCTGATCGAGGCGGCGCGCCTGCCCGCCCAGGCCCGCCCGCTGAACCTGCACCTGAAGATGAACACCGGCATGAACCGCCTCGGCTTCAAGCCTGAGCAGTTCGCCGCCGCCCACGCGCGCCTGCGCGCGCTGGCGCATGTGGGGGAAATCACCCTGATGACGCACTTCGCCAACGCCGACGAGACGGCGCATCCGCGCCTGCCCATCCGCGAGCAGATCCGCCGCTTCAACGCCGGCGCGGCCGGCCTGCCGGGACCGGTCAGCCTGGCCAATTCGGCCGGCATCCTGCATATGCAGGAACTGGGCGGCGAGCTGGCCAGCGACTGGGTGCGCCCCGGCATCATGCTGTACGGCGGTTCGCCGGGCGGCAAGAGCGCCGAGGAATTCGGCCTGCTGCCCACCATGACGCTGGCCAGCGAACTGATAGGCGTGCAGGAGATCGCGGCGGGCGACTGCGTCGGCTACGGCAGCCGTTTCCAGGCCGAGCGGCCGATGCGCATCGGCGTGGTCGCCTGCGGCTATGCCGACGGCTACCCGCGCCACGCGCCGCAGGACACGCCGGTACTGGTGGACGGCGTGCGCACCCGCCTGGTCGGGCGCGTGTCGATGGACATGCTGACCGTGGACCTGAGCGGCCTGCCGGACGCGCGCGTCGGCAGCAAGGTGGTGCTGTGGGGCGTGGGCATGCCGATCGACGAGGTGGCCACCGCCGCCGGCACCATAGGCTACGAGCTGATGTGCGCCGTGGCGCCCCGCGTGCGCGTGCAGGAGGACTGACCGTGGCCAAGGCGAAAACCAATTACACCTGCACCGAATGCGGCGGCACCAGCAGCAAATGGACCGGCCAGTGCGGCGCCTGCCAACAGTGGAACACCATGGTGGAAACCGTGATGGAGTCCGGCGGCGGCAATAACCGCTATTCCAATCCGCAGCACCTGTCGCTGGCGCAGACCGCGCCGGTGCTGTCGCTGCAGGACATCGAGGCGCTGGACGTGCCGCGCTTCCCGACCGGCATCGAGGAATTCGACCGCGTGCTGGGCGGCGGCCTGGTGGCCGGCGGCGTGGTGCTGATCGGCGGCGACCCCGGCATCGGCAAGTCGACCCTGCTGCTGCAGGCGCTGGCCCATATGTCGCACGCGAAAAGCGTGCTGTACGTGAGCGGCGAGGAGTCCGGCGCCCAGATCGCGCTGCGCGCCAAGCGCCTGGCGATCGATGCGCGCGAACTGAAGCTGCAGGCCGAGATCCAGCTGGAAAAAGTGCTGGGCACGCTGGCCGACCTGAAGCCGCAGGTGGCGGTGATCGACTCCATCCAGACCATGTATTCGGACGCGCTCAGCAGCGCGCCCGGCTCGGTGGCCCAGGTGCGCGAATGCGCGGCCCAGCTGACCCGCATGGCCAAGCAGAGCGGCATCACCATCATCCTGGTGGGCCACGTGACGAAGGAGGGCGCGCTGGCCGGTCCGCGCGTGCTCGAGCACATCGTCGATACCGTGCTGTACTTCGAGGGCGACACCCATTCCAGCTACCGCCTGGTGCGCGCCATCAAGAACCGTTTCGGCGCGGTCAACGAGCTGGGCGTGTTCGCCATGACGGACAAGGGCCTGAAGGGGGTCTCCAACCCGTCCGCGCTATTCCTGTCCCAGCACGACAACCAGGTGCCGGGCTCCTGCGTGATGGTGACGCAGGAGGGCACTCGCCCGCTGCTGGTGGAAATCCAGGCGCTGGTGGACGCCAGCCATCTGCCCAACGCGCGCCGGCTGTCGGTGGGGCTGGAGCAGAACCGCCTGGCCATGCTGCTGGCGGTGCTGCACCGCCATGCAGGCATTGCCGCCTTCGACCAGGACGTGTTCATCAACGCCGTCGGCGGCGTGAAGATTACCGAACCGGCGGCCGACCTGGCGGTGCTGCTGGCGATTAACTCGTCCATGCGCAGCAAGGCGCTGCCGCGCGGTTTCGTGGTGTTTGGCGAGGTGGGCCTGGCGGGCGAGATCCGGCCCGCGCCGCGCGGCCAGGAGCGCTTGCGCGAGGCGGCCAAGCTGGGCTTTTCGATAGCCATGATACCGAAGGCGAACGCGCCCAAGCAGGCCATCGAGGGCATGACCATCGTGGCGGTCGAGCGCATCGACGATGCATTTAACAAATTACGCGAATTGCAATAATCGCCGTATTGAGTTTTATGCTGCAAGTTTGTCCGCACGGCAACTCAGCCCAGCATGAAAAATGAATGCGCAGTAGAATGTCAGCTTGCAGAGTGCAGCCTGGGCTTGCACTCTTGACAGACAATCATGAACCAGGAAGTAACAGAGTGCTAGTAGACCAAAGGCAAACAACCCGTAAAATTTTGCGTGCCAAAGCAGTAGTGGTGATGGACGGCGCCCAGCCGGCGCCAGCCCGTACCATCGACCTCGGCCCGACCGGCATGTCGGTCACCATGAGCCATATGGTGCCGTCCGGCCAGCTCGGCCAGATCTCGTTTGAGATGTTTGTTGATGGCAAGCCTGTCATCATTAGCTGCCGCTCAAAAGTAACATATTGCATCTTTAGCGGCGACGATGTGAAAGTCGGCCTACAATTTATTAATCCTGATGCTGCCGCTGTGGCTGCCATCGGTAAATTCATGCGGTAATTCCAGCGTTGTTTTCCGCATGGGTGGACAGGCGAAGACCTTATCATGTCTTCCACTTTACCCGGATGACACAAAATGGCAAATACGACAATCGGCAATTACGGCAACCTGACGGGCGCCTCGGCTTACGGGCTGGGCACGTCGAGCACGCCGTCGGCCTCCGTGCTGGCCAAGGTGGAGCGCACGCTGGCCAGCCAGGCCGGATCGGTTGCCAAGTTGAACACCAGCCTGGCCAGCGGCCAGGCCAAGCTGTCCGGCCTGGGCCAGCTGCAAAGCGCGCTGACCGGCTTCCAGTCCATTGCCGAGCGCCTCGCTGGTAGCGGGCTGAGCACCACGGCCACCTCGTCCGGCAAGGGCGTGCTGAACGCCAGCGCGGCCGGCACCGCCAAGGCCGGCACTTATGCGGTGGACGTGAAACAGCTGGCGCAGGGCCAGATCCTCAATAGCGACCAGCAGGCGTCGTCCAGCGCCAAGATCGGCACCGGTTCGCCCGCCACCATCAAGGTGGAGTTCGGCACCGACGGCGGCGATACCTTCACTCCCGGCAAGACCTCCGCCAAGACGATTACCATCGACAGCAAGAACAATACGCTGGACGGCATTGCATCCGCATTCAAGGACGCCGGCATCAACGCCAGCGTGGTCAAGAGCGGCACCGGCTATGCCTTGCAGATCCGGGGCGAGAACGGCGAAGCGAACAGCGTGCGCATCAGCGTATCCGGCGACGCGGCCGTGAAGAACCTGGTGGCCTACAATCCGGCCGCTAACAACAGCCCCTCGGCGCAGGGCCTGACCCAGGCTGCGGCGGCGCAGGATGCGATCGCCACCGTGGCCGGCAAGGAAGTCAAAAGCGCCAGCAATACGCTGAAGGACGCCATCGACGGCGTCAGCCTGACGCTGACCGGCAAAGGCAAGACCGACGTCACCGTGAGCCAGGACAGCAGCCAGATTGCGCAGAACGTGAGCCTGTTCGTCGAGGCCTATAACGACCTGAACAGCAAGCTGACGGCGCTGCAGAAGGGCGACCTGAAGTCCGACCAGGCGCTGGGCCAGGTCAGCCGCGAACTGAACGCGCTGGTGCAGGGCAATAGCGGCGTATCCAAGTCCGCGCTGGCGGCGGCGGGCGTGACGATCGACAGCAGCGGCAAGCTGGTGCTGGACGACAAGAAGCTGAAAAGCGCCATCGCGGCCGACGCCGGCGCCGTGGCCGGCCTGTTCACCAAGGACGGCAAGGGCCTGGCCGACCAGTTCGACGCCAAGATCGACATCCTGACGGGCAAGACCGGCAGCATACAGCGCGAGGCGCTACAGGTGGGCAAGGACATCAACGCACTGTCGTCGAAGAAGGCCGACCTGGCCAAGGCGCTGACCACCCAGGCCAATGCGCTGGTGGCCTTCTATACCCAGCAGGAACAATCTGCCGCCAGCGACGCGCTGCCCGGCTACACCGGCGCGCGCTCGCTGTTCGACTTCCTGGTCTGATGCGCTCGCCCCGGGGTGCTTGCCGGGGGTGCTTGCATTTGACGCCGCAATGCCCGATCATCTCGCGTTCGTGGGTTTTCGTGAGTATTTCTTCTTTTATTTGGGGGCATTCATATGGCGGGGAAGCGTTGGGGAAATTTGGCGGTAGCGGCATGCACGCTGGCAGTGGCGGCCGTTGCCGGCCAGGCGCAGGCGCAGCAGGAAGAAAAAGTCCTGAACATCTACAACTGGTCGGACTATATCGCTGAAGACACCATCAAGAACTTCGAGAAAGAGACCGGCATCAAGGTCCGCTATGACGTTTTTGATAACAACGAAATCCTGAACTCCAAGCTGGCCGCCGGCAAGTCCGGCTACGACATCGTGGTGCCGACCGCCCCGTGGGCCAAGCTGCAGATCGACGCCAAGCAGCTGCGCAAGCTGGACAAGTCCAAGCTCACCAACCTGTCCAACCTGGACCCGCAGATCCAGGCCAAGCTGGCCAAGATCGACCCCAGCAACGAATACCTGGTGGACTGGCTGTGGGGCTACGCCACGGTGGGCATCAACGTGGCCAAGGTGAAGGCGGCGCTGGGCAGCGAGCCGATGCCGGACAACGCCTGGGACCTGATCTTCAATCCGAAATACGCGGCCAAGCTGAAGTCCTGCGGCGTGTCCTTCCTGGATTCGCCGTCCGAGGTGCTGCCGGCGGCGCTGCAATACATCGGCAAGCCGGCCTATTCGGCCAAGGCGGCCGACTACGCCGATGCGGGCAAGGTGCTGACCGCCATCCGTCCCTATGTGACGCTGTTCAGCTCGTCCGGCTACATCAACGACATGGCCAACGGCGCTATCTGCGTGGCCTTCGGCTGGTCCGGCGACATCAATATCGCGCGCCAGCGCGCCATCGAAGCGAAGAACGGCAACCAGATCCAGGTGCTGGTGCCGAAGACCTCGGCCGCGCTGGTGTTCGACACCATGGCCATTCCGGCCGATGCGCCGCACCCGAACAATGCGCACCTGTTCATCAACTACATCCTGCGTCCGCAAGTGCACGCCAGCCTGACCAACAAGGTGTTCTACGCCAATCCGAATACGGCGGCCATCAAGTTCGTGCGCAAGGACATCGCAGACAACAAGACCGTGTTCTTGCCGCCGGCCGACATGCAGCGCATGATCGCCCCGGAGGCGGTGCCGGCCGACGTGCGGCGCTCGATCACCCGCATCTACACCAAGTTCAAAACAGGTATGTAAGCGACAAAGTAAACGACAAAGGCGCCTTAAGTTGACAGCTTAAGGCGCCCGGTTCCGCATTGCGGTTTTGCTATTCGTGATAGCGATCGGATAGTTTGTGATGACTCCCACTGGATTCCTGGATCAGCTCATAAACGACCAGAGCAATCATGCCGCCGAAAATGCCAATGGTGAGGAGGGTAAACATATGTCTTCAACCGCCTTTCGGACAGTCGCTCCCTAGAGTTGATACAACTAAACTTTAGCAGAAGCGATTTGCTTTTCAAGCCCCGCCGGCCGATTCATTTCACCACCAGGTCGGACGCCATCACCGCCTTCAGGTAAAGACTGTCCGGTTCGCCCGGTTCGCGCTGGGAAAACCACCAGGCGCTGGCCTTGCGGATGTCCCAGTCCAGGTCTTCCCCCGTCATCAGCAGCGCCGCCGCCTGGCCCAGCGTGGGCTGGTGGCCCACGATCAGCACGGTTTCCCTGCCGTTTGGCCAGTTGGCCGCTTTCAGCACGTCGGCCGCGTCCGCGCCTGGCGCCAGGTCGTTGTGGATTTTGTACTTGCGGCCCAGGCCTTCCACCGTTTGCAGGGTGCGCACGGCGGGGCTGGACAGCACGCGGCAGCTTTCCGGCAGCTGCGAATTGAGCCACTGCCCCATGCGCCGCGCCTGCTTCTGTCCTTTGGCGGTGAGGGCCCGTTCCAAATCCGACTGGCCGGGGCCGGCGTCTTCGGCCTCGGCGTGACGCCACAAGATCAGGTCCATCATCTTCCCCTTTCGTGGTTTACTCGCTGTCCTCGCTGGCTGGCGTGCCCAGTGTGTGCATCAGGTACTGCTGGGCGCTGAACAGGGTCTGCTTGCCGCGCGGACGGCGGCGCTGGTAGTGGCCGGTTGCTTCCAGTTCCCAGGCGTTGCTGTTGTCCTTCAGGTAGGGATTCAAGCCTTCCGCGATCACGCGCCGCTTCAGCGAGCGGTCCAGCACGGGGAAGGCCACCTCGATGCGGCGGAACAGATTGCGGCTCATCCAGTCCGCGCTGCCCAGGTAGACGTCGTGCGTCAGGTCGTTGCGGAAGTAGTAGATGCGGCTGTGCTCCAGGAAGCGGCCGATGATGGAGCGCACGCGGATGTTTTCCGACAGCCCCGGCACGCCCGGCTTCAGGGTGCAGGCGCCGCGCACGATCACGTCGATCTTCACGCCGTCCTTGGAGGCGGCGTACAAAGCCCGTATCACCGATTCGTCCACCAGCGCATTCATTTTAGCGATAATCCGGCCGGGCCGCCCGGCGCGCGCGATCTTGGCCTCGTTGCGGATGGCCTTGATCACTTCGTTCTGCAGCGCGAACGGCGCCAGCCACAGGTGGTTCAGCTTCTGCGGCTTGGTCAGGCTGGTCAGGTGCATGAACACTTCGTTCACGTCGCGTCCCAGCTCGGGGTTGCTGGTCAGCAGGCCGAAGTCGGTGTAGAGCTTGGTGGTGGTGGGGTGGTAGTTGCCGGTGCCCAGGTGGGCGTAGTAGCGCAGGCCGCTTTCCTCGCGGCGTATCACCAGGGCCACCTTGGCGTGCGTCTTCAGGCCCACCACGCCGTACACGACTTGCGCGCCGGCCTGTTCCAGCTTGTCCGCCCAGTTGATGTTGGCTTCCTCGTCGAAGCGCGCCATCAGCTCCACGATGACGGTCACTTCCTTGCCGGCGCGGGCCGCCATGATCAGCGACTCCATCAGGTCCGAGTTCATGCCGGTGCGGTAGATGGTCTGCTTGATGGCCACCACACTCGCGTCCAGCGCGGCGGCGCGGATGAAGTCGATGACGGTCTGGAAGGACTGGTAGGGATGGTGCAGCAGGATGTCCTGCTGGCGCAGCGCGCCGAAGATGTCGGTGTTGGCGGCCTTGCTGGCCACGCCGGGGAAGAAGGGCGGGAAGCGCAGCTCGGGGTGGGCCACGTTGTTGATGATCTCGGTCAGGCGCACCAGGTTGACCGGGCCGTCCACTTCGTACAGGCGGCTGTGGTCGAGCGCGAACTGGTCCAGCAGGAACTGGGACAGCTCGGGTGGGCAGTTTTTCGCCACTTCCAGCCGCACCGAGGTGCCGAACTGGCGGCCCTGCAGCTCGCCCTTGAGCGCCTGGCGCAGGTTTTTCACTTCCTCCTCGTCGACCCACAGGTCGGAGTCGCGCGTGACGCGGAACTGGGAATAGGCGATCACTTCGCGCCCGGCGAACAGGTCGGAAATATGCGAGTGGATCACGGAGGAGAGCAGGCAGAACGACACGCCGCCGTTGTCCGACAACTCGTCCGGCAGGCGTATCACGCGCGGCAGCACGCGCGGCGCCTTGACGATGGCGATGGCCGTGCCGCGCCCGAAGGCGTCCTTGCCGGTCAGCGAGACGATGAAATTGAGGCTTTTGTTGACCACCTGCGGGAAGGGATGGGCCGGGTCCAGGCCGATGGGCGTGAGCAGGGGCCGCACTTCGCGCTCGAAATACTGCTTGACCCAGGCGCGCTGCGCTTCGTTGCGCTGGTTGTGGCGCAGCAGGTGGATGCCGGCCTGCTGCAGCTGCGGCAGCACTTCGGTATTTAATAAGTCGTACTGCACTTTCACCAGCTCGTGGCACTCGTCGCAGATGCGGCGCAGATTGGCGGCCAGGGCAGGGTGCAGCGCGGTGGGGCTGCCGTCGGTGGCGGCGGCCGCCAGCAGGCTGGCCACGCGCACTTCGAAAAATTCGTCCAGGTTGCTGCTGACGATGCACAAATAGCGCAGGCGTTCCAGCAGCGGCACCGCCGGGTCGGCCGCCTGCGCCATGACGCGGCGGTTGAAAGCCAGCTGGGACAGTTCGCGGTCGAGGAATATACCGTGCTTGTTTGTTTCCGAACGCAGGTCAGGCTTCATGATGTTATCTATCGCTTTATCTTTGCAGATGGTTAATTCTAGCCCACTTTGGACGCGGCCCAGTGTAGATGTAAATTGTGACAAGTCCATGACAAACGTATGACAAGGCGATTGCTACGCTTGTCATAATCGGCGCAAATCGCGGTACTATCCCCTCTGAAGCGGGTGTTTTAATTATTTTCACACATGTCATAAAGCTGTCATATTGGCTCGGTAGACTGCGCAGCATTCAAACCGTCACAACCCCTAAGGACATTGATATGCGTATGAAACAGTTGTTCACCTCCCTGGTTATCGGCGCAACCGCCGCCGTGGCCTTCTCCACCGCCTCCGCTGCGGACATGACCGGCGCAGGCGCAACGTTCCCTTATCCGATTTACGCCAAATGGGCGGAGTCGTACAAGGCAGCCACCGGCAACGGCCTGAACTACCAATCGGTAGGCTCCGGCGCCGGCGTGAAGCAGATCAAAGCCAAGACCGTTGACTTCGGCGCCACCGACAGCCCGCTGAAAGGCGAGGAGCTGGACGCGGAAGGCCTGACCCAGTTCCCGGCCATCATGGGCGGCGTGGTTGCCGTGGTGAACCTGGACGGCGTGGCGCCCGGCGCAATGAAGCTGACCGGCCAGGTCATCGGCGACATCTACCTGGGCAAGATCACCAAGTGGAACGCCGCTGAAATCGTGGCCCTGAACCCAGGCCTGAAACTGCCGGCCGACGAAATCACCGTGGTGCACCGCGCCGACGGCTCCGGCACTTCCTTCCTGTGGACCGACTACCTGTCCAAGACCAATGCCGAATTCAAGACCAAGGTCGGCGCCGGCACCGCTGTGAAGTGGGTGGTGGGCGTGGGCGGCAAGGGCAACGAAGGCGTGGCCGCCAACGTGCAGCGCATCAAGGGCGCGATCGGCTACGTGGAGTGGGCTTTCGCCAAGAAAAACAAGATTGCGCACACCCAGCTGAAAAACAAGGACGGCCAGTACGTCCAGCCTGACGACGACAACTTCAAAGCCGCCGCCGCCAATGCCGAGTGGACCAAGACCCCAGGCTTCGGTGTGGTGCTGACCGACCAGGCTGGCAAAGCTTCCTGGCCTATCACCGGCGTGTCCTTCATCCTGATGCACAAAACCCAGGCTGACGCAGCCAAGGGCAAGGAAGTCGTGAAATTCTTCGACTGGGCCTTCAAGAACGGTGGCGCCGCTGCTGCCGAACTGGACTACGTGCCACTGCCGGCATCGGTTGTGAAACTGGTGCAGGACTCGTGGAAAGCCAACCTGAAAGATGCTTCGGGCAAGGCAGTCTACTAATCGCTTCAGCCTCCTTGGCCTTGCCAAGGGGGCTAGCCGGGCGCGCTGCCCAGCCCCGCTGCGCGGCGCACCCGGCTAGCCCACACCCAGAATAAGACCAACCTATGAGCGCAGACATTACTTCCCCGCCGATCACCCTGTCGGAGCCCGCCATGACAGAAGTGTCCCATGCAGCCATGCTCTCGACGATGCGCAAGCAGCGCATCCAGGATTTCATCTTCCACAAAGTCACCATGGGCTTTTCCCTGTCAGTGCTGTTCGTGCTGATAGGGATTATCGTTTCCCTGGTGCTGGGCGCCATGCCGGCGCTGGAGCACTTCGGACCGGCCTTTATCACCACCGTCGAGTGGGACCCGGTCAATGACCAGTACGGCGCGCTGATCGCCATCGTGGGCACCCTGGCCACGGCCGGCATCGCGCTGCTGATCGCCTTCCCGGTGAGCTTCGGCATCGCCCTGTTCCTGACCGAGATCTGCCCGGCCTGGCTGCGCCGCCCGCTGGGCACGGCGGTCGAGCTGCTGGCCGGCGTGCCGTCGATTATCTACGGCATGTGGGGCCTGTTCGTGTTCGCGCCGCTGTTCGGCGACCACGTGCAGCCGCTGCTGAAAGCCACGCTGGGCCAGGTGCCGGTGATCGGCAGCTTCTTCAGCGGCCCGACCATGGGCATCGGCATCCTGACCGCCGGCCTGATCCTGGCCGTGATGATCATCCCCTTTATTTCCTCGGTGATGCGCGACGTGTTCGAGATCGTGCCGGCCGTGCTGAAGGAATCGGCCTACGGCCTGGGCTGCACCAAGTGGGAAGTGGTGCGCAAGGTGGTGCTGCCTTACACCAAGACCGGCGTGGTCGGCGGCGTGATGCTGGGCCTGGGCCGCGCGCTGGGCGAGACCATGGCGGTGACCTTTGTGATCGGCAACGCCAACAAGCTGTCCTGGTCGCTGTTCGCCGCCGGCAACTCGATCGCCTCCACGCTGGCCAATGAATTCGCCGAAGCCGAGAGCAAGCTGCACGTGTCCTCGCTGTACGCGCTGGCGCTGATCCTGTTCGTGATTACCCTGATTGTCCTGTCCGCCGCCAAGCTGATGCTGGCCGGCATGTCCCGCAAGGAAGGCGTGAAATGAAAGTAGCTACCCCTATGAACCCGGTCTACCGCAAGCGCCTGCTGGTGCACCGCGTCGGCATCGCGCTGTCGGTGATGGCGATGTCGATCGGCCTGCTGGTGCTGCTGTGGATTTTGGCCACGCTGCTGATCAACGGCTTCTCGGCGTTGCACTACACCATGTTCACCGCCAACACGCCGGCCCCGGGCAGCGAAGGCGGCGGTTTGCTGAACGCCATCGTCGGCAGCCTGATGATGGTGGGCGTGGCCACGCTGGTGTCCACCCCGATCGGCATCCTGGCCGGCATCTACCTGGCCGAGTACGGCGAGGAAAACAAGGTGGCGCAAGTGACCCGCTTCGTGACCGACATCATGCTGTCGGCCCCGTCCATCGTGATCGGCCTGTTCGTGTACGCGCTGTACGTGGCCAATGTGAAGCATTTCTCGGGCTACGCCGGCTCCATCGCGCTGTCGCTGATCGCGGTGCCGGTGGTGGTGCGCACCACCGACAATATGCTCAAGCTGGTTCCCAACAGCCTGCTGGAAGCGGCTTTCGCGCTCGGCGCGCCGCGCTGGAAAGTGGCCATGACCGTGCGCCTGCGCGCCGTCAAGGCCGGCGTGGTGACCGGCGTGCTGCTGGCCGTGGCCCGCATCTCGGGTGAAACCGCGCCGCTGCTGTTCACGGCGCTGAATAACCAGTTCTTCAGCGCCGACATGAATGCGCCGGTGGCCAATCTGCCGGTGGTGATTTACCAGTTTGCCATGAGCCCTTACGACAACTGGCGCTCGCTGGCCTGGGGCGGCGCACTGCTGGTGACGTTCAGCGTGCTGGGCCTGAACATCCTGTCGCGCACGGTGTTCAGCCAAAAAGCCCCGAATTAATTCAACAGACCATACAAGATGAATACGCAAATGAGCAACGACATCAAAGCCGCGACCGCGGCCAAGCGCAAGACCATCGAAATCTCGGGCCTGAATTTCTTCTACGGCAAAACGCAGAGCCTGCACAACGTCAACCTGGACGTGCACGAGAAGCAGGTGACGGCCTTTATCGGCCCGTCCGGCTGCGGCAAATCGACGCTGCTGCGCACGCTCAACCGCATGTACGACCTGTATCCGGGCCAGCGCGCCGAAGGCTCCATCATGTACCGCGGCACCAACATCCTCGAGCCGGGCCAGGACGTGAACATGCTGCGCGCCAAGGTGGGCATGGTGTTCCAGAAGCCGACGCCGTTCCCGATGTCGATCTACGACAACATCGCCTTCGGCGTGCGCCTGTATGAAGACCTGTCGAAAGGCGAGATGGACGAGCGCGTGGAATGGGCGCTGAAAAAGGCCGCACTGTGGGGCGAGGTGAAGGACAAGCTGAGCAAGAGCGGCCTGTCGCTGTCGGGCGGCCAGCAGCAGCGCCTGTGCATCGCGCGCGGCGTGGCGGTCAAGCCGGACGTGCTGCTGCTCGACGAGCCGACCTCGGCGCTGGACCCGATCTCGACCTCCAAGGTGGAAGAGCTGATCAGCGAACTGAAGCAGGACTACACCATCGCCATCGTGACCCACAATATGCAGCAGGCTGCGCGCTGCTCCGACTACACCGCCTATATGTACCTGGGCGAGCTGGTGGAGTTCGGCGAGACCGACCAGATCTTCATGAATCCGGCCCGCAAGGAAACCCAGGACTACATTACCGGCCGCTTCGGCTAAGCTTCGGACCAGAAAGAGAGAAAATAATATGATGGGCGAACATTCATCCAAAAAATACGACGAAGAACTGGAAGCGATCCGCTCCAAGGTCCTGCTGATGGGCGGCATCGTCGAGACGCAGTTCCTGGACGCCATGACCTGCTTCCGCATCGGCAACCTGGAGCGCGCCGAGCGCGTGATGCGCGAGGACGACACCGTCAACCAGCTGGAAGTGCAGCTGGACGACGCCTGCAGCCATTTGATCGTGCGCCGCCAGCCGACCGCGAACGACCTGCGCACCGTGATGGCCACCATCAAGGTGATTACCGACCTCGAGCGCATTGGCGACGAGGCCACCAAGATCGCGCGCACCGCGAAGAGCCTGCACAGCCGCGGCGCCGTGACGGTGAGCCACTACGAGATGGTGCGCAGCATCGCCAACGCCACCAGCGACATGCTGCACGACGCGCTGGACGCGTTCGCGCGCAACGACGGCAAGCAGGCGCTGCAGCTGATCGCCCAGGACGCGGTGATCGACCACGAGTTCCGCTCCATCATGCGCAATCTGATCACCTTCATGATGGAAGATCCGCGTACAATCTCAGCCGCGCTGGACACCCTGTGGGTGGCCAAGGCAATCGAGCGCATCGGCGACCATGCGAAGAACATCGCCGAGTACGTGATTTACGTGGTGGAAGGCAAGGACATCCGCCATACCAAGACCGTTCCACTGCCGGACGATCTCCCAGAATAAAGCGGCACCATGGCATCTGATAAAACGACTGTATTGATAGTGGAGGACGAGCCCGCGATCGTCGAGCTGGTCAGCTTTTCGCTGCGCGACGCCGGCTGGAACGTGTGTTCGGTCTCCACCGTGGCCGACGCCTGGGACTTCATCACCCGGCGCACGCCGCAGCTGCTGCTGCTGGACTGGATGCTGCCCGACCAGACCGGCCTGCGCCTGCTGTCGCGCATCCGCTCGGACCGCCAGTTCCAGGACATCCCCATCATCATGCTCACCGCCAAGAGCATGGAAGAGGACAAGCTGGCCGGCCTGAACAGCGGCGCCGACGACTACATCACCAAGCCGTTCTCGCCGCGCGAGCTGCTGGCGCGCGCCAAGGCGCTGCTGCGCCGCAAGAGCCCGGAGCACGCGCAGGCCGCCATGAACGTGGGCGGCGTGACGCTGGACCCGGTCAGCTGCACGGTGCTGATGAACGAGCAGAAGATCGACATCGGCCACGCGGAGTACAAGCTGCTGAAATTCTTCATGGCCCACCCCGAGCGCGTGTTTTCGCGCAGCCAGCTGCTCGACAAGGTGTGGGGCGACCACGTGGTCATCGAAGAGCGCACCGTGGACGTGCACGTGCTGCGCCTGCGCAAGGCCTTGAAAGAGGCCGAGCACCTGATCCGGACGGTACGCAGCGTCGGCTATATGCTGTCGGAAAAATAAGCCCATGAATCCCAAACTGGTGTTCTGGGTACCGGCTGCGCTGCGCATGGGGCTGATCCTGGCGGGCGTGGCCATCTTGTGGTGGCTGTTCGGCGCCACGCCGGCGCTGATCGTGGCCGTCATCATGATGGGCGCGATGGTGTTTGCGCAGCTGAACTACTTGTACCAGCTGAGCGACTGGCTGGACGATCCGCAAAGCGCCAAGCTGCCGGACGGCTGGGGCGCGTGGACCGGCATCTTCTCGCGCCTGTACCGGCTGCGCCGCGACGACGAAAAGAACCAGGCCGAACTGACCGAATGGCTGGCGCGCTTCCGCCAGGCCATGCACCTGCTGCCCGACGGCGTGGTCATCATGGACGACGTGCTGTTCCTGGAGTGGTGCAACCCGGCCGCCGAGGCGCATCTGGGCCTGCGCAACGACCGCGACAAGGGCATGCGCGTGACCAATCTGATACGCAGCCCGGAATTCATGGACTACATTATCCTGGGCCGCTACGACCAGCCGCTGACGCTGGCCTTCCGCGAGCGCAAGCTGATCGTGCACATCATTCCCTTCGAGAACCGGCGCCAGATCCTGGTGACGCACGACGTGACGGAAACGGAGCGCACCGAGATGATGCGGCGCGACTTTATCGCCAACGCCTCGCACGAGCTGCGCACGCCGCTGACGGTGATCGTGGGCTTCCTGGAGATCGCCGCGTCCGAGGACCTGGATGCGGCCACCCGCATGGCGCATCTGAAGCTGATGACGGAGCAGGGCCACCGCATGCAGCATCTGATCGAGGACATGCTGACGCTGTCTCGCCTGGAGTCGGTGGACCACCCGCTGCGGCCGGAGAAGATCGACACCCGCACCTTGCTGGAGCAGGTGCTGCGCGACGCGCGCGCGCTGTCGTCCGGCAAGCACGAGATTTCGCTGGAGATGGAGGACGTGGCCGTGCAGGGCAATTACGACGAGCTGCACAGCGCCTTCGGCAACCTGGCGTCGAACGCGGTGCGCTACACCCCGGCCGGCGGCAGCATACGCCTGAGCTGGAGCGACAGCGAGAAGGGCGCCAAGTTCGTGGTCGAGGATACCGGCATCGGCATCAGTCCGGAGCACATCTCGCGGCTGACCGAGCGCTTCTACCGGGTCGACAAGAGCCGCTCGCGCGAAACCCAGGGCACCGGGCTGGGGCTGGCCATCGTCAAGCACGTGCTGCTGCGGCACGGCGGCAATCTGTCGATCAAGTCCGAGGCCGGCAAGGGCAGCAGTTTTACGGTGTGCCTGCCCAAGATTTAAAACCGGAATTGCAGGGCCGGGGCCGGCTTGCGTTACAATCTGCCCGCTTTAACTGTGCAGATAGTAAATACATGTCCCTGAAACATATCCTCGCTTCCGTCCTGGCTGCCGCTGCGCTGGCCGGCTGCGCATCCACGCCGCTGGCGCCGGTGGCCCCGCCCGTGGTGGCCGCCACGCCGGCCGCCGCCGTGGCCACGCCCGCCGCCGTGCCGGCCAATCCGCTGGCGCCGCCGGCGGCCGCCGCCGCGCCTGCCGCGCCTCAGCGCAAAGTCAAGATCGGCCTGGCCCTGGGCGGCGGCGCTGCGCGCGGCTTTGCCCATATCGGCGTGATCAAGGCGCTGGAGGCGCAGGGCATCGTGCCGGACGTGGTGGTCGGTACCAGCGCGGGCAGCGTGGTCGGCGCGCTGTACGCGGCCGGCAATTCCGGCGTGGCGCTGCAGAAGATGGCCTATGAAATGGACGAGGCCGCCATTTCCGACTGGGCCATGCCGCTGTTCGGCAAGTCGTCCGGCGTGCTGAAGGGCGAGGCGCTGCAGGCCTACGTCAACAAGGCGGTGCACAACCGCCCCATGGAAAAACTCAAGATACCTTTCGGCGCGGTGGCGGCCGACCTGAAAAACGGCCAGCCCATCCTGTTCCAGCGCGGTAATACCGGCATGGCGGTGCGTGCCAGCTCGTCGGTTCCCGGCGTGTTCCAGCCGGTGGTAATCGGCAGCCACACTTATGTCGACGGCGGCCTGGTGGCGCCGGTGCCGGTGCGCTTCGCGCGCGAAATGGGCGCCGACTTCATTATCGCCGTCAATATCTCGACCCAGACCGACTCCCAGGCGGCGATCAGCTCGCTGGAGGTGATTTTGCAGACCTTCAGCATCATGGGCCAGCGCATCAACCAGTATGAACTGAAGGACGCCGACATCGTGATCCAGCCGCCGCTGGGCCGCATGGCGGGTAATGATTTTGGCAACCGCAACAAGGCCATCCAGGCCGGGGAGCGCGCCACCAACGCCATCATGGCGCAGCTGAAGCAGAAACTGAAAGCCATGCGCGAGCAGTGAGCTTGTTATTAAATATACTTATCGGGACGTTCCATGCAAACCAAACCAGTACTGACCATCGAAGACGTGAAAAAGATCGCCGCCGCTGCGGAAGCGGAGGCTGTGGCCAACAAGTGGGCGGTGTCGATCTCCATCGTGGATGACGGCGGCCATGCGCTGTGGTTCCAGCGCCTGGACGGCGCCGCGCCGATCTCCTCGCACATCGCCCCGAAAAAGGCGCGCGTGGCCGCGCTGGGCCGCCGCGAATCGCGCGTGTACGAGGAAATGATCAACAACGGCCGCGTGTCCTTCCTGAGCGCGCCGGAAATGGAAGGCATGCTGGAAGGCGGCGTGCCGGTGATCGTGGACGGCCACGTGGTGGGCGCGGTGGGCGTGTCCGGCGTCAAGTCGAACGAAGACGCGCAAGTGGCCAAGGCCGGCATCGCCGCGCTGGGCTAATCGCTGCGGGCCCCGCCCGGCCGGCGCGGGATGGCTTCGTCAATCGACGCGGCGTCCAGCGCTGCTTCGGCCCAGGCCAGCAGCTGTTCCAGATCCGCGGCGGCGATGCTTGCCGCGGTATCTGCCGGAAGCGGACCGAAGCGCTTGGCCAGCAATCTGGACAGCAGTGCCGCCTGGCCCAGCCGCTGGCCTTCCGCCAGTCCCTCCAGTTTTCCTTCCAGTTTCCCTTCCAGTTTCCCTTCCAGTTTCCCGGACAGCATCCCCTCCCGCTGTCCCTCCTTCCACCCCTGCTGCTGACCTTCGAGCCAGCCTTCTTGCTGCGCTTTTTCACGGGCCTCGTTCAGCTCACGCATCATTGCTATCCTGGCGCCGCGTGGCACATAGGTTTCCATGGCTTTCCTCCCTTCCCAATCCATTATGTCCTGCCATAGCTGGTCTTCCAGTTCCTCGGGCAGGCGCATGATCCAGTCTATGACATGAAACAGGTTGATGACGCGCTGTTTGTCCCATGCGCGCTCAAAGAGCAGCCGCGCGAGCTTCCATTTCGCGGCGTGGCGCTGTATGGGCTGGTGCCGGGTCTGCTGTGTCAGCAGATGGGCCGCTGTCAGCAGGGCGAAGGGGTTTTCCTGCGCCAGCAACGCGTCCACCCGCCCGGCATAATCCAGCAGCTTGATGCTGCGAAAATCCAGGCGGACGCCGCAGCCGGCATAGCCATAGCTGAAACTGCCGGGGCGCCAGCGCGGGCTGCGGTCGGCCAGCACCGCCAGGCAGATCACGGGGAGCCGGTAGCGGTCGTAGATGCGGTACTGGTAGACGTAGAGACGCTCGGGCAAGCTGTCATCCCGGCTGGCCTGCACTTCTATATGAATCAGCAGGCATTTGGCCTCGCCGTCCAGCATGCGGACCTGCACCAGGTGGTCCGCAAGCCGGGTGCCCAGCGCGCCGTCCTGGGCCAGCTGCTGCAGTTCCTTGTCCAGGAATGCCGGCGGGCATGACCAGTCGATGGCCGCGTGGATGTCCGGGAAGAAGAACGCCATGAAATCGGTGAAATAAAAGGCGAGGGCGCCTTTCCATGGGGCGTCGTAGGTTTCGGGCGGCAGGGGCAGGGGGATGTGGGGCACCGGCCCAGTCTAGCCGGGCGGCGCCGGGGCGTTTCGACCTGGCGCAAACTTTGCCGCGCAGAGTTCCTGCCGGCATTGTGGAACGGGCCTCTTTGGGTTATAATTCAAAGGTTTAGCCAATCTCACATCTACCGTAGCGACTACCACTCATCCATCATCAATCTGACTTGCAACCCGGGCACACAGCCAGGGATTCTGTTGGTCGTCTGACGTGGCGCAGCTACGGTAACTTTATCAGGAGTTGCCCTTGCCGCCATTTTTTTCTGGCCCCGCCGTCCCAGCCATCCTGGCTCTTGCTGACGGAACCATTTTCAAAGGTTTTTCCATCGGTGCCGTCGGCCACACGACAGGCGAAGTAGTTTTCAATACTTCCATGACCGGTTACCAGGAAATCCTGACCGACCCCAGCTACTGCCGCCAGATCGTCACCCTGACGTATCCCCACATCGGCAACACCGGCGTCAATCCTGAAGACGTCGAATCCACCAAAGTCCACGCCGCCGGCCTTATCATCCGTGACCTGCCGCTGCTGGCCTCCAATTTCCGCTCCACCCAGTCCCTGTCCGATTACCTGAAGGCCGAGAACATCGTCGCCATCGCCGGTATCGACACGCGCAAGCTGACCCGCATCCTGCGCGAAAAAGGCGCGCAGGGCGGCGCCATCCTGACCGGCACGCAAGGCAAGGAACCGTCGGTCGAGCAGGCGCTGGAACTGGCCCGCTCCTTCCCCGGCCTGTCCGGCATGGACCTGGCCAAAGTGGTGACGGTGAAAGCCGCCTACGAGTGGACCGAAGCCGAATGGACGCTGGGCGAAGGCTATGCCAAGCTCACCGATCCCAAGTTCCACGTGGTGGCCTACGACTTCGGCGTCAAGCGCAACATCCTGCGCATGCTGACCTCGCGCGGCTGCCGTGTGACCGTGGTGCCGGCCCAGACCAGCGCGGAAGAAGTGCTGGCCCTGAACCCGGACGGCGTGTTCCTGTCCAACGGCCCCGGCGACCCGGAGCCATGCGACTACGCCATCGCCGCCACCAAAGTCTTCCTCGACAAAAAGCTGCCGGTGTTCGGCATCTGCCTGGGCCACCAGATCATGGCGCTGGCCTCCGGCGCCAAGACGCTGAAGATGAAGTTCGGCCACCACGGCGCCAACCACCCGGTGCAGGACCTGGACAGCAAGCAAGTGCTGATCACGTCGCAGAACCACGGTTTCGCGGTTGATGCGGACACGCTGCCGGCCAACTGCCGCGTCACCCACAAATCGCTGTTCGACGGTTCGCTGCAGGGCTTCGCCCGCACCGACACCCCGGCCTTCTGCTTCCAGGGCCACCCTGAAGCCTCGCCTGGTCCTACCGACGTCGCCTACCTGTTTGACCGCTTCATCTCGATGATGGCAGCGGTGGAGAAATAATAAGATGCCAAAACGTACAGACATTAAAAGTATTCTGATCATCGGCGCCGGCCCCATCATCATCGGCCAGGCCTGCGAGTTCGACTATTCCGGCGCCCAGGCCTGCAAGGCCCTGCGCGAAGAAGGCTACAAAGTCATCCTGGTGAACAGCAATCCCGCCACCATCATGACCGACCCGGAAATGGCCGATGTGACCTACATCGAGCCGATCACCTGGCAAGTCGTCGAGAAAATCATCGCCAAGGAAAAGCCGGACGCCATCCTGCCGACCATGGGCGGCCAGACCGCGCTGAACTGCGCGCTGGACCTGCACCGCCACGGCGTGCTGGACAAGTACAAGGTCGAGCTGATCGGCGCCACCCCGGAAGCCATCGACAAGGCCGAAGACCGTGCCAAGTTCAAGGACGCGATGACCAAGATCGGCCTGGGCTCGGCCCGTTCCGGCGTGGCGCACTCGCTGGACGAGGCGTGGGCGGTGCAGCGCGAAGTGGGCTTCCCGACCATTATCCGTCCGTCCTTCACCATGGGCGGCAGCGGCGGCGGCATCGCCTACAACGAAGAGGAATTCGAAGCCATCTGCAAGCGCGGCCTGGAAGCCTCGCCGACCAACGAGCTGCTGATTGAAGAATCGCTGCTGGGCTGGAAAGAGTACGAGATGGAAGTGGTGCGCGACAAGGCGGACAACTGCATCATCATCTGCTCGATCGAAAACCTGGATCCGATGGGCGTGCACACCGGCGACTCCATCACCGTCGCTCCTGCGCAAACGCTGACCGACAAGGAATACCAGATCATGCGCAATGCCTCGCTGGCGGTGCTGCGCGAGATCGGCGTGGACACCGGCGGCTCCAACGTGCAGTTCTCGATCAATCCGGCCGACGGCCGCATGATCGTCATTGAAATGAACCCGCGCGTATCGCGTTCGTCGGCACTGGCCTCGAAAGCGACCGGCTTCCCGATCGCCAAAGTGGCGGCCAAGCTGGCCGTGGGCTTCACGCTGGACGAGCTGCGCAACGAGATCACCGGCGGCGCAACCCCGGCCTCGTTCGAGCCTTCGATCGACTACGTCGTGACCAAGGTGCCGCGCTTCACCTTCGAGAAGTTCCCGACCGCCGACCACCACCTGACCACGCAGATGAAATCGGTCGGCGAAGTGATGGCCATCGGCCGCAACTTCCAGGAATCGTTCCAGAAAGCCCTGCGCGGCCTGGAAGTGGGCGTGGACGGCATGAACGAGAAAACCCGCGACCGCGAGAAGATCGAAGAAGAACTGGGCGAGCCTGGTCCTGAGCGCATCTGGTACGTGGGCGACGCCTTCGCGCAAGGCTTCACGCTGGAAGAAGTGCACGCGCTGACCAAGATCGATCCGTGGTTCCTGATCCAGATCAAGGAGATCGTGGACCTGGAACTGTGGCTGGACACGCAGAAGCTGGACAACCTGGACAAGACCACGCTGTACAAGCTGAAGCAGAAGGGCTTCTCGGACCGCCGCCTGGGCTTCCTGCTGCAGACCAGCGACACCGCCGTGCGCAACAAGCGCCACGAGCTGAACATCCGTCCGGTGTACAAGCGCGTGGACACCTGCGCCGCCGAGTTCTCGACCGACACCGCCTACATGTACTCGACCTACGACGAGGAATGCGAGTCCAACCCGTCGGACAAGAAAAAGATCATGGTGCTGGGCGGTGGCCCTAACCGTATCGGCCAGGGTATCGAATTCGACTACTGCTGCGTGCACGCCGCGCTGGCCATGCGCGAAGACGGCTACGAGACCATCATGGTCAACTGCAATCCGGAGACCGTGTCGACCGACTACGACACCTCGGACCGCCTGTACTTCGAATCGCTGACGCTGGAAGACGTGCTGGAAATCGTGGCGCTGGAAAAACCGGTGGGCGTGATCGTGCAGTACGGCGGCCAGACCCCGCTGAAACTGGCGCTGGACCTGGAAGCGAACGGCGTGCCCATCATCGGCACCTCGCCGGACATGATCGACGCCGCCGAAGACCGCGAGCGTTTCCAGAAGCTGCTGCAGGACCTGGGCCTGCGCCAGCCGCCCAACCGCACCGCGCGCACCGAAGCCGAAGCGCTGACGCTGGCGCAGGAAATCGGCTACCCGCTGGTGGTGCGTCCTTCCTACGTGCTGGGCGGCCGCGCGATGGAAATCGTGCACGAGCAGCGCGACCTGGAGCGCTACATGCGCGAAGCGGTCAAGGTGTCGAACGACTCGCCGGTGCTGCTGGACCGCTTCCTGAACGACGCCATCGAGTGCGACGTGGACTGCATCTCCGACGGCGTGACCACCTTTATCGGCGGCGTGATGGAGCACATCGAACAAGCCGGCGTGCACTCGGGCGACTCGGCCTGCTCGCTGCCGCCTTACTCGCTGTCGCAGGAAACGATCGACGAACTGAAGCGCCAGACCTCGCTGATGGCCAAGGGCCTGAACGTGGTGGGCCTGATGAACGTGCAGTTCGCCATCCAGAAGCAGGATGGCCAGGACGTGGTGTTCGTGCTGGAAGTGAACCCGCGCGCCTCGCGCACCGTGCCTTACGTGTCCAAGGCGACCGGCCTGCAGCTGGCCAAGATCGCCGCGCGCTGCATGGTCGGCCAGACCCTGGAATCGCAAGGCATCACCAAGGAAGTCGTGCCGCCTTACTTCAGCGTCAAGGAAGCCGTGTTCCCGTTCGTGAAATTCCCCGGCGTGGACACCATCCTCGGCCCTGAGATGAAATCGACCGGTGAAGTGATGGGCGTGGGCATGACCTTCGGCGAAGCCTTCGTGAAATCGCAGCTGGGCGCCGGCGTGAACCTGCCGAAGTCGGGCAAGGTGTTCCTGTCGGTGAAAGCGTCGGACAAGCCGCGCGCCGTGAAAGTGGCGAAAGACCTGGTCGACATGGGCTTCACCCTGGTGGCCACCAAGGGCACCGCAGCGGTGATCTCGGCGGCAGGCGTGCCGGTGACGGCGGTCAACAAGGTGGCCGAAGGCCGTCCGCACGTGGTCGACATGATCAAGAACCACGAGATCAAGCTGGTGATCAATACGGTGGAAGAAAAGCGCAGCGCCATCACGGACTCGCGCGCCATCCGTACCTCGTCGCTGGCCGCCCGCGTGACGACCTACACCACCATCGCCGGCGCCGAAGCGGCCGTGGCCGGTATCCGCCATTTGGACGAGTTGCGTGTGTACGATTTACAAGGCCTGCATAAAACCTTACACTAAGCTCCTTTAAGCGATACGCAATCCAAATCGCTGACACAGAGCCCGCGCCGATGCATGGCGCGGGCTCTGTGCTTTTCGTAACCTAGAGAGACAAATATGACTTCAGTTCCATTGACTAAATTCGGCGCAGAACTCCTGAAGGAGGAGCTGCACCAGTTGAAGACCAAGGAGCGCCGCATCGTGATCGACGCGATCGCCGAAGCGCGTTCGCATGGCGACCTGTCCGAAAACGCCGAGTACGATGCCGCCAAGGAGCGCCAGGCGTTCGTGGAAGGCCGCATCGCGGAACTGGAAGGCAAGCTGAGCGCAGCGCAGATCATCGATCCTACCCAGCTGGACGCGGAAGGCCGCGTGGTGTTCGCCTCCACCGTGGACCTGGAAGACCTGGAATCGGGCGCCAAGGTGACCTACCAGATCGTCGGCCTGGATGAGGCCGACCTGAAACTGAGCAAAGTGTCGGTGACCTCGCCGATCGCCCGCGCGCTGATCGGCAAGTCGGCCGGCGACGTGGTGGAAGTGCAGGCGCCGTCCGGCCCGCGCGAATACGAAATCCTGGAAGTGCGTTACATCTGATGCGCGGCCTGCTGCCCAAGCTGCGCCTGCTGGTGGCCGTCCTGTGGGCCGGCAGCCTGTGGGCGGTGGGCTACCTGGTGGCGCCCACGCTGTTCGCCACCCTGAGCGACCGCGTGCTGGCCGGCACCATCGCCGGCAGCATGTTCCACGCCATGGCCATGCTGTCGCTCGGCTGCGGCCTGGCCATGCTGCTGTTGCTGTGGCGCGGCACGCCAGACTGGGACGGCCAGCGCCGCCGCACGGTGCTGGCGATTATTGTGCTGATGGTGATGTGCACGGTGGTGAGCCACTTCGGCTTGCAGCCGATGATGGCGCAACTGCGCGAGGCCGCGGGGCCGGCGGGTGTGATGGAGTCGGCCATGAAAAGCCGCTTCGGCATGCTGCACGGTGTGTCGAGCGGCATCTACCTGATCCAGAGCCTGCTGGCCGGCTGGCTGGTGCTGAAGCAGTGATAAAAAAACCGGGGCGCAAACCCCGGTTTCTTTTTTAAGCCAGCGACGACTTCTTGGTGCTTTTCTGGCGTACCTTGGCACGTTTGATGGTGCCGCCTTCGGTAACGCGTTCATTTCCCTTCAGCAAGACCTTGCTGACCGACGGCTTTTTGGTGCCGCTGGCGCTAGGCTTGACGATGGTGACCATGCGCATGCCCTTGCCGACCTTGCCGCTGCGTTCCTTTTCCACGTCCTTTTTCGGACGGTACAGGACCAGCAGTTTGCCGATATGCTGCACCGGAGCCGCTTTGAGCTCCTCGCAGATGGTGTCGTACATGCCGGCACGGGCTTCGCGGTCGTCGCCGAACACACGGACCTTGATCAGGCCGTGGGCGTCGAGGCCCAGTTCGATTTCCTTGATGACGGCAGGCGTCAAGCCCGCTTCGCCTATCATGACGACAGGTTTCAGGCCGTGGGCCTCGGCGCGCAGGGCGGCGCGTTCAACGGGGGTGAGTTTGATCATAATATTATTTTCGGTGGTTCTCTAAAGGCAGTATTCTACGCGAATGAAGAAGAAGAAATTAAACAAAAACTGGTTGCATGACCATATTAACGATCCTTACGTGAAAGCAGCGCAGAAAGATGGCTACCGCGCCCGCGCCGCTTACAAGCTCAAGGAGATCGACGAAGACGAACATCTGGTCAAACCAGGGCAGGTGATCGTCGACCTGGGCTGCACCCCCGGCAGCTGGGGCCAGTACGTCCGGCGCAAGCTGGCCGGCAAGGAGGGCGGCGGCATCAACGGCACCATGATAGGCCTGGACATGCTGCCCATGGAGCCGATCGCGGACATGCATTTTATACAAGGCGATTTCCGCGAGATCGAAATCCTGGAGCAGCTGGGCGAAGTGTTGCAAGGACGCAAATGCGACCTCGTGCTGTCCGACATGGCGCCCAATCTGTCCGGCATCGCCACGGCGGATTCGGCGCGCATGGAGGATCTGATCGACCTGGCCATCGAATTTTCGCAGCTGCACCTGAAACCGGGCGGCGCGCTGCTGGTCAAATGCTTCAAGGACATGGGTTTCAACTCGGTGTACGAGAAATTCCGCGCCGAGTTCAAGACCGTGACGCAGAAAAAGCCCAAGGCCAGCCGCGATAAGTCTTCGGAAATCTTCCTGCTGGGCCGCGGATTGAAAAATCCCGTGGAAAATAAGTCCAATCCCATAGTGTAAAGCCCTTGATATTTGCGGTCCCGGCCGCAAATCTTGCGGTGAGGAGCGGCTTTGCGTCTCTTCGCGGCAGGTGCACGCCGGATTTGTGCACCGTACGGGGCAGGTTTATGGCACGGTTGGCGGTATTGCGAGTAAAATCGGATTTCTAGCTATCGGTCAAAGATGCGCCCCGCATTCAAGGAGTTTTCGTGAATAACATGTTTTCCAAATCAGCCATTTGGGTAGTCGTTGCCCTGCTATTATTCATGCTGTTTAAGCAATTCGAGAATCATGGCACGGCCGCTGGTTCGAAGACCATTGCTTATTCCGATTTGCTGGATGACGTAAAAGGCCGGCGCGTCAAGGACGTCGTGATTGAAGGCAACGTCATCACCGCCACCAAGGACGACGGCAGCAAGGTGCGCACCACCTCCACCTACCTGGACCGCGGCCTGATCGGCGACCTGCGCGACAACAACGTCCATTTCGACGTGAAGCCGCCGGAGGAGCCATCGTTCCTGCAGCAGGTGTTCGTGTCCTGGTTCCCGATGCTGTTGCTGATCGGCGTGTGGATATTCTTCATGCGCCAGATGCAGGGCGGCGGCAAGGGCGGCGCGTTCTCCTTCGGCAAGTCCAAGGCGCGCATGCTGGATGAAACCAACAACACCGTCACCTTCGGCGACGTGGCCGGCTGCGACGAAGCCAAAGAGGAAGTGACCGAGATCGTCGACTTCCTGAAAGACCCCACCAAATTCCAGAAACTGGGCGGCCGCATTCCGCGCGGCGTGCTCATGGTCGGCCCTCCGGGCACCGGTAAAACCCTGCTGGCGCGCGCCATCGCCGGCGAAGCCAAGGTGCCGTTCTTCTCGATCTCCGGTTCGGACTTCGTGGAAATGTTTGTCGGCGTCGGTGCAAGCCGCGTGCGCGACATGTTCGAGAACGCCAAGAAGCATTCGCCTTGCATTATCTTCATCGACGAGATCGACGCTGTCGGCCGCCATCGCGGCGCCGGCATGGGCGGCGGCAACGACGAACGCGAACAGACGCTGAACCAGCTGCTGGTCGAGATGGACGGCTTTGAAGCGAGCTCCGGCGTGATCGTCGTGGCGGCAACCAACCGTGCCGACGTGCTGGACAAGGCGCTGCTGCGTCCGGGCCGTTTCGACCGCCAGGTTTCCGTTGGCCTGCCGGACATCCGCGGCCGCGAGCAGATCCTGAACGTGCACATGCGCAAAGTGCCTATCGGCACCGACGTGAAGGCCGACATCCTGGCGCGCGGCACCCCCGGCTTCTCGGGCGCCGACCTGGCCAACCTGGTCAACGAAGCAGCCCTGTTCGCCGCGCGCCGCAACAAGCGCCTGGTCGACATGCAGGACTTCGAGGACGCGAAAGACAAGATCTTCATGGGTCCGGAACGCAAGTCCATGATCATCCGCGAGGAAGAGCGCCGCAACACGGCCTACCACGAGTCCGGCCACGCCGTCGTGGCCAAGCTGCTGCCGAAGGCCGATCCGGTGCATAAAGTGACCATCATGCCGCGCGGCTGGGCCCTGGGCCTGACCTGGCAGCTGCCTGAGCACGACAACATCTCCGGCTACAAGGACAAGATGCTGGAAGAGATCTCCATCCTGTTCGGCGGCCGTATTGCCGAGGAAATCTTCGTCGGCCAGATGTCGACCGGCGCCTCGAACGACTTCTCGCGCGCCACCAAGCTGGCCCGCTCCATGGTGACCCGCTTCGGCATGTCCGACGCGCTGGGCGTCATGGTCTACGAGGACACCCAGAACGAAGGCTTCATGGGCGGCACCAACAAGACCATTTCGGAAGCCACGCAGCAAAAGGTGGATGCGGAAATCCGCAACATCCTGGACACGCAATACGCGCTGGCCCGCAAGCTGCTGGAAGAAAACCGCGACAAGGTGGAAGTGATGACCAAGACGCTGCTGGAATGGGAAACCATCGACGCAGACCAGATCAACGACATCATGGCCGGCATCGAGCCGCGTCCGCCGAAGGCCGGCGTCACGCTGCGCAAGCAGCCTAGCGGCGACGGCCCCGGCGCCACGCCGAGCAGCGCCACCGCACCGGCCTAAACGCCGCGCGCCAGACAGAAAGGGTGAGGAGCAATCCTCGCCCTTTTTGCTTTTGGCTACTGGGCTCGGATCGTCCCGCACTGCGGTACGATCCCCCTTTTTCCTTTTCAGACGCCATTATCAGTTTTTATGCGACAGACCATCCCCTTCGGCCGTTTCAACCTCCCGCTGCACCCTGCAGGCGCCCTGGTCATGGGCATCCTCAACGTTACCCCGGACTCCTTCTCCGACGGCGGCCAGCATGCCTCGCTGGAATTCGCCATCGCCCACGCCGAGCAGATGATAGAGCAGGGCGTGGACATTATCGACATCGGTGGCGAGTCGAGCCGCCCCGGCGCCCCGGCCGTCAGCCTGGAGGACGAACTGCGCCGCGTCATGCCCGTGGTGTACGCGCTGCGCGACTGCGGCAAGGCCATTTCGGTGGACACCTACAAGCCCGCCGTCATGCGCGAAGCGGTGCTGGCCGGCGTGGACATGATCAACGACATCAACGGTTTCCGCGCCGAAGGCGCCATCGCAGCCGTGCGCGACAGCGACTGTGCGTTGTGTATTATGCACATGCGCGGCGAACCGGCCACCATGCAGGAGCAGCCCGATTACACTGACGTGGTGAGCGAGGTGACGGCGTTCCTGCGAGAGCGCATCGCCGCGCTGACCGGCGCCGGTATTGATCCAAGTCGCATCTGGATTGATCCGGGATTTGGCTTTGGCAAGACTGTCGAGCATAATTATGCTTTGATCAAGGCTGGCCGCCGCATGGTGGAAGAACTGGGCGTGCCGTTGCTGGCGGGCCTGTCGCGCAAGTCCATGATAGGGGCGGTGACCGGCAAGCCGGTCGAGCAGCGCATGGCCGGCAGCATAGGCGGCGCGCTGGCGGCGGTGGCGCATGGCGCGCGGATAGTCAGGGTGCACGACGTGGCAGAGACCGTCGATGCGCTGAAAGTATGGCAAGCGGCAAACTAACGATAAAGAGATCCGACATGGCACGTAAATATTTTGGTACCGACGGTGTTCGCGGCCTGGTGGGCGTATCGCCCATCACCCCCGACTTCGTCATGCGCCTGGGCTACGCCGCAGGCAAAGTGCTGGTCAAGAACATGAGCGGCACGGCCCGCTCGACCGTGCTGATCGGCAAAGACACCCGCATCTCCGGCTATATGCTGGAAGCGGCGCTGGAAGCCGGTTTCGCGGCCGCCGGCGTGGACGTGATGCTGGCCGGCCCCATGCCGACGCCGGCCATTGCCTACCTGACGCGCGCGCTGCGCCTGCAGGCCGGCGTGGTCATTTCCGCCTCGCACAATCCGTATCAGGACAACGGCATCAAGTTCTTCTCCGACCAGGGCGCCAAGCTGCCCGACGCGGTGGAACTGGACATCGAAGCCCAGCTGGACCAGCCCATGGAATGCGTTGCCCCCGAGAAGCTGGGCCGCGCCAAGCGCCTGGACGACGCGCAGGGCCGCTACATCGAATTCTGCAAGAGCACCTTCCCCAACGCGCTGGACCTGCGCGGCCTGAAAGTGGTAGTCGACTGCGCCCACGGCGCGGCCTACAACATCGCGCCGCACGTGTTCCATGAACTGGGCGCGGAAGTGATCGCCATCGGCAACAAGCCGTCCGGCTACAACATCAACGACGGCTTTGGCGCCACGGCGCCGGCCGCCATGGCCGCCGCCGTGGTCGAGCAGGGCGCCGACCTCGGCATCGCGCTGGACGGCGACGCCGACCGCCTGATCATGTGCGACGCCAAGGGCCGCCTCTACAACGGCGACGAGCTGCTGTACGTGATGGTGATGGACCGCTGCGCCACCGGCCCGGTGGCCGGCGCCGTCGGCACGCTGATGACGAATATGGCGCTGGAAGTGGCCTTCAAGCACAAGAACATCCCCTTCGCGCGCGCCAAGGTGGGCGACCGCTACGTGCTGGAAGTGATGCAGGAGCGCGGCTGGCTGCTGGGCGGCGAGGGCTCCGGCCACCTGCTGGCCCTGGACAAGCACACCACCGGCGACGGCATCGTGTCCGCGCTGCAAGTGCTGTCCGCGCTCAAGCGCAGCGGCAAGTCGCTGGAGCAGTGCGCCGCCGAGCTGGTGCTGTTCCCGCAGACCTTGATCAATGTGCGCGTGCAGCCAGGTTTCGACTGGCAGAAGAATGCCGCCATGGTGGCCGAGAAGGAAGCGGTGGAGCGCGAATTGGGCGACAGCGGCCGCGTGCTGATACGCGCCTCCGGCACCGAGCCGCTGATACGCGTGATGGTGGAGGCGCGCGACGCCGCCGCCGCGCAAAGCTGCGCCCGCCGCATCGCCGATAAAGTGGACGCCAAGCTCGCTGCCTAAGTATTAATCAGTTGAAACTTTTCCGCCGTTTCATTGACGCCATAGGGGGCCAGGGCCTATAATACGTTCATCGGAGTGTAGCGCAGCCCGGTAGCGCACCTGGTTTGGGACCAGGGGGTCCAAGGTTCGAATCCTTGTACTCCGACCAAGAACGTATAAGACGGGCTGTCGAAAGACAGCCCGTTTTTCATTTCCGCAGAGCTTCTCTGCCGGCATCAAAACCCCTGACTGCCCATAGCTCAGTTGGATAGAGCATCAGCCTTCTAAGCTGAGGGTCGCTGGTTCGAACCCAGCTGGGCAGGCCAAAATTCCGTTTCAAATCATTAAGTTGCAGCATTCGCTCGCTGCTTAAAAATATAGCACTGTGCTATTCAAATGCGGTTGTGCTATTCAAATGTGATTTTCCCGGCCTTAACCCGCTCCGGCTTGCGCCGATATATGCGGTTGGTCGTCTTGCTGTCAGCATGGGAAAGCAGGGCGCGGGCATGCTCCAGAGTCTCCGCGTCGCTCGCGCATTTGGCGCGCAGGTCGTGTTCGGTGAAGCGCTCGGTCACTTTCGTTTCCGCCATCACGCGCTCCATATAGCGCTGCCACATCGAGTCCCAGCCTGACGCAGTTCCCTTCTCCTCGTCGATATAACCATCACCATTTCGCGTGCAAAAAAGGAATGGGGCAATGTCGACTGGCCGCACCGAGAGTGCCAGCGCAACCGCCGCGCGCAAGTCGTCGGACCATTCATAAATGGTTGCCTTCCCCGTCTTCCCTTCGGTCTTATGGCGTGTTATATGAATGCCATCTTCCTTAAAGCTGCGGCCAGGCGTAGGGTCGAGTCGGAGTAAATCGCTGCGCGCCATGCCGGTCAACAGCTTTACTCGGATATACGCCTGAATGGCCCGCACGCTGCCTTTCTTCCGTTTCGATTCCATGGACAAGCATTCCACGATTTCCCAATCCTCGATGTACCGCGTCCGCGAGTTCTCGCCTGGCAGGCGGACTTCACCCTTAAATGGGTGTCGATCGATGTAGCCCCACTCAACCGCTTTCGTGAAGGCGTGAGAAAGGACGTCGATTGCGCGATTGGCCGCGACTGGTGTTTTCTTGCGTTTATCTACATATTGGTACACCGCCTGAGGTTTTAACCAGGTTAAGGGGGCCTCACCAAACACTGCGCGTAGATTGCGGATTGCCCGCTGGTTTTCCACCTGCGTGCGCGCGCCCTTCGTTGGCACAACTTCCAAGGCGTACCGGTCCAGTAGCGCGCCGATGGTATTGGCCGCGTCCACCACGACCAGCCGCTTGGCCCAGAGGGCATAGGCTTCCGGCAGGGTCTTGCCAAGACGGAATTTCTTTTTGCCATCCCACTTATCTTCCAAGCCAGGCGGCACTTGGTAGTAATACGCGCCGTGGGTGTGCTTCCAGCGCGTTGGCAGGCCTTCGTTTTCCTTGTTGCGCTTCCTAGGCATTCGCCGCTTCCCAGTTCGGTTTGAATTCTTTCGTCCTGCCGCCGGCGGGCGCGCCCCCGAGCTCCTTCTCGATGTGCGAGCGCAACACCAGCAACGAGCCGTCCGGCCGCACCTTGTAGATGATACCCAATGCGTTGAGTGCCTTGGCCTGCGCCCGGTGTTGGACGCGGCCAGTCATTTCCACCACCTCTTCGGCATCGAGGAATGTGCTGCTCATGGTGGGCCTCCCGCAGCTGCGCCGGCGCACTCGCAGCGCTTCCCGAACGTGACGCGCGTGCCCCGGCAAATGCTGCAGGCGCCATCCTGGCTCGCAGAGTGGTCGGCCTTCTCGCGCACCTGCACGTCGGCAGTGCCGGCCGCGATCAGTTCGAACTGGACAGCGCGCAGCGCCAGCGGCGACTCCATGGCCATGTCGTGCAGTACCTGCATCTTGGCCACCAGCGTGCGGAGCTTGCACCCCTGGCGAATGGTGGCGGAGCCCACGGTGATGTCGCAGGGCAGGGGCATGTCGAGCGGGTCTGCCATAGCCACCTGTGGGGCAGCCAAAGCCGCGCGCGCGGCTTCCAGCACGGCCGCGTTTTGCAAGTGCGCTGGGAACGTCGCGGCGTCCGCCACCATGGCGTGCAGTGACGCCTCGAGCTGCGCGGCGCGGGCGGCGATGGCCAGCCACTGCCAGTTCGGCGCCGCCTCGGCCGCCTTCAGCCGCACTACAGCCTGCTGCACGCGCTGGTAGAACTGCAGGCGGCTGATTTCGTCGCTCATGGCCATGTCGTAGGGCATTTCCAATACCCCGTAAAACATCAGGTCGCTCATTTCTGGCCTCCGCTCTTCTGCTGCGCAGCGATTGCAGAACGCAGGTTCTTGCGCCACCAGTATGGCGCGTTGTGGTTTTCATCGCGCTCACTGAACTGCAGCCCATCAAGCGGGCCTTCGCCAAGCAGGAACGCATGCACTGCCGCTAGCTCACTTCCCGCTGGCACGGAGATGGGCTGGGGTGCGACTGGCAGCGGGCCGTGCTTCGGCTTGGCGGCCTGCTTGGCGCGGATCTGCTCGACCTTCGTCCAGATGCGCGCCAACTCGGTCTCGCCATTCTGGTGCATATCCAGGCCGTTCGCCAGGCACAGGGCCGCCAGCGTCACCATGACGCCGCCGACTTCCTGCGCGGGCGCGCCCACTGGTCGCCCGAACACATAGTCCACCAGCTGGTGCGCCTCACTCGTCGTGCAACCGCAAGCCTGCACGAGTTCAAGCGCTTCTTCCAGGAAGCGATGGTTGCGTTCCTCTCGGTCGCCAGCGATCATCTCGCCAAAGCAGGCCAGCAGCCACGGTTGCACGCGGGCCTGAAACGGCGCGCCCTGCTGAGTCTGGAGGGCTGCGCGAAGGTCGACTATCTCTTCCTTCATGAAGTGCGCGTCACGACGGCATAACTGCTTGCCGTCGCCGGTCGTGTAGTAGTCGGCCATGCGCTCCTGCCACGTCTTCACGTCAGCCATGCTGCTCTCCTTTAGGTGTTGGGGCTGCGGCGGCCCGGATTCGTGCCAGCTCGTTGTGCAGCGAAACCCATCGCCCCTTGATGTGGGGGTGCTTGGCTATGAAATCGTCGCGCTGCGTCCTATCAAACGACCACGCCAGCTTAGTTTCCGCCGTAAAAGTTGCGAGTAGCCCATCGTCGCTAACCCCATTCAGGTAGCATTTCTTGCGGCCATTTATCCCGCCACGAGTGGCGCGCAGGTAGTACATTGCAACTACGCTCATGGCTGGGTGCCTCCTACTGGGCCTTGCCCTGACCAATCAACCAGCGGCTGGTCCGCGCGAATGTACAGCGGATGGCGCGGCGCGCCGGCCTTCGTCACGCCCAGGCTCATCGGACGGTTCATGCGCCCGAACATTTTGCGCACCTGCTCCACTCGATCCGGCGCCGCGTTCGCGCCCCATGCGCAGACGATGGTCTCGTGCTCGCGGATCAGGGCGGCCAGGTGCATGTCATTGTCCGGCCCGACTGGATCCGGATGCGTCCACAGCTCGGCCGGATTCGTCGCCCGCAGGGCGTACAGGTTCGCCACCACGATGCCGGCGCAGTCCCATGCCTTTGCGAAGCCACGGCAGCGGCGGATGGTCGGGTCGTCCAGCGCGGCGTCTGCGGTGCTCGGGTTCAACATGATGAACAGCGCGGGGCCGCAGGTCGTGTGCAGGTCGTGCGCCTCGCGGGTGAGCTTGTACCGATATTGGCCGCATGGGCTGATGATGGCGCTCACTGCGTACCTCCTACTTGAACTGGCCCTGCTTTGATCTGATAGGTGCACTCGCAAATGCGGCAGTAAGTTCGCACAGTCTTGCCTGCGGTGGTGGCGCGGCGCTGAATGCGGAAGGTGTGACCCTTGGGACATTTCACTTTGTCGCTGTAGCCGGTAGCCATCATGCACCTCCTACTGGAGCGGCGGCCAGCACAACAGGCTTGCCGCAGCCTTGGCAGAAACGCACGAAGTTTTCCTTCGGGCCGCCCTCGATGAAGCTCCACTTTTCGCCGCACGCGGAATCCCAAGAATACTGCGGTTCGTCATGCGTCCACTCGCAGCCTTGCAGCGGCTCGGGTGCGGCTGCTGGTACAGGCGCGGCGTGGGCAGTAGGTCGCAGCCGCGCAAGCATGCATTCGACATCGGCGCGCCGAATCAATGTTCCGTGTAGGCTAGAGAAGGTGGCGATGCTGTCCAATTCAATAGGCGGTAGGCATGCTGCGGTATCGTCTGGCTGCTGTTCTGGCTGCGAGGCCTGCAGCTCGGCACGGGCAGGCGCGATCTCAGCTTTCACCGCATTCAGTTCAGCGTGGAATTTCTCGACGTCGCCAGCGGCGCAAAGACGCCATCCTTGCTGCATGCCGTTCCAGTAGCTCTGATTCGACGCGATCCCTGCGCGGAGTTCTGATGTACCCTGGGCTGGCTGCGCGGCCTGCCCTTGACTGTTGCCGGCAGCGGCCAGCAGGGCGGCAAAGCGCAGCGCAGCGCTGGATCCTATCCCCGCCTTGTAGGCGAGCATCTTAATTTCGCTGTCGCTCAGCGCATCCACTGGCGCGGCCTTGGCTTCTGGCTGCGCGGCTGGTGCTGGTGGGGCGATTTCCTCTGCCTTGCGCTTGTCGTAGCCGCGAATATATCGCCCATGGCCCCACAGGTTGATGTGGGCGATCAGAGCGGCGCGAGCATCCATGTAGGCTTCCTCGCCTGCTTCGTGCGCTTCCTGTGCATTCGCCAGCTTCTCGCTGAATTCCGGAGTGTCGATGGTCTGCTGCGCAGCTACTGGCTGTGCCTGAAATGCTGGCGCGGCGCGACCGCGATTTACGCCGCGCATGAATATCGACTGCTCCCAAACTGACATCGAGGCGAAGTCGGAATCGGCGTGCTGATCTGGTGCTGGCGCGAGGGATGCGTGGGCCTTGCTCCACCATTTCCATGCCCAAGAATGTCCGAATACGTGGGTCAGGTCATCACTATCCTTGGCCCCAATATCGTTGCGGAACTCACGCTCAAACGCCGCGCGCTCATCCGGTGCTGCGCATTGGGCGGGCTGGGTGGCGCGGCGCTCGGCGGCATGCAGCGTCACTGCCTGGAACTGCACCAGCATGGCCCACAGCGCCATCACTGTGCCGAATATGATCTGGTCCTTGTCGTCTTCGCGCGCCCCGACGTGCTCGTACCACTGCTTCGTGGTCCAGTTCACGCGTTCGGCCAGCTTCTGCTCTTGCGCGGACGGTTCCGCATCCGCCAGCGCTTCTTCGCCATTCTTGGCGGTCAAACCTTCTTGATGTTCATTCGTGACGGGTTTTGGCGAACAAGCCTGTGCCTGCCCTGCATCGGCTGAGGCCTTCAGGCGCTCGGGCGCGTGCTGCTCCAGCCATTGGGTGCCCAGCAGCGCCATGAGCGCGGCCTGGTCGGCGTTGGTGGGCAGGGCGACGGCATCGGCTGGTGCTGGCTGAGCGGCGATATTGTTGGCGAACGCGATCAGCGCGGCATCAGTAAAGCACCAGTCGGCGTCATCACCATCCAGCTCGCCACTGGCACTAGCCAGCATGCGGATAACGGCCTCATCCAGCACTACGGCAGGCTGGGCTGCGGCGCGCAGCGGCACGCCCGGCTCCACGCACAGAACGGCCTGCGGGTCGCTGGCGATATCGCGCTTGTCGCACGCCGCGCCGGTGTGCGGGTTTTGGGTGACGGGTGCGGCCGGCGCTGCCAGCGCGTGGCGCGCCTCGTCCCACTGCTTGCAGGCGGCGTCCAGCAGCGAGGCCTCGTGCTGCGTAAGGGGTTCGCCCGCGCGCTGCGCCAGGTTATAGGCGATGTTGGCCAACTGGCTGCCGGCGTTGACCAGGTTCATGCTGTTCGAATCCATTATGCTGCACTCCATTTTGTGTATGCGCTGACCAGCGCGCCGAGCCACATGCCGGCGACAATGAGCAGCAGGAGGATCAGGCCCCAGTTAGGGTCGCGTTTCTGTTGGTTGTTCATCACGAGCGTCCTTTCTTGCGTTTCAGGTAGGGGCGGGCGCTTTGCCAGCGCGGCGCGGGTTGTGGGTCTTCCAGCGGCACTACCGCAGGGCCGGCCAGGACATTCATGGCGTTGACGACGACGCGGAATGCTTCCACGCTTCGCATCGCCTTCAGCCCCAGCCTGGTGAGTTCTGCGCCGATCGCTTCGGCCTCGGCCCGCTGCGCAGACTCGATAATTTCTCGGGCCACAGGTATTCCGACGGCCATGCTCAGCAGGGCGAAATGGCGCCCAGTCTTGCGGCCTCCGATCAGGATGCCGGTCATGGGGCCTCCGGAGTGTCAGGTGGCGAGAAGTCATACGGCGCCGGCGCCAGCTTCTGGCCGGTAGCCTTCTCGTAGCGGTCGGCAATGCGCCGCACCGCAAACCAGCCGTGGCAGATGCGCGTCGGGCGGCCGGCCGCGTCGCGGTGGCAGTGGCACATGAACGGCACGTCCTCGGCCACGGCCTTCATAACGTCCAACTGGGTCTGCACGCAGCCGTTTGGCACGGTGCCAGCCCGGAAGGCGCACGATGGGCAGCGCTCGTCCGCCTCGTCAGCGCGGGCCAGGGCCGCGCACTCGGCATCCGCCAAGGCAGCAGCCGTGCGGCCCATGGCCTTGCCGGCGGCGCTGACGCGGTGGTGGTCGTGGGCTTCTTTCATGCGACCTCCGGATAGCCGTCGTGCAGCACGCCGTCCAGCACGCGGCCGGCGGCCTTCTTGCCAATGCGGCAGAGAATTTCCCAGCCTGGCGCGCCGGTGTTTGCATAGGCCTCTGCCGGGCGGAACTCACGCGCGCCGTCAACATGAAGCGCGGCGAACTCGACGGTGTTGGTATGCGATGCCGGATCGTGCTCGCATGCAGGATGGAACTCGCCCCACTGCTTGAACAGGAAGGCCACCCCGGCGGCCGCGCATTGATCCCGAAGGCTGCGCGCCCAGTGCGGGTGCATCGGGCGGGCGCCGGCACCGGACTCGCCGCCGACCACGATCCAGTCCAGGCGCGGCTGGCGGCTGCCCTGCGGCACGATGTTGCCGTTCACGTCTTGCCAGAGGAACTGCTGCAGGTCGACCGCGCCGAGCAGCGGCTCCATGCTGAGCCATCGACGCGCGGCCGGCATGGCCATCAGCTTCGGAATGTCGCGGTCGGCCTCGGCCTGACTCACCACCGTCGCGCCGATCCACACGCTCGGCCACGGCGCGTCGCGCCAGCGCGTCAGCCCATGCGACATGACGTCCAGCGCCTGGTCCAGCATGGCGTGGGCATTGCCGATGCGTTTTGTCAGTAGCAGCCAGTCGAGGTGCGGCGTCTTGGCGATCAGTTCCAGCAGGTCGACGCGCCATTGCGGATCCACTGCGTTGTCGAACACGTCGGCCAGCGACGAGCAGAAAACGCGCTGGCGCCGGCCGTGCGAGGCCATGAATTCGGCTGCAGCTGCGTTCCAGGCCAGCGGCTTCATCCAATTCGCGGCGCTGGTGCGGCGGCGCGGCGCACCCGGGCCCCAGTTGATGGCCCTGCCGCCGGCGAAGCGAGCATTGCGCGTCTCGGCGTAGCAGTGGTCGCACCCGGGGCTAACCTTCTGGCAGCCTTCCCACGGATTAAACGTGTGGTCCGCCCATTCGATTTTTGTGTTTTCGCTCATGGTAGTATTGCACTCCCGTTATCTAATTGGCGACTACTATGGAATTCGAATTCTCGGCGGCCGGTATTGAAGCAGGGTTCGTCACGTTTTGGACCAATGGCTTTTCCGCAGAAGTCAGTGTTTCATGCGGACGAGGTCGCAGGACGCAGACCGATCGGTTTGAGATTTCGCGTTCAATACCGCCTCGCCAGTACGATGAAAGTTCGAAAACGACGCTGTGCCGTATCGCCATAGCGATGTTTGTGGCACGCGGTGCGCGAACGGGCAATGTTATGTATTCGCCCGCCCCGCTTGACGAGCGTACTGAGCCGTGGTCTGGCGAGCTGCGTCCATACCATTTCCCTGGGTGAACTTGGCAGGTTGTCACGCGGAAGTGACGATGTTGGCTCACGATGCGAGCCCCAAGGTGCTCAGCACTTCCCGATTGCCGTTCGACTGCATCGGCCCGACTACCGTTCCTTCCATCGCCTCCAGCAGCCGCGCCGCGCGGTTGTAGCCGATGCGCAGGTGACGCTGCACCAGCGATATCGACGCGCGCTGGTTGGTGCGCACCACGGCCACGGCCTGCTCGTACAGCGGGTCGCTGGCGCTACCGTCGCCGGCGGGCACGTCGGATGCGGCCGGTATGAGCGCGCCGCTTGGCTCCAGCATCTCGACAGCGGCCACCAGCAGCATATCGCCGGCGGATGAGCCTGCCGGCAGCAGCTTGGCGAGGTCGATGGCGCACTTGATCGGCGTGTCGCCGGTAGCCAGCATCTGCTCGCGCAGCCGCTTAATCACAGGTAGGACAGTTTGCTCGTAGAGCTCGTTAAGGACGTCACGGTGCCGCGCGCGCAGCTGGTACAGTTCGGCCGACAGGCCCACCGCGCGCTCGAGTTTCTGCTGGCCAGCGCCTGCCGCGCGCGCCGCCGGCCGCACCACTGGCGCCTCGCCATCGGCCTCGCCGCCCAGCGCTTCCACCACGTCGGCCAGCATCTTGGCCAGCTCGCCCGTCATCAGCGCGAAGTCGCCGTCGAAGCGCTCGTCGTCGTTGCGGGTGATGGACTCGGATTCCTTGAGCACGTCCAGCGGCTTGATGCTCTTGATGGCCAGGCTCTCGTCCAGCACGAAGGAGATTTTCGACTCCCAGGTCATGGCCAGGCGCGTGCACTGCTTGCCGGCGGCGATGTGGCGGCGCACCTCGTCCGCTTCCAGCGTGTGGCGCTTGTACGCCACCTGGGCCTTGCTCTCGCCGGTAGCGCGCATGATCGCGTCTTGGTCGACCGTGAAGCCGGCCGGCGCCTCGTCGGTTTGCAGCCACTCGGTCATCACGCCCACTGGCGAGCGCTGCACGCGCAGCGATTCCAGCGGCATGCGGTCGACGGCCTTGAGCAGCAGCTTGATCGCCTCATCGGCCTTGGCCGGGCTGGCCGCGTCCACCACCAGCCAGCCGTGCACCGGGTCGATCCAGATGTGCATGGTGTTTTTGATGCGGAAGGCCTGCGGCAGCAGTTCGTCAGCGACGCGCTCCTTCAATTCCTTCATGGCCTTCTTACCGGGCGCGAAACCTTGCTCATCCTCCAGCACGGCAGCGCGCTCCTGCGTGACTTGGTTGACAACGGTCGCGGGCATCAGCGCCTTCTCGCACTGTAGCTGCAGCAGCCACTGGCCGTTGACGACGTGCACCAGCGGCGCGGCCGGGCCGGTGCCGCGCGGCGGCGTCCAGCCCTGGCGCAGCAGCTCGTTGCTGCTGGCGGACGTGAAGCGGTTGGCAGCCAGGGCGGACATCATCTGCTCGGCGGTGAACTGCCACGCGGCGGGCAGCCGGTAAATTTGTGAGTTTTTGAACATGCTATTGCTCCAGGAGAATGGCGGAGGATGGTGTGACCGCCTTCCGGTAGGTTTTGGTGATGGCCTGATTGATGCAGTGGCCACGCTTCATCAGCGCGCGGGCGAGCGAGATCCGGTCGCCGTGGCTGTGGGTGGCCTGGCGCAACAGGCCGAAGTAGCTGTTGGCGGAGGCGTACAGGTCTTCCGGCGATGCGGCCTCGATGCGTTTCACTGCCTCGTGCGCGGTGCGCCGCCGGGTGATAGTGCGGTGCGGCTTGATCACCTGGCCGACGAAGTCCAGACCACGTGCCACGGGCTGCAGGATGGTCTTGGTTGGATTCAGGTGCGCGTGCAGTTCACGTGGCAGGAACGCGGCGATCTGGGCGAGCGCGTCATTTAGCCAGTGCGGCGATTCGTGAAGCAGCACGAAGTCGTCGACGTAGCGAATGTAGTGGTGCGCGCGCAGCGTGTGCTTGGCGAACTGGTCCAGCGCATTCAGGTAGATGTTCGCGAAGAATTGCGAGCTCAAATTGCCGATTGGAAGGCCGAGGTGAGCCGGCTGGTTGGTCAGCCGCTTGTGCGGCGGAACGCGCTCCAGCAGCTCGGCCGCGCCGCGCAGTTCGAAGTCTTGGCGTGGGTCATGCCACAGAATCGTCTCGGCCAAGCGTAGCCACCAGGACTCGGTTACGCGTGCGGCGATCTGCGCGTGCAGCACGGTCTTGTCGATGGCGACGAAAAAATTAGCGAGATCGCATTTCAGGTACCACGCCGGCCGGGTCCAGTTCTGGGTGATGCTGCGCGCCTTCGATTCGAGCCGCCGAGCCGCGTACAGCGTGCCCCGGTCGGGGATGCAGGCGCAGCTGTCCGCAATGAAAGAGCGGTGGAACCGCGGCGCCACCCGGTTGTACAGCAGGTGGTGGACGACCCGGTCGCGGAAGTCGGCGGCCCACACCTCGCGCGCCTTCGGGCGGGTGACGACGAAGCAAATACTGCGGCCTGGCCGGTAACTCCCGTCGACCAGGTCGTCGCGCAGGTCGGCAAGGTTCTGCTCGAGGTTCATTTCGAAGGCGAGGGCGCTTGCGCTGTTGCGCTTCGTGCGGCGGCAGTCGAAGTAGGCCTCGACGAGTTCGGTGAAAGAAAAATCAGCATGGTGGCGCGCGGATTGATCTGCGGACGGCGCGAGCGCGGCCGGCGAACGACTTGTGGTTGTTGTTCTGGTTGCCGTTGTTGAAGTTCTGGTTCCAGGCATAGTCGCTGTTGTCGGCGTGCTGCGTCCTATCGTACTAACTACGTCGCCGAGCCAAGGGCCGTGGCCAGTCAGCGGGGAAACTGCGCCAGACCGAGCCTGGACGACGCCAGTGGTATCTGCTGCGCGCATGTCGGTGGCCTTGTGAGCCAGCGGTACGACCAGATTAAAGATTCGCGTAGTCATAGCGGCCTTGACCATTATGAAGCGAGCGAAGTTGCGGAACGGCGCCAGCCGGCTGCCTGCTTGCCCACACTGGTCGTCAAATCGATGGCCTTGGCGTACTGGCCCTTCGATATGAGCTGCTGGTCGCAAGACAGGCGAAGCAGCAATTCGGCGACCTGCAGGCGCTCAATCAGTTCGGACAGGTGAGGCGCTTTGTGCTGCGCAACGTTCGCCCGGAACACCAGCATGACGATGGAAAGGCATTCGTCGCGAAGGCGTCCACCGACACCCTGCTTGAAGTCGCGAGGCATATTTTTGACCAGCGCCACGCTGATATCGAACAGGTTGTAGGCGACCTTATAGATCGGCAGAGAGGTATGGAGTGCCATGCTGAGAAAATAGTTAAATTAAGAAATTGCTAATCTGCGGACGGCGCGAGCGCGGCCGGCGAACGACTTGAGGATGTTGTCCTGGTCGCCGTTGCCGAAGTACTGGGTCCAGGCATAGTCGCTGTTGCCGGCGTGCTGCTCGCAGGACCAGTACCATGCCTTCTCGAAAGCATCCTTGGCATTGGCAAACAGCAGCCGCTGCTCGCGGCGGGTGGGCAGTTCGCCGCCAGCCGTCTTGGCCCAATCCTTGGCCTGCTGCCACGTGACCTTGGCTGCATCGCCTGGCAGCAGGAACAGATGCGCGTCAGGCGCGCCGCTCTCGCCCAGCAGCAGGCCAGCGTAGACCTCGCCCGGTTTCAGGTTTTCGGCGAGGAACTGGCGCTTTGCCGCCGCCATCACCGATTCGACTTCTACTACAGTGGATTTCATGGAATTTCCTTGTATGGTTGATAGGGCGCCGTGTACTGCATGCGGCAAATCAGGGCGGTTCGCCAACGACGTGCACAGTGATCATTTCTTGCCCCTTGGCGCTATGGCGCGTGCATCGGCAAGCATTTGATCAGCGGCGGCCTGGAGGCGAGAACGCTCATCGTCGTCGGCCTCGCGCGCGGTGAATCCCTTGCTGGTTCCCCGGAGGTGCTGGCGGGTTCGGAAGGTGCGCGCCGCCTTGCGATCCTCAGCGGTCATGCCGTTTGAATCAGTCTTATCGGACATGCGCCCTCCGCAGCAGGGCGGAGGCCTTGGCGCTGGCGATGGCCAGCCGTACCGAATGCTGAATGGTGTGGCCGGCGCGCCAGTTTCGGGCGGCTTGCTTCGAGATTTCGGCCACCATTAGGCTGAGCGCGTCCATTTCGCGCTGCCTGGTCGAAGGGTTTGCAGGCTGCCCGGAGCTTGCGGTGTTCGCAGTGGCGCGGGCGATCTCGCCGAGGTGGTCCTCATCCTTGCGCAGCGCGTTGGCGTACACCAGGATGCCAAGCACGAATGCGGCCAGGATACGGAGAAGCAGGCGCCAGGTCATGGCAGGCTCGCTACGGCGGCGCCGGCGACGTTCGACATCCAGTCCGCCAGCGCTACGAGGAGAAACACGCTCACCACCAGCACGCCGCCGTGACGCTCGCACCAGCCGCCCGGTTCGCCGAACAATATGCGCGCGCTCACGATGCCGCTCCGGAACGAGCGGCCACTTGCATTGCGCCGCAGCGATGGTACTCATGGGCGAGGACGCCGCCGGCCGGGATGTCGTCAGGCGCATCGAGGTTGCCGTCCATGAGGGATGGCAGCATTCCGCTGTCCTGATAGGCGAAGTCCAACTGGTCGCACACCCGCAGCCGCGCGGCGCGGCCGCCTGTGGCATTTCGCAGCAGTGAAGCATGGTTTCGGTGCATGTCGATCTCCTTTAAAAGTCGTTGTTGGCGGCCCGGCGGTACGGTCGGGCGCGAGATTCCTGATGAGTGAAGCTGGACCACCAACACGAGAGCCGCCTGGCGGGCAGTTGGCCCTCGTGTTGACACCCTTGCGCGGGTGAGGCGTTACCGCGAGCGCGTGGTCGAGCCCAGAAGCCCCCAGCCAAGCTGGCGGCGGGTTTCTTCTGGCGTTGGCGGCGGCAAGCTGGAGAGCCGGCGCAGCTGGCCCCAATAGCGGACCTGCTGTTTTGTCGGGTGCGAAGTAGGCGTCATCATCTGCTCCAAGAAATGGATAAATGATTAAATTGGCAATCTGCGGACGGCGCGAGCGCGGCCGGCGAACGACTTGCGGTTGACGTTCTGGAAGCCGCTGAAGAAGTACTGGATCCAGGCAAAGTCGCTGTAGTCGGCGTGCTGCGTGCTGGACCAGTACCAGCCGGCGGCCAGGGCATCGGCGCCGCCGGCGCGGAAGCTCTCGACGGTGGTCTGCAGCGGGGATTCGTCACCATAGGCCTCGCCAACAGGCAGGCTGCTCGGATTCACGCCATCGATACCGTCGGCGTAGTTCTCATCGTCGGTCGGCTTCAGGTGGCGGTACTGCAGTTCCTGCTGGTCCTGCGCCGGGATGGCCCAGTCGGTGAAACCGTTGATGGTCAGGGCCAGGGCGGCCTTGGCCAGCTCGCTACCGGCTTCGGCCATGGCGATGGTATTGGACAGGCCGTCGGTGCGGCTGGTGGCGCCATCTACGCGCGCCAGGCTCACGTTCCACGCGCCGCTCAGCTCGCCGGCGGCGCCAGCGGAGATGTTGGCGAAGCGCTGGCCATTCTCGATCGTGACGCCGATAAAGAACCCGCCGCCGAACGGCGCGCCAATGGCGGGCAGGGAAGGGGATGGCGTGGTGGATTCTGCTACTACAGGTGCTGCTGCGAGTTGTGCGGACATTTCGGTCTCCATCGGTTTAGTGTTTCGATGGATAAGTGTAGAACTCTTAACCCACTAAAGTCAAGTGTTCTACACCGATTGTTTGAAATATTTTACGATCGGAGATTTTTACGCAGTCAGTACGATAAAGTGCCCCGAGAGCGGTGAATATTCAATTGGCGGACAGGTAAGGCATGTCGATATGTTGCGCCGTTTGCTCGGCCGAATTCGACTAAGGAGGAAAGGAGTTACGGTACGAATTAAGGCGCGTGCCCGTATTTGACTCTATAGGATGTTGTTAATGCATCGCACTGCGAGCGCTTGTCCATTGCCTCGCCCGGGCGGAACGCCCTAATGTCATCGAGGCATTGGTCGATGTTGCTCTTTTCTATAAGCTTTTGCATCTCAGGAGACGTGCCAGCTGGGATGACCGCTGCCAGCGATGCTGGCGCGGTTGGCGTCGAATACTCACGCTCCATGCGCTCGCAAGCACTAGCTATGAAACGGGCGTCGCCAGGACTATTGGACTTCACCTTTTGCGTTTCCCAGCATTGCTCTATAGCGGCTCTGGCAGCGGATCGCGCTTGCCCTTCGGACGTCCCACTAGCCAAATACCCAATTCCGAAAAAAGTAGCCATCCCGCCCAGTACAATGTAAAGGGCCAGTTTGTGTCGACGCACTTTAGCCCCGCACCCAGGGCAGGATCGCGCCTTGCTGCTGACAGGTTTGCCACATTCAGTACATGGGATGAGTGCCATATTTCATTGGGAGGAGTCGGGTAGTAGGGCGATGGTACCGGGGAACGGCTCTTTCAATTCTATTCAATTGTTTCGCGCCCTATTGTTGGGCATCTTGTAGCACCCTAAGGGCGGCCTTGACCTCGGCTAGTTCTAGAGAAAGTTCACGAATGTGGTTAAGAATAGGGCCGGCACGCAGGCGATGATTGATCTCGGCATTTACGCTCCAGCCATTGGACTCCGCTGCCGACAGCAATTCATCGTGCAGTTGCAGAGACACTCGCAGAGACAACTTCTTCTGCTCCAGTTGTTTTTTTGGATTTTTCATCGCGCGATGATTGCGCGCGCCAACCGGCTAGTGTTGTTTTTGACGCCATTTGGCGTCAAATTTTCTCTTCAACGGTTTTAGTGGTGAATTTAACAATTCCCAGTCCTCTCTGCTAACTACGCAAACGATAGTGACCGCTTCTTAAGTTCCACTTGGCAATACTTATTCCCAATTGGGAGTGTGTGACAATTCGCGTATATTTGGAATTCCCCAATCAACACAAGGAGTTAGCAATGGAGTGTAGTGACCCACGCCGCGCAGACGAGGACCGGGCTAGGGCGGCACTGGAGCGCATGGACGACGATGCCTTGGCAATGGCCACCAAGATGATGGAGGAGATGGCAAAGAAGCACCCAAGGCAGCCCCGCACCGACCTGGCTGTCATCAAAGAGGGCACGAAGCGGCACGACTAATTGTTAAATATTGATCTGCCTCGACCTCGCAGATCAATCGTCCTGGTGACAATCTGCACTGAACGTTACAATTGGCGAGAATGCAAGAGTAGGAATAGGCGTATTGTTGTTCTTCAAATACACAACTTGCCTAAAATGAACGCTATCGAATCGGCCATGAAAGCCTATCGAGCATTGGATGACGAAAGCAAGAACGATATGCTCGTTGTGTTATCTGCTTTGGCTGTCGCTTGCCCCAGGAAGCCGATTCTGAGGCTCGTCGCTAGCAAGAACAGAGGCGAGCCCGGCTCTGGGCGCAGCGGCGGCAGCAACCTCAATGAGTTTTCTACCCTTCGGCGTCGCCATACGAACGAGGTTTAGAATCCTTGCCTCAAAATCTGTGATAAATCCAATCCTCATCAACACGTCGGCATGAACAGGGCTATCTGTTCTCGGCAGCGGAAGCGCATGGTGCGCCTCGTCAGCCCCTGGGATTTTAGTCTCTGGCGCCGGAAGCGACCCTAGCTTTCTTGGACCTTTGCCAATCATTAGCCAGATGTGGTTGTACCCCAAGTTCTTTTCGATCGCCAATGCATAGTTGATATCTATCGACTTAATCTTGCCAGCAAGCCATTGGTTGACCACACTCTTTGAGGCCTCCGCAGCTTTCGCAAGCGCGATTTGGCCGCCACTCCCATCTGGGCCGGCCAGGTCATCACAGATGAGCTTAACTCTAGAAATCAAATCGTCCATGGTTAGAACTCTAAACAAATAGGGGTAAAGTGTGCTTGACCTGATTGGGTGTAGCGTTCTATACTCGACTCAATGTTGAATCGAGGACGCCATGACCTACCAGGAACAAGCTGAAGCTAGTCGCATCATAAATGCGCTAGGTGGCCCATCAGCCGCAGGGAAGCTGCTCGGCATTTCAAAAAGTGCCGTTTCACAGTGGAAGAAGAATGGCGTTCCCAAGACGCAACTAAAGTATCTGCGCTTGGCTCGACCAGACGTGTTTAAGGCTACCGCATCTGCACCTCGCCGCGCTGCCGACTCCAATTCTGCTGCCCGCGCCGGCCGCCAGCCGCCCACCACCAACAACATCCTCGACACCGTGCCGGAGCATGCGGCAGTGGTTGTCGGCGCTCCTGATTCCGAAAGCCTGCCATGACCGACACAATTAACGCTGAAGAACTGGCCGCTGCCATCGCTCAGACCCGTCACGTATTCGAATCCGATCCGGCTGCCGGCGACGTGCTGGAGTACCTTAAGGCGGTGCTGGATAACCCAACCCCTGCGCCTGCTGCGCGCTTCGCGACTTTGAGTGGGGACATCCAGCAGCTGATGGCCGAGATGCAGCAGAAAATCAATGAAGCTTTCGCGCTCCCCACCGCACTCGTTCGCCCACCGGAGCAGGTCGCCATCGTCCGCCGCGTGGTCGTGGAAGTCGACACCAGCCAGATCGACGCGGCGCTGGCCAAGGTCGCTGAACTGAAGGTTGCTTGCGCAATCTCCGCCGCGGCGCCAGAGCCAGCTGCTGGCGATCGCGTGGACGGCGGAATCTACCTGGGCATCGTAGAAAGCGCCGCCCGCGTGCGTGAGCGCGTGATCCTGCTCGATGGCGATGCGCAGGACGTGTCCTGGGACGAAGCGATGAAGTGGGCCGAGCTGCAAGGTGGTGCGCTGCCTACGCGTGCCGAGCAGCGCCTGCTGTTCGAAAGGCTCCAGAGCCAATTCCAGCCTCGCTGGTACTGGTCCTGCGCGCAGCACGCCGACGACAGCGGCTATGCCTGGGACCAGTACTTCTACGACGGCTACCAGTACTACGGCCACAAGTCGTTCGCCGGCCGCGCTCGCGCCGTCCGCAGATTGCCAATTCAGTAATTCATCCATTCGATTTGTCCTTTCGCATTCCGAGGAGCCGCTATGCAAACCGCCGACCAAGACCATGCCGATGTGCCGACCGTAAGGGCAGTACTGCACCAAGCCATCCTCGCCGCCTTCAAGGCTGACGACTCCAATCAGGAAGCCGCCGCCGGCGTGCTGACCGACCTGGCCGTGGCGTTCGCCGGCGTGCTGCGCGCCGGCGACGCACAGGACCTGGCGCTGGCGGAACTGCGTAAGCAGACCACTCTGCTGGAGGTGATCGCGAAGCAGGGCGAGTTTCAGCTGGACTACGTCAGCGCCGCCAGCGATCCGGTGCGTATCGCCGACCTCGGCGGCCTACCGGGTTAGCCCGCTACGAACGCATCACCCGATTCATCATCCCTTTTCCTGCACCACCTTTACTAGGAGAACCACCATGACCCAGAGCGCCAAATCCCCGCGCGACGTTGTTGTTAAAGCGCTGCTGAACCCTGACGAGTTCCTGGCCTTTCGTAACGCGTGCGACAAGTCCGATGTTTCGCATAGCAAAGCCCTCCGTGATCTGATTAAGGGCTTCGTCGCCCGTTGCACAAATGGTATGCCGCCGCGTGCGAAGAAGGAATGGCCAGGCGCTGGCCAGAACATGGCCATGTTGGCGACGGCGCGCCGGGCGGTGTTCGGCCCGCAGATGGTTCACCAGCGTCTTTGATGGGGCATTCCGATACCGCATTAACCCGGATGGCAGCGTGCAGGTCGAGTAACAACCAGTGGAGGCGGAGATGAAGAAATTGAGCGGGTGGTGCAGGTTTATCGCATGGCAGGTGCTGGTGTTCGGGCTGATATCGCTGTGGCGCCTGGCCGGCATCGACAGCGCGCTGGTGCTGCTGCAGGTCGTCGCCTGGCTGTTCGGTGTCACGGGCATGCTTGCGGCGTGCCTGTGGCCGAACCGCGGCTTGTGCCAGCGCAGCGTCGCCCGCATGGCCGCCAGCGCCGCCAGCACGCAGGTGATTGCGCTCCTGCTCCTGCTCAATCTCCAGGTGACCGCCGCACTGCTCTACATGCTTGGCGCAGCCGGCCGCGAGATCTATCGCCGCCGCTGCGCTGCAGCCCGATCCGTTTCACCACAAGGTGCCGCGCCGGCAGTCGCGCGCGGCGCGCAACCATAGTTCTTACCAAACACAAGGAGATTGATCATGCCCAAGAAGTCCGCATCCACCCGCTATTCGCTGGTCCCGCTGTTCGACAAACTGCTGGGGCAGTTCCACCTGAAGAACGACGCCGCGCTTGCCCGCGCGCTGGAAGTGGCGCCGCCGGAAATCAGCAAGGGTCGCCACGGCAAGCCGATCCCGATTGATCGCCTCATCCTACGGATCCACGAAAAGTTTGACATTCCAGTCGCCGAAATTCGCTCGCACATGGTGGTGGTCCCGGCATGAGCGAACAGAAGCAAAACGAGCGGCGCGACGACGTCGCCGACGAAGTGCTTGACCACCAGCCTGGCCACGTCATGCAGCGCGTGCACTACGAGCGCATGGCCCAGGAAGCGGCAGCCGAGCAGAAATGAAAAAGGCCGGCGTGCAGGCCGGCCAATCCAAGACTTCGAAAGACACCATGAGCATATCACATGACAGCAGCGCGGCCACCACGGCAAGCGCTGACGGGAAAGTCACGCCCAAAGATCATATCGTGCAGTGCGCGCACAACTGGAATGCCGATCGCAAGCAGTGCATCGCGGCGCCGGCCGGCGAGAAAACCCGCGCGAAATCCAAGCTGTACGCCGCCGAGCAGCGCCTATCCGAGGCCTGCGACCGCGACATCCGCAAAGGTGGCCAGCCATGACCATCCGGACCATCATCCCGACTGAGCAGACCCGCCGCAAGATCGAGGGCATCGTCCGCGATTGCTGCCCGATCAAGGGCGCCGACCTCGCTTCCGCGCTTAACATGAGTGCCGTCACCACGAGCCGCCACATCCGCGCGCTGAGTAAGCGTGGGCGCGTGCACCGCGTCAAGCCCGCCGGCCGCCGCGCGCCAGCTGGCGGCATCTGGGCGCCCGGCCCGGAGCCAATCGTGCCAGGCATGGCTGGCCAGGTCGACATCCAGGGCATCATCCGCCTGCCGAGCGTGACCGTGCGCATCGGCCTGCTCGAAGCCCACTTCTTCGGCCGCGCCACCGTGAGCGAGGTCCGACCATGACCCGCATCTACCTCGCCGGCCCGATGTCCGGACACCCTGATCTGAACTTCCCCCTGTTCCATGCCGAAGCCGCCCGCCTGCGCGTGCTGGGCTATGACGTCGTCAACCCGGCCGAGATCAACGGCGGCGCCGACGAACTGGTGGACACGGCAGCCATGACGCCCGACCAGCTGCGCGAGCACTGGCGCGCGTGCATGCGCAACGACATCGCAGCGCTGCTGACCTGCGCCGGCGTGGCGCTGCTTCCCGGCTGGTATAAATCCAAAGGCGCGAGCCTGGAGGTGCACATTGCCTCCAAGTTCGATATGTCGGTGAGCATGGTCAGTGACCTGGTGGCGCGCGTGTCGAATTTCAGCGACGTGGATCGGGAGGCTGCATGAAGCGCGATCTCATGAGCATGGCACTGGACCTGGGCCACGAGCTGATCATCGACAACTTCGCCGGCGGCGGTGGTACGAGCACGGGCCTGGAGGAGGCTTTCGGACGCCCGGTCGATATCGCGATCAACCACGATCCCGAAGCGCTGGCTATGCACGCCATGAACCACCCACACACGAAGCACCTGTGCGAAAGCGTGTGGGATGTCGATCCGATCAAGGTGACCAACAACCAGCCCGTCGGCCTGGTCTGGCTCAGCCCAGACTGCAAGCATTTCAGCAAGGCCAAGGGCGGCACGCCGGTGGCGAAGAACATTCGCGGCCTGGCCTGGGTGACGCTGCGCTGGGCGGCCAAGTGCAAGCCACGCGTGATCATGCTGGAAAACGTCGAGGAGTTCAAAACGTGGGGGCCGCTCATTCGTGTTGAGCGCCAGGAAATCGACGATTGCGGAAAACCAATTACGACATCAGCGTGGATGCCCGATCCTGCGAAGAAGGGCAAGACCTTCGAGAGCTTCCTGCGCCAGCTGCGCGGCCACGGCTACACGGTTGACCACAAGGAGCTGCGCGCCAGCGACCACGACACGCCGACCATCCGCAAGCGCTTCTTTCTGGTGGCGCGCCGCGATGGCCTGCCGATCCGCTGGCCGGCCGCAACGCACGGCGCGCCAAGCTCGCCGGCCGTGCTGGCCGGAAAGCTGCTGCCGCACCGCACGGCCGCCGAATGTATCGACTGGTCCATCCCGTGTCCGTCGATCTTCGAGCGCAAGCGCCCGCTGGCACCTGCCACGCTGCGGCGCATCGCCAAGGGCATCATGCGCTACGTAGTCGACGCGCCCGCGCCGTTCATCGTGGGGCAGGGTGGTCCGATCTATTCCGGCAAGCCAGTGTCGGCGGCGCAGCCTTTCGGCACGCTCACCACAGAGAACCACCGGGCTGTGGTCGTGCCCAGCATTGTGCCAGTCACGCACCAGGGCGGCGACCGCAGCGAATCCGTGCACGAGCCGTTCCGCACGATCACCGGCGCGCAGCGCGGCGAGAAGGCCTTGGCCGTGGCATCCATGGTGCAGGTGGGCTACGGCGAGCGCGAGGGCCAGGCGCCACGTGCACTCGATATCGAGAAGCCGCTGGGAACGATCACTGCCGGCGGCGGCAAGGCCGCGCTGGTCAGCGCATTCCTGAACGAGCACGCCAACGGCAGCAACCAGCGGGTAATGCCCGTGGACGAGCCGCTGCGCACGATCTGCGCCCAGGTAAAGGGTGGGCACTTCAGCGCAGTCTCCGCCACCTTGGTGGGCATGGGAGGTGGTGGTGAGTGCCACCCGCGCGGCGCCAACGAAGCGGCGGCCACGATCCCCGCAACGGGTGACACCGCGCTGGCGCCTGCTGAACTCGCGCCTTTCGTTATGACCAACACCACCGGACACCCTGGCGCAGAAGTCGGCGCGCCGGTGCCGACCGTCACATCTGCCGGCAACCAGGCCCTGGTCACGGCGCACATCACAAAGTTCCGCACCGGCGCCACCGGCAGCGATATGAACGAGCCGCTGCACACGATTACAGCTGGCCCGAAAGAGAACCCCGCAGGCAATGCGCACGCGATGGGGATCGTCACGGCAAACCTCATTCACATGGGGCACGGCGAGGGCAAGGATGGCGGCAAGCGCTTCAGTCACGGGATCCGTGATTTAGAAGTGCCGCTAAACACGATCACGGCCAGCGGTGCAGCCGGCGGTATCGTAACGAGCAGCCTGGTGAAGCTGCGCGGAACCAGTAGCACCGCCAGCATGGACGAGCCGCTGCATACGGTCAGCGCCGGCGGCCAGCACCACGCCGAGGTGCGCGCCTTCCTGCTGGCGTACTACGGAACCGACCAGGACCAATCTCCAGATTCGCCGCTGGCGACAGTGACGAGCCGGGACCGCTTTGGTCTGGTGACCATCCGGGGCGTGGACTACCAGATCGTGGACATCGGCCTACGCATGCTGGATCCGGCAGAGCTATACCGCGCCCAAGGTTTTCCGGCCGACTACATCATCCGTGAGATCCCGGACCCTGACCTGCTGTTCAAGGACGGGCACCAAGTGGATGGCAGCCCTCTGGACCTGCCGCGCATCCCGCTGACGAAGAGCTCCCAAGTGCGCATGTGTGGCAACAGCGTTTGCCCGCCCATGGCGCGCGCCCTGATTGCGGCGAATTTCGGTCATGAGCGCCAGATTGCAGGACGGGCAGCATGATAGGCGTGCAAGCAAGCTTCGATTTCGACGCGCTGGCGCCGGGCGCACCGCGCAGCGCCGGTACCGTCCGTCGCCAGACTGAGGATCCCGCAGCTATGGCTCGTGCCCACTGGAAGGTTGGCATTGTCACGAGCCTGCCGCTGTTCTGCGAGATTGAGGGCGTCGGCCGCCGCTACACCCAGATGCTGCCGGGCGTGATCGAGACGATCACCGGCGACCTAGCCAGCGTGCGCATCTACGCCGCGCCGGAATACGGCTCGTGGGTGGAGAGCTGCCCGCTACACCGGGCGCTGGCCATCAGCGTGCAGCTGACGGAACTGGGCAAATACCACGGCAATGACGACCTGCAGCGCCTGGCCGACGAGGGCAGGCTGGCGACTGGCTCCGAGCAGCTGGCCGCCGAGGTGCGTGCTCGCCACGCGGCGGCGATGTCCGGATGCGTGCGTGAAATAATGGAGGCGGCATGATTTACGATTTAGCAAGAGCGGAGCGCCAGCACCGCGCTATCCAGGCCGACACCCGGCCTCCGATGCACTTCTCCATGCGCACCTGCACCGGCGAGTGCCGCCGGCAGCGCTCCGTTGGCCAGTTCGCGGCCGGCAGCACGGTGTGCATGCGTTGCGCTCGGCGGGCGCCATGATCGCCCGCATCACCAACATCCGGCCCGCCGACGCCAACAACCAGGTTGTAACGACCGAGGGCGGCCACGCAGGCTACCGGCGCCAGCCCTGCGCGAATTGCCCGTGGCGCGTCGACGCGATAGGCGAGTTTCCGGCCGAGGCATTTCGGCACAGCGCACACACTGCGCACGACATGTCGACCACGACGTTCGGCTGCCACGAATCCGGCACCATCAAGCCAGCTACCTGCGCGGGGTTCCTGCTGCGCGGCGCCGCGCACAACATGAGTGTGCGCCTGGGCCTTATCCGTGGCCGGTACCGCAATGATGTGAGCGACGGCGGCCACGCGCTGCACGCCAACTATCGGGCAATGGCAATCGCCAACGGCGTCCCTGCAGACGATCCAGCGATAGCGGGGTGTCGCTCATGAAGCGCACCGGCATGAAGCCCAGCACCATGCCGCTGGCACGCACGCCATTCAAGCGCCGCGCCCCCATGCCCAGCACCGGCATGCTGTCCGTGCAGGCGCACCAGCGTGCGGCGCCGGTGCGGGAGGCGACCATGAAGTCGGGGCAGCGCCCGCGCACGCCGGCCGACATCCTGCTGCACGACCGCTTGGCCGCGCTGGGCTGCATCGCCTGCATAAAGGATGGCGTACACAGCCCGCGCGTCAGCATCCACCACATCGACGGCCGCACGAAGCCGGGCTGTCACCAGCTGGTGCTGCCGCTGTGTGCCGGCCACCACCAGGATGGCACCGGCGAGGACAAGACGCTGGTCGCGGTCCACCCATGGAAGGCGCGCTTTGAGGCTCGCTACGGCACCCAACTCGAGCTGCTCGCAGAGTGCATGCACCACATCAACACCACAAAAGACGAAGCCGAGCAGGTTGCAGCCCGCCCGGCTTCTGAACACCACCACCTCTGAGGAAGTTATGTTTGACAACATTTTAGCCGATTACAATTCATTCCTCCGAAACAAGATCCGTCTGGCGCAGAGCAAGGGCTTCGACGTCCCACTGGCGGACATCCACCCTAGGCTAAAGCCCCACACGCGCGACATCGTCCGTTGGGCGCTCGCAGGCGGCCAGCGCGCCATCTTCGCTTCGTTCGGCCTGCACAAGACGAGCACCAACCTGGAGGTGATGCGCCAGATCGGCATCCACCGGCCTGGCCTGCGCCTGATCGTGCTGCCGCTGGGCGTGCGCCAGGAGTTCATTCGTGAGGCGGCGCGCCGCTTCACTGGCGAGCAGGCCATCGAGGTGCGCTTCATCCGCAGCGACGCCGAGGCAGTCGACCCGAGCGTCATCTACCTGACGAATTACGAGTCGGTCCGTGAGGGCAAGATCGACGTCAAGCGGTTCCGCGCTGTGGCGCTGGACGAGGCCAGCGTGCTGCGCAGCTACGGCAGCAAAACCTATCAGGAATTCTTGCCGATGTTCGATGGCGTGGAGTTCAAGTTCGTCTACACGGCGACGCCGAGCCCGAACCGCTTCAAGGAGCTGATCCACTACGCCGGCTTCCTGGGCGTGATGGACACCGGCCAGGCCCTGACGCGCTTCTTCCAGCGCGACAGCGAGAAGGCGGGCAACCTGACGCTCTACCCACACAAGGAGCAGGAGTTCTGGCTTTGGGTGGCCAGCTGGGCGGTATTCATCCAGAAGCCGAGCGACCTGGGCCATTCGGACGAGGGCTATGACCTGCCCGAGCTGGACGTGCGCTTCCATGAAGTCGCCAGCAACTACGATGCGGCCGGCGCCGAGAAGAACGGGCAAGGCCTGCTGATCCCGAACGTGGCCATGGGCCTGTCGGCTGCCGCCGGCGAGAAGCGCGAGAGCATGGCCGCCCGCGTTGCCAAGGTTGCCGAGATTATCGCGGCGGATCCGGACGACCACTTCGTCATCTGGCACGACCTCGAGGATGAGCGCCACGCCATCCAGGGAGCGGTGCCGGGCGTCGTCAGCGTGTGGGGTACGCAGGACCTAGAGCAGCGCGAGCAGCGCATCGCGGACTTCAGCGATGGCAAGATCAAGGACCTGTCGACCAAGCCGATCATCGCTGGCAGCGGATGCAACTTCCAGCAGCACTGCCACCGGGCGATCTTCGCCGGCATCGGCCACAAGTTCAACGACTTCATCCAGGCCATCCACCGCCTGCAGCGCTTCCAGCAGCAGCACCGTGTGCGGATTGATATCGTGCACACCGAAGTCGAGCGCGCGGTGCTGGCCAGCCTCATGGAGAAGTGGCGACAGCACGAGGAAATGCAGACCAAGATGGGCGCGATCATCCGGACCTATGGTCTGGACCAACTGTCCATGCAGGACACGCTGGCGCGCACCATTGGCGTCGAGCGCCAGGTCGTGGCCGGCGAGCGCTTCAGCGTCGCGAACAACGACTGTGTGCTGGAAGCGCTGCAGCAGCCGGACAACTCGGTCGGGCTGATCGTCACCAGTGTTCCATTTGCCAACCATTACGAATACACGCCGAGCTACAACGACTTCGGCCACACTCAGGACAACGCCCATTTCTGGGAGCAGATGGATTTCCTGACGCCGCAACTGCTGCGCATCCTGCAGCCCGGCCGCATCTACGCCTGCCATGTGAAGGACCGGATCAACTTCGGTAACGTGACCGGCGCCGGCGTGCCCACCGTAAGCCCCTTCCACGCCGAGGCGCTGTTCCATGGATTGAAACACGGCTTCGACTACATGGGCATGATCACGGTGGTGACGGACGTGGTGCGCGAGAACAACCAGACCTACCGCCTGGGTTATTCCGAGGTGTGCAAGGACGGCACGAAGATGGGTGTGGGCTCGCCCGAATACATCCTGCTGTTCCACAAGCCGCAAACCGATCGCACGCGCGGCTACGCGGACGAGCCGGTCACGAAGGCTAAGCCCCTATGCCTGACCGACGACGGCGCGGCCGTCGACTTCGACCGCAAGCTGGCGCCGATCCCTGGCAGCGGCTACAGCGTCGCGCGCTGGCAGGTGGACGCGCACGCATTCTGGCGCTCCAGCGGCAACCGCCTGCTGGGCGCCGGCGAGATAGCCGCCTACGGCCCGGCCAAGCTGGCCAAGGTGTTCACCGAGCTGTCGCTGACCAACGTCTACGACTACGAGCTGCACGTGCGCGTCGGCGAGACGCTGCTGGCGAACAAGGCGCTGCCGGCCGATTACTTGAGCCTAGCCCCGGGCAGCGCCGATCCGATGGTGTGGCACGACATCGTGCGCATGCGCACCTTGAATGGCGAGCAGTCGGCGCGTGCGGTCGAAAAGCACGTGTGCCCGTTCCAGATCGACATCGTGGACCGGATCATCAACCGCTACAGCAATCCGGACGACTTGGTCTACGACCCGTTCTGCGGCCTGGGCACGGTCCCGGTGCGCGCCATGAAGCTGGGCCGCCGTGGCGCCGGCTCCGAACTGAACCCTGCATATTTCACCGACCAGGTGCACTACTGCCGCGCGATGGAGCGCGAGCTGAGCATGCCGACGCTGTTCGATCTAGTGGCACTCGACCAGGAGCAAGCAGCATGAATGATCAGAAACTCTACGAATTGATCGCGCGCACGCCCAAGATCCGCGCCGTCCAGATCGCAGACGCACTCAGCCAGGAGCTGGTCGACGTGAGCGATGCGCTGCGGCCGCTGGTCGAAATGGGCGATGTGGTGCAGAGCGCCGGCTTTACGCCCAAAGGGAACCCGACGCAGGTCTACGAGCTAAGTGCAGAGTTCAAGCGGTCCAAGGACGGCACCGCCATCTTGGCGCGCATCGCGGCCCAGGGCGCTGAGTCAGGAAGGGCATCTACGCCGGCGCCCAGCGCGGTGCCGCAGGTGCCGACCAGTGCGCCATTGCCAGCACCTGCGGCGTGGCCATCGTCACCTTCCAAGGTCGATCGGGCCATCGGCTACATCAGCGAACACGGCCAGGCCAGCAGCGCCCAGTTGCGCGAGGTGATGGGGCTGGTTGAAAAGACCGGATCGCCGTCGTCATACCTCAAGTGCGCGCTGCAGGATGGCCGCGTGAAGTGGGATGGGAAGGTCTATACCTTGGGTGCGGATCCGAAGCCGCGTGGTACCGCATTTGGCGGTGCGCTTAGCCTGCCAGGTTCGACGCCGCTCCCGCGCAGCCCAGCGAAGGCCGTATCGCCGCGGCCGTCGGTTGCAGCGCCGCCGGCGCCGGGCCCGGCCGTATCGCCCTCTACGTTCCGCTGTGGCATATGGCTGGACGACGTGATCGAGATGCAGCGTGATGGCGCTCCTGTCGGCACGCTGGCGCGCGCCGAAGCACTGGTGCTGCGCGACTTCCTGAACCGCGTATTTCCGGAGGCCGCATGTCTGAATTAGCACCGCTTGTTCCCATGGATGTCGACCTTAAGGGGTTCCCTGGGTTCGTATTGGACGTAGAGGCCCTGCTCGCAAGCGAGATGGTCGCGCTGGCGTCAGCGGAGGAGATCACCGCTGCGCTGATGCTTTGGTGCCGCGCCTGGCAGCAGACGCCTCATGGCTCGTTGCCGAATGATGATCGGGTTCTGGCGGCCTTCTCCAAGGCGAAGAACTGGAAGAAGGTGCGCGACATGGCGCTGCGTGGCTTTGTGCTGTGCAGCGATGGCCGCTTGTACCACCGCACCCTCTGCAAACGAGTGATGGAGGCATGGGCCCAGCGTGTCGCCTACGTGAAGAAACGTGAGAAGGACGCTGACCGACTTCGCGGATGGCGCGATAAGAAACACGTGTCAACGCCAGATGGAAACAGCATTGGAAACACTGATGGAAACGATTCTGAAACGCGTTTCGACGCAGCGACGAAACCGTTAAGTAGTGAAGTGAAGGGAAGTGAAGTAAAACCTTATTCCGTTCCTGACGGAACGGGCGCTGCCGCGCCGCCGGCTGGACTCTCCTCTGCTGATGCAGTTTTCCAGGTCGCCGTGCCGTGGATGGTCGAGCGCGGCATGGCCGATAAGGCGGCGCGTTCCCTGCTCGGCGCCGCTCGCAAACAGCTTGGTGACGATGGCGCTTGGGAGTTGGCATCGGACTGCATGCGCGAAAAGCCGCTTGAGCCCGCGAGCTGGCTGGCGGCGTCCTTGAACGCCCGGATCGGGCGGCCGAAGGGGCAGGCTGGTGAGAAATTCGCCGTCGCCGGGCAGGACTACAGCGCAAGCAGGGCGGCCATGGAAGAATCGATGCGCCGAAACAACATCATCGTCAACGACGCCGACAACGCGCCGCTCTAGGGGAGAAGTCATGAACGAAGCGTCAAAATTCATATCCAAGCCGGCTGGGCTGCGCGTGCTGCGCGAGGTGTCTGGCACGTGCGATAAGCACGGATTTAGCAACATCCTGATCCACCCTAAGCTCGCCAGCGGCTGGTGCTGCCCGTCCTGTCGCGAGGATCTTGATCGCCAGGAAGGCGAGGCCAAGTCGGTGCGTGAGGGGGCTGCACGGCTGCTGCGGATCGCCCAGCTGCCCGAGCGATACCGGAACGAGCAGTTCGAAGCGACAACTCCGGAGCAGAAGCGGGTTCGCGCCACGGCCCGGGCATTCCGGGATGGTGTGATCGCCCGTGCTGGCTGGTCGGTTCTGCTGCAGATCGGTGTCACGGGCACCGGGAAGTCGCTGCTCGCCACCGAGGTGGCGCGCTCGCTGATTGCGGCGTCGTTCGAGGTGCGCTACTGCACCGCCAGTCAGATGATTTCGGAAATCCAGGCGGCTTACAGCGCCGAGGGGAAAACGGAGGAAAGCGAAATCGCTCGCTTCGCCAAGTACGACCTGCTGATTCTCGACGAAATCGATGTCATTCGCTCCAGCGAGAACGCCGCGCTGCTGCTCAGCGAGGTCGTCAACCGACGCTACAACGCCATGCGGCCACTGGTCGCCATCAGCAACCAGCCGATGGAGCGCCTATCGAAATTCGTCGGCGACCGCGTGTACAGCCGCCTGCAAGAACACATGCTGCTCTGCGCGCACGACTGGGCAGACCAACGGCCAGGCAAGGTGTGAGCATGGCGGACGACATCTGCGCCAGCTGCCGCTTCTTCACGCGCAAAGACCTGCCGGCCGGCGCCACCGCTGACGAAGGACAGTGCGTCGGGTACCTTGAGTCCCTGCAGGAGCTTGTCGCCTGGGACCGTCCCCGGTGCGGCATCTATCGGCCCGCGAAGACGACAGCCGAGCGCGAGAAGTGGGTTGCGGCACGAGTTGCGGCGAAAGGCAATCCTTCCAATGCGGCTGGGGTCGATTCTGCGGGGCCGCCACGGCACGCGGACGACCTGTCCGCTACCTCGCCTCATGTGTGGCGATAATAATTGATCCTGGAGCGTCCTGTTGAAAAATAGCGAAATCATGAATGCTGCGAATATGCGCCTGGCCACGTTGCTTGGCTGGACGAACCTCTTTGCCGCCGGCGGCGCGTTGTTGGGCACGCCGCCGGCCGGCGCGCCGAGTTGTCGTGGCCAGGCACCGGTCCCGGACTGGTGCGGCGATTGGGCGGCAGCCGGGCCGCTGCTCGGCGCCTACGGCATCGACCTGGACTGGTCACACGGCGATACGGCCGTGACGGCACTGGTCAATACGCGCGGGATGTACGAAAAATTCACCGAGCAACTGGCGGACCACGTGACGCCGGACAATGCGGTGCGGCTCGCCGCCGCCCGTGCCGTCGCGGCGATGCTGGAGCAGCGGGGGTGACCGCCGTGATCTGGCGGCAGCCCGGTGCGAAGCGCGCCCCGAAGTACGGCAACTCAAAGGTGACGCTGAACGGCGAGACGTTCGACTCGAGGGCGGAGTTGGCGCGGTACCAGGTCCTGCTGCAGCTGCAGCAGGCCGGCCGGATAAGCGAGCTGACGCGCCAGGTGTCGTTCACTTTGGCGCCGGCCGCCATTGTGGCCGGCAAACCGAAGCGCCGCCTGGACTACCGCGCTGACTTCCAGTACCGCGAGACGGCAACGGGGCGCCTGGTGGTGGAGGACGTCAAGGGAGTGCTGACCGAGGCCTACAAAATCAAGCGGCACCTTCTCAAAACCGTGCATGGAATAGATGTTCTTGAAACAAAATGAAGGGGTGGAAATACATTACCTTTCGGCAACTTGGTCACATTTGGCGTTTCCGAATAACCGTCCTACCATTCTCGGCAAAGGAGGGTTTTACGGATGAGTATTGACGTCTTCAAGCCCAAGGGTTGCAATGTGTACCACTACAGGTTCCAGGTCGAGGGCGTGCGTGAACAGCGCACCACTCGCTTGCGCAACAAAGATGAAGCCGAGAAGGTTGCCGCGCGCGCCTATGCCAAAGCACTGGAGCTTGCCAATGGCGGCCAGGCGGTGCCCACGTTGCGCGAACTGTTCGCCGACTGGGAACGTCAGCGCGCCCCTGTGGCCAGCGTGGCCCACCGAAAGGCGGTCGACGTGGTGCGGCGCCTGCACTTGCACGACCTGGCCGACCTGCGATTGACCGAGCTGACCACTGACCGAATGGAGCGGGCCCGCAACCAACATCTACTGGAGCACAAGCCGGCATCGGTCAATCACTGGCTGCGGATCATGAAGCTGATGGTGGGCTGGGCGGTGAAGCGCGGGATCCTCGTGCGAATGCCGTGGCAGTTGGACATGCTCAAGGTGCAAAAGCGCCCGCGCGCAATCTTGCCAGTCGACGCCGCGATGGACTGGTTTGCGGAAATCGATGCGGTCACGACGCGCACACCCTCGGTGGCCACGGCCATCAGGTTGATGTTCGGCGCCGGCCTGCGCGAGAGTGAGTCGGCGACTGCCCGCTGGGAATGGTTGGATTGGGCACGCGGCACCTATACCCCGGGCATCACCAAGGGCAGGGAGGCCGAGCCGATCCCGCTGCCGGAGTGGCTGTTGGAATACCTGCGACCGCTGCGCCAGGATGAGGGATTGATCGCCCCGCGCGCTGACGGCACGCAGATGCCGCCAGGATTCGCGCGCACGCCCATGCAGCAGGCCAACAGCAAATGCAGCACCAAGGGCATCACGCCGCACCGCCTCCGCGGCAGCTTCGCCACGCTGTTGTCGGAGAACGGGGCCACCATTCAGACGATCCAGGCGGTGATGCGCCACAAGAGCCACATCACCACCATGGGCTATTTGGAAAAGGACATGACGAAGGTCTCCGAGGCGCAATCAAATATCACTGGAAAATTGGGATATGTGCGGCAAGAAAATGGCAATGGTCTTTGAAGTAGCCCAAGCGGGCATTGATGTTGATGATGACTAGCAGTCATCGGTAGCAAGCAGAGCGAGGCGCGGAACAGCGCTCAGCAGCACTATCCAAAACTTGAGCGGCAAGGAAAATATGAAACGAGAAAAATTGACGTTGGGCTGGCGCGGCGCCACGGTGCCGGTACCGGACATCACGTTCGTGGAAGAGGTGCCACCGCCGGTGCTGCGCGTGAGGGTGATCACGCCGGCCGTGCAGATGGTGCACGCCGCCGCGCCGGCGACTGATGATCCCGTCGACCTGTGCCTGGACATGTGGAAGCGCTGGATGGCCGGCGATCCAGACCGCGACCTGGGCGCGAAGACGATGCGCGGGCTGAGCGGCGAGGGCGACGGGCACGGCGAGGACCTGCACGAGGCACAGCAGGCCAGCGACATGCGCATGGCCCAGGCCACGGACGCGATGATCAACAGCCTTACAAGGATCCACGTGTGGGCTATCTATCGGGCATGCAGTCTGACCACGGCCTGGCGCTTTCCGAATGCTTGCTTGCAGGACGTTGTGCTTGAAGCGCGCATTGAGTTGTCCGAGAAACTGCGCAAAAACATTTGCACGGCAGTGCTGTTCTGATATAGTGTCAGCACAGGCGGACCTCGTTCGCCTAAAGAAAAGCCCGCTCCGAAAGGATTGCGGGCTTTTTCATTTCCGCAGCCCGTTCCGCGAGGCCGCTATGGCAGAGATTCAAAGGTCGTTGAAGCAGCTTGTTCGCGACTACATGGATCGCCGCGCCGACAGCGACGACCCGCCGCCGAGCCCCGAAGAGATTCGCCGCCAGCTGGGCTGGGACCTGATCGACGAGAATAAGCGGCCCGACCAGGCCGAAAGGGAATGAGCGGTGAGGCCGCGCGCTGGCCGGTCCAGGCGCGGCGCCGCTGAAGGGAGGGCCTGGGCATGAAGTAGTTGCAAACGATCACCCGTAGCAAGATCATCAGCCGGGCACCGCCTTCGGGCCGCGCGCCAGACCGGCCGCCAGGACGCTGTACCCTGGCACCAGACAGAGTCTCCGCCGTCGCTACCAAGCGCCGGCCTTCGCCGCCGGCAGCATCACTGCGCTGGCGGCTTTTCTATTTGAGGTGCGCTATGCAGGCCATCGATTCGGACGGACTCATGAAGGTGATGATCAACGGCGCTGTGCACCGCCGGCGAGCGCACATCCGAGATGTGGTGCAGTACCTAGGTGGCGACCCAACCTTCACGCACGCAGTTCCTGAACTGCGCGCTGGCGAAGTGCTGCTGGAGACAATTGGCGGGCTGCCGATCATTCTTCAGTCTGGCCTGTTGTCGTGAGCCTGCTCGTCGCCATGCTGATTCTGTTTAGCGTCGACCGTCCGGCGCCGGTGCCATCTGCGCCGCGCGTGCCGGTACCCAGCACTTGGCCGTTCAAATGACACCGCGCTGCTACCGCGGCCTGGTGCTGCGCGCCGCTGCCGAACGCAATGGCAAGACCATGGACCTGCTGGTGGCGCAGTTGGCGGACGCCGAGCGCGCCCGCGAGATCCTTCGGGCGAAGGGCTATGGCGCCAGCGGCATGTCGGCCAGCGCCACGGCCGCGCAAGTACCGAGCAGCCGAGGTCATGCATGAAATTCGCTATTCGTCTCCTGTCCGGCGCAAGCATCGCGGGCCTGAGTGCATTGGCCCGCGCTGGCTGTCCCGCAGTACGCATGGTGCTGTGGCTGGGTTGGTGCCAGCCTGTACTTCATCCTGATTGGCAATCGAAGCTGAGCGGGCCTGTCATCGCGCACCAGCGGCAGGGTTTCGGCCGCAACGCCCTGCAAGGCGAAGCGGTTCCCGCTCGGAGCGCGCGGCGCGATAGAGGGAATAAAAATGAACACAGGCAAATTCAGCATAAGCGATCTAATACAGGTCTACGCTCCAGCCAATCTGCATTCCGTCATGCTGGGCAATAAGGTCATGCTGCGCTCCGGCGGGCCCGAGATGACGGTCTACGACATCGCGCCAAACGGCGATGCGCTGTGCCAGTGGGTGGGAGCTACCGGCAAGTTGCAGTCGGCAGCGTTCCCGCTCGTGTGCCTGACCTGCTACGGCGCTAAATGAACAAAATCCAACACCCATCGAACAACGATGTGCTTGGCGCGCCGGCCGGCTGGGACCAAGGGCGCGTGCCATGCAACGCTCTGGCGATCACTCGCACTGAGGTGGGCGGCACGCCCGCCGTGGTGTCGTACTGGCGCCCGGACGCGGCCGAACTGGCTGTGCTGAATGCTGGCGGATCCGTTGCGCTGCACGTGTTAGGCGTAACGATGCCGCCTGTAATGCTAGCGGTCGACCCGCAGTAATGCCTCGGCGCCCTAAAACCACATGCCGGCAGCGTGGCTGCGGCGAGCTGATTGATAAGCCCGGCTACTGCGCGACGCACACGAAAGAGCGCGACCAAGCAGACAGGTCGCAGCGTGGCTCAGCATCCGAGCGTGGTTACACGAGCGCCTGGGCCCGCGCCCGCGCAGCCTACCTTGCTAAGCACCCGCTCTGCGTCAAGTGCTTGGCAACGGGCCGGCCGATAGCGGCGACCGTCGTCGATCACATCGTGGCGCATCGCCTCAAGCAGGCAATTGACAGCGGCGATCCGGCGGCAATCCAGCGTGCGCGAGCACTGTTCTGGGATAGCGCCAACAACTGGCAGCCATTGTGCAAGCCGCACCACGACGCGAAGACGGCGGCCGAGGATGGCGGCTTTGGCCGGCGCCGCGGCGCGGACGGCGGCTGAATCAGGGTGGTAGAGGGGTGGGGCGGGTTAAATCTTTGGGGCTTTTGATCCCCTAGACCGTCATGTCCGTCAAATTTTCACACCCGCGTAATTAAAAATTGAAAGGTGGCGGCATGGGAGGGATCGCTACGGTCCCTGGCCGGGGGCGAAAACCGAAACCGACCGCCCGCAAGAAGGCCGCCGGCAACCCGGGTAAGCGCGCCCTCAACGACAACGAACCTGATTTTGGCGTCGTCGTAAATATCGATCCGCCTGACTGGATCACCGGCACTGCGCGCGACATGTGGATGCGCATCACGCCGCTGCTCTGCCGCGAGGGCGTCCTGCAAGAAACAGACATTCACAACGTCGAGATTTTCTGCATGGCCTACAGCAACTGGCGGCTGGCCAGCGTCGATATCGCGAATAACGGCGTGGTGGTGGCGGGCGCGACGGGTGGGCCGGTGAAGAACCCGGCGCTCACCGCGCTGAATGAAGCGAGTAAGCAGATGGCATCTTTCGGAGCGCTGCTGGGACTGGATCCTTCCAGCCGCAGCAGGGTGATGGGTGGACGAAAGAGCGAGAAGACAAACCCGTTTGGGAATTTGATCGGTGGCAAGTAAAGAGAAATATCCGCGCGTCGCCCAGGCCATCAAATACGCGCGGGCCATCGTTGCTGGGAAGCTGCCAGCGTGCCGTTACGTCAAGCTCGCGTGCCAACGGCATTTCGACGATATGGCAGAGAGTCGGAAGAAGACGTATCGCTTCAAATTCGACCCTGAAGCAGCTGAACGCAAACTGAAATTCATCGAGCTGCTGCCGCATACCAAAGGTGAATGGGGCTTCAAGCGGCAACTAGTGACGCTGGAGCCATGGCAGAAATTTGGCCTGGCGTGCACGTTCGGCTGGAAGCACAAAAAATCGGGGCTCCGGCGTTTTCGCGAGAGCTACTGGGAGGTCAACCGCAAGAACGGCAAGTCGGTGATCGGCGCCGGCGTCGGGCTAGCGATGTTTGTGCTCGATAACGAATTCGGCGCCGAGGTGTACTCCGGCGCCACGACGGAAAAGCAAGCCTGGGAGGTGTTCCGCCCGGCCCGGCTGATGGTCAAGCGGTCGCCGATGCTGGTAGAGGCGGCGGGCATCGAGGTCAATGCCTCGAACATCAACATCCCCGCCGACGGCAGTCGCTTCGAACCGCTGATCGGGAATCCGGGCGACGGCCAATCGCCGTCGTGCTCGATCATTGACGAGTATCACGAGCATGACTCGGCGGCGCTGTACGAGACCATGCTGACCGGCATGGGCGCGCGCCGGCAGCCGCTGATTCTGATGATCACCACGGCTGGCGCCAATATTGAAGGACCGTGCTACGACAAGCGCCGCCAGGTGGTGGAAATGCTTGAGGGCGTGACGCCCGACGACGAGCTGTTCGGCTGGATATTTACGATTGACCCGGGCGACGACTGGACGGACCCCAAGGTGCTGGCCAAGGCCAATCCGAACATGGGGGTGTCGGTCTACCGCGAGTACCTGGAGAGCCAGCAGCAGCGCGCGATCCGAAGCGCGCGCTTCGCTAACAGCTTCAAGATGAAGCACCTGGGCATCTGGACCTCGGCGAAGGCGGGCTATTTCAACCTGGAGAAGTGGAAGGACTGCGAGGACACCTCGCTGACCTTGGATTCGTTCGAGGGGCAGGACTGCATTCTGTCTTTCGACTTGGCGCGCAAGCTGGACATGAACAGCATGAGCCGCATTTTCACGCGCGACATAGAAGGGAAGAAGCACTACTACAGCGTCGCGCCCAAGTTCTGGGTACCGGAGGACACGGTCAAGGACACCGACAACCGTCGCATGGCTGAGCGCTACCAGAAGTGGGTGGATATGGGGCTGCTCACCGAGACCGACGGCTCCGAGATCGACTATCGGGAAATCCTGGAGGAGGCGGTGCAGGCGAATAGGGTTGCGCCGGTCACGTGCTGCCCGATGGACCCAAGCGGCGCAACCAACTTGGGGCACCAGTTGGACGACGAAGGGCTGAACCCCATCACGGTGACGCAGAACTACACCAACATGAGCGACCCGATGAAGGAGCTCGAGGCGGCCATCATCTCCGGCCGCTTCCATCACGATGGAAATCCGATCATGACCTGGTGCATCAGTAACGTGATCGGCAAGAATTTGCCGGGCAACGACGACGTCGTTCGCCCAATCAAGCAGGGCGCCGACAACAAGATCGACGGCGCCGTGACGCTGATTATGGGCGTGGGCCGCGCGTTGCTCGCCGAACCGGCCGCCAAGTCCTTCTGGGAGCAAGAATGAAAAAATCAGTTGCGCTGGCGTTACCCGATGCGCTCGTTGTCGGAGGGGCGGTTGCGCTAGCTTGCGGGATTGGCATGTTGAACGTGGCTGCCGGCGTCATCGCTGGCGGCATCCTTTCCATCACCGGCGGATGGATTGCAGCGCGAAATCGCGCTGCCTCTGAGGCTGACGTAGAGGCTCCTAAATAATGGCCTTGTTCGTACCTAACGCGAAGCGCAGCAATAAAGCTTTCTCGGAGGATTTCTGGGGTGGGCTGATGTCGCTGGGGCAGTCGCGTGCCGGTCCCGTCGTCAACGCGGCGAGTGCATTGGAAGTGACGGCGGTACTGGCCTGCGTGCGTGTGATTTCGGAGGATGTAGCTCAAGTTCCTCTTAAGCTATTCCAAAAGCAGAAGGCTGGTGGCAGTGAGGAGGTCACTGATCATCCGCTTGCCGATGCATTCGACGTGGGCCCGAACGACTGGCAAACCAGCTTTGAATTCATTGAGAACTTGGTAATTCAGGCGGCTCTTGGCGGCAATTTCTACGGCTTCAAGAACACTGTCCGCAGCAGTATCAGGGAGATCATCCCGTTCCCACCTGGCACAGTGCAAGAATTGTGGTCGGACAGAGGTATCCCGTCGTACTTGGCGACAGCAAATGGCAAGCAGCAGGAGTTCCCGGCGAGTGCAATTTGGCACGTGCGCGGCCTATCGTGGGATACCCGCACAGGTTTGGCTGCCATTCGCCAAGCGCGCGAGGCGATCGGGCTAGCCATCGCAACTGAGGACGCGCACGCAAAGCTGCATGCAAACGGCGCGCAACCAAGCGGGCTATATTCAGTTGATGGCGAGCTGAGCAAGGAGCAGTACAAGGCCCTAAGCGATTGGGTTTCCCGCCAGATTGCGGGTGCCAACCGATCCAAGCCACTTATCCTGGACCGCGGCGCGAAGTGGACCCCGTCCGCGATGAATGGCGTTGACTCCCAGCATTTGGAGACACGGGTTCACCAGATCATGGAGATTTGCCGCGCGCTCCGTGTGATGCCGATCATGATCGGCCAGGCCGATAAGGCCGCTACGTATGCCAGCGCCGAGCAGATGTTCCTTGCGCACGTCCGGTACACCCTCATGCCGTGGTACCGCCGAATCGAGAAGTCGATCGACAAGAACCTACTTTCGCGCGAGGACCGTGCCAAAGGGCTCTACTCCAAATTCCTGCCGAATGCGCTGATGCGTGGTACGGCCAAGGACCGCGCCGACTACTACTACAAGATGTGGTCGATGGGCACCTTGAATCCGAATCAGATCCGCGCGATGGAAGATCAGAACCCATACGACGGCGGCGATATCTATCGCGTGCAGCTCAACACCACGGACGCATCGAAGTCGCCAGCCGACGCGTCAGCCGAATCCACGTAGGAGAAAAAATGCACCGAAATAAGATTATGCGGCCTAAGGCGGCGGGCCGAGTGCTGTCCGCTGAAAACGAAAAGCGGCTCCGCGCCGCGCGCGACAGTCTGGACAGTGTGCTGGAGCAGTTGGCTGGGGACGATAGTGAGGAAGCTGCACATGCGCGTCATCTGGCATGCGCCGCACTCCATTCCGGCCAAGTGCGCGTTGCCGCCGGCGCGACTGCGCGCGAAGCCGAGATCTTGATCTATGGCGACATCGGCTACGGCTGGTACGACGAAGGCATTACGGGCGAATCGATTGCGAATGAAATCGCTGACCTCGATGTCGATGACCTACACGTGCGCATAAACAGTGGCGGCGGACTGGTTTTCGAGGGGATCGCGATATACAACGCGCTGGTACGGCACCCGGCGAATGTGATTGTGCACATCGACGGTATCGCTGCCTCTATCGCGAGCATTATCGCAATGGCTGGTGACACCATCCTCATCAGCGAGGGCGCGCACGTGATGATCCATAAGCCGTGGTCATTCGCGATGGGCGACGCGGCGAGTATGCGCAAGGAGGCCGACATTCTTGATAAGTTGGAGGCTGGCCTGATCGACATCTATGCAGCCCGCACCGACGCTGATCGTGCTGATCTGGTTGCATGGGTGGAGGCTGAAACCTGGTTCCTTGGCAAAGAAGCCGTCGACGCCGGTTTTGCCGATGAGATGGTGCCGGCCAAGAAGAAAAAAGCGGCCAATTCCAGCCTGCTGAACCTGTTCAAGAAGACGCCGAGCAATCTGTTGGCGCCGCGCAAAGCAACGGCAACGACTATCAGCACGAATATTGAAGAAATTACCGACTTGCGCGACGCCGAGCAATACCTGAGGGATTCAGGTATCTCGCGCGCCGCTTCCGTGGCGTTCCTGTCACGGGTCAAGGGCCTCGGACAGAGTGATTCTGATGGGGGCGAAATGCAGCAACTTCAAGAGGCCCTGAAACGCCGGGCGAAGGCTTTAGCCGCATAACGCGGACCATCGTTCTAAACCACAAGACCACCGCGAGGTGGTTTTTTTTCGTCTGAAAGGCATATATGAAATTCTCCAAACTCACCATGAAGCACGTGACCATCATGATGGTCGTAGTTCTGTCCATCATGACCATCGCGTCGCTGTGCGGCGCTCCGCTGGTCTCCCCTGAAACCATGGCTGGACTGGGCTTGGCGCCGTTTGCCATGGGCAATACATCGCTGACCGAAATCAAAGACATGGTCGAGCAGCAGGGGCAGGCCTGGGAACAGTACAAGCAGGCAAACGACCAAAACCAGAAAAAGCGCGATGACAATCTGGATGCGAAGCTGGCCAACATCGACAAGGCACTGAACCAGTTCGAAACCACGAACCAGAAGCTCACCCTGGGCGAGCAGCAGGCCAAGGCAATGCAAGAGCAACTGGACCGCGTTGAAACCATCCTGAATCGCCCTGAACTGGGCGGCGCCGATGCCAACGCCAAGGCAGCTAAGGAGCACGCCGCCGCCTTCAACCGCGTCATGCGAAAGCCAGCGGATGCACGCGAGGCAGCCGACATGGCGATCATCCAGCGCCAGAATGCCCTGGTCAGTGGCAGCGATACCGGCGCCGGATATCTGCTGGCCCCGGCAGAAATGCAAGCCGAAATCATCAAAAACCTGATCGAGATGACGCCGTTCCGCACTCTGGCGACGGTGCGCACCATCGGCTCCGCGAGCCTGAAGCAGCCGAAAAAGACCGGCACCGGCGCCGCGTCCCGCACTGGCGAAGTGCAACGGCGCGTCAACACTGGCGACCCAGCATATGGCCTGTTCGAAGCGACCGCGCCGGAGATGTTCGCGCGCATCGAGGTCTCCCAGCAGATGCTGGAAGACAGCGACTACGACCTGATGGCCGAAATGCGCGAGGACGCCAGCGAGCAGTTCTCCGTGCGCGAAGGCCTGGAATATATCAGCGGCGCTGGCGCAGCCAACCAGGCAGAAGGCATTCTGGTGAACCCCGATGTAGCTTACAGCGCTGGCGGCGACGCCTCGCTGATCACCGCTGACGGGCTGATGAGCCTGTTCTATGGCCTGAAGACCGGTTACACCCGCAACGCCGTGTTCGGCCTGAACCGCCTGACTCTGGCTGCCATCCGGAAGCTGAAGGATTCCGTCAGCGGCCAGTACCTGTGGGCACCTGGCATCGCTGGTAACGTGCCAAACACCATCTTGGGCGCCAGCTATGTCGAGATGCCCGACATGCCCAACATCGCGGCGAACTCGTTCCCAGTCGTCTTCGGCGATTTCAAGCGTGCCTACGTCATCGTCGACCGCATCGCGATCTCCTTCCAGGCCGACTACACCACGGGTGCCGACGACGGCCTGATCGTGTTCCGTGCCCGCAAGCGTACTGGCGGCGGCGTGCGCCAGGCCGAGGCGATTCGCAAACTGAAAATCGCCACGTCCTAATCGAAACGCCCGGGTCGCCGGGTGCATCTCACCTCAATCGCCAGGAGAACAATATGAATTTGCTCAAGAATTGCAAGATTACCCGTGTTAAAGCAGACGGTGCCGGCGCGGCATCGGCCACGCCGACGAAGTGCGACATCATCGACATGCAGGGCTTCCAGAATGTGATGTTCGTCGCCATGATGGGCGACGTCGTGGCCACCGCTGCAGTTTCGTTGCGCGTTGCAGGCTCCGACACGAACAGCACCGGCACCATGGCGCTGATCGCCGGCGCCGCTGGCGGCACGGCCGGCGCATCGGACTATGACGACAAGCTGCTGGTCCTGGACGTGGTTAAGCCGAACCAGCGCTACCTGGAGTGCCAGATCTTCCATGTGACCGCAAACGCGCCGTTCGACGGTATTTTGGCCATCCAGTATGGCGCAGGCAACAAGCCCGTCGTTCAAGGCTCGACTGTGATCGCCGGCACGACCATCAGCGATCCTGATCTGGCGTAATACCTCCGCGGCGGCCTAGGTCGCCGCATAAAGGACTCCCATGAAAATCAAAATGATTTCGACCCAAGAAGGGTCGGTGGATGGCATTCGCATTGCTACATACGAGGCTGGCTGCGAGTATGAACTGGCGCGGCCTCTGGGCGCGCTGGACCTGGCCGCTGCGTTCGTTGCCGCCGGGATGGCAGAGGAAGTGAGGGGCGACGCTGACCCATCGGTCCCAATAACCCCGGCTGCACCGGCACCTGGCGGTGATATGAGCAAGGCCGAGCTGCAGGCTGCGCTGGACGAGAAGGGCATCAAATACCCTGCCGCCGCCAATAAGGCGGAATTGCAGGCGCTGCTGGCCGCGTCGTAATGACCAACTGCCTGCTCTTCGCCCTGGCGCTGTACTGGCGCCGGCGCGGGCGGGCAGGGCAGCGCTACCTGTTGGCGCGCCGCTCGCGGCTGGGCTGGACGCCGCACTTCCTGTATGCGGAGGTGCGGCGCGGCCGGATCCGCATCGTCAGCTACAAACCGAACAACACGGCCTTCAAGGCCTGCCCGCCGCCGGTCTTCGCCGGCCGCGCGCACTGGGGCGACGAGCCACCACCTTCCCGATAGGCGAACTATGCCCATTGCACCATCTGACATCCAGTACCGCCTATCCGGCGGCGCAAGTAACGCAGTGCCCGCCGCATCGCTGGGTGGCACCAAGTCGAGCGTGGCCGCCGGCGCCAACCTGTTCGACACGGTTCAGTCGGCGGAGAGCGCTGCTGGAGACATCGAGTACAGGTGTGTCTACGTGCATAACGCTCATGCGACGCTTCCTCTGACTGGGGGCGTGCTGTGGATGGCAGCGAACACGCCGAGCCCAACGACGGCAATAGAGGTGGGCCTGGGCGCGGCGGCAATGAACGGCGTCGAGCAGACGGTGGCCGACGAGAGCGCAGCACCATCCGGAGTTTCATTCTCACCCGCCGCTTCGTTTGGCGCTGGTGTGGCCCTGGGAGATATCCCAGCCGGGCAGGGCCGTTCGGTCTGGTTCCGCCGCGTGATTGGTGCAGGAACCATTGCTGCAAACGACACATTCACTATTCGCGTGACCGGCGACACGGCAGCGTAGATTATGACCACTATCTATTCCAATAATTTTGAGTCAGACGCAGTCGGGTCATTGCCAACCGGCTGGGCAAATAAAACCGGCACCTGGGTAATCGGCACAACGAACCCGGTTAGCGCGCCGAATACGCTGGGTTCGACTACCAACGGCGACGGCGATGTTGTTCTTTATACTGGAAGTTCTGCCGTTGCAGATATGCAGCTTGACACTAAGCAGAAGCAGGGGAGCGGGGGGCCTGCTTTCCCATTGATGAGCCATATCTTGCGATCCGATTCCGGAAACAACAATCATTATGCAATTATATTTAGCGCAGGTACATCCACTGGTGGGAAAGTTCTTCTTTTTAAAAAAATAAGTGGCTCTTATTCTCAAATTGGCAGTGACCACGCGGTCTCTCTTGCTCAGGCGCTAAATGATGTTATTTACATGCGCACGAAGATCGTGGGGAATACAATCAGTATTTACCTTGGAAACGGTAGCATCCCTGGCTCACCGACCCTGACGATCACCGATTCCAGTATTACTGCAGCGGGATACCCTGGCTTATACAACTCCAAGGATGGGGTTGCAGTAACCATGAAAATAGATGACTTCGTTTTCGATGATGCTTCCGGTGCTGCTTCGGTCCCAGGCGCGCCAACTATCGGAACCGCTACCGCCGGTGACACGACGGCAAGTGTCGCCTTCACTGCTCCTGGCAGCGATGGCGGCAGCGCCATCATCGGGTACACTGCGACATCTACGCCAGGCAGCATTACGGGAAGCGCGGCATCTAGCCCGATCACAGTTTCAGGCTTGACAAATGGCACGGCCTATACCTTCACCGTGCATGCGACGAACGCCGTGGGCAATTCCACTGAATCGGCAGCATCTAACAGCGTTACCCCGGCGTCAACTGCGGCCACGGCGATTACTATGTCCGGACCTTCCAGCGGTTCGGTCGGTGCAGCTTCGTCGAACTTCACTATCGGCGCAAACGGGACGATCACCGGCACGGTTACGGTAACGCCGTCCTCCGGCGGTAGTGGAGGCACTTTCACGCCGACCAGCGTGGCAATTTCGTCCGGCGCGCCGACTGCGACGTTCACCTACACGGCAGCGAGTGCGGGCGCGAAAACGATCAGCGTCACGAATAACGGCGGCCTGACAAACCCATCGAACATCACATACACGGCGTCAACCGGCCCCGTTGTGGTGCCAGTCACCGATGCGAACTGGAAGTTCTCCCCCTACAACTGGGATACGAGCGCGGGCAAGAAAATTGCCGTCAATGGTAGCGCCTACTTCAAACTGGGCTTCACCGGCACCAGCGTGACCATTGGCCTGGATGTATCCAGCTTGGTTGCCGGAGGAGTGCCGTCCAGCTGGTATCCGAGCCTGCGATATTCGGTTGATGGTGGCCCGCAGACGGACATCCAATTAACCCCCACCACAACGGCGCTGACCATCTCGGGGCTGGCGGCAGGATCGCATCGCATCTCCGTGTGGTATCTGAGTGGCTGGTGGGAGAACATCGGCGGCACTGCGCCTGACCGCTGGACGACGCCGGTATATTGCGTCAAGGTGACGGGCGCGACTATCGACGCAGGGGCGGCGACTGCTGCCCCTGTTTGGCTCGACAAAAACATGCTGTGGGGCGGCGATTCGATCAGCGAGGGCATCCGGGCCAACTACAGCGACGTACAGCCGGGATGCCAGAACGCATACGAGAGCGCCCCGATGTACTTGGCCGCTTCGCTCGGCTGCGAGCTTGGCAACGTGTCCTTTGGCGGCCAGAACTACGGGGGCGGCTTTAACTCTGTCCCGGCGTTCAACACTTCGTATTCCTCCTACTACAACGGGCGGACACGGTTGGTTGGCGGGCTGTTCTCCCCAGCCCCGGATTACATCGCGCTATGGTTTGGTGCCAATGGCAACCCAACCACGGGCGAGGTCAATACGAGCATGGTCAACATGCGCGCCGCTGCCCCTGCTGCCCGCATCTTCGTGGTGGTCCCTGTTGGTGGCACGGGGCGGGCGAACATCACGTCCGCCGTGGCGGCATATCTGTCGGCGCACCCGGCGGAAACCGGCGTGCACCTGATTGACCTGGGGACCGCTTGGCAAGTTGGCTTAACGGGATTCGGCAACGCAACCGAGCAGGCCATTGACAACCTGCACCCGCGCAGCAACTGGAACGCGCGCATTGCATCGGCGATGGCCGTCAAGATGCAGGCGCTTATCGATGGTGCCTCGCCGCCGGCGCTCACTTCCCGCAGCGTCTCGATCACGCTCGCTGATACCGCTGGGCCGCTGGCTGACCTAACGGGATTGAAGGTCGCTTTCTACGACGAGGCGACGCCGGACCTGTACACGGTGCCGCGTTACCAAAGTGGAAGCGCAGTGACAGACGGCTCCGGTGTGCTGACGTTTTCCGTGAACACGACTCTGACCTCAGGCGGTATCGGCAGTATTGAAGTGCGCGCCGCTGATGGGCGCCACTTCAACGGCGCGGTCGCGGTGTCGTGATGGGAGTCTACTTCGCACCGCGTCTGGTCGGAGGCGACGCATATTTAGCTCCACTGCTGCCACCGGCTGTCACAGCGCAGGTGAGCTCCGATCTGTCTGGTACCTATAGCGTCAAGGCCAGGGTCAATTCAGATCTCGCCGGGGGATACGCCATCGCGGCGCGCGTGAACTCGGATCTGACCGTGGCTTACCTGATTTCTGGGGATGAGCTTTATGTTCGAGCTCCGCTTGGCTCTGGCTACAAGCCACGACGCGTAGAGCTACATCAGCGGCCCGCCGCAATTCAAAGGAATGACCGATGACCGCACGACTGATCACGCCGCCGGCTGCGCTTCCGGTGTCCATGGCTGCTGCGCGGGAGGCGGTGCGCACCGATGGCACTGAGTTGGACGTCTCGATCACTGCGTGGATCACCGGCATCACCGCCTACGTGGAGCACTATATCGGGCGCGCGCTGATCTCCCAGGGCTGGCGCGTGACTTTGGACGATTTCCCCGATGCCATCGAACTGGGGAAACCGCCGACGATTGAAGTCAGCGCGGTTCGCTTCATGGATGCGGACGGCGTGCAACAGACGCTGGATCCCGCCGACTACGTGGTAGACGACGTGAGCGAGCCGGGTTATGTCGTGCCGGCACGCGGCCGCGCTTGGCCAGAGACGTTCGACGAGATCAATGCGGTCCAGGTCGATTACACCTGCGGCTATGGCCCAGGCGACGCGGATGTGCCTGACGGCATCAAGCTGTTCATCTTGGCGAAGCTGGTCGAGCAGTTCGACCCTGCGGCGCGGCCAGAGAAGGACACGGTGCAGAGCACGTTCATCGACCACCTGCTAGATCCATTCAAGGTGTACGGATGAGCTTCCCCATGACGCTTCGCCACAAAGTGCGCATTGAGGCTCCTGTGGTGGGCAGCGATGATGAAGGGCAGCCATCGTCCACGTGGAACTTGTTCGCTGAGCCTTGGGCTGACATTCGCGGCGCCGGCGGGCTTGAAACGATTAAAGGCGGTGCCGAGACATCGGTGGTCAAAAAATCCATCCGCATCCGATACCGGACCGATCTGAACGCTGGCATGCGCGTCGTGCACGCCGGCGTGATCTACAACATTAAGGCGGTGTTGCCCGATCTGGTTCGCAAGGTGCACACCGACCTGGTTTGCGAGGTGGTTGTATGAGGATGCTGAGCGTGGATTTATCCGGGCTGCATGCCACGTTGGAGCAGATGGGGGATCAGGCGGAGGACGCGGCGCGGCCGGCGGCGCAGGCAGCCGCCCAGGTCCTGTACGACGGCGTGAAGGCCAACGTGGCCGCACTTGGTCGCGTCACGGGCAACTTGGATCGCGCCGTCTACCAAGCCTATTCGGCGCGGAACAGCGGCCCTGGCCATGCCACCTATCACGTGAGCTGGAATCACCGCAAGGCGCCGCACGGCGGGCTAGTGGAGTTCGGCTACATCCAGCGGTACAAAACCTATGTCGGAAGCGACGGGCGCTGGTACACCGCAGTGCGCCCGGAGATGCGCGGCAAACCGCGCCCAAAGCGCAGCGCGTCCCAGGCGGTGAAGGATGCCTACTACGTGCCGTTGCCGGCGCCGCGCCAGGTGGCCGCCAACCCGTTCGTGCGGAAGGTGGTTTCGAAATTCACCGCTGCGGCTGATGCGGCGAAGGCTGTGCTGTTGGAGCGGATCGTATGACGCTGGAATCCATTTTGGTTGCGCTGCTGAAGCAATCCAGCCCACGCGCCTTCGGTGACTTTGCGCCACCAACCACGCCACGCCCTTACATCACCTTCCAGCAAATCGGTGGCGACACGATTAAGCCGCTGGGCAGGGAAGTGCCGGGCAAAGAGAACGCCGTCATGCAGATCAACGTCTGGGCTGACTCGCGCGCCGAGGCCAAGGTGATGATCAAGGCCATCGAGGCCGCGTTGATCCTGTCACCAGACTTCGTCGCGAAACCAGTGGCGGCGCCACAGTCCGACTTCGACGCGGACGTGCCTGTGTACTGCAGCAGGCAGGACTTCAGTATTTGGCACGACAGGTAGGCAGAATCCAATTCAAGGCTCGCTTCGGCGGGCCTTTTTCTTGCCCGCACAGGGCGCAACCAGCCGCAGAAATGCGGTTTTTTTTCGTCCATAGAAAGGGCCACCATGGCTTACAACTTCCCAGAGGGCAGCTCGCAGCAGTTCTCGCAGACCTTCGCACCCGCGAAGACCATCACGGCGCTGACCAACGCGGACCCGGCCGTGGCCACCAGCGTTGCGCACGGCTACACCACGGGCGACGAACTGCTGTTCAACATCGGCTGGGAGGACGCGACCGATGCGGTGTTCAAGGTCACCGTGCTGACCGCCGACACGTACAGCATCGACGGCCTGGATGCGTCCGACACCAACTTCTTCCCAGCCGGCTCCGGCGTCGGTACCACGCAGAAAATCAGCACCTGGGTCGCAATGCCGCAGGTGCTGACCATCGGCAGCTCGGGCGGCGATCCGAAGTTCACCGACGTGGCTCCGCTGGCCAAGCGCAACGCCATCAAGATCCCGACCGGCTTCAACGCCACCAGCGTCACGGTGAGTCTGGGCCACGACGCCAGCAACGCGAACTACAAGACCATGGTCAAGATCGGCCGCGCGCTGAAAAAGGTGGCATTCAAGCAGGTGCTGAATGGCGGCGCCATCACCTACGGCTACGGCTACATGAGCGTGTCGGAATTCCCCAAGCTGAACAACAACCAGGTCAACACGGTCGACGTCGCAATGGCGTTCCTGGGCCGCTCGATCTCGTACTAACCCCTCCCAAGGCGCAAGCCTGAACTGAGCACCGGCCGGTCGCTGTCGCCTTCGCGGGCGCGGCGGCTGGCACGGGCATTTACCTACCCGCGAAAGAACACCATGGCAAAAATTATCCTCGGCCGCACCCCTAAATCGTTCACTAAAGAACTGAAATTCCCAATGCTGGATGGCACCGTCGGTCACATCAAGGTGGATTACAAATACCGTACCAGCGCAGACTTCGCCGCCTACATGGACGAACGGCTGGCCGAGATCAAGCGTACCAGCGAAGCGGAGATCAAGGCGATTTCGGATGCGGCCAAGGCAGAAACGGAGCAGCGCAAGCTGGCTGCCGCCGACGGCGCAGAACCGCCGCTGCCGACTATCGACTTTGGCGTAAGCCAGGTCCAGATGTACGAGAAGAAGACTGCTGGCCAGGTGGCGTTCATTCTGGACAACGTCGTTGACTGGAACCTGGATATCCCATTTGACCGTGAGGCGGTGGGCCAACTGGTCGCCGAGCTGCCCCTGGCGGCTACCACCATCATCGATACCTACCGCGAAGCCATCACGGAAGGTCGCCTGGGAAACTGAGGCAGGCCGGCGCCGAGCTATATCGACCCAAGGAGAAGTCGCCGCAAGGCAATCCTTGGCTCGCATCCATAGCGAAATCGCAAGGGGAGATCGAACTAGAAGTCTGGCCAGAGAACTGGCCGGTATTCCTTCTCTTCTGCGAGTTGCAAACCCAATGGCGCGCCGCCCCAAATGGCGTCCTCGGCCTGGACTACAACACCCTGTTTCACAAGCTGGACCGCAAGGCGCTATCCCCCGATGAGTACGAACGGTGGGAGGCAGACGTGCGCGTTCTCGAATTTGCAGCGCTTGACGCCATGAATGAAAAACAAGAGTGAGGAACCATGACTGAAGAGCGCCGCATCCAGCTTGTTGCAGACGTCGACACGACGCGCACGCGCGAAGGATTCCAGGAGATCGGGCAGCAGGCGACAACCATGTCCGCCACTGTCGCAGCTGCTGGTGACCGTGCTGGCCGCGCCGTTGGTGGGGTCGGCGATGGGGCGGATCGCGCCGCGCGAACTGTGGAGAATGCGCAGCGCAGCCTCATTGGGTCCATCCAGCGTACGACTGCGGCGATGGAGGCCGGTGGGCGCTCCAGCTCCGAGTACTTCTCGGTTCTGGCGCGGCAGCGCGGGATCGACCCTGCAATTCTTGAGCCATATTTGGCACAGCTGCGCGCGGTGGAAACCGCCCAAGGACGCGCGAACACCTCCCTTGGCGGGGCGTCGTCTGCGCTGAATGGCGTCCAGATGTCAGCGCGCGCCACGGCGGCGGCGTTGCGCGGGGTGCCGGCGCAGTTGACCGATATCGCTGTGTCGCTGCAGGGTGGGCAGTCGCCACTCACCGTCCTGTTCCAGCAGGGTGGCCAGTTGCGCGATATGTTCGGCAGCGTGGGCGGCGCCGCACGTGCGCTCGGCAGCACCATTGCGGGGTTGATCACGCCGCTGAGCGTCGTGGTGGCTGCAGTTGTTGCGCTGGGTGTTGCGTATCACCAGGGCAGCAAAGAGGCTGAAGCGTACAGCCGAGCGCTCATCTTGACCGGCAATGCTGCCGGTACGACATCGGACCAGTTGTCCGATATGGCACGCAACATCAGCAAGTCCATCGGCACCCAGGGCGCCGCAGCAGAGGCGCTCGCAGCGCTCGCCGGCTCAGGCCGGGTCGGCGTTGAGAACCTGCAGCGCTTCGGCGAAACCGCTGTTCGGGTACAGAAGGCAATCGGCCAGAGCGCTGCTGATACGGCAACGATCTTTGGCGACCTGGGCAAGGCGCCGCTCGCGACCAGCGAGAAGCTGAACGACCAATACCGCTACCTGACCGCTTCCATCTACGCCCAGATCAAGGCCCTGCAGGAGCAAGGGAAGATTCAAGAGGCGGGCGAGGTGGCGCAGAAGGCCTACGCCGATGCGATGGATTCGCGCTCGAACAAGCTGATTGCGAATCTGGGCCTGGCGCAGCGCGCGTGGGCCGGCATCACCGGCGTTGCAAAAGGCGCATGGGACGCCATGCTGGACGTGGGCCGAGAGGACACGCTCGAGCAAAAGCTGGCAAAAGTGCAGGCCGCCATTAAAAAGGGTCAGAAGCCCTTGGACATATCCTTCGGCGGCAATGCGGAGGATCGTGGCTCGCTGAAGAAGAACCTGGCGGAGGAGGCGAGCCTCATTGCGCAGATCGATTGGCAGAAGCGGCTTGCAGCTATCGAGGCGGGGCGTTTGAAGCTGGATGAGGCTGATATTGCGTGGCAGAAGCAAAAGGAACAGGGCCTAACGCGAGAACTGCAAATGCAGAGGGATGTCGCGCTGGTCCGGCAGAAGGGATTGGATGCTGGTGCATCTGATGCAGATATTGCCATCCAGGTCGGCGAGGTGCGCAAGAAATATGCTGATATTGCGTTCAAGAGCATTAACGACCAGATCGCCGCGGTGGAGCAGCGCGGAAAGATCGAGGAGGAAGTTGCGAAGCGCTCAGCGATGGCTATCGCATCTGCGCAGGCCGCTGGTATCGCAACCAGTCTCGCTGCACAGATCGGCTATGCGGAACAGGTAGAAGCCCTTGACCAAGCCGCGCTGGCCCGCGAGAAGGCGCGCCTGCAGGCACTGATCGCTCTGCAGAAGCAGTTGCCGGATTCGCCCGAAAACAGGAAGGCCCAGGAAGCCCTGCGCGCGCAGATCGCGCTGAACGAGGAGCAGTCGCTCACCCGCAAAGTGCAGCTGAAGAATCAGATTTACGAACTGGATGTCAAGGACACGCGGCAGGCTGCCGCCAATCTGGCGGCTCTGAGCGACAAGCGCGCCGAAGAATTACAGTCGCTCCAAGCGCAGGTGCGCGCCCAGCGCGATGCAAACGCCCAAATCGGCATGAGCAAGCTGCAGATCGCCGATTACAACGTGCGGTTGGCCGAGCAGAACGCCCTCCAGTTGGAGAGTCGCGCCGCCACCATTGGTGCGAATGACGCTCGGAAGGAAGAAGCTGCCGCCATGATGGCGTCCGCGCAGCAGATGCGCGAGCTCGCAGCGGCGCAGCGCGAAGGCGTCATTAAGTCGGAAGTGTTTGAGCAGCAGAAGGCCTTCTGGAGTTCTATCGAGCAAACCGCGCACCAGACGTTTGTGAGCATCGCCGACGGCGGCAAGACTGCAGCTCAGCGCCTGAAAGACGCGTTCAAAAACACCTTCTTCGACTGGCTCTACCAGATGACGTTGAAGAAGTGGCTCGTCAACGTTGGCACTTCAATTGACAACGGCAGCATGGCCTCTGCTGTCCAGGCCGCAATTGGTGGCAGCCGGGGCGCTTCCGGCGGTGGCTCATCCGTGGCCGGCCTCGCCTCAAGTGCAAGCTCTCTGTGGACTGGCACGTCGGACGCGATCGCCAAATCAATACAGACTGGTTTCGATAAGCTCGGCCTGTCAATGAGCAGCGGCGCGCCCGGTCAACTCGCGTCGATTCTCGGTCAAGCAGGAAGTACTTTTGCTGGCTACGGCCTTGGTTCCGGCATCAATAGCCTGATCTCCGGCCAGTACCAGACCGGTAGTGGCGTCCAAGCAGCCGAGAAGATCGCTACAGCAGTCGCTAGCTACTTTGGCGGTCCTTTGGGCGGATCTATCGCAGGTGCAATTAGCGGCCTAATTAATCGCACCTTTGGGATGGGTGCGAAGACGCAGACTGCCAGTGGCATCTATGGCGAATTGGGCCCTGGTGGTGCTAGTGTCAGCACTTATAGCAAGTGGGCGCAAAAAGGTGGACTGCTTCGTTCCGATAAGTCCGGCATCGACACGGCAACTGCTGACATGGAAACCGTCACCAGTCTGGGCAGTACCTACAAGGCCATCATTGGGGCCAGCCGAGAATATGCCGAGGCACTGGGCGTTAACGCGGAATATATTTCCAGCCGCTCGCAGATATTCGATATTCAGTTGGGCAAGGATGCAGCGGAGAACGAGAAGGCCATCGGCGCCTTCTTCGCCGGCGTAGCAGATGCCGTGGCTGGCGAGTTGGTTCCAGGTCTTGCGAAGTTCTCCAAAGAGGGCGAGGCGGCCAGCGCAACGCTGGAGCGCCTGGCCACGAACTACGCCGGGCTGGACTTGGTGCTGGGCACTATTGGCCTCAAGTTTGGTGCGGTGGGCGTTGACAGTATCGCCGCCCGCGAGCGGCTGATTGAACTGTCCGGCGGCCTGCAACAGCTCTCTACCAACGTGTCGGGCTTCGCGCAGAACTACCTGACCGAATCCGAGCGTCTGGCACCGGTGGCGAAAGCAGTCGAGGCGGCCTTGGCTGGCCTTGGTCTTGCCGGCGTCAACACTCGCGATCAATTCAAGCAGGTCGTGCTTGGCCTGGACCTGACCACCGAGGCGGGCGCCAAACAATATGCATCGCTGATGGGCTTGCAAGATGCGTTCGCCCAAGTGCATCCGGCCATCGAAGCGACCAGTGCCGCTTTGCGCTCGGCCGCTGACATTGCCGCTGAGCGCGCCGACTTGCAAAAGCAATACGATCAAGCCTTCATGTCCGATAAGGAGAAGGAAAAGGCTGCCATCGCGGCCACCAACGTCGACCTCTACGACTCGCTGCAGGTGCGGCTGGCCGAGAAGGCCGCAATCGATGCTGCAACGCAGGCGGCGGCCGATGCGGTGGCTGCGCGTGTGGCAATCGAGAAGGGCATCCAAGCCGACATCGATGCGCTGGTGAAAGCTTCGCTGCCGCTGTCCGAGCAGCGCAAGCTTGAAGTGGCTGGCATGGCCGATACCACGCTTGCTCTGTACGAGCGCCGCGAAGCGCTGCAAGCGGAGGCCAAGGCGGTGGCGGATGCAAAGGCTGCCGCCGATGCGCTCGCCAGCACGAACGCCGGCTATCAGCAGCAGATCGACGCAATCCTGAAAGCACGGATGACGGAGCAGCAGCTTCGCGATCTAGAGACGGCAGGCATGCAGTCCAGCACGCTCGCGCTATACGAGCGCCTGGCCGGGTTGAAGGCGGAGGATGCCGCAGCGGTTACTGCAGCCAAGACGCGCGCCGATGCTGATGCTGCGGCAAACCAGCGTATGCAGGAATACATCGCTGCGAGCACTGCCGCGTACCAGAAGCAGCTTGCTGACCAGGAGGCGCTGGCCTCCCAGTACGCAGCCAAGGAAACCGAGCTGTACAACCTGACGCACACCGAGGCGGAGCAGTTGGCCCGCGCGCGGCAGCTCGAGTTGGATGCAATGCCAGCTACGGTTGCCGCATTGCAGTTGCAGATCAATGCGCAGAAGGACTTGGCTGATGCCGCGACAAAGGCTGCAAACGATATTCAAGCAGCGGCCCAGAAGGCTGCGAATGTCGCCTCAGAAGGTGCGGGCATCCGGCGCGACGTGCTGCAGCTGCAAGGCGACACTGCCGGCCTGCGCGCGCTCGAGTTGGCAGCGCTGGACCCGGCGAATCGTGCTGCGAAGCAGGCCTACTACGATCTGCAGGACAAGATGGCCGCCGACCAAGCTGCATCGGCAGCTGCGCAAGCGATTGCTCAGGCACAGCAGCAGGCCGCTGAAAGTTCGCGGCGTGCAGCTGAGGCGCTGACTGCTGCGTGGAAGTCAGCTACTGACTCGATTTTCGATGAGGTGGCGCGCATCCGTGGGCTGATCGACGGCAGCGGCCAGCAATCCTACGCTGGCGCGCAATCCGCATTCGCCATCGCCACGGCGCAGGCCAGGGCCGGCGACCAAGAGGCCGCCAAGCTTCTGCCCGGCCTGAGCAAGGCCATGCTGGACCTGGCCGAAGCCAATGCCGTGACCGCGTTCGACTTGCGCCTGGCGCGCGCCCAGGCGGCGGCCAGCCTGACGCAGACCGGCGGCCTGCTGGGGGCGCAGTACGGCCTGAAGGTGCCGGCGTTTGCCGAGGGCACCGACTACGTGTCCCGCACCGGCTTGGCCCTCATCCACGAGGGCGAGAAGATCACGCCGGCCGCATCGAACCGTCCATTCTCGCGGCAAAGTGAGTCGACCAGCGAGATTGTCGCCGAAGTCCGCGCACTGCGTGAACAGAACGCCGACATGGCAAAGCGTCTCGACGCTGCGCTCTACGCAATTGCCAAAAACACCGGCGAGACTGCGGATGTGCTCGATGCTGCGCAGCGCGGCGAGGTGCCGCTGGCCGTTAAGGAGACAGCATGATTGTTCTGGATCCAATCACGATCACCGATGCGATGTTGGTGACAAACGTCCCCGAGAACGAGCATTCCGCATACAGTCTCACCGGCGTGTACGGACCCGGCGAGCGCGTGATCGATGCGCACAACATCTATCAGCAGTTGCTGGGCACCGTCGGCACGGTCACGCTGACGGTGGCGAGTCCGTGTGTAGTGACCAAGACCGGGCACACCTTCGCCAATGGTCAGCCGGTGAAGTTGACCACCACCGGGGCGCTGCCCACCGGCCTCACTGCCGGCGCCACGTACTACGTCGTCGGGACGGCAACCAACACGTTCAACCTGGCGGCGACAGTGGGCGGAGCAGCTATCAACACGACAGGCGCACAGTCCGGCGTGCACACGTTGACAGCAAACACCATCGGGCAGGCGCCGGCCAGTAGCCCTCTTTCATGGACGCTGGTCAGTGCGACCAACGCCCGGAAGATGTTCGACTCGGTCAACAACACGCAGACGACAAACCCTGAGGCAATCGTCGTTCAGCTGACACCCAGCCAGATCGCTACGGGCCTCTACCTTGGAGGCGTGGTGGGCGAATCTGTCGACGTGCACGTGGTCGGCGGCGCCGATGGCCTGGTGTACGACAAAACCACGAGCCTGGACCTGCCGAACTCTGGCAGCAGCTTCTGGGGCTGGTGTTTTAACAAGCTTCGCAAGAAGAATTTCTTCGTGGCGCTGGACCTGCCCGCGTACTGGGAGGCCGTCGTAACGGTCTCGATCAACAAGCCAGGTGGCATTGCAAAGTGCGGCATGTGCGCCATCGGTCCGCTGACGGACCTGGGCTTTACCCAGTACGGCCTGGGCCTGGAGGAGAAGGACTATTCCAGCACGAGGTTCGACGTGGACGGCGCCAGCGAAACTGTAGTGCGCGGGTATTCGAAGGTACTCACGTTGGACGTCGTGATCTACAACGACCAGATCGACACGGCTGTCGACCAAATGGCCGACTACCGGCAGCGCAACGTGGTCTGGATTGGAGAGTCCACCTTCGGGCACACCATCGTCTTCGGCAAGCGGAACACATTCAAATCGGTCATCGCTGACTGGCCGACCTCCCGTATGGCCCTCAAAATTGATGGAGTAATTTAATGGTGACACATGTAGATCCCATGCCGCAACCGGCGCCGAACCGCAGCATGACGCAGCTGGAATTTGACCAGGCGAACGCGGCGCGCATCGCTGCCGAGCCTGTGTACACAGCGCAGTTCAATGCGGCGGTGGCCGAGACGAATGCGAACACACTGGCGGCGGACGCCAGCGCGCAGGCCTCAGCTGCCTCCGCCCAGGCGTCCGAGTCGTCTGCATGGGCGTCCCAGGCCGCATCGAATGCCCCGAAGTGGGTCGCCGGCACGGCATATGCCGACGGTGTAGTGGTTTGGTCGCCGCTCAGCCGCATGCCATACCGCCGCAACGGTGCCGGGGCAGGCAGCACCGACCCCGCGCTGGACGGCGTGAACTGGAATATTCAGCTCAGCCCGATCGGCCTCGGGGGCTCGGCCGCCAGCGGCAACGTCACGCTGACTTCCAGCAGCGCGGGCGCGCAATCGCTGACCGCCACGACGTTCGGGCAGAGCGTGACGCTGCCGGATGCAACGACGTGCTTGAAGTGCGCGCTGCTGTTCACCGTGGCTGAGCGCTCTACATTCGGCCGGAAGATCCTGAACTCGGCCGGCACGCTGATCGGGTTCATTCCGGCGATGACGACTGTCACCATCGG